>JAPZUF010000031.1 GCA_027533395.1 Cyclobacteriaceae bacterium
TTGGGCGGCCCTAGCCTAGCTGCATAGCTAGGCTAGGGCCGCCCAATTTTAATTATTGAATTGATTTCTTCATTTTCAACCCTCGTGCCGAAAGATTAACTTGCATTGGATTTGATTATGCAGAAACTAGGATTAAGTCAGTCGTTACAACAAAAGCTCTCGCCTCAGCAAATACAGTTTATTAAACTGTTGCAGGTGCCAACAGCAGAGTTGGAAGCGCGCATTGAGGAGGAATTGGAGATTAACCCTGCGTTGGAAGAAGGTGAAACCGATTTGCCTGATGAACAACCTGCCAATGATGAAGAGTATTCTGAAACTTCGGGTGGGGAGGATGAATTAGATATTAATGATTACTTGCGTGATGACGATTACAGTGGCTACAAAATGCAAGGTGATGGGGGAGATGATGATGAAGACCGCGAGATGCCTTTGGCAATGGGTACTTCGTTACAAGAACAGTTGCTTACACAGTTGGGTTATTTAGGCTTGAATGAAAAGCAACAAACCATTGGCAAGCAGTTAATTGGTAGCATTGAAAGCGATGGTTACATCCGCAGAGAGTTGGAAGCCATTGTGAATGATTTGGCTTTCGCACAAGGTATTGATACAACTGCTGAGGAGGTTGAAGAGATTTTAAAGAAGATACAATCGTTTGATCCTGCAGGTATTGCAGCGCGTAATTTACAAGAGTGTTTGTTGTTGCAATTGGAGAGAATTAAACAAGGTATTGAAGAAGATGATGGTGATAAATTTTCTAAAACATACATAGTAGAAAAAGCGATTGATACGTTAAAATATTGCTACGAAGAATTTACCAAAAAGCATTACGATAAGATTGCCCGCAAACTTGAAATTGCAGAAGAAGATGCTGACGATGTGAAAGATATTGTGATGTTAATCTCTGGTTTAAATCCAAAACCTGGAGGTGTGAGCAACACTGCGGGCATGGCTAAAAACCAGGTGATTATTCCTGATTTTATTTTGATTAACAACAACGGAAAATTAGAGCTCGCGCTTAACTCACGCAATGCACCAGAGTTGCGCATCAGCAGGTCATATACAGAAATGTTTAAAGCGTACGATAAGGGTGATAAAAAAGATAAGAAGTTAAAAGAAGCAGTAACTTTCGTTAAGCAAAAACTAGATGCCGCTAAATGGTTTATCGATGCCATCAAACAAAGACAACAAACTTTGTTGAGAACGATGCAAGCCATTGTAAACTTTCAATACGATTATTTTTTGGAAGGAGATGAGACTAAGCTGAAGCCTATGATTTTGAAAGACATCGCGGGCATGATTAACATGGATATCAGTACGGTGTCGCGCGTGGCAAGCAGCAAATCGGTGCAAACTGACTTTGGTATTTTTCCGCTTAAGTATTTTTTTAGTGAAGGTATTGCCACCGATTCGGGTGAGGAAGTAAGCAGCAGAGAAGTAAAACAAATAATCAAAGATTTAATTGTTGCTGAGGACAAAGACAAACCTCTATCGGATGATAAAATTGAAAAAGTGTTGAATGAGAAAGGATACAACATTGCGCGAAGAACAGTGGCAAAATACAGAGAACAATTGAACATACCTGTGGCGAGGTTGCGTAAGGAATTATAGCGTAAAGTATTTAAAGTATAGATGAACGTTATCAGTAAATTTATTTCTATTGTTTTTCATCCATTACTGTTAGCGACCTACTTAGTGGCTTTGTTAGGTTGGTTGTATCCGGTGGCCATTTTGCCAGTGCAAGCGAGTAGTGTAAAAAACTTAACGGTTCTTATTTTTATCAGCACTTTTTGTTTGCCGGCCATTAATGTTTATTTCTTTAAATCGTTCGGTACCATCAGCAGTTTTAAAATGCCGCTGCGCAAAGAACGTATTTGGCCTTTCTTTATGATTTTGCTATTATATATTTTGGTTACTTGGTTGTTGTATGTAAAAACAGGTTTGCAATGGGGCGATAATTTGTTTCGGTTTATCTTAGTAACGGATGCATTGGTATTGGTTTCTTTTGTGTTAACCCTGCGCTGGAAAGTGAGCATACATAGTTTAGCTGCAACAGCATGGGTTACCATTGTTGGATTTACACACGCCCTCTCAGGAGGGAATGAATTAATGCTGTTGTGGTTGATTTCAATTGTGGTCGCAGGCGCTATTATGTCGGCACGTTTGTATTTAGGTGCGCATACACCACGCGAGGTATATGCTGGAGCAGTGGCAGGAATTGTAACAGCTAGCGTAAGCATGTTGATTTTGTTTTAAAGAAAATATGAAAGATATGAACTATCAATTTCTATTGTATACACTACAAGATGGCGTAGCCACCCTTACGTTAAACCGACCAGATGTTTTTAATGCGTTAAACGATGAAATAACGTATGAGCTACAAGATGCACTCAAACAGGTAGCCAAAGATGATAACGTTCGCGTGGTAGTTTTAACAGGTGCAGGTAAAGCCTTTTGTTCAGGACAAGATTTAAAAGCAGCAAGCGGCCAGAAAAAGAGAAGTTTTATCGACTCGTTGCATAAACGATATAACCCTATTATTCGCGCTATGCGCAATTTACCTAAACCCATTGTATGTCGCTTGAATGGTGTAGCTGCCGGAGCCGGTTGTTCCTTAGCACTAGCTTGTGATGTAATAGTGGCGCAGGAAGAAGCACAGTTGATTGAAGTGTTTGTGAACATCGGACTTGTTCCTGATTCCGGTTCTTCTTTCTTCCTTCCTAAATTAGTAGGTATGAATAAAGCCTTTGAGTTGTGCAGCATGGGTACACGTGTGAAGGCGAAAGAAGCACAAGCGATGGGTTTAATCAACAAAGCTGTTCCTGCAGAAGAGCTTGATAGTGCTGTTAAATTTTATACAGATTATTACGCGCAAGCTCCAACAAAAGCCATTGGTTTGATGAAGAAGATGCTGAATCGTGCAGCCAGCAGCACCTTAGAGGACATGTTAGAGTACGAAGCGTATTGCCAAGAAATAGCAGGAGGCTCTGCTGATTACAAAGAAGGCGTTCAGGCTTTTTTAGAAAAACGAAAAGCAAATTTTAAAGGAAAATAAAACATGCAAAAAAAAGTTCGGTTGGCTTTAGGCAGCGGTGGTGCACGAGGGATGGCACACATTGGTGTAATTGAAGCACTACACGAACATGGTTTTGAAATTGTAGAAGTGTCGGGAAGTTCTATGGGTGCAATCGTAGGTGGCTTGTATTGTGCAGGTCATTTAGATGCTTATACCAAATGGTTGAAATCACTTTCGCGTTTAGATGTTTTTAAGTTGCTAGATTTTACTTTTTCATCGCAAGGTTTTGTAAAAGGAGAAAAGGTTTTTAAAGCGATTGAGCAATTGATAGGCGATCATCAAATTGAAAATTTTAAAATCCCATTCACAGCAGTTGCAACCGATTTAATTCACAGAAAAGAAATTCATTACAAGCAAGGGAGTTTATTCAAAGCCTTGCGTGCGTCCGTTGCTATACCTACTATTTTTACTCCGGTTGATGACCAAGGAACGCAATTAGTAGATGGTGGCGTTTTAAATCCTGTTCCTGTAAATGTATTAAAGAAACAAACTGAAGATTGGGTAGTAGCAGTAAACATTAGCGCACAAAAACCCATTCAACAAAAAATACAATCTGAAGTAAACAAGCAAGAAGCCAATAAAGAACGAGCTGCTTATTTGCGCATGATGGATCAATTTCGCAATCAGATATTGCGGTTAGATAGCAAAGCTGAAGAAAACGTTGAGAAATTAGGATTGTTTGATATTTTGAATAAGTCGTATGATTTAACGCAAGATCGACTGACAGATTTGATGTTTGAAATGCATCAGCCCGAATTGATTGTAGAAGTATCTCGCGATGCTTGTGGTGTTTTTGAATTTTATCGTGCTCAGGAAATGATTGACTTGGGAAAGAAAGCGTTTAATGATGCGCTGGCTTCCAAACATAGCTTGTAGTTTGTTTTTGTTTCTCTTTTACTTTCTTACGTTGTTCCCATCTTACAACAATAACAAGTAAAATAATGAGGAAAGCTACCACTAAAAAGTAGCCAAACAATTTAAAGTACCTTCTGAATTTTTGTTCGCGTTCGTGGCGTTGCAACAGCTCACCATAATTGCGGTGTCTGGCAATGTTACCGGCCTGCATGCGGTTTCTTCTCAGCCTGATATCATTTCTTGCCATCGTATTTTCCTTTCTGATTAAAATAGCTGCGCAGTTTATCTATTGCACGGTACGTTCTCATCTTTGCGCCACTCTCTGTTATATTTAAGATAAATGCAATTTCCTTAAAATCTTTGTCCTCGAAAAATCTAAGTTCTAAAACTTCTAACATTTCGGTAGGCAGTTCTTTTAGATGTTGCAATAATTTTTGAATCATTTCTTCATCCCAATCGAAGTTGGCGAGTTCTACCAATTCCTTTACACGCATTTCCTCAATGCTAAAAACACGACTTGCCTTTTTCTTTTTATAAAATTTATTGACTTCATTGGCTGCAATGCGATAAAACCAGGCAGAAACAGGTAAGCCGCGAAACTCAAACTTTTCTACATTATTTAAAGCATTTAAAAAAGTTTGAGAACACAAGTCGGCTGTTACATCTTCATCTTCAGTTTGGCGGTAGATGAAGTAAAAAATTTTGTCGTAGTATTTTTCATATAACGAACCGAAAGCACGCGAGTCTTTTCTTGATTTTTCAAGAATGTTGTACTCATCGCGTATTTCGGCTTCGGTCATAGAATTTATTGTAATAATCAGCTTAGTGATTAAAAGTCACAAATAATTTTATTGAAATACATTAATTCAAATTAATAAAGCTAAAGAAATAAGTTTACAGAATTGAGGTAAAGATTCTCAATAATCAATGCAAATTTTAGATAAGTGAAATAGATAGCTATTTTTCCTTTAGCTTATTTTCTATACTGTAACTTAATGATATTGCCAGAACCATCGCGCACTTGGAAATCTTTGAGTCCAAACGCAATGATTCTTCCGCTAGTTTGTTTTACTTGACCATTGACATTGATATCATAAATAAACATATCATTTCTTATTAAACCTCTGTATGAATCTTTCATTACATAGAGGTCATTAATATTACATGTTTCAGTTCTTGTGTGATTTCTTTTAGTAGTGTATTGTACTTTTGCGCGATTGTTTTTATTCATAGAAATTAATACACCTATTTTTTTTCTTCCAATCGGAATGGAATCACCGACAACAAATAACTCTTGGTTGATGTAATTATTTTGTAATCTTTTTTTGTAGATATCGCTATATTTTTCAAAAACAGTATCTGATTGTATAGCTACGATGTCTGCTGTAACAGTTACTTTTACTTTTGTTAGTATTGGATAGTATGTTCGCTTAAAGTCTATTGTGAAATTCAGGTATTCTTCATTTTTTTTCAAAGGATAGTTTTTCATTAATTCTTTTTTAGCTTCTAGCACTAAGCCATCTTGGGAATTACCTCCTAAAAACATAAATTGTTTGCTTTGAGCAATTCCAATTGCCATATCTTGGTATTGAAATGGTTTGCTAATTGAGGAAGAACTAATGGTGCCGGAGTGGTAAGCAACGCAAGAGGTAAGTAGTATACTTAGAGATAGAAATTGGGTGATTAATTTCATGCACAACTTTGATTTGAGAATTAATGAATACGTGAAATTAATAAGTCTAATGATATATTACAATTAATCAAGGTTATCTTATTGTTATTCGCTTGTTTTTGGCTTTTTATGATTTTAAAAAGTTAACTGCCTTAAAATGGTTTTACCTAGTGGTACAAGTTCCACTTCTTCAACTAGATGGTTGCTCATATTCAGTAACTCAACATAAATTTTATTATCACGAAAGATAGGTTTTGCTTTTTCGCTAAATAAGTATTTCGAATGAGAAACGGGTTCGTAAAAATAATCACTGAATTCTCCGAAATAATTTTTGCCTTTTATTTCTTTTGCTTGAATTGGAAATGCGTATAGAAGAGCGCCATGTTTAAAATAATAATGGCCTGTTTTAGTTTTCAGCATTTGCACATCAGTTTCAAAGGAAATTTGAATCGAATCTTGTTGTAAAAAGTTTCTTTCTATTACAATAAACCCATTTTTGAGTATAAAATTTTCATTAGTTGTAATCTTGGTTACCCATGATGGCTTTCTAATTTTGATAGTAAACTTTGATTTAGCTTTCAGTTGTATCTTAAAATGAAAATCGTTGGTGTTAGGATATTGAGTTATATTTTCAATTTTAACTTGGTTGTTATTTAAATCCGTTTCGACAACGCTTGGCATAAGTAATGAGGCAATAATAGTCATATCGTTTTCTTTCATCCAGGCATTTTGAAGAAAGTAAGGAGAAATTCTGCCTGCATTGGGGTTGCAACACACGGCCACATCTTGATGTGCAGGTGAGTATTTGTATCGAGTTTGTTTTCTATTGGCTTCAACCTCTCCATTTTTAGTGCCCAGCATTTCAAATGAATTATCTGTCTTTAAATAAGCTATACAAGAATGTAAAGGATTTCTGGAGCCATGTGCTGCATTGAAAAAAATATTCTCGATTTCATCACCTGTTTTTTCATCACCTGTTTTTTGAAAATACAAAGCATAACTATCTAATAGTTCTTGTAAAGAACAGTATTCGTAACCTGTAACTGTTTCGTTAGCGTCTCTTTTTGCAATCCATTCATCTCCAATTGCTCCACCACTAACAGTCACTGCATTTTTTATTTTTATTAGATAAGTTTGTAAAGCTTCATTGTATTTTTTTTGTTGAGATGCGTACGCTGCAATGATCAAAGTTCGGATGTGCTCGAATGTATGAACACCATGTGATTGAAGTTTATAGTTTAAATCAATCACATTTTTAAATTGAGCATCAGCCTCAGATTGATACGTTGCTGAAAAATCTTGGTAAAGAAACAAAGCATAATCTCTGTATTTTTTATTATTTGTATGGAAATACATTCTTTCTAGTACATCAGTAAAAGTTAAACCATGCGAAACACCACCATTAAAGGAATTACCCGTGTTAAAAGGACTTGACTGATTGATTGGATAATGAATCATTACGTTTTCTACAGCTTTCTCTACTGCATCAAAAACTTTTTTATCTTTTGTATATTCGTAATAGGCTAATAAGCCTCTGTATAAACTTGCTTTCGACCAGAGTTCTCCATTTTCACTATTAAATTGATATCTTAATTCTTTATCGTAAATACCAATGTAACCATCGGTATCTTGAGTGGCGAGTATATTTTCAATGTATTTTTTTACCTTCTCTTTTCCTTTTTGGTTATCTAGTAATAAAACATGACGTAAATAACCATCCCACCAATTGGATTGTGTTTCGCTGTTCCACCATTTATATTGTTCATCTCCTTCCGCATCTCCCTCTTTATGATTTCCCAAATCTTTTGCTTTAGAATTCTTTTTTAATCGTCCACTTCCATATATAGGGTCGTTTATTAGTTCAGGAACGATTTGATCTAAATGCCCCACAAATCCTTCTAAATCTTTTTGCATTTGTTCTTTCAACCAACCAGTAGGTTTAATGCTTCCGAAAGGTAATGACTTAAATTTTTCATCCAAGGTTTGTCCATTCACATTTACCATGGTTATTATTATTAAGAGTGTGAAAACTATTTTCATTGCTTTGTCATTTCAAATGTTAAAGTTCCTCCTTGTATTAATTCCTGATAGGTTATGAAATTATTTTCCATTTTTCGGTTATTTAAAAACCTAAGGTGATGGTAAATATTTTCAGTTGAATGATTGTTAGCCAGAATAGTAAATTGTTTTTTATTTTTAAACTTAATGGTAGCACTTTTAATTTGTGGGCTACCCAATATAAATTGTCCGTCTGCAGGATTTACCGGGTAAAAACCTAATGAAGAAAAAATATACCAAGCACTCATTTGTCCGCAATCATCATTTCCAATCATGCCATCAGGTGTATTATTATGAAATTCGTTAATCACCTTATGGATATATTTTTGGCCTCGCAAAGGTTCGTTGCTCATTGCATATAAATAAATGATGTGGTGACTCGGTTCATTACCGTGTGCATATTGTCCTATCATAGCTTCTTGTCCTAAGAATTTATTAGGATTATCGGCTTCGATTGTAAAAAACTGATTTAGTTTATTAGTGAAGTTTTCTTTTCCTCCTAAAAGTGTTATTAAGCCTGGAATATCGAATTGTGCTGGTGTCCAAAAATATTGCCAGGCATTTGCTTCTGTATAATCACCAGGATTATTGAGAGGAGATGTAGCTATTAAGGGATTGAAGGGTTCCCGCCAATTGCCTTTAGTATCTTTCCCTCTGAAAAAACTCGTTTCTTTATCGTATAAATTTTGATAGTACTGTGACCGTAGCACAAAAGTTTTAAATGTATTAATTTTTTTAAGCATGAATGCCATTTTTGCAACACACCAGTCGTCATATCCACTTTCTAATGTTCTTGAGACGGCTTCATTATCTAACTTGTCGAAAGGATAGTAGCCATATTCATTATACAATTCCCAATCTGAGTTGATATGCGACCTTGTTGATGTTTCTACCATTGCTTGTAAAGCATCGTTGGCATTAAATCCTTTGAAGCCATTTTGATACGCTGATAGAATTATGGGTATTGCATGATTGCCTATCATGCAATAATTGTCTTGCCCCCATGCAGTCCAAATTGGCAAAAAACCTTTCGCTTTATGGTGGATAAGCATAGTTTGAATAATACCATCAATTTTTTCCGGAGCTAGTATTTGTAATAAAGGAAATGCAGCTCGATATACATCCCAAATTGATAAAGTTGAATAATACGTCTTATTGGGTGCGATTGAAATTTTATCGTCAACACCTCTGTATTGCCCATCAACATCTGCTATGTTGGATGGTTGAAGAAACAGATGGTAAAGTGAAGTAAAAAATATTTCTTTTTGCTTCAACGAAGCATCAATTTCTATTCTGTTTAAATAGTTGTTCCATTGTTCAAGATTGTTTTCGTATACTTTTTTAAAATTCCAATGAGGGATCTCCGAATGTAGATTCCGTTTTGCGCCATCAATGGAAACAGATGATAAGGAAATCTTTACTTTTAAAGTTTTCTTTTTAAGATTAAAGTCAAGTAGATATTTGGGTGCTTTTTCATTTTCTTTTTTTTCTTGAATAGTATAGTTTGTAAAAGGTTGATCGAAATGGATTACAAAAAAATATTTTCTATTTACCCAATTTTGTGTTGAACAAAATCCAGATAGGGTGGTATTGTTTTCAATTCGAACTTCACTATCAAGAACAAGACCTTTCTGATTATTTTCATCAAATACAAATCGTAAACCATGCTGTAAATCAACCCATACTTGAGCAGTAGATTGGGGAAAAGTATATTGATGAAAAGCTACCCTTTCTGAACAAGTTAATTCAACTTTTACATCATCTTTCTTAGTTAAAGCATAGTAGCCAACTTTACCAACTTCCGTGCTTTTATAATATGTGTTTTTATAACTTTTTTTGTTTGGATTGATAGGTAGTAACAATACATCACCCATTTCATTAATACCTGTGCCACTAAACCTAGTTTGGGAAAAACCAAGAAGCATAGTATCTCTGTATTGGTAACCACTTGTGTGATTCCATCCAATATCCTTGTTATCAGGACCAGGCTGCACCATTCCAAAAGGCATAGATGGACCAGGAAAAGTATGGCCTGTTCCATCAGTTCCTATAAAAACATTTACATATTGCGCGTTCTGACTAATTCCGAGATTATAGCAAAACAGAAAAAAGAGGATAACAAGTTTTCTCATTTTAAACCCATTACAATTTAAATAACTAGTGCTGAATAGTAGATATTATACTAAACTACAACGAAAATGAGATAAGATGAAGATTTATTTGATTGATTCTGCCTTATTTATAGAATGATGAGTGTATTCCATTGAAAGATGATGGAAATGATGAAGAAAGTAAGCAACATGAATGCAAGGCTTTTATGTACTAAACTTTTATTAAGCTTGAAAACAAGGATAAAAATTAATGCTATTGAAATGATAATTTGAATAATCTGCTCCTTCCATTGATAGTGGAAGATGTAAATGTTTTGTAAAATCGAAAGAATGACCAGAACAATTAATAAACTATAAATCCTTTCGTAATTCATCATAAAAAAGTTTTTAAAATCATACTGATGATTCCCATATTTAAGAGGAAACAACATATAGGATAAAAGATACAGTGTAACAGGGTATAAAATTATAAATAAGAACAGAGGCAGATTCCACTTATCAATAGTTCTTAATTCATAAGTTACAAACCAATCTTGAATGTGGATGAGAAAGGCTAAAATGATAAACAAGATATGTGGCCAATATAAATTGCAATGCCTGATGCGCACAATCATTGTAGCAAAGCCAGCTAATAGTTTAGTAATACCTAAGCCTAAAATGATAGAAATGAGAATGGTGATGTATTCGAAAACAGAAATCATTTTTAATTAAATGCTTTCAAAAGATTGAGGGTTTGCTGATGAATTACTTTCCAATTGAAATAGATGAGTATTGCGCAACATAATAAAGTTACCAACGCATAAATAAATAAAGAAGCATCTCCATCAATAGCGATACCAAGAAATAGAAAGTGAGAAAGTATTGCACCGGCCATCAATCCGAAACCCAACAAACTTCCAACCCAAGTAGTTTTAGGAATAAGCAATAAGATAGATGCTATTAATTCTGCAATGCCGATTCCGATTCTTCCATAAGGTTCAATGCCCAATGTTTCGAAGATTGAAACAGACATGGGGTGGGCTGTAAATTTAAAATACAAAGTTTGCAGCATGATGATTGCTGCCACTAAACGTAGAAGGGTTGTAAGGATTTTCATCTAATAAAAATGGCTATTATAACATATACAAATTGTCAGGATAAAGACAAATCGTCAAGGCTTCAATTGATAAAATTTGAATTTAAGTCATTTCTTTTTACAGAAAACCTTATTTTCTGAAGTGTCGGGTAAATGTCGGGTTTATTTTTAGACCAAAATCGAAGCAGGGTCGTATCATTGCAACAGAAAATCTTACGACATGCAACAACCCGAACTTGGCAAGCAACTCATAGAATTGCGCAGAAGAAATCAGCTCACGCAAGAAGAACTGGCCTCAAAAAGTTTTGTTAGTGCGCGCACTATCCAACGCATAGAAGCAGGTGAAGTCATTCCACGGCTTTCTACGATTAAAATTTTATGGCGTTCGCTCGGAGAAGAATTTGTTTTTCAACCTCAAACCCCAACAACAATGGAAACATCAATCATTAGCAATCATAAAAATCAGCAACAACTTTTATTGGCTATTGTAGCTGGTATCATTTATCTAACTTTCGAAATAGCTTTAACAGCTATGGATATTTCATGGCTTACTCATGAAAATGGAAAAAGCCAGAATATGTTTTGGGTTTACCTAGCCTTAAACATAGGATTGGTGATTTCCTATGTTGTATTTGCCTTTGGCTTTTTTTTATTAGCTAAACTTTTCGAAAATAAATTGTTATCCATCTCATCTATTATGATGATGGTAGTGATATTGGTATCATCGATAGTAGATATTTCAATGTTTCATTCAACTTTAGAACAACTATCCTTACCCTATGCCATGTTGGCTATTGTTGCAGGTGTGTGTTCGTTTATTTTTGGTATAGCACTCTTGCGTTTACAAGATGGCATGGGAGGATTGGCCAAAATTGCAGGAATTTTAGAAATCATTATAGGTGTTACACTAATTTCTGTTTTATTCTTTTTCGTTTCGTTTGTGTTGCTCGTGCCGGCCATCCTTGTTGAAATACTTTTACTCTATAATGCTTATGAGTACTTGTCTAAATCAACAGTAAAAGTAGCTTGAGCTATGAAAAAAGTAGTATTCGTATTTTTTGCGATTCTCGCTTTTGTAAGCATTGTAATTTACCTCTCATTGCATACACCAGCGTTATCTGCTCAATATGGAAAATTTGATTGTCATTTATTTTTAGCTGAAGGAAACCAGCAACCACTAGTTGTGGCTTTTGGTGGTGGATCGGGAGGTAACGATTGGGAAAGACGATATTTAAAAGGCAAACGCGATTCTTTATTGGCAAATGGATTTGCTGTATTGGCCATTGGTTACTTTAAAACAGAAAATACACCTGATGCGTTAGATCGAATTTCGCTTGATGCTTTAGCAGATACTATTTTTCAAGTGGCAAAACGTAACAAGCAAATTGATACGAGTAAGATTATTTTGATGGGAGGATCTAAAGGCGGAGAATTGGTTTTGAATTTGGCGAGCAGATATAAACAGTTTGCCGGTGTAATTGCATTATCTACTTCGCATGTCAGTTTGCCGGCTTTAACGATTAGTGCAAATACATCATCGTGGCAATATAAAGGCAAAGAAGTAGAGTATGTGCCTGCGCCTTTTAAAACAATTGTTCCTGCAATAAAAGGAAATTTATTCGATGCATTTTCAATGATGTTAGAAGATACACTTGCTGTAAACAAGGCAAGAATAGAAGTAGAAAATATCAACGGTCCGATTTTGATTTTATCTGGTAAGAAAGATGAGCAATGGCCAGCAACAAAAATGTCGGATGAAATTGTAAAGAGATTGCAAGAGAACAATTTTGCATTTACCTACCAACATATAGCCTTAGATGGTGGGCACATAGAACCTCTTAATCAGTTCGATACCGTACTGTATTTATTGAATAAGGAGTTTAAAACTGAATAGGTAAAATTTTAAGCTACAATCTTGTTTTAAAAATTACCTTACTCGCCCTCGTTTGTAATGAGGGTGAGAGTGCATTACAATTGTATCGTACAAAAAATTTTATAATTTTTAATTAAAGAATGAAATGTATTAGGATAGATAATGTTTTTTTCACTAAACAATAGTTTTGAGGCTAATAGAAGTAATTATAATATAAATGAAAGCGCATTACAAATGCCAATTACATACGTCCTCGCTGCAAACGAGGACGAGTATGGGGCAACTTTAATACTTTTGGCAAATAATCTAACAAAATATGACATCTAAAGCATTTTATTTTGCCATAGTTGCCTTTTTTGTATTAATAATTGTTATAGTATTAGTGATTGAAAACTCAAGAAGTGCTCAGTGTTTGAGACAAGATGATGCGCTGAATGAGTCTTTTGTAGGAATTATTGATAAGGTGTATTTAGATTCAAATCATCATAATTTTGAGACTATTGAGATAAATGAATCAGGAAAGTTGTACAAGAGTTATATTCTTCTTTTTGATAAAAGTGGATGTTTTAGTCATTTAAGAAAAGGGGATTCAGTTGTTAAAATAAGTAAAAGTTTAGATTTAGAGATATTTAGAAATGATGTTCAACTAAGATTTAAACTTGATTATGACTGTAATGAATGATACCCCCCCCCCCTCGCCCTCGTTTGTATCGAGGGTGAGGGAGAACCCCATGGAGATTCCGCGAACACTGACCACTATATTTCGTAAGACTTTGATCACAAAATTTCGCGAGTAAAATCAATGGTTTTTGCATTAAACTGACCACTTGCCATCTTAGTAATAAAGTATTTATACTGATATAATAAATTTA
>JAPZUF010000020.1 GCA_027533395.1 Cyclobacteriaceae bacterium
TGAATTTATAGTAGATATGAAAGCTACTAATTTTCCACAATTGGGTTCTGTGATGTTGCAATTGCTTCATCCAACTTCTGCTGTGTGTGGCATGCCTTTATCTGCTTCGTTAGATTTCCTGAAAAAGGAAGAAGGATATAACAGAAGTTTGTATAGTGGCTACCTCGGCCCTGTAAAATTGAAAGATCAAACACAATTATTTGTTAACCTAAGATGTTTGCAAGTACATAAAAATGGCATTCAATTGTATGCAGGCGCTGGTGTTACAGCCGACTCCGACCCACAAAAAGAATTTGAAGAAACTGAAATGAAAATGGCCACTCTCTTAAAAGTAATTGTTGCATGAGGTTGCAGTCCATTTATAACATCGCTGCTCTTTGTTTTGAATCTGGCATTCGAGATGTTATCATTTGCCCGGGTTCGCGTTGTGCACCGCTTACTTTAGCGTTTACCCGTTATGGAAAATTTAACGTGCGCGTTTTCAGCGATGAAAGAAGTGCAGCATTTGTAGGTTTGGGCATAGCACAAGCCACTCAAAAACCTGTTGTCTTAATATGTACTTCAGGTTCTGCTGCTTACAACTTTGCTCCTGCTGTGGCAGAAGCTTTTTTTGCAGGTGTACCCTTAATCGTATTAACAGCAGATCGCCCAGCAGAATGGATCAACCAATACGATGGACAAACAATTTTTCAGTACGAGATTTTTGGAAAGCATGTAAAGCAATCGTATCAACTGCCGCAAGAATACGAACACCAGGATAACGTTTGGAACATATATAAAATCGTTACAGAAGCTATTCAAACTTCTTTGTTACCTAAAAAAGGACCTATACACATCAATGTTCCACTAAGGGAACCGCTTTATCCCAAGGTAAACGAGATCATTACTTTTGAAGCTCCTGTTCAAAAAAATGAAGTAACTCATTTTCAATCTGCACTTTCTATTCAAGCAAAAAATAACATTACCGAGAAAATAAAAAACGCAAAACGCATTCTCATCGTTGCGGCTCAAGGTTTTCCTTCAGATGAGGAAAGAAAATCCTTAGCATCCTTTTCTGCCGCATTGAATGCACCCATATTAGCTGATGTCATTTCAAATTTTCATGGCATCGAAAATGGTATTCATCATGCTGATACTTTTTTAGGAAATCTCGCTGAGGAACAAAAAGAAAAACTACAGCCTGATTTATTATTGTCTTTTGGTATGTCTGTTATTTCGAAACAGATCAAACTCTTTTTAAGACAGAAAAATTTTACACACTTCCACATTGGTGAAGAGTGGCCGGTAGCAGACCCTTTTCAAAGTCAACCACAAGCTATTTTAACCACCGCAGAAAATTTCTTTCAATCCTTTCAAGATTTAAAACTTTCCAATCAAAATACTGCTTATCTCAATGATTGGATTTTGCTAGAGAAGAAAGCAAAAGAAAAAACGAATCAATTTTTTACCCATACCGAAAAAGGAGAATTTAAGTTCGTTTCCGATTGCCTTCAACATCTACCAGAAAATTGTAATCTTCACGTAGCCAATAGCATGAGTGTTCGGTATGCCAATTATTGCGGCATTACTAAGAATAACGTTACCCTATATGCAAATCGTGGCACGAGCGGCATAGATGGTTGCACCAGCACAGTAGTAGGGCATTGCTTAGCTCATCCAGAAAAATTAAATGTTTTCATTACAGGCGATATCGCTTTCTTTTACGATAGAAACGCTTTTTGGCATCACTATCATTTGCCTAATCTTCGCATTGTTCTGCTTAACAATCAAGGAGGAGTAATATTTAAGCTGATTGATGGCCCCTCAGATTTACCTGAAGCCAATGATTTTTTCGTAGCCAAACAAAAATTCAAAGCAAAATACACGTGCGAAGAAAATAACATCGAATACCATAGTTTCGATCATCATCTTCCCACTGAAAATTTTTGGACATCCTTCTTCGAGAAAAAAAATACACCTGCATTAGTAGAATTTAACTCAGATGTAGAAACCAATCGATTAATTTTCGAACAATTTAAAAAACAAGTAATCCATTCAATCCAATAATATGAACTTAAAATATCCTTGGCAACCTGTTAAAGAATACAAAGAAATTTTGTTGCATCAATACCACGGCATTGCACGCATCAGCATTAATCGTCCGCATGTTCATAATGCATTTACTCCGCTAACTGTACAAGAGATGATTGATGCCATGCATTGGTGTCGCGAAAATGTTGACATCCGCGTTGTGGTATTAACAGGCGAAGGTGGCAAAGCCTTTTGCAGCGGTGGCGACCAAAGTGTGCGCGGTCATGGTGGTTACGTAGGCTCTGATGCTACACCCAGACTGAATGTATTGGATTTACAAAAAATGATTCGCTCTATTCCTAAACCAGTTGTGGCAGCTGTTGCCGGTTGGGCCATAGGTGGAGGACATGTATTGCATGTGGTTTGTGATTTAACAATAGCAGCAGAAAATGCACGCTTCGGACAAACCGGACCAAAAGTGGGAAGTTTCGATGGTGGTTTTGGTGCATCTTATTTAGCCAGAATTGTGGGCCAGAAAAAAGCAAGAGAGATTTGGTATTTGTGTGATCAATACGATGCAAAAGAAGCCTTGGATATGGGATTAGTCAACAAAGTTGTGCCACTAGAGATGCTGGAAGAAACCTATGTAGAGTGGTGCAAAAAAATGATTGCCAAAAGTCCAATTGCTCTTCGTATGTTAAAATCATCTTTCAATGCAGAACTCGATGGACAAGCTGGTATTCAAGAATTGGCAGGAAACGCAACTTTACTTTATTACCTTTCTGAAGAAGCGAAAGAAGGAAAGAATGCATTTTTAGAAAAACGTGAACCAGATTGGTCAAAATATCCTAAATTTCCATAAGGAAAATTCGGATTATGGATATCGAAAAAAGAGAAATATACAGAGCAATTGCAGAGATGGCTTATGTTATTGCCAAGGCTGATCGTGGATTGAGCGCAGATGAAAAATTTGCATTTTCAAAAATTGTAGAAGAAGAACTTGCGCTCAATTCATGGATTGCTCAAAGTCGTTTCGAATTACTCGATGAAGTAACGCAACCCTCAATCGATCTCGCTTACAACGAAGCTTTACACGATTTAAAAAAATACAAAGAACATCTCACTCCCGAATTAGTGAATGTGGCCATTCGCGTTATGAACAGAGTGGCAGAATCGTGTAGTGGATTCAGTGCCAAAGAAAAGTTGATCATCGATAGGTTTAGAAACGATTTGGATCAAATCATGGAAGGATGATTGCACAGTGATGAATATTCCTACTCAAAAGATTTTCTTCAACCAACAGCAAATAGAGTGGCAAGATATTCTTCAGCAAAAAAAGATATCAGATTCAACTTACGCTAACTTCGCGTTTTCATTTTTACAGAAATGGTTAGCAGGTGAACAAAAGTTTGCATTACAAACAAGTGGCTCAACCGGTAAACCTAAAAAAATAATTGTTACACGCGAGCAGTTAATCGCTTCAGCCATTGCAACTGGTAACGCCTTACAATTAAAAGCCAATCAACATGCGTTACTCGCGTTGTCAGCCCAATACATTGCCGGTATCATGATGTTAACCCGAGCTATGGTATGGCAACAACATATTTACATCACTGAACCTAGTAATAATCCACTGCAAAATTTCTCCGACCAACAAACATTTGATTTTGTTGCTTTGGTCCCTCTGCAAATACAAACTTTGATTGACACTTTTGGTTTAAATACCTTATCGCGCTTGAAAAAAATTTTAATAGGTGGTGCGCCTCTTTCAAATTCATTAAAGGAAAAAATTGCGCATGCCGAAAGTGATGTTTATTTAACTTATGGCATGACAGAAACCATTTCACACATTGCTTTACAAAAAATAAGTGGAGAGAATAAACAAGAAAGATTTTATCCATTACCAGGCATTCAATTATTCCAAAATGAAAATAGTTGCTTACGCATTCGTGCGCCCTACCTTGCGGAAGACAATCAAACCCATGATGTAGTTAAACTATATGACGATAAATCTTTCGAATGGTTAGGACGAGCAGATTTTGTTATCAACTCTGGTGGTATTAAAATTCATCCGGAAGAAATAGAAAATAAAATAGAAAGTATACTTCGTGCCTTAGCTATCGATACCTATTTCGTTAGTGCTTTACCAGATGATAAGTTAGGTGAGAAACTCATCTTATTGATTGAAAGTAATGAATCAATTTCTACTGTGCTTCTTCTTCAGCAATTAAAAGAAACATTGCCACCTTACCAGAATCCTAAAGAAATATATATACTTCCCCAATTTAAACGAACCGAAAACGGAAAACTAAACAGAAAAGCAACTCTTGATTTAGTAAAGGTTGTAGGTTAAAATCCTTAGCATTAATTTTACACAACATTTAGCAAATTATATGGGACGCATCTTCGAAAAACGCAAACACAAAATATTCGCTCGCAATGCAAGAATCTCGAAAGCATTTACCAAAATCGGAAAAGAAATTGCTATTGCCGTAAAACATGGTGGCGCCAACCCTGAAAGCAATCAGAAGTTGCGCGTGGCCATTCAAAATGCCAAAGGTATCAACATGCCTAAGGATAAAGTAGAAGCTGCTATCAAACGTGCATCGAATAAAGAAGAAAAAGATTTTCAAGAGGTAGTTTACGAAGGATATGCACCACATGGCGTACCAGTATTGGTAGAGTGTGCTACCGATAATCCGACCCGAACGGTTGCCAACATTCGTTTGATTTTTTCCAAGAATGATGGTGCCATGGGCAACTCAGGTTCTGTTTCATTTATGTTTGAGCGAAGAGGTGTTTTTAAATTTGCCAATGGTGTATTAAACCTGGAAGAATTAGAATTAGATTTAATTGATGCAGGAGCCGAAGACATTGACCAAGGTGAAGAAGAAACTATTATTTATACTAAGTTTACAGATTTCGGCAGCATGCAAAAATTTTTAGAAGAAAGAAAAATTGAAGCCACCAACTCAGAGTTACAATACATTCCCACTACCACAAAAGATTTGAGTGAAGAACAGCAAGATGAAGTGTTAAAACTCATTGAAGCTTTAGAAGAAGATGATGACGTGCAAAGCGTGTATCACAACTTAGCGTAGTATGAAATCTGAATTTCTGTTCTTTCTTTTTTGCATCATAACTGTACAACTAGCAGCACAAGATGTAAACATTGAAGAATACGAAATTGATAAAAAACTAAATCCTGCAACCACTCCGGTTTCAGGATTTTTTGATACTGGTATTTCCTTTGCTCTTCCCCAACCCGAATTGCAAAAAGCAGTAGATAACAATGTGGGTGGATTAGGATTTGGTTTCTCTGCTGGTTTTGGTGTAAATCCATTTGGTAAAAAACGCTCGTCACTTTTATTGGTCGGACTTGATTTTACGTATCACACCTACGGTCGCGATAAAATTGAAGGGAACAATGTCTCTCCTCCTTTAAAAACTACTTTCAATCAATACCTTATCTTACCAAGCATAAGAGTTTATGCACCTTTTCAATTTTCTCAAAAATTCTTTTTAGAAGCTAACGGTGGTTTACAAGTATTTTCTGCCAGAACTAAAATAGATAAAACAGCTTTTGATACATTAAACGATGAACAACCCGAACTCATCAATTCAGAAAATGATACTGGTTTAGCCTATGGAGTTTTTATTGGAACGCATTCTCGCAGAGCAAAAGTGAGTGACCTGCTACAAGCCAGCTTTCAAGTAAAAGCCGGGTATTTTACCGGGGAAACTTTGCGGTATGTGAAAAGAGGTTCGGTACAAGTAGATGCTGATGGTTTCATCAACTACGAAACTGGTTATACACAACCAGCGATGTTTGTGATTCAACTTGGGGTTATATTGCATTAATTCATTTGAATAAATGATTATTGATCACCATATCATTCTTAATCAAACGATTATTGTATTGCTGAATAATCGCTTTTATTTTTCTTTCCATCTCATAAACTCTATCTTTTTCTTTTTCAATTAGATTCTGCTTCAACATTTTATCTTCTTTAAAATTGTAAAGAGAAGTGGTTTGGGTTCCATCAAAAATCAATAAGTAATCATCTTCAAAAAATTGATAGGCATTGTTGTAATTAAAGGCAAAAGATTTCTCATTTGAAAAAACACTTCTTCCGAAAGCCAGATAAGGTTTATCATAATTCAAATAATCTAAAACACTCGGCATGATATCAATCTGCTGCGCTATTCATTCTTTAATTCCTTTTAAAGAATTATCTGGTGAGAAAAAGAATAGAGGAACTGCATAAGAACCCCACGCTGTGTAGGTTTCGTCAAATAATACATTAGATGAAATATGGTCGGCTGTGATCACAAAAAGAGTATTATCATACCAATCTGTCTTCTTCACCTTTTCAAAGAATAACCTCAAAGAATAGTCTGTGTATTCAATGCACTTCAAAATAGGTTCTTTTCCTCCTTTGAAATTATCTTTATACCTATCCGGAAGCTCAAACGGATGATGCGATGACACCGAAAAAATTGAACTCATAAAGGGTTTCGGAAATTCATTCAATTTATCAGCATAAAAATTAAAAAACTTATCGTCCCAAATTCCCCAGATGCCATCGTAATCAGCATCGTTATTGTATTCTGTTTTACCATAATAATATTCAAAACCTGCAAGATTCATAAAAGCCTGAAAACCCATCGAACCGTTGGGTGCACCATGAAAGAAGGAAGTGTGATATCCTTCTTTGCGCAAAACCGATCCTAAACTATTAATTCGATTATTCGAGTAAGGTGTTAAAAAGTAAGGCATCCCTAATGATGGAATACTAGCGACCGAAGATGGCAATCCATCAATCGATTTTCTACCATTTGCAAACGTATATTCGAACGTTAAACTATGTTGAAGTAACGAATCCAAAAAGGGAGTATAACCTTTGTAATTTTCTTTATCCTGATTATAAAAACCGAAAAACTCACGCGAAAAACTTTCTAAAATGATAACTACCACATTCTTTTTCTGAAATCCGCTATCTGTTGGAAATTTTTCAGGATTGTATATAGAAGCAAGTTCTTGTTCTGAAAAATATTCTACTTTCTTAAATTTTGCTTTTCCATAGGTACGCATCAAAGCAAAAGGTGTATTTAATACGATAGCAACTTCTTTAGGATTTTTTACATATTCACCTGCATTGCTAATCGTGATAGGTCTGGTACTGTGTGCAAAACCACCACGCATACCTCCAATGATTAAATAAATCGCTACCGGAAGAATTACAATACCAGAAAGATAAAACGCAACATGATGCTGAACCTGCGGACCTGAATACCGAATCTTTTTAGTCAGATAAACAAGACAGCCAACTAAAATTGTCCAAATAAGAATGCCATACCAATAATCGGTAGCGAAACTTAACAATAATTCGCTGATGTTTTGCTCATTCTCAAATTGATTGACTACATCAAAAGTTGTTCGCCTGTCTGTAAACCTGAAGTAAAAGAGATCAATCACGTTTAATGCTAAACCAATGGCATTCACAACAATAAAAATCCATCGCACCAAGCTTTGATAACCAGTTAAAAACCTAAACCTAAAAGGAATCAGCAACAATAGAATAACCAAGCTATTCAAATATAAAACAGCTGAAAGATCAAAACGCAAACCTCCAGCGAACAACCTTAAGGTATGCCCAAAGTCAAGATCTGGAAATGTCTGGTAATTAAAAGTCAAGAATAAAACCCGGCAAACAGTCATAGATGCCATAGCGAGCAACCAATACTTTACAAGTGCAGTATAAATATTTTGGTTATAGTTGTATTGAATCACTTCAATTCCTTTTTGGTTGGCTAAAAAACAAGCCGCAATTTAGCATTCTAAAGTATCATATTGTATGTTAGCGACTGAACCACGTTTTGCAGCAATAAATTGTTATTTTGCACATTAATTAAGAACCTCCTATTGTGAATAGACCTTTCCTTGGCCTGTTTTTGGCAAGTTTCTTGGTTTTATTTTATTCTTTAGCTTTCGCGCAAAAAGAAGTTACTTATTCTATAGGTATTTTTTCGGGAATTAGTTCATCTTTCATTAATGATGAAGGCATTAGCCAAGATGCTAGGTATAAGTACAAATACAATGTCAGAACAATTCCTTTTGGAGTTCATCTCGGATTAGATTTTAATGGTTATGGCTTCATGATTGACCCACAAATCACTGAGGTTGGTCAGATTTTCAATATTTTAAATACTAATGGAGGGCAGGTAGGCAGGCGGGATATAAGGCAACAATACTTTCAAATTCCTTTTAGCTACAAAAAGCACATTATCGATTTATCCTTTTTTAAAGTCAGTTGGGTATTTGGTGTAAGCCCCGCCATTTTATTATCTGCATCAGAAACCATTAGTCACGATCCATCTAAACTAAGGTTTCCTGCTTATACTTTTCCAGTATTACAAAGTCCTGAATTTACTGCCTTAGGATACGAAGTTGAATACGATGGTGTAAATGTACCCCAATTAAACAAGCAAGAAATTTTGAGAAAAGAAGATTTCAAAAGTTTTCAATTGTTTGGCTCAATCGGTTTACGATCCGATTGGGATGTTACCGACCACGCCCGATTATCTTTCGATTTACGCGCTAACGTTGGGCTATGGGATCCACGCTCAAATGATTACTTAGACAGAGCAAAAAATCAACAAACTTTATACGAATTAAGCGGTGCAAGAAGAGATATTTTCGTGAGTTTAACACTGGGCTATGCACGTTATCTTTCAATAGAAAGAAAAACAAGGGTAAAAAAAGTTACTCCCTTTCAATACTACGGTCCTAAACGAAAAAAACCTAAATAGTTTAATTCTAAAATCAAATATCCCCGGGAAGTGGCCTAAGAACAATATCTTCTAATACTGCGGAGTCCGAAACATCGTAGCATGTAAAAGCAACTTTTGCCACATCTTCAATTTTCATAAATCGATTATCTGGTAATTCCACCCCATCCCAACTTGCAGTTTTTGTTGCACCTGGCATAATAGAAGAAACTTTAATGTTGAATGGTTTTAACTCTTCACGCAAACATTTAGAAAATCCCAAAAGCGCAAATTTAGTTATCGCATACGAACCACCATTTGCATAGGCTTTCATACTTGCAATCGAACAAATATTAATAACCAAACCTTGTTTGTTCGTCTTCATCATTGGCACTAAACTTCGTGTTATGTAATATGCACTTAGTAAGTTCGTATTCAACATATTCTCTAACGTACCCTCAGGTTCAGTTACAATTTCTCCAGGAACAAAATAACCAGCATTATTAACTAACACATCTATATTTCTTTTCAAATCCTGAACAAACTCACCAAAAGCAATTACATCTTCTTTCTTCCCCATGTCAGCTTTCTTAATTAACAGAAGCTGACCTCGCGCAGCAAACCAATTCTTTAGTGTCTCTAACTCATCAATGTTTCTGGCACACGTAACGCCATCGAAACCATTTGCCATAAAAATTTCTAAAATGGCTCTTCCAATTCCTTTCGAACCTCCTGTTACAACAATCAATTTTTTACTTTCCATCGATGCATTAATTTTACCTATCTTTAGCAAGATAGTAAGCGGTAACTAGTTATGCGTTTTTTTTACGAAGTAGGCAGATATTTTATTTTTCTCAGATCCCTGTTCATCAACCGCGAATCCTTTTACACCTACTATAAATTGGTTTTAGAAGAATGCATTTCAATAGGTATAGGTTCACTATTTTTAGTTGTACTCGTCTCTACATTCATCGGGGCCGTATCAACCGTACAAACAGCCTACAATTTAGTTAGTCCTTTAATCCCACGATACGTAATTGCACAAGTAGTACGCGAGATGACAGTCTTGGAACTTGCTCCAACCATCATGGCTATCATTTTCGCAGGTAAAGTTGGCTCAAGCATGGCCGGTAACTTAGGCACCATGCGCATTACCGAACAAATTGATGCTGTTGAAGTAATGGGTATCAATTCAATATCTTATTTAGTACTACCCAAGATTGTTGCCAGCATGTTAATGTATCCAATGCTCGTTATTGTTGCAGGTTTCTGCTCACTTTTCGGAGGTTACTTAGTGGGTTCCGCAACTGGAATCATCACTCCGCCAGAATACATATTTGGTTTACGTTTTGTTTTTAACGACTTCACCATTACGTTTGCTTTAATTAAATCAATTGTTTTTGCATTTCTGGTTTCTTCCATATCCTCATTTAAAGGATTTTATACGCATGGCGGTGCACTCGAAGTTGGTATTTCCACAACCCAAGCTGTTACAAATAGTGTAATAGCTATTTTGTTAGCAGATTATTTCCTCGCTCAACTTTTACTGGCATGATCAAAATCAAAGACATCCATAAATCTTTTGCCGATAAAATGGTGCTTGAAGGCGTTAGTGGGGAATTTAAAAAAGGAACCTGCAACCTTATCATTGGTGCTAGTGGAACAGGCAAAAGCGTTCTTCTCAAATGTATTGTCGGACTTATCCCAACCGATAATGGTTCGATCTTCTATGATTTGCGTAATTTTTCTAATGCAGACCACGAAATCAAAGCACAAATAAGGAGAGAGATTGGAATGCTATTTCAAGGCGGAGCGCTATTCGATTCAAAAACAGTTGAAAAAAATGTGATGTTTCCTCTAGACATTTTAACCAAAATGCCTTTAGATGAAAAACAAGATCGCGTAAACTTCTGCCTCAAAAGAGTAGGTCTCGAAAACGCAGCTAAAAAAATGCCTTCCGAAATTTCAGGTGGTATGCGCAAACGAGTTGGCATCGCACGCGCTATCGTTAACAATCCTGCCTACCTATTCTGCGATGAACCCAACTCCGGCCTCGACCCACAAACTTCTATCCTAATAGATGAACTCATCCAAGACATCACCTATGAATTCAACACCACAACCATTGTCGTAACACACGACATGAATTCCGTGATGGGAATTGGCGATAACATTATGTTCCTTTATAAGGGTCACAAACTTTGGGAAGGCAACAAAGAAAGCATCACACACTCTGGCATACAAGAACTAGACGATTTCGTATTCGCCAATAAAGTCATGAGTGCACTGCGCGACAAACTATAGTTAACGTTCGCCTATATAATCAACCTAACATTGAGGCGTCCCCCCTCCAATGCCAGAGGCAAAGTCGGGGCCGGGCTGCTTCGGGGTTCCGTCTAGCTGGACAGCTAGACCCCTCGTCCCTTCGGGTCGGTGCCCTTCGCATCCCTGGCCGAGGTTTTTACAGCTTAACAGGTTTC
>JAPZUF010000029.1 GCA_027533395.1 Cyclobacteriaceae bacterium
ACTTTCAAGCAACCGATCACTATACAATTACAGCATCAAAAGGGTGGTCAATTTGCCGCGAAAAACACTGGTCAGTTTGTCGCGAAAAGAGGTGGTCAGTTTACCACGAAAAAAGGTGGTCACTTTACGCGGAATCTCCAGTCTAAAAAAGGATTCACTTAATCCATTTAAACTTGCGTCTACATTCCGGTTAATCGATGAAAAATAAGAGTAGCTAATTTTATAACAAATTATTGCAGAATCTATTAGCTTGAGATTCATATAAGTCGCAGCTTTGTTGATATTGATCATACCCTTTTCGTTAGTGGTGCGAGCAAAGGGTTCAGCAATTTTAAATTGCTTAATTGCATTAACGTAGTCAGAGCTAACATAATAGGCATTACCAAGTTTTGTGTTGATATTATATCTCTTGGCGGAGTCATTCGTATTTTCTAGAAGCTTCTTTGCCTCCAAGGTTGTTTGTAATGATAAAGCATGTTGATTCAATCTAAACTGTGAATTTGCCAGATTAAGTAAACATTTGGCTAATAGATCACCATTCTTAAATCTTCGTGCAAACTCAACTGCTCTTTTATTTTGTTCATTAGCTTTTATAAAGCTTCTGGGTTCTGAATAAAAGTGGAGAAGTCCTAAACCCATATACGCTTCTGCTTTTAAAGAATCAGAATCGGTTACTTCTATGGCTTGTTGATAGTGCCATTCACTGCTATCTCTATTTACACTACTATAAGCTTTCCCTAATCGATAAAAGTAGTCAAATGGAGGTCTTCTAATATCTGAGTAAACATTTTTTAAACTATCTACTAGATTTCTTTGTCCGTACACAACATTTATTGTGAGTAATATAATAAAGCAAACTGTTAGATACTTCAAGATTTGGTTGTGTTTTTTAGGATAAAACATAATTAGCAAGTTTAAATAAAACACAGCAAAAAGAGGCCATCCAAATCGCAATTGAGAAACTGCCAACTACATTTAAAATGTACTAAAAATCTTTAATAGTATTATATGAACCATTAAGATTATTTTAATCGATGTTGTTAACCTTTTGTTACCTGCACTGTAACCTTTTGTTAACCAAAAAAATTGGCACACACATTCGATTGATCCAACTTTCTCAAAAGCAACGCTATGAAAAATTGGATTATCACCTTTACCTTACTGTTATCATGTAAGTTTTTGGCCGCACAAACAGTTTTGGTTCCCTACAATGGGACACTGTATTGGGTTGGTAGAGCTTCAAGTGGAACTACTGTTCAAGTAGGAGGCAATAATTACACTGTCAGTTCAAATAGTTGGTATCATCCTGCAAATTGGTCTACTTTTTCTGGCGGAAGTTCATCTACCGATTTATATCCAGGTTCTAATACAGATGTGATTTTTGATGAAAATTCAGTTAATGATTATTGTCAGGTCCAAGCTTCCAGTTCGGCAATCGGAATGCCGTATGTAAAATCGTTAATCTTAGAAACCAATTACAGTGGTTCAATTTCTTCCAATACTACTTATCGTTATAGAATAGGAAGTAAATTTGAAGTAAAGGGCGGAACATTTAATGCTCCATTTAACGTAAATACAAGCAGTGCAGGAATTACATTAGACAACGGTGCAGACTTTATTTTGTCAGGCGGCATCTTTAACATGCCAGCAGTTTTCCAAATGGGTGGGATTAATGGATCAAACAGAAGTGAATTTATAATACAAGGAGGTACTTTCAACAATGCAGTGGTAGCCTTTAATGCAGCAAGTGGCGATGTAAATTTAAATTCAGGTCAAAGTACGTTGTTCACTACTTCTGGCAGTTCCATATCCATAAGTAGTGGATATTCATTATACAATTTGGTATTAAGTTCGACAACAATTATTAATTCAAATATAGTTGTCAAGAATCGGTTAGGAGTTAGGACCGGAGGCGCTGTAACAACACCACATGACTTTAATAATTACACAATAACTGTCGGAGAAATCGTAGCAGATAATGCTAATAGTTTAACATTTGGAAATATAACAAACCCAGCACATTTAGCTGAACCTTCGACAGCTGATGCTGGATACTGGAGGTTTTCTAACGGAACAATTAAGGTAGTGAAGGGTAATATTTATTTGAATAATGGTGCTGGTGCATCTATAAATCAAGCAGCATCAACTGGTATTTTAGAAATAGCTGGTATTCAAAATCAGTATTTAATAAATGTTGCAGCTATGTCAGGTAACATGGCACTAGGGTATTTGCCAAACCTTGTTGTTAATAAGCCAAACGGAACTTTATTCTTACAAGGTGCTTTTTCTGCCCGTGGAAATTGGACTTTACAACAAGGAAATGTAGATCCACTCACGTCAACAGTTCAATGGAGAATACCAGTAAATGAAAGTAGGACAATTTACCACTTAGGTGATAGAGATGCTATGCCGTTTTACAACTTAAGCGTTTATCAGGGTGAACTGATTTTTCCTGAGAGTATGAAGATAAATGGAAGTTTATCAATTTATAAGAATAGTAAGTTGACATGTTCATTAGCTGAAGATCCTTTATACTTGTATGGAAATCTTTATGTAGATAATACAAGTATTACAACACCTTCAGTACAAGCAGGTGGAGTTTTTAATTCGCCATCATTAGATTACTTAATGATGGAAGGAAACAACCAAACCATAACTTTTACAAATGGACAAGGTATTGGAAGTATTCCTATGCTTTCCATCAAAAACAATGTTCAACTTAATTCAGACCTAGAAGTATCATCAAGTTTACAAATTTTAAATACAGGTTTGCTTGATTTAAGTTCTCAAAGCTTATTTGTTAAAGGGTTTGTTTTAAATAATGGAGTTATTAATTCTTCATCAGCAACTGTTCAATTTACAGGTACTGATTTGCAGCAATGGACAAATACAAACGGTACTGAGCAAACAATTGGGAATGTAAACATGAATAATGCCAATGGGTTACAGCTTAATTCGCCCATTCGAGTTAATGCCAACTTAAATCTTCAAAATGGAAAAATTTTCACATCCTCTGCTAACCTCTTAACACTTAATGATAACGCAACGATTACTGGATTTAGCAATTCATCTTATGTAGTTGGACCACTAAAAAAAGTTGGAGATGATTTTGTATCAACATTTACTTTTCCAGTAGGTAGTGCAGCACGATACAAACCTGTAACTTTATCAGAAGCGATTAATAATACAATTTCTGACGAGTTTACCGTAACCTATTTTCAGGCAACCCCACCTTCATCTACAAATTTAGATACAGATGAAATCAACGGAATTAACAACCAAGAGTATTGGGATATTCATCGGTCAGTAGGCGCAACAACCGCATTAAAAATTCAATTACCATGGTCAGCAGTAGAGGGCACAAGTTGGGCATCAAATGCCATAACCATCGTACATTTTAATGGTACCGAATGGGAGCAACCATCTACTACTTCTGTCAATGGAATAAGTGGTTCTGGGACGGTTACAACTAATGATCGTGTTAGTTCATTTAGTGAGTGGTCAACAGGAGAAGATATTGTTGTTATGCCTGTTTCCTTTATTGATTTTGATGGAAGTGTATCTGTGATTAATCAATATGATTTAAGTTGGTCAACAGCAACTGAGTTAAATAACGAAAAATTTATTCTGGAAAAATCTACGGATGGTCAGCATTATGAAAAAATTGCTGAAGTCTTAGGCAGTGGGAATAGTAGGAGCAGAAGCGATTACCATTTTACTTACAGCTCAGAAAAGTATTATTCCAACTTATACTTTCGACTTTTACAACAAGACTATGATGGCAAACAAGCGTTCTTAAAATTAATACAAGTTCATAACTTAAATGAAAAGCAATTAGTTTATCCCAATTTATTGCAGGCAAATACGCCAACAAACTTAAACTTTACCTTAAATGAAAATCAAGAGAATTTTTCTGAGATAGTGTATGCTATTTATGATTTATCTGGTAAAGTAATCAGTAGAGATGTGTTAGGTGCTTCCAAGGCAATAGATGTTTGTTTGACTTCCGGCACCTACGTTTTAAAAATTTCTACTAAAGCAGGATTGATAACAAGCAAGTTGTTTGTTCATTAATCATTTGAGAATTAACTAAATATCAATGACGATGAAAAAAGTTAGTTTAAACTTCTCCCTTTTTGTTTTAATAGTAACTGCTTTTTGTTTTCAATCTTGTAAATTTATTTACCATTGTCCAACTTATGAAGCACATTATGATATTTACAGAAATGAAGCCTCTAGGCGCAAGTCATCTGTTATAAAGTCTACCTCTTTGAAAAAGAAAAAGAAGCCAGCAGGTAAGGCAGAATTTCCTGAGTAGAATATCTAGTAATTTTGTAGTCTTTTTAAGCCCTCAGTTTTCATTAAGAATATTTAACAATAAAACCACTCATCAGGTAGATAATTCGGTTGGTATAAGCGTTTAAACTTATTTTATTATAATAAGATTAAATGCTTATTTGCCAATCAATTTTCCCAACTATGAGAGTAATCAACCTTTTTTGTTTTCTCGTTTTCTTTCAATTCGTTAGCGCTCAACCTGCTCTGCAGCCAGGAACTCATGTTGGTCAATTGAAACAGAAAATTAAAAAGCTTAATTTTTTAGGTTCAGTTCTTTATGTTGCTGCACATCCCGATGATGAGAATACAAGAGTGATAACTTACTTTGCTAATGATCAGCTAGCCAGCACCGCTTATCTTTCTATGACCAGAGGAGATGGCGGACAAAATTTAATCGGTCCTGAAATCCGCGATGAGTTAGGGCTTATCAGAACACAAGAATTATTGGCTGCCAGAAAAATTGATGGGGGGCAACAATTTTTTACCCGAGCTAATGATTTTGGTTTTTCAAAAAGTGCAACAGAAACTTTTTCGATATGGGGTAAAGATGAAATACTATCGGACGTTGTAAGGATTTACCGACAATTTCAACCTGATGTTATTATTACTCGCTTTCCTCCCGATGAAAGAGCAGGACATGGACATCATACCGCTTCGGCTATGTTAGCACAAGAAGCATTTGATGTAGCTGCAAGTGAAAATCAATTTGCAGAACAACTGAAAGCAAGTAAACCATGGCAGGCGAAACGCATCTATATCAATACTGGTCGATGGTGGAATCAATCCATTAATGAAAAATCGCCAGGCGTATTAACAGTGAATGTTGGCGGTTATTCTGGATTATTAGGGAATTCATATACTGAAATTGCTGCGATTAGCAGAAGCCAACACAAAAGCCAGGGATTTGGGAGCAGAGGAACACGTGGTGACCAATTAGAATTTTTGGAACATGTTAAAGGTGAAACGGCAACTTCATCTGTTTTTGATGGCGTTGATACATCATGGAAAAGAATAAAAGGTGGTGATTTGGTTCAGCCGCTTATAACAAAGTTGATACAAGAATTTAATGAAGAAAAACCAGAAGGATCAGTGGCTTTACTGGTAAAGATACATCAACAAATTTCTCAATGCGAAAAAGGTGTTTGGAGAGAAAGAAAGTTAAAAGAAACAGAAGAATTGATTAAAGCTTGCCTAGGTTTATATGCAGAAGCCATCAGTGATCAATATTGGTCTAGCGATGGTTATCCTGTAGTAGCTAATATGGAATTGATCATGCGTGCAGTCGGAAATGTTCAATTAATAGCTATTAAAGCAAACAACTTGGAGTTTGACACAACACTCAATCTTGTTTTAAACAATAACAAACCACTTCAATTCAAAACAAAAAAAATATTGAAGCAAAAATCGTATTCAGATCCATATTGGTTACAAGAAGAACATTCACAAGGTATATTCAAAGTACGGCATGAATCATTTATTGGTAAACCTGAAGCAGCTGCGCCTATTCAATTTCAATTCGAATTACTGATTGAAGACAAACCTTTTACGATTAACGTTCCACTTTTACATCGAACTGTAGATCCTGTTAAAGGCGAGTTGCTCAGACAAGTTGAAGTGGTACCTGCAGTTGTTTTGCAAAGTAATGAACCGGTTTGGTTACTGAAACCAGGTGATAAAAAAGAGATAACCATAACCGCTAAATCCACAGTTGATAAAATGGTAAATGGTAAAATTATACTCACTTTACCGCAAGGTTGGCAAATAGAACCAGCGATGCATGAAGTAAGTTTCTCGAGAAGAGGTGAAGAAGTAAAAAAGAAATTTATACTAAGTCCGGTGAGTAATGCAACGAGTGGCCTCGTAAAAATTGAGTTGCAATCTGATAATCAGGTTTTCAATCATTCTTTAAAAAATATTACATACGATCATATTCCTGTGCAAACCTTGCTGCCACATGCTACAGCTAATTTGGTTTTCTTGGATGTTAAAACTGCAGGAAAAGTAATTGGCTATGTCAAAGGTGCTGGAGATGATGTTCCGCAAGCTCTGCGTAATCTAGGTTATGAAGTATGGGAAATGAAAAATGAAGAAATTACGCCAGAGAATTTAAAGAGAGTTGATGCAGTTGTATTGGGTGTGCGTGCACTTAACACTAATGAGCGCATCAAGTTTGTGATGAAAGATTTATTGAAGTATGTTGAAGAAGGAGGGACCATGTTGGTTCAATACAATACCAGTTTTGATTTAGAAACGGATATTTTTTCTCCTTACCCAATTACTTTATCACGCGACAGAGTTACGGAAGAAGATGCCGAAGTAAAATTTTTAATCCCAGATCATCCCATTCTAAACTTTCCTAATCAATTAACACAAAAAGATTTTAACGGTTGGGTACAAGAACGAGGCTTGTATTTTCCTGGAAAATGGGATAGTCAGTATAAAGCTTTGCTTTCGATGCATGATGTAAACGAATCTCCAAAAGAGGGTAGTTTGTTGGTAGCACAGTATGGTAAAGGTCAATACATTTATACAGGTTTATCTTTCTTTCGCGAATTGCCTGAAGGTGTAAGTGGTGCGTACAAGTTACTGGCTAATCTTGTTTCAGCCGGAAAGCAAAATCAATTACCGCCTGCCGAAAAAATTAAAAAGAAAAAGTAATGGAAGAAAAACCACCGCTTTTTCCTCGATGGAGTTATTGGTATTGGTTACTGATGATTTTCGCAGCTTTGCAATTGCTATTGTATTGGTGGCTTACTAAAACATTTTCATGAACAAGCTCGATTGGTTTATCCTTTTTGGTACACTATTAACGATAGTAGTATATGGTGTATATAAAACGCGAGGTAAAAAAACAATGCAGGGTTATATTCAAGGTAATAATAACCTGAAATGGTGGATGATAGGCGTTTCTATCATGGCTACACAAGCAAGTGCCATCACTTTTTTGTCTACTCCAGGACAAGCCATTGAAGATGGTATGCGCTTTATTCAATTCTATTTCGGTTTACCATTGGCTATGATCATCATCGCGGTTTTTATGGTTCCCATTTATTATAAGTTAAAAGTTTATACTGCTTACGAATATTTAGAGTCTCGATTCGATTTAAAAACACGAACCTTAGCTGCTCTTCTCTTTTTAATTTTGAGAGGTTTATCTGCCGGAATTACTTTATTCGCACCTTCGATTGTTTTAGCTACTATTTTAGATTGGCCTGTTTTGTTAACCACTATTTTAATCGGTTTGTTTGTTATTGTGTATGTTGTAATCGGTGGAACGCAGGCAGTTAGTTTAACGCAACGTCAGCAGATGACAGTAATCATGAGCGGAATGATTTTAGCGGGTATTTTGGCTTACGCGAAATTACCATCTGACGTAACTTTTTCTAAAGCTATTAACATCGCTGGTGTTTTAGAAAAGTTTAACATGGTAAATGTATTGCCTGCAGATATACAAAATAAGTTGCCGGAAGGCGTTGCTTCAGTTGATGATTTAACTTTTCTACAAAAAATTAATCTTGTTTTGAATGATCGATTTAACATCTGGACGGGTTTAATCGCCAGTACATTTTTGTTTCTTTCCTATTTCGGAACGGATCAATCTCAAGTTTCAAGATATTTAGGTGGCAAGTCAATAACAGAAAGTCGCATGGGTTTAATCTTTAATGGATTGTTGAAAATCCCCATGCAATTTGTTATTCTGTTTATTGGCGTTTTAGTTTTTCTCTTTTATCTTTTTAATTCTCAACCGGTTTTTCATAATCAAACGTTATGGAAAGAAGCTTTGCAGACTCCTGCGGCCAATCAACTACAAAATTATGCTAACGAGTTTGAGGACGTACAACTACAGAAAAAAACGTTAGTTAAATCTTTATCTGCTGCTATTGATAAACAAGATGACAATAAAATTATTCAATTGAAAAGTGATATCCTTGCTTTACAAAAGAATGAAGTTGTTGTTCGTGATAGTGTTAAAAAAACAATCAGTAAAAATATTGCAGGAGCAAAAGTGCAAGACAGAGATTACATGTTTTTAAACTTTGTGCTATCGCATTTACCACACGGTATTATTGGTTTGTTATTGGCTGTTATGTTTTCAGCTGCTATGTCTTCAATGGCTTCCGAATTAAATGCTTTAGCATCCACCACAACCATAGATGTCTATAAGAGATCCATAAATGAAAATGGAAGTGACAAACATTACTTATACGCATCAAAATGGTTTACAATCTTGTGGGCTTTGTTAGCTATAGTATTTGCAGTATTAGCCAATCACGCAGAAAACTTAATTCAGTTTGTTAATATTGTAGGTTCGCTGTTTTACGGAACCATTTTAGGTATTTTTGTATGTGCGTTTTTTGTCAAATATGTTCATGGAACAGCAGTATTTTATGCAGCTATAGTAGCTGAAACTGTTGTTTTATCTTTATATAAATTTTCAGGCTTAGGATTTTTATTATTTAATCTGATCGGATGTGCTGTAGTTGTTTTGTTAAGCATAATTTTCCAATTTATGATTAATAGTTCGGAAACAAGAAATCATTCATAAGAAAGATGAAACAAAAAAAGCTACCCTTATCAGGTAGCTTTTATATTTTCAACGTGAAAATTTTATTTCAACGTCTTTAAGAAATCTTCATTCATTTTCACATAACCAAAGTCGTTTCCGTTTTCTTTAGCTAAACGAATAGATTCATTAGCTGTTTCTCTGGCACCTTTTACATCACCTAACTTGGCTTGTATTTTAGCTTTTTGATGTACATACCAAAATGCTTTAGGATTGGCTTTGATGGCTTCGTTAATCCAAACTAATGCTTGATTTAAATCCTTTCCATTTTCAGCATAGTAGATGGCAGCGTTAGCATAATTACCTGGTGCAACTTTTGTGCTTGTTTCGATAGACTTCATCACTTTTGCATCATAATCTACACCGATAGAGAATTTTACTGATGTATTATCCCATGCTAATTCTACCTTACCGGTTTTATTGTCATCAGCAATATCAGTGATGTTAACTGTAAACATTTCAACTTTTTCAGTCAGTTTTGATGGCTTCACTTTAAAGTTTGCTACTTCATTTGCTTTGTCGTAGTTATCAGTATTGCCACCAATCTTAATGTCTTTGTAAAGAGCAATTGTCCACTCAGTAGCACCTGGCCAAGTAAAAATCAAATATTCACCTTTAGCAACTTTGGTTCCTTCAACGGTTACATCATCAGAGAAAGTAATTTTAGTTCCACTGTTTGCACCCGTTCTCCAGATTTTACCATAAGGAGCGATGAAATCAGCACCCTCACCAAAAATTTTACGACCTTTTGCGCGAGGTCTTGAGTAATCAACTTTAACATCTGTTAAACCAACTACGGTAGATACAGAAGCAGCCGGACTTGGTTGTGGCGTTACAACTTGTGCCTCCGCTACAAATGCAGCAAGAATCAGGATTGCAATAAATATTTTTTTCATAGTAATATTGGTTTTTTAAGCGCCCGAAAATACAGTTTTTTTTTAAGGCAACCGCGTTAATTTATGTTATTGAACCCAGCTTTTTTCGAAAGAACAGATGTTACCCAAATTGCAAGGGAATTGTTGGGTTGCAAACTGTTTACCAAAATTGATAATCAATTGACCGGAGGAATAATTGTAGAGACAGAAGCATATTCTTACAAAGAACGAGGTTGCCATGCTTACAACATGAAAAGAACAGCTCGCACACAAGTTATGTTTGGTAAGCCTGGTACTTTGTATATTTATCTTTGTTATGGCATGTATTCTTTAGTAAACATTGTAACAAACAAAGAAGATGTTCCTGAAGCAGTTTTAATCCGTGCTATTGAGCCAACCGAAGGTTTAGATTTCATGCAAACACGATGTGCGAAAGTTAAAATCGATAGGTTAACGGCAGGACCGGGTAAATTAACGCGTGCGCTGGGCATTACCCGAAATCTCAATGGGATTGCCTTAACATCTGATTTAATTTGGATTGAAAAAGGAGGTCAAGAATCCAAATCAGTAATTGTTTCTACCACCAGAATTGGAATAGATTATGCTGGTGATGATGCACAACTGCCTTGGAGGTTTTATCTTCGCGGAAATTTATGGGTATCAAAAAAGTAAGTCTGTTGTTTTTATTCGCAATGTGTTCTGTTTCAGTTTCAGCACAAAGCGATTATGCCATTATTCAAGCTATAGTTAATTCACCTGCAGACGAATTAAATCCAGTGCTCTCTGATGATGGTAATTGGTTTTTTATTACCAGAGCGTATCATGCACAAAATGTTGGCGGGTTAAAAGATCCTGGGGATATCTGGTTCACACAAAAAGTAAACGGTCAGTGGCAACCACTTCAGCAAGCTACTCTTTTAAACGACAATGGTTACAACACAGTAGCTGGCATCCAGCAAGATGGATCTATACTTGTTTTAAACAGGGTAGGAGATAAACAAACGCAAGCAAAAACGCAAGGTGTAGCAGCGGCTAAGTTTAACGGTACAACATGGCAATACGAAAAAAACCTTTCAACTCCTTACTTTCGCTCTGTTCAACCTGTAATAAACGGAAGGTTATCTGCAGATGGAAATTTTCTCGTGTATGCTGCGGAAAGTTATGGTTCAGCAGGTGTTGAAGATATTTATCTACTTCGTAAAAATGAAAATGGTTGGAGCGAACCCTTACACCTTGGCAGTGAAGTTAATTCTGCTTTGCAAGAATTAAGTCCTTCGTTAAGTAAAACAAACGATACATTGTTTTTTGCAACAACTAAAAGAAACAGTACGACCAGTTTTGATATTGTTTTTTCTGTAAGAAAGGATGATACATTTTTAAATTGGACAAAACCTGAACCTTTATCTTTAGTGAATTCTAATTTTAGAGAATTGTATTATAATTCAGTAGGAAATGGCAATGCCTATTATACATCAACATTTTCGAGTGAAGGGTATGGAGATGTAAAATTTTTAATTAAAAAAGAAATCAAAGATACCCTTCAACAAGTAAAGAAAGAGGTTGTTGAACCAACCTTAATGGGTTTGTTATTGAATAGCAAGACAAATGCATTTATTGATGGAACCATAGAAATTAACGGAGTAGATTTCAATAAAAAAATCAAAGTTGAACAAGGCAGGTTTTTTATTGAATTAGAAAACAACAAAACATACGCTATTGCTGCTGAAGCAAAAGGTTTTATTTCATTTTATGAAAAACTAACTCTTGAGTTTAAAAATAACAATTCTTTTACTTATACGATTAAGCTGAAGCCCATAGAAGTAGGAGCAACTGTTCAGTTAAAAAATGTTTTATTCAAACAAAGCTCAACTGAGTTGTTAGAAGAATCGAAAGAAGAATTAAATCAAGTTGTTGCTTTCATGAAGGAAAATTCTTCTGTAAGAATTTTATTATCAGGCCATACAGACAACAGAGGTGTAGCCGCTGACAATCAAAAACTTTCTCAAATGCGAGCAGAAAAAGTAAAGCAATATTTAGTGAGTAAAGGAATAGCAGGAAAAAGAATTCAAGGAAAAGGATTTGGAGGAAGCAAACCTTTGTATCCTAACGATTCTGAAGAAAATAGGAAGTTGAACAGAAGGGTTGAATTCACGATAACCAAATCATAAAAAAAAGCTGCATGTTTGCAGCTTTTACTTTTTATGGTTAAAATTAGTAAGTTGGCATGGATGTATCAATTTCTCTTGCCCAGGCCAGGATTCCTCCTTTCAAATTATACAGGTTGGTGAACCCGTGATTTTTTTCTAGAAACTGAATGATTTGTCCGCTGCGTCCGCCACTTCTGCAATGCACAACAACTTGTTTGTCTTTTGATATTTTATCCAGGTTGTGTGGCACATCGTGCATAGGAATCAACTCTCCACCAATTTCACAAATGTCAACTTCATGCGGTTCGCGAACGTCAATCAATTGGAAGTCAGCTTTGCTATCCATCAATTGCTTTAATTCTTGTACAGATATTTCTTTCATGTATTTTAAAATTGAGAATCTATTATTGAATTAGTTTAAATTTTCTAACCTACTTTAATTATATACAGATTAAAAGAATATTAATTTTTGTAAAGGTATTGTTCAAAATTCGCAATTACAAGTTTGAAAAAAAATGTATGCGCTTACAATTGCTTATGTTTGTACTTTCTTTAGCCCATGTATATCATCAAAAAAATTGTAAAAGTCGGACTGTGGATTTTATTGACACTCACAGTTTTGTTTTTTATATTTTTTGCTCCGGTTAACGATAAGCCATTAGAGAAACAATCTTTCTACCACAAAAATCTGGAGAACGCAGAAAGTCTAACTTTGGATGTTTATCCCACTCAACAAAATTTGAAGGTTGCGTGGCGAAATATCAACATCACGCCAAAGGATTTTATTCCTATGGCAGGATACAGACCCAGAGATGCTTTTGAATCTGTACACGACTCACTTTTTGCCAAAGTAATATTGGTGGATAATGGAAAGGCAAGATTTGCCTTGGTAAGTCTCGATTTATTACTTTTCCCGCCTGCATTAAAGGAGAAATTAGATGCCTATAAAGCTGAATTAAATCTTACAGATTATTATTTCAGTGCTACTCATACTCACAATGGTTTTGGTTGTTGGAATAACTCTTTTGCCGGAGAAATTATTGCTGGAACATATAGTGAAGCGTTAGTTGAGCGTTTAGCAATAGATATTGTTCAGTCTTTAAGAGTAATTAATCAAGAATTACAACCAACTCAACTATCTTATACAGAAGTTGATGCCGATGAATTGGTTGTTAATAGACTACAAGATCAGGCACCTGTAGACGGAAAAATTCGAGCTGTGCAATTTATTCGGTCGGATTCATCGAAAGCTTTATTGCTTACGTTTAGCGGACATCCCACTAGTATAAGTAAAAGAAGTTTGGCTTTATCTGGCGATTATCCTGGTGTAGTGGCCAGAGAGATGGTCAACGATGGATTTGAGTTTACCATGTTTATGGCAGGTATGGTTGGCAGCCATCGTGTACGCGACAATGGTTTAAGCGATTTTGATTTAGCAGAAAAAACCGGACAAACGCTTGCAGAAAAAATTCATAAAGCTAACTGGATGAAACAACCTGATACTTTACAAATAAGGTATGGAAAAATGAAATTACAATTTGGAGAACCTCAATTGAGAATTGCATCACAGATTAAATTGAGATCTTGGTTGTTTAATACTGCGTTAGAACCATTAGAAGGTGACATTCAGTTGTTGGCTTTGGGTGATATCAACTTCATCAGCACGCCATGTGATTTTTCTGGTGAGTTATTTAAGAAAAGCATTCAATCAACCATCGATCAACCTATCATCATAACCAGTTTTAATGGACATTATGTTGGTTACATCACTGATGATCAACATTATTTTTCAATTAAAAAAGAAGAAGTTCGAGGCATGAATTGGGTTGGTCCTTATCACGGAGAAATGTTTGCAACCATCATCAATACATTATTAAAGAAAAAAGAATTGTTACCATGACAGTAGAAAAAACAAAACGTTTAAAATACTGGCGACAATGGATGATGCGCGGTGGCGCTGGTGCCAGTTTGTTCGGAATGGGTTTGTGTATGACCATAGAAGCAGCATTTGATAGATATAATGGCGCTGCTTTTAGCAATTGGTTTTATTTTGGAACATTATCGCTGATTGTGACAATTGCGGGATTGTGTTTATTAATCGATTCACTTCGGTTTAAAATCAAATTGGATAAAATAAAGAAACGGTCATTATTGTGAATAAAAAAAGCGCTCGTGTTCACGAACGCTTATCATGCTTATCATTATTTCAGGAATTAAGCAAAAGCAGGGATGCCAGTAATTTTATTACCTAAAATCAGTAAGTGAATGTCATGTGTTCCTTCATAGGTAACAACAGATTCTAAATTCATCATGTGGCGCATGATCGAGTATTCGCCAGTAATGCCCATGCCGCCATGTATTTGTCTGGCTTCGCGTGCTATTTCTAATGCTACTTGTACATTGTTTCGTTTCGCTAATGAAATTTGCGCTGTTGTCGCTTTGCCTTCGTTCATCAAAACACCTAAACGCCAGTTTACTAATTGCGCTTTTGTAATTTCAGTTAACATTTCCGCTAACTTTTTCTGTATCAATTGAAACGAAGCAATAGGCTTACCAAATTGAATACGCTCTGCCGCATAGCGTCTCGCACTTTCGTAGCAGTCCATCGCTGCACCTATTGCACCCCAGGCTATGCCATAACGGGCAGAATCCAAACACATCATCGGTGCGCCTAAACCATCTTTACCTGTTAATAAATTTTCTTTTGGCACTTTCACATTATCGAAAACCAATTCGCCTGTTGCGCTGGCGCGTAAAGACCATTTGCCATGTGTTTCAGGTGTCATAAATCCAGGCATGCCACGTTCCACAATCAACCCTTGAATACGACCTGTTTCATTCTTGGCCCAAACCACTGCTACATCAGCTCTTGGAGAATTAGAAATCCACATTTTAGCACCATTCAATAAGTAATGGTCACCCATGTCTTTAAAGTTAGTAACCATGCCGCTAGGATTTGAACCATGGTCGGGTTCAGTTAAACCAAAACAACCTAACCATTCGCCAGAAGCAAGTTTGGGTAAGTATTTTTTTCTTTGCGTTTCATTACCAAATTTATAAATCGGGTACATCACTAAAGAACCTTGCACCGAAGCTGTAGAACGCATGCCCGAGTCGCCTCTTTCAATTTCTTGCATGATGATACCGTAAGAAATGTAATCCAATCCACCGCAGCCATATTCTACCGGAAGGGTAGGTCCGAAGGCACCCACTTCTCCAAATTTCTTAACAATTTCATAAGGAAAATGTGCGTTTTGAGCCCAATCTTCGATATAAGGCGATATTTCTTTCTTTACAAATTGCCTGATGCTGCTCCTGATCAATTTGTGTTCTTCGTTTAGCAAATCATCAATAGAGTAAAAATCAGGATGTTCGAATAAATCTTGCTTTAAAGATTTCTTTGTGGCAGTACCGTTTACAGCGTTGCTCATGTTCGTTTGGGTTATTCTCCTTTATTCGGCAAATTTACGACATAATACATAACAAATGTTAGCCCAATCTGTTGACCCCATTCTTTTAGAACAATTAAAAAAATTGCAAGATAAATACGCTGTTATGGGGCAGGATTTATCCAGCTATTTAGATGGTTTATTGTATGCCGATTATTTAACGTATTGGGATTACATTCATGTTGACACCTTATTGAGTTTACAAAACCCGAAGACCCAGTTTCCTGACGAGCAGGTTTTTATTGTCTATCATCAGATTACAGAGCTTTACTTTAAGTTGATTTTAACAGAGATAGAGCAAATTGCGCAAAAGAAAGATTTAACTAAGACTTTCTTTGAAGCGCGATTAAAACGCATGATACGGTATTTTCAACAGCTAGAAAATTCATTTGATATCATGGTAGATGGGATGGAACGCGAACAATTTTTGAAGTTCCGCATGTCTTTATTACCTGCGAGTGGTTTTCAATCTGCGCAATACCGCATGATTGAAATTTGTTCTACACCATTGTTTAATTTGGTGGCAGAAGAAGAAAGAAAAAACATCAAACCAGAAAGCCTTATTGATGAATTAATTGAAAATATCTATTGGCGATTTGGTGCCACAGAGTTAGCATCTGGAAAAAAAACACTCACCTTAAAACAATTCGAAGAAAAATATTTACAAACATTTATAAAGCTTGGTCAAGATTACGCATCAACTAATTTGTATACAATCTACCTATCTAATTTTGCGCATGAGAAAGATGAAAATTTGATGAATCTGATGCGTCAATATGATTTACTGGCGAATGTAAAATGGAGAATGGCTCATTTACGTTCAGCCGGGAAATACTTGCAAAAATCTCCGGAAGATATAAAAGCAACTGGCGGAACCAACTGGCAAAAATATTTACCACCACGTTTTCAGCGCATCATGTTTTTTCCGGATTTATGGTCAAATGAAGAAAGAGAAAATTGGGGACGACATGTATAAAAGAATTATTTCTTTATTTCTCTACCTTATTCTTATCAACCATTCGGTTGTAATGGCGCAGCTATATACGCGCAGAAGCTATCATGATGCCGAAAAAAAATACATCAAAGAAATTTATCAGGTAAAAGATACAATAAAAAATATTCTACATGGGAGATACATTTCTTACCACGTGAGTGGATCAATTGAATCTAAAGGTCAGTTCACAAATAACGAAACGACAGGCGTTTGGGAGTTTTATTATGAATCCGGCAACTTACGCATGCGAGGAATCTTAAGACAAAATTCTAATTATGGTTTATGGGAATACTTCTATGAAAACGGACAAAAAAGCATGGAAGGAACCATCAATGGAAAAATACGAGAAGGAGAATGGCGCATGTTTTATGAGAACGGACAATTAAAAGAATCCGGCAATTATAAAAATGGAAAACACGAAGGTTTGTGGAAAGCTTATTACGAAGATGGCATCTTAAAAAGTGAAATCGATTATTCAGATGATTTTGGTAGGCAAATTGAATATTATCATTCCGGAAAAGTTTTTGGAGAAGGTCCCAAACAAGGAGCAAAGAATCAAGGGCTTTGGCGTTATTATGCTGAAGACGGAACTCTCGAAAGCGAAGGCGAATATTTACAAGGCAAAAAGCAAGGAGAATGGAAACAGTATTTTTCATCTGGTAAATTACAAGCACAAGGCAAATACTTAGATGATCATCCACAAGGCGAATGGATTTTTTATTATGAAAACGGAACTGCGCATCGTAAAGGATTATTCGATAAAGGATTAAAAAACGGTATGTGGCTTTCTTACCTTGATAACGGTCAGCTACACACTCAAACTGAACTTTTAAATGGTAATGGCTTGTTTACTGAGTTTCATAGTAACGGTCAGGTAAAGGCATTAGGTAAAGTAAATCAGGATAAACGAGAGGGAAAATGGGAATTTTTTTATGCAAATGGTAAACGTGAAGGAGAATGTACCTATACAGATGGCTTAGGTACTTATTATGGCTACTTTCCAGATGGGGCCTTGCAAACTAAAGGTTCAATGGAAAACGATAAGAAAGTGGGAACATGGGAAATTTATGAAAAAGATGGAACCTTAAGCGGATATTACAAACCATTTTATGATGAAAAACAAAACGCAGCCGAACTTGAAAGATTAGCAAAGAAGAACTATGGCAGAACAAATGCGAGTCGTACAAAAGGTTTATCTTATTTCGATCCTCGCATTAACGAGTTCAAAGGTGTGATTTTCGCTGCTAACCCTGTTTTTGTTTTTGCAGGCCGCTTACCCTTTGCAATCGAATTTTATAATCAGGAAAGATTAGGCCATGAATTTGAGTTCACAGCTATTCGCGACCCGTTTTTTACTGCTGACGAAAAAATAGCCATCGATAAGAATTATGAACGTGGATATAGCTTAGCTATTAAACAAAAATTATATAATCGTACTAAGGTAGGTTTATGGTACTTCGGACACGAAGTTCGTTTCAGTAACATTGCTCATTTTGTAAATGTTCCTGTGCCTCAATCTCCTGAGAATATTTTTACGGTCACTTCTACCCAACAGCAATTTACTTGGGGCGGCATGTTAGGCTATCGCATTATGAAAAAAAGAAATGGCCCCGGATTTACTTTAGATACTTTTGCGGTTTGTAGGCTAGGATATCGTAACTTTACGCTCGATAGAGAATTCGAAAGTAAGTTTGCATCCATCGATCAAAAACCTTTTGTTGTAAGTTTTCAAATCGGTTTGAACATCGGCCACGTTTTCTCTTTCGAATAAACATTTTGAAGGCTAAATACCTTCCGATACCATGACAGTTAAAGAAATAATTTTAACGCCTGAAGAAGCGTTTAATCCTCAGCATTTCGATAATGCCTTGTACAAGGCAGCGCATATTTCACCTCATGATCAACAAATCCTGGCATTGAAAAGATCGGTTGATGCCCGTGGCAGACAAATCAAAGTAAGAATTCAATATGAAGTAGTTGATAAAAACTATGTTCGCCCAAAGTGGAATAAACCTGAAAAGTATGTAAAAGATGCCGAACCGATAGTTGTAATTGGTAGCGGTCCTGCCGGATTGTTTGCAGCCATCAGATTAATTGAATTAGGATTAAAACCCATTGTAGTTGAACGTGGAAAAGATGTCCAAGCCAGAAGAAGAGATCTAGCCGCTATTAATAAAGATCATGTTGTTAATGTTGATAGTAATTATTGTTTTGGCGAAGGAGGAGCAGGCACTTACTCGGATGGTAAATTGTATACCCGATCTAAAAAGAGAGGAGATGTGCAACGCATCATGGAGGTTTTGGTGGCCCATGGAGCAACAACAGAAATTTTATTCGATGCTCATCCTCATATCGGTACCAATAAGTTACCTAAACTGGTGGCTGAATTACGACAAACCATTTTAGATGCAGGAGGAGAAGTACACTTTAATACAAAAGTTGAAGATATTAAAATTAGTAACGGTCAAATAAGTGCAATTATTACATCCAATAAAGATTTAATTCAAGCGAAAGCCTTTATTCTGGCAACAGGACACTCTGCACGTGATATTTTTGAATTACTCCATCACCATAAAATTAAAATTGAAGCAAAACCATTTGCCTTGGGTGTGCGCGTAGAACATGAACAAACCTTAATTGATTCTATTCAGTACCACTGTGTGGGAAAAAGAAATGAGTATTTACCTGCATCAGCTTATTCATTAGTTCACCAAGCCAATATCAAAGGAAATGATAAAGGTGTTTTTTCCTTTTGCATGTGTCCGGGTGGTTTTATTGTGCCTGCTGCAACAGCGCCCGGTGAGTTAGTCGTGAATGGTATGAGTCCTTCGCGAAGAGATTCGCGCTTTGCTAATTCTGGTATTGTAGTAGCTGTTGATGAACCCGACTTTAAACACTACCATAAACATGGCGCGCTGGCAGCTTTGCGTTTTCAGCAAGATGTAGAACAAGCAGCATGGCAAGCAGGAGGCAAAACACAAACTGCACCGGCCCAACGTTTAATTGATTTTGCGAATGGCAAGACATCATCATCCTTGCTAGATACATCTTATCAACCAGGCTTATCAGCAGTTGATATGCGTTCCTTTTTACCCAACTGTGTTGCAGAGGCATTGAAGCAAGGCTTTATTGCCTTTGGTAAAAAGATGAAAGGATATTTTACCAACGAAGCGCAAATAATCGGAGTAGAAAGTCGCACGTCTTCTCCTGTAAAAATTCCCCGCGATAAAGACACCTTACAACATGTTGAAATCCCCAATCTTTTTCCTTGTGGAGAAGGAGCAGGCTATGCCGGTGGCATCGTTTCAGCAGCCATGGATGGCGAACGTTGTGCAGAAGCAGTATTCAATTTTTTAAAACCATAAATTCAAACTTGTGAATTATTTATCCGCAGAAAATTTATCTAAAACATATAACGACCGTTGGTTATTTCGTGAAATTACCTTGGGAATAGGACAAGGGGAGAAGCTTGCTTTTGTTGGTAATAACGGAGTGGGAAAATCTACTTTATTAAAAATTTTAACTGGAGAAATTGCAACCGATAGTGGAAGTGTTGTGATACGCGAAGGTATACGATTAGGGTATCTAACGCAACAACCTAGCGTTGCAGATCATGTACAGGTGAAAGATATACTTTTTCATGAAGGCAATGAAGTGGCAAAAGCAGTGAAAGAATACGAGGCATGCCTAGCCGATGAACATGTTGATCCGGATCGGATGCAACACGCTTTAGAAAAAATGAGCGATCTAAACGCTTGGGAATATGAAACCAAAGTGAAAGAGATCATCACACAATTGGGTGTTCCTGACTTAGAAAAAACTTTCGGCACGCTTTCGGGCGGACAAAAGAAAAGAATTTTTCTTGCGCAATTGCTTTTGCAAGAACCAGATCTCATCATCATGGATGAACCTACTAACCATTTAGATTTATCAGCTATTGAATGGTTAGAGAATTATTTATCTGGTCCGCAGATTACCTTAATTATGGTTACTCACGATCGCTATTTCTTAGATGCAGTAGCAACTGAAATCATTGAATTAGATAGAGGACAGTTATACCGATACAAAGGAAATTATGCCTACTTCTTAGAAAAGAAAGCCAGTCGCGAAGAGATACTAAAATCAGAAGTAGCCAAAGCTAAAAATTTGCTAAAGAAAGAATTGGATTGGATGCGCAGGCAACCCAAAGCACGTGGAACAAAAGCCAAATATAGAATCGAAGCTTTCTATGAATTGCAAGAAAAAGCTAACACAGATTTAAGAAAAGATAAACTTGAGTTGGATATCAAAGAAGCAAGACAAGGCGGTAAAATATTAGAATTAGAACACATCAATCTTACGTTGGGTCAGCATACATTAATCAAGGATTTTTCATATGTGTTTAAGAAGAAAGACAGAATTGGTGTGGTTGGCAAAAATGGAATTGGTAAATCCAGTTTTCTGAATGTATTAACTGGAAAACTAAAACCGAATAGTGGAGAAGTTATTCCGGGTGTAACTACAAAGTTTGGTTACTTTACACAAGATGCCATGAATTTGAATAACAACAATCGGGTTATCGAAGAAGTAAAATCCATCGCAGAATTTATAACCTTATCAGATGGAAGTCAGGTATCTGCGTCCAAGTTTTTAGATAATTTTTTGTTTCCCCCCGAGAAGCAATACACCTATGTAGAAAAACTAAGCGGGGGAGAAAAAAAGCGTTTGCAACTATTAAAAATGTTAGTGACCAATCCTAACTTCTTAATTTTGGATGAACCCACCAACGATTTTGATATTGATACATTAAATGTACTGGAAGATTTCTTAGAAAATTTTACCGGATGTTTGTTATTGGTTTCCCACGATCGCTATTTTATGGATCACCTCGTTGACCAGCTTTTTGTATTTGAAGGCGATGGCGTTATTCAACCCTTCAATGGAAATTATACAGATTACCGAGATGAAGTAGAAGAAATAGAACAAAGAAAACTGAAGAATCAAAACAAGAGTATCGAAAAAATAGAAATTAAAAATACTGATACTAAGAAAGGCTTGTCGTACAAAGAAAAAATTGAGTTTGATAAGTTAGTCTTAGAAATTCAGGAATTAGAAACCCAGAAGAAAAAATTACAAGAGTTGTTGGTTAGCGGAGAAACAAATCATGAAAAGTTGATTAATTGGGGAAAAGAATTAGAATCGCTTGAACAACTACTTGAAGAAAAAACAAACAGGTGGTTAGCATTAAGTGAATTGGAATAACTGTTTTAGTTGTTCGTTCCTCGTTGTTGGTTTTTCGAATAACGAACAACCAACAACGAATTACGATAACCGGTAAACTAACAACAAGCAACTAAAATTTATTGAACCGTAACACTCACTAAATTTCCTTTCTTATTATTTTGAATAATAGAAGAAAGTATAATGTTATAAGTACCAGGCTTTACATTAGTGGCCGTTAAGGTAGCTTTAGCTGTTTCAAATTTACCTTCTTGTGGTTCGAAAGTAACAGTTAATCCTTCGGGTAAGTTATTTGGTGTTACCATGGTTACTTTGCTGTTTGCAAAGCTTTTTGATTTTTCAAATGTAAAATTTAATGTAGCGGTACCGCCATTGCTTAATGAAACAGCAGGCTGATCTACCGTAACAATATATTCTTTTAATAACTTCTTGTTTTGAGCAAATGTAACAGATGTAAACAATGCAAACACAACGATTAAAACTTGTTTCATAAATAAATTGATTTTAGTGGATTATTGGATTAGTTAAATTAGATTGATGGATAAACTGAAAAACTTTATCATAAATGCTTTGATCTTTTAAATGATGCCCTAAACCTTGGGTAATCATTAATTCTGAATTCTCCCACGAAGCATGAATATTTTTAGAATTCTGAACACTCGTTTCTTTATCATCTTCATCATGGATAATCAAACCATCAGCAGTAATGCTTTTTGCAAAAGCTTTTGCTGAAAAATAGGATGGAGGCTGTCCTACTTCTTTCTCAAATTGTTTTCTGATTGTATGCGTAGTTTTATGATTTAGATTTAAAATGTTGGTATAAAAATTGAAAAAATCTTCTGCCTCACCAGGAGGTGCTAATAAAACAATTTTCTTCGGCATTAACTCAGGATGTAGGTGATACGTATACAAGGCCGTGAAACTTCCAATGCTATGACTTATAACATGATCAACTTTTCCAATCTTATCTAAAAATGATTTCACGGTTTTGGCATACAGGGGAACGTGTAAAAATTTGCCTTCACTTAAACCATGTCCGGGTGCATCAAAAGCATAAATCGTATAATTCTCTTTTGATAATTTTTCAATGTAATTTTTCCATCTGAATGTGTGGCTGCTCCATCCATGCAGAAAAAGTATTGTCTTCTCACCATTTCCCCATTTGTAGGTCTGAATTTTTTGTCCGTTAACATCAAATGAAAAACTTTTCCCTGTAAGTAAAAAGTTTTTGTGGTGATCATGCATTTTTCCCCTGATAGGGTTGCAAAAAATGGTAAATCCATGTTTACCTGCTGTAGATGGAGCAAAAACATGCAAACCATTTAGATAAATACCGATACTTTTTGTTATTAATGTTTTCATAATATTAGATACCAATTGGTATCTTGTTGGGTAAAAAAATTACACTTGTATTTCTTTCAATAAATTGTTTAAATGTTTGATAATTCTTTTTATTGCGACAGGATTACCTTCCAACTTACTCAACATGATACCACCTTCTAGGTTAGCGATAATTAGAGTAGCGTAATGGTCTTTATCCATGTTTGGTTTTAATTCTCCTTGTTTGATACCATTGTTAAATATCTCTATTAAAGATTCATGTAAATGATGCAGCAAACGAACGGCTTCTTTTCTCAATGCCGGGTTTGTATCATCAGCTTCAATAGCAGCATTCAATAAAGGACACCCACCTTTTAACGGAGGATTAACTGTGTAGGATTCGAAAAAATTAAAAATCAATTTTAATTTCTTCACTGCACTTGTTTCATGCGCAGTGCCTTCCCTTAATTTTGACAGAACTGAACCTGATAAATAATGAAAAGTTTCTATTTCTAATTTATCCTTATTATCAAAATGCTTATAAATCGCGCCTTTGGTAAAGCCTGTTGCATCGGTAATGTTACTTAATGACGTAGATTTGTAGCCGAATGTATTGAACAAGACTCCTGCCTTTTTTAAAATTGTTTCTCTTGTTACCAGCGGATTGCGCATGATTCAAAGATACCGATTGGTATCTTAATTTTCCTATTACTATTCAAACTTTTTTTTAATAATTTGGTTTTTAAAGCATGTATAAGGTATCAATAGAAGAAATAAAAGCTTGGGATCGCTTTTATCGTGCTAATTTCATCAATAGTTTAAGTGGTTTCAAGTCTGCATCGTTGATTTCTACTGCTTCACCTGATGGCAAAACTAATGTGGCCATCTTCAGCAACATCGTGCATATAGGTGCAGATCCTGCTTTAATTGGTTTTATTAACCGACCAAAAGAAGCTGCTCCTCATACTTTGAGCAATATCGAGCGAACAGGAATCTATACCATCAATCTGATTGCTCAAACTATTGCTGAAAGAGCGCATTTAAGCAGTGCTAAGTATGAAGAAGGGATAAGTGAATTTGATGCTTTACAAATCGATATTGATTTTCTTCCTGATTGGAAAGCACCATTAGTAAAAGATGCCGTTTGTAGTTACGGATTAAAAGTAGCTGAAATCATTCCCATTGCTTTAAATGGAACTTACTTTGTGATTGGTGCCATTCAATGGGTGAAAGTAAATCAATCAATTATTTGTGATGATGGATTTTTAGCCTTGCAAGAGGCTGGAACCATTTGTTCCTTGGGAATAGATGCCTACTATACAACAACGTTAATTGATCGTTGGGAATATGCTAAACCTTTTAAAAAAGCTGAATCAATTGATGCCGTTCCTAAACTTCAATAACCTTCCAAAAAAGGTTTCACTTGAAGTTTGGATTTGGTAGAAATACAATCCGGTAGCCCATGTATGTGTATCGATGGGAGAGGATGATGTATTCTCATCGTAAAACACTTTTTTACCGTTTGCATCAACGATGGTCAACTGAAATGGACCAACATTTTCGTTTTGTTTTAAATAGTGTTGAAAGGGATTAGGATAAAGATAACGGGATGCCTCTTCATTCTTTTTCTTTTCATCTACATTTAAAATAGGATTTTGGATGTAGGTAATATTTTCATTTTGAAGTATTCTTTCGACCCATAACGCATACATTTTTCCGCTTGGATGAAGTCTATCACCGGCCACTAAATCAGGTTGTGCTAATCCTAATCTGGAAATATCCGTGATGTCGATAAATAATATTCCATTTTCTTCACAGACTTCTTTCTTAACGAAATTAAATGCATCAATACCAGCGGAAATGGATGCTTGATTGCTCTGTCCAAAAGGTGTGTAGCCATAATCCGGAATGGAAAGAACGAGCAATTTTGTCTTATCTCCATTCACTAAGTTTAATGCGAGGGAAATCAATTCCTCCAACTCAGGTTTATAACTTTGTGCAGTTCTTGCTTGAAATTGATTATTAACACCAATCAACAATGAAATCAAATTAAAACTTCCTTGTTCAATGTTGGCTTGAAGCAAAGCTGATTTGAGTTGATCAGTTCTCCAACCGGTAGTAGCTATAATGCGAGGTTCATCACCCGTGATATTTTTTTGTTCGTATAATTCTTTGATAAGCTGAACTGGCCATCTTTCTGATTCTGCAACGCTTTGTCCGATGGTGTAAGAATCACCTAAAGCCAGCAATTTTACGCGTTCCTCAATTACTACACTTTGCCCATAAGTTTCAATAGTAATACTCATCAACACAAGTAAGAAAATTTTATTTGCGTAACTGCTTTTCATTTCTTCGCTACTTTAAAAATACAAGCTGTGATAATATTCTTTATTTTTGAGAACAAATAAAGCTACAATAAGTTTTCTCAAATGCCACAAACAAAAAAATGCGTTTCAGGTAAAAAACTGTTCGATACCGAAGCCCTAGCATTATTGGCATTAATTGAATTTTATCGAAACAATGGTAATGTCAATATCAACGGTCCAAAAAACGTATACCATTGCGATGAATGTTCTTATTGGCATTTTACTTCGAAAGGAGAGTTTCATCTTGATTTAAAAAATTATTTATCTTCATCAGAATATCAACTTCGGTTGAAAGCAAACAAATGGATTTCAAAATTTAAAGATTATTAATTGTATATGGAATGGATTGATTGGATTGGTCATTTAGGTTCTTTTTTAAGCAGCATTACATTTATACCACAAGTATATAAAGTTTGGCAAACAAAGCGCACGCAGGATTTAAGCTTAACTATGCTCAGTATAATTTTTACCAGCACTGTAGTGTGGTTAGTGTACGGTGTGGGCAGAATGCTATGGCCAGTTATTATTTGCAATAGCATCATCTGTTTACTCAGTATTTTGCTGATTAACTTTAAATTAACTTTCGATAAAAAATCCTGATATGCTAAGCATTGGTACGCCATTAAAACCTAAGTCTAAAAAAGCTTTGTTACTAGGTTCTGGTGAATTAGGAAAGGAAGTGGTTATTGAATTACAAAGATTAGGTGTTGAAGTTATAGCAGTTGACCGGTATGAACATGCACCCGCTATGCAAGTCGCGCATCGCTCGTATGTTATCAACATGTTAGATGCAAAAGTATTAAGAGGCATAGTTGAAAAGGAAAAACCGGATTACATTATTCCAGAAGTAGAAGCGATTGCAACGGATGAATTAGTCAAGTTAGAGTTAGAAGGTCATAACGTAGTTCCTTCTGCAAAAGCTACTCAACTTACAATGAACAGAGAAGGTATTCGAAGGTTAGCAGCGGAAACATTACAATTACAAACTTCGCCTTACCGTTTTGCCGGAACATTTGAAGAGTTTACTCAAGCTGTAAAAGCAATTGGTATTCCTTGTGTAGTAAAACCAGTGATGAGTTCTTCAGGTAAAGGGCAAAGCGTGATCAAAAAAACCCATCAAATTGAATCAGCCTGGCAATATGCGCAAGAAGGTGGGAGAGCAGGTGGTGGAAGAGTGATCATTGAAGGTTTTATTCCTTTTGATTATGAAATTACTTTGCTAACCATTCAACATGCTAACGGTGTTTCATTTTGCGAACCGATTGGTCACAGGCAAGAACATGGCGATTATCAAGAGTCGTGGCAACCTCATCCTATGCCACAAACTGCTTTGCAACATGCTCAGAATATGGCTAAGCAGGTAGTTCTTGCATTAGGTGGAAGAGGAATTTTTGGAGTAGAATTTTTTATCAAAGGAGATGAAGTTTATTTCAGTGAACTTTCCCCTCGTCCGCATGATACAGGAATGGTTACGATGATTTCTCAAGATCTTTCCGAGTTTGCCTTGCACGTTCGAGCAATATTAGGTTTACCCATTCCATCTATTCGACAAGTAGGCTTCGCAGCTTCTAGCGTTATTCTTGTGAAAGGTAATAGCGATAATATCCAATTTACAGGTTTTGAAAAGGCTTTAGCAGAACCTGATACTCAAATTCGACTGTTCGGAAAACCGGAAGTAAAAGGTGAACGAAGAATGGGTGTTTGCCTGGCATTAGGCAATTCAATTGAAGATGCACGTAAAAAAGCAAACCAAGCAGCTGCATCGATAACGTATTCTTTTTTATGAATCAGGAAAAACACTGGAATACCATTGGATCGAATTATGACGACACTATTTTTGATGTTTTCAATTCAGATTTAAAGCATATACTAAAACGTTATTTGAAGAAGTTCAGCAATCCTAATCATACTGTCATCGATTTTGGATGTGGCACTGGCAAAGCGTTTCCCTTATTGGCTCAGCATTTTAAAAATATAATCGGAACTGATTTATCAGCTGCCTTGCTCAAACAAGCAAAAGCGAGAAACTCTCCACATGTTGAAGTGATTAAAACAGATTTATCAAAACCTTTGAAAGGTTTTCCAAAAGCTGAATTTGCTTTTTGTTGCAATGTGATCATGCTACAAGATGAAAATAAGAATTTCAACATGTTGCAGAACATTTATCGTCAATTGAAAAGTAATGGGCATGCCATGCTTATTGTTCCTTCTATGGAGTCCATGCTGTTCGCCAATATGCAGTTGATTCGTTGGTACGAAAAAGAAGGAAAAACGATTGCTCAGATTCCTTCCGAAGAGTTCGATTACTTTAAAAATGATAAGCTTAAAACACTATTAGGTTATTTTCATATCGATCATGTGCCAACTAAACATTTCTTAAAAGAAGAAATGGAGTTTTTATGCAAGCAAATTGGTTTTGATATCATGAACATTGAAAAAGTATCTTATAGTTGGCAAACAGAATTTACAAAACCTCCAAAGTGGTTGAAAGATCCCGGCCCGTGGGATTGGCTGTTTGTGCTGCATAAAGCTTAAACATTGATTAATTGAGTATGTTTTTTAGTTAAAATGAACATTTTGGTGATGCAATTAATTTGCTTTAGCCAAGCGCACCGACTATATTTCTGATTCGTACCCTTACCTATGCCTTCCGGTAATTCTTTGTTTCATTCGCTACAATCTTTTTGGTTAACAAAAGCCAAACCCTTTTTTATTAACTTTTTGCAATGGATTAGAGTAAGCTACTTTAAAATAAAGGAATATTACGCAACACATCCTAAGCAAAGAAAGTGGACAATCGCTGGGGTGTTAGTAATGGGACCTCCATTGCTTTTGCTATTGGTTGTTTGGATTGAGATTCCCGGTAAAAAAGCGTTACGTAATATTCAAAATCAATTGCCTTCTGAAATTTACAGCGCTGATAGCGTGTTAATCGGAAGATTTTTTGTACAAGATAGAACGGAAGTTGAATTCGATCAGATAGCTCAATCTGTTAAAGATGCATTAATAGCTACAGAAGATATTCGTTTTTACGAACATGGTGGTGTTGATTTCGAAAGTTTAGGTCGTGTGCTAACGAAATCGATTATCATGGGCGATGAATCGGCCGGAGGCGGTAGTACACTGACTCAGCAATTATCCAAAAATTTATATCCTCGAAAAAAGTATTGGATGCTTTCCATGTTAATCAATAAGCTGCGAGAAATGTGGACAGCCATGCGCATCGAAGACATCTACAATAAAGATCAAATTCTAACTATGTATTTAAATACAGTTTCATTTGCCGATCAAACGTATGGGATTGAAACTGCATCAAAACGTTTTTTCTCTGTTTCAGCTAAAGATTTAAAAACAGAACAAGCAGCTTTATTAGTGGGCATGCTTAAAGCTACTCATTCTTATAATCCTCGTTTATTTCCTGAACGTGCTTTAAAAAGAAGAAACGTTGTTATCGGGCAAATGGTAAAATACAATTTTCTAAAAAAAGTTGATGCAGAAAATATTCAAGAAAAACCTTTAGCTCTCCGTTATACTCGACCTAAAAATAATTTGGGATTAGCGCCTTACTTTAAAGAATACGTAAGAACTGAATTACAAAAATGGTTTGACGAACACCCAAATGATGAAGGTGAACAGTATAATATTTATACAGATGGACTGAAAATTTATACGACCATTGATTCTCGCATGCAAACTTATGCCGAGAAAGCGGTTGAACAACAAATGACTGAATTACAAAAACAATTTTTCTCGCATTGGGGTAAGGAAGGATTGTTTAAGGAAAATAAAACTTTGCTTTCCGATGCTATCAAAAGAAGTGATCGTTATAAAAAATTAGTAGAGGAAGGATTTACAGAAGAAGAGATATTGAAAAAGCTAGAAAAGAAAATTCCGATCCGCCTTTTTTCTTGGCAAGGTGAAAAAGAAGTTATTGCCAGTCCGATAGATTCTATTAAACATCATTTACAATTTCTAAACGCAGGATTTTTAGTTTTAGATGCACATAACGGTCAGATAAAAGCTTGGGTAGGCGGAATTGATCATCAGTTTTTTCAATACGACCATGTTCGTACAAGTACGAAAAGACAAGTAGGTTCTATTTTCAAGCCACTTGTATACGCGACTGCTATCGATAAAGGTATTTCGCCATGCGAACTAGTTCCGGCCAATCGTGAAACATACATTGATGAAGAAGGAGAGGAGTGGACTCCACGAAACTCCAACATAGATTACGAAGTAAAATATACGATGCGAGGAGCGCTGGCTTATTCTGTTAACACGGTGGCTGTAAAAATGATTATGAAAGCAGGCGTGAACGAAACAAAAGAAGTCGCCAGAAAAATGGGAATAGAAAGTGAATTACCTGATGTGCCTTCAATCGCCTTGGGTTCACCTTCTGTTTCATTAATGGAAATGACGCAAGCTTTTTCAGGCTTTGCCAATGAAGGTGAAACTGTAAAGCCCATCTATGTTACAAAAGTAGTAGATGTAAGAGGAAATATAGTGAAGGATTTACCACAACCTGAAAGAACACAACCTGCCTTGAGTAAAAAAGCAATTGCGTTAACACGTGAGATGATGCGTACCGTTACACAGGAAGGAACAGCTTCTCGCATCAGATGGAAGTATGGTGTATACTCAGAGTTGGCAGGAAAAACGGGAACAACACAAGGCAACGCTGATGGATGGTTTATGGCTGTAACACCTGATTTAGTAATTGGCTCTTGGGTAGGTGCTGACGATCAGCGCGTGCGTTTCAGACATACAGAACTAGGACAAGGCGCCAGCACAGCATTACCCATTGCAGGCTATTTTTTAAAACAAGTTAACGTAGATAAAAAATTTAAAAGATTGGCAGAGGCAAAATTTAATCTATTACCAGATGAATGGAGAAAAGAATTAGATTGTGATTTATACGAATTGGATTCTGCGCTTATTCGAAGAATTGAAAAAGTAAAATGGAAACGCGATTCAACTTTATCGGCAGATACAACAGCAACTATTGAAGAATCCTTTTTGGAACAATTGTTAAAACGAAAGCAAAAAATGCTGCAATACCAAATGCGACAAGATTCTATTCGCAGGCGAGATTTAATTAATGTAATAGAAAACGAAAACGAAACGAATGATGACAATTGATAAAATGCTGGGTATCGATTACCCGATTATTGTAGCGCCTATGTTTTTGATTTCGAATACAGCCATGATTAAAGCTGCTATGGATAATGGCATAACTGCCGCCTTCCCAGCGTTAAACTTTAGAACTGATGAAGAACTACGGTCTGCTATACTCGAATTGAAAAATCATAGCAATAAGCCATTTGGCGTAAATTTGATTGTTAACAAATCCAATCTTCTTTACAAAAGTCAGTTAAAAACATTAGCAGAATTAAAAGTTGATTTCATCATTACTTCATTAGGTTCTCCTGAAGAAGTTATCAAAACGTGTAAACCCTTAGGGATAAAAGTTTTTTGTGATGTAGTAGATACAGCCTATGCAAAAAAGGTAGAAGCATTAGGAGCGGATGCAGTTATTGCTGTAAATAACCAAGCAGGTGGACACGCAGGAAATATTGATCCAGCTACATTAGTTAAGCAATTAAAAGCTGAGATTAAAATCCCGATTATTTCGGCTGGTGGAATTGCTAAAGCTGCACATATAAAAGAAATTATAGAAGCCGGTGCTGCCGGTGTATCAGTTGGAACTATTTTTATTGCGAGTGAAGAAGCACCAGTTTCTGCTGAATATAAACAAGCCATGGTAGACTATGGCGCTAAAGATATTATGCGTACCACAAAAATGTCGGGCAGTGCGCTAACAGTTATTAATACGCCCTATGTAAAAGAAATGGGCACTGAAGCTAACTTTTTAGAACGATTGTTACATAAGAATAAGACATTGAAGAAATATGTGAAGATGTTAATTGCGTGGCGTGGTATGAAAGCCATTGAAAAGGCGGCTTTCAGTGCAACTTATAAAACAGTTTGGTGTGCTGGGCCATCCATTGAATATGTAAAATCAATCCGGCCAATGAAAGAGATTATCCAAGACTTAACGCTTGGATTGAAATAGCTCTTTCATTGACTCGTTTTAGATTCAATCTTTTATTTTTTATACTTCTTTACTTGTTTTAAATCATTTGTTGAAGCTGGCATAATTGAAACAGCTACACCACCACCATTTGCCAAGTTTACTTTTAAAATGGTGGATGAGTTCACTATAAATTTTTCAATCTTATATGCCATAGGATTGTTCTTCCAATCTGCTGTTTCAGCATCTTGGTATAACGTTGCCACATATGTTTTTCCTTTGTCTAAAAAATCTAGTTTTATCGCAGAGGTTCTTTTATACTCATCTGTTATAGCGCCAATAAACCAGTTGTCTTTTCCTTTTGCTTTTCTTGCGATGGTTAGATAGTCACCAGGTTCTGCTTCTATTACTCTAGTATCATCCCAATCAACGGCTACATCCTTTATAAATTGAAATGCATCTAATCTTTTCTTGTAAGCATCGGGTATATCAGCAGCCATTTGTAACGGACTGTATAAGGTTACATACAAGGCCAATTGTTTAGCAAGCGTTGTATGCACTTGAAAACCATTTGGAGACTGATTATTGAATGGTCTTTGAGAAACGTAGTAATCCATTTTAATTTCAAAAATACCTGGAGTATAATCCATCGGTCCACCTATTAATCGGGTGAAGGGTAAAATAGTTTCGTGCTCCGGTGGATTGCCTATGCTCCACGCATTAAATTCATTTCCACGTGCAGCTTCGCAGGCTAACCAATTCGGATAAGTTCTGTGTAAACCAGTTGGTCGAACGGGTTCGTGCGCATCAAGCATGATTTGATAATCAGCAGTTTTTTGTGCAACTCGATTATAATGGTTTACCATCCATTGTCCATCGTGGTGCTCGCCTCTTGGAATAATTTTACCTACATAGCCTGTTTTAACGGCATCATAACCATTTTGCTTCATAAACTGATACGCTTCATCCATTCTTCTTTCGTAATTCGTTACCGAACCGGAAGTTTCATGATGCATAATCAACTTTACATTTTTAGACTTTGCATATTCTTGCAATGCTTTTACATCAAAGTCAGGGTAAGGGGTAATAAAGTCAAATACATTTTCTTTCCACTGGCCAAACCAATCTTCCCATCCAACATTCCAACCTTCTACTAAAACACCATCAAAACCGTGTTGCGCAGCAAAATCAATATAGCGTTTGGTGTTTTGGGTATTGGCGGCATGTCTTCCATTTGGTTTGATAGACTTCCAATCAGTTTTATCCAATTGCAAATTGGTTTGGTCGCTGTAGTGCCAGGTACCGGTGCCTACGTGCATTTCCCACCAGATGCCAACATATTTTTGTGGTTTAATCCAGCTTGTATTTTCTAATGTGCTTGGCTCATTCAAATTTAAAATTGTTTTAGAAGCGATTAATTCTCTGGCATCATCACTTGCCAAAATGGTTCTCCACGGTGTGTTATATGGAGTTTGCAAGTACGCTTTGTTGCCAATGGCATCAGGAACTAAATGCGCTTTCAATTCAAATGTTTGTTTATTCACTTCCAAATTCATTGCAGGATAATTAACCAAAGCCGCTTCATGAATATTAATATAAAGTTCTTCTTTTGATTTCAATTGAAGAGGAGTTTGCACTGCATTAGGAATGGCTACGCGTGTACTAATTTCGTCAGCTTGCTTCGAGCGATTGTTTTCATCTATCTCACTCAGTAATGTTGTAGAGTAAATATATTCGTTGGTGTCGTAGTCTCCAGGAATCCAGAATGCCTTATGGTTTCCTGATAAAGGAAAAGATGTTAGTTCATCTTTCACTACAAAATGTTGCAAGTTACTTTGTTGTGGAAATTCATAGCGAAAGCCGAGTCCATCGTCAAAAAGTCTGAAACGGATAAGTAAGATCCTATTGGTGCTTTTTTGTTGTAAGGTAATCGCTAATTCCCTGTATTGATTTTTAATTTCTTTTACTTCTCCCCAAACCGGTTGCCAACTTGATCGGTGGGTGAGGGTATCCCATTTTACAATAGAGAAATTGCTATTAAAATTTTCATTATTACTTAGCACAAAACCAGTTCTACCTTTTGTCACAAGATTCTGATTTTTGTATGATAATGAATACAATAGTGAGCCTGTTGAATTTAATTCAGTTTGTAACGTAAATTCTTTGCTTAGTGACTGTATGCTTTGAGAATAGCCAAGCATTACAATCAATATTAGTGATATGGTTGAGAATATTTTTTTCATAGTAAATTTTAAAATGGTCCTATTACTTTACTTAATGTTGAAACACCAGCTTCGTTAAATGATTCTATGGCAAAATAATATTTTTGTCCTACAGTTAAAGCACGTATTTCTTTTTCTGTGGGTTGATCATGCCATATTTGGTAAGTTTGATATAATTTATCAGGGGCAACTCCCCAGCGAATGTTATAACCAACTACATTTTTATGTTTTTCCCATTTTACTAGGGCATTTCGTGTATCGCTTAGTCGGGTAACGGTTAATGATTTGGGTGTAGAAGGTAATTTATCTTTTGATACACCAAAAACTCTGAAATCGCTTATAGCTAAATTGGGTGTTTTAACATAATGATGAATATACTTCACATAACGGGCTTCTATAGGTTTTTCTAGTTCAATGTAAGCATTTGGTCTGTCTTCTTTTCTACCTCTGTTATCGTATATTGTTTTCCAATTAATGTTATCAGTTGAAGTTTGAACGGCAAATGCAGTGTATACGCCCTCATTATTATAAATGGTAGATTGATAATCTGTATAATTGATTTGCACTGCATAAACTGTTGATACTTTCTGCAGGTCAATAACAGCTTCTTCTCCTTTTTCATTTTTTCCAGCTACCCAAAAAGTTCTTGGGTTTTCGTCTGTTAATAAATATCCATCAAAATTAGGTTGATGCGATGTTGTGTTAACTGGTTTTTTATAAGACAACAACATCCAGCCAGTAAACAACGAAGTTTGGTCTGTAACGCCACGGTCAGGTATATAATGTGGAAAGTCTCCAAATCGGGTATTGAAGTGCATGTTATCATCTTTATCGAAGCCTCCGGGAAACATGGCAATTCTTCTTTCAAAATTCCAATTTACGGCAATCCAGGGCGTTCCGGTGTTCCACCAGTTTCCATGTTTATCTTGAAAAGTGTTGCCATGCCCAGCACCTGTAACAAATCCTCCAGGTTTATAAGATATAGGATTGTAGTTGGCATACTCGAACGGGCCAAGAGGTTTATCACTTATATAGGTACCGTTGGCATACACATTATATTCTGTGCCTGGCGCGCCATATTGAAGATAATATTTGCCTTTGTATTTTGTCATCCAAGCGCCTTCCATGTATGGCTTAATTGTATCGCGGTGGTCGTAACCAAATCTTTCCCAACCGTGTTTGTCGGGATGCAATCTGAGCATGGGTAAATAATCGCCTTTGTAAATCAGGTTTTTGCTTTTATCTAATTCAGATCCATACAAAGGAAATACATTAGATGATCCCCAATACATGTACCACTTGTCAAGTTCTTCGTCATAAAATAATGCTGGATCCCACGGACCAACATTTTTCGGTAATGCAGGCAACCAACGGTTATAGAAGTTTAGTTTTCCTGTTTCAGGTTGGGTGGTATAAAAAATAGGACGTTGTTCGAAAGTAGATTGAAACAAATACAAAGTGTCTCTAACAGATAAAGCAGCGGGTGCGCAGATGTCTTCCATCGGCCATCGGCTTGGCTCAATGTATTTCCAGTTAACTAGATTATCGGAAGTCCAGTATCCTCCGGAAATAGTAACAAACAAGTAATATTTGTTTTGATGCATCACAATAACGGGATCGGCACCTGAGCGATAAGAAATTTTTTGATTGATTTGTTCCCAATTGTATCGGTAATCAATATCCATTGGGTTGCAATATGTTTTATTGCCTAATCTTTCCTGCGCATTAAGATTTTGTAATAGAACAAATATCAGGAATGAGATGGTGGTAATCGTATTTTTTATCATTAACAAAACTTTATCGAAAAGAAATAAATTATTGTAACATTGCCTTATAAATTAGCATATAAATTTAAAACAGCATATGAAGTATTTAAAAGTTGTTTCCCTAGTCATGGTCTTGCTTGTTTTGCAAGCTTGTTCGAAGCAAGAAGTTACCTACGAAAATAAAAAAGAATTTCTGGATACTTTGTCAAAAGATACTTTTGGTTTTTTCTGGGAGACAGCAGACAGTGTTAGTGCACAAATTCCTGACCGCTGGCCAACAAAAAGTTTTTCGAGTATTGCTGCAACTGGTTTTGGTTTAACCTCCTATATAATAGGAGTAGAGAAGGGTTTTATTACCCGACAAGAGGCTGCCAATCGTGTATTAAAAACTTTATTGTTTCTGAAAGGTTTACCACAAGGAGAACAAACTGTTGATATTGCAGGGCATAAGGGCTTCTTCTATCATTTCATTGACATGCGAACCGGCATGCGCTTTCAACAAGTTGAATTATCTACAATTGATACTGCCTTGTTAATGGCTGGTATTTTATCTTGTCAAAGTTATTTTGATGGAACTAATCAAATAGAAAATTCTATTCGTGAAATCTCAGATTTTCTGTATCAACGAGTAGAATGGGATTGGGCTTTGAATGGTGAGAAAACGTTAAGCATGGGATGGCATCCTGAGAAAGGATTTATTGAAGCAAGATGGAAAGGATACAATGAAGCCATGTTGTTGTATGTGTTGGCTTTAGGTTCGCCCACACATACAATTGAAAAAGAAAGTTGGGATGCATGGACAAGCACATACCAGTGGGCAAACTATTTCAACCAAGAACACATCAACTTTGGGCCATTGTTTGGTCATCAGTATTCTCACATGTATATCGATTTCCGAGGCATACAAGATGCCTATACGAAAAGCAAAAACATCGATTATTTTGAGAACAGTAGAAGGGCAACCTATGCTAACTATGCCTATTGTGTTGTTAATCCTGGTGATTATGCCGGGTATGGAAAATACCAATGGGGTTTAACCGCATGCGATGGACCGGGTAATCAAAACAAAGTGAATCCTAATATAGCTTTTATGGGATATAGTGCGCGAGGAGCTGCGCAACATTATGTTGAAGATGATGGAACTATTGCGCCTACAGCAGCAGGGGGATCTATTCCTTTTGCTCCTGAGATTTGTGTTCCGGCATTAGAAAAAATGAAGAAAAACTTAGGAGATAAAATTTACAAGCAATATGGTTTTATTGATGCTTTCAATCTTTCTATTGAATATAACGATGGAACAAAAGGTTGGTTTGATGTAGATTATTTAGGCATAGATCAAGGACCGATAATTATTCAAGCAGCCAATTTTGAAAATGAATTGGTTTGGAATGTAATGAAGAAGAATAAATACATTAAGAATGGTTTATTAAAAGCAGGCTTTACAGGTGGTTGGTTGAATAATACCAAATGATGAGAAGTAAATTTTCTTTCATTACTTGTGTTTATCTTTTTGTTGGCACGATTCAGATTCATGCACAAGCCATCATAGCAGATAGTGTAGATGAAAGAATTTTTACACTAAACGAGTTAGCTTTTTTTGTTGATGAAGACAAAATCTATACAATTGATTCTGTTTTGCATTCAACAAATAAAGTCTTATTCGTAAAGCAACCTAATTATCAGAATTCTGATTTTAAAACCAATACACCCTATTGGGTAAAGTTTACAATTCAATTAAAAGAACATACCAATAAAAAATGGCTTTTAGAATTTTACGACCAAAGTATAGATCAGTTGGAAGTCTGGATTCCGAATACACAAGGAAAGTACACCTATATTAAAACCGGAGATGCAACAGATTTTAATAACAGAGTTTGGTTGCATAAAAATTTTGAAATCCCAATTGACAGTTGGAAAGACACAACCATTACGTGTTATTTTAAGATTCAGTCACACGAGTTTGCTGATATTCGAGTTGCCTTCCGTTCTGTAAACCGATTTGTATATTATGCCTTAAACGAGTACATGCTGTATGGTATGTTTTATGGCATGGTGTTGATTATTGTATTATATAATTTTTTGGTTTATCTGGCCATTCGTGAAATCAAAAACATTTATTATATCGGATATATTTTAAGTGTTGCCTTGTACGCAGCCAGTTTAGATGGAACCGGTTTTCAATATTTGTGGCCAGCATTTCCTTCATTCAATACGTATGCCGTAGGCGTATTCTTATTCTTGTTAATTCTCTTTGCATTATTATTCACCAGAAAATTTTTAAATACAAAGGCAACAGCTCCACTATTAGATAAATGGCTGTTGATTATGATTGTTGTGCGGTCATCAGCTTTTTTATTGTTATTGATTTTTTATCCGAGTGCTTTGCCTTATAGAAATGCGGATGTAATTCCTCTATCTATCATTTTTTTTACGGGTATTCAGGTTTGGCGCAATGGGTATAAACCTGCTCGATTTTTTGTCATTGCGTATGGGATACTCTTTTTGGGTTTCTTTTTGCGCATGCTAGTTTATTTTAATTTCTTGCCCTTTACCATTTTATCTCACTATAGTTTACATATTTCCTTTGGTATAGAAATGTTATTCCTAACCTTTGCGTTAGGAGACAGAATTAGAATTTTAAAAGATAATCGGGATAAAGCTTTGCGAAGAGTAATTGTACAGCATGAAGATAACATGCAACTAAAAGACAAAGTAAACCGGGAACTAGAAGAGAAAGTAAAAGAAAGAACATTGGCGCTACATCAAAAAAATGAAGAACTCGCGCGAATTAACGAAAAACTCGAAAGACAATCTTTTGAAATAAACCAGATTAACTCATTACTCGACCTAGATAATTGGAAACTTAAAAATTCTATTAAAGAAGTTTTAGAAAGCAGATTGAAAGAGAGAGTAATGGAGTATGATCAGTTTCATACTCTTTACCCGGATGAACTATCGTGTTACCGATTAATTGAAGAATTGAAATGGGAAAAAGGATTTACCTGCCGCCAATGCAATAACGACAAGTATTTTAGTGGCTCACAGAAATTTGCAAGAAGGTGTACAAAGTGTGGCTATAACGAATCTATAACTGCTTACACCATCTTTCATCATCTAAAATTTCCTATTGAAAAGGCATTTTATATTGCTTATGTAGCCGTTGCCAAGCCTGATGCTTATACACTGGAGGCACTTTCTACCCGTTTAAATCTGCGTTTAAATACAGTGTGGACATTCAAAAACAAGGTAATGGAAAGAATAGAATGGCTTAAAAAACACGGCAAAAGAGCATCTGCCGAAACTTGGCAAACTGTATTACTTCTTCCGGAAGACGTAAAATTGAGCAAGTAGCTTAGCCAAATTCTTCATTTATTTCTAACTTTTAAATATCTGTTTATAAAGCGATAAACCGCAATCGTTTGAATGTCTTTTTCAGTTATTTAAGCTGTTTTTTGATGTTTTTTATACGCAAAGGGAAATACTTAATAAAAACAGAAAACGATTGCAATTTCTGAGTTTTTTTTAAAAAAATGTTGTGTAGTTAGGCTTGAACGGTAATTTCAAACTGTGCGAACTAAAAATCGCATCTCACACCATGAAACGCTTTCTACCCATTTTAATAGTTTTAGTTTGTGTTTTCACTTTTGTTCAGTCAGGCGCCCAAAGCCTGGCTGTTACAGGAGTGGTTAAGGATGAACAAGGAAATCCGCTCCCTGGTGTTAGCATTCAGGTAAAAGGTACAACTAGGGGAACTGTTACAGACGGAAATGGAAGCTTTGCAATCGAAAATCTTAATGCAGAATCGCGTTTGGTTTTTTCTTTCATTGGTTTTCTTTCACAGGAAATACTTGTTGGCAATCAAACAACCCTAACTGTAACTTTAGCAGAAGATGTTGAAACTCTCGAAGAAGTAGTAGTAGTTGGATATGGTACTGTAAAAAAATCAGATTTAACTGGCTCTGTTTCTTCTGTTAAGGGAAATGACCTCATAAAAATTCCAGCCAATAACCCTGTTCAAGCCCTCCAGGGAAAAGTAGCTGGTGTTCAGGTTTCTTCAATTTCAGGTGCACCTGGCGCTGGTGTTTCAGTTCGGGTTAGGGGTACAGGAACTTTTAACAATGCGGCACCCATTTTTGTAGTGGATGGTGTAATTCTTGATGATATCTCATTTTTAAATGCCTCAGATATTCAATCAATGGAAGTGTTAAAAGACGCTTCTTCAACTGCAATCTACGGTAGCCGAGGAGCAAATGGGGTAATTCTCGTTACAACCAAAAAAGGTAAGTCCGGAAACGAAGCTCCGGTTATCAATGTTTCAGCAGATTTTAGTGTACAAAGACTAGCAAAAAAAATAGATCTTCTTAATGGCAAGCAATTCGCAACAATCTATAATGAAATTTCACCTGGTAGATTTAACAATGTAGATGCTGTACCTAATACTGATTGGCAAGATTTGATTTTTAGAGATGCTCCCATGCAAAACATGCAGATTTCTGCTACTGGTGGTTCTGCGAAAAGTCAGTACTTCGTAAGTTTCGGCTACTTTAACCAAGAAGGAATTATTCCAAAATCAGGCTATGAACGTATATCTATACGCTTTAACAACACCTACCATTTAAGTGATAAAATTAGATTAGGCAACAACATTACATTTGCCCCGGAACGAATTCAAAATGCTCCAAATGTAGTATTCTCAGTTTACCGAGCCCAACCAACTTCAGTTCCATTTTACTTAACAGGTCCTTTGGCAGGTCAATATGGTGCGGTACCAAATGTAGGAAATCCTTTGGCAGACATTGAATACAATAACTCGACATTCAAAAGATTCAGAACAGTCTCGAATGTATTTGGAGAATGGGACATCATCAAAGGACTAACAGTTAAATCGAGTTTTAGTGTAGACTTAAACTTTGGAAGATCAAGAAATTTTTCTCCAGCGTATACCATCTTCAATGATGATGGTACGGCAACTCCTCAACAAAATGTTTTTAGTGATGTAAGCAAAGGAAGTACAGACAACGCACAATGGTTGCTTGAAAACACAATTAACTATAACAAAGAAATAGGTAAGAACAGATTTGGTGTTTTAGCAGGTTACACGATGCAGTCAACTTCTAATGAAACAATTAGATTAAGCGGAGAGAATTTACAGCGAGATAATTCAGATTTCTGGTATATCAGACCAAGTTATGTTTATGATGAAAGTAATGGAATCAATCGTATAGGTTCAATAGAAAATTCAGTTGACGCCAATAACTTCTACAACATGATTTCCTATTTGTTTAGAGGAAACTACACATACGATGATAAATATTTATTAACGCTCACCTATAGAATTGATGGAACATCTACTTTCCCTGAAGCTAATCGTTATGCCTCTTTTCCATCTGTTGCAGTTGGATGGAATGTAATCAATGAGTCTTTCATGGCACCTATCAGCTTTTTAAGTGATTTAAAACTTAGGGCCTCTTATGGATCAGTTGGTAATCAAAGAATTGCCTATCTCGATCAATTTTCTGTTGTTGATTCCGAACTAAACCCAGTCTTTGGCCCTGATGAATCTTTAAATCCAGGATCAAGTTTTGGAAAACCAGGTAACGTAAACTTAAAATGGGAAACAACCTATCAAACCGATTTCGGCATTGAAGCAAGCCTTTTTGATAATCGTTTCAGGGCTGAAATAGATTATTACAATAAAGAAACAAGAGATATACTGGTTCCTTTAAGCATTCCAGGACATTTAGGCGCTGGCCAAGGTGTTAAAGTTACCTACAATGCAGGTACATTATACAACCGTGGAGTGGAATTTGATTTTAGCTGGACACAAGAGTTCAAAGATTTAAAAATTAAAGCTGGTGTTTTAGGTGCAACTGTAAAAAATAGAGTTAAAAGTGTAAATGGTGGAATAGGAGTAGATTCTACTCTGGCAGGACCCTTCTATAACAACAACCCAGTAACATTAACAAGAGCTGGTTTACCTGTAGGTGCATTCTTCGGTTATAAAACAAATGGCGTGTTTCAAAGTCAGGCAGAGTTAGATGCCTATCCTCATTCAGCACAAGCAGGTGTGGGTGATCTTCGCTTTGTTGACATTAACAACGATGGTGTAATCAATGCAGCAGATAGAACTTACTTAGGTTCACCTATACCTACATTTACTTATGGATTTAACTTAGAAATAACGTATAAAAACTTCGAGCTTGGTTTAGATTTCCAGGGACAGTATGGCAACAAAATTTTCAACGCAAAAGAAGTAGTTAGACCCGATCCATACAATTTTGAAGCACGAGCCTTCGACCGCTGGACGCCAGACAATCCTTCTAATACAGTTCCTCGCTCTTCATTTGGTGGCTACAATTATACACCGTCTGATTATTTCATTCAAGATGGTTCGTTTTTCCGATTAAGGAATGCTTCAATAGCCTATAACGTGCCTTCAGTTATAGCGTCAAAATTAAGAATTAAATCTGCGCGTGTTGTGTTGCGAGGCACCAACATTTTTACAGCAAGCAGATTCACCGGTTATTCACCTGAGATAGGAAGTGCCAATGTTTTAGAATCAAACATCGACACAGGTATTTATCCGATAACATCTATTTACACATTAGGACTTAACGCAACTTTTTGATCATGAAAAACTTTTCGAAAATACTTTTTGTATTCTTTCTGCTTGTGCCCTTTTCATGTTCAGATTTTCTGGATTTGAAACCTCAGAATATTCTAACGCAAGAGGCTTTTCCTAAAAGCGCAGCAGATGCATTACAAGCAACGAACGCTACTTATGCTACACTTCGAAATTGGTTTTATCATTCTGGCGGATATCCCATTCTTGATATCATGTCAGACGATGCCAGAAAAGGAAGCAACCCGGATGATCAACGACCAACAGTAGGACCTTATGATAACTTTACACACAATGCATCGCAAGATGGATTAGATCGTTGGTGGGCTGCAGTTTACGAAGGCATTAAAAGAGCAAACGTGGTTATTAACGCAGTGCCATTAGTAGAGATGGATGAAAATTTAAAAAATCGATATGTTGGTGAAGCTAAATTTTTACGAGCCTTATTTTATTTTGATTTAGTACGCGCATGGGGTGGTGTACCTATCGTAACTGAAGTTACAGCTGAATTTAAAATTCCACGTGCAACAGCAGCTCAAGTGTTTAGCCTTATTGAAACTGATTTACAGGATGCAATACAAGTTCTACCTAAGAAAAGTGAATATGGTATAGCTGATTTAGGTCGAGCTACACAAGGTGCAGCGCAGGCGCTTTTAGGTAAAGTACATTTGTACCAAGGCGAATTCGAAGAAGCAGAAGAATTACTGCTAGAAGTTATCGATAGCGATGAATATGATTTAGAAAATGATTTCGATGATGCATACGGAGCTGAAACAGAAAACGGTATAGAATCAGTTTTCGAAATAGGAGCGAGGCTGAATGAAGGCACCAATAATGGTGGCAATCAGTGGGGCAACGTTCAAGGTATACGCGGAACGCCAAACAGAGGTTGGGGATTTAACAGGCCATCAGTAGATTTAATCAATTCTTTCGAAACGGGTGATCCCAGAAGAGAGGCTACAGTAATCTTTTTAGGAGAAACAATGCCAGATGGCGTTGTAACACTAGGAGACGGAACTACACCAGATGAAACAAGAGACGCTCAAAACAATCTGATTGAAATAGAATGCTACAATCAAAAAATCTGGACTCCTGGTAATAACACCATAACATCATGGGGCCATAACAGGCGAATAATTCGCTATGCAGATGTTTTGCTCATGGCAGCCGAAGCTCTTAATGAAAACAGCAAATCAACTGATGCTCTAATTTATTTGAACCAAGTTAGACAACGAGCTAGAGGAGGCAACAATGCTATTTTACCGGATATTAACATAACAGATAAAACACAGTTGCGTGATATTATTTTAAACGAAAGAAGATACGAATTGGCAATGGAAAGCCATCGTTACTGGGATTTAGTAAGACACATTGGCCGCTCTACTTCGGCTTTACAGAAATTACAAAGCTTAGGCTTTGTACAGGGAAAACATGAATTGTTTCCTATTCCTCAAAATGAATTTGACTTAGCTCAAGGAAATTTTGAACAAAATCCTAATTGGGATTAATAACAAAGGCTTTTTTAACTAAACCATATAATAAAGCAAACAATTATGAAGAAGTACAATTTACTAACAAAAACCATGGTTGCAGGCCTATTGGCTGCAACTGCGTTGTGGAGTTGCAGCGAAGATGATCCTGCAGCATTAACTTTAGTAAGCTTAACAGCTGAGGGAATTGATTTGAACGGAGCAACTACACCTAGCAATGTACCTACAGATGCTGTTATCATAGCAGAATTTTCAACCGAAGTTGATCCCGCTTCGGCAGCAGGTGCTATTTCGCTTTTACGCGATTATGATGACACGAATGTTGACCTTGATATTCAAGTATCAGGTAAAACAGTTACGATTACACCAGAAACTTCACTAACTACCGGTGCGCTATATGCTTTGAATGTAACAACTGGTTTAAAGTCTACTGGTAATCAACCTGCAACAAACGTATCCAGAAACTTTAACACTGAAGGAACATTTGCAGTACCAGGCGCTATTGCTCACTGGACATTTGAAGACAGCCCTAACGACATCTTTGGTACTTTTAATGCTGCGGCAAGCGGTGTTGTTGATATTACCTATGCGGCAAGCCGTAGAGCTGAAGCTGGTAAAGCAGCCTCATTCAATGGTACAACATCAATCATTGAAATTCCTAACGGAGATGATTTAATGAATAATGGAGACTGGGTTGTTAGTTTTTGGGTAAAACCAAGTTCAGCAAATAGTAAAGAAAGTGGCCATTTCGTATTTGGTTTATCAGGTTCAAAAGGCTTCCAGTACGAAATTTTTGGAAATTACATGGGAGCTAAGCTTGCTGCAAGTTACGCACACACAAACACACCTCCAGGCACAACATCCGAGGATTTATGGTGTGATGGTGAGGGTAATCTTGGATGGCAGGGTTGGACATTCTCAAAGGATTTTACCGGGTCTGGTGGCTTAGATGAGGTTATAAAGGATAAATGGGTACACATTGTATGTATGTATAATTCCACCACAAGAGTCGGGGTAATGTATATTAATGGCGAAAAAGTTAAAGAGCAAGACTTTGACCTTTGGCCAAATGGTGATAACAAAAGATTTGTAACTGGATTACAGTATAGTGGTCAATCTCCTAATTTTACAAATGACTTGGCTTTCGGTTTTATATGTTCACGTGCCTCAACTGAATTTGATGCAGAATCTTGGGGTAACTATGCTTCACCAACTTCTAATCATTTTCAAGGTTTATTAGATGATGTTATCATTTATCATAAATTGTTAACACCAGCAGAAATTACCCTAATGTACAATTCTGGTAAACCCTAATTATTAAAATTAAAATAAAGGTAAGATGTATGTCTTACCTTTATTTTTGCTTAAATATTGTACTCGTGAAACAGATTTGGTTTTTATCTCTTGCGTTTTTGTGTTTGCTATCTGTTTCCTGCCAGGAGGATAGCGCTCCACCTTTGACTGTTACTAAAATCTTAGTAGGATCAATTGAATTAGATCTTAATAGTAACGAGCTTCCAACTGGCTTATCTACCAATGCAGATATTCAGATTTTTTTCGATAAACCAATATCCCAAACAATCAATAACACAGATGTAATCCTAACTGACGGAACAAATGTGATTCCAGTATCTCTGTTTTTGCTTAATGAAAACAAAGGACTCAAGGTTAACTTACAACAAGAATTACAAACCAATCAGGTTTATACAATCAACTTACAAAATATTAAAGCTGAAGATGGTGGCAATCTTCTGAAAAAAGAATATCAATTTACAACCCGTGTCGGCATACTAGAAATTGAATCGGCAACTGTAAATGGCCAATCATGGCCAACTAATACAACACGCTTATCTAATATAGATTACAACAATGTTCAAGTTTCTATCACTTTTTCTGCACCATTAGATCCCACATTAATTAACAACAGTAACTTTTTTATTCTAGGTAATAATGCCACTACTTTAAATATCACATTAAGTGAGAATAAAAAAATAGTTACACTTTCAACTAACGGTGCTCTACAACATTTCAGGCGGTATCGCGTAATAGTATCAAGTGAAGTTAAAGGTGAGCGCGATGAAGCTTTTTCAGGCTTTCAAAAAGATTTTTATACGGCCATAGATTTTACTCCAAAGAAGCCAGTGATATCAGATGATGAACTACTTACTTTGGTTCAATCTCAAACTTTTAAATATTTCTATGATTTTGCACAACCAAATAGTGGCATAGCCAGAGAAAGAAATACATCAGGCGATTTGGTTACATCAGGCGGATCGGGCTTTGGTTTAATGGCGCTTATTGTAGGCATTGAAAGAGGATTTATAACAAGAGAACAAGGCCTTTCGCGATTTGAAAAGATTGTTTCTTTTCTAGAAACTGCTGACCGCTTCCATGGAGCATGGGCACATTGGATGAATGGTAATACAGGGGATGTTATTCCTTTCAGCACAAAAGATAATGGTGGCGATTTAGTTGAAACATCTTTCCTTTTACAAGGGTTAATAACAGTTCGACAATATTTAAATCCAAACGTTACCCGCGAACAAAACTTGATTAATAGAATAAATGAATTGTGGAAAGATGTAGAATGGAGTTGGTACAGAAAAAATAACGAGAACGTTTTATATTGGCATTGGTCGCCTAATTTTGGTTGGGAAATGAATTTTCCTATGTACGGTTATTTCGAACAACAGATTACTTACATCTTAGCTTCTGCATCTCCAACTTATTCAATTCCAAAAATTGTTTATACCAATGGTTATGGTCGAAATGGTTCGATTGTAAAAAACAATACACATTATGGTATTCAACTTCCTTTAGAATCACCATCACCTTTGTTTTGGGTTCATTATTCGTATCTGGGCATGGATCCCAATTTTACTGATGAGTATGCTAATTATTGGACCCAGAATGTTAATGCTACGCGCATCAATCAAGCTTATTGTATTGCTAACCCAAGAGGTTTCATTGGTTATTCACAAGACTGTTGGGGTTTAACCAGTTCAGATACTCCTGGTGGATATGCTGCCCATGCCCCTGGTAATGATAGCGGAACAATTTCACCAACAGCGGCATTGTCTTCCTTCCCCTATACACCTGAAGAATCCATGAAGGCTTTAAAGTTTTTTTATTATACCTTAGGTGATAGATTGTGGGGGCAATATGGATTTTACGATGCTTTCAATCCGACTCAAGATTGGTATGCTAATTCTTATTTAGCGATTGACCAAGGTCCTATCATTGTGATGATTGAAAATTACAGAACTGGTTTGTTGTGGGATTTATTCATGTCAGCACCAGAATTACAAACTGCTTTTACTAAATTAAATATAACCTATCCTGCACCTTAACGCAAAAACCATCAGGATTATGAAAATGATTTTCCGTTTACTTCTCATTCTAATTATCTCTGCTTTAACTTTTTCTTGCGCAGAGAAAAAAATACAATCTAACAGCGAAGAAAAGGCTGACTCTCTACTCGCTCTGATGACTTTGAGAGAAAAAATTGGTCAGCTAACTTTATACACAAGCGATTGGGATGTTACTGGTCCCACCATGCGCAAAGGTTATCAAAACGATATTAAAAATGGTGATGTAGGAGCTATATTTAACGCGATTGGTTCTGCATATACACGACAGTTACAAGAGTTAGCAGTAGAGAACACAAGATTAAAAATTCCATTACTTTTTGGTTACGATGTTATACATGGTCACCGAACCATTTTTCCAATTCCTTTAGCTGAATCTTGTTCTTGGGATTTAGAATTGATGCAGCGATCAGCTCGCATTGCGGCTGAGGAAGCAACTGCTGAAGGCTTACATTGGACTTTTGCGCCTATGGTAGACATTGCCAGAGACCCACGTTGGGGCAGGGTAATGGAAGGCGCAGGAGAAGATACTTATTTAGGTTCTCAAATTGCAGCTGCACGTGTTAAAGGTTTTCAAGGCGAAAACTTAAATGATATTAACACAATGTTGGCATGTGTGAAACATTTTGCAGCTTATGGTGCAGCACAAGCAGGAAGAGATTATCACACAGTTGATATGTCAGATAGAGTGTTAAGAGAAACTTATTTACCTCCGTATAAAGCAGCGTTAGATGCAGGTGCTGCTACTGTAATGACCTCGTTTAACGAAATTCATGGCGAACCGGCTAGCGGAAGTCAATATCTATTAACTGATATTTTAAGAAAGGAGTGGGGCTTTGATGGATTTGTTGTAACAGATTATACATCAATCATGGAAATGCTTTATCACGGTGTGGTAGCAGATACAACTGCGGCTGCAGCTTTGGCTATTAATGCCGGAGTAGATATGGATATGCAAGCAGGTTTCTTTCAAGATAAATTAGAACAATTAGTAAAAGAAGGAAAAGTAAGCGAAGCAAGAATAAATGAAGCTGCAAAGAGAATTTTGAAACTTAAGTTTGATCTAGGTTTGTTTGATGATCCTTACAAATATTGCGACACTGCGCGCGAAAAGGCTGTAGTGATGAATGAAAAATTTTTAATCGAGGCAAAAGAAAATGCAAAACGCAGTATTGTGCTTCTAAAGAACCAAGACAAAGTTTTGCCAATAAATAAAAATATTAAAACACTTGCTGTAGTAGGTCCGATGGCACATGCCCGAAAAGATTTAATTGGATCTTGGTCTGCTGCCGGTGATTGGAAAAAAGCAGTTACCTTATTAGAAGGAATACAACAAACTGTTTCTCCATCAACTAAAGTTTTATATGCTAAAGGTTCTCCTTTGATGGCTGATAGCACACAATATTTTGCAGATGCAATAGCAAAAGCCAAGCAAGCTGAAGCTATTGTTTTAGCTGTAGGAGAAGCATCATGGATGAGTGGCGAAGCTGCTAGTCGGACAAATATTCAATTACCACTCATTCAAAAGAAATTGATGGAGGAAATTTTAAAATTAAATAAGCCAACAGTTTTAATTGTGATGAATGGACGACCTTTGGATTTATCATTCGAAGACAAACATTTTAAAGCCATACTCGAAACCTGGTTTTTAGGAACCCAAGCAGGACCTGCTATTGCTGAAGTACTTTTTGGTGATTATAACCCATCAGGTAAATTAACAATGACATTTCCAAGGTCATTAGGGCAAGTGCCAATTTATTATTCAATGAAAAATACTGGCAGACCTTACGAAAGTGATCCTAATAACAAGTATGTTTCTAAATACATTGATGAAAGCAATTATCCCTTGTATCCATTCGGTCATGGTTTAAGTTATACTTCATTTAGCTATACAAAGCCTTTCTTAGATAAAACAGTTATATCACCAAAAGATACTTTAACAGTTACCTGTACCATTACAAACATAGGTGATAGACCTGGAGAAGAAATTGTTCAACTCTATTTACGCGATTTAGTTGGTAGTGTAACAAGACCCATAAAAGAATTGAAAGGATTTAAAAAAGTAAATTTAGCAGTTGGCGAATCCAAAGTGGTAAGTTTTAAGGTGACTGTAGAAGACTTAAAATTTTATACAAAAGAAATGAAGTTTTCGTATGAGCCCGGTGATTTTGAAGTTTTTGTAGGAGGTGATTCCAATACCCAAAACAAAATATTATTCAGTCTTAAAACCGATTAATCAATCTAGATTACAATTTTTTAAAAGCTTTTTCGTAATGTTGAGAAAACAATGTTATGAAGAAGCTTTACTTTTTGTTTTTATTAATACCCATTATAGTACTTTTAAATTCTTGCCTTGAACCGGCAGAAGAGAATACGCTCATAAGAGACCAAATCATCAAGATTGACCAGCATATCAAAACCTATTATCCATTTTATCCTGCCTTTTATGATGCCTCAGGCATCGCTTTTGTTGTTAAAAAATTTGGTGATCTTCCTCCTGCCCGAATTGGCCAAACTATGCAATTGCAAATTGAAGGTAGAGTATTAGAGAGTACAAATCCCTTTCAAGACGAAACGCTTAATACCAAACTTGAAAACATATCGGTTGAAGGATTGCGTTTTGTTCTGAATAATGTCATGACAGGTAGCGAGGTAGTTGCCTTTATACCTTCAGAATATGCCTTTAAGGAAATTGGTAACGCCAATGTACCACCCAATTCAATCGTGCAGTATGACTTTAACTTATTATCAACCCAATTATCTGCCAGTGAGTTGAGTAGATTAGAATCAGATACCTTAGCGATCCGACAATATATCAATGAGAACAATCTTGAAAATGTAATAAGACATCCCTCAGGATTATACTATCAAATTGAGGAAGAAGGCTCAGGAGTAAACCCTAATGTCTATAATAGAGTAGGCTTCGAGTATAGTGGAAAATTAATGGTTAACGGAGTTGTTTTCGATAGTGGCGCTCTCAACACGCTAGTTTTTAATTTAATTGATGGTATTAAAATCGGTTTACCTTTGATTAAGCCTGGGGGAAGAATCATTCTTTACATACCATCTTACTTAGGTTATGGTGAAGAAGATCGACCAGGAATTCCAGGAGACTCCAATTTAATATTTGAAATTGAATTAACTTCATCAACATCTACCAATTGAAAGATTTCAAAAAATATTATATCATTCCTGAGACACCAGATCAAGTGTATCTTGCTTTGACAACGGAAACAACCCTATCCCTATGGACTGGAGAACAGGCAATAATGCAAGAAATACCTGATACTGAATTCGAATTATTTGGTGGTAATATTGTTGGAAAAAATATAGAATTTGAGAAAGATAAAAAGATAGTGCAACAATGGTATTTTGGTGAACATGCTGATTCAATTGTTACCATTAAGCTTCATCTTCACAATAATAATCAAACTTCTTTAGAGGTAAGGCACACGAATATTCCTGATGAAGATTACGATGAAATTGTGGCTGGTTGGAATGAGGTTTATATTGCTTCTTTAATTGAGTTTTATTCTTGAAATAATTTTGCAGGATCAAAGGGTTCATAATCCAGAGGTAAAATTACAGTAAACTCAGAACCAATTTTTTCTTTACTTTCTACATAAACATTTCCACCTAATCTTTTCACCGATTTATTGAGTATGTATAATCCTAAACCCGAACCCGATGATGCATGCGTTGCTCTAAAAAATAAATCAAAAATTTTAGTAAGATAATCAGAATGTATACCTATACCGTTGTCTTTCACTTTTATAACTACACTTAGACCATCACTAAAAATAGTAATCCAAACACAAGGATTTAAATCTCTGCAATACTTAATTGCGTTTTCAATTAAATTTTGTAGAATATTATTAACAAAAACCCACTCCGCTTTATATTTAATGCCTGGCTTTACATCAATATCAAAACTTACTTGATGAAAACCAGGTAAGCTTCGCAAAGATTGCAAGCAACCACTGATTACATCATCAAAATTTATTTGCTGTCTCGGGATATTGCCATGATCGAGTTTGGCTAGCAGAACAAGGTCCTTCAATACTCTATCAATACGATTGATTTGATCTAGCTGAAGATTGAAATAATATTGACTTTCTTTATCAAGTATTTCATCCTTTGCCAATTGAGTTAAATTGATTAAAGAGGAAAGTGGACTTTTTAAATCGTGAGACACTCCATAGAAAAAAGCATCTAGTTCAGCATTTTTATATTCAATAACTCTTGTCTGTAATTGATTAGTCTTTAAAGTAGCATGTAATTCATCAACTGCTGCGCTCAATTGTTCTGTTCTTTCACCAACTAATGTTTCGAGTTTTTCGTTGGCTTGTTCTTGAATGGTTAAGGCTAGCTTTTGTGCTTTCTCTTTTTCTTCTTTTAATATTTTATACCTATCTGCTAGTGCTAAAGCTATAATCACTGTTTCGCAGGCTGCACCAATTTCAGCTAAATGTGTTGTCCAAAAGTTAAATGCTAGTAGGCCTGCATTTCGTAAAGTAAGCATTACGCCACCAACTAAATAAATACTCCAAGCTGCGATAAAGAAATTGGCTGATTGTTGATTTTTAATTTTGGTCAATATTCCGGTAATAATCAAACTAGATGCAGTTAACGCAACAAGATTATTACCGATAGATGGCACCGTTTTGGTAATCATCAATACAAAAGCGATGGCGCCACAGACCATCAAAAAAATGAGATAATAGAATAACCATTTGTAGTGCCTTTTTACTTCTAAAAATTCAATTGCAAAATAAGCCAGTAAAATGGCAAAGAAGCCAAGCGATAATCTACCAAAAATAAAATTTAATTCAGGTAAGTTAGGCCAAATAAACATTCCACCGTAACCAGAGGCGGAAGCAAAAATGAGAATGGTACAAAATAACGTACCTATATATATCAAGTAAGTTTTAAGTCGAAGAGAAAAATAAATCACTAAGTTATATAAGAACATCGAACACAAAATCCCAAAAAATAATCCATAACCTATGTCATCAACTTTAACACTTAAATCGAAAGTATTTTCTTTTTCTACCCAAACAGGAAAAGTTTTAGGACTTGTACCACTTATTTTTATGTAGACAGTAGATTCTCCGGCTTCATTAAAAATAATAGGTAAAGCAAAACCGCTGTACTTACGTGGTCTTGTGTTGTGGGGCAGATAATAGCCAGTTTTTACTTCCTTCCATCCAGTATTGTGCTGCTGGTAAAAGTCAACAAACTCAAGAAATGGAGCAGGAATATTGAGTACCCAGTTTTTTACATCAATCGTATTGTTTTTAAGAATGACTTTTAACCAAATCGGTTTTTTCTCGTAACCAAAAACTAAGCCTCTTGATTGGGTCGATTGAAACAAGTGAGGGCTGTTGCTTACATCTTCAAAACTTAATGCGCTGCTTTTGTCAATGAAAAATTGGATATGATTATCTAACCTTAACTTTTCAACTTTTTCATCTAATACAATAGAATTTCCTTGAGCCAGTCCTGCCGAACTGATTAAAACAAAGACAAAACAAAAAAGGAATTTTCGAGAAGGGCAGTTCATGAATTCAGGCCTAGTTAACCCGATTTCAAAGATAAAGCCTTAAGCTATATAAGAACATAAATGTACCTTTTAAATGAAAAATTGTAACTTTTTAGTGGGGTTTTATTCTCTAAAAACTGATTTCTATCTGTGTTCTCTTTGACAATTATCAAGCAAATTGTTCCATACAGTGCTGAAATTCAACCTCGTAATTCAAACCTTATGGAAGTTTTAGAAATGATACAGCCAGTTGCCAGGCAAAAGGCTGAGCCTCGTCAATATGTATATTCCTTTTTAGAAGGAGATGGAAAAAATAAAAAACTTTTAGGTGGCAAAGGAGCCAACCTATGCGAAATGACTCAGATTGGACTTAATGTTCCTCCTGGTTTTGTTATTTCTACAGAAGCCTGTCTTTCCTATCTGGCCGATAACAATAAAAAATTACCTGTTGACTTAATGAAGCAAGTCAAAGAAAACATTATCGCTATTGAAGAAGCAAGTGGTAAAAAATTTGGAGATCCTACTAATCCGCTTTTAGTTTCTGTTCGGTCGGGTTCAGCACTTTCTATGCCAGGCATGATGGACACAATCTTGAATCTAGGCTTAAATAAACAAACTTTAAAAGGTTTGATTCAACAAACAGGTAACACTCGATTTGGGTATGATGCTTACAGAAGATTCATTCAATTGTTTGGAAAAGTAGCACTCGGTGTTCCTGATCATTTATTTGACGAAATATTTGAAGACATTAAAAGAAAAGCTGGCGTAAAAGCAGATATCGGCTTGAATGAAAAGGATTTACAATTAGCCAGCGAAAAATTTTTACAAATCATTCAACAGCATTTAGGAAAACCCTTTCCTGAAGATGTATTCGAACAATTAGAAATTGCCATTAAAGCAGTTTTCAATTCGTGGATGGGTAAACGTGCTATCGATTACAGACGAGAGTTTAAGATTACACCAGATATGGCAAACGGTACAGCGGTCAATGTTGTAACGATGGTTTTCGGTAATATGGGCAACGATTGTGCTACAGGTGTTGGTTTTACTCGCGACCCTGGCACTGGTGAAAACGTAATGTTTGGGGAATATTTAACTAATGCTCAAGGTGAAGATGTCGTTGCCGGAATTAGAACTCCTAAACCTGTAAGTGAATTGGCCAACGAAATGCCATCACTCTATAAGCAATTAGAACAGTTACGAAATAAATTAGAAAGCCATTACTGCGAAGTACAAGACTTTGAATACACTATTGAGAAAGGAGTATTGTATTGCTTGCAAACCCGCAATGGAAAAATGAATACCACAGCAATGGTGCGCACTTCTGTTGAAATGGTTCGCGAAGGACTTATTACTAAAGAGCAAGCATTGCTTCGTATTAAACCTGAGATGCTTGAACAACTCTTACACCCGCGGTTAGATTCTCTATACAAAGCTACACCACTAGCACAAGGACTTCCTGCATCACCGGGAGCAGCTTCAGGTCATGTAGTGTTTGATGCAGATAGAGCAGAGTTATTAGGGAAAGCAGGAGAAAAAGTAATACTGGTAAGAGAAGAAACAAAACCCGAAGACATACATGGTTTCTTTGCAGCACAAGGTATTTTAACAAGCAGAGGTGGTAAAACATCGCACGCTGCTGTTGTTGCGCGTGGTATGGGTAAACCCTGTGTAGCTGGTGCTGAAGGCATACAGGTAGACACAAAATTGCGTGTAGCCAAAGTAGGAGAGAAAGTAATACGCGAAGGAGATTACATTACCATTGATGGCGGCACGGGTTACGTATATCAGGGCGTTATTCCAACTGTTGAACCCACTTTCTCTGATGAGCTAAAAACATTACTTACCTGGGCAGATGAAGTAGCTACCTTAAAAGTAATGGCTAATGCCGATACACCAAGTGCAGCGCGTAAAGCTCTAGAATTTGGCGCAATGGGAATAGGTTTATGCCGCACCGAACGCATGTTCAATGATGTAGATCGATTGCCAGTTGTGGTTGAGATGATTTTAGCTGCTACCAAAGATGAAAGAGATGACGCATTGCTTCGCTTAAAAGAAATGCAACGCCAAGATTTTAAAGAGATTTTAATAGCGATGGCGCCACGTCCGGTAACTGTGCGGTTACTTGATCCTCCCATTCATGAATTTTTGCCAACGGAAGATGTATTGAGAGATGAAATTAAAAATCTTCAACATTTGAAAGATACAGTTGGTGGGGTAGCCAATTTATTTAGCTCATTGCGCTTAATTAATGCTGATGTAAATCTGGCAAGTAAGTCAAACAGTCCTTTCGATTTGTCAGGCGTTGAATTAGTGAGTCAGGCCATACAGAAAAAAGAACAAATGTTGAAAAAGGTTAAAGAATTGCACGAAGTAAATCCTATGTTAGGTCATAGAGGAGTGCGATTAGGATTGACCTTTCCTGAAATTTATATGATGCAAATTCAAGCATTACTTGAAGCGACTGCTGAATGCCAAAAAGTTGGTATTGATGTTCGACCAGAAATCATGGTGCCACAAGTTTGTACAGCAGAAGAGCTGGCAGCTGTTAAATTATTTGTAGATGAAAGCAAGCAACAGATTGAAAAACAAAATCATATCAAACTTAATTTCAAGTTTGGAACGATGATAGAAGTTGTACGTGCTTGTTTACAAGCCGAAGAATTAGCAGAAGTAGCAGAATTCTTCTCTTTCGGTACCAATGATTTAACCCAAGCTACCTTCTCCTTTAGCAGAGAAGATGCTGAAAACAAATTCTTACCCTATTACATTACTAAAGGAGTATTAAGAGATAATCCATTTGAAGTATTAGATAAGAAAGCGATGGGTAAGCTCATGAAGCTCGCTGTTAATGATGGAAGAAATGTGAAACGAGATTTAAAAGTTGGAATATGTGGCGAGCACGGTGGACATCCTGAATCGATACAGTTCTGTCATACACTTGGCTTAAATTATGTTTCATGCTCAGGACCGAGAGTACCTGTTGCCAGATTAGCCGCAGCACAAGCTAAACTATTAAGTAAGAATTGATTTCAAATTGTTTGAGTATTAAAGAGCGACTTGATTTCAAGGTCGCTCTTTTACTTTTATAAAACATCTATTGAATTTTTAAAAATAGAAATTAGAAGAGAGCCAAATTCATTTTAAAAATTTCAGGCAAGTAAACAATCATACAAAGAATGTTGCTATACTTGTAATATTCCTCCCATAACAGCAATGATAAAACATCAACTGTATGGCGAGCGCAACACAAAACTTAAGTATTTTTTGGCACCCGTTAGAGGGTGAGTTATGTTTAAAATTTGTTTTCAAGCATAAATTTTTAAAAATTGATGCCGTTCAAGGCATAGTCTATTGGAAAGCTTGCTTCAATGAGAAACAAAATCAAAAGATTACTTTGATTTGGGATTGTACAGAAATGACAGACTACGAACCTTTTGCACGCGTAGCATGGCAACAAGCCTTATCAGAATTAAAAGAACAAATAGAAACCATTTGGCTGATAAGTGACTCAAAGTTAATCAGAGCAGGAGCCAGCATCTTGTCATTCTTTACCTCTTTGGATATCAAAGCTGTGAAGACTGAAAATGAAGTTAAGATGAATTTGGTCGAGATCTAATCAAATAATTGAATATCAATTGTTCGTGCAATTCCTTAGAAGGCTTATTTAATTAAAACTTTTGATCTAATTTTTTTATTAATTTACATTAATTAATATCCTTCAACGTGCTCCATGTGTTTACAATTACCGAATCACTATAAAGTTACTTTTGTTTTCGTCTTTACAATTATTGTAATTACTCAATCAGTTTCTGCACAAGTTGTCAATACCGCTACCATGGATACAACTGATTTTTTGTATCAAGGAAAAGTAAAAGTTGAAGCATATATTGACTTATATTATCTCTTTAATTTCAATCTTCCTCAAAATAATAGCAGGTCGTACGCAGTTTCCCATCACAAACACAACGAGTTAAATATCAATTTAGCTTTTGTTGATGTAAAGTATAATGCATCGCGTGTTCGCGCTCGATTTGTTCCGGGCTTTGGCACGTACCTTAATGCAAATTATTTGAATGAAGAAGGCTCGCTTAAAAATTTAGTTGAAGCCAGTGTTGGTGTGAGACCCTTTGCGAATAAAAATATTTGGATAGATGCCGGTGTAATTGGTTCTCCCTATACCAATGAAAGCGCTATTTCTAAAGATCATCTTGCATTTACTCGGTCGTTAGCTCCTGAATATGTACCGTACTATTTATCTGGAATAAAAACCAGCATGCCCATCAACGATAAATTCAATTTCAATTTTTATTTATTGAACGGTTGGCAAGAAATTTCAGAACGCAACAAAGGCAAAGCCATCGGCACACAGATAGAATACAGACCTAACAACAAATGGTTATTGAATTGGAATACGTATACAGGTCATGAGCGCTCAGCAATTAACCCTGATTGGTCATATCGTTTCTTTACTGATATCTATTTCATTTACGTGAATAATGACTTCAGCATAACAAGCTGTGCCTACATAGGTTGGCAACAACGCGATAATATAAAAACAGCTAACTGGTGGCAGATAAATGCCATCGCTCGGTATAGGCTTACGGATAAACACGCCATATCATATCGGATAGAGTATTTTAAAGATGAAAACGAAATGGTAGCACAGAGTATTTCAACTGCGTTAGGGTTTCAAACCTTCTCCACATCTGCAGGCTGGGACTACCAAATTGCGAATAACTTATTATGGCGGACAGAAATAAGAAATTATACATCAACTGATAAAGTGTTTACTAAAGAAAATAACTTAGTCAAACAAGAATGGATGGTGACTACTGGGTTAACGGTTTGGTATTAATTGTTTAATCGCTCACCAGACTTTCTGATGAGATTAATTTGCGCCATCATTTTAGAATTTCATAAAACTAAATATATTAGTATTTAGATAATCTAAAACTATTTAATTTAGGTTTATATTTGTTGTATGGAAATCATCAATGCAAATATCAGGTATTTAAGAGAGGAGAGTGGCCTAACCCAAAAAGAGTTGGCTGCTAAAGTAGATGTAAAACAACCTGTTATCGGTTCGTATGAAGAAAACCGCGCCACGCCACCACTTCCGGTAATTATTAAGTTGGCTGAAGTTTTCAGAGTAGATATTACGACCTTAATCAAAATAGATTTAAGTAAAGGTTCAAGATCAAAGAAAGAAAAGCTTGTTCGCGGAAAAGAGATTTTAGCCATTACCGTTGATGGCAAAGGTAGGGAGAATGTGGAGCTTGTTCCGCAAAAAGCATCGGCTGGTTATCTGGCTGGGTTTAACGATCCGGAGTATATCCGAGAGTTACCTAAAATGCACATTCCTTTGCTTCCTAAATCTGCCACTTACCGCGCATTCGAAATCAAAGGTGATTCTATGCTTCCTGTCAAATCAGGCGATATCATCATAGGTAAATACATCGATAATCTTTCTAAGATTGTTAGTGGTAAAACGTATCTGATTATCACGCGCAGCGAAGGCATTGTATATAAACGTGTTTTTCCTCAATTGGTAAAAGATAAATTGTTGCTGATTTCAGATAACCGAACTTATTCACCGTATATAATTGATATACAAGAAGTGTTAGAAATCTGGGCTTATGCCGGTCGCGTAACGTTGTTCGAAGAAGAGCAAGACTTGCCTCAAACCCATATATTTGATAGCATGGCCGAGCAATTTATAGAGTTGTTAGCAGCCAGTAAAAAGGGGAGAAGTAATTGAGATTACTGAATAGCAAAAGGAATTTCAATTTTTAGTTTTTCCCAGTTCATAGTGAGTATTCCTTCGTGTTCGTTTACCTCACTTATTGCATACGTTAATCGCTCGAAGTGTTTGTCTTTTTTGGGCTTAATGGTTAATCGAAAAACATCATCCTTCGCATCATACTCATCTGCTAAATGTTGATCCCATTTTTTATTGATGATGAATTGCCAACTCTGTTTACCCGGAATAGTAAACAAAGCATATTTACCAGGTTCTAAAACGGTATCGCCAAATACCAAAGCATGATCAGTTTCTAAATTGGTTGCCCAGTGCGCACCAGTTACCCAAACTTCTCCATACGTAACTAAACCACCCCAGATGGTTCTGTTACGAACGGCAGGAGAGTAGTAATGTAGCATCAAATGCGCTTTTCCTATTTGAGCGTGTACTTCAGCAGGAATACTTTTTTTGGTAGAATCACTTGCAATTGCATCGTGCTTATGTTGAGCTAATAGAGTTGTTGATGATAAAATGAGAATGAGTATCGTAAATGGATTTTGCATCTGGTTTATTTGTGAAATAATGAATCTCAACAAAGATAAATTGAATTTATAAATAAACTAATAAAGCTTAAGCATCGATACATTTGAGCCTTCACAAGATAAAATGAAAAAAAACCAACAAGAAGAAATAACATTTACACAATTCATGCGAATTGATACTGATGGAAAAAATAAAATCAGCATTTCATTTTGGATTAGCTTTAGCCTTTCCATCTTATCTCTACCTTTCTTAGCCATCTTTCATCAAGAATATTTTTCTTACTTGTTGGTAATAGTCCATTCTGCTTATCTATTGATAAAAATTCTTTTGCGGTTTAAGCGATATCATTCATTCATTAAAAAGGTAAAAGCGTTAAAGAGAGAAATCAAAGGTGCAAATGACTTGGTATTGTTAACTTTTGAAAAAGACATGGAGAAATGGTTCAACATCAGCGTTGTATGCAAGGGATTAACATCTGAAGAGATTTCAATACTATTGAAAGATTTAACTGCTGTTACAAAGACTTGTTATTATACAGTTGATGAGACATCTGCTGAATTTCCTGACCAATGGAAGGTAAATCAAAATAATTCATGTAGTGGATTAATCAATAATCGGGCTGCCTTAAAGATTTTATCATTGTTTAATTTAAATGAACATCTAATTAATCACGCTATTTCTATTTCGATTGATTTTAAAAATAGTAAAATGATGAAGCATAAAAGTTATACAGGTGATTAGGTAAAACTTTCAAATAGTTGCTTGATGATTAGTCAAAGTCTGCATTATGATTTATTGGTAGTTTTCTTATTGATAACTATTGCCGAATCGTTTGCACAAGAAAAAAAGATGGAGATACCGGAATTTAAATTATCTCGCAGTTATACAACAAATACTGATTTAGATAATCAAGATTACATTTTAGAAAAAACTACTGAAATAGATAACCAAGGTGTTGTAACGGTGGTTAGGAAGTTTACAAATCTATACACAGATATGTTATGGGAAGTAAGGACAGACACAGTTGCAATGGAAAATCAAGAATTTCTTGCAATGCAAAATTGGTTTCAACAAATTGAATGGCAGGAATTAATCAAATTGAAGAATTTGGTTATCTATGCTGATGACCCTAGATGTCGATTTGAAGGAATTAGCGAGTCAATTACTTTACAAGTGAATGACCAAAGTGTTTCTATTTATTTAGGAGATTTTCAACCTTCACTAAAGGATGTTGTATATATAAAAACGCAAAAAGAATTACATGCATTAAATCCTCTTTACCAAGATTTACTAGCTGTAGCTTATTTAAATCAATCCTTTACATTAAAAGATATTTGGCCTTGTCTTGATTAAAAAGAATTAATGAAAAGAGAAGAAACATCGTAGAATTAAAAAAAGACTGTCGGTCACGACAGTCTTTTTAAAATCAATTGATTTAAAAATTAATTATGCAAATCGAAACGATCTAAGTTCATCACTTTATCCCAAGCGGCAACAAAGTCGTGTACGAATTTTTCTTTTGCATCATCACACGCATATACTTCCGCTAATGCGCGCAACTCTGAGTTGGAACCAAAAATTAAATCAGCGCGTGTAGCAGTCCACTTTACTTTTCCTGTTGCACGGTCTCTTCCTTCAAATAAAGTTTGCGCATCGTTTGTTGCACTCCAGGTTGTTCCAAAATCTAAAAGATTAACAAAGAAATCCGTTGTTAAAGCATCTGCTTGGGTAGTGAATACTCCATGCTTGCCATTGTCGTAGTTGGCATGTAATACGCGCATACCACCAACCAATGCGGTTAACTCTGGCGCAGTTAAGTTGAGTAATTGCGCTTTGTCGATCAACATTTCTTCAGCAGGCGTTTTGTGTTTGCTGTTTTGATAGTTTCTGAAACCATCGGCAGCGGGCTCAAGCACAGCAAAAGATTCTACATCTGTTTGCTCTGCGCTGGCATCCATTCTACCTGGGGTGAAAGGAACTTTTACCGTTACTCCAGCATTTTTTGCAGCTTGTTCAACGGCAACGCAACCACCTAATACAATCAAATCAGCTAAAGAAATCTTTTTACCACCGCTTTGTGCAGCGTTAAATTCTTGCTGAATGCTTTCTAATTTTTGTAATACTTGTGCCAATTGAGCGGGGTTGTTTACTTCCCAATTCTTTTGAGGCGCCAATCGTATACGAGCACCGTTAGCACCACCTCTTTTATCAGAACCTCTGAAAGTTGAAGCAGAAGCCCACGCAGTATTAACCAGTTGAGCTATGCTTAATCCGGAAGATAAGATTTTTGCTTTTAAGCTGCTGATATCTTGCTCGTTAACCAATGGATGATTAACTGCAGGAATTGGGTCTTGCCAGATCAATACTTCTTTAGGAACTTCTGTTCCTAAATAGCGATTGATAGGACCCATGTCGCGGTGTGTAAGTTTATACCAGGCGCGGGCAAATGCATCAGCGAAAGCTTCAGGATTTTCGTAGAAGTGTCTGGATACTTTTTCGTAGGCAGGATCGAAACGCAAAGCCAAATCTGTTGTAAGCATCATAGGCGCATGTTTCGCGTTAGGATCGTGTGCATCAGGCACTGTGCCTGCACCAGCGTTTCCTTTCGGTTTCCATTGGTGTGCACCTGCGGGGCTTTTTGTTAATTCCCACTCGTAGCCAAAAAGATTTTCGAAATAGTTGTTGCTCCATTGCGTTGGTGTGGTTGTCCACGCACCTTCTAAACCACTGGTGATTGTGTGGACACCATGACCAGTTCCGAAAGAGTTTCTCCAACCCATACTTTGTTCTTCAATGCCTGCGGCCGCTGGCTCAACACTTACATATTTGCTTGGGTCAGCAGCTCCGTGGCTCTTACCAAATGTATGACCACCGGCAATCAAGGCAACGGTTTCTTCATCGTTCATGGCCATTCTGCCGAATGTTTCGCGAATGTCGCGAGCGGCAGCTAATGGGTCAGGATTTCCATTAGGTCCTTCAGGATTAACGTAGATCAAACCCATCTGCACGGCTGCTAAAGGATTTTCTAATTCGCGATCACCTGTGTAGCGCTTGTCCTCCAACCATTTTGATTCTGAGCCCCAATAAATGTCTTCCTCCGGCTCCCACACATCTTCTCGACCGCCACCAAATCCAAAGGTTTTAAAACCCATTGATTCTAGTGCGCAGTTACCTGCTAAAATCATTAAGTCAGCCCAAGAGATTTTCTTGCCATATTTCTTTTTGATAGGCCATAAGAGTAACCTTGCTTTGTCTAAGTTGGCGTTATCAGGCCAACTGTTTAGAGGAGCAAAACGTTGAGTTCCGCTTCCACCACCACCACGACCATCAGAAATTCTGTACGTGCCGGCACTGTGCCATGCCATACGGATAAAGAATGGACCGTAATGTCCGTAATCAGCAGGCCACCAGTCTTGCGAGGTGGTCATCAAAGCAAAAATCTCTTTCTTTAATGCTGCTAAATCGAGCTTTTTAAATTCTTCAGCGTAATTAAAACTTTTTTCCATTGGATTGGAAAGAGAAGAATTTTGACGCAGAATATTCAGTTTCAATTGGTTAGGCCACCAATCGCGGTTGCGTGTACCGCTACCTGCGCTTTGCTTCATCGCTCCGCCATGGAATGGGCATTTGGCTTCGCCATTCACATTGTAGGAGGTGTTGCCATTGTGTGCATGATTTGACATAATTCTATTTAAGATTAAGTGTTACAATTTTTGATAGGTAAGATTACAACGCATCTATTAATAAATCAAATTGATTATTTTTATGATTATATAGTTTTTATCTATGACTTTAGTGCAATTAGAATACATCGTGGCATTGGATCGATACAGGCATTTTTCCACAGCTTCAGAAAAGTGTTTTGTTACGCAACCCACTTTAAGCATGCAGATACAAAAGTTGGAAGAAGAATTAGGATTAAAAATTTTTGATCGCACCAAACAGCCTGTCATACCAACAGAAGTAGGAGAGCGGGTGCTGGCACAAGCCAGAAAGGTTTTGCATGAGGCCAGCTTGATACAACAAATCATCAGCAATGAAAAAGATAAACTGACGGGTGAAATTAAAATTGGAATCATACCAACGTTAGCTCCGTATTTATTGCCACCCTTATTCAAAAAAATGAGAGAGCGCTATCCTGATTTGAATTTGATTATCAAAGAAAGTATTACGGAAGAAATTATTCAAGATTTAAAAAACAACAGATTGGATTGCGGATTGGTTGTTACTCCCTTAAAAGATAATTCGATTAAAGAAGATGTATTATTCTATGAAGAATTGTTTTTATACGTATCGAAGAAGAATGCTTTGTATGATAAGAAATATGTGTTAGCAGATGATATCGATCCGGATCAGTTGTGGTTGTTAGAAGAAGGACATTGTTTTCGCTCGCAAATTTTAAACTTATGTGAATTGAGGAAACGATCCGATTTCCAATTCAAATATGAAACTGGCAACATTGAAACCTTAAAAAGAATGGTGGATAGAAGTGATGGTATTACTATTTTACCTGAATTAGCGGTGATGGAGTTTAATAAATCTCAATTAAAATTAGTTAAACGGTTAAAGGAGCCAAGTCCGGCACGCGAAGTAAGTTTAGTAACACACAGAGACCATATCAAAACAAAATTGATTCAAACTTTAAAAGCAGAAATCATGAGTATTATACCTAAGACTATGCAAAAATTACAAGGGAAAAAAGTAGTAGATATACATGTAAAGTAATCAGACTCGAGATGTTTTACGCCAATGCCAGGCTTGGTACACAATAATAATGGCGATTATAGTTTCAACAAATGCATAGATGACATAAAAGATTCTCCATTCGGAAAAAGAAACCAACCCTACCAATAAAGTAATCAAACCCATAAGTGAAGCTATTACAATATTTAACCATTTGTTAATGAATGGTTTTAATAAAACAGAAGCGAAAATCATTAAGGATGGAATCAATAACACTATTGATGCAGTAAGAAGTTTTACAGGTGTAGCTAACATGCTGCTTCCTGATAAAATCCCTTGCGTTTTACCAGGGACATATAGCTCAAAGTAATCTCCATAGATGTAGCAAAAGAGCAATGAAGTCCATAAGGCGCCCAGTCTTAACTTGATATTGATTTTATAATCCTTGAGTTTTTCTCCCATGTGCAAAACGAGTTAGCAAATTATCTATGTAATTTAATTTGGCTTTTGTTTAAATCCAAAAATGATTAGCCAAAAACAAGTTCCTATTTCGGCAATACCAGAAACCATAGATAGGTAAGATGGAAATCCTAAGCTTTTATAATCTTCATTAAGTGTGTTTCCAAAGAAATTAATCAAATAGGTAAGGCAGCCCAACATTAATAAAATACTTAACACTTTCGGAAATTGATGAGAGTGATATAATTGGAGATTCCGCGTAAAGTGACCACCTTTTTTCGTGGTAAACTGACCACCTCTTTTCGCGACAAACTGACCAGTGTTTTTCGCGGCAAATTGACCACCCTTTTGATGCTGTAATTGTATAGTGATCGGTTGCTTGAAAG
>JAPZUF010000030.1 GCA_027533395.1 Cyclobacteriaceae bacterium
CACCGATCAACGAAAGGTGGTCAATGAACTTCAAGATATGATCGATGAACACAACTATGATGAGGATGATGATGATGATGACGAAGATGAGGATTAAATTTTAACGCTGTTTTTCATAGAAGCACCTGTTAACAGCAGGTGTTTCTTTTTTTAAGGGAAGACTGATTTGAGGGGAGCATGGAAAGAGTGAAGAAATTATCAATCTCGTATTGTAAGAAAATACTTGAGTCTGAAGGCAAGAAATATTCGGATGAGGAAACGGAAATGATCAGGGATCTCCTCTACAAGTTGGGGGAATTGGATTACATGATTAGTAATGAAATCAATTTATTTACAGTCCAAACTACTAATGATCAAAGTAAAGCAGCATAGTATTTGCATTATTGATGTTAGAATCCTTAATTCCGGTATATGAAGAAGGTGGTATTATATGTTCGTGTATCAACAGATGAACAAGCTAAATTGGGTTATAGTCTTGGTCACCAGGAAGCGGTGTTGAAACGATTCGCAGAATTGAAGGATTTTGAAGTGATCAAGATTTTTAAAGAGGATCATTCAGCAAAAAACTTCAATCGGCCAGAATACAAAAAGCTTTTCAAATTCTGCAAAACGCACAAAAAGGAAATAGACCAAGTATTGATCACGAAGTGGGATCGCTTCTCGCGTAACCAGCGTGATGCGCTTCAAGAGATAAAATCCTTTAGCGATTTAGGGATTGAAGTCAACGCAGCCGAGCAATGGATTGACTTTTCCATTCCGCATAACAAAATGATGTTATCCATCTATCTCACCATTCCGGAGATTGACAACGATGTGCGTGGCATCAACACGCGAATGGGAATGCGTAGAAGTTTGAAAGAAGGTAGATGGACGGGCGGTGCGCCTTTCGGTTATAAGAATGAACGCGATCATCTCAGGAAACCAATCCTGGTTCCGAATGACAAAGCTGAGTTAGTCCTGGAAGCCTTCGAATTGTTCTCGTCCGGACTTTACGACAAAGAAGAACTTCGAAGAATGATGAACAAGAAGGGATTGACGTTGAGTAAAAGTCAGTTTCCAAAAATGCTGGAGAACGTACTCTATGTTGGAAGAATCTTCGTACCCGAATTCAAAGGAGAAGAAGCGCAAGTAGTACAAGGTTTACATGAACCCATAGTACCGGAAGATCTATTCAACAAAGTTCAGAACTTACTAAGACCAAGCCAGCCTCAACGTAAGCTGTACGAAAAGGAAAATGATGATACTCCCTTGCGGGCATTAATTACTTGCAGCAAGTGTGGTGGCAAACTTACCAGTAGTGCATCGAAAGGACGGAGTCGTTACTACACATACTACCATTGTCGTAACGGATGTCCGGAAAGAATTCCGGCAGACCACGCTCACGAAGCATTGCTGAATTACTTTGACGAAGTTGCTGTTAAGCCAGAGATCGAGAAATTATATCTCGAAGTGATGAAGACTATCTTTCAGGCGAACGAATCCAGTCGTGACCAGGATATCAGCAAGCTCAAAGAAAATCTCGTGAGTGCTGAGAAGAAACTAGCATCACTCGAAGAGAAGTATGTGCTTAACGAAATCGAACGTGATAGCTACGCTTTTATGAAGCCAAGATTCAAACAAGAAATTACGAAGCTGAAAGAGAAGTTGTCTGAGCTTGAATCGAAAGAAACGAATTATACAAAGTACCTGAACTCAGGAGTCAACCTGTTACAGAATCTCAGACAGTATTACGAGGCAGCTAGTATACCCAACAAACAGAAGCTAGTCGGTTCAATCTTCCCTGAAAATTTTACCATAGAAAATGGCAAGTGTCGAACCGCTAAAGAGAACGCTGTAATCTGCGTTTTGAGAGGATTTGAGCGGAATTTTAAGAAGGAAAGAGCGAGTAAAACTCGCTCTTTCCTGTCTGGTAGTCCCGGCAGGAATCGAACCTGCATCTTCAGAATCGGAATCTGAAATACTATCCATTGTACTACGGAACCAATTTTGAATTCAAAATTTTAAATTCAAAATTCAATATCGCAAAAGTAATAGTTTGTTCTATGCCTAACTAAACTAATACAACCTATTCTTTAATGCCTGCCAAATCTAAAATGAAGGCATATTCTTGTGCTTGCTCTTCATATACGCGGAATCTCCCCGTTGTGCCTCCATGCCCCGTTTCCATGTTGGTGCGAAGCAGCAAAGTATTATTATCCGTTTTCAATTCGCGCAACTTGGCTACCCATTTAGCAGGTTCCCAGTATTGCACTTGCGAGTCGTGCAAGCCTGTTGTTACCATCATGTTCGGATAATCCTGTGCCTTTACCTGGTCGTAAGGAGAATACTCCAACATGTACATATAAGATTCAGCATTTTCCGGATTGCCCCACTCATCGTATTCATTAGTTGTTAACGGAATAGTTGGGTCCATCATCGTGCTTACTACATCCACAAAAGGAACCTCAGCAATAACGCCTTTGTATAAGTCCGGGCGCATGTTTACCACCGCACCCATTAACAAACCTCCGGCACTTCCACCATTGGCAAACATTTTATCTTTATTAGAGAATTTATTCTCAATCAAAAATTCTGTGCAAGCAATAAAATCGGTAAACGTGTTTTTCTTCTTAAACATTTTTCCATCTTCATACCATTGTCTGCCCATTTCTTGTCCACCACGTATGTGCGCGATAGCGTAAACAAATCCTCTATCTAACAAACTTAAACGAGTAATAGAAAAGGTTGGGTCCATGCTGGCACCATACGAGCCATAACCATAAATCAAGCAAGGATTGCTTCCATCTTTCTTCAACCCTTTCTTATACACAATCGACATCGGTATCTGCGTACCATCACTTGCAGTTGCCCACACTCTTTCTGTTACATAATTCTCTGCTGTATATCCGCCAACCACTTCTTGTTGCTTCAACAACTTTTTCTCCTTCGTGCGCATGTTGTATTCGTAGGTAGAGGTAGGGGTTGTCATCGATGTATAGCCATAACGAATCCACTCCGTATCAAACTCTACATTAGTAGATGGATAAACAGTGTAAGCAGGCTCACCAAAATTCAAATAATGCGATTGATTAGATTGCTGGTCGATCACGCGCATCATCGTGTTGGCTTTGGCGCGTTCGCTCACTACTAAAAAGCCTTTAAAGATTTCGATGCCTTCCAATAAGGTATCCTTTCTGTGCGCTAATTTCTCCACCCAGAATTTTTTATCCGTTTTGTTTTCGTTGGTTTCCATCAAACGGAAGTTCAAAGCATTATCATTAGTGACGATATAAAATTTATCCTGATAATGATCGATGGAATATTTGTGTTTCTTTTCTCTTGGCGTAAACTCTTTAAAAGTTCCGTTAGGTTTTGCAGCATCTAAAATCTGATAGCTGTCGTTATCGGTAGAACTAGAACCGATGATGATGTATTTCTTCGATTTGGTTTTACCAACACCAATGTAATACGACTCATCTTTTTCTTCGAACACTGCTACATCTTTGCTCGGGTCGATTTGCAAAGTGTGGCGCATGATCCAACGCGAACGCAAGGTTATTTCATCTTTGCGCGTGTAGAAAAGAGTTTTGTTATCATTGGCCCAAACAGCATAACCTTCAGTATTGGTAATAGGCGTATCGATGATTTTACCGGTACGTAAATCTTTTACATACAAGGTATATTTTCTACGGCTGATGGAGTCTTCGCCATATACCAGCAAGTTATTGTCTTCACTAACACTTAATCCACTGATCTGATAGTAAGAATGACCAACAGCCATTTCATTTACATTCAACATTACTTCTTCGGCTGCCTCCATGCTGCCTTTCTTGCGGCAATAGATTGGATATTCTTTGCCGGCCTCATAACGGGTGTAATACCAATACCCATTTCTTTTATGAGGAACAGATTCATCTGTTTGTTTGATGCGACCTACCATTTCATCGTAAAGCTTTTTCTGTAAGGCTTCAGTGCCTTTCATTTTGGCTTTCAGGTAGTCGTTCTCGGCATTTAAATACGAGATTACCTTTTGAGTTTGTTCGTCTTTTTGTTCAGCATTCTTTTGCTCGTCAGACAAACGCAACCAGAAATAATTATCAACGCGTGTATTGCCATTCAATACCAATTCTTTGGGTTGTTTTTCAGCAACAGGAGCAGGAATATCATCTCCTTTTTTTTCTTTGTCGGTAGCGCATGCTCCAGCCATAAGCGTAGCCATGATTAAGGTGTAAAATTTATATTGCTCCATAGAGGATATATTACAAAGTAAAGATACTGGAATTTGTAATTGAAAGACGGTGAAAGTGACCATCGGCACGAATTAATTCTGGAAGATGAAATTAGGTTTCGACTTTTTTTGATAGCGAATCATCGAGGATTTGAACAGTATTTCAGGTGATACAATTTTATTAACTTTACTCACTTTTTAAACTACCCATGGCAGAAAACACCTACAAGAGCAATACATTCAAAAAGCCTGAGAAACCAGAAAAGGAGAAGGAGAAAAAATCAAGAAAGAAGGATAATCAGCAGGATGGAGAAAAGAAATCTTTCTTACAAACATTGAAAGATCCGCGCTTCGTTTTAGCCACTGGTTTCATCTTTATAGTAGGTTCACTGTTTCTTTTTACTTCATTATTATCCTATCTGTTTACAGGCAAAGCCGACCAAAGTGTCTTAGAAGCCCTCAATAGCGAAACACTAGTAGATGCAGGACTAGAAACAGAAAACTGGTTGGGTTTGTGGGGAGCGATAGTGTCGCATGCTTTTATCTTTCGTTGGTTCGGCATTGCTGCGTTTTTCATCCCTCCTATTTTCTTCTTAATTGGTTTTCGATTAGCCTTTAAAAGAAGTTTAACTTCCATTCTTAACACTACACTATTTGCTGTTTTTTCTATTCTTTGGCTTAGCCTTTTATTTGGTTACATCACTTTACAAAGCGATGGCATTTCAGAATGGGGCTTCCTGGGCGGTGGCTTAGGTTATAACTTGGCCAAAGTAAGTGAAAGTGTTTTTGGCTGGGGAACTTTCCTCATTTTAATCCTTGCCTTGCTCATCTTTATCATTTTTTATTTTAATGTAACAGCAATCAACTTGCCGGCACCTAAAGGCAAAGCCATGGGCAATGCAGCCTTTGTGCCTGAAGCAGAACAAGAAGAAAACTTGGTGGCAAAAGATGATGAACCCCTCATGCCAACTTATAACGATGAAAAAGATATTTGGCCCGACCAACTCACAAAAGAAGAAATTCCAGATCCTGTTTTAATTACACCCACAGTTGCACCTGTTGGAAATGAAATTAAACTAGAACTAAATACACCTGAGCCCGAAACAAAAAAACCAAACACAGAACCGCTGTTTACAATAGAAGAAAAAGCAGAGACAGATAAAATTGCCGAGCAACTCGTAGAAGAACAAGGTGCTTACGACCCTACATTGGAGCTAAGCGATTTTAAATTTCCTCCTCTTGAACTTTTAAAAGAATATGAAGTTGGCAAAGTACAAGTAACCCAAGACGAACTCAACCAGAATAAAGATAAAATCGTTGCTACGCTGGTTAACTTCAAAATTGGTATACAGAGTATCAAAGCAACCATTGGTCCAACGGTTACGCTATACGAAATTGTACCCGATGCAGGTATAAAAATTTCAAGAATAAAGAATTTAGAAGATGATATCGCCCTTTCTTTATCTGCATTAGGTATTCGTATCATCGCGCCTATTCCAGGTAAAGGAACCATTGGTATAGAAGTGCCTAACAAAAACCGAGAGATGGTAAGCATCCGTTCAGTGCTAAGCATCGAACGCTTTCAAAAAACAGAATATGAGTTACCCATCGCTTTAGGTAAAACCATTTCTAACGAAGTACACATTATTGACTTAGCCAAGATGCCTCACTTGCTGGTAGCAGGTGCAACAGGTCAAGGTAAATCAGTTGGTTTAAATGTGATCCTTACTTCGCTTCTGTATAAGCGCCATCCTAGCACGTTAAAGTTTGTGTTGGTCGATCCAAAAAAAGTAGAAATGTCTATCTACTCAAAAATAGAAAGACATTATTTAGCTAAACTACCCAACAGCGAAGAGGCCATTATCACCGATACCAAAAAAGTAGTGCATACGCTTAACTCATTGTGTATCGAAATGGAAAATCGTTACGAGATTTTAAAAGATGCAGGAGCGCGTAACTTAAAAGAATACAACGCGAAATTTGTCGGAAGAAAGTTAAACCCAAAAGAAGGTCATCGTTTCTTACCCTACATCGTGTTGGTGATTGATGAGTTGGCCGACTTAATGATGACAGCCGGCAAAGAAGTAGAAACTCCAATTGCACGTTTAGCACAACTCGCGCGCGCTATTGGTATTCACTTGGTAGTGGCCACACAACGTCCATCGGTAAACGTAATCACAGGTGTAATCAAAGCCAACTTCCCTGCGCGTTTATCGTTCCGCGTTACCTCTAAAGTTGATTCGCGCACAATTTTAGACACAGGTGGTGCCGACCAATTAGTAGGTCAGGGCGATATGTTGTTATCCAATGGTTCTGATACCATTCGCTTACAATGCCCATTTGTCGATACGCCTGAAATCGATAAAGTGTGTGATTTCATCGGCTCACAGCGTGGGTATGATTCCGCATACCTTTTACCAGAATTTGAAGGCGAAGATGAAGGTGGTGTAGCCGATATAGACCTGAGCGACCGTGATGTTTTATTCGAAGATGCCGCACGCTTGATTGTGATGCACCAACAAGGATCTACCTCTCTCATCCAAAGAAAAATGAAATTAGGTTATAACCGTGCCGGGCGTTTAATTGACCAACTCGAAGCCGCAGGGATTGTTGGTCCGTTTGAAGGTTCTAAAGCCCGCGAAGTGCTGATAAAAGATGAAATGAGTTTGGAACAATTATTGTCTGGATTAAGAGAAAAACACGGACAATAATATCTTTGCACCCAAATTGTAACTGCCCACATGAAAAACCTGTTTATTACCGCTTTTATTTTACTTTCTGCAAACGTTGTTTTGGCGCAATACGATGCCCGAGCGCTTGAAACATTGGATGCCATGAGCAATAAGTACAAAGCCATTCCAGCCTTTGAGGCATCCATAACTTCTACCATGACAAACGATGTTGAAGGAATAAAAGAAGAATTTAAAGGAAAAATTACAGTTAAAGGGAATAAATTCCGCTTGGCACTAGATGATCAGGAAATCATTAATAATGGCGTAACGGTATGGACCTACCTGCCGGCAGCCAAAGAAGTTAATATCGATAATTACGATCCCAACTCTGAAGAAATCAATCCGTCTAAAATTTACGAAGCCTATAAAAAGGGTTTCAAGTACGTATACCTTTCAGATAAAACTGAAGGTGGCGTTGTGTGTGAAGAAATCGATTTAGTTCCTGAAAAGAAAGATGCGCAGTTCTTCAAAATTAAAATGATGATTGGCAAAAAAGATAAAAGCATTCAAAGCTGGACGATGTTCGATCGCAATGGGAACAAATACAAGTACACCATCACGAAGTTTACACCTAATGCAGGCATTACCGATGCATTCTTTACTTTCGATCCAAAAAAATATCCGGGAGTAGATGTAATTGATCTGAGATAAACTTGCTTAATGCAAGCTAAAAAAGCCGCAAACCCTGCGGCTTTTTTTATTGCTTGTCGCTCAGCTTACTTTTTTCAGCCTATCATTTTGTATTTTGAAACATGGAAAAAGTAAACATCAATGGATATCCATTTGTACCACTTAAGTTTTCAACAATTTCTGAGAATGAAGCTGAAATAAGATTGCAAAACTTCACCAATCATTTAGTAGAAAGAAGATCGGTAAGAGAATTTTCTTCAAAACCAGTTAGCATTCATCTTATCAAAAAAATAATTGAATGTGCAAACACTGCTCCCTCAGGTGCCAACAAACAACCGTGGACATTCTGCCTCATCAGCAATCCGGAAATCAAAAAGAAAGTAAGAATAGCAGCAGAAGCTGAAGAAAAAGAAAGCTACGAAAGCAGAATGAGCGATGAGTGGCTGGAAGATTTAAAACCTTTACAAACAGATTGGCAAAAACCTTTTCTAGAAATCGCCCCTTATCTCATTGTTGTTTTCAAACAAAGTTATGGGTTGGATAAAAACAATCATAAAATTCAACACTACTACGTGAATGAATCTGTTGGTTTAGCGTGTGGCTTTTTGCTTGCATCTATTCATCAGGCAGGACTTGTAGCTTTAACCCATACGCCCAGCCCTATGAATTTCTTAAGCAAAATTTTAAACCGACCGGAAAATGAAAAACCATTCTTACTCATTCCGGTAGGTTATCCGGCAGAAAAATGTTTAGTGCCAGACTTAAAAAAGAAAAAATTTGAAGATGTTTTGGTTGAATATATCTGAGCGTTACTCTAACCAAATCAACCATCTAATTATGAATTTCCTTGCCACAATGCGGACAAACTCTTTTATTTTTCTTTTCACGTAAATGTTCTGCAATACCGGCAGATAAAATACCGGCAGGCAGTGCGTACATCCCAACCCCTATCACTGAAATAATCCCGGCCATTACTTTTCCTCCAATGGTAATCGGAACCATATCCCCATAGCCCACCGTGGTTAATGTGGCTATGCCCCACCACATTGTAGCCGGAATACTTGAAAAAACCTGAGGTTGTGCATCATGTTCCACATAATACATCATGGTTGAAACAATTACGAGCAAAAAAACAATAAACATAATCACCACCAACAATTGCTCGCGTCTGTCTTTTATCACATTAAAAATTAAATTCAATGCTGACAGATAACGGGCTATTTTTAGCATTCTCAATAACCTGAGTAACCGTATAATTCTTAAAAAACGTAAATCAATAGGCAATAAATGCAAATAGAACGGCAAAATTGAAAGTAAATCAATTAACGCTCCGGGAGTAAGAGCATACCGTAATCGTCCTTCAAAACTTTTCTTAAAGTGTGGCCGCTCAGCGCAAGTCCACAAACGCAATACATATTCAATAGAAAAAATGATAACTGAAATAATCTCAAAACTCTCAAAAAAATGTAAATACTCTTGATGATAAGCAGGAACGGTCTCTAACAAAATCGCTACGATGTTGGCACTAATAAGAATAATCAAAAAGTATTCAATCGCATAGGCCACCTTGTAACCCGAAACCATCGGTTCGAGCAAGAGATAAACTTTCTTACGAAGTGTCATACGGGTAAAGGTTGGTTTTGCCTTTAAGGCATGGTTTTTCAACAGAAAGATAAAAGGAATTTATCCATGTTAAAAGTTTATTAAAATTCCGGATGGATCCACACACACCAAAAAGGATAATTTCTCTCAGATTAGGTAAAATAACCCTAAATTGCGCGTCTCAAAAAATACAGGTTTACATCAATTAAAAGTATATGTTCGATAGTCTGAGTTTAAAGTTGGAAAAGGCCTTCCAAACCTTGAAAGGTCAGGGAAGAATTACAGAAATAAACGTTGCCGCTACGATTAAAGAAATCAGAAAAGCTTTAATCGATGCAGACGTAAACTATAAAGTTGCCAAAGAAGTAACAGACGAAATTAAAGAGAAAGCAATAGGTCAAAATGTACTTACTTCCATTTCTCCTGGGCAATTACTCACTAAAATCACAAACGATGAACTTACCCAACTAATGGGTGGCGAAAGCATCGATATCAGTTTAACAGGAAATCCATCCATTATCCTTATTGCTGGTCTGCAAGGTTCGGGTAAAACAACCTTCTCAGGCAAACTAGCCAGCTATATCAAAAAACAAGGCCGACAAGTTTTACTTACGGCTTGCGACATCTATCGCCCGGCTGCCATTAATCAATTAAAAGTTTTAGGCGAACAAATAGGCGTAGAAGTTTACGCTGAACCAGAAAATAAAGACGCAGTAAAAATTGCCAAGGCAGCTCTTGAACACGCCAAGAAAAATAACCACCGCGTTGTGATTGTTGATACTGCCGGTCGCTTAGCTGTAGATGAAGAGATGATGGATGAAATTGCCAAGCTGAAAGAAGCTTTGCAACCTGGCGAAACTTTATTTGTAGTAGATGCCATGACAGGGCAAGATGCTGTCAACACAGCTAAAGCCTTCAACGAAAGATTAAATTTTGATGGTGTTGTGTTAACCAAAATGGATGGCGACACACGTGGTGGTGCAGCGCTATCTATTCGCAGAGTGGTAGAGAAACCCATCAAGTTTATTTCGATGGGTGAAAAGATGGATGCTCTCGATCGCTTCTACCCCGAACGTATGGCGAGCAGAATTTTGGGCATGGGTGATGTAGTTACACTTGTGGAAAAAGCACAAGCTGCCTTTAACGAAGAAGAAGCCAAACGCTTAAATGCCAAGCTGCGCAAAAACCAATTCGACTTTAATGATTTTCTTTCTCAGTTAGAACAAGTGAAAAAGATGGGGAACATCAAAGACTTAATGAGTATGATTCCCGGAGTTGGTAAAGCATTAAAAGGAGTTGATGTAGATGATAATGCCTTTAAACCCGTTGAAGCCATTATCCGCTCGATGACCAAAGAAGAAAGAGAAAATCCGGATATCATTAACGGAAGTAGAAAAAACAGAATTGCCACAGGAAGCGGTACCAGCGTTCAGCAAGTTAATCAGTTGCTCAAACAATTCAGTGACATGCGCAAGATGATGAAAACCATGAACAAAATGGGAGGAGCAAAACGTGCTCTTGGGGCGATGAATCCTTTTGGAAAATAAATCAATTCAAAATTTCAGATTAGAAATTTAAAAAGTTAATCTGAAAAATTTTGAATATGCAAACTTTGAAATTTGAATTAACATGAAACTTACAGCCAGAAACACACACCGCGATTTAGCGTATTTTTATTTAGGATTGATTATTGCCTTTTCTTTCTCCGGAATATTTCTAAACCACCGCAGAGATTGGAATCCCAGAAAGTATACTTACAACGTTAGAGAAATACAAATTAACCCGGTTGCAAAAGCAGATAGCGTAGTTAACGATGCCTTTATTGCAACCTTCAGCAAAGAACAAAATATAACCGATAATCTTCGCAGGTTTGCGGTAGAAGAAAATACATTGAAAATTTCGTATGAAATGAATGAAGTAAGTGTAGACCTAATCAATGGTAAAGGAAAAATTGAAACCTATAAAGCAACACCCGTCTTAAGCCAAATGGTTAAGTTGCATATCGATACCAGCAAATGGTGGATTTATTATTCTGATATTTTTGGCTTAGCTATGTTAACTATTGCCATCACAGGTATGTTCATCCAAAAAGGTGAAAACAGTTTTTGGAAACGTGGATGGAAACTGGCTTTAATAGGAATTATCTTCCCTCTGATTTTTTTATTCTTACTATCCTAGATTAAAAATAAACTATTTTCATACGACTACAGTTATACGGAAAGTAAAAACATAACAGTTTTTTACTTAAATAAAGCATTAACAAAATATAACATCTATGAAAAAAGTATTCTTACTCATCGCATTATTAATTACTGCAACAACCTTTGCACAAGATAAACCCGCAAGTCCAAAAGAAACGGTAACAGGTAAAATTGGAAATGCATCAGTTGAAGTTGTTTACTGCAAACCCTCTGCTAAAGGAAGAAAAGTAATGGGCGCATTAGTACCTTATGGCGAAGTGTGGCGCACTGGAGCAAATGAAGCAACAACGATTAGCTTCGATAAAGATGTTACCATCGAAGGACAAAAATTAGCCGCAGGTAAATATAGTTTGTTCACCATACCCGGAGAAAGTGAATGGGCCATTATCATCAACAGCGACCCTAAACAATGGGGAGCTTACAAATACAAAAAAGAAAAAGATGTTTTACGAGTTAATGTAAAACCAAGCAAAACAGCATTTACAGAAACCTTTACCATCGCTGTTGAGAAAAGTGGTTTAAGTTTAAAGTGGGAGGAGACAGAAGTGAATGTATCCATCAAGTAAAAATACATTGTTATTTATGTTGAAAAGGCTGCCGATTGGTGGCCTTTTCCGTTTTTAAAATCCAAAAGCTATTTACATACAATAAAATAATTCTATTCTTATCTAAGGTAACAATCTTCTTTTGCAATATCAGCGCTTAACACCACATAAAATTTGAAGATTGAAATTCTTCCACAGCTTTGGTTTGATTTGATCAGCAAAAAACATTTCATAATTTATTAATCTAATACAAGCTTTACCTTACTTTTTTAAACTGTAAATTAGATAGTAAAATTAAGTCTGTATGTTTCGCCAAATAAACCTAACCATTCAATCCTCATTATTATTTTTTCTATTATTTGTATCATCCTGCAGCACAGAGAAAAAGACATCAGCAGATAATAAAGTCGATACCCTAAAAACTGAAACAAATACTGACAATCTAAATGAAGAAAATTCAGAAGTAACAGAAGAAGAACTTATAGCTTCAGAATTAAAAGAACGTGCAAATTCAGATAGCATTGCTTACGAAGCATTACATATTTATTCTGGAAACTATCAGCTCGAAACAGAAAGTGAAGGTGTAACAGCGACAGTAAACCTTACCTATTTGGGCGATAAACAATTTACTTTTGATTGGTCATTTAATGTTAGCGAAGCTAACTGCGAAGCCAAACTTAGCGGAACTTTACAGATGGACAGAACTCAACATGGTTTTATAACTTGTAACTCAACACTAATTCATGTTAATTTTAACGGAACATGGAATGGTTACGATGTAATCGAAATCTTAATTGAAGAACCACAAGCCTGCAATACAATTTCTGGAGATTGTATTTTTAGCGGAACTTATCGAAAAAAATCTGCTTAAAGTAAATATCAAATACTCATTAAGGAGTTAAATACTTATATAAAATCGAAAGTGATTTTCGGAAAAAATGAGAAGATTGGTCTGCACTTCATCACGCAAAAAGATTTTCGACTAAAATAATTTATGTTTACATTTCATAATGAAAACCCTTGGCCGATACGACCGTGTTGACCTGCCCGAATTGGGCTTAAAAAATATTCATGCCAAAGTTGATACCGGAGCCTTTCGGTGTAGCCTCCACTGCCAAAGTGTTCAAATCATTGATGGTGAATTAGAATTTGTTTTGCTGGATGAAGAACATCCTGAATTTACAGGCCACCCATTCAGAGCCAAACATTTTCACGAACGCGAAATCAAAAACTCCTTTGGAGAATCTGAAAAAAGATTTGTCATTACCACCACACTAACCATTCATGGAGAAACATTCGAAGCCGACTTTTCATTAAGCAACAGAGGTTCGCTTAAATTTCCCATCTTATTAGGTAGAAGAATTCTTCAAAAAAGATTTTTAATTGATGTCACACAAAAAAACATCTCTTACAAAGAAAAAATCAAACAAAAGAAAGTGAAACAAAAAACAAAGCGTGCATAACGCTTATCTATATGAATATAGCCATCCTTTCCCGCGACCCTAAACTTTATTCGACCAAACGCTTAAAACAAGCCGGAGAAGAACGCGGCCACACGGTCGAAATCATTGACCACATGAAATGCGTGCTTTACCTCGAACCTAAAAATCCGATGGTGCTTTATAATGGCAGAAAGCTTGATTACTTCGATGCCATCATTCCACGTATTGGTGCTTCCGTTACAACGTATGGTGCAGCAGTAGTCAGGCAATTCGAGATGATGAAAGTTTTTACAGCTGTAGAATCGCAAGCCTTAATACGCTCTCGCGATAAATTCAGAAGTTTACAAATTTTATCGCGCGCTGGTATGGGATTACCCAAAACCATGTTCATGGATTATACCAAAGACAGTGAAGGAACTGTGGAAGCTGTTGGTGGTGCCCCAGTTATTATTAAATTATTGGAAGGCACACAAGGTTTAGGTGTAGTATTAGCCGAAAATAAAAAAGCTGCGCAATCGGTTATCGATGCCTTTCACGGATTGAAAACGCGCATCATGGTGCAAGAATTTGTAAAAGAATCTAAAGGTGCAGACATCCGCGCATTCATTGTAGATGGCGAAGTAGTGGGCGCTATGAAACGACAAGCTAAAGAAGGAGAGTTTCGATCCAATCTTCATCGCGGTGGGCAAGCAACTTTAATCAAATTATCGAAGGTAGAAAAAGCTACCGCTATAGCTGCAGCCAAAAAAATGGGTTTAGGCGTTGCCGGTGTGGATATGTTGCCCAGTGGCCGTGGCCCATTAATCATAGAAGTTAATTCATCGCCAGGGCTAGAAGGAATAGAAGGGGCAACTCGCGTGGATATAGCTGGCAAAATCATTCAATACTTGGAACGAAATGCTATGAAAAAGAAAATTCAAAAAGATAAAATTAACGCTTAGCTATAAGCTTCATGGGAAATAAAAAATTAATTATTGCCAAAACAGAGATAAAACCTGGTGAGGTAAAGGAAGTTGACATCAACATTGCGCGACTTCCTTCCCACACACAAATTGATACACCGATTTACGTATCGAGAAGCAAAGAAGACGGACCTGTGTTGGCCTTAATGGCCGGCATGCATGGAGATGAAATTAATGGAACAGAAATAGTTCGCAGAATCATTGATTCCGGTTTGCACCATCCTTTGCGAGGCACTGTTATTTGCATTCCAATTATTAATGTTTACGGGTTTCTCAATTTCTCGCGCGATGTGCCTGATGGTAAAGATGTAAACCGCTCCTTCCCCGGAAGTAAATCTGGTTCGTTGGCTTCGCGTGTAGCTTATCATATCACACACGAAATTATTCCGAATATAGATTACGGTATCGACTTCCATACGGGTGGCGCCATGCGAACCAATTATCCGCAAGTTCGCGCTATGTTAAGCGATGAGAAAAATCTTGAATTGGCAAATGCCTTCGAAGCACCATTTACCTTAGATGCTCCTTTTAGACCAAACTCTTTGCGCAAAGAAGCTTCTAAAAAAGGAAAAAATATTATTGTATATGAAGGAGGCGAATCCTTAAGATTTGATCACCATGCCATCGATGAAGGAATTAACGGAACGTTACGGTTGATGAAGCATTTAAAAATGATTGACTCTGCTCCTGCAATTAAAGAACCTAACAAAGTAATCTGGACCTCCTCTTGGATCCGAGCTAAACATGCTGGTTTATTTCAATCATTGGTAGTAAGTGGACAGTTGGTTACAAAAGGAGATTGGGTTGGAACCATTACCGATCCCTTTGGTGAGTTCAAAGAAAAAGTAATTGCTAAAGAAACTGCTTATGTAATCGGCTTAAATAACATTCCAGTTGTAAATGCAGGAGATGCGCTGATGCATCTAGGCATGGATAATTATTGCAAGTTAGAATAACGTTAGTCTATAATATACTATAAACAAATAATCAGATGAGATTTTCAATATCTTTCTTCTTATATCTCTTTTTTGTTGTTTCATCATTTGCACAAAATAATGATGTAGAAAAAAATGCTATACTTTCTATTATGCACAACCAACAAAAAGCATGGAACGAAGGCAATATTGACAACTTTATGATTGGTTATTGGCAATCGGATAGTTTACAATTTATTGGCAGTAGAGGCATACAACGCGGGTGGCAAAAAACATTAGAAAACTATAAAAAGAGTTACCCTAACGTTGCAGCTATGGGTAAACTTGAGTTTTCAGAAATTCAAATCAACATCATCTCTAAAAGTCAAGCTTTTGTAATTGGCCGATGGAAACTAACTCGGGAAAAAGACCAACCCAATGGATACTTTACTTTACTCTGGGAAAAGAAAAATGGAAATTGGGTGATTACAGTCGACCATTCCAGTTAAAGTTCAGTACCTTTGCTGTGCAGGTCGTCTCATCGATCTTTCTATATGAAAGGTAGGAAAGTCCGGGCAACAACCGGGTGCCGTACCTTCTGAAAGGAAGGGTTTGCAAGGTTAAGCTTGTAAACCAGACAGTGCCACAGAAAACAGACTACCCAAGGTGGCAACACATTGGGAAAAGGTGAAAAGGTGAGGTAAGAGCTTACCGGTGTTTTAGTAATAAAGCACGCATGGAAAACCTTACGGGTTGTAAGATCAAATAAGTTCTGAATTTGGGAACCCGAACCAGAGCCTTGTGCCGTCAGAACGGGTGGATCGCTTAGATAAATGATGAGAGCCCGAAAGGGAACAGAACCCGGCTTACAGACCTGCATTTTATAAAGCCATTTCACCATAAGTGAAGTGGCTTTTCCATTTTATGTTTATCATTACAAAAAAAATAAAGTATGGCTTCGGTACTCATTGTAGAAGATGACGCAAAAATCAGATTCAGCTTAAAAGAAATTCTGCAAGAAAAAGGACATCAGGTAGAAGAGGCTGCTGATGGTTTAGAAGGTTGGAAAAAATTGGAACAAGGCAATTTTGTACTTTGTTTGTGCGACATCAAAATGCCAAAAATGGATGGTATCGAGTTGTTAACCAAAGTAAGCGAAGCACAATTACAAACGACTATCATCATCATGTCGGCACACGGAACTATTGATTTAGCTGTGGATGCAGTTAAAAAAGGAGCGTACGATTTTCTCTCAAAACCCTTCGATTTAAATCGATTAGAAATAACAGTTGCACGCGCTTTAGATAAAACTGTTTTAGTGCAAGAAGTAAAATCACTTAGAAAAAAAATATCGAAGAGAACCGAAATGGTTGGCAACAGCATAGCTTTAGAAAATGTAAAAAGCATGATTGAGAAAGTTGCTCCAACGGATGCACGCGTTTTAATATTGGGCCCCAATGGTTCAGGCAAAGAATTAGTTGCTAGGCAAATTCACGAAAGCAGCAACCGCAATGTATTTCCGCTTATAGAAGTAAACTGTGCAGCTATTCCTGCCGAGTTAATTGAAAGCGAATTATTCGGTCACGAAAAAGGTGCCTTTACATCGGCTATCAAACAACGCATAGGCAAGTTTGAACAGGCAGAAGGTGGAACCTTGTTTTTAGATGAGATTGGTGACATGAGTCCTTCAGCGCAGGCAAAAGTATTACGGGCTTTGCAAGAAAACAGAATAACACGTGTGGGTGGCGAAAAAGATATAGTGGTAAATGTTCGCGTACTGGCGGCCACCAATAAAGATTTAAAGAAAGAAATTATAGAAGGAAGATTTAGAGAAGACTTATATCATCGCCTGAGTGTTATTATTATAAAAGTTCCGGCACTATCTGAAAGAAAAGAAGATGTTCCTTTATTAGTGGAAAAGTTTTTAGAAGACCTTGCTCAAGAATACGGCAACAAGAAAAAAGAAATTGATAAAAATGCAATTAAAACACTACAGCAACACGGCTGGACGGGCAATGTGCGCGAGTTAAGAAACGTTGTAGAAAGGTTGGTGATTATGTCTGAACAGACAATAACCGCAAAAGATGTGGAGAAATACCTCTAACAGAATTAAATTCTGTTTTCAGTTTTCTTCGGAGCAGCTTTGCTGTAAGTAGGGCAAGTGTATTGGCTGCAAGAAGCTAACAAAACAACTGCTGCAAGTAGGGCTAGAATTTTCTTCATTTTATATCTGGTTGATTAACAAAAATAACAGTCCGATTCAAAAAATCAAATTATCCAATCTTTAGATGTCACTTATCGGTTAAAACGCTCATTGAACCAATAAGTTACAACCTCGAACATCGCTGTTATCCATCCTTCCTAATACCTGAAAGTGACCATGGTGATTACATTTGCCAATATCTTCTGTCTCAATAAAAGAAATTGTCGCAAAATTGGCCAAATCAACCACATTAATTCCACCATTTTGATTAATCAGACCAATTCTTCTTGGATCTCCTATTTCTCTAATCAACACTTTTAAGGTAGCTGATGGGTTAAACCAAACGCCATCTTTACAATATGCCTGGCTTAGAAGCTCGGTCATGCCATATTCAGAATAAACAACTCCCAGATTTAACTTATTTTTTAACACAGCATGCAATTCTTCTCGAATTATCTCTTTTCTTCTTCCCTTCATACCACCTGTTTCAAATACAAAACATCCCGACCAATCCGGAGAAAATTGTTCAGCTATATCCAATAATGCGTAGGTAACTCCCCAAATTAAAACCCTTCTTTCCTTCTTCTTTAATGTTTCAACATCCTTTAATAATTGTTGGTGATTATGAAGATAAAAACCTGATTGAGGATGATTGGATTGGTCTATAAAATACCGAACCATGTCAACCAAAGAAGAATCTCCCTTTTCTAAATAAGACGGAAGCAAAGCCAATATTACATACTGATCAATCTTGCCAAACTCTGTTTCAAACAGGTGAAGAGCATGTTTTAAATAGAATGAATGATTTTTAACCAAATGTTTACTCTCGTTAAACCCAGTGGTACCACTAGATTTAAAAATCTTATCTGGTGACCATACCCCTGATTGAATGGCATGTGATTTAAAAAATGAAATAGGCAAGAAGGGAACATCATTAATGCGCTTAATATCGTTGGTATTTGTACCCAAAAAGGACAAATATTTTTTATACAATTCATTGTTTTGAGCTTGAGATTTAAAAACTTCTAAAGCAATAGAATTAAACGTAGTTTCGTTTAATTCCTGTAAAATTTGTTCAAAACTTTTAAAAGCGTTCAAGCGTTCTGTAACTTAGTGCATCAAAGGTACATGGTGAAAATAGATAAGAAATATTGGAGTGTTATTTTTTTAATGGTTTTGACTTCGGGTTGCTTTGAGCAACCTGAGTTTTCAGACGTACCCCAAATTGAGTTACAAGATTTTTACTATACAGAAGTAGGCGGAATAGCAGACGCAGATTCAATTGTCGTTAGTTTTAGCTTTCAAGATGGAAATGGAGACATTGGTATTCCTAGAATAGGCTTTCCTGATGGCACAAGTGGTGATGATACTAGTGATCCTTATCACGAAAAAGATTATTTCTTAGCAACAGGAGATGGTAATTTAGTAAGAATGCCAACTGAAACAATTTTTGCTGATACCGTACGCAATGGGAACTTAGATGCCTTGCGTTTAACAGTTTTAATACCACCAACACTAAACGGAAAATTAGTTACCAATGAAACAAGATTGTTGCCTGAATATAGCGATTTACCCATTTATAGAGATGAAGATTTAGGTTGCATAAATTATACAAAGGATTTTTTGTTGTTATTAAAAGGGAATGAAGCTATACTAGATAATGATTTTAAAACAAAAGGAACAGTGTTAGATATAGTTTCCGGTTTAGAGTTTATTAAACTAGACGACATTACCTATTTTGAATTCAACCCAGAATTTAACAATCTCGATATCACACTAGAAGTTGAAGGTAACGGTGGTGTGTTCAATGTTTTTGATTGGCAAGCTGTTTACTGCGAAAACTTCAACTCAAGGATTCCTGTTATTTCTGATTCTAATACTTCTTCAGAAGGTGTAATTAGTTATGCCTTAGTTTCAACTGGATTCAAAACAGTATTTACTAATAAAAGAATTAGAATCCGAATCAAAATTCGCGACCGCGATTTGAATGTAAGTAACGAAATCGTTACTCCTCCGTTCAGATTAGATGATGTTAGAAGAAACTAATACAAAGCAGGAAATGCATTAGGATTAGTTTCACGCATCATTGCATATGTTTTTTCAATAATTGCTTCAACATTTGGCTTAGAGAAATAATCACCATCAGAGGAATAAGCCGGACGGTGCTCCTTGGCCGTTATAGTAATTGGTGCTGAATCTAAATATTGATAGGCATTTTGTTCTTCTAACACTTTCTGCAAAATAAAGGCAGACGCACCACCCGGCACATCTTCGTCAGCAACGATTAATCTATTTGTTTTCTTTACCGATTCTACTATGGCATGATGTCTGTCGAATGGCAACAAAGTTTGCACATCAATTACTTCGCAGTTTATACCTAATTGCTCTAACTCAAGCGCAGCTTCCATTACAATTCTGCACATAGAACCATACGTAACAATCGTTACATCATGGCCATGTTTTAAAATTTCAGGTACACCTAACGCTACAGTATACTCACTAAGGTTCGAAGGCATTTTCTCTTTTAACCTGTAGCCATTCAAACATTCAATTATCAAGGCTGGTTCATCAGATAAAAGCATGGTGTTGTAAAAACCTGCCGCTTGCGTCATGTTTCTTGGTACAAGCACATGGATGCCACGCAACGAATGTAAAATCATTCCAATAGGTGAGCCTGAGTGCCATACACCTTCTAATCTGTGTCCGCGTGTTCTAATAATTAATGGAGCTTTTTGTCCTCCTGCAGTTCGGTATTGTAAGCAAGCTAAATCATCGCTCAGAATTTGTAACGCATATAGTAAGTAATCTAAATACTGAATTTCTGCAATTGGTCTAAGACCACGCAAGGCTGCTCCTATTCCTTGACCAATGATAGTACACTCTCTAATACCTGTATCCGTCACTCGGATTTCTCCATACTTTTCTTGCAAGCCTGCAAAGCCTTGGTTCACATCACCAATTTTACCAACATCCTCGCCAATAGCAAATACAAGCGGATTACGATTTAAAATAGCATCGAAGCAAGCTTGCATAATTTCTCTGCCATCTACTTCAATTGCATTTTCGTCATATTGAAAATCGGTTCCGGGTATTTTGATAGCTGCGGCTTCGGAGTGGCTATACAAATTTGAGTTATAACGTTCTTGATTTTCCTCCTCTACTTTTGTTAGCCAATCGATTAAAGTTGATTTCGTAGATGATGATTCATTTCTGATTAAACGCAAAACCTTTTTTACTGCTTTAATGCTTTCTAAACGTATAGGGTTGGTTATTTTTTCTAATTCCTGAACAATAGAAAAGATTTCAGTGTGTAATGATTCAACTCCCTTTAAAATCTGAATGGCCTCCTGATGATCTTTTATTATACCTTGCTGAAAATCTTTCCATGCTGCTTCTTTAGCATCTTTGGCAGATTTCTTCGCTTCTTTTTCAATTTCATCTAGCTCTTCAGGCAAAATGTTTACTTCATCTATAATCCAAGTGCGCATTTTTTTAATGCAATCAAACTCAGCTTCCCATTCTAATCTTTCTTTCGATTTATACCTTTCGTGCGAACCGGAAGTGGAATGACCTTGAGGTTGAGTTAATTCATCTACGTGCATAAGTACAGGTACGTGTTCTTCTCTGCAAATCTTTTCTGCTTTCAAGTAAGCTTCAACTAAGGAAGCGTAATCCCAACCCTTAACATTAATTACTTCAAATCCTTTTTCATTTGTATTTCTTTGCAATCCTGCTAGCATTTTAGAAATGCTACCTTTTGTAGTGTGATACTGTTGGGGAACAGAAATACCATAGGCATCATCCCATACGCTCATTAACAGTGGCACTTGCAAAACTCCAGCTGCATTTAGTGCTTCGAAAAACATACCTTCGCTGGTAGATGCATTTCCTATTGTGCCAAATGCAATTTCATTGCCATGATCAGATAGATTTTTAAATGCTTTTAGTTCAGGATTATGTCTAAATAACTTAGAGGCATAAGCCATGCCTAATAAGCGAGGCATTTGACCTGCTGTTGGTGAAATATCTGAACTTGAATTTTTTAAACTGCTTAATGCTTTTAAATTACCATTATCATCTAACATTCTGGTAGCGAAATGACCATTCATTAACCGACCACCAGATGCTGGTTCTGCCTCTATTTCAGTGTGGGCATACAATTGGGCAAAATATTGTTGAAGCGTTAACTCGCCTATTGCTAACATAAAAGTTTGGTCGCGGTAATAGCCTGCACGGAAATCTCCAGCTTTAAAAACCTTTGCCATCGCCAATTGTGGCACTTCTTTACCATCGCCAAAGATGCCAAACTTGGCTTTTCCCATAAAAACTTCCTTTCGTCCGAGCAGCGATGCTTCTCGACTTTCGCATGCCAAACGGTAATCTGTCAGAATTTCCTTAATCTTAACCGGGGAAAAACGTACTCTTTCTTTTGTCGTGCTCACAGGCAAAATAGGTTGATTAAAGCACAAAAATACTCAATTAGGCTCGGATGAAAAACCTTGTATTTATCTGATTTCAATCGATTACAAAAGTTATTTATCCATTAAAAGGATTGCTATATTTGCGGCTCAAATTTTACATTTATGATCATTGGCGTTCCTAAAGAAATCAAGAATAATGAGAACCGCGTAGCATTAACTCCTGCAGGTGCTCAGGAATTAATTAAAAGAGGACATACTGTTTATGTAGAAACAAATGCGGGCGTAGGCAGTGGTTTTTCAAACGATGAATACACCAAAGCAGGTGCTATCCTACTTTCTGCAGCTAAAGAGATTTTCGAGAAAGCTGAGATGATCATGAAGGTGAAAGAACCTATTGAACAAGAATACAGCTTAATAAAGAAAGACCAATTGGTTTTTACATACTTCCATTTTGCTTCTTACGAACCACTAACCAAAGCAATGATTGCTTCAGGCGCAGTTTGTTTAGCCTATGAAACAGTTGAAAAGATTGATGGAAGTTTGCCTCTTTTAATTCCCATGTCGGAGGTAGCCGGTAGAATGTCGATTCAAGAAGGCGCTAAATATTTAGAGAAGCCATTAAAAGGCAGAGGCATTCTTTTAGGAGGTGTTCCGGGCGTGAAACCTGCTAAAGTATTGATTCTTGGTGGTGGTGTAGTAGGAACAAACGCTGCTAAAATTGCAGCTGGTATGGGTGCAGATGTTACCATCATGGATTTAAACATTAATAGATTAAGATATTTGGATGATGTAATGCCTAAGAATGTGCACACCATGGTATCAAACGAATACTCTATTCGTGAATTAGTGAAAGATCATGATTTAATTGTGGGTGGTGTGTTGATACCAGGCGCGAAAGCACCGAAGTTGATTACAAAAGACATGTTAAAAACTATGCGTCCAGGCACTGTGTTAGTGGATGTTGCTGTTGACCAAGGTGGTTGTATCGAAACTTGCCGACCAACTACACACGAAGATCCTACTTACATCATCGATGATGTAGTTCACTATTGTGTTGCCAACATGCCGGGTGCTGTGCCTTATACTTCAACGTTAGCTCTTACTAATGCAACTTTACCTTACGCTATTAAATTAGCGAACCAAGGTTGGAAGAAAGCTTGCCAGGAAAGTTTAGAATTAAGAAATGGTTTAAATGTGATGTTTGGTGAAGTTGTATATAAAGGCGTTGCGGATGCATTTGGATTACCCTTCACAGATGTGAAGAAGTTTTTGTAACAAAGCTTAATTGAATATTGAAAAGCTTGCTTGTGGCAAGCTTTTTTTATTTCAAAATAAGGGTAGTTCATTCAATTTAATTATTTCTTCTGTTTGCCAATTGGTTTTAAAATAAAAATGATCTAATCCGTTGCTCAACATGATATAGCTAGATCGAATAGATTTATTATAACTTGAAATTTGAATAGCTACATCTTCATTAATTTTTTCGTAGGGATTCTTACACTCAACCAATAAAAAGGGTTTTGATTCAATATCATAACAAATGATATCTGCTCTTTTGTAAACTTCTCCAACTGAAAAACCTGTTTCAACCTTTATTAAATTTTTTGAATAGCCATTACCTAGTAAGAATTGTATAACATGTTGTCTTACCCATTCTTCAGGTGTTAATACAACATACTTTTTCCTAATCCCATCAAAAATCCATATTTTTCCATCGCGTTTCTGTAGCTTAGGTTCAATAGATGGCAGATTTAATACAGGTAACACAATGGCAATAAATAAAATCCCCTTATGAAAACAAAAGAAGATATTGTAAACAACTGGCTACCTCGTTACACAGGCTTATCCTTGGATCAATTCGGACAATATATTTTACTCACCAATTTCGATAATTATGTAAAGATGTTTGCAGAATGGCATAACGTGCCTATTCTTGGGCAAGATCGTGCGATGCGTTGTGCTACTGCAGATGGCATAACCATCATCAACTTTGGAATGGGTAGTCCGAATGCAGCAACCATCATGGACTGTCTTTCAGCTATTAAACCAAAGGCTTGTGTTTTTTTAGGGAAATGTGGTGGCTTAAAAGCAAAAAACGACATTGGTGATTTTATTCTACCCATTGCAGCCATTAGAGGGGAAGGTACATCGAATGATTATTTTCCACCTGAAGTTCCTGCTTTACCTTCCTTTGCTTTGCAGAAAGCTATTTCAACAACCATTCGCGATTATAACCAAGATTATTGGACTGGCACTTGCTATACAACCAATCGCAGAGTTTGGGAGTGGGATGAAGATTTTAAAAATTATTTAAGAAAGATTCGTGCGCAAGCCATCGATATGGAAACTGCAACGGTATTTATCACTGCCTTTAAAAATAAAATACCAACCGGTGCCTTACTTTTAGTTTCCGATTCGCCTATGACACCCGATGGTGTTAAAACTGAGCAAAGCGATAAAGTAGTTACTAAAAGCTTTGTTGAACTACATCTTAAAATAGGAATCGACTCTTTAAAACAATTAATCAATAATGGTATGACGGTGAAACACCTTCGTTACTAGTTATTCATTTTTCGAATATCAGCCGACTTTACTTGAAATAAGAGAATCATGCCTACAATAAAATAAAAGGCAAGACCAATAGCGCTATACCTCATATTACCAGTCAATTGATTGATAAGGCCAAATGAAAAAGTTCCTACTACAATGGATAAGTTATAGGTAACATCATAGAAGCTAAAATAAGAAGTTGTATCAATGGTATTCTCAGGAATCAACTTGGAATAAGTTGATCGTGATAAAGATTGAATTCCACCCATGATCAAACCAACGACAGCTGCTAATACAAAAAACTCTACTTCGGTAGTTATGATGTAAGCTGCGAAACAAACGCCCAACCAAACAAATATCATGGTGGATAAAGCAAAACGATTGCCTTTGTTTTTAGAAAGTTTAGCAAAAAGCCACGCTCCCAAACTCGCAACAAGTTGAATTAACAAGACAGTAAAAATCAGTTTATTGCTATCCATCTTTAACACATCTGTGCCGAATAATGCTGCTAAATACATGATGGTTTGTACACCAGAGTTAAAGAAGAAAAAAGCCCAGAGGTACTTTTTTAAATCAGGTAGTTCCGATAAACTATTCCATACTTTGGCAATCTCTTGGTAGCCTCTCGACCAGATTTTACCAACCGATTCACTTTGCACCCGAACTGTTTCTGGTAAATAATAAAATGGAATAAAGGCAAAACCAATCCACCAAAGTCCCACAAGAATAAACGAAAATCGAGTAGCGTAACCCTCATTAACAAAACCAAAAAAATCATAATTGATAATGATAACTAAACAGGCAACTAATAGAATAACACTTCCATAATAACCCATAGAGTAACCGTTAGCACTAGTAGCATCGTATCTATCTTCTGTAACAATTTCTGGTAAGAAGGCATCATAAAACACCAAACTACCTGAGTAACCGATACTGGCTAGAACACAGCATAAAATTCCCCACTCTAAAGTTTCAACAGAATCGAAAAAATACAAACCAATACAAGCCAAACCACCCAGCCAAACAAAAAATTTCATGAATAACTTTTTTCTTCCAGTATAGTCTGCAATTCCGGAAAGGAGCGGAAGTTTAGCAGCAACTAATAAGAATGAGAACGATAACGCATAAGAGTATAAAGAAGAATTCTGAATATTAAATCCAAAAAAAGAGACGATGTCAGAGTTGTTTTCTTGTGCTACTGCCTTGTAGTAAACTGGGAAAATTGCCGAAGTAATAACAAGAGAATAAACTGAGTTGGCCCAATCGTACATGTACCAGGAACGCACGATCTTTTTATTGTTCAATATAGCCATGATAGGAATTAATGTTCATTAAATATAATAAAAAAAGCCCCGCATTTGCGGGGCCTTCACCTTTAGAAAAAACAATTTAAATCTCTTTTTTGTATCCTGCAGAGTAATTGATAATACGAGCATTTGCTCTTCTCAATTCTGTCTCTACATCTGAAATGATACCGCGTTTTGAGTCACTATCTATTTTCATAGAGATAGTGATTTGGTCGCGTTCAATTTCATCTAGCTTCGCTTTTTCTGTGTTTACCCATTGAATGATGTCTTTGGGCTCGATGAACACATCATTTACTTGAATTTTCGGTTCTTTACCAAATTGATCAGTTTTGCTAGGTTCACCGATATAAATGTATGTCACTAAAGATTTTCTCGTAAGCTTTCTAAGCTGTGTAGCTTGTGGTAACTTTTGTTTTACCATGATACTTGAGTCTCTCATTTGAGTAGTTACCATGAAAAAGAACAACAACATGAAAACCACATCTGGCATTGAGGATGTAGGAATCTCCTGCTTTACGTTAGCTTTTTTCTTAAATTTTGACATATGAATTACCCTCCTACTTTAGTTGGTTCAGCGATGGATATCTGCATAGGTATGCCTTCACGAGATTTATTGTATTCAGCTTTACGCTCAGGATCGGAGGCAATGTCTCTCCATTGATCCACTGTAACGCCTAGCTTTTCCGCATAAATCTCATAGTATGCACGCTGTGCAGCATCCAAAACTTCAATAAACTTTTTGTGCGTTGTTCCTCTATCTGCCTTGAAAGAAACGATTGCTTTTTCAGGGTTATCCGATGACTCTGGGTCTACGCCATTGTTTTGAACAAAGGCCTTAATCTTATCAGATAATTCCCTCATGCTACCAGTATAAGGCTCACCCTCTACTAACAATGCATCAAAAGAGTTAATCTGAATTTTGAATAAGTTACGTTCCTGAATTTTAACATCCTGATCGGGCGGCATTGCTTCCGGTGGAGGAGGTAACAACAAAGTTAATCCCTTATCATTCGCCACTGTTGTGGTAACCAAGAAGAAGGTTAACAACAAGAACGCGATGTCTGCCATGGAGGCATTTGGGATATCGGGTGTGGCTCTTGGCATTATTTTAAGGCTTTAGATATTTCAGAATAAATAATTCCGACAAAGGCTATTGCCATGCTTAAATATAACATGGTTAAACCTGCGCCAATCAGTTTGGATGATGATTCAGTAATTCCTTTGGCTGCTTGCTCTGGGCTAACAGCAGAACCAGTTAATAGGTAAGAAATTATAAACAATCCAACCAAAGCACCAACTCCAATTAATGACTTTTTAAAGGTCCCTGGAGATTTGCTTGCATTAAAAATTGCGAAACCTACCGCACCTAGCAAGGCAGCGAAGAAAAATAAGTAGGCTGTATATAAACCAAAATCAATCATAATTTATTTTGATAATAGTTTGTGCTTCACTAAAATATCTACCATTGAAATAGAAGCGTCTTCCATGTTGTTGGTTAGTGAATCAATTTTAGATACTAGGTAATTGTACAGTACCTGTAATATCATACCTACCACAAGACCACCAACTGTAGTTATCAAAGCTGTTTTCATACCATTGGCAACAATCTGAGGAGAAATATCTCCAGCAGCTTCGATATCCGCAAATGCCTGCACCATCCCTACAACTGTTCCGAAGAAACCTAACATAGGGCCAAGAGCGATAAACAATGAAATCCAAATTAAACCTCTTTCAAGGCGACCCATTTCAACACCACCGTAAGAAACGATTGACTTTTCAACCATGTCAACACCTTCGTGGTAACGCATTAAACCTTGAGTGAAGATAGACGCTACTGGTCCTCTAGTGCTTTTTGTAACTTTTAAAGCTTCATCAACACCACCTTTACTTAAGGCTGCTTCTATGCTTTCTAATAATTTTTTAGTATTAGTTGTGGCTAAGTTCAATGTGATGATTCTTTCAATTGATATGGCAAGACCTAAGATAAGGCATATCAAAATTGGCCACATGTAAGTTGTTCCACCAGCAATAAACTGATCTTTCAATACTTCATGAAAAGATTCTTCATCCACTGTCGTGTCTTCAGTGGCAGCTACCTCTGGTGTTGCCTCAACGGCTTCAGTTGCGGCAGAATCTGTTGAAGCAGGTGTTTCTTGTGCGAAAGAAATAGTAGAAGAGAAAAGAACCCCTACCAAAGCGAAAATCGCAAGTTGTTTTTTCATAGTTAAAGGTTTAAGTAAAGCTTTTTCGTTTTTGAAAGTGCCAAAATTAAAGGTTTTGTTGATTACTCAACAATTTTCGGCATTTTTTTCTGCGAAAGGTTCACTTTACCAAATCTGTTACCCTAATTCGGACAATAGAGGAAAGTCACAATGGCTTGCAATATTTAATTTTTGAAGGTTTTGCGGCTATTGCCTTGTTTGGGCGGATATTATTTAATTCTTTTGCAACCCTTTGAGGAGAGGTGTCCGAGTGGTTGAAGGAGCACGCCTGGAAAGTGTGTATACCTGAAAGGGTATCGCGGGTTCGAATCCCGCTCTCTCCGCATTATCAAATTGTTAATTCTCCTGCAAAATTTTCTATTACTTTAGTCCTCACGACTTCTTGTGGAAAATTCCCAAGTAAAAACATCAACTTGGTAACAGCTGCTTCGGTAGTTAAATCCAATCCTCCAATCACACCTATTTCGTCCAAGGTCTTGCTGGTTTCATATTTTCCTTGCGTAACGCGCCCGCCTTGGCATTGTGAAATATTCAGAACGATAATTCCTTTTTTGACAGCTTCAGCAAGAATAGTTAGTAAATAAGTATCTGTTGGCGCATTGCCTGAACCATACGTTTCGATAATCAAGGCTTTCAATCCTTCTGTCCTTATAACAGCATGTAGGTAAGCGTTAGATATACCAGGATATAATTTGATAAGCGCGATAGATGAATCAAACTTTTTTCTAACTGATAAAGACTTTTCAGTATTAACAGAGAGTATAGCACTTCTATTAAAATCAATTTTAACACCAGCCTTAGCCAAAGCAGGATAATTGCCGGAGTCAAAAGCATCAAATTGCATGCTCTCTACTTTTTTGGACCGGTTGCCTCGTAGTAATTCATAATCAAAAAAGATGGCTACTTCGGGTACAATGGGCTTACCATTTTCTTTGGCTGCCGCTATCTCTATGGCTGTGATTAAATTTTCACGAGCATCCGATCGGGGTTCGCTTATAGGTAATTGTGCGCCCGTTAAAATTACTGGCTTGCTTAAGCCTTCTAACATAAAACTTAAGGCTGAGGCCGAGAATGCCATCGTATCCGTTCCATGAAGAATAACAAAACCATCAAAGTCTTGGTAATTGGATTCTATTAACGCAGCCATCAATTGCCAATGTTCGGGATTGATATTGGCGGAGTCAATGGGTTTTTCAAATTCAATGACATCAATGTTTAAAGACAGATTTTTAATGGTGGGTAAATGATCGACCATGTTAGAAAAATCGAATGGAACTAAACTACCAACTGTATTGCGCATCATACCGAAAGTACCTCCGGTATATATTAACAAAACATTACCTTTGGCTTGTTGATGATGGATAAGCTTTGTTCTTTTTAACTGTGTCATATCAGAGATTAAAAATTCTTTTTGCGTTTTCGGTTGTAATGGTATCTACTTCTTCCTCCGAAACTTGTTTTACTTCCGATAATTTCTTTTTGATATGGGAAAGATAAGCAGGTTCATTTCTTTTTCCTCTGTATGGAACAGGTGCGAGGTAAGGACTATCTGTTTCTAGAACAATATTTTTTAAATCAATGTGGTTTAGTAATTCATCAAGACCTGATTTTTTAAAGGTAACTACACCGCCAATACCTAAAGCGAAACCTAGATCGATTACTTCTTTTGCTTCTTCCAATGTTCCGGAAAAACAATGGAACACGCCAACAGGATGTTGACCTTTTAATGCTTTGATCATATCAATTGCTTCTTTTGTGCTTTCTCTTGAATGGATAGAAACCGGAAGTTTTAACTCATAAGCCCAATTAAGTTGCATAGTAAATGCTAGTTGCTGTTGTATCCAGTAAGTTTTATCCCAATACAAATCGGTACCTATTTCACCCACGGCAATAAATGGATGTTGCTGCAATGTTCTTTCTATGATGGCTAATTGTTCCTCCACGTTTTCTTTCACATAGCAAGGATGTAAACCCATCATAGGTTTACAAATTTTTGGATAATTTTCCGATAATTTATTTACAGCATCAATAGAAGTTACATCAATATTAGGTAATAGGATTTGTGTTACACCAACAGATAAGGCAGACTGAATAACTGATTCAATGTCCTTTTCGAACTCTTGTAAATAAATATGCGCGTGGGTGTCAATCATGGCCGCGCAAGTTAGTTAACTTCGTTTGTACTTCTTGCAGCCAGTTATCTATAAAAAATGAAAACTGATTGAAGCTTGAAGAAACCTCTTTAATCAATGGAATCTTATCATATTCCTTGAGAATCTGATCCAATCGAAAATCTTTTTGAGTTACAACCAAAGCCTTATATTTTTCTTGTAGTTGTCTTCCTATATATTCTTGTTCTGTTTGCCCCGGAGTAGGAACAAAAACTACTTTTTTTCCTATTGCTAACATATCCATTACAGATGTGTAACCTGAACGCAAAACAACAAGCGAGGCTTGTTTAATTTTTCTTTCCAGTTCAATTTTTTCCATAACATCATGTATTGAAATAGTTGATGGGATGTCATTGATTTGGGTTTTTCGACTTGTGCCTCTGATTAATTCAAATTGAAAATTATCATACTTCAATTCTTTAATTTGATTAAGGATGATTTTCTCAAATTGCGAACGCGAAGGTTCGGGGCCTGAAAGAAGAAATAAAATTTGATGATGTTGTTTGCTTATTTCTTCTGGTAAATGAGAGAATCTACTCAGCATACCTATGTACTTTACTTGAAGTAGATTAGTATGACTTAGCTTACAAGTTATACCATTTGCCAAATCGGGTATCCAAATTTGTTGAAATCTCAATAAATAGTGTTGATGTAGTTGATTAAACCCTCTACCTAAAAAATGAAAGAATGTTGGAAACTGAATGTTAATTTGATGAGTAATCAAAACACTAGGAATAACGTTATCATATATGCCATAACGATTATCACTGATGATGGCATCAATCTTGTATTTCTCACATAATCCTTTTATAATTTTTCTTTCGTTTCTAATCGCGAATAAAAATTTAGGAAGTTGCCACAGCATGCCTAAAAAAAATGGCTTGATTCGGTAATGTATCTTCCATGTTGGTAATTCAATAAAAGTGAAACCGGGAAATTCTTTTTTCAACAATTCCAATGCTTGTCCATCGCTGGCCAGCATTACTTCATGTTTTTGCTGAACTAAATATTGAATAATAGGAATACATCGCGTTGCATGACCTAATCCCCAATTTAAAGGTGCAACTAAAACACGCATGTTATAACTTTTTAAAGGTGTAGCCCTGTTTTAAAGCAAACTCGATTAAACGAGGCAAAACATATTTTAGATTTCTTTCTGCTTTAAGGCTATCATGCATCACAATAATAGAACCTGGGCGCAAAGCTTTTTTGCTGCCTTGTAAACATTTCTCTTTACTAATGTTATGATTATAATCTTGTGTTAGCACATCCCACATGATTATTTTCTTTAACTCAATCTTTTTGCGTTGTTCCTTTGTGATTCTGCCATAAGGTGGTCTGAATAATTCACAGTGCAATGATGTAATAGTTTGTTGCATGATGGAATCACACATGGCAATTTCATTCAAATATTTTTCCGTTTGTGTTTGCCAACCTTTTACGTGATGGAATGTGTGATTACCCACAGTATGTTTATTGTTGATGATCTCTCTAAAAACATCAGGATACTTACGTACATTATCACCAATTACAAAAAAAGTTGCTGATACATTAAATTGCTTAAGCTGTGTTAATACCCATTCAGTTATTTCAGGAATAGGACCATCATCGAAAGTTAGGTAAAGATTTTTCTCAGTTGCATTCATTCTCCAGATTAAGTCCGGATAAAGTTTGGGTAGAAAAAACGGTGTACGAAATGGAAGTATCATTTTATCCTACCCTGCAAGACAAAATAGTGATGTCATCGTGATAAGGATTTCTGCCTTTATGTGCATCGAGTGCAACGATGATATCTTGGTGGATAGTGCTTAAATCCTTCACGCGATTAGCTGGGTTAGCAAAATACTGCATCAAACTTTCTTGTCCGAAATCCTTTTCACTTTCATTTACAGTTTCCGTAAGTCCATCTGTGTAAAGGAAAAGTAAAAAATCATCGAGGTTGGTTAGAAATCCTTCGTTAATAAATGGAAGTTCGGGCACGGCACCCAACACCATGCTTCCTTCTTCGAGTAACATAATTTCGCCATCCGCTTTTACTAACAGCGGAGGATTATGACCAGCATTGACATACACCATTGTTTTCAATTGCAGGTCGTAGATGGCTGCAAAGAAGGTGATGAACTTTTCGCCTTTTGCATTTTCCATTACTTGGAAATTCAAGGCTTCAATAATCTCACGCAAGTTGGGTGTTTGTCTTAACAAGGTTCTGAGTGATGCCTGAAAATTAGACATCATTAACGCTGCCGGTATTCCTTTACCACTTACATCGGCTACGCAAATCAAAAATTGATTTTTATTGATAGGAATGAAATCATAATAATCTCCACCTACCATATCATGTGGTAAGTAACTGGCTTCGAGTTTAAGTCTTTCAGTGTTCGGTAGCTTTTCGGGAAACAAAAATTGTTGAACATCACTTGCAATTTCCAATTCCTTCCTAAGTGATTCTTGTTCTAACTGTTTACGTGCTAATTTTTTGTTTTCGATGGCAACTAAGGTAATGTTGCTGAGTGCTTGAATAAACTTAACACTGTCTTCGTAGGTTGAGTGTTCTGCATCGAAACCTCCAACAAAAACAATGGCCAATACTTCGGCTCTATGGGCTACCGGAATAGCGCAGTCAAACTCAGCAAACTCAGTGTGAACCAATCCATCTATTCTAGAAACTTGTGTTTCAGTTTGGAAATACTCCGGCAATCTTTGTTTGATGAAATTATTTTTGGTGCCGTAGTTAACTTTGCAACTCCAACGTTCGTCATACACGTACAAAGCCAATTTTTTAACCTGTAAGTTAGCGCGAACCGTAAAGTTGAAAATTTTATACAACTCATCCTCCGTCTTATTTGCGTTAATAGCTTGCGTAACTTCAAGCAAAGCATTGAGTTCGAGGTCTTTTCTTTCTAACTTTTGCCTAATCAGGGTTTCAGTCATAAGGTAAAAATAGTGAAACTTAATTTCTATTCTTAATTATTCTTTCCACTTTTTTGGTCTAACCAACATTTTAAGAAGCTAATAGGTTGAGTATTAAATGAATTTCAAACTTTAATAGGTCTTCCTTTCCAAATAGTTGTTTTTCTGGTTGTCAGTAACACAATCCACCAAACTAAAAATGGGTAAAGAAATTGCATACATAAAAAGGCTATGGTATCGAAAGGTTGATTCCATTTCTTTCTTAAGAATGATAGAACAGAAAACTCTCCTAGCATTTTTATTAACCAAACCACAACAACTGGTAAAATAAAATTGAAATTGAAAAAAGGAATAATGATTGTAATTATCCAAAACAATTGCAATAAAGCAACACTGATGGCCAAGAACTTGGTTTGCCAGTCGTGATGGTGTTTCCATTTTCCTGCCCATCGAACACGTTGTGTTATCATAGCTTTAAAATCTTTGGCAGCTTCTGTTGAAACGTTTGCCTGAGGATGCATGCAAATTCCAACCATTTCTTTATTATTAAATATTTTCCTCAGCAAAAATTCATCATCACCACTTGCAACGGATAAGTTATCTGCATAACCTTCCACTTTTTTGAATATTTCTTTTTTAAAGGCAAAGTGAGCTCCACTTAACATGCCCGGTTTTTGGTGTTTGAGGTTAGCAAAACCACTTGCCAATAACATACTGAACTCAAGCTGTTGACAACGTTGCGCTATACTTTTTCCTGTTAAGTTTACCCAGCCTGCAACAGCGGCCACATCATTTTTTAAATAAGAAGAAAAAGTTTCGAACCATTTATCGCTTAATCGCACGTCTGCATCTAATGTAGTTACCCAACTTTTAGTGGATTGATTAACACCTGTTTCGATAGCTTTTTTCTTACCTTCTCCATTGTTAAGTACGCATTTCCAGTTTTTTAAGCTTTCATCATCGACATGTTGCTGCAGCCATTGCTTAACTAATTCACTTCCTTGATCGGTTGAATGATCGTTAATCAAAATTACTTCTTCCGGAATTTTAGTTTGTGAGTGCAAGTCATTTAAAAGTTGTATAATATTCTCTGCTTCATTTCTGAATGGAATGAGAACAGAAACTGAAGTTGCTTGATGCCCTGTGACTTCGACATCTTTTTCCTCTTTCATTTGAAAATAAACCCAAAGCCAGCCCAGTGTATAAAGAATTGCAGGAAAAAGAAGAAGCCAAATCAAAATTTTATATGTTTACAGCGTGAGTAAGATAGTAAAAGAAAAAATAATTCTAGGCTTAGACCCGGGCACGAATGTAATGGGTTATGGTTTAATTTTAACCAAGGGCAACGCCATAGAATTATTACAATTTGGTGTTATTCATTTATCCCGTTATGAAGGACATGAATTGAAGTTAAAAAAGATATTCGAGCGCGTTACCAGTATAATCCAAGAGTTTAAACCTGATGAAGTTGCTTTAGAAGCGCCCTTCTTTGGAAAAAATGTGCAGTCGATGCTGAAACTAGGACGCGCGCAAGGTGTGGCCATGTCTGCTGCTTTGGCCAGAGAAATTCCTATCGTTGAGTATGCTCCTAAAAAAGTAAAACAATCAGTTACCGGAAATGGAAATGCTTCCAAAGAACAGGTTGCCGCGATGTTGATGTCTATTTTTAAGTTTAAAGAAGCACCCAAACTTTTAGATGCAACAGATGCCTTGGCAGTGGCTTTGTGTCATCATTATCAAAATGGAAAACAGGAAAAAAAAGCAACATCTTGGAATACTTTTTTACAAGAAAATCCTGATAGAATTAAAACAAAGAAAAAAGCTACATAGGAATGTTGATACTCATTGGGTAATCGAACAGTCCTTTTTCTTTGATAGCTTCCGCCACTTTTGTAGGTACAAACTTTTCCCAACCTCCTTCTCCCTTTTTTATCATCGCTAAAACATTGTCGGAAATAATGTGTAAGTTATTGATATTAGCGCTGTCCACAGGTTGTATCTTACCGTTATCCATCAAATACCAAAAAAGTGATTTAAGATTGGAAGGTAGTTCTTGTTCAAAATCAGTTAAAGTAAACAATTGATTGGTTCCAGGTTTAACGGCCGGGTATATGTATAACTTGATGTTGGAACCAAACAAAGAGGAGAAACATTCTAAAATTCCTCCACGCAAATTTTCGTAGGTTCTTTCATCAAATACTTTTTGCAGCGCATAGATGCCCATGATCATTCCTAACTTTTTTCCTTTCGTCATCTTACTTAAATATTCCGCCAGACGGTAATATTCGTAATAATTAGAAACCAAAACGTTTTGACCGAGTGAACATAAAATTTCTGCTCTGTGTAAGAAATCCTTCTCATCAATTTTACCATCTGGACTCAAATCGTTTAACGTCAATTCCGAAAGCAGCATCAATTTTGATTTGTCTACATCTGCTTCATTTTTAAACTGCCTACGTGAAGCCAACAACATATCTACATTAACGTGTGTAGGTGGTCTGAATCGGCCACGTAACACCAAAACATTCTTTTTATATAAGGCTTCAGAAGGTTGCATCACATCTCCATCTGGGCCAAACATGGCTGCTTTAGTAAAACCGCTTTTCACCAACTTCAAAGCCATTAATCTATTGTCAACATGAATGAAATCCGGACCTTCTAAACGGAACATATCGATTTCTATTCTTCTTGCATTTAGACCATCCAGCAAAGACAGCATGATTTCTTCCGGATCGGTAAGCATGTAGCTGGCAAAAATTAAATTAACGCCCACAATGCCCAAGGCATATTGCTGTTGAAGTGGATCATTGTCGTGCATTTTCACATGGATCACACAATCATTCACTGCGCCACCCGGTTTGGTTTGAAAACGAAGACCAATCCAACCGTGCGGCTGGTTGGTGCGTTCGTAGTTGAGCATCTCTACAGTATTGGCAAAAGCAAAGAAACGGGTGCTCTCTACTCTATGAGCCAAGCGCTCGGGTAATAATTCGTATTCGTGATCGAGCATTTTAGTGAGGCGATCTTCACACACATACCTTTCACCGGATCCGTAAATCGCATCGCTAAACTTCATATCGTAAGCTGAAATGGTTTTAGCGATTGTTCCTGAAGCGCCACCTGCCTTAAAAAAATTGGCAGCTACCTCCTGCCCTGCTCCAATCTCAGCAAAAGAGCCGTAGATACTTCTATCCAGATTAACCTGTAATGCTTTTTCTTGAGTGGTAAGTTTTCTGAGCTTGTCCATAGATCCAACGCTACGCGCAAAGATTTTATTAATATAACGCAAATAGAAACAATTCAGACGTATCGTCAACTGCTTTCTTACAGTAATTATTCTAAAATTTGATAATTAAGGAATACACCCTATTTTGCTTCATTAATTCAACCCGAAAACATTTTTATGAACGATAACAGAGGAAGTTTCTCGAGTCGCATTGGTTTTATTTTAGCTGCTGCCGGTTCGGCTGTTGGTTTAGGAAACATTTGGCGTTTCCCCTATCTGGCCGGACAAAATGGTGGAGCGGCCTTCTTATTCATCTATCTCCTTTGTATTTTTCTTCTATGCTTTCCGGTGATGGTGGGAGAAATTGCCATTGGTCGTGCAGCTGGTTCTGATGCCATGGGTTCTTATTCTAAACTTGGTAATAAGCGTTGGGGTTATTTAGGGCTGTTCGGGATTTTAGCGGGTATTTTCATTTTGTCTTTTTATAATGTAGTGGCTGGTTGGGCTTTTGGATATTTTTTAGAAATCTCTTTTGGAGATTTATTAAATGAAAGTGATTTCGGAGCATTCTTTGGTAATTATGTCAATGATATTTCGGATAATCTTTTCTTTTCTCTTGGCTTCATGATTATTACCGCTGTTATCGTTTCCAGAGGAATTCAAAAAGGAGTAGAAGCTGCTAACAAAATCATGATGCCAGCTCTTTATTTTATTTTGATTGCCTTAATTATCTACAGCCTTACTTTGCCCAATGCGATGGCCGGTGTAGAGTTTTATTTGATTCCTGATTTAAGCGAGATTAATGCACAAACTATTTTTGATGGCTTAAAGCAAGCGTTCTTCTCTTTATCACTCGGTATGGGTGCATTGATTACTTATGGTTCTTACGTAAATAAAAATCAAAATATTGTTTCTTCTGCTGCTATCATTTCTGTTGCTGATACATCAGTGGCCTTCTTTGCCGGTTTAATGGTTTTTCCATTGGTGTTTTCACAAAATATGTCGCCTACGGAAGGTCCTGCATTGGTATTCATGGTGTTGCCACAAATTTTCCATGACATGGGACCGATTTTAGGAAGAGTTGTTGGCGGAGGATTCTTTTTATTGCTTTGCTTTGCAGCTTTAACCTCTACGATTTCTTTATTAGAAGTTCCGACAACTTATCTAGTTGATCAGAAGAAAATAAAACGAACTACTGTTGTTTGGTCATTAGCTTTATTAATATTCATTGTTGGTTTACCTAGTATGGTTAGTCAAGGCATGGTGCCGGCATTGAATAAACTTAGTTTCTATCGCGACCGCGATTTTCTAACTTTTATTGCCGATATGTGCGACATCACTTTAACCGTTGGTGGTTGTTTGATGTGTATTTTCATCGCTTATAAATGGAAAATTCATAACATGGATCATGAATTGAGCATTGGTAACGATGGATACATGAAATCCTTTTTACGTAAATATTTACACTTCACGATTAGTTATGTTTGTCCGTTGTTATTAGGCGTTTTATCGATCCTTATCATTCTGGAAAAATTCATTGGACTAGAAAACATTTTCTGATTTAAATCATTAATTTATTTCAAAACTATGCCACCTTTTCGGTGGCTTTTTTTATCTCAAAATAAATGTTTGCCATTCTTTCCTTAAATTGAGATTCATTTATTGCAAACAGTATGGCCTTTCCTTATCAAATAACTAGTGAAGCCGCATACGAAAAAGCGTATGCTCAAAGTGTTCAAGATCCGGAAAATTTTTGGAACGATATTGCACAGCATTTTCATTGGAAGAAGAAGTGGAATAAAGTAGTAGAATGGAATTTTACTGAACCTTCTATTCAATGGTTTTTAGGCGCACAGTTAAACATTACTGAAAATTGTTTAGATAGACATATAGCAGAACGTGGTCATGAACCAGCTATCATCTGGGAACCGAACGATCCTGATGAGCATCATCGTATTCTAACCTACAAAGATTTACTGTTTAAAGTAGAACAGTTTTGTCATGTGTTGAGCAACAATGGAGTTAAAAAAGGAGACCGTGTTTGTTTATACATGGGTATGGTGCCTGAGTTAGCCATTGCTGTTTTAGCTTGTGCCAGAGTGGGCGCTATTCATTCTGTTATATTTGGTGGCTTTAGTGCGCAAAGCATTGCTGATCGTTTGGTTGATGCACACGCTGAGTTTATCATTACTTGCGATGGAGCATTTAGAGGTAATAAAGAAATTGCACTAAAATCTATCATTGATGATGCGTTGATTCAATGTCGATTTGTAAAGAAAGTAATTGTGCTCACACGAACACGCACGCCTGTGAGCATGATCAAAGGCAGAGATGTATGGTGGGAAGACGAAATTAAAAAAGTAGAAACACAAGGTAATCCTCCTTTTCCAGCTGTTACCATGGAAGCAGAAGACCCATTGTTCATTTTATATACTTCGGGCTCAACCGGAAAACCAAAAGGTGTGGTACATACTTGTGCTGGTTACATGGTGTGGACCACCTACACGTTTGTGAATGTGTTTCAATATAAACCTGGCGACATTCATTTTTGTACTGCTGATATTGGTTGGATTACTGGTCACTCTTACATATTATATGGACCCTTATCCGCAGGCGCAACTACTTTAATGTTTGAAGGTATACCCACCTGGCCGGATGCCGGTCGCTTTTGGCAAATCGTAGAAAAATACCGAGCGAATATTTTATACACTGCACCAACTGCCATTCGCAGTTTGATGAGCTTCGGCAACGGACCCCTACAAGATAAAGACCTCCATTCGTTAAAAACATTGGGCACAGTTGGCGAACCTATTAACGAAGAAGCTTGGCATTGGTACAACGAGCACGTAGGACAAAAAAAATGTCCGATTGTAGATACCTGGTGGCAGACTGAAACAGGTGGAATTTTAATTTCTAATCTGGCGGGAGTAACACCAGCTAAACCTAGTTATGCAACCAAACCCTTGCCGGGAGTTCAGCCTGTATTAATGGATGATAAAGGTGAAATCATTGAAGGCAATAATGTGAGTGGCAATTTATGCATCCGCTTTCCTTGGCCTGGTATGTTGCGCACCACCTATGGCGATCATGAAAGATGCAGAACCAATTATTTTGCAGCCTATCCGAATTTTTATTTTACCGGTGATGGTTGTTTGCGCGATGAAAACGGAAATTATCGCATTACAGGAAGAGTAGATGATGTGCTCAATGTAAGCGGACATCGCATCGGTACTGCTGAAGTTGAAAATGCTATTAATATGCATGCAGGAGTGGTAGAAAGTGCAGTAGTAGGATATCCACATGATATTAAAGGTCAGGGCATATATGCCTTCGTTATTTATACCAGTTCACATGGCGATGAAAATCTGTCGCGGCAAGATATTGCGCAAACGGTTAGTCGTGTAATTGGTGCCCTCGCTAAGCCCGATAAAATTCAATTTGTAAAAGGTTTACCCAAAACAAGATCAGGCAAAATTATGCGTAGGATTTTAAGAAAAATTGCAGAAGGCGAAACACAAAATTTAGGCGATACTACTACACTACTCGACCCTGCAGTGGTAGAAGATATTGTGGCGGGCCGACTTTAGTTTTTATAATTGTATTTACCATTCTTTCCCTTATTATCTTTGCCTTACTATAGACTATGAACCTTTCTCTGGGAAATAAAAAATTATTCTTTGCCTCCGATTTTCATTTGGGTGTGCCCGACTTTGCCAGTAGTTTACAGCGCGAAAAAAGAATTGTCGCCTGGCTAGATTCCATCAAACATGAAGCCCACACTATTTTTTTACTGGGTGACATTTTCGATTTCTGGTTTGAATACAAACATGCTATTCCGAAAGGTTTTATCCGCTTACAAGGAAAATTAGCTGAACTCAGAGATGCAGGAATTCCCATTGTATTTTTTACAGGCAACCACGATATGTGGATGTTCGATTACTTCGAGAAAGAATTAGGCATCACTATTTATCGCCAACCCATCGATTTACACATCGGAAATAAAACAATACAAATCGGGCATGGCGATGGGCTAGGTCCTGGCGATCATACTTATAAAATTTTAAAGAAGTTTTTTAACAGCAAAGTTTGCCAATGGTTATTTGCCCGTATCCATCCAAACTTAGGTATTGGTATTGCTAATTTTTGGTCACGGAAGAGCAGAATCAACAATACGAAACGCGAAGAAAAATTCGTAAATCCTGATAAGGAGTATCTCTTTGTGTATTGTCAGGAACAAGAAAAAATCAAACACCGCGACTTCTATATTTTTGGTCATCGACATTTGCCTTTGGATTTACAGGTTAACCCAACTTGCCGATACATTAACATAGGCGAATGGGTCCATTATCAAACCTATGCTGAATTTGATGGTGAACAGGTTACTTTAAAAACCTTTCAGCCATCAACCTAACAGATTGGTATTTAAATTGATTAAAAAACCTCATGCAACTAACCCTCTTTTTCCTTTTCTCCCTACTCTCTTCATCATTAGCATTCAGTCAAAAGCTTATTAAAGAAATGGAGATAAAAAATTTCCATTGGGCTGGTTTGCATCCTTCAGGTGAGCTTTACATCGCTGCCGATGACGCGATTAAACATTTTAACCCCAACGGTGATTTACTTAATGAATTAAAAATATCATTAAATGAAGTCAATAGTTTAGATGGTTGGCATTTAACTCAATTTGTATTATTCCATCCTTCCTCCAGACAAATCAAAACATATAATCCACAGTTAGAAGAACGCAGTTTCTTTTATATCGATTCTGTGTTTGCCATGGATCCACAAAAAATAGCAGGATCTTACGATCAAAAAAGCTTTTGGATTGTAGATGCAGCCGACAACAGTCTGAAAAAAGTAAATGCTAAAATCGGAGAAGTTACCATCGATGTTCCGCTTGCAGAAATCAAATCACAAGACATACTTTTTATTCGCGAATACCAACAGTTTTTATTTGTAGTGGGCGCTCAGCAAGTTTACGTCTATAATGGCATGGGTAAGAAAATTAAAAGCATAGCCAAATCTCCAAATCAAACCATAGAGTTCTATGGGGAAGAGATATTTGTGTTGAATGAAGCTGAAATTTCGCTCACTGATTTGTTTACTAACGAAAAAAGAAAAATCACTTTACCTGTAAAATTCAATTCTGTTTTAATTGCCGAAGACAGACTCGTTGGTTTCACTCAAAATAAAGTAAGCATTTACAATTTTAAATTGCCCGAATAACCGTTCATTTTTGAACAATTTTGTATCTTTCTGACCGTAGTGTTCATCATAGAACGCAAATTTCTGCGTTTTTTCAGGTGGCATGGTATTTTCTATATTGCGGAGTTTAAAACATAAATCTTTTACCTGTGAGTCAAGAAGGTGGCAAAATTTTAATGATTGATGATGATGAAGACGTTTTGTTAGCAGCCAAAATGTTGCTTAAAAAACAAAATCATCAAGTCTTAATCGAAAAAAATCCTAACAAAATTCCTTTTCTTTTACACAACGACACCTACGATGTCATCTTGCTCGACATGAATTTCAGCAAAGACATTACCAGTGGCAAAGAAGGATTTTATTGGCTCGAACAAATTTTAACGCACGAACCCAAATCAGTGGTCATCATGATTACTGCTTTTGGTGATGTTGAAATGGCTGTGAAAGCGCTTAAAATGGGTGCAACAGATTTCGTGTTAAAACCCTGGCAAAATGAAAAACTGATTGCCACCATTAACACAGCTATCAAACTTAAACAATCCTACTTAGAAGTAGATAAACTGAAAAAAGCTAAAGAGATGCTGGAAGAACAAATCAGCAAACCCTTTGGCGATATCATTGGTGAAAGCACAGCCATCAAAGATGTTTTTGCCTTGATTGATAAAGTAGCCAAAACTGATGCTAATGTTTTAATCTTAGGTGAAAACGGAACAGGAAAAGAATTGATTGCCCGTGCTATCCATCAACGCTCCCTTCGCAAAGACAAAAGTTTTGTTTCTGTAGATATGGGCGCGATTACTGAAACACTTTTTGAAAGCGAACTATTCGGTCATAAAAAAGGTGCATTCACAGATGCACGCGAAGACAGACCAGGTCGTTTTGAACTTGCCAATGGAGGTACTTTGTTTTTAGATGAAATCGGAAACCTGAGCATGAGTTTGCAAAGTAAGTTGTTAAGTGCGCTACAATCGCGGCAAGTTACACGTGTTGGTGCTAACCAACCTGTGCCAGTAGATATTCGATTGATCTGTGCCACAAACATGCCTTTACAAAAAATGGTACAAGAGGGCACCTTCCGCCAAGATTTATTGTATCGCATCAATACGGTTGAAATACAAGTGCCACCGCTCAGCGAAAGAATGGAAGACATTTCATTGTTGGCAAAGCATTACTTAAATTACTATGCAAAAAAATATCATAAAGCGGTTTCGAGTATCGAACAACAAGCTTTAGATAAATTGAAGAGATATCCCTGGCCTGGTAACATCCGCGAGTTGCAACATGCCATTGAGCGCGCTGTAATCATGACAGATTCTAATTCACTACAAGAAAGTGATTTCTTATTTAGCCGAAGCATGACTAACAATGCAACTGTTGATACTTTAAATTTAGATGAGGTAGAAAAAACGGCCATTGTAAAAGCTTTGAACATGCACAGTGGCAACATTTCGAAAGCTGCTGATGAATTGGGCTTAACGCGCGCTTCTTTGTATAGAAGAATGGAAAAGTATGGACTTTAATTGGAAATCGCCTGTTGTGCCACGCGTTGCCATCTTGGCTGCTACTATTCTGGCATTAGGCTATTTCATTTTTGGTTCGCAAGATTGGATTTTCGCTGCACTGTTTATCGTGCTCGCAGCTTTTCAATTGAAGCATTTAGTGGATGAACTCGATCGCTCGCATAGAAACATGCACGATTTTCTAGATAGTATTCAGTTTGATGATCTGTCTTCTACTTTTAAAACTAATAGTACAGATGTTTCTATTCAACAATTACATAAAAGGCTCAATGAAATTGTTTATAATCTGCGCAACAACAGAAAAGAGAAAGATGCTGATTTGCTTTTCTTTAAAAACATTGTAACTCATGTTGGTATTGGTTTATTGGCATTCAGAGAAAACGGACAAGTTGAAATCATCAACACAGCAGCCAGAAAGTTATTGAAAGTCAATCGCATTTTGCGTTTGCAAGAATTAAACGAAGTTAACTCAACCTTAGTAGAGACTTTCACCAAACTCAGAACAGGCGGAAGAGAATTGGTTCGAATTAAAATTGGCGAAGATGCCTTGCAACTTTCCGTTTACGCCATCGAACTTACTTTACGACAAGAAAATTTAAAACTCATTTCTTTACAAAACATCCAAAGCGAATTGGAAGAAAAAGAAATGGAAGCTTGGCAAAATTTGGTGCGCGTACTCACGCACGAAATCATGAATTCAGTAACGCCTATTTCTTCACTTGCTGATATGGTGGAAGAAGATTTAGGCAAACATTTAAAGAATGATAGCGACAAGCCGGTGGATAAGGAACAACTCGAAGACATTCATCTTTCTTTAAAGACTATTTCGAAACGAAGTGAAGGACTTATCAATTTTGTAAAAGAATTCAGAAGTTTGGCGATGGTGCCGAAACCTAAAATTGCGCAGGTAGAAGTTAAATCTTTGGTTGAAGAAATTTGTCAGCTTCATAAAAAAGAAATGGCTGATAATAATATTCAGACGTCACTTTCTATACAGCCGGAAACATTACAAATTCAGGCTGATAAATCTCAAATAGAACAAGTGTTAATCAATCTTGTAAAAAATGCCATGCAGGCATTCGATAGAGACGAGGATAAAAAAATCGAATTGAAATGTTACCTCAATGAAAAGCAACAAGTTGTTATCAGTGTTAAAGACAATGGCACCGGAATTGAACCCGAAGCATTGGAAAAAATATTTATTCCTTTTTTTACTACCAAGAAAAATGGTTCTGGCATTGGATTAAGTTTATCGCGCCAAATCATGCGTCAACACAATGGTACTTTAACAGTTAAATCTACTTTGGGAGTGGGTACAGAATTTAGTTTAAGATTTTAACTTCTTTGCATAGGGGTAAAGTTTGTATGGATTGTCATAGTAACAAACAATCAAAACCATGAAAACAACCCTAATTTCATCTAGTCTTATCATTTTTATTTTTCTCTTGACCACTTCGTGTATGGATTATGAAGATGATGGTCCTATTCAATACAAAGAAGAAAACTTTACGATTACAGATTTTAACCGGGTTGATGTCAGTGATGCAATCGTCATTGAAATCAAACAAGCAGAATATTATAGCATAAAAGCACGTGGCGACAGAAGAAACCTTGATGATTTACAAGTGAGAAAAAGTGGCAATACACTTCTTGTACACTTCGAAGATTGGGATAACCGCCAGCATACAACTTACCTAGAAATTACAATGCCAAGGCTTTTGGCTGCTAACCTATCAGGAGCAACCAACGGTAACATCTATGGCTTTACCAACCTCGATCATTTCGATTTACAATTATCAGGTGCGGCCATTGCTCAAACACAGGTTTTAACCGAATCAATCTCTATCAATTTATCAGGTGCATCAATCCTTAATTTGCGTGGAAGGGCAACGGAGGCGCAGCAAACACTTTCCGGAGCCAGTTCTTTAAAGGCTTTAGACTTTCAGGCTGATGAAGTCAATATTTCGGTAAGTGGAGCAAGTGTGGCAAAAATTTGGGCTCCTATGCAACTGAAGGCCAATGTAAGTGGGGCAAGTTTAGTTAGCTACAAGGGAAATCCAAGCATAGAAAGCCAAGTTACAGATTCAAGTGTATTGAGAAAGGAGTAAAAAACTTTGAAGAAGCGTTTGCTTACATGTTTGCAAGGCTACTACCCTTTTAATACTTTTGTTATTATAGTCGATAGAAATTTATGCAAGATGTACCCAAACGAGTAACTGAAATACTAGTTGAAAAACTAGGAATTGCAGAATCTGAAATTACCGCAGATGCCAATTTTGTAAAAGACTTAGGAATTGATTCTTTGGATTACGCAGAAATTGTGATGGAATTTGAACAATCGTTCAACATAAGAATACCTGATGAAGATGCAGAAAAAATGCAAACTTATGGACAGGCAGTAGCCTACATTCAAAATAAGTTAAGCCAGTAATTACGGATAAGATCCTTCGAAGAAGCTGCACAATCTCAACCATTGTGCAGCTTCTTTTTTTTCTAATCTTTTAAATTGGGTTGGTTGCTCTAGCATAAAAATAAACCAACTTGATTCTTCTTCTTTCCATTGTACCAACCATCTCTCCTTACCTTTTAAAAGAATATCCATCTCATAAATTTCTTCCTCATTCTTGTCGTGCAAGCCGGTGAATTGCAATAAAACATGTCCTTCTTTTTTTAACTCGCCCCTGTAGCAATCGATAGCGTTGAGTTTCATTAACAAACGCGCTTCGGCATTCCATGCCTTAAACTTGAAAACACGCTGCTGAAAGGGTAAAATCTTCATATTGGCTTAACGTATGAAATTCCTAATAAACATTTGATAATCCTGTTCTATCAAAAAGCTCTCTTCCTTGTTATTGCGCAAAACATACACAATAACTTCATGAAAATACGAAACATATCGTTTAGCTTTGTATGATTTTTTTGAACAGTTTGAATAAGCAAATCCTTTTCATTATCAATAAATTTGCAGGCCATGGTTTTGATCCCAAGGTTGAAGGAAAAATTATTGATCAATGTGCTAACCATGGATATGAATGTACGATAGAGTTTACACAAGGAAAAGGTCATGCAACTTTGCTTGCTAAAGAAGGAATCGAGAAACAATTTTCAAAAATCATTGCTGTTGGTGGAGATGGAACCGTGAATGAAGTTGCGCAAGCCATGATACATCAAAACATTCCAATGGGAATTATTCCGAAAGGTTCTGGCAATGGATTGAGCAGACATTTAGGAATTCCTTTACACTATTCGCGAGCATTAGAAAATGCATTAACAGGTAAAACAGTTTCAGTAGATACATTTTTAGTTAATAATCGATTATCGTTAAATGTTTCTGGAGTTGGATTTGATGGCCACATTGCCAATATGTTTGGTAAAGATGGGAAACGTGGATTAAGTGGTTATGCCAAGTTGATTTTAAAAGAGTTTTTTAGTTTTCATCCTTTTACTCTTACTATAAATTCAACAGGTACAGAAAGTAAGCATCGAGTTTTTATTACTGCCTTTGCTAATTCTTCTCAATACGGAAACAACGCCAAAATTGCTCCATTGGCATCTGTGCAAGATGGTAAGTTGGATGTTATGCTTATTGAAAAAATTAGTCCTTGGCAATCCATCAGTTTCTTACAAAAGATGCTATCAGGTAATATACATCAATCTTCTTTATGTGAATATTATTCAGTTAGCGAACTCGTTTGTCACACATCCAAAGAAATGCCCTATCACATTGATGGAGAAGCTTCGGGTTTTGCGCAACAATTTGAAATCAAAGTGCTACCAGCATCTCTAAAATTAATCATTCCGGCTACCGTCCAAGTTATTTAAAGGCAAATCGTGTAATCTTCAAAACTCTTGACCCACGCTAAGCGTATAAAACCCATCAACCCAATTAAACCATGAAAAAAATATTACTGTTGTTAATTTTGCTTAGCAGTTTTGCAACGCAAGCGCAATTATCATTGCCACCTAGTGGTGATAATCAAAAATCAAGTGTTACCCAATACGTAGGATTGGTAAAAATAACGGTGAACTATAGTAGTCCCGATGTGCACGGTCCTAATGGAGAAGATCGTACAGGTAAAATTTGGGGTAATGTAGTGCATTATGGATTTATTGACCAAGGGTTTGGTACTTCTAAAGCTGCACCTTGGCGTGCTGGCGCTAACGAGACTACTACAATCGAGTTTTCTCATGCTGTACAAATTCAAGGTAAAACAATTCCAGCCGGAAAGTATGCTTTGTATCTGGATGTTGAAAAGGAAGGAGATTGGTTTTTCATTCTTAACAAAGAAGCTATTAATTGGGGAAGTTATAATTATAACCCCGCACATGATGTAGCTAAAATTGCTGTAAAACCTCAAGACAATGTTTATACTGAATGGCTTACCTATAATTTCGATAATCGTTTGAAAAATGAAACTTCTTTATCGCTTGCTTGGGAGAATAAAAAGGTAGGATTTAAAATTGAAGTACCGAATGTGAATGAGTACTATGTAGCAAAATTGGTAGAAGAACTAAGAGGAACCGAAATGGGTTTCACTTCAGAAAATTTAGTGGCAGCTGCTCAATTTTGTGTGGAAAATAAAGTAGCCTTAGAGCAAGCACTTAGTTGGTCAACCACTGCAATAGATGATGGTTTTATTGGTCGTAAAACTTTTACTACTCTTTCCACCAAGGCTCAAGTTTTGCAAGCTTTAAATAGAAAAGAGGAAGCATCTAAATTGATGGATGAGGCTATTCAATTACCTACTGCATCAGTACAAGATGTTCATACCTATGGCAGAACGTTATTAGCAGAAGGTAACCATCAAAAAGCGATGGAGATTTTTAAATTTAATTTTAAACGGGCTATTTCTGCAGAAGATAAATTTACTGCTAATGTGGGTATGGCAAGAGGTTTTACTGCACTTGGCGATAAAAAGAACGCAATCAAACATTGGGAACTAGCCATTAAAAATATTCCGGAAAACAGAAAAAATGGATTACCCGCTTATGAGGCTGAGTTGAAAAAGTTGAAAGGTTAATGCTTCAAATTAACGAAAGAGAAGTCCACCCATTAAAGGTGGACTTTTTTATTAACTAAAGATTAGGCTACTGCAGATTGTAAGAATGGAACGGGTTCAGGTTGATTTTTAAATGACAAGGTAACTTGTGTTCCAATACCTGACTCGCTCTTTAAAGAAATAGAACCTTCATTGCTTTCAACAAATTCTTTAACCAACATTAAACCTAAACCAACTCCTTTCTCATTGAGTGTTCCTCGTTTGGTAAAATGAGTTTCAAGATTAAACAATTTATTGAGCTCTTCATTTGTCATCCCCACACCTCTATCATCAATAACGATTTTTAATTCACCGCGCGTAAAATTGGCTGTTAGCGCGACTATGCCACCCATTTTACTGAACTTCACTGCATTCGCAATCAGGTTTCTTATCACTAATCCTATTTGATTTTGATCGGCATGTACATAAAACTCCTTACCAATATTGTTAGTAATCCTAACTCCCTTTGCGGCAGCAATTTCTTCAAATAAATGTATTTTCTGATTAACTAATACATGAAGGTTGAACATTTCCTTTTCGGACTTGATACCCTGCAATTGCGTTCTTGCCCAATGCAAAAGATTATCTAAGTCATCATATACAGAATCGATATTACTTCTTAGTTTTTTAGATACGGCTACAAAATCTTCAGCTGAAATTCCTTTTCTACTTAATAATTCCATCAGAGATTTTAAACTACCTAAAGGTCCGCGTAGATCATGGCTGATAATAGAGAATAGTTTGTCTTTTGTAGTATTGGAAATTAAAAGTTGATTGGCTTGTTTCTTTACTTCGATATTTTTTCTTTCGAGTGCACGTTTCGCCTCTTTCAACTTTCTATTGTTAAACCAAAGTATCACCATAAATATGGCTAGTAAATTGATGCAACCAATAAAAAAGTAAGTGAATATTTTTTGTTTTCCTAATGCTTCTTGTTGTAAAACTGCATCTTTGGTGAGTAAATCAATTTGAGCTTGTTTAAGTTTAGTTTCTAGTTTGGCTTGTTCAACTAAAAACTGTTCATTCTTTTTAATGGTTTCTAATGAATCGTGCAGGTGTTGAAACTCTTTTTGATATCGGTAAGCTTCCTTAAAGTTGCCTGATAAGGAATAACTGTCGGCTATATATAGTAAGGCTTTTTCATATTCTGCTTTGTAGCCCGATTTTTTACTGATTGTAATAGCTTGGTTTAATGCTTGAATCGCTAAAGCTGGTTTTAACATTCTGTTGTAAACATCACCTATTCTGTATAATAGGGATGCTTTTAAATAGTTGTTATGAGAACGTTCTGCGATTTCAAGCCCTTCATTATAGTGGATCAACGATTGATTATAGGTTTCGTTTCTATCTGAAATTTCACCAAAGTTCCTACAAGCAAAACCTAATATGTAATCATCTTTCTGTTCTTTTGCCAAGCGATAAGTTTCCCAGGTATAAGCAAGAGCAGAATCTAACTCATTTAATTGAATATAAGCAAAGCCCACATTATTTAAACTTCTTCCGTAGGTATAATCATCATCATTCGCTAATGCAATAAGTCCTCCTTCTTTAAAAAATCTAATAGCTGTTTTGTAGTCCTTTTGTTCGAAATGAATAGCTGCAATGCAGATTAAACCCCTTGCCCAAACTTGATTAAAACCGTGTCGCTTAGATAAGTCTATAGCTTTGCTGATTGTCTCCATTGAGTTTGAATAATCGCTATTTCGATAATACAGCCATGCGATACTTTCCAACATCAAGGCCTCCCCTTTTGGATAATTTGCTCTTTGAGCTAATTCAAAACCATATTTGGCGATTTCAAGTGCTTCTCTATTAGAGCGTTCGCGAAGGCTATCCACTGCTTTATGCAATCTTAAAACAGATGAAGAATCAGCAGGAAATGACTTATAGACTTCAACTAATTTTTGTGCATGAACTGCCTGACAACCAAATAAAATGAAAACCAATAATCTAACCACCATACTACACTTTAAGCTTCCGAAAGGTAGAATTACTTGAATTGTAGGTAGTATTAATATTAGATAAAAACTTGCACGAACAACATCCTGCTTACAATCTCCAAAAAAGCAAATAAAACCCTCAAATTGAGTAAGTTAAATAGAGAGTAATGCCTTTAATCTGTCAAAACAAAATCTGTTTTTACACTTTTTGAAAATTCCTTACTTGTTAAAATTGACCACAAAAAGCTTCATCAGAGCCTATTGGTTGTCCAGGAGGCGCAACTGGCACTGGCGGTAATTTTAACTCATCAGGATTTGTCTTTAACTGTTGTATTAAATTGATTTGATAATTACGAAAGGCCTTGCTTAATAAAGGATAAGGTTGCGCACTACTCAAGTTACCAGACAATGCATTTAACTCAGCATGAATATCTGCTTTAGCATGAATATTTAAATCATTACTCTGTGCCAATCTAATTAATTGGTGCAAATAGCTTTGTGTTACAACTTGCCCTACTGCTTGTTCGTAAGCAGAATTAAATTTTTGATTATATAGCTGAATCGTTATTTTCTTTAAAATTGCTGATAAACCGGGTTGATTTTGGTTGCGCACATGATGTTCTACCAACCTATTCAATCGTGCAGTATGTAACACTAAACGGAAAGTCATATCTGAAGCAGTTTCAACTGCTGCTAGTGGATCAAAAGTTAAATCAGTTCTACCCGACATCAATTCTCTTGTGGGATTGTAACCTAAAGGTCGTGGAGCTATAAGGTTTACGATTTTCTCTGGCAAGATTAAGTTTTGGATTGACACGGTTTGCAGCAGTGCATCCAACGCTTTTTGTTGGGCTTCTGCCGAAACCATTTCTGTAATTGGTTGTCCATCGCCACGCAAAGCATAGCGATAGTTTAATCCACCAATTAGCTTTGATGCCGCTTCGGTTTGGTAGCGATGGAAAAAATAAATCGGCACTAAAACTTCATGTAAAGTTGCAACTGGTGCTCCGGGTTTGATGTTATTTAATCCAAAATTTTGTAAGGCTATTTTACGAATTTCCAAAACACGATTAAGTTCATCTGCTGCATTCTTTCCATTATCCCATAAGTGTGCAAAAGGATGCGCACTACCAAAAGGACGAGCATCTTGATCGCTAAGAAAGGTTAGACCTTGCTGTAAAGCATTTGTAATAATTTTATTTAGTTCAATTTTCTCGTCTGTTCCTTTAGGAAAATGTTGGTAGCCAAAAGTAATCGACACTTTATCCCACTCTCCAATTTTATCATCGTAAGCTTTAGAAACATTTATCCGACCGTTATCTTCATAAACATAGGGGTGTGGATAATCCATCACCGATGATAGATTTTCTGAACTGGAAGCATAACTATGGGCCAAACCTAAAGTGTGTCCAATTTCGTGTGCCGAAAGTTGGCGCAATCTCGCCAATGCCAAGTGTTCCATTTCTTTTGATACTGGCTTGCCCTCTTCATAAGGTGCTAATAAGCCTTCGGCAATGAGATAATCTTGTCGTACGCGTAAAGAACCTAATGTAACATGACCTTTGATAATTTCTCCTGTTCGTGGGTCGATAACAGAAGCACCATAAGACCAACCCCTTGTAGCTCGGTGCACCCAGTTGATAACATTGTATCGAACATCCATTGGGTCTGCATCTTCCGGTAACATTTCTACTTGAAAAGCATTGATGAAGCCAGCGGCTTCAAAGGCTTGGTTCCACCATTTTGCGCCATCTAATAATGCTGAACGGATAGGTTCGGGCGTGCCTCTGTCTAAGTAATAAATAATAGGTTTGATAGCTTCGCTTTTTGCTGCTTCAGGATTTTTCTTCTCCAAGCGATGGCGAGTTATGAATCTCTTCTCAATAGGTTGATCGATTGGTGTAGCGTAATCAAAATAAGAAATCGAAAAATAACCGGCACGTGGATCGAACTCACGAGGTTGGTAGCCAGGTTCAGGCAAGGCCACAAAAGAATGATGTTGACGCACCGTAACGCTGTTAGGTGTTGGTGCAACGTTTCTTATATACGCTCCGGTCGGTTGGCCGGCAAAAGTTAAAACAACTTCAAACTCGGCATTCTTGGGAAAATTTTTGATGCGGGGCATATACCACGCACTTCGATTCTTATCTAATTGATAATTGCCTTGATTAGTGGCGCGCAAAGTGCCGATGACATCGTGGGCATCTTGCATGAAAAAATCTGTAACATCAATCAACACTTTACCTTCGTGTTCGGCTTCTACTTTAAAGCCGCCCAAAACAGATTGTGCAAATGCTTCTTGAACAGCTCTTCTTTCGTCTTGATTGCTAGAAATTGCTCTGAATATATAGTTAGGTTCTACCAATAAAACTTTTGTTCCTCTTCTCTCCCATTTTACAATTCTTTCACCGCTTAATTGGTTTCTATCCAAACCAATATCATTTGAGCCTACACCAGCAGTTAATGAAACCACATATAAAAACTCTGCATCAAATTGATTTATCTCGAAATAGATTTTGTCTTGTTTAGCATCAAAATAAAAAGGTTGAAAACCATCGAACCTTTGCATACCTGCAATTTTACTAGCTATCGCATTAGTATTGGTAGTGATTGATGAAGGACTCTCCTTCTTTTTTTGTGCCATTGTTTGTGCGGAAAATAAAGAAAGGAATAGGAAAAGAATAAATGCTCTCATACAGTAAGGAATAGAAAAGTAAGCTAATGAATTATGAGAGAATAGACAAGAAGAAATGATGGAAAGAAAATTGCTATTCTTTTAAAAGATTAATAAAGTAATAGACTTTTTAAGTTACTTGAATTAAATCAATAAATAATATTTCTATAAAAATCAATTTTGCGATAATATACTTTTCATTATTAACTCCTTAATCTTTATTCCAAATTCGTAATTTAACGATGGATTTTCATTTGTTTGATTTTCCAAAATGATAAGATCAATTTGATTATCAGGAAAATAGATTTTGTATGAAATAAATCCCGAACCACTTCCTGTGTGACCTAAATACTTAATTTTTGTTTTATCACTAATTCTTAATCCATAACCGTAACCTATTTTCTCTTTTTCAAAAGCATTATGGTAAGAATTTATCCTATAATCAATCATCAATTTATAGATTTCAGGTTTCAAAATTTTACCAGTATGTAAAAGTCTGTCCCATCTATTTAAGTCAAATATGTTTGAGATGATTCCAGCTGCTGAAATCAAATCCTCATTTTCAATACCAGAGTAATCTGGATGAAAAACATTACTCACATTTTGATAACCTTGAACATAATTTTGAAATTCATTTTTCTCTAAACAGTAAGTATTTTTCAGTCTTAAACTCTTAAATAATTGAATCGCTAAATCTATATACTTTTTCCCTGTAACTCGCTCTAAAATTTTTCCTAACAAGATGTAAGTTATGTTTCCATAATTAAAATCAGTACCCGGTTTATAGATAAGTGGCTCTTTTAAATCAACTATACCTGAAGAAAAATTTAATAGGTGGTGAATTGTAACAGAATCAGCCCAGCTTAAATTTAACTCCGGAAGATACTCTTTTACAGAATGATTTAAATCTATCCTTTTTTTCTGAACTTGAAGTAAAATTAAAACTGCAGTTATTTGCTTACTATTTGACATAATGATAAAATTATCACCTTCTTGCATAGGAACTTTATCTTTAAAATTTGAATAACCAACTGCTTTTTTGTAAATAATTTTTCTCTTTTTTGAAACTAAAACTACACCATTGAATTTTCTTGGATGTTCTATTTTAAGTAAGCTATCTATCTTTGCTGGTAGATTAAATTTCTCCTGACTAAACGTATTAAATGCTATAAAAATTAATAGAAAACTGATTCGAAAATTTATACTTGCCTTCATCTAAAAAAGTTTAATTTTATTTAAAAGTCTTATCGATAAAATTATAATTCAAATCATCTTTAAAATAAACTATACTTGTACATATTACTCAATACATGATTTTACTCAATATTTATTTCAATAAAACTGTAACAATTTATTATCAGGAAATCTAAATTACTTGCTGTTAAATATGATTTTATTTGATAATGTTTCTTTCTCTTCTTTAACAAATTTCCAAGGATCCCAGGTTAACTTTCTCATGTTAAATCGGATGATTTTAACTTTTTGTAGATTGTTTTCAAAAAAAGGTAAATAGACGAAATCATAGCAGAAATAGTAAAGCTGCTTTTGGGCATCTACTTGCAGATTGGTAAAATATTCGAAATTAAATTGTCGGTGTAATAATTCATCTCTGTTGATAATTATTGAATCACCTACGCATACCTTATCCAAAATGCTTCTATTCCTTTTTAAAATAGAATTGATAAGAGATTGTGGTTCGTTACGAATTATCTTTTTTTGATTGTTGAATTCATAGCGACACGCGTTTGAACAAAACTTTTTATCACTTCTTCCCCAAAAACTTTTGCCGCATAGTTGGCAAGATTTATTTGTCTCCATATTCGTTTTTACACAAGTATACCCGAGTATACACGTTTATTCATCGAAGTTTTTTAGGAGGAATTGTCCCGCAAGTTTAGGTTTAAATCATGGATTTTTCAACTTCTTCTCTACCCTTACTCACTTTAAAACACTTGGTGCTTAAAGGCGAAAGGAAAATTGCATTTGAATATAAGAGTTCGAAAAAAATTGACGAACTGGTTAGGTCTTTAGGCGATGTTTGGTGGTCTAATCATTATCAAGTGGCTTATACGAGTTACTCTAAAGAAAAACTCAATCAGATTTATATAACCTTTCGCGGTAAAGCTTGGATAAACGGACGCTTTTTTTATCGCAACAGACCAATAGACAACAGCAGAGGCATAGTTTATCTCAATGAAATCAGAGAAAAATATTTACAAACCCCACAAAAAAATATTGTATGCCCCAAAGAATATATTGAGATGCTAGAAAGCAGGAGGTATAGCACCAACACAGCACGCACTTACACAGGGCTTTTTACTCAGTTTATCCAATATTTGCGCGGTAAACCTTTAATAGAAGTAAACGAATTGGATATAAAACGTTATCTGTATGAAATTGTAAAAACGGGCAAGTCGGCATCTTATCAAAATCAGGTAATCAATGCCATAAAGTTTTATTATGAACAAGTATTAGATATGCCTCATCGATTTTACGAATTAAGAAGACCGATGACGGTGCGCAAACTACCCAACACACTAAGCAAAGAAGAGATTAAAAAACTTTTAGCCTATACCACCAATTTAAAACATAAAGCCATTTTAGCCACGATTTACAGTTGCGGATTGCGCATTTCTGAGTTGCAAAATTTAAAAATATGCGATATCTTGAGCGACCAAGGGCTTGTGATTGTGCGGGAGGGAAAAGGTAAAAAAGACAGAACTACGTTGCTTGCAGAAACGACTTTGAAGTTACTTAGAAAATACTATGTGACTTACCGGCCGGAGGTGTATGTATTTGAGAATCCACAGGGTGGAAAATACAGTACAAAGAGTGTGCAGAACATCTTGCAACAAAGTTTGAGGAAAGCTGGCATTCATAAGCCGGCATCACCCCATACATTGCGCCACTCCTTCGCAACCCATTTGTTAGAAAGCGGTACAGACCTACGTTATATACAAGTTTTGTTAGGACACGGATCGAGTAAGACAACGGAGATATACACGCAGGTGAGTTCGAGTAGTTACAGTGAGATTAAAAGTCCGATAGAAAGATTAAATTTAGATGTATAATTATATTACGATATCTGTTAAAAACATTTTGACTATTCGTGTAAACTTTACACGCTTCGGATAAAAGGAATATATCAGCAATACGTATACATAATTGTTATGCTGCATTGCTTAAAAAATCAATTTTGCAATTTTTCTAAAAATACTTACCTTTGGCGTAAGTAACGTAAAACGAAACTATGATTATTTCCTTTGGCTCGAAAGATACAATAAAGATTTGGGAAGGTGAAAGAATTAAGGGTTTAACAACAGATTTGCAAGAAATCGCAAGACGAAAGCTAAGGATGTTAAATAATTCTCAGAATATAATGGATCTCCAAATTCCACCTTCTAACAGATTAGAAAAACTCAA
>JAPZUF010000024.1 GCA_027533395.1 Cyclobacteriaceae bacterium
TCCACAAAAGTATTTTGACAGCTAAATCAAAATTTAATTTTTATAATGAGTAGTTGTGCAACAGCTACTATTGTTATCATAAATTCTCAAAAAAGAATTTTCTTCGGCTATAGGATTTTCTTCTTCAAAACATCCTGTAAACAGAAGGGTGGATAAAAAAAGAAGTGAGATAGATAATGCTTTCACGATTTTTACTTTTAAATGGCTCAATAGAATATTTGAATCGATCATTATTTTGAATGAAAATTAATAATACAATTATCGTTTATCTAATGCTTTTATACTCGTAGCGAGGTAGCGCATAGGAAACACAACACCTGTTGATACAACGATATTATTCAATTTCAGATCATCTAAAGATTCTCCTACACCAGAAAGCCTGTCGTTTTGATAGCGATTGCTAGTATTGTTAATTAAACTCATCCCGATTCTATAATTAACATCTAATACCAACCTTACGTTACCCAAGTGATAATGCAAACCTGTTCCTGCACTGATGCCCCATACATTTTCTGCAAATACATCTTTAGAGCCTACAAGCAATGTTTCATCCTTTAATTGATTAACTCCTCCCGAAGCGAAATCTTCTCCTGTTACGGATAATTTAGTATTGGCGTTGATTAATCTTCCATAATAGGCGCCAACTTGAACGAATGGTCTTAATTTGGTTCTAGTTAAATCATATTTAATAAAGAGCGGCCATTCAAAATATTCTAATTGATGTTGATGCTCGTAGTTTAATCTTACTTGATTGTTTGTGTTATTAGGGTCGAGCCAAGCTGAATTACTTTTGTATGAAAAATTAACTCTACTATAAGTGGGCTGTGTACTGATTGAAAAACCTTTTATGTAAAAAGTAATTTCAATGGCTGCCTGACTGCCAAACAGATTGTAGCTGTCGTATGCTTTAGCTTCTTTATTATAATTAGTGGCTTCGAAAATCTGAAAAGAGTTAATCACCTTGGGATCACTGATATTGGCACCGGCCTTAAAGCCCAACCAAAATTGTTTATCTAAAAAACTTTCTGATTTTTTTTGAGCTGCTAATGTGTTTGCGCTCTTGTTTCGTTTTTTTTGTTGCGCTGTAAGCGAATGACTGACAAGCAATAGGATTATAATAGAGTAGAGATACCGCATAGTAAAAGCGTGGTTGGGTTGAAGATTATAGGATAATTAATTTTTTACTTTCGTGATAGAAACCTGCCTGTAGGGTATAGATATATGTTCCGGCTAGGATGCCTGATAAACTAACTTTTTCTTCGTGTAAACCAGGTAAAAATTCTTTATGAATTAATCTTTTCATTTGTTTCCCGGTATGGTCGAATAAATCTATCGAAACCATCTCTTTTTGATTGATTCGAAACTTAAATACTGTTTCATCTTTTGCCGGATTAGGATAAGCATCTTCTAAATGAAAACGACTGCTCAAAAAGTTTTCTATTCCAGCTACTGCATTAGGATTGGCCAGCGGTAATGGTTCGTAATTTACTCCATCCACTGAGCCATCGATAAAATTTTTGTTATTGAAAATTTCTGCAACATCTGCCTTAGTAACGCCCATCCAACTGTGTAAAAGATTAGCATACACTTGTCGGTAATCATATTGTTGGTTTACATTATCGTTCGTTAGGTTAGGTGTGTTGCCAACAACACCAGGTTCAACTCCTTTTCCAAAAATAAAAATAGGTCCGCCTGTTCCGTGGTCGGTACCATAACTTCCATTGGAATAAACTCTTCTGCCAAATTCGGAAGTTGTAACCGTAAGTACACGATCTTCCAAACCACGCGCACGTAAATCCAATTGAAATGCATTGATGGCCGAGGAGATGTGATACATTAATGCAGCGTGTACGCCCATGGTTGGATCATAACTTTCAACCTGATCAGCATGCGTATCAAAACCACCTAAGCGAACTAAGAAAACTTTGGTAGAACAACCACCGGCTAGTAATCGGGCAATCATTTGTAATTGTGGAGACAAACCATTGCGTAAACTACCGTGAGGTGCATTGAGCGGATAACGTTCCGGATATACAACTGATGTTGCGCCACCACGTTGGTAAGCTTCAAAAAGAATTTGAGCATAATCATCCGATTTCTTCTCGAGACCGAGAATCCATTCCATTTCTTTATAATATGGAGAAGGATTTAACCACTCCGGAGGAATACCACGCGGATCAATGTTTTGTTCATCTTCAAATCCTGCTAACTCATCCACAAGTTTGGCAAATCCTTCAGGATCATTCAAGGAAATAGAAGTAGGAATATTATTTTCTTGGTGGAAGATGAGGGATAGGTCGTTTCCTGTTTCTATAGCCAATGGGTAGGGCATCGTAGTATTTGGAAAATCATCCGGGTAATTTCCAAGGCCACCATATTCTTTGCCTAAATATCTACCCAACCAACCGGAGGAAAAATAATCATCGGCACCACCACCCATGAAAGAGATATCTCTTCCACGAAAATGCGATCCATTATTGTTTTCGTACGATACACCTTGCACGATGTTCATTCTGCCTTGGTCGTACAAAGCTTTTAAGTGTGGCATATCTGGATGTAAGGCAACTTGTTTATTTAAAGGCAAAGTAGAATCGAGCGTAATCATTTTACGCGCAGAATTTTTTGAGGGTATCGCAATGTTAGGTCGGGCATTGTAATACAATTCGTATTGATCTACAGGAATTACACTGTTTAATCCATCGTTACCGCCATGCAATTGTAAAATAATTAATACTCTGTCATTCGTGGCTTTGCGTGCTAATCGCGTAAGCATATTCTCTGCCATCACATTAACACGAATATTCGCAAGTGTAAATGGAATACTAAAGGTGATAGGTAATTTCTTTAAAAAATTTCTTCTCTTCATGTTGGTATAATTAATGAAGTTGATATTCGGGAGTTTGTAACATTACATTGAATAATCTTTCTAATTGTTCGGCTACTGTATTCATGCCTACGTTGTTTGTCCATCGATCTGTCCACGCAGCTTCCGGATCAGTATCAATATCAGAAAGGAAAGTAGTTAAGAAATAATTTAAGCGTTCTGCGGTTATGCTGGCTGTGTCATCTGCATTGGTATCGAAGGTGAGATTATCTGTAACGGGCAAGAAGTATTTACATAATTCAAGCACCAATAAACGGGCATTGCTGGCGATGTTGGAAGGGATGTTATCGCGCACAAATTGTAATACATCTACTTTAATCATGCCACTCGCCATTGGATTTGTAAGCTTGCTGATAAATTCATATCGATTGGTTAGATAGTTTACGTTGATCCAACTTCTATGAAAAATAGGAAACTGATGATAAGCTTCGTAACCTGCCACATCGAAAGGTTGATAAAACTTCATGCCCTGTCGATCAACTTCGTTTAATACTTCTCCGGTGAAATTGTAAAATCCTGCTAAGTCTGTTGCCGAATCAGGTACGGAAATATTAAATATACGAATCGTGTCGATTACTAATTCAAGAGGAGATTTGATGATACCTCCATAAGCATCGTCTGTTGCACCAATGGCAGCATCATAAAAATGTTGGCTGCGTAATAAATTTTCGATTACAGATTGAATTTTATAATTGTTAGATACAAAAGTATTAGCCATCTCATCTATGATAGCGTTGGGTATTGCGAAATCGTTTAACGGTGTAAGTTGGTGATAAACAAAGAATCGATACAATTTTCTGCAGATGTGTTTTGGAGTTTCGGGTTGGTTGTAAATTAAATCTACTAATTGTCTGATTTCATCTAGCGCACTTTCTAACGTGGAATTGGCACCGTTTAGAAGGAGAGTATCGGGAGTTACACTTCCATTTAATCTAGCACTGAATGTTTTGATGGAATTATCGTGCGCACTCGCATTGGTTGCGCTTCCTCTTACAATAGCTCTAGGAAAGCCGGTTTCTAAATCAGGATTAGAAAATGAATCATCAATTGTCCAACCACTCAACACATTAGCAGCGGCACGCACATCTTGTTCAGTAAAAACATAATAATCTCCTTGCTCGGTTGCAGGAGGGTAGCTATTGAAATAGGCAGGATCTTCTAATCCTTTACCGATGGAATACAATTCCAATAATTCGCGTGCGTAATTTTCGTTGGGGCTACCTTTTACATTTAAGAAACCATCTAACAATGCAACCATAGCATTATCTACACTTATTTTTACTGTGAGATTTTTAAAATCTAAAACCAAAGGTGGCGCAGGATCTGGTTGTTGTGGTGCGGGCAAAGCATCTAATGCAAACAATCTAAATAGTACATTTTGAAAGTATAATGATCTGCTATTGCCTACTTTTTCTTGAATGGTTGTAAAGTGTGTATGCAAAAAGAAAACAATTTTTTCGCGAGCCGAATAAGCAAGTTTGAGTTGGTCGGGAACACCAGCAGCTAGCATTTGTCCGATCAACCATTGTTTAAAAGCAGTTTGCAATTCATCATCGCGTTGATCGGCAGGCTTATTACCTGAAATAACCCATTCCGTTCCAGTTGCAGGATTAAGGGGTAAAGGCGCATCTGGTAAAGTTTGTCTGAATAATTGTTGAATAGCTTGTTGCGGTGTTAAGGCTGCAAAAGTATCGATATCGTTTTTAGTGGCGCCAAAAGTGCATCTTCGCAATAAATGTGCTGCACGTTTAACACCTAAGATTCCGGAGTACTCAAGTAGAGGCATATATTATAGTAAGGATGTGTTGTATTCTGCTAATCATTAAAACTAAATCAAATTTATTGACTAATTGCATTAGCAAGCGACTAACATCGTTAATTTGCTTTGAAGAGTTTGTTACCTTGCCGAATGAAATTCTTATTTCAAATGTTTTTGTTAAAAAATAAAAGATGAAAATTATTGAATGCCCTCGCGATGCCATGCAAGGTATTGAACAGTTCATACCTACTGATAAAAAAATAGAGTACATCAATTCATTGTTAGAAGTTGGCTTTGATACTTTAGACTTTGGGAGTTTTGTATCACCTAAAGCAATTCCTCAAATGCGCGATACGGCAGAAGTATATGAAAAAATAAACTGGAAAAATTCAACCACTAAATTATTAGCCATTGTCGCTAATAAGAGAGGAGCAGAGGAGGCAGTTAAGTACGAAGGCATTCGTTATTTGGGATTCCCTATGTCTATATCTGAGACTTTTCAACAAAGGAATACCAACAAATCTATTGCTGAAGCACTCAACGATTTAGCTGAAATAAAAAATTTATGTGTTAAGCACGATAAGCAACTTGTAACATACGTGAGCATGGGATTTGGTAATCCGTACAATGATCCTTATTCACCCGATCATGTCGGAAGTTTTACCGATATCCTCATTACATTAGGTAGTGATATTATTTCTTTAGCGGATACAATTGGTGCAGCATCACCAGCATTAATTTCAAACATGTTTACTAAAATAACACAACAATTTCCTGATACTGAGATTGGTGTACATCTTCATGCGAGAAAAGAAGACACTATAAAAAAATTGGAAGCAGCTGTTGATGCAGGATGCAAAAGAATAGATGGTGCAATGCGAGGTTTTGGTGGTTGCCCAATGGCTAAAGATGAATTGGTTGGTAACATGGCAACCGAGTTAATGGTGAGTTGGCTGGATTCTAAGAATATTAAAACAGATTTAAACATTCAAAATTTAACTAAATCATTGGCCATTGCCCAGCAAGTTTTTCCGGCACATTGAGTTTTGGCACAATGGTTGATTATCCTATCCTTTCTTATTAACTTCATATTATGAAATCCCACTTCCTTATAACACTTTTCACTTTCACTGTTTTCATGGTTCATGCTCAGTCAGCGAAAGAGTTTACACAAAAAGGCCGCGAATTAATTGATAAACGCGATTACATGGAGGCAATCTTAAATTTGAATAAAGCGATTGAGGTTGATTCGAAGTATAGTGTTGCTTATTTTTTAAGAGGAAATCTTAAAGAAAAGTTTGAAGACTTGCATGGTGCCATGAAAGATTACAACACAGCTATTGAAACAAATGTAAAGTATACAGAAGCTTTTTTTGCGCGTGGCAATGTTAAAATGAGATTACAAGATTATTATGGTGCCATTGCAGATTTTTCATCAGCTATTGCGATTAATGAAAACTATGTGGAAGCTTATTTCAATAGAGGTAAAGCCAAACAATTGTTAATGGCCTATGAAGATGCTATTAATGATGTAACAAAAATTATACAAATCAATCCGAAAAGTATTGATGCTTATTATATGCGTGGCATTTTAAGAATTGATTTTGGTGATTTGAAAAATGGATGTTTGGATTTAAGCAAAGCTGGAGAATTGGGCGATTTAAAGGCTTATGAAATCATAAAAGAGAAATGCAATACTAAAACAACAGGGAATTAATTTTTTAGATTAACACTATCTGCATTAAACAATAAGGCCACTATTTAAATCGTGGCCTATTTGTTTTATAAGGCTTTACTATTTTCTAATTATATATTTTCTTAAACTGATTGCCTGGAAATGATTTAACCAAACCACGAAATTCTAAATTCAACAGAATGCCGGCAACTTGTTGGATGGGTATTGCACTTCCCCACGAAATTTCATCCATTGTTTTTTTGTATTCGTTTGACAATTGTTGAAATACTTTCAATTCATTCTCTGTTAAGTCTGGCGGAATTTCTTTTTCTTTTTTATCGATGCCGGGTTCCCAATTCATCAAGTATTCGATGTCTTTTACATCAGAAAGTAAGTGCGCTTTATTTTGTTTGATTAATTGATGACACCCAACTGATTGCGGTGAGAAAACACTACCGGGCACAGCCATCACTTCTTTGTTGTAACTGTTTGCAATTTCGGCTGTAATCAAAGCGCCACCTTTATTGGCCGCTTCAACCACTATAATTAGATCACTTAATCCTGCAATGATTCTATTTCTAGCAGGAAAATTATACGCATCAGGTTTTGTGCCGAAAGGTTGTTCGCTTATTAATCCACCTGAGTCGCACATTTTTCTTGCCGTTTCTTTATGAGCTGCCGGATAAATAATATCGATACCACTTCCTAAAACGCCAAGTGTTTGCAAGTTATGTTTCACACTTGCTTTATGAGCAGTAATGTCGATACCATAAGCAAGACCACTGATGATTAAAGGTTGGTGAGGTATGAGTTGTTCAATCAGTTTTTCTACAAAACTTTTTCCGTAATCGCTGGCTTGTCTTGTGCCAACAATGGCTACGCATTTTGTGTTTTCAAAATTCGTATTTCCTTTTTGATACAAAATCAGCGGAGCATCAGGAATTTGTTTTAAACGAGATGGAAATTGATTATCTAAGTAGGTAATAATTTTCCCTTCACTTTTCTGAATTTTTAATAACTCAAATTCTGCTTTTTTAAAATTTTCTTTTTTTAGAATGATTTCAGCTGTTGATTCTACTATGCCAGGTATTTGTAAGAGTTTTGCTTTATTCAATTCAAAAACTCTTGATGGATTTCCGGCATAACTGATTAACTGTTTTAATATTTGGTTGCCGATTCCTTGTGTAAAGTAAAGTGAAAGAAATGCAAGTTTGTGTTCATCCATAAACAAGAAAAATTCTTGCTAGATAATAGATGATAACAAAAATTGATGTCGATTAAAGTTTTTCTTTGAGTTCGGTTAAGAAAGCGCGAACTTTTTTGAGCGAATCAATCAATTCCATTTTATCTTTTACGGATTGATTGTCGTTTTTGAGCATTTCTTTTGCTCCTTGAAGGGTGAAACCTTTTTCTTTTACAAGGTGATAAATCGTACGCACATTGTCGATATCAGCGCGCGTAAACTGGCGATTGCCTTTCCGATTTTTTTTCGGTTTGATGACATCAAACTCTGTTTCCCAAAAGCGAATAAGTGACGGAGCCACCTGAAACATTTCAGCTACCTCGCCTATAGAGTAATAAATTTTCTCAATTTCTTTCTCTTTGTACGCCATGCTATTGGGCAATATAGTTAATAATACCATTTGCACCAATGCTTATCGGTGTTTCAGGAAAATCTTTTTTTGTTAAGTCCTGAATTATCTTTAAAACCTTTTTTTCGGGGTCAACTTTCACGCCATCGCCATAAGTTTGGTAGGTAGAAATGATTTCTCCTTGCAAAAATTCTCCGGTATTGTTGGTCTTTACTTTTAAAATAGGAGCGAGGCCATTCACACCCGAAACACTAATACCTCTGTAAGTACAAAAATTACCTAAACTATAAGCGATAATTCTTTTCTTGTAGACTTCAATGGCTCTGGTAACATGCGGTCCATGTCCGAAAATGATATCCGCTCCGGCATCAATCATCGCATGTGAAAATTGATACACATTTCCTCTATTTTCTCCATGATACAATTCTGTTTTTCGTGTTACATGTTGGTATTGCGCGCCTTCGGCTCCACCATGGAAAGACACAATCACTACATCACATTGCTTACTCAATTCAGTCACTAATTTTTTTGCTCCTTCTATATCATTTAAAGGAACACAATTACTGTTGGGTGCAAAGGCAATTAATCCATATCGAATTCCATCTTTTGTAAAAATGCAAGTCTTTTGTTGTAATTGGCCTGCATGTAAGATGCCTGCATCTTCTAATGTTTTCATGCTGCTTTTTCTTCCGGCATCTCCCATATCGCCTGCATGGTTGTTGGCCAAACTCATCATATCAAATCCTGCATCTACTAAATTTTGTACATAAGCAACAGGTGTTCTAAAGGCGTAGCAAACTTTAGGGTCGCGACAAGTTTTTGGTGTTCCACCACTATCTAATAATGTTCCTTCTAAATTTCCAAAAGTAACATCTGCATTTTTTAAAATATGATTAACACTGCGCATCAATCCGGCACCATTTTCTGCCGGTAGTTTGTTTTCAGGATAATTCGTTCCCATCATGATATCTCCTACACCAATAATGGTGAGGGTGTCTTGTTGTGCAAACAAATTGGGATGGTTGAGAAGAATCGAAAAAAGAAAAAGTAAAATTGATTTTTGCATAGCCAACATTTCGGGTCGCAAATAAACAGCATTTTAGTCAATCAAACCAATGTTTAATCTAAAGTTGTGTTGCTGTTTTTCGCTAACTCTAACAGTTTTTGATATTCCTGATTACTTAAATCTCTTTGAAAGAAATGAATAGGATTGATGTGTTGCCCGCGGTATAAAACTTCGTAGTGCAAATGCTCACCTGCGGATGTCCCTGTGTTGCCCACATAACCGATTACTTGTCCGCGTTTTACTTTTTCTCCTTTGTTTACAATGAAACGAACCATGTGTGCATATCGTGTTTCAAAACCAAAGCCATGATAGATGTACACAACATTACCATACGAATCGGAGTAGTAAGCGTCTAATACTTCACCATCTCCGGTTGCATAAATCGGAGTGCCGGTTTTAGCTTTAAAATCTAAACCTTTGTGTAAACGATATATGCCCAATACCGGATTAAGACGCATGCCGAATGTACCATACAGAAAAACCAAATCTTGGTTATCGATTGGTTGAATGGCCGGCCTAGATGCCCACTGTTTGGTTTTAGTATTCACTAATTTTTGTAATTGCTCGAACGACTCATACTCCACCGTTAGTTCGTGTTTCATCTGCAAGGCATCAGCAAGTGAATGTTTTATGAAGGGGTAATCTTTAACTTCTTCCGGAATACGAAGTGTTCCTCCTACACCGGCTAATCTTTCTGTTTTCGCAAGTGTATCAGCATCTAATATGGGTCTGTATAGTTGATCATCTTCAGCAATAAACTTTTGTAATTCTGTTTTTTGCTGTTTCATTTCGTCTTGTAACAAAGCCCATTGCGATTTTAATCTTCTATTGCTTTGCTTAAGTTGTACCAAGTCGATGGCTTCACCGGTTTGCAAATAGAAGTAATAACACCCCGAAGCAAATAGAAAAGAAAAAAACATCAACATCATTAAACGGTTGCGCACTTTTTTACCCGACATGTAATGCGGTTCGTAATGGCAAGTTTCAGGGTTATATGTGTAACGCTGCTTAAACATCAATCGAGGGCTTGATTTTGTTTTTTACTAGCTGTTAACATTTTCTCGTAAGCTTCGGTATTCAAACCTTGCAATAAGTAATAGATAGGATTTTGCTCTAATCCATCAAGCAATACTTCGTAATGTAAATGCGGTGCAGCCGAACCTCCAGTGTTACCAACTGTTCCGATGGTTTGTCCTTTTGTTACTTGCTGACCTTTTCTAACCAAAATATTTTCAAGGTGTGCATAACGTGTGATAAAACCATTACCATGACTAATCTCTATATAATTTCCATATCCGGCAATTTCTAAACTGTTGTTGATCACATTAATAGTTCCTGAAGCGGTGGCCATAACGGCACTGCCTTTTGGTGCCAACAAATCGATGCCAGTATGTTGATACAAACCTTTATGAAAAGGATGCATGCGTTTTCCAAAACCAGAAGCTAAGCTTACGTTTTCTACAGGAATAATAGAAGGTGTGAATAATAATTTGTGATTGATGGATGCATTGTGATGATGCACATGCTTGCTAAAATAAACAGAATTGAAAATTGCTTTTTCTTTTAGTTGATTAACCTGTTGTTGCAAAGCAATGGCTTTTTGCGTGATATCATTGGTGTTTTTACCAGGTTCGAATGTGTTCGTTTTCGTTTCTTCTGTTGTGTGTAAGATGGCATCGAATAAGGTAGATTTTAATGCTTCATCTTTTTTGGCAATGGCTGATACTAAATTTTTGCTTTCATTTAATTCAGACGAAACAACTTTGTAATAAGAAGCTAAAGCTTGGTTTTCTTTTCTTAACGCTATTTCTTCCGGAGATTCCCAAACAGTTGCATCTAGCCAGGCAATGCCTACAAAAAACAAAATGGTAAATGCAATAAGCGCCAATACTCCCAACAGCCAGTTACCCCATGGGATACCTGCACGCTCGAAACGTAGTGATTTTGGGTTGAAGACAAATTGCATATAATCTTTGGCCGGAAATCTAAAAAAAACCATTTAATCTGCTCATTCTCTCTACTTTCGGGGTTATTTTTGTGACTTGCCGATTTATAAAGCGGTGTAATATAGTAAAAACAAGCTACTTATCATTTTATGAGCATGGATTCGGGTTCGATCAGAAGAAAGTTTTTGGAGTTTTTCGAGAAAAAAGGGCATCAAATTGTGCCATCAGCACCTTTGGTTTTAAAGAACGACCCCACTTTGTTGTTCACCAACTCGGGCATGGTTCAGTTTAAAGATTACTTTTTAGGTAACGAAAAAGCACCCTACTCCCGAATTGCCGATACACAAAAATGTTTGCGCGTAAGTGGCAAACACAACGACTTAGAAGAAGTAGGCATCGACACTTACCATCATACCATGTTCGAAATGTTGGGTAACTGGAGTTTTGGTGATTATTTTAAAAAAGAAGCACTCGCTTGGGCTTGGGAACTACTAACCGAAGAATATAAATTACCAAAAGACAGACTCTATGTGAGCGTGTTTGGAGGAGATAAAGATGATAATCTGCCATTCGACCAAGAGGCATTTGATATATGGAAGAACTTTGTAAATGAAGATAGAATTATATTAGGTAATAAGAAAGATAACTTTTGGGAAATGGCCGACCTCGGTCCATGTGGTCCTTGTTCAGAAATACATGTAGATCTTCGTTCTGATGAAGAACGCAAAAAAATTCCAGGAAAAGATTTAGTAAACAATGATCATCCGCAAGTGATTGAGATTTGGAACAATGTATTCATGGAATTCGAACGATATTGGAATCCCACTAAAGGTGGTGCCAGCGAATTGATGAAGTTCGATCTTGAATATAAGGGAGATGATAAAAAAGTAGCACGAGAGCGATTGCGTTCACAGTTAACTTTATTAAAGCCGTTACCTAATAAGAATGTTGATACCGGTATGGGTTTCGAGCGTTTGTGCATGGCTATACAAGGCAAAACCTCGAATTACGATACAGATGTTTTTACACCTTTGATTGATTTTATTTCGAAATCATCAGGAGTACAATACACCGCTACACAACCTGGTTCAGATGGCAGCAGAACAGAACAAGAGAAAACAGATATTGCCATGCGCGTGATGGCCGACCATATACGGGCCGTTAGTTTTGCCATTTGCGATGGACAATTACCATCCAACACTGGAGCAGGATATGTCATCAGAAGAATTTTAAGAAGAGCAGTACGCTATGGCTTTACTTTTTTAAATTTTAAAGAACCATTTCTTTACAAACTTGTGCCTGTATTAAGCGCACAATTAAAAGATGTATTCAAAGAATTAGAAAGCCAGAAAGATTATGTAGCAAAGGTTATCATGGAAGAAGAAGTTTCTTTCTTAAGAACTTTAGAGAAAGGATTGAAAAGAATTGAAACTATCATTGCAGATCAAAAAACCAAAGTAATTGCTGGCGATCAGGTTTTCGAATTGTACGATACCTTTGGTTTTCCAGTTGATTTAACCTCACTCATTGCCAGAGAGAAAGGACTTTCAATCGATGAAAAAGGTTTTGAAACTGAAATGCTCAAACAAAAAGATCGCTCAAAAGCCGCAGCAGCTAAAGAAACGGGTGATTGGATAGTTGTTGGCGATGAACAAAAAACACTTTTCACCGGCTATACGCATTTAGAAGATGAAGTGAAAATCATCAAGTACAGAGCGATCAAACAAAAAGGAAAGGATTCTTATCAATTGGTTTTTAACAAAACTCCTTTTTATGCTGAAAGCGGTGGACAAGTGGGCGACACTGGGTATATCCAATCTGTTAATGAGAAAATTTTCATTACCGATACAAAAAAGGAAAATGAATTGATTGTTCACTTTGCCGATCAATTACCTGAAAGTTTACACCATACTTTTACTGCGGTTGTCAACAAAGAAAAAAGACAACAAACCCAATGCAACCACTCTGCCACTCACTTGCTCCATGCTGCCTTAAGACAAGTGTTGGGTAAACACGTTGAGCAAAAAGGTTCGTTGGTTAATCATCAAGTATTGCGTTTCGATTTTTCTCATTTTGCGGCTATGACCAACGAGGAAGTGAAGCAAGTTGAAAAAATGGTGAATGAGAAAATCAGAGCCAACATTGCCTTAGATGAAAAACAAAATGTGCCCATTGCCGAAGCCAAAGCGTTAGGAGCAATGGCACTTTTCGGAGAGAAGTATGGCGAGTTTGTACGCGTGATTACATTCGATAAAAATTATTCGGTAGAACTATGCGGTGGTACGCACGTGCCGGCAACCGGACAAATAGGTTTCTTTAAAATAGTGAGCGAAAGTTCTGTAGCTGCCGGTGTACGAAGAATAGAAGCGATAACAGCCGAAGCAGCTGAAAACAGTATAGCAGAAACGTTAGAACAAGTAGAAGAAGTAAAAGCGATACTTAAAAATCCTAAGCATCTGGTTAACGCAATTAAAAGCTTGGCAGAAGAAAGAGCAGCATTAGAAAAAAAGATAGAAGCTTTGTACCAGGAAAAAGCCAATCTGATGAAAGACAGTTTGGCGCTACGCGTGAAAGAAGAAAAAGGAATGCAAATATTAATAGATAAAATTGAGGCACCAACTGCCGATGCAGTAAAAAACATTGCTTACGGTTTGCGCAATCAATTCGAAAATTTGTTATTGATATTGGCCGTAAACATAGATGGTAAGCCACAAGTTTGTGTAATGGTAGGTGAGAAATTAGCTACTCAGAATAAATTTCATGCGGGCAACATGGTAAAAGAGTTGGCTAAAGAAATTGATGGAGGAGGAGGAGGACAGCCTTTCTTTGCAACAGCCGGAGGTAAAAACCTGAACGGATTAGATCAAGTGATTGTGAAAGCCAAACAAATGGTAGCATCAGCTTAAAAGCATGACTTCAGGTTCGGACATATACGAGGCCGTTATTGGTTTAGAAGTACACATACAGTTAGCAACAGATAGTAAAATATTTTGTGCTGATGGTGTAGCTTTTGGTGAAAGTCCAAATACCTTGATCAGCACCATTTCATTGGCGCATCCAGGCACCTTACCGAAAGTAAATAAAAAGGCGATTGAGTTAGGTATCAAAATGGGCTTAGCCTTAGGTTCAACCATTAGCCAAACGTTATACTTCGATCGTAAACATTATTTTTATCCTGATTTACCCAAGGGATATCAACTCACACAAGATAGAACACCTGTTTGTATAGGTGGACAAGTTCCGATTGTAACCAAATCAGGCTTGCGCAAAGCTATTCAATTAAACAGAATTCATTTAGAAGAAGACGCTGGTAAATTGTTGCACGATCAACACAAAGATTTTTCTGCGATTGATTATAACCGCGCAGGCACAGCTTTAATTGAAATGGTCACCGAACCCGTCATGCGTTTGCCTGAGGAAGCGTATGCCTTTCTAGTTGAAATCAGAAAATTAGTTCGCTTTTTAGGAATTGGGGATGGCTATATGGAAGAAGGATCTTTGCGATGCGATGCTAATGTTTCTATTCGCGAAAAAGGAAGTTCAGTTTTAAATCCAAAAGTAGAGATTAAGAACATGAACTCTTTTAAACATGTGCAACGCGCTATCGAAACAGAAATTGAAAGACAGATTACACTCGTTCAGGCAGGTCAATCAGTGGTCAGTGAGACACGCAGTTACGATGCTGAAAAAGAAACAACCTTCAGTTTACGTTCGAAAGAAACTTTGCATGATTACCGCTATTTCCCCGATCCGGATTTAAGTCCGGTGGTGGTGGATGAAGCTTGGCTCAATCAAATAAAAAATGAAATGGGCGAGTTGCCACAAGCCATGTTCAATCGCTTTATCGAAAAGTATCAATTAAGCGAATACGATGCAGGTGTGATTACAGATGACAAAGACGTGGCCCAATATTTTAATGACGTGGTAGCGCATACCAAACATTATAAAGCAGCAGCCAATTGGGTAATCGGACCGCTTAAAAGTCAATTGCGTGAGCGCATGGAAAAAGCAACCACATTTCCAGTTCAACCTGTTACTTTAGCCAAGTTGATTAATTTGGTAGAAGAAGGAAAAGTGAGTTACACGATGGCGAGTCAGAAAATTTTTCCTGAATTATTGTTAAAACCTAATCAATCTCCTTTAGAGTTGGCACAAGCTTTGAACCTCTTGTTAGAAAACAACGTTGATGCTTTAACGCCAGTGATTGATGAAGTGATAAAAATTTATCCGTTGAAAGTAGAAGAATACAAGCAAGGAAAAAAAGGAATAGTGGATATGTTTATGGGAGAAGTGATGAAGCGCACGAAAGGAAAAGCAGATCCAAAAAAAGCAAATCAGTTAATTATAGAAAAATTAAAATCGTTATGAAGCAGTTGATTCAATTTTTATTACTGGGATTTGTGTGGTTGTTGTCTTGTTCATCTTCAACGAAAGAAATACCACCACAAGGCAGTTGGACCATCACCTTGAAAGGCAAAGTTGGTTTTCCACAACAAGGACAAATTGTTATCCAGGAAATGAAAAATGTAGCGGAAGGTGGTTGGCAAGATACCATCCAATTAAAATCAAATTATACATTCAGCAAGAAAATTACGCTGAAAGAGCCAGGGTATTACCGATTAAATTTTTACAACAAACAAGTTATTAACTTGATCTTAGACAAGAGCGATGTAGAAGTAAATGCAGATGGAAATAGTGCGCAGGGGTTTGTACAAATTACAGGATCACCAGATATGGACATCATCACCAAAGCACAAAGCATGATGCGTGCCTTTGAAAGTAGTGCTGAGTTTCAAAAACTCAATCAGGATTTTGCTGTAGCGCAACAAGCCAAAAACGAAGCCAAGATGTTTGAATTGCAACAAACTTATATGCAATTAGCCAAAGCCAACAATGATAAAGTGGCAGATTATTTCAAATCGCTTCCACCATCTTTAGCAGTTTTGAATCTATTACAAAATAATTCGTTAGACCCTGATCAGTATTTTGAAACCTACGCAATTGTTGCTGACAAATTAAGAAAGGACTGGGGCAATTACACACACGTGAAAACATTTATCGAGAAAGTAGATAAGTTAAAAAAATTAGCAGTGGGCCAACCAGCGCCAGAAATTGCTTTGCCTAATCCGGAAGGACAAGTAGTGAAGTTAAGTTCGTTGCGCGGTCAATATGTTTTAGTAGATTTTTGGGCGAAGTGGTGCGGGCCATGCAGAAAAGAAAATCCGAATGTTGTAAAAGCATTTAAGCGCTTCAAAGAAAAAGGTTTTACTGTGTATGGCGTTTCATTAGATCGAAATAAAGAAGATTGGGTGCAAGCCATTGCGCAAGATGGATTAACGTGGACGCACGTTTCGGATTTAAAATATTTTCAGTCAGAAGCAGCCAGAACGTACGATATCAATGGCATTCCGTATTCTTTGCTGTTGGATAAAGAAGGAAAAATAATTGCTAAGAATTTAAGAGGTCCTGCATTGGAAGCGAAACTCGAAGAAGTGTTGGGTAAATAGGAGATGATTTATTTACAAAATTGATATTGATTGCAAACAGACCACGATTTAAATCGTGGTCTGTTTTTTTGTTGTAATAAATTTTTCAATGTTGGTTTATTATTTTATTAATCTTAATTCTCAATAGTTAATTTTAAAATACTATTAATATTAAACTTGTTTCTTCTCCAGATAACTGATGTAGTACATTTGTATGCTTGAAAAAGTAACTAGGGCAATAATTAAATAGGCATTATTATCTACAACATGCAATACGCGAAGTGTTGCTAAAACAATAATAATGATTGCTATAGTATTACTAATCCATTTAAAAGTGCTTGCTTTCATAATTTAAAAGTGATAGGCAACACCATTCTTTGTTTCACCGGCATTCCTTTTTGTTTTCCCGGAATCCAATTTGGTGAAAGTAAAATAACCCTTACTGCTTCTTCATCGCATCCATCGCCAATACCTTTTAAAATTACTGCATTGCTTATTTTACCATCCTCATTAATGATGAATTGAACAAATACTTTCCCTTCAGTATTTTTGTCGCGTGCTTGTTGAGGATATTTCAAATTGTCTTGTATCATTTGAGAAAAACCTTCCATTCCATTACTTGGTTTAGCAGTTTCTTCTACCATTGTAAAAATTTCACTTCCATTTTTATCGGTTTCAATTATCTGATCAGCAAATTGATTAGCAAGCTTTTTCTCAATGATAATGTAGTTTGGAAAATCTGCCTGATCTTTTGCTTCCATTTTAATAATTTCAATACTTTGAATAGAATTGACTTCAATTTGAGCCATCATATTTTTAAAAGTTTCGTTTTTCGAATCAGTCACACCGAAAACAATTACTTCAGTTTGAGGATTTTTAGCTTTGATTTTATCCACAGCTTGCTGTACTTTTTGAGGATAGTTGGTTGTAATGGAAGAAGTTTTAGCTATTTCTTGTACGCTATCCATCACAGCATCTTGACAAGCAATCATTACGCCAGATAACAATAAGATAAGAATAGCAGTAGCTTGTCTCCAATACGAAATTGAGTTTTTAACTTTTTTAATCATATTAATTCGTTTTAAGGTGAAAGAATGATAAAAATGATTGGCAAGAGAAAATCCGGATTGCATCAATGCAGTTTTTGCCAGTAAACCACAATAATGTTCTTTTCCGATTGTAGCTGCGATATTTTCGTCTGCTTCAAATTCGTGAGTTTCAATCATTTGTTTTTCAATAACATACACAGCTGGATTAAACCAAAATATGAGTTTATTGATAGCAAGTATGGTTCTGTCGTATGAATGTTTCTTTTGAATATGACTTAATTCATGTTGAATAACTACTTCTTTATCGTGCAAGTCAGTTGGTATAAAAATCCATTTAAAAAATGAAAAGCTATTTATAATTTGGTGATGTTCATATATAACAGCGTTAGGAATAAATCGAATATTAGAAGTTTTTCGCAATGAAAAAATGTTTAATATTTGTTTCGTTGTTAAGAAAGCAAGGAATCCTGTAATCGAAAAGTATATTAATTGAATAAAGGTAAATAAGGAAAATGAAGTAAGATTATCTGCATTTGTTGCAACCTGTAAATCCTCAAGCCAATAAGTCTTGATATGGTCTGGTAGTGTAATAACGGCTTGTTGTGTAAAAATGAAATCGAATTGCAAGAATGGAGCTAGCCAAGAAAACAAAACTGATGTTAAAAGAAAGTTTCTCTTCCATTTAAAATCGGTTTGATTATTAAACAAAAAGTGAAATACAAAAAGTAGTATAGCTTGTAAAATGCTTACTTCAATTAAAAAGTTAATGGCCTTCATCATGACTTTCTTTTTTTATGTTGGCTAATTCTTTTTGTAAGGCTTCAATTTCTTGCAAAGTCAGATTTTCATTTTTAGCGAAGAATGAGACGAGATTTTGCATGGAGCCCCCGAAATAATTTTGCAGCATATTTTGAACAGTAAATTTAGAATAAGATTCTTTCGATACAATCGGATAGTACTCGTAAGTCTTACCGTAGGATGTATGATCGACAAATCCTTTATTTTCTAAAATGCGAATGATTGTTGATACAGTATTGTAAGCAGGCTTAGGTTCGGGTAATTGTTCAATGATGTCTTTTACAAAAGCTTTTTCAAGCTTCCATAAAACTTGCATTACCTGGTCCTCGGCTTTGGTTAATTCTCTCATAACTAAATTAATAGTTAAAACTAAAAGTTTAGTTAATAGAATCAAAAAAAATAAGACAATTATTTATAACTGTCTTATTTTCAATTTTTTATAATTCGATTCCGATTACTTTAATTGTAGAAGAACCGGGCGGTGGTCTGAAATTTCGTTTGAATAACGGCTATCGCAAAACTCGAAACGGATGGTCTTTACTGCATGTTTGCTTGCGAACAACTCATTAGAAATTAAATGATGATCAATATGGCTCGGGTAGCTCGGATAACTCCAATATGCATTTGAACCTGTTGCAATGCTCATGTCTGCAAAAGCATAATTGTTGCTATCCGTTATTAAATTTTGAAAAACATTATCAGATACAGGCTCATCAATCTCATCATTAAAATCACCTAACACTACAATGGGGGTTGTACTAAAATTAGTATCGATAAATGATTTTAATCTGGTGCTGGCTTCTCTTCTGCGAGCGATACCATCATCACAGCATTTTAAATGCACGTTCACTAACATTACTTGCTTGCCACTGGTATGCGTAGCCGTTGTTACCACAAGTGGACGCGGAAAAGGGCTAGTCTCTCCAACAAACCATAATGTCAGATCTGTTAGGTTAGTTATCTCACTGTTTTTGTAAATGTAACCTTGTCCTAAACTACCGTTCAGGTATAGTTTTCCGCTATAACCTGGTAATGAGGTAAGCAAAGCATCAAAAGCATTTCTCGAATTAATTTCTTGAACTCCAATTACATCGGCATCCATGGCAATAATCATTTCAGCTAGCAAAGTAAGATTAGTATTGGTAGTTGAAAATTGCTCTATGTTCCAAGTTACAATATCAAATGTAGTATTATCTAACACATTTAAACAATTGGCATATTTACCACTTACTGGTGTTCCAGAGTTATCTTGATCTGGATTATTATTAACAGGCGGTCGTGGAGTTCCTTGTTCTTGAATTTGTTCTTGACAAGCAAATAAAAACAATGAAGTTATCGCTAGATGAATCAATCGCATGGATTAAAAAAATTATTGTTTGGTTATTTTGATATAAACAGGTAGATGGTCGCTGAAACCATTTTCATCGAATTGTCCAGACCTAAAAGTTCTTCGTGGAGCACCAGCATAGCGACCTTCTTTTTCTAGCATTTCGGGTGTTACATAAACCGTAAATGATGATGGAACATAATGTTGAACACCTTGCTCTAGGTTTTTACTGATGATGATTTGGTCGAATAAATTCCAGATACCATTATAATATAACGTACCATAACCTTTTTTAAAGGTTGGTTCAGATGCATTAACTAATATTTCCTCTCGCTTTTCGTTTTCTGCACAAAGAATTTTTTTGATGCTCTTGTTATTTGGATCGTCATTAAAATCTCCTACCATTACCATTTTTGAGATGGGATTGATAACCATTACAGAATCAATAGCCCTTCTTAATACCTGAGCAGCTAACAATCTTTTATCTTCTTTGCCACCACCACTACGCGATGGCCAATGGTTTACAATAAAATGAAGAGTGTCGCCTTGAAACAAGCCCTTTACCCACAATATGTCTCGTGTTTTAAATTTTGGTTCACGCGGATCAGCTATAGGTAATTTAACGATTTTAAAAGGCTTAAATACACTTGGTTTATAAAGCAATGCTACGTCAATTCCGCGGCCATCATCCATATCAAAATGAATGATTTGATAACGTTTGGCTATAAGGTTAGGATGCTGTACTAAATCCTCCAACACTTTTCTGTTTTCAACTTCCGCAAGACCGATGATGTCAGCATTAATACCTTTTAAAACACTGCTCATGTTTTGCAATTTGATGAAATACCGATCGGGCGTCCATTGATTAGCGCCTGCAGGTAAAAACTCTGCATCGTTGATTAAAGGATCATCTTCAGTATCAAATAAATTCTCAACATTATAAAAGCCAACAATGTTTGTTTGTGCTTGACTTGGCTGGATTACAAAAAATGAGCAATAAAATAAAAAGACAAATAATTTTTTCACGCGGTAAAAATCGATTTTTAATAGCAAAGTTTCAACAAATCGAAACAAAGTTAACGATTTTGTAACATGTAAAAGATATTTATTGAGCTATAAATAATATCTTTGCACCCGCTAAAAACAACCAACCACTACAGCATGAAAGTATCAGTACTAATGTTCTGTGCGCTGATTTCTTTTGCATCTTTTTCACAAAATGCAACTTTATCTGGTAAAATTACCGATAACGAAACAAAAGAAGCCTTAATAGGAGCAACCATCATTGTTGAAAAAACAACATTGGGTGGCATCACAGATTTAGATGGAAGATTTACCATCAAAAACATTCCTCCGGGATCTTATCAAGTAAGAATAAAATACATCGGTTATGATGATGTTGTTCAATCTGTTTCATTTGAAGCTGGTCAAAACCAAAATATAGGAGAGATAGCTTTAGCATCTAATGCGATTGGACTTAATGAAATTGAAATTTTCGCCAATGTAGTTGAGGATCGTAAAACACCTGTTGCTGTTGCGAACCTTGGTTCAGTAGAAATTGCTGAGCAACTTGGTGCCATGCAGTTGCCTGAATTATTAAATTCCACACCAGGAATTTATGCAACGCAAGGTGATGGCGCTTTTGGTGATGCGTATGTGAATATCAGAGGCTTTGGACAAGAAGAAGTTTTGTTCATGATTAATGGTGTTCCCATGAATGACATGGAAAATGGCATTATGTATTGGAGTAACTTTGCAGGGTTAAGTGAAGTAACCCGTAACATGCAAGTGCAACGCGGTTTAGGTGCCTCTAAACTAGCTGTAAATTCAGTAGGTGGCACGGTAAACATCGTAACAGATCCTGCAGAAAGAAGAAAGGGTGGAAGAGCCGAAGTTATTTTTGGTAATGGGTCATTCAGAAACAGATATCGTTTTACTATACATAGCGGTGAATTAAAAGGAGGCTGGTCAGTTTCTTTCCAAGGTTCCAGAAGCAACGGAGAAGGCATTCGTCCGGGTACTTTTGTAGATGCTTGGTCCTATTTCTTAACGGTTTCGAAGGAAATTAATGATAAACACACATTATTATTTACCACTTTTGGCGCTCCAGCAAACCGTGGCAGAGCTTTCAACACTAATACCAAGGCCTATGAGCAATATAACAATTACTTGCACAATCCAGCTATAGGATATTATAACGGTGAACTATATAATTCATCACAAAATTACGCTCACAAACCTCAAATCACTTTGATGCATTTGTGGAATGTATCTGATAAACTTTCAGTAACTACTTCTGCTTATGCTTCAATTGCTCGTGTGTATGGTACAGTGGCTACAGGAGTAACCACTAATCAGAGCAACTTAAATGATCCCAATGATGACATTACTAATGAAGGATTAATAGATTTTGAAAAATTGAAAGCTGAAAACCTGGCTAATGTACAAACAGTAACCAATCCGTTTGATATGTTTGGCCAAAGCATAACAGGAGCTCAATCGAGAAATATTATAGAGGCACGTTATAACAACCACAACTGGTATGGTATAATCACAAACGCTAATTATCAAATTAATACTTCAACTAATTTGGTTTTTGGATTAGATCTTAGGGATTATCGTGCTGGTCACTATGCCCAAGTTCACGACTTGCTCGGAGGAAGTTTTTACTTAGACCGATTCAGTAATTTTGATAACAATTTACTTACACCCAATAGAGTTGCCTTTAAAGGAGATAAAATCAGATACGATTACGATGGCAAAGTGCGTTGGGGATCTCTATTCGCGCAAGTAGAAAAAACTATCAGTAAATTCGACATATTTGTCTCGGCCAATACATCACGCATACAAATGTCGCGTGTGGGCAACATGTGGAGCGGTGACCCGGAATACATCACTAATTCTTTAGGCGAATCTGATGTTAGAGTCTTTAATAATTATAATGCAAAGGCAGGCGTCAATTACAGGATAACCGGAAGACACAACGTATTTGTAAATGGTGGAAGATTTACACGCGCTCCTTTCTTACGCAATGCTTTTATTGATTCTCGCTATGGTAATGAATACTTAGATGGATTGAAAAATGAAACCATTCATTCCGCAGAAGTAGGATATAGTTACCGTACCTCTCGCTTAAGAGTAAATTTTAATGCCTATTATACTGAGTGGAAAGACAGGGTTTTATCTAACGATGCTTTTATAGATGAACGAACAGGCAGAAGACAAGCATTGAATGGAATAGCTGCTTTACATAAAGGTTTAGAATTAGACGCTCGATTTGAAGTAATACCCGGAATAGAAATTACAGCTATGGCTTCCACTGGAGATTGGCGCTGGAAAAACAATGTACAATTGATTTCTACAGACGACCAAGGAACAGAGGTTGTTGTACAATCAGTGAACGTCAAAAATTTAAAAGTTGGAAACTCAGCACAAACAACAGCATTTATTGGTATGCATTATAAGCGTTTACGCAACAGTTATTTCGGTTTCCGTTATAATTACTTTGCGAACTTATACGAGTCTTTCGATCCTGCTCAACGCACTTCAGAAGTAATCAAACCTGTAAGAAAGTTACCTGACTATGGTATACTTGATATTTATGCTGGTTATTATTTCAATTTTGGAGAATTCCGTTCTCGTGTTAGTGCGAACGTACATAATGTGTTAAACGACACATTTATCCGCAGATCTGATGAACAGTTTGGTGTACAAGAAGCATACGGTTTCCCAATCAATTTCAATGCAAATTTTACAGTTTATTTTAATTAGAAGATACATGCGCTTACTAACTTATTGTTCAATTTTCATCTTGTTTGTACTGGGTTGTACAGAAGAAGATTATGAAGCTGCTACTGTAACTTTTTATCCAAGTTTGGCAGGCTCAACCACAGAACCTGCGCCTGGCACAGCTGGCACACCCTTTCGCGTAGATTTAGTTACATCTCGAGTATTGGCAAGAGAGTCTCAGGTAAATATTAAAGTAGCAGGCAATGGTGCCGGTTACGGATTTTCTTACGTAACCAATCCGCCTCAATTACAGCAAGGTATAATCACGTTAACTATACCTGCAGGTGAAACAACAACATTTTTTACAATAACTCCTCTAAATGATGGAGTGGTTGAAGTTAATGATTATGAGTATACATTTACAATAGATCAGTTTTCAAATTCAATTCGTTCTACTGGTCAAAACACTTTTAAATTTTATGTAGCAGAACCTCCTTTAGTGGATCAGAATTTTAATGATTGCAGTGGCGCTCCGGCAGCTTTCACCGAAAACATCGTACCTGGTTCTATGGCTGCAACGTTATGGGCATGTACTGATTTCGGCTATCCTGACGAAAGTACCAAAGCAGTAGAAGCCAATGCATTCGGTAAAGGTGCAGGAGTAGCTAACTCTTATCTTATTTTGAATGAGCCACTGGATGGAGCTGATTTCAATGAAATGGTTTTTAGCATGCAAGTTTATTCTAGATTTTCGGGTGCCGGCCAATTAAAATTGAAATACAGTACAACTTACTCGGGCGCAGGAAACCCTGAAGCTGATGGGGTAATCTGGACGGATGTTCCAAACTTCTCAGAACAACTTCCATCTGCAGGAAGCAGAGCATGGGTATTAGTTAAAGCTAGTGTTAAGGATGTTCCTGATCAGCCAGTGTATGTGGCTTTCCAATTCCAAGGTGGAACAACAGGTAGTTCTTCTAATTGGCGTATTGATGATTTCAACATTAAAATAAAATAAGATGATTAAGAAATTATATTTTAGTCTTCTCCTCTCATTAAGTATTTTTTCTTGTAAGGATGATGATAATGGTTTTTCTGTTAAACCATCTCTCGGTTTCGAGAGTACATTTACTTTTCTTCAAGAGACAAATTCCGCAGGCACGAAAGTTGGTGTTGCCGCTAATGTTACATTATCTGAAAGTGTGGAAGTTCGCATCGCCATAACAGAGGTTGGTAATGTTGAATATGGGGTTGATTACACAACAGAACCAGAACCTGTTAACAACGAGATTATACTAACAATTGATTCGGAAACGGAACAGCCGGGCTTTTTCGTATATCCGACCGTTGGAACAGAAATTACGCGCCAGGTAATTTTTGAAATCACTGCTGTAAATGGTGGAGGTTTAACCATGGCTCAACCTCTTGCCTTGGTACATACACTTTCTATTAATAAGCGTCAACTAGATGCCAATCAATTAACAATTGCTGAAGTTCGAGCATTGTACAGTGGCTCCGCACAAACCTTATCAGTAAGCAAATTTATTGAAGGTGTGGTAACCAGCACAAACGATAATGTTACCGCGAAAAATGTTTTCATGCAAGATGAAACAGGTGGGATTGTATTACGCTTCAATGCAAACAATACGACTGACCCTAACAAGCTTTTGCCCGGAGAAAGAGTGCGATTGCCTTTATCTGGAGTAACTCTAACGGCATTTAATGGTCTGATACAGTTGGGAGATGGTACAGCAACCCTACCGCATAGTAAAATTGTAAAGTTGGGTACAGAACCTTTGCCAGAACCTGTAACAATAACGTTGGCTCAATTAAACAGTAATCAATTTCAATCGCAACGGGTAAGAATTACAAATTTAACCATAACCACTGCCGATGGCACAAAAACTTTAAACGGAAATAATACAATCTCTGACGGAAACACAACTTCTACATTGCGAGTGGAGAGTTATGCGCCTTTTTCATCTACTGTTGCACTACAAGGAACTGTTACCATAACAGGAATCGCCAGCACGTTTACAACAGCACAGTTAATACCTATGGCTGCTTCGGATATTGTTCAACAATAATTTTAAACAACCAATCATGAATCTAACAAAACAAATTAAAATTACGGCAACCAAGCTTGTTATCTTGCTTGCCTCAGTTGGTTTCATTACATCATGCGATGATAATGAAGAAACAACGGCAAAATCTGTTGCCGTTCAATTTTCTACTACCGCAGTTACTGTAAGCGAATCTGCAACAGAACAAACTTATACAATAAATTTTGCAGAAGCAGCTCAGGCAGATGCTTCTTTCGAAGTTGCCATTGAAAACACCAACGTTGCCTATGCAACGGATTATACAACCAATCCAAATGGATCATCTGGTAGGATCGCAGTTAGTATTACCAAAGGACAAACTTCAGCGCAGTTTCGTTTTACTCCTGTAAATAATAATCAAATCAACGAAGGAATTAGAAAAGTAACTTTCACGCTTGGTAATTTTGATGGTCCGCTTGAAGCTGGAGCGCAAGCATCATTAGAAGTTACTTTAACAGATGATGAAGGCCCTACAGCCGTTAATTTTGCCAATTCATCAAGCAGTGTGGCAGAAGGAACTGCAGCTGGTTTGGATGTAACCTTACCATTAACCAACAATGCAGCAGGAGCAGGACAGATAATAGTTAACCTTGCATCTACCAATGCAACTTATGGCACACACTTTACAACACAACCTGCGGCAGTTGATGGGAAAATTACAATTGCAGTAGCTTTTGGAGATGCGAGTAAATCTTTTAAAGTTATTCCAATAAATAACGATGATGTAAATGCAGCTCGCGTTATCAATTTTACCATTGAAACAGCCACTGGCGGTGTAAACAAAGGAACCAATCTTACGCATGAGTTTACTATCACAGATGATGAAACCCCATCTGCAGCAACCTTTGCTGTAGCCGAAGGCAGTGCTTTAGAATTAGAAACTGCAGGTGCAACGGTTAACATTAACTTAGCGCCCGAAACTAATGGAACCGGAACCTTAGAAATTACGCTAAGCTCTACCTTGGCTGTTTATGGAACACATTACACAACTGAACCTGCGGCAGTCAATAACAAAATTAATTTAACCATTGCAAGCGGAGTGTCAACAACAAGCTTTAAAATTATTCCGATTGAAAACACAGAAGTAAATGCAGCAAGAGATGTTACATTTGCAATGACAGCCTCTACAGGTGTTGTTACTTACCAAAACGGAACAAGTTCATCTTATACACATTCTATAAACGATGACGATGCAGTGATGACCATTGCAGACTTGCGTGCGATGTATGGAGGTTCTGGTCAACAAAACATTGTAACATCTGCTAAGATTCAAGGTATTGTTACTTCTAGCAATCCTCAGGTAAATAATAACAACATCTTTATTCAAGATGCAACTGCCGGCATTGCAATTCGTTTCAGTGCTGCTAACAACAATGTTATTAAACGTGGAGATGAAATCACCATTCAATTGTTTGGCGCTCGCTTCACTAGTTTCAATGGTTTATTGCAAGTTGAAAATACGCCTAACGCAAGAGCAATTCTTATTGACGAAAACAACACCTTGCCAACACCAGAAGTTGTTACACTGGTTGAATTTAATCAAGGTTTGTATGAAGGTATGTTGGTTCAGGTAAATAATGTTGGTTTTGTAGATGCTAATGGAACCCTAACACTAAGTGGCAGTAGAACGATAAGCGATGGAAGTTCTACGTCAACAGTTAGAACAGAATCGGGTGCTCCATTTAGTAATGTCATCATGCCTTATGGAGTGGGTTCAATTGTGGGTATTGCCTCTGATTTTAATGGTGCACAAATCATTCCTATGGTGGCAGAAGATATTTTTGCCAACAGTCCATTAGGTACTATAAACTTCTTACACGCTATCTCAAATTTTGGTTCTGTAAATAACGCGGCAGTATCTGTTGAGCAGACTTTAACCGTAAGTGGAACACAAGCAGGCGCAACACCCATGCGCGATGTAGTAATAACAGCATCTGCTAATTTTCAGGTATCGCTTACATCAGGCTCAGGCTTTGCACCAACTGCAACAGTACCGGCTGCTAATTTAGGTTCGCCAACAACAGTTTATGTTCGCTTTGCGCCATCAACAGGATTTAATCAGCCTATTAACGGAACTATTACACTTCGTTCTTTAGGATCTCCAACCCAATCATTCGCAGTAGCTGGAACAGAAGCTGGCAATGCAGAAGCAGATTTATTGGTTACAGAAAATTTTGCTTATACTGTTGGTCAGTTAACTTCAGTTGCAGGTGGAGCTAATGTTAGCGGTGACAAATGGGTTAATTTTAGTGGAACAAGCAACCCATTACAAGTTGTATCAGGAAGTTTATCCTACACTGGTTATACACCTAATTCTGGTAATAGCGTTAGAATGATTCCTGGCAGTGCAGAAGATGCATATACACAATTTGCGCCTAGAACGAGCGGTACTGTGTACATTGCGTTTTTAGTAAAAGTAACAAGTGCAGCAAGTTTAAGTGCAAATTCAAGTACAACAGGAGATCATCTCGCAGGCTTTTTGCCGGATAACAGCACTACAAATTTCTCGGGTAGAGTTTCAATTAAAGCTGGTTCTGCTGCGGATACCTATAACTTAGGCTTGAGAGCAACCTCATCAAATTCAACAACTGCATTTATTGCGGGTGATCTTGCTTTAAACGATACTAAACTTATTGTAGTTAGTTACCAAATTGTAGATGGAACAACTAATGATGTTATGAAAATGTGGGTAAATCCAGCTACGAACCTTACTACAGAACCGACAGCAGATGCATCTCAAGTGGGTGCAGCCGCAGATTTAGCCAACATTGCTAGGTTTTATTTAAGACAAGGAACTAACGCAGTAAATGCTGATATAGACGGCATTCGTGTTGCTAAAACATGGGCTGCTTTGTTCGAATAAACATTATATCATATAAAATAAAAAAGGCTGTCTTCATCGACAGCCTTTTTTTATTAAGGTAATAGAAATGAAAAAATCACCTTAAAAATTTGTCATACAGTAAGCAATCAAATTTGCACCCATCTTGAATGCTTCTAACCGTTTAGCTTCGGGGTCGTTGTGTATGCGTTGGTCTTCCCAACCGTTACCTAAATCACTCTCGTAACTATAATAAATTACCAATCTACCTTCAAAAAAAATACCCAAGCCTTGCGCTGGCTTTCCATCATGTTCATGAATCTTAGGTAAACCATTGTTAAAAGTATACTTTTGTTTATAGACAGGATGATCGAACGGAACAACAGTTAACTCTGCTTGCGGAAAAATTTTCTTTAGTTCAATTCTAATGAATTTATCCATGCCATAATTATCATCGATGTGTAAGAAGCCTCCACCTAAAACATACTTTCGCAAATTTTCTGCTTCGCTTTGGCTAAACACTACATTGCCGTGACCTGTCATATATACATAAGGATATAAAAAGATATCAGAGCTTGATGCATCCACAATTTCTTCTTGAGGTGCTAGGTTCATGTTAAGTTCTCGGTTACAGAAAGCAATTAAATTCGGAAGGGCAGTTTTGTTTGCATACCAATCACCACCACCTTGGTACTTTAATTTAGCAATTTTTAACTGAGCTAAGCCCGGAAGGCAAATAAAAACAACCAACAGGCAGATGAGCGTAAACTTTAAAGTGTTGATTTTCATGATTTTAAAAATAATTTTTAGTACTGTTTAAACTTTTGCCCGGCAGCTGTATCTATTGTGCAGTTAAAAACGAAAACCAATTAACAAATAAATCTTATGAAACTCCAGAAAATTGCTCTCGCCACACTTTTTGCTTTAAGTGTTGTAGCTTGTTCGGAAGAAGACCGCATCACATTAAAAGATGCCCAAGACATTTCGGAAGATGCCTTAACCGATTCTTACTATGAAGATGCTGATGATTTATCAACAGTTGCACTCGAGGCAGATGATAATGCTGAAGGTGGTTTAGGCGCAGCACGTACAAAAACTGTTATTGTTGTGGACGACTCTCGTTTTGAATGCGCTACCGTTACAGTAACAATTGCGGAAGATTCGCAGCCTTCCAATCCAAAAGGAAACATAGAAATTGACTTTGGTACAGGATGCACAGATAACAATGGCAATGTTCGTTCAGGTATTATAAACGTTGCCTACGAAGGCAGAAGATTTCAACCTGGATCTACTGCGGTACTTACAACAGATAATTATTTTATCAATAGCGTAAAATTAGAAGGTACACGTACTTTAACCAATGTTACTGAAAGCAACACAACTTCGCCAAAATTCAATGTTACTTTAGTTGGTGGTAAGGCTACTTTTCCTGATGGACGCGTAGCCAATAGAGAAGTGGATATCACACGTGAATGGTTTAGAAACAGCACGCCTACCTATACTGACGATGAATTAAGAATTTTAGAAGGTAGTACTGCCAGTGGAGTTACCCGAAACGGAAGAAATTATACTATGGTAGTAGAAGAAACCATCGTTTTCAAGCGCAATTGTGGAGTACGTTTCCCGGTTGATGGCGTGAAAGTATTCACAGTAGAAAGCAAACCGATCACCATCAATTATGGCGATGGAGAGTGCGATCGCTCTGTAACTTATACTGTTGGAGATAATACTTTTACAACAAACGTTCCTAGAAACTAATCTAAACTAAGTTTTAGGAATCAAAACCACCCGAGCACAGCGGGTGGTTTTTTTATTTTTTTAAGCGCAGCTAAAGTTTATTTTTGTACCTCCACTACTATGAAACAATACCACGATTTAATGCGCGAAATTCTGGAAACAGGGGCTCGCAAAACAGATAGAACCGGCACCGGAACGTATTCTCTCTTTGGCAAACAGATGCGCTTTAACTTACAAGATGGTTTTCCGCTTGTAACAACTAAAAAACTTCATCTTAAATCAATTATTTACGAATTGTTGTGGTTTTTGAATGGGGATACGAATATCAAATATTTAAATGATCATGGCGTAAGTATCTGGGATGAATGGGCCGATGAAAACGGAAATCTCGGACCTGTTTATGGTTCGCAGTGGAGAAGTTGGCCAGCACCTGATGGCAGACATATTGATCAGATTAGTAATGTATTGCATCAAATTAAATCAAAGCCCGATTCAAGAAGGCATATAGTAAGCGCGTGGAATCCTGCTGAAGTAGATAACATGGCTTTGCCACCTTGCCATGCCTTGTTTCAATTTTATGTAGCCGATGGAAAATTATCTTGTCAATTGTATCAACGCTCAGCTGATTTTTTGCTGGGCGTTCCGTTCAACATCGCATCATATGCTTTGTTAACTCATATGTTTGCGCAACAATGCGATTTGCTTCCTGGCGAATTCGTTTGGACAGGTGGCGATGTACATCTCTATACCAATCACATCGAACAAGCAAAACTGCAGTTAAGCCGAGATTTCTTTCCATTACCAACATTAAACATTAAAAGAAAACCTGCTTCTATATTTGAATATCAATTCGAAGATTTCGAAATTGTAAATTATATGGCGCATCCAAGCATAAAAGCGCCAATTGCTGTATGAAAAGAATTTTTAATCGTTGTGTTTATTGGTTCATGGTGTTTTCGGTTTTTGCATTATCATGTCAAGAACCTAAAAAAGAAGAAGCTGTAAAAAAAGAAAAAGTTAAAGACGGACTTTTTGTTTCACACTTTAAAAATGGAAAAGTGAAGCAGGAGATTCCTATGAAAGACGGAAAGCAAAACGGCTTAGCTAAAGAGTATTATCAACACGGAAAATTGGCTAAAGAAATAGAATATAAAAATGGAGTTAAAGATGGCTTCGTTAAACAGTATTACGAGAATGGTAAAATAGCCTTCCATCAAAATTATAAAAATGGCAAGCAACATGGTAAACAGGAAAGGTTTAAAGAGGATGGAAACTTATGGTCGGTTAGTTATTTCGTAGAAGACGAACCTTGTAAAGGTTTAGTAGAATATACTTCTAAAAACGAACCTCGTAAAAAATATCCAACCATTGTGGTGCAGCCTGTCAACAATTTGTATAAAAATGGAACCTACGCTTTAAATCTAAGCATGTCTGATAAAACCCGTGCTGTTGAATTTTATATTGGAGATTTAGATAAAAATGGTTGTATCGATTGGACAAACGTGGAATATGTATTAAAAGAAAAAAGCAGTAGTGTAGCAACATTAGATTTTCAAATGCCTCAGGGTACTTTTATCATGAAGACGATTAATATTATTGCCAAGGTTAAAACTTTACAAGGCAATTATTATATAACGGAAAGAAAGTATAATGTGTCTGTTGAGTTTAATTAATCATTCTTTTGCGTTGTTTTAATTCAAAATTATCTGGTGAAATTAAAAGCCCTCTATTAATAACATCTCTGGCTTTTTGTGTTTGATTCTTTTGAAAATAATAAATGGCTGCTGCAGAATAAGCAGTACCAATTGTACTCATTTGCGTAACATGTAAAGCCTTATCATTTTCAAATTGCTTTAAAATTCCTTCTCCAACACTTGGTTTATTGCTTTGAAATGCCTCAGTTGCCTGAATCAAAAGAACAGAGCCAACTAATTGTTGAAATTGTTTGTAGTTACTTAATTGTGCATGTTTATTTCTACTTGCTAATACTCTTTCATGAAAAGTTTTTGATGTAAAACTTTGATCACCCAATAAATATAAGCTTCTGATAAAAGCCAGATGTATATTTTGATTCTCTTTATTTAAGCTGATGGCTTTGTCGTACCTAAAAAAAGCTGAATCATGTTCACCAAGTTGGCTAAAGTAATCGCCATATTGAGCATGATAAAAAGTAGTTAACTCTTCATTTAATTTTGGTTGATACGTAAAGGATAAGAGTTTTGTAAAGTAGTTATCGTATTCTTTTTTCTTGTTTCCGCTGATCAATAGTTTTTCACCAGCTTGTAAAAACTCACCTACAGCAACATCATTAGAATATCCTTCGGGTTTATATCTTGTAAGTTTGCCTAATAACTCCGCATGTTTTAAATTTTTATCAGGTATCGATAACAGTGTCTCGGCAATAAGATTGGTTGTAAAATATAATGCACGTGCATTCTGACTGATGTACAAAGCTTTTTCACTGGCTTCAAAAGCTTGTAGTTTTTTTTGTTCGCCTAATAATTTTTCAACGGTATTCAAATAATATAAGGAGATAAGATTTTCAAGTTTAATTTGTCCGGCCATACCGTAGTAATAGGCATCAAACAGTTCTCTAGTAGATTTACTTTTAAATTCTTTTTCAGAAATTACTTTTTGATTTCGCAAAGATTGAACGTATTGATTGATGTATTCATTTGAAATGGAAGTGAAAACAATACTACTCGGTGCTGAGTCAATTCGAAGCGGGTTGCTAGCAGGGTATGCAATAACAAAATAGTTGGCAGGTTCGATGATGATTTGATAAGGAATATTGAGGTAATCTAATCCCAAGGTATAGAGCATGGTTGCAGTTAATTCATTGTATTTACCAGCAGCAAAAATGGATTCAAAGTCCGCTTCTTTGTTGTACTGAAGCAAATACTTATCTTTTAATGTGCTTATAAAAATTTTAGCTCTTTTCGATTCAGACTTATCCGCAATTTTAATTTTTATTTCATCTAAAATTTTAAAATAAGAAACTCGATTTCTTTCAACATCTGTTTCATTTAGCAGCTTTCCATCTGCTAGCATTAAGTTAAAAACAGGTTCAAAACCGGGTTGATTAATGTACTTAAAGGCATCCTTTTCAAAGTTAGATTGAAATTGTAAGTCTGAAAAGTAAACCAAACTATCCTGGGCAATGGCATGAGAAGCAATAGCTATTAAAAAAGCTGCTAAACGAGTTATCATAAATCTGTTTCTGAATCAAAAATAAGTTTTTTTTATATTTTATGTAATTCTAACACTTCCTTAACTACCTATGCCACATTATGGCTGAAAAAAGTAGTGTTTTCGATATGATTGGTCCTGTAATGATTGGTCCATCATCTTCTCATACTGCTGGTGTAGTGCGAATAGCGCGCACAGCCTTAAAGTTATTGGGTGGAAAACCAGAAGAAGCTGAAATTACCTTTTACAACTCGTTTGCTAGAACATATGAAGGTCACAGTTCAGATCGTGCCGTTATTGGTGGCTTACTCGATTTTAAAACAGATGATAAAAGAATAAAAGATTCTTTAACCTTAGCACCGGAACAAGGGCTTCAATTTAAGTTTAAGTCGGTTGGGAATGCATCCACTATGCATCCCAATACTATCAAACTTCAATTAAAAAGAGGTAATGAAAACATTGAAGTACTTGGCGAAAGCAAAGGAGGAGGCATCATCAACATTGCTGAAGTAAATGGATTCAAAGCAGATTTTTCGGCCAGCTTGCACACCATGATTATTTTCGCTGCCGATGTAAAAGGATCGATTGCATTTATTGCCGGAGTTTTGGCTCATGACGATTGCAACATTGCTACCATGAGTGTATCCAGAAAAGGAAAAAACGATATGGCCTGTCTTGTCATCGAAATGGATTCAGGCGTAAAAGATGTAACATTAGCTTACTTAAAGAGTCTAAGCTGGGTAAAACAAGTGATATATATTCCTGATATTGATAAATAACTATGAATAAGTTTTGGTTTTTACTGGCCATGATGATGGCTCAAAACACTTTTGCGCAAAACAATGCTAATGTTTGGACATTGCGCCAATGTGTTGACTATGCGATGCAAAATAGCTTAAATGTGCAGCGCAATACTTACAATGTAGAAAATGCAGAGATTGACAAAAGCCAAGCTTGGATGGCAATGGCACCAACACTTAATGCAGGTTCTTCTTTTGGTTATAACTGGGGTCGATCGATTAACCCGGTAACTAACCAATTTACTACGCGTGAAATTAGTTCTTTAAGTCCGAATGCAAGCTCTGGCGTTACAGTATTTAATGGCATGCGTATCCAAAACAATATTAAAGCGAGTACAAAAAACTTAGCAGCATCTGAAGCTGAATTAGAAAAAGCAAAAAACGATGTTATATTAGATATCATCAATCGTTATTTAACTGTTGTTTTCAACAAGGAATTAGTCGAAAACGCTAAATTTCAATTAGCGAGCAGCCAACAACAGTTAGATAGAACTAAAAAACAAGTGGCAGCAGGCTCATTGCCAATTTCAAATGAATTAAATCTTGAATCACAAGTAGCAACAAATGAATTGAATCTTATCAATCGGGAAAATGCATTGGCTTTATCACTTCTTCAATTGAAACAAGCAATGCAAATTCCGGCTTCACAAGAATTAGATATAGAAATCCCCGCCTTAGAACCTGAAGATTTAATTTTAGAAAACTCTCGCGATCAAATTTATGAAATGGCTCGTCAATCATTACCAGAAGTTAAAGGCGCGAAGTTAAGAGTAGAAGGAAGTTACTACGCAGTAAAAGCGGCTAAAGGTAATTTGTATCCAAGACTAACTTTAAGTGGATCCATCAATTCAAATTATTCAAGTGCAAATGATGAACCTCAGCCTATTATTTCAGATGGATTTGATGTAATACCAACAGAAAATCCCATTGGCTTTGTAGATGGTTCTAATTCACCTGTATTTGGTTATGATGCAAGATTTAGAAGCTTCACTTCAGGTTATGGATATAGAGAACAATTGAAAGACAATATTTTTAGACAAGCCGGTTTAAATCTAACAATTCCTCTTTTTAATGGATTTCAAGCCAGAGCCAATATTCGCAGACAGGTAATTAACCAAAGAGTTGCAGAAATTACTTTAAAGCAAACTGAAAATACGGTGCGCCAAAATGTAGAAACCGCTTATAATGATGCTTTTGCAGCTGCCAAGACTTATACTTCAACTGAGAAACAAGTGAAGGCACGTGAGGAAGCATTTCGTATGACTAAACAACGTTTTGAAATAGGTGCAGCCAACTTTGTAGAATATCAAGTGGCAGAGAACGACTTGTTTCAATCTAAAAGCGATTTATCACGTAGCAAATACGATTTCATTTTTAAGAAAAGACTCTTAGACTTCTATCAAGGTAAACCCATTCTCGACTAATAAATTCAGCATTTCATGGCAAAGCAAACTAAAAAATCAAACAAGTTAATCTACATACTTATCGGAGCTGTTGTTTTTCTGATAGCCTTCGCAATTATTGGCAAATCAGCAGGATGGATAGGTAAGCCAAAAGAATTAGAGGTAGATATTGCAAAAGTAAAACGCGTTAGCATTATCGAAAAAGTATCGGCATCCGGTACTGTACAGCCAGTAACTGAAGTTAAAATTGCACCGGAAGTTTCTGGTGAAATAAGAGAACTCGCAGTTGAAGAAGGCGACTCTGTTCGCAAAGGTCAATTGCTCGTTAAAATTCGTCCTGACACTTGGCAATCTCAACTTGATAGAGCGCAAGCTTCTCTCAATCAGCAATTAGCCAACCAGAAATCAGCTGAAGCATCTTTAGCAAGAGCAGAAGCCACTTATTTGCGTGGCGAACAAGAATACAAACGCCAAGAAAAATTATGGAATGAAAAAGTAATTTCAGAAGCAGATTGGCAATTGGCTCAACAAAATTTTAAAGTTGCAGAGAACGATTTAAAATCAGCAAAACAATCTTTAGAAGCAGCGAAATACATTGTAAAAAGCGGTGAAGCTACTGTTCGTGAAGCATCAGAAAATGTTCGCTTAACCAGTGTTGTAGCACCTATGGATGGAATCATCTCTAAGTTAAATGTGAAGAAAGGAGAAAGGGTGGTTGGTGCCGCAACTATGACTGGAACGGAGTTATTGCGCATTGCAGATCTAAACTTAATGGAAGTGCGTGTAAACGTAAATGAAAACGATATTGTACGTGTTCACCAAGGTGATACAGCCATAATTGATGTAGATGCTTATACCTCTCAAAACAAAGAGTTTAAAGGCGTAGTAACTTTAATCTCTAATACAGCTAAAGATAAATTATCTGCAGATGCTATTACAGAATTTGAAGTTAGAATCTCAATCCTTCGCTCATCCTACGAAGACTTAATGAGAGAAGGCAACAAATATCCATTTCGCCCTGGAATGACTGCCAGTGTAGACGTCATCACCAAGCGCAAAAACAATGTGCTCTCAGTTCCATTAGCTGCAGTTACAACACGCAATCCTGAAAAAGATAAAATGGGTGGAGGTGAACCTGAAGGTGATAACAATCAGCGCCAAGTTCAAAATGACGACAAGAAAAAAGCAGAAAAGGAAACTAAAGACAAAATAGTTGTTTTCGTCAATAAGAATGGAGAAGCCAGAATGGTAGAGGTAAAAACAGGCATTAGTGATTATGATAACATTGAAATTTTAGAAGGCCTAACTGATAGTGCCGAAGTTGTGACTGGCCCGTTCTTAGCTGTATCGAAAAGATTAAAAGATGGAGAAAAGATAAGACCAACTTCTAAGAAGGAAGAGAAAAAAGAAGAAGATAAATAAAAAAACCAGGTTTTAATTTAACACAACCCCTCCCCAAAAGGAGGGGTTTTTTGTTACCTTTGCCTAAAATTTTTTATGGTACAACATCCCTGGCACGAAGTAAAAGTTGGCAACAATCCTCCTGAATTAGTAAATGCAATTATTGAAATACCTCGTGGATCTAAAGCCAAATATGAAATCGATAAAGATAGTGGACTAATCAAGTTAGATAGAGTTCTTTTTGCTTCCATGTATTATCCACTTAACTATGGTTTTATACCCCAAACTTTAGGCGAAGATCATGACCCATTAGATATTGTTGTGTTAACACAAGTTGAAGTTGTACCTCGTTGTTTAATTCCTTGTCGAGTGATTGGGGTTATGCAAATGATTGACAGAGGAGAAGCTGATGATAAAATAATTGCTGTTGCAGAAGAAGACCCAAGCGTTAGTTTCATCAATGATGTTAAAGAAGTTCCTGATTATCTGATGATGGAGCTCAAACATTTTTTTGAGAATTATAAAACTTTAGAAAATAAAAAAGTAGTGGTAGATGAAATTTTGCCTAAAGAAAAAGCGCAGGATATTATTTTACAAAGCATGGAAAGATACCAAGTAAACTTCCCTAAAAAATAATGGTTGAGAAGCAATCAAGTTACATACGCTTTGCTATAAAAACTTGGCAACTTTTTTTGGTTGCTTCGTTCCCTCTTCAATTTATTTCACAACGATTTTATTTTTATTCCTTAATAGCTGCTTCGGCAGCTTTTTTATTGTCTAAACCTTGGCAGTTTAGGCCTGAAAAGAAACAACTTAATTTAATTTTACTCTTTATTGGTTTTGTTGCCCTTCATGCTGTTAGCTTAATTTGGACTCAAGATTTTAATCGCGGATTAAAAGAATTAGAAACTTACTCTGCTTTATTTACAATTCCAGTTCTTTTGCTTTGGCAACAGGATTTTCATTCGACTAACTATTTGAAGTTGGTAAAAATTGTAATAGTCAGTACCGTATTCATATTTTGTTTTTTGGCTCATACCCAAATTTTAGTCGTGATTATTCAAAAGGATTTAGCTTTTTCTGATTTATTTTTCTCAACTCAATTTCACTACGAAAAACTCGCAGATTTTGTACAGTTGCATCCAACTTATTTTGGTGTGTTGATAATTACAGCTATTATACTTCTAAGTTATGATTTACTTAAATCGAGTAGCGTTACCTTTCAATACTTACTTGCGTTCACGGGGATCATTTACTTATTGATTTTTTTGTTATTACTTCTGGCAAGAGGTCCCATTTTAGGTTTAGTGGGCATATCACTTTGGATTTTACTTTTGAATTTTAAAAAAATTAGTTTCATCAAAAGAACACTTGTGATTTTTATTATTCTGATTGTGAGCTCATCCATTTTTATTTTTGAGCCATTAACAAAACGTTTCGTTGACCCTGTAGCTCGCATGATCAGAGAAAAGTCCTTTCGATTTGATGACGATTCATTTAGCTACCACATTCGCTCTTGGATTTGTTCCTTACATTCTAATCAAACGGTTCTTGAAGTATTAATTGGCCAAGGCACAGGCGATGAGTTAACTGCACTCAACAACTGTTATGCATCAAAAAATTATTCAGCCATGATTAACAGTAATTTAAATGCTCATTGTGAGTATTTAACGCAATATGTAAAATTAGGATTATTGGGCCTTAGCTATTTTATCTTTTTTCTACTGTTCCAATTTAATTATGGCAATATAAATTCCTTCAGTTATTTAAAATTGATGGTGATATTCTTATCTATCATTTTCTTATTTGAATCAATATTGAATGTGAGTAAAGGCGTTTTTTTTATTTCCTTTCTCTTTCCTTATTTTTATTTGTTAGATAAAGAAAACGCAAAGACTTCAATATGAAGATAGGTTTCGATGCTAAACGACTTTTTAATAACTTCACCGGACTAGGTAACTATTCCAGGTTTATCGTTCAGGCATTAGCTGAAAATTTTACACAAGATCAATTCTATCTTTTTTCACCTAAGATTTCCTCACATGACGATGTAAAAACTGTTTTGCTCAACAAAAATATTGAAGTAGTTACTCCACCAGCATGGATAAATAAAGTAAAGTTGGGAAGCGTTTGGCGTTCATGGGGAGAAACATTTAATCAACAATTTCAATCTTTGGATGTATTTCATGGATTAAGCATGGAGCTTCCTGCTGGAATCAAGAAAGGCATTAAAAAGATTGTGACCATACATGATTTAATCTTTATTCGTTTTCCTGAATTGTATAATCCTATAGATGTAAAAATTTATACATTCAAAATGAAAAAGGCTTGTATGCAAGCTGATATCATTGTTGCGATAAGTGAACAAACTAAAAGAGACTTAATTGATTTTTTACGTGTTCCGGAAAGTAAAATAGTTGTCATCTACCAAGGGGTGCATCAACAATTTTATCAAGTAAAAAGTAAAGAGCAAGTAGAAGCCACTAAACAAAAATACAATCTACCGACTCAATATTTGTTACAAGTAGGAACAATTGAAAAAAGAAAAAATGCCTCACTAAGCATCGAAGCTTTAAGTAAAGTAAATTCATATTCTAGAATACCTTTAGTCCTGATAGGAAGGCCAACTGCATATAAAGAAACGTTATTGCAGAAGATGAAAGAGTTAGGATTGTCATCAAAAGACATAATCTTTCTAGAAAATGTCTCCTTTTCTGATTTACCTGCCATCTACCAAGGAGCAAAAGTATTTTTATATCCATCTATTTTTGAAGGATTCGGGATTCCAATTGTTGAAGCAGCTATTTCTCAAATTCCTGTAATTGCAGCCACTGGTTCTTGTTTAGAAGAAGCAGGAGGAATTAATAGTAGATATGTCCACCCGAAGGATGACGAAAGTTTATCAAAGCAAATTGAAGAATTGTTAAACAATGAGTCCTTGCGTACTCATCAGGTTAATCGAACTTTGGAATATGTACAGCTGTTTTCTGCAAAACCAATAGCCAACCAGTTAATGAAAATATACACAGCATGAGTAAGGAAGTAAACATAAGTGCTGTAATAATCACTTTTAACGAAGCTGATAAAATTGAGAGATGTATTCAATCTGTAAAAGAAATTGTTGATGAAGTAATCGTGCTGGATTCTTTCTCTTCAGATAATACCACCCAAATAGCCGAACGTTTAGGAGCTAAGGTTTACCAGCAAAAGTTTACCGGATTTACTGAGCAAAAGAATAAAGCAATGGAATTGGCAAGCTTTGATTTTATTCTTTCACTTGATGCTGATGAGTATTTATCTGAAGAATTAAGTAAATCAATCTTGCAAATAAAGTTAAATTGGAAAGCTAATGCTTATACCTTTAATCGTTTAAATAGCTACGCGGGTAAGTGGATTAAATCATGTGGCTGGTATCCAGATGCGAAAATTCGCTTATGGGATAGAAGAAAAGGAAGATGGCAAGGCGTAACTTTGCATGAAGTTGTTGTAATGCAAAACAATGCAAGTTGCTCACATTTAAAAGGAGATTTGTTACACGAAGCCTTTAAAGGTGCTGATGAGTTAATCAAAAAGACACAGCTATATTCAGCCTTATATGCAGAAGATAAAGCTTTTATTAAAGGAGTAAACACTTTTGAGATTGCTATTAAGTATGTTGCTGCTTGGTTTAAAAATTTTATTTTGAAAGGCGGGATTAAAGATGGATATGAAGGTTTCATTATTTCTGCCTCTAATGCTAACGGAGTACTATATAAGTATGCAAAACTTAAAGAAAGAATGGATAATTTAAAAGTTTCGCTTGTTGTTACAACCTATAATAGAAAAGATGCTTTAGAGTTAGTTTTGTTAAGTGTTAAAAACCAAACTAATTTACCTGTTGAAGTAATTGTTGCAGATGATGGATCGAAAGAAGACACACAAAAACTAGTAGAGTTGATGGCAAATGATTTCCCAGTTCCATTAATTCACTCATGGCAAGAAGATGCTGGTTTTCGCTTATCTCGA
>JAPZUF010000034.1 GCA_027533395.1 Cyclobacteriaceae bacterium
AGGAAAACAAAGAAAACGTAAACTAAAAACAAGGCCATCAACAACCAGAAAAACTATATCGTTACAACATCAAAAAGTGAGTTAACTTTTGGTGGTCACTTTACCGCGAAAAAAGGTGGTCACTTTACGCGGAATTTCCAATGTAGGCCAGGTTTTTCTTATAGTAGAGGATTAAGGGTTGAGGCAAACAAAAAACAGCCTGTCGGTTTATTCTCTTATGCCCGTAAAAGCCCCAAAATGATGTTAAAAGAAAGAAAGAAGTAGAAAGGAGTGAAAAACAAAAGCATTTTCTCACAACTCAAATGTATAAATTAATCAGAAAACTGCTCCAAGTATTGGATTTTTAAGAAATTGCCTTACCTTTGCAGTCCTTATTGCTAAAATAGATATGGCAAATCACAAATCAGCAGAGAAAAGAATCAGAGCGAACGAAGCAAAACGCGTTAGAAATCGCTACCAGCACAAGACAACCCGTACAGCGATTAAAAATTTGCGTTCGGCAACATCAAAATCAGAAGCTGAAGGCTTATTGAAAGACGTTTCATCCATGATTGATAAATTAGCAAAGAAAAACATCATTCATTGGAAAAAGGCTGCTAACCAAAAGTCTAAACTGGCTAAGCTGGTTAATAAATTGTCTTAATTATTACTTCTTCTATAATTACGAGAGAGAGAATCCTTCACCAAAAGTGAGGGATTTTTCTTTTTTGGACTTTACACTAAATTTTACAAATTCCTGTCGGGCTACCTTTGCCGCATGGAAAACGAACAATTTCTGGCAATTAAAGATTGGGCAAAGGAAGATCGACCTCGTGAAAAAATGATGCTAAAAGGCACACAAGCCTTATCTGATGCCGAGCTTTTGGCCATTTTAATAGCAACTGGTTCGGGCAAAAAAAGTGCGTTAGATTTGGCAAGGTCCGTTCTGCAATTAGGACAAAACAACCTCGACCATCTTTCTAAGCTTCAAGTAAAAGATTTGATGAAAGTAAAAGGCATCGGTAATGCTAAAGCCATAACCATAGCAGCATCACTTGAATTAGGCAGAAGAAGAAAACAACTGATGCCAGAGGAAAAATTGAGCATTCACTCATCCCAAAACTTATATGATTTTATTGGATCAGAATTAATGGATTTACCGCATGAAGAATTTTGGATTGTTTTAACCAATAGGGCCAATAAAGTCATAAAAAAAGAGAAAATTAGTTCTGGTGGAGTAGCCGGAACCTTTGTTGACCCAAAATTGGTCTTTAAGAAATGTCTGGATGAGTTGGCATCAGGTTTATTTTTGGTTCATAACCACCCAAGCGGCAATGCAGAACCCAGCATGGCGGATAAAGACTTAACGGATAAATTAGTTGAAGGCGGAAGAATTTTAGAAATAAAGGTTTTAGACCATTTGATTATTGCTCACAAAAAATACTTTAGTTTCGCAGACGAAGGTCTGCTATGAAGTTCAAAAAGTATCTATTAAGTTTTATTGGAATTTTATCATTGTCGATAATTTCGTTTTGGTTCTGGCCAACGAAAAAACAAACTATAACAGAAGTAATAGTAAAAGACCATAAAATTGCGCTCTTACCAGAAAAGTGGAAAACTGTTATCGAACCCTTTGATTCTATTTTACAAAGTTGGACCAACCAAAGTCTTCCACCAGGCATGGCAGTGGCCATTGTGGTAGATAGCCAAATTGTGTTTCTAAAAGGATATGGCGTAAAAGCCATCGGCACAAAAGATGTAGTTAATGAAGAAACCGTTTTTCGATTGGCTAGTGTTTCTAAACCTTTCGCATCATTTTTAACAGGCATTCTAGTTGACCAACAAAAAGTAAACTGGCATCATCCTATAAAAAATTATTTGCCTGACTATACAACTCAGCCACAACCAGAAGCAGATTCCATTCTTCTAAAATATATTTTATCTCACAGCGCAGGCTATCCTTATCATGCATATACCAACATGATTGAAGAAGGTTTACCCCTCGATACTTTGCTTAGTTACTTATCGCAAATTCCACTAGCTACAAAACCAGGTCAAGTTTACTCCTATCAAAATGTTGCATATAGTTTAATCGAACCAATTGTAGAAAAAATTACACATCAAACTTATGAACAGGCGTTACAAAATTTGGTATTTAATCCATTAGGTATGAAACAAGCTTCTGCTGACTATCTGAGTTTGTTAGCCAGTGGCAATCTTGCTCAACCACATGTTTATCAAAAAGGAAAATTATCTACCACCATCATCAATGAAACTTATTACAACGTTACACCTGCCGGTGGTGTAAATGCTTCAGTAAAAGATATGGCGAAATGGATGATCGCTTTGTTGGGAAACAGAACAGATGTTATTTCAAAAGAAAGAATCAAAGAAATGTTCGAACCATACATTGAAGCCAATTCTCGCAATAGAAATTTTTATAAGTGGCAACGAGTAAGAAAAGCAAGTTACGGATTGGGTTGGCGTGTTTTAGGAATGGAACGCGATACCATTTTATACCATGGTGGTTATGTTGCAGGTTATCGAAGCGAAGTAGCCATCCATCCAACAAAAAAAATTGGCATTTGTGTTTTAGCTAATGCTGCCGGTGATGCTATCGACCAAGCCTTACCCACTTTTTTTATTTTAACTGATCAACTTTACAAGAAGTCAAATTAAATTTCAATCATATGAAATCAAAAAATATAATCTTAATTGTAATCGCTATCTGTATCATTTCAATTGTACTCTATAATCTAACTAACAATAAAACTTCTGAATCTTATAAATTATCAATAGAAAAAGAAAGAAAAGAAAAAGATGATTTTATGCGAAACAGCAGCGAATCTCCATTTGCAGATAGTGTCTCAAACTTCAAAGGTTTACAATATTTTTCACCTGATGAAAAATATAGAATAGTGGCCCAATTAAAACCCATAGAAAATAAAAAAACCATTCAACTCGGAACAAGCGATGGCTTACAAAAAACCTACTTAGAATATGCAACGGCAGAATTTACTATCGACAACAAAAAATGCAGTTTATTGATTCTAGAAATGATTGACATGGGACCATTTCGTGGTACTTTATTTCTTGCCTTTGCCGATGCAACAAGTGCCAACGAAACTTATGGCGCTGGTCGTTATCTCGATATTAAAAAAGTACCAGGCAGCACATCCATCACTTTAGATTTTAACAAAGCCTACAATCCTTATTGCGCATATAACGACTCCTTTTCTTGTCCTTTTCCCCCACAACAAAATATACTTGATGTAGCCATAATTGCTGGCGAAAAACGCTATCAGTAATTGACACGAAACCATTACCTTTACATAATTTTTTTTCTTTGGATTAACCAACATGAAGATAGCTTTAAATTGGCTCAGCCAATACATAACATTAACTGAAACGCCTGAACAAATCAGTCAACTATTAACGTCCACAGGTTTAGAAGTAGAAACCGTTGAGCAATTTCAAACTGTGCCAGGTGGATTAGAAGGTTTGGTAATAGGTGAAGTTTTAACATGCACTAAACATCCGAACGCAGATAAACTTTCGCTTACAACTGTAAATGTTGGTAATGATAAAATCTTACCTATCGTTTGTGGAGCGAGCAATGTAGCTGCCGGGCAAAAAGTAATTGTGGCTTTGCCGGGCACCACTATTTATCCAACAAAGGGAGAACCCTTTACTATCAAGTCAGCAAAAATAAGAGGAGAAGTAAGCGAAGGTATGATTTGTGCTGAAGACGAAATCGGTTTAGGCAACAGCCATGAAGGAATAATAGTTTTGCCTTCTGATGTGAAAGTTGGCATGAAGGCTAGCGACTATTTTAAAATAGAAAATGACTACGTTTTCGAAATTGGATTAACACCAAATCGTGTAGATGCCGCCTCTCATATTGGTGTTGCCAGAGATTTAGCAGCAGCAAAAAGAACAAAAGTTATTTGGCCAGATGTAAGCAATTTTAAAGAAGGAAAAAATAATTCAATAGAAGTTGAAGTATTGAATCCTGAGGCTTGTGTGCGTTACAGTGGTTTGGTGATTGAAAACTTACAAATTAAAGAATCACCGGATTGGTTGAAAAATAAATTAAAAGCCATTGGATTAAGTCCGATTAACAATGTAGTAGATATCACCAATTTCATTTGCCATGAGATGGGTCAGCCTATGCATGCCTTTGATTTAGCTGCGATAACTTCGAGAAAGATAAGTGTAAGAACACTCCCTCCAAACACGCTATTTGTAACCTTGGATGGTAAAGAAAGAAAATTATCATCACAGGATTTAATGATTTGTAACGACACCGAACCGATGTGTTTAGCCGGTGTTTTTGGTGGTTTACATTCCGGAGTGAAAGAAAAAACCACTTCCATCTTTTTAGAAAGTGCAACATTCGCTGCTGATCATGTGCGCAAATCATCGCAGTTTCATGGACTAAAAACTGATTCGAGTTTTCGTTTCGAGCGTGGTACCGATCCTAACTTACCTATATATGCTTTGAAACGTGCAGCTTTGTTAATAGCAGAAATTTGTGGTGGAGCGGTGACTTCACCTATTATTGATGTTTATCCTCAACTCATTTCGAATACAAGAATTATTGTGAAAGATAAAAACATCAATCGCTTATTAGGTAAAGCCTTATCAAGAAACGAAGTGAAAGAAATTCTTCAGCATTTAGAAATTAATATTGAAGAAGAAAAGCAAGACTCATTTGTTGCCGTTGTACCTCCTTATCGTGTAGATGTAAAGCAAGAAGCAGATATTGCCGAAGAAGTTTTACGAATTTATGGTTTTAACAACATCGAATTAAAACTTTATGCTTCTTCAGATTTTATTTCTTCCTTCCCAAGTAAAGACATTAACAAGTTCAGAAATACATTGGCTTCACAATTAGTAGCGAATGGTTTCTACGAAATCTGGACAAACTCATTAACTAACCAAGCTTATCAACAACGCAACAACATCTCATTCGAAAACGAAGCCGTTGAAATATTGAATAAGCTAAGCGAAGAGCAAGGCATCTTAAGACAAACTTTATTATTTACAGGTTTAGAAGTTTGTGCATTTAATATCAACCGCAAGCAAAAAGACCTCAAACTTTTTGAATTCGGTAAGATTTATGGCAAACAAAACAGTAAGTATGCTGAAAAAGAAAAGCTAGCCCTTTTTATCAGCGGCAACGAGCAAGCAGAAAGTTGGCAAACTCAGGAAAAACCAACTTCGTATTTTACCCTAGCTCAATTCGTAAATGAGGTGTTGCAAAAAAGTGCAATAAAAGAAGTTAAAGTTCAACATAGCGAATTAAGCTATTTCGAAAATGGAGTAGATGTTGTCTTTCAAAAAAGAACGATTGCTTCCTTTGGTAAAGTTCAACCTGGTATTTCCAAAGACTTAGGCATCAAACAAACTGTTTTTTATGCCGAAATCGACTTTGAAAAGTTGTTCGAACAAAGTAATCCCAACACTTCTCTTCGCGAAATTCCTAAATTCCCGGAAGTACGAAGAGATTTATCGTTGGTATTGGACCAAAACCACACATTCGAGCAAGTGTATCAATTGGCAAAAGAAATTGGTAAAGAATATCTAAAAAATGTTAACTTGTTCGATGTTTATCAAGGCGATAAACTCGAAAATGGTAAAAAGGCTTACGCCTTATCTTTTGTTTTACAAGATGAAAACAAAACGATGACAGATAACGAGATCGATAGCCTGATGAATAAGATGATGAAGGCCTATGAAGAGAATTTAGGTGCCATCATTAGAAAATAGTAATACTATCATTTAGAATTTTTAGACATAATGAATCAGGAAACCCTTAAAACCAACCTGAATGCGTTAGAGCGAAAGCTTCAGATTTTAGTGGGCGAACACAAAAATCTGAAAGAACAAATCGGCATGCTGAAACAAGAAAATGCGGACTTGAAAACTGCACTCAAAGGCCGAGATGAGCAACTATCTAATTTTAAAAATCAAGTAAAAATCTCTAAAATTGTAAATAATTTAAATCCTGAAGAAAGCAACTCTTCAGAATTGAAGAAGCAGGTAGAGGAGTATATACGAGAAGTTGACAAGTGTTTAGCGTATTTAAGTAAGTAGAAGCCAAGCGATGGAAGAACTCTCAATCAAAATAAGGATTGCAGATCGTGAATACCCAATGAAGGTAAAACGGCAGGACGAAGAAAGGGTAAGAACCGCTAGCCGACTTATTAACGAAAAGCTAAAAACTTACAAAGAACAATTTGGTATTGATGATAAACAAGATCTACTATCAATGGTAGCATTTGATTGCCTAGTTGATAAAATGACGATGGAAGAAAACCATCTTGAGATCGATCAAACCGTGTTTGAAAAAGTACACCAACTCAATCAACTCGTTTCTCAATCTATTCTTTAATCTGTAGCATTGTTTCAGGTTTTAATATCATTAAATGTTAAAACTATGACAACAACCATCATTCTCATATCACTTATCGCCTTAGTAGCATCAGGCGTATTAAGTACTGTAATCGGAAATTTTCTATATAAACGTAAACTTGCCAAACGCAAGTCAGAGGTTGAAGAAAGAAGTCAATTGATTTTAAAAGAAGCAGAAATTGCTGCTGAGAACATCAAAAAAGATAAAATTATCGAGGCTAAAGAAAAAATTCTGAAAATGAAATCAGAATTTGAAGAAGAAGCCAACAAGAAGAAAAATATCATCATCAGCAATGAACAAAAAATAAAACAACGTGAGCAAACCCTGAGCAAAGAAATTGAAACGCTGAAAAGAAAAGAGACAGAAATAGATGAAATCAAACAAGACCTACTGCAACAAAACGAAATCATCAAAAAAAGAAGAGAAGAATTAGAAAAATTCAATCAGCAAAAAGTTAAAATCTTAGAAGACATTTCTAAGCTTACGGCTGAAGAAGCGCGCGAACAATTAATAGCTTCTTTGCGCGATGAAGCTCAATCGAAAGCATCATCTTACATCAAAGATATTGTTGAACAAGCAAAACTTACGGCAACAAAAGAAGCAAAGAAAATTGTAATTGATACCATTCAGCGTACAGCAACAGAACATGCCATAGAAAACTGCGTCTCTATTTTTAACATTGAGAGCGATGATGTAAAAGGAAAAATTATTGGTCGTGAAGGCCGCAACATTCGTGCATTAGAAGCAGCAACTGGAGTAGAAATAATTGTTGATGATACACCGGAAGCCATCATCATCTCAGGTTTTGATCCGGTAAGAAGAGAAATCGCCAGATTGTCTTTGCACAGACTGGTACAAGATGGTAGAATTCACCCAGCTCGCATTGAAGAAATTGTGGCGAAAACTACCAAAAATATTGAGGATGAAATTATTGAAACAGGTGAGCGTACAGTTATCGATTTAGGTATTCACGGTCTACATCCTGAATTAGTGAAAATGGTTGGTCGTATGCGTTTCCGCTCATCCTACGGACAAAATTTGTTACAACACTCGCGCGAAGTAGCCAATTTGTGCTCCATCATGGCAACAGAATTAGGATTGAATGCCAAGCAAGCTAAACGAGCAGGATTGTTGCACGATATTGGCAAAGTATGGCCGGAAGAATTAGAAAAACCCCACGCCATAGTAGGCATGGAATTGGCACAGAAATACAAAGAGCATCCTGCCATTTGTAATGCCATCGGTGCTCACCATGATGAAATTGAAATGACGAGCATTATCTCTCCAATTGTTCAAGCGTGCGATGCTATTAGCGGAGCCAGACCAGGGGCGCGTAGAGAGGTGATGGAACAGTACATCAAGCGATTAAAAGAACTTGAAGAACTAGGTTTGGCATTTGATGGTGTAGAGAAATGTTATGCCATTCAAGCAGGAAGAGAGTTACGTGTTTTGGTAGATGCCGAAAATGTGTCAGACGAAAAAGCTAACCAGTTAAGTTTTGACATAAGTCAAAAAATTGAACGCGATATGCAGTATCCTGGTCAAATAAAAGTGACAGTCATCAGAGAAAAAAGAGCCGTGGCTTACGCCAAGTAAAACAATCTTTAATAACAAACGTTAAAACTTAAAACCAATCGAAATACAAAAACAATGAAACACTCTTGTGCACTTTTTTGCAGACCGTTATTAATTGCTTTATTTATTGTTCCATCATTAGGATTTTCCCAAGTTGATAACTCTGGAATTTACTTACTTGACCCTGTTGGAAATGCTGTTGGAAAAGGGAAATCCATATATGAGGATGTTTCAGGTAGCGCTTATTTTCATGATGAATGGCTTAATGGTGATGTTTATCTTAAAACAAAAGAAATTTACAAAGGCACCTTCTTAAAATTGAATTTCCATACACAAGAAGTTCATGCTCTCACTAAGAATAATGCAGAAATTATTCTACAAGGTGAAACGATTGATAGAATTGAAATTCCTTTTAAAGGCTTAAGATTTAATTTTAATATTTTAAAAATTTCCAAAGATAAAGTTACTAAGTATTTACTTGGTGACGTTTTAGTTGATGGTGAAGTTAAATTATATAGAGTTGTTAAAAGAGCTATCATTACTTTAAAAGACTACAACTCTGCAGTTTCTACAAAAAAATTTAAGGAATCGACTGAATACTATGTTACTTATAAAGATAAAACTGAAGAAATGGTTAAGGAAAAGGATTTTTTTAACAATTTCATTGGTGGTAAGTCAGATAAAATTGAAGCCTATTTTTCAAATAAAAAGAACAAGCTGAAAAAAGAAGATGATATCATTTCTTTTATTGAACTTTTAAACAATTAAACTTCATATAAAATATCAATAAAAAAGGCTGCAAGTGCAGCCTTTTTTGTTTCTATTCATTTCAATTACTAAACATATTGATTTAGCATAACCGGCATCACCAACATTAAAATGTCTTCCGTTTTATCTTTATCAACTGGTAGAATTACTCCGGCTTTGTTTGGTGCAGACATAGTTAACTTAATTTGATCAGAATCGATGTTGTTTAACATCTCAATCAAGAACTTGGCATTGAATCCGATTTCAATGTCTTCGCCTTCATGCTCGCAAGAAAGTCTCTCATTAGCTTCGTTAGAGAAATCTAAATCTTCAGCAGAGATTTGTAATTCGCTTCCTGTAATTTTCAATCTAACTTGATGGGTCGTTTTATTCGCATAAATCGAAATACGTTTTAAAGCACTCAACAAATCAGTTCTACCAATTGTCATTTTAATTGGGTTACTGGTAGGAATTACATTTTCATAATCTGGGTAGCGCTCATCGATTAAACGACAAATCATTTTAATGTTACCAAACTTAAAGTAAGCGTTCGATAAATTGAAATCGATACTTACAGGTGTATTTTCAGTTGGTAATGTTGCTTTCAATAAGTTCAAAGCTTTGCGCGGGATGATGATTGCACTCCCGTTATCTGAAGTTACATCGTTTCTTCTGTATCGCACTAAACGATGACCGTCAGTTGCTACAAATGTTGTATTCTTTTCTGCGAGGTTAACATAAACACCTGTCATGGCCGGACGCAACTCATCGTTACTAGTAGCAAAAATGGTGTTGTTAACTGCACGAGCCATTACTTCAGAAGATATTTCTGCCGAGAAATCATTCGAAACAGCCGGAACTTTAGGGAAGTCAGTAGCATTTTCACCCGACAACTTGTATCGACCATTATCAGAGATGATTTCAACACTGTAGGTAGATTCATCTATTGAAAACGTTACAGGTTGTTCCGGCAAATTCTTTAAGGTTTCTAATAAAATTTTAGCAGGAACTGCAATGTTTCCTTTTTCCTTCGATTCAACCTGCAATTCGGTAATCATAGAAGTTTGTAAATCGGAAGCAGTAACAATCAAACTACCTTTATCTAGTTCGAAGAGGAAGTTTTCCAAAATTGGTACCACAGGATTGGTTGTGATTACACCATTAATATTGGATAGCTGCTTGAGCAAATATGACGAGTTTACAATAAACTTCATGTCTACGTTAATTTATGTTTTGAGGTTGTAAATTTAACAAGAAAAGCCAATTATAAAACCAGTAAGAATTGCCTTACTGCCTACTTTTTTGATAAAATTCGCGGCTTTTCAATAAAGTTTGAATTTCAGATTCATCTACCCAAGCCGGAAGAGAGTCTTTGACCATAATCAGGCGTTCCCTTCGGTTAACAGAATCGCTGATCCACAAGTGATATGGCCTGTCGGCAATGTCTACCAAATTGATATCACCAATTATGTTTAATTTATTTTTGTCTGCATCCAATTGGAATTGATTCACCTGCAACAAAGATAAACGATCCAGGAACTGATGCAGTTTAGCAGTATCTGTTTGCTGCCCTTCTATTTGGAACAAGTTGTTCTGTCGAACAATATTAAAATTCTCGTTTTTATAAGTGTATGCCAATTTTTTGAAGTTGATCCAATTCACATCAAAGATTAATTTATCGAGCCACTCACCTTCAACTAATTCAAAGATACCCGAAACATAAACTCTATAACCGGGGATATGCACTTGATAAACTTTATCATCCTTGCTGACAAAATAGGCATTCGACTTCTGTAAGTTTCCTCCAGCGATAAAACTTAACTCACTTCCGCTAGCACTTTTTAAATCTATTTTAACGCCAGTCTTTTTTACATGATTAAGTAGAGAATCTTTTTGAGAACCAGTGATTTCTCTTTTTGCCTTTGATTGAATAAGGGTTGCGAAAATGACATCAATCAAATTTCTGTCTGCCTTATATTGATCATTAACCCTCCATGCACCCTCACGAAAGGAAAGTTTTACCTGTTGCTTTTCATTTTGCATTACTATCTCTTGAATGCTTTTCCAATCTTCAACTTTAAACAATTGTGTATCTATGCTTTGTACTCGATTCGAAAAAGAAAAATACGTTATAACGAGAATCAAACTCAGCAAAAGAATTGCCGACCCGAACAATAACCTATTTTGTTTTGTTGTAGTATTATACATGAAAATTAGCAAAACGTTTCTTTCTCAACCAGAAAATAAGAATAGCAAAAACTAGTACAATCGCAATGGGTATCGCAATATTAACGAATTGCCAAAATTGTTTTTCATCATTGATTTTGTTTTTATTGAGTGGTCTTATCTTCACTTCTTTGTTTCTTGCTATAAGCATGCTTTCTTGTTTTGTCAGCCAGCTCATAACATTCATCAATAAATCTTTATTCGCAAAAGTGTAATTTGAATAAGGATCGAAACCCATTTGTTGTGGTTGTTGCGTTCGTGGATTGACTACGTTAAGAGCAATGTCTCCATCTGCAATAACAACTAAACGAGCAAGTCTAGATTCTGTTATAACATTTTTCGTGGTTATTCCTTCAGGTAAAAATCTATTCTTAAATAATGAAGTAAAATTACCTTCCAACATATAACCCAACGTGAACGGAACCTCTCGTTGAGGAATTTCTTTGTCTTTTCTAATATCATTTACCGAAACTTTTACCGGAGCTTGATAATTTTTTGAAAAAATAGAAGAGTATAATAAGGGGATTTTCTTTACACCTGCAGCTTTAACTGTATCAATAGAATTCGCAAACTTTAAAACTACGGCATCCAAATTTTTGGTGACTTCATGATTAGCATATTGATTGATCAAAGGAAAGAATGGCCAATCAAGTAGCTGCATTTGAGGCTGATTATTGTTCATGCCTGTAACTACAGGATAGAGCGCAGCAACTTTATCGTAAACTAAATCTTGATTAATGCGCAAACCATAACGAAAAAGCTGATCATCCAAATTGGTATTAACCGGGAAAGCAAAATAATTCTCCAGACTAGTGCTATCCATATTAGCATCAAGTTTATCCATCAAAAACAACACATTACCTCCTTGCATAATGTATTGATCGAGATAAAACTTCTGTATCTCTGTAAAAGGTTGATTAGGTTTTATAATCGCAGCTACCTGAACAATTTTCGGATTTAAAGGTTGATTGAAATCTACGCGTGTTAAATCAAAACGTTGACTCAATTCTTTGGTAAACGAATAAATCTCCATTGAGTCATAAGCTACGCTGTGTGATACGATGCCCACAACAGAACGATTTACATTGGTGAGTTGCTGAATGGCACTGAGCAGTTCATATTCAAGTCCTTCAATAGATTGATTGATTACTTCCTCGCTTCCGGCAGCAGCATTTCCTTTCAGAAAGTTGACACCTGTTTCTAAACCCGAAGCAGAAACAATGGCTCCGGGGAAAACTATTTTCTCTTGCCTTTTACCATTAATCGTTTCAATGATGTTTCTTGGTTGTACACCTCGAGCTGCTAAATCGGTCATGAATTCATTCCTGGCTTTTTCACCTATGGCTTGAGATGGGTCTGTAAAGTTGATGCTGATCTTGTTATTAGATGCAAGTCGAAATTCCTCTCCTATTTCTTCAATTGATTTCTTTAAACGTGTAAAAGCCGGATTTAACTCTCCGGTTAAATAAACCTCGATAAAAACAGGTTCTTGCAATTCTTGCAAATACGCTTTCGTTGTGTTCTTCAAACTATATCTTTTCTCTTCAGTAAGATCAATGCGCAAAAAGAAGAATTGAGATAATACATTACCAAGTATCAACAATAACAATAAGTTGATAAAGACCAATGCATCGCGAAGTTTTAGACTTTTCCAGTTTACCATTTTCTTGCTGCTAAAGTTAACTTAGTGAGGAACAAAAAAATGCAGGCAGCAGAAAACAAAAAAACTACATCACGTGTATCGATCATGCCTTTTCCTAATGATTGATAATGATAATATAAACCCAATTGTTTAACCCATAATGCTACAACTCCATTAGCAACTAAACCTGAAACTGATTCGAAACCCTGAAAGGCCATAAAACACAAAAATGCTGCAGCGATAAATGAAACAATTTGATTCTTAGTTACAACTGAAACCCAAATACCAATGGCAGTAAATACAGCAGCTAAGAAAACTAAACCTATATAAGAACCGGCAATGCCCGAGGAATCTAGGTTACCGACAGGATTTCCTAACTTACTTATAGAAAGCATATAGATTAACGTTGGCAATAAGGCGAATACTACCAACAAAAGTGCTGCAAAATATTTTCCGATAATAATATCCCAGTCGGTTAAGGGTTTCGTAAAAAGTAATTCAATCGTTCCGGATTTTCTTTCTTCAGAAAAAGAACGCATGGTAATGGCTGGAATCAAAAAAATAAAAATGAAGGGTACCGTTTGAAAGAAAACGAAAGCATCAGCATAACCATATTCTAAGATGGATGTTTCGGGAAAAAACCACATGACCAAACTAGTTACACATAAAAAAACTGCGATTACCATGTAGGCAATCAAAGAATTTAAAAACCCATTTACTTCTTTGTAAAAAATGGCTTTCATGATGTAACACGTTGGGTTAGTTGTTGAAATATTTTTTCGAGACCCGCTGATTCAGTCTGCATTTGAATGAGATTTAATGCATTGGCGCCAATCCATTGTAAAACCTTAGTTTTTGTATCGTTCCTTTCTTCAATTACAAGAATCGTATTTTTATGATTCAATTTTAGTTCTATCTCAGTTGTTAAAACTTGTTTTAGATTTTCTAATAATCCTTCTAATATTTTACCTTCAATTTCTATTCTCAATTGCTTGCTAGTGTTGAGTAATAAATTTGAGAGTCGATCATCAGCCATAATTTCACCTTTGTTGATGATGATAACTCTGTCACATAAAGCTTCCACTTCTTGCAGAATATGCGTTGAAAAAATTACAGTTTTGTTTTCGCTTTCTTGTTTAATCAGTTTTCTGATTTCAACTAATTGGTTAGGATCTAAACCCGAAGTAGGTTCATCTAAAATTAATACATCCGGGTTATGCAGCAGAGCCTGCGCCAACCCTACTCTTTGTCTATATCCTTTTGATAATGATTCGATGAGTTTATTTTGTTCGGCTTGCAAGCCACAGCGCTCTACCATTTCAGCAACACGTGTGGTTAATGCTTTGGATTGAAGACCATGAAGTTTACCACAAAACCTCAAGTATTCGTGCACATACATATCCAAGTAAAGTGGATTATGTTCTGGTAAATAACCGATTTGTCTTTTTATTGCCAGTGGCTTTTCGCTAACCGAAATACCATTAACCCAAACAGCGCCAGCACTGGCAGAAAGGTAACCTGTAGCAATTTTAAAAGTTGTTGATTTTCCTGCTCCATTCGGCCCTAAAAAGCCCACAATTTCGCCTTTATTCAATTCGAAATTGATGTTATTTAGCGCCAACTGGGTGCCGTATAGTTTAGTTAAATCTTGTACGCGAATGGCCATGATAATAAAGCGCACAAAATTAAAAGGAATTGTGGTAATGCGTAAAAAATTAACGGAGTTGTTAATTGTTGTTAACTGAAGATTAAACACATTATCCCTTTAGTTAAAAAACTTTTTGTGATTACCTTCGCGCTAATTGGCTTATTTATTGCAGTTTTTAACAGACATGAGAAAGATGAAGATTAAATTTTTAGTATCGATTCTGGTATTAGTTTGCATAGGTTCGGTTTATGCTCAGCAAACACCTGCCTATAAAATTGACATCACCATTGAAGGTTTAAAAGATACGACTGTTTTATTAGGGCATTATTACTCGGAAAGCACATATGCAAAAGATACAGCTGTTTCAAAAAATGGAAAACTAACCTTCGATGGCAAAAAAGCTTTACCCCAAGGAGTATATTTTGTCATATTAGGTAAAGTAAGGTTGTTCGAAATGGTTATCAGTAATAATCAAAAATTCAGCCTGACAACAACCACCAAAGATTATGTTGGTGATATGGTGGTAACTGGTGACATCGACAACAAACTGTTTTTCGAGAACATGAAATTTATTGGCGAAAGAAGCAAGGAAGCAGAACCATTCATTAAGATTTTACAAGATTCAACCCTTGCCGAAAATCAAAAGCAGGATGCTCGCAAAGCTTTCGATGTGATTAATCAAAAAGTATTAGCCTATCATAACGATTTGATTAATAAAAATTCTTCTACCATGACCGCCCGCTTGCTGCAATCCACCAAGCGTGTAGAAGCTCCGGAACCTCCTAAAAAAGCTGATGGCACCATCGATTCTACTTTTCAACTAAAATATTATCGGCAACATTATTTTGATAATTTCAACCTAGCTGACGATGCTCTTATTCGCCTACCTAAAAATACATACAAAGAAAAAGTAGATGAATACCTTGACAGACTTTATCCACCTGATGCTGATACGCTAACCAAAGCAATAAACAAACTTATCGCTAGTGTTAAAGACAATCAAGAGACTTACAAGTATTTAACATGGATTTGTTTACTAAAATATCAACAACCTAAATTCATGGGATTAGATCAGGTTTTTGTAAACCTATACGACCAATATTATGCAACAGGCAAAATGGACTTTTGGGTAAATGCCCAACTTAAAAAAAATCTTAAAGAAACAGCAGATAGAATTCGTTCCAGCGCTTTAGGTAAAAAATCCAATAATCTGATTTTACAGGATATACAAGGAAACATGCGTTCACTACACAACATGGCTAATAAATATACGATTGTATATTTTTTCGATCCGGATTGTGGGCATTGCAGAAAAGAAACGCCAAGACTAGTTGACTTTAAAAATAAAACTAAATATGATGTTGGTGTTTATGCAGTAGCAGCTGATTCATCTATCAAAAACATTAAAAAGTTTGTGACAGAAATGAAAATGGAAAAATTTGTGACGGTGAGTTATTACTACAGTGCAGTAGGTCACTACCGCGAGTTATACGATGCCGAAACAACGCCAACCATTTATGTTTTGGACCGTGAGAAGAAAATCATCGCCAGAAAATTACCTTCAGTGGATGACATAGAACCATTTTTAAACCAATACGAGCGCTTTCAGCAGAACAAAACCAAAGCTCCCACTAAGTCGAGTCCATAATTATTTTAAAAATAATTGATAATTCATGCAACTATTTACCCGTTAGAGAGTATCTAATGGGTAAATAGTTTTTATGACCTTCCTCAACTCACTCTTTTCAAAGAAAAAACCAGTTATCAAGGCAAAATGCCCCATAACCAAAGAAAATATTGAAGAAGGTTATGGATACATGCTCACAACACCCGAAGTTTTGTCCTCCAAAAGATACTGGGACATGGTGATGACCGAACCAGAAACCTTATCATACACAGTATCGCATTTCAAAAACGAGCCTAGCGGAACACATATGCGTACCGTTATTTTCGAAAAATATGCTAATATCAACAAACCTTGGATGGTATCTGATTCATGCATCAACCTTTTTGAAGTCGATAAATCTTTAGCGAAAGACCGAGCCAAACAATGGTGGAAATCAGAAGGGAATTTTACTCCGGAAACAGTTTCTAGCTTAGACGAGAACACATTTAACCAATTTAAAGAATATGCTATTTACGAAGCAGGTCGTAACCGCCTGCCGCGATCTTAGTTTTTCAGGTTTAGGTAAAAGAAGTCCGGCATACACCGGACTTTTTTATTTTCGCTCCTTCTTGGTAGCTTAAGCCATGCTTACAACCCAAACCAGTTCAATTACTCAATGGTTGCAAAAGACCAACCGCTTTAATTTCGCTTGCTATGTTTCTGTTGCAGCCTTTTGTTTATACGTATGCATCTTTGCTTTAAGAAAAACCTTTGGTGTCGGCCTTTATGAGACACAATCATTTGCAGGCATCAGTTTAAAATCCTGGATGGTAATTGCTCAACTATTAGGTTATATGCTTTCGAAGTTTTTAGGGATAAAATTTGTGTCGGAAGCAGATTACAAAAGCAGATCGAAGCACATTCTTATTTTAGTCTCTGTTGCAGCTGTAAGTTGGTTGGGTTTTGCTGTAACACCCGCTCCATATTCTTTGCTTTTCTTGTTTCTTAATGGTTTGCCATTAGGTATGGTTTGGGGTTTGGTCTTTAGTTATTTGGAAGGGAGAAGATTAACTGAAGTTTTAGGAGCGAGTTTATCCGTTAGTTTCATCTTCTCAGCAGGTTTTGCGAAAAGTACCGGAGGATGGTTAATGACATTAGGAATAAGCGAACTATGGATGCCTTTCATAGCAGCATTGTTATTCTTTCCGCCCTTACTATTATTTCTTTATTTATTGAATCAAATACCTCCGCCTAGTAAAGAAGATGAAGCCTTACGAACCAAGCGCAAACCCATGAATAAGCAGGAACGAATTAAGTTCATTTTAATGTTTTGGCCGGGTTTGATTTGTCTTATTATAGCTTATACGTTATTGACTGCCTTTCGCGACTTTCGTGATAATTTTTCGGCTGATGTTTGGGTAAGCTTAGGATTTGGAGGAAAGCCTGCCTTATTCACAGCAACTGAAATTCCTATTACTTTATTTGTACTTGTTTTAATCGCCAGCTTAATGGCTATTAAAAATAACCATACCGCGATGATGGTTAATCATTTTATCGTACTGGCCGGGTTTCTAATTGTTGGAATAACTACCTACCTATATGATGCTGAGCTGATATCTCCCTTTCAATGGATGTTGTGGATTGGCATGGGACTGTATTTTGGCTATATACAATTTAACAGCATTTTCTTCGACAGACTTATTGCTAATTTTAAATACGAGAGTAATGTAGGGTTTTTAATTTACGTTGCCGATTCTGTTGGCTACCTTGGTAGTGTTTCGGTTGTATTGTATAAAGAGTTAGGACAAAGCAATACTGGTGTTGTAGATTTTTTTATTATAGGAGGATATTCCATTTCAACGATAGGCATAACTTTTATTCTTTTATCAATTGTGTACTTTAGCACTAAGACTCTAACAACTAAAAAAGTTTATTAAAGATTGTAACTTTTCAAGAATTAAAAAGTTACAGAACATAATTAATAATCCTTGAACTAAATTAAAAAATTGTGTAACCGAAGATTAGGTTATTACTAGTATAGTTTGCAAAAGAACCAGCAAAACCAAACTTCAAATCTTTTGTTGTATGGTATCGATATTCTACACTTATTTTACTCTTATATCTATACCCAACTCCAAATATCAAGTTTCTACTAACCTTTATATCGAATTTTTCGATTGTGGAACCATCTGCTCTATATAAATTTGCCATTGTCTCTCCAAAAAGATGAAAATTATACTGAGCGTTAACAAAGACAGAGGAATTTTTACCGATAAAAAAATAATGCCTGAATCCGAGAGGTAATTCCCATGCATTATATCGTACATCTAAATTTACTTCTCCCCCAATGTAATTGTTGTTAGGAACTTTTCTAAGAAAATTGTTTGAATGATAATTTGGCTCTACAATGAATGACCATTTTCCATTATTAAATGGAAGTAAGAATTCTGCTTCCAAACCAAATCTAAATGTAAAACTCTCATTAAATGAATACTCAATATTTTTTGTATAATCATTATTGGTTATCAACTTGTTAATTGTTAATCCTGATCTGATATTTAGATTTAAAAAATTTCTTTTTTGTAATTCGTTATAATTTACAATTTGCTCTTTATGATACTGATTATACAATTCAAACATTTTTAAAAGTGAGCTTCTATCGTAGCGAACAGATTTAAAATCTCGGATTGTGAAAGCTGGGCAATCCAGTTCTAACTTTAACTGCTGTCGAAATGTTGTGTTGTAAGCTACTTCATTATTAGCATAACTTAAATAGGGTTTATATATTAGTTGACGAATACTGTTATCATTCAATTTAAAAAAATAGCGAGTTAAATTTTTTTCGGAATAAGAATACAAACTTGCTTTTCCTTCAATTATAACCTTAAGCAGTAAAACCTTAATTGTAAATTCTGGGTCCCTTACTTTAGAAATCTTATCTAAATCTTTTACTGAATAATCAATCTCTACTTCAGCACGTATGAATTTAGAAACTCCACTTATACCAAACTCTTTTATTGTATGACCGGAAATGATTTTTATTTCTTCTGAGTCCTTCAACTTTACTTCTATTTCTTTTGGATTACTTTTCCAATCATAATTCTTTATAAGGCACTCAAGACGTTCATTATCATCGGTAATAAAATAGCCATTCTCAAATTTTATTTGTGCAACAGATTGAAACCCTGCAGCTGAAAAGAAAATTAAAAGGTAGAATTTCCACATTGTTTAAAGCCCATTTTTTGTTAAAACAAATATAGCTAAATGGAGCCTGAGTGTCGAAAATTGTTTCCTTTATATAATTTATGTTATTGTACGATTACCGAAAACTGGCAATAAAATGCTTACCATAGGATTAACTTATGAATTAAATTAATAGCAAGCATATAGAGTAACAGTTTTCTAAAGATTTCAATCATCAACCAACTTTTGTTAACATTTACAAAAGTTGGTTTCCTTAAATCTATATGCTGGATTTGGATTTCTAAGTATAATTAAAAAAGGAGCCATGAAGACTCCTTTTTAAGTGCACTCGCAGGGATTCAAACCCCGAACCTTCTGATCCGTAGTCAGATGCTCTATTCAATTGAGCTACGAGTGCGAACGGGGTGCAAAAATAAAGAATAATTTAACTCATCCAAAAACGTTATTGGCTATAGTCTATAAAAAACATATTTTTGAACCTTATTTCATTTCTACAAACAAGAATAATGAAGCATTTAGCAATCTTAATCGTTTTGGTAGCCTCTTTTTCAGTGGCTTTTTCTCAAAAAACAGACAAATCAAAGGGTTTGCCCAACATTCCGGGTTCCTTCCAAATTGATTATGGGTTCAATCGACTTACCTCAAAGCCTAACGATATTCGCATCGGTTTCTGGGGTTCGCGTTCTCTAAATGTCTATTATATGTACGATATACGTCTGGGCGATAGCAAATTCAGCGTTCACCCTGGCATTGGTTTTGGCTTCGACCGTTATAAGTTCATTAATTATCGAAAGCAATATCGCGTAAATGGCAGAGACACTACCGTTACACGTAACACGCCAACCTTAATTGTTGATCAAAATGGAAATAGTCAGTTTTTGCAATCAGCTCTTTTAGTTTATGGTGCTAACGATTCTTTAAGAAGCGTGAAAAAGTCCATGCTAACCATGACTTACCTGGATATACCTTTAGAATTCAGATTCAGCACCAACCCTTACGATCCGGCTCGTAGTTTTAAAGTAGCCATCGGTGGTCGCGTGGGTTTTTTAGTGAATGCACACACAAAAATTAAATATGCCGATGATGGCGAAAACAAAAAGATAAAAGACAACCAGAATTTTAACCTCACTCCTATTCGCTACTCAGCAACATTAAGAATGGGCGTAGGTAATTTCAGTTGGTTTTTACACTATAACCTTAATCCTTTGTTCGAAAAAGACAAAGGACCAGCAAGAACTGATGCCGGTAGTTATACCATCGGTATTTCGTTGGCTGGATTTTAGTTTAAAAAGAAATCGATTTGAGTTTTTCGGTGATGTGTAATACCGCAGGACAAACCAACGTGTTCTTATAAGTCAACTCCATAATCTGAACCACTTTTTTACGATCTGTGTGTGGATATTCTCTGCATGCCTTCGGTCGTGACTCGTAAATCGAACAATAATTTTCGCTGTCTAAGAAAGGACAAGGTGCTTGTTGCAATACATAATCTTTGTCTTCATCTATTCTTAAATACTTTTGGATAAAATCTCCGGGTTTCATGCGTAAAGCTTGGGCAGCACGTTCAATATCGGTTGGATAAAATATTGGACTCGTTGTTTTACAACAATTAGCACAAGCCAGGCAATCTATATGCTCTAAGGCTTCGTTGTGTAATGCATGCACAACATCATCTAACTTTCTCGGGTTTTTCTTTTTTAGCGAAAGCAAAAACTTTTTATTCTCAGCTTGTTGCTTGTCTGTTTGCGTTTTTACTTTATCCAACCAATTTACAGTTTCACTCATAACGCTCAGCTATGTTTTACACCAAACTCTTTCATTAAATCAGTACCATATTTACGAAACATTTCAATAATCGGAATAGCTTTTAAGCCACGTTTGGTTATAGTGTACTCCACCTTGGGTGGTACAACCGGGTAAACTTTTCTGCTGATGAATCCTTCAGCTTCTAATGTTCTTAAAACCGATGAAAGCATTTTATGCGTAATGTGCGGCAAGTCTTTTTTTAAATCGCTATACCGTAACGTTTTATCACGCAAGCGCCAAAGAATGGGCATCTTCCATGTTCCACCAATCCTATCCATGGCAAACTCTACCGGGTTATAATAGATTTTCTTATCGTAAATAAAGTCGGGCATGGCGTTAGCAATGTTAAATTTTTCAACAAATATCGAAGAAACTATTCAAATCACTTATACTTTCTATTTAGAAAGTGACACACTAAAAAGGTAATATATTGATTTACGGATGATATGCTTTCAATTTTGAATAAAATTCAAAAAATATGAAAGCACTCCAGATTCTTTTACTACTCTTATTTTCATTCTTTTCGCAAGCACAACACAATGCCGGAGGAAATGGAAAAGTTTTACTCATTGCATCCAATCCATCCGTAAGCAAACAAACCGGATGGCCTATCGGTGTTTGGTATGCCGAAGTAGCCCACCCCTATTGGGAATTTACTGAAGCAGGTTATGCCGTAGATATTGCCAGCCCCGAAGGTGGCGAAATAAAATTTGATTCCTTCAGCGACCCTGAAGATGCTAGCCAATACGCAGCCTTCGATTACCTATCTTTAGGTTTTAAGAAAGATGTGGCGAAGCAGTCACTAGTAAAAAATACACTCAAACTTTCTCAAGTTAATCCTAATCACTATAAAGCTATTTTTGTTTGCGGTGGACAAGGACCTATGTACACTTTTGTAGATAACGCTGAGCTACATACTTTCTTTGTTAATTTTTACTTAACCGGAAAACCTACGGCAGCTATTTGTCATGGCACTGTAATCTTACTCAAAACAAAATTATCGAATGGAAAATTTTTAGTAGAAGGCAAACGTTGGACGGGCTTCGCTTCTGCTGAAGAACAATACGCAGATAATTATGTAGGCATGCAAATTCAACCGTTTAGAATTGAAGATGAAGCGAGAAAAATGCCTAACAGTAAATTTGAAGTTGGCGCACCATTCTCTGCATTTGCTGTTCAAGATGGTAACCTGATTACCGGTCAGCAACAAAACTCAGGCTCAGCTGCTGCTCGATTGGTTATTCAGGAATTAGAAAAACAAAAGAAGAATTATCCTACTTATGTATTGGTACATGGTGCCTGGGCCGATGAAAGCGCTTGGGGAAATGTTAAGCCTGCGCTAGCTACACAAGCCAATGTCGTTACTGTTAATTTACCTGCACATGGTTTAGATTTTACAAAACCTAATCAGGTAAGTTTAAAAGATTACACCAACAAAGTAATTGAAACCATTAACCAACAACCCGGTAAAGTAATTTTAGTGGGGCACAGCATGGCAGGCGTAGTTATCTCACAAGTGGCAGAAAGTATTCCTCAGAAAATTGATAAGCTCATTTATGTATCTGCTTATTTACCAAGCCATGGAGAAGATTTGCTTACACTATCCAAACAAGATAAACAAAGTTTAGTTGGCAATGCGTTAGTTTTTAATGCTGACTATTCAGCTGCAACGATAAAAAAAGAAACTATCGCTCCGGCAGTATGTGCCGACTGCCCCGATTGGATGAAAGAAGTATTGGTGAAATACCACAAAGAAGAACCTACCAAACCATTGGGAGAAAAAGTTACGCTATCAGCTAATAAGTTTGGAAGTGTGCCTAAGTATTACATCCATACGACACAAGATGCAGCCGTTGGTTACGAACTGCAAAAACAAATGGTAAAACAAAATGGTAAAATCATTAAAACCTTCAACATCGAAAGTGGACACTTACCTTTTGTAACTAAGTCTGCTGAGTTTGTAACTATTTTACAATCGTTGAAGTGAAAAGAAATATTTTTTTCATCTTATTATTTATATTCATTCGGTTGAGCGCAAATGCTCAACTGACTGAATATGATACCATCAAAACAGGTTATCGTTTCTCCAGCAATGGCTCGTGGATCACCGGAAACGTTGAGCGTTTGATTCTAAATAATCAGTTTGATTTTATCAGAAATGGAAAAAATTTCAGTTTTAAATCAAGTAACCAATACACCTACGGTACCATTTTTAAAAGAGAAACAGAAAATGATTTCTTTCTTCGAAACTTTCTTTATCATAACTATAAAAACAAAGTTTATCCGTACGCCATGCTTTGGTTTCAAAGTTCGAAAAGACAATTGCTTAACCAACGATGGCAAAGTGGATTGGGTATAACGTATCGCGTATTGCAACAAAATAAATTCATCATAAAAACTTCTGTAACGCTCAGCTATGAAACTTCTATCTATGAAAGCAATCAATTTAATTTTATACCGGAAGGAGTAAGCGAGCAAACAGTAAATTGTTGGCGTGGCACAGGTAGAGTCTGGGGCGTCTATCAACATAAAAAACTAAAAATATCGAACGAAAGTTGGTACCAGCAAGCCACAAGCGATGCAAACAATTACAGATTGTTAAGTCAAACTCAAGTAGATTATGCCATAAGCAAACGATTAAGTTTCAGAACACAATTTCAATACATGTATGAAAATCTGGTGGTATCGCGCGTAAAGAAAGAAGACAAAATGCTTACATTCGGATTAGCAATAGGAAATTTTTAATATGAAGATCAGTATCATAGGAAGTGGAAATGTAGGCATGGCCCTAGCTTCCGGTTTAAAAAAAGCAAAACATGAAGTAGCTTTCGCAGTTAGAAATCCTTTATCCTTTAAAGGTAAAGAAGAAGCAAGCAAACAAAACATAGCGGTAATTCCTTTAACCGATGCAGCTCAATTTTCAGAAGTCATCATCATCGCAGCTGTTCCACAAGCTGTAAAAGAAATAGCAACTGCATTAGGTAATGTAGAAAATGTAATTATCGTAGATGCAATGAACTCAGTTCGAGTAAAACCCGAACCCTTTCAAAATACCACAGAAGCATTGATGCAGTTAACTAACAGTAAAAAAATTGTAAAATGTTTTAATAGTACCGGTGCCGAAAATATGGCTAATCCGCATTATCCATTAGCAGCTGCGGATATGTTTATCGCTGGCGACAACCAAGAAGCCAAAGATATTGTGCGAAAACTCGCACAAGACATTGGCTTTGGTGAAGTCTATAATTTTGGAGGAAGTACTCAATTTAATTTGATGGAGCAATTTGCTTTATCGTGGATCAACCTTGCCATTATGCAAGGCCATGGACGAAACATTGCATTTAAAGTAATGAAGCGATAACTATCGCTTCATGCTTTTTGAATTTTAGCAGCCTGCATACCCTTGTGTCCCATTTCAACATCAAACGTTACTTGGTCCGACTGGGCAATGGAAAAATTAACAGAATTCTGATGGAAGAAAAATTCTTCACCTGATTTACCATCTTTTATAAAACCAAAACCTTTCGATGTATCAAAAAATTTAACAACTCCCTTTCTGCGCACTTCCGGCTCCGATCCTCCTCTGTTTCTGGATGTTAACTCGATATCACTTTCTTTCGCTACAAACTTCTTGGTTACATCGGGTGGTGTTGTCGTCAAATTTCCATTCTCATCTACATAAGCAAACATTTCTTCTAAAGGTTTGCCTTCTTTGCTGGCATTTTTTCTTTCTTCTTTGCGTTGTTCTTTTTCCTTTCTCTGCTGTAATTTTTTCTTTTCTAATTCGCGCTTATTAAAAGTGTTAGATGATTTTGCCATGCTTATTGATATTGGGTTAATTATTGTTCTGCTTTGATTTGTGTTACTTGTAATTGAAAGTGTTTATCCATCGAAATCTCGAAACGATTAGCCTGGATTAACTCAGATCCTTTTTTCGATTGTTGCAACATATTCAATAAATCCTGAGCGATTTCAGAATCTTTAATATTGTTTACAGCTTTGCGTTCAGCAATGTGTAAATTAAAACTGAAGCTTCCTTTTTTCTTTTCATCCATGCTTTTGATTTCGTGCGACATCAACTTATAAGTTTGTGGTTCGCTTGCTGAATCAATTAATAATTTTAAAATGGCCGGACGATACTTGCTCCATAATGGTGCGTACTTTCCTGTTACTACTGCTGAATACATATTTAATAATCTGGTAAAACATGAAATGACCCAATAAACATTCGGCCACTACTTATAGCAATTGAATAAGATTAGAGATTGAAAGGCGAATCAGAAATTTTACGCGAATGAAATAAGTTTATAAAAGTACAAAACTATTTTCTAATTGTTATCAGAATGTATGTTTTTGTTTCAATTCTCAAGTATTTCAGAGTTAAAATTGCATCGAACAGTTAAGAAATTCATTTTGTGTTAAAGCTTACTTGCTAACAACAATAGGTTTCACCATAAAAAATACCTATCTTTGATTATCAATTGCGGATTTTCTATTTACTGCTGATGAATGCGGTTCATTTATATCCACACTGATTTCAGATACTTCATCTTATTAAGGAACTTTTCATCTTGAATTTCATTCTCTGATCAGATTTTAATTGTTGAAAACAATCTGAAAAAATCCAAACAAAGTGTTTGGGTCTTACAATTTAATCTTAACACAGAAATGACATTCGATTCATTCCAATTGCATCCTGCATTGCAGAAAAGCATTGCATTAAAAAAGTACACAGCAGCAACACCTATTCAAGAACAAAGTATTCCTGCCATTTTAACGGGCAGCGATTTATTGGCAACTGCACAAACAGGTACAGGTAAAACAGCTTCTTTCTTAATTCCTATTTTTCAGAAATTAGTCAATCAAAAAATCAATCGCTCTCAATTACGCGCGCTTGTATTAGTACCTACAAGAGAATTAGCCGTACAGGTAGAAGAAGAAGGCAGACAACTCGCTCAATTTCTTCCATTAAGATTTGCTTTAGTGTTTGGTGGTGTTTCTACCTTTCATCAAATCAAACAAATTAAAAGTGGTGTTGATGTAGTGATTGCAACCCCGGGGCGTTTACTCGATTTGATTCAACAAAAAGTTATCAATTTATCTGCTCTCAATACACTTGTGTTAGATGAAGCCGATCGCATGCTCGACATGGGTTTCAGTAAAGACATTCATAAAATTTTAAAATACATTCCAGGCGATAGCCAGAAACTTTTGTTCTCTGCTACTTTACCTCCCGAAATCCAGGACATCGCTAAAAATCTTTTGTACAAACCTGTTCACATTACGATAGAAAAAAAACCTGAACAAATTACCATTGAACAGACCGTTTACTATGTAAGCAAGGATAGCAAGAAAGCCTTGTTACGCCATGTTATTAAAGAACAAAGCATGAAGAATGTATTAGTGTTTGCCCGCACTAAACATGGCGCTGATAAAATTGTAAGAGACCTTGTTAAAAATGGCATTAGTGCAGAAGCAATCCACAGCAACAAATCACAAAATGCAAGACTAAAGGCTTTGCATAATTTTAAGGAAAATGCAACACGCGTTTTAGTAGCCACTGATATTGCCTCACGTGGTATCGACATTCAGCATTTACCTTATGTGATTAATTATGAAATGCCACAATCAACGGAAACCTATACGCATAGAATAGGCAGAACAGGTCGGGCAGGAAACTTAGGCATAGCACTCTCCTTCTGCGACCCAGAAGAGAAAAAGCAATTAAAAAATATTTCGAAAGTTCATAACGGAGCGATAGTAGTTAAAACACATCCTTTTCATTCATAATCTAAACAGAATATGACAAATCAAACCACATTAAAATTTGCGAACACTCAGAGAGATTTCGCTAACACACTCAACTTGCGCGTCAATCAGTATTTTAAAAACAATAAAATATCGAAGTACGGCAACATGGAAATGTACACGAAAACACTTTTCATGTTTACGCTATATTTTACACCGTATACACTCATGCTTACGCAGGTAGTAACCAATCCTATTGGCATGCTTGCCTTAGTTTTCGTAATGGGTCTTGGATTAGCCGGCATTGGTTTGTCGGTTATGCACGATGCTAACCACGGTGCCTATTCATCTAAAAATTGGGTAAATAAATTATTCGGCTATTCCCTTAACCTGGTTGGCGCCAACTCATTTAATTGGCGCGTGCAACACAATGTACTGCACCATACTTACACCAATGTACACGATCACGATGAAGATATTAGTCCGCGTGGTGTGTTGCGATTGTGTCCTTCCACTCCGGCAAAAGGCATTCATAAATTTCAACATATCTATGCTTGGTTTTTGTATTCGTTAATGACGATTGTGTGGTTATTCTTTAAAGACTTTGTAAGAATAATCCGCTACAACGATGCTGATTTAATCAAATCACAAAAAACAAACATCGTTAAAGAATGGATTATCCTATTAGGAACAAAAGCATTTTATATCAGCTATATTTTTGTTTTGCCTCTACTGGTTACTTCATTAGTTTGGTGGCAAGTGGCCTTAGGCATTGTTATGATGCATTTAGTAGCAGGTTTTATTCTCGCTATCATTTTTCAACCGGCACACGTATCAGAAGGAACTGAATTTCCGGTTGCAGACGATAAAAATGTGTTAGCTAATAATTGGGCCGTGCATCAACTGCTAACAACTGCTAATTTTGGTAACAAAAATAAATTGTTATCGTGGTACGCAGGTGGTTTAAACTTTCAGGTAGAACATCATCTGTTTCCGAACGTATGCCACGTACACTACAGCAAAATTTCGTCAATCGTAAAGAAAACTGCTGCAGAATTTGGAGTACCGTATAAATCATTTAAAACATTTAGACAAGCGTTAGTTGCGCATGGTCGTTTATTATATCAATTAGGCAGCGAAAGCCGCGAAAAGAAAAGTGGATTTAGCACATTAGCTAATCCTTTTAATCAAGTTACGTATATGCAGGGAATAGTAAAGTTTTTTAATGAAGCCAAAGGATTTGGATTTATTAAACTCAATGGATCAAACGAAGATATTTTTGTTCATTCTTCAGGATTAATTGATCGTATCAGACAAAACGACAAAGTAGAATTTGAACAAGAAAATGGGAAGAAGGGATTAACGGCTGTTCGCGTTAGAACAATTGCTTAATCAGTAACAATTTAAAAAAATCAAAATGGATTTATTTGTAGCGAACATCAATAAAACAGTAAGAGAAGATGCCTTGCGCGCCTTGTTTGAAGAATTTGGAAATGTATCATCCGTTAAAATTTTAACAGATAAATACACAGGCGAATCGAAAGGATACGGCTTTGTAGGCATGAGCAACGAAAACCACGGCTTAGATGCCATCAAGAAATTATCGAACGTAGAATTTTTTGGTCGAAAGTTGGTCGTTAATAAAGCAAAGCCCAAAACAACAGCTTACTAAAAATAAAAAAGACCGATTGCATCGGTCTTTTTTTTGTTATTACTCATTTAAAATTTCTTCTTAATGCAAACTGATTACCCTCGTTATTCTCCATGTACCAATTTCTCGCTTCCAGATGTGCACAAACTTAGCATAATGAATATCGTTTGGTATTTTCTCTTTGCTGTTATAAAAACCATGCATACCCATCTCTACCGCTCCATACCCTTTAATGGGATACACTTCTACACTTCCTGGTTTTAATTTTCGGTTTACTTTTCCACAAATGTTTTGTTGCAGGGCTTCATTTAATTTTTGTTTGGAGGTTAGCAGTCCACCTTGGTCGTGGTAAAACTCTAGGTCTTCGCTGATGATAGCCTCCATCACATCCATTTTACAATGGTTATAAGCATCCTCCCACAATTTATCCATAGCCACAATGCTATCGTATAAAGTTGCTTGCTTCGTATCACCCATATGATTTTGTCTCAGATGAAAAGACATTGAAAACAAAAGTAAACACACAGCGAAAACGAGAAAAGAAAGTTTCTTCATGAGATTGTTTTTATACCGATAACCAATTCAACAAATATGCCAACACAATTAAGTGGAAATTCTCCATTGAATTGAACAATACATGTTCAGATACGAACGAAAGCGTGTTCGGCTATGGTCGGCACTATCACCGACCATTTTCTTTTATAACCAACCCTCAGCTATTTGTAAAAATGAGAGGAGTGTGTTACCTTTATAAAGGCTCCTAAGAAAATAATAGCAACTAATTACTGTTACAGATATGTTGTGGCCAATACGCAATAAATAATTATATCATGAAAAAATATATCATTCTTTTTTTGATAATAATGACAATAAATTCTTGTCAGGTAGATAATCCAGAACCTTTGGATAACACTTGGGAATTGATAAACTCTTTTAGCAGTAAAATTATAGTAGAGATATCTAGTGATGACAATTATATATATTTTACAACACTTGATGGTTTCTATAAAATGACATCAGATGGAACTATTGTTGACTCTACAAAAGTTCAATACAAGCATTTTGGCGACTTTAGAGTTGCAACAAAAATGTATTCCACAGATTTTCTAATACCAGAACTTAAATACGCATATGATAGATTCGGTAATCCTATAGCTTGGGATAGAGTACTAAGCTATTATTCAATTGATGATAAACTACTTTACACAATTAGGGTAGCTGACTTTTATGAGCCACATACATACTTCGGAGTATTAATTCCATCAGATAATAATTCATTAAATAATTCTCGAAATAAAGCTCTTATCTTCCTTTCACAAAATAATGACGCAACTTCGAATAATTTTCTTATCGAATACTCCATAGTAAAAGATATAAATGACCAAGTCCAATTTTCAATTATCAATAAATTTGATTTGCCAACAAGTTTTGGGTCAGATCATTTGATAGCCTTTCAAGATAAATATCTTCTTACTGGTAACAATGAAACAGACATCTTAACAGCAGACGGTAATTTTAAGAAAATTCTGAACTATCCCTTTAGAGAATTTAAATCTATTAGAGATTCAGTTTATGGTTTTCAACAGTATTCGATTTTTGTATCAAATGAAAATTTAGAACAATGGGACGAAATTTCAATTCAGGGTTTTTCTCATAGACGAGTATTTATTATTGATGATAAATTTGTTAACTTAGGTGGTATACCTGAAGTCATTGATATACAAAATAGGCAGTTAATTTGGTTGGACACAAAAGGAATAAAAAACATTTACAATTCAGATTTGAATAGAGAACAATTTCCTAGTACAACAGCTATTAAAGAATTTAAAGGAAGAGTCTACTTGTTCACTACTACTGGAATTTACTCTAAAAAGACTGAAGATTTGTTTAATACAGAAAAATGAAAATAGGAGTGCAATGGCCACAACAATCTGCATGCAATATGGCTTTAGGGAATTGTTTTAACATTATAATATAGTAAAGCAACTGCAGATACAAACACTGTTAGCGCCAATTGCATAATAAATAATTAGATGTTATGAACTTTAGACTCTTCAAAATTTTAACTTTCCTGATAATACTTAACTCATGTGAAACTGAAAAAGGAAATACTTTCCATTACACGGATATTGAACCAGACAAAAAAATAACCTCAATGATTCCTTATCCTTGGACTTCTGCTGATATAACAGAAAACAACCTCATGTACTTTGGGGGCGAGGGACCTAATTCGACTATCGGCTCTGCATGGGCATTGCAACGAATTGACATAAATAAAGACAACGAAATTGACTTTGATTTAGGTGTTAAGCATAGTTTTGAAATACCAGAAATCGGACAACTTAATGACGAATTTATAATTTACATTGGTTCTTGGGAAGACTATCAAGTATCTCTTGCAGATAAAACTTCTGGATACATTAAAGAGTATCAGTTTGGTGATGAATTCGATATTAATACTTTTGGAACGAACAATGGAGTTTCGTTAAACTTTCCTGGCGGATTTTTAGTAAGAAAAGATGTGGATCATGACTTTATTATAGACCGAGAATTCTATATAGCTGTGAATCTCAATCGTGACGGACGCAATTATTACGGTTGGATTTTGGTAGAGACGAATTTTTTAAACTTGACAATCAAAGAATTTGCTGTAAGTAAAATACCTGACAGAATAATAAAAGCAGGACAACGGGAATGATTCCCCCGCTGTTCTGTGTATATCATTTATGACAGTTTTGCTTTCTAACCAACCCTCAGCTATTTGTAAAAATGAGAGGCGTGTGTTACATTTATCATGGCTCCTAAAAATAACAGCAACTAATTGCTGTTACAGATAGGTTGGCTGCCATATCTTTAAAGACTATTATGACTAAACTATTACTGACCCTAATTGGACTCTTTACAATCACCTCAACCTTTGGACAAGGAGAGATTAATAACACAAAAACCGACAAGCACAAACAAATTGCAGGAACCAAGTTTTTCTTAGTACCTCCAACAGATTTTATTCCTGCAACAAGTTTTCAGGGGTATCAACAACTGTATAGTGGTGCATCCATTCTTGTAATGGAATTACCAGGACCTTTTTCAGAATCAACTAAGGGATTTAATGAACAAGGATTAAAGACACAAGGAGTAATTCTTAAAAAGAAAGAGCAAATAAAAGTAAATGGAAATCAAGGTCTATTTCTTACAACTGAACAGTTTGCCTACGGAACAAATTACTCAAAGTATATCTTAGTTTTTGGTGACTCAAAAGCCACTTACATGATTAACGGTATTTTTCCCAAAGAAGTAACAGAACTTGAAAAAGATATTCGAGAAGCTATGTTTTCAATTGTTTACGACTCCACACTGTCTGTTGACCCTCTAAGTGCTATTTCGTTCACCGTGGACATTGAAAATACTAAATTGAAATTCGGAAAAAGCATGACAGGAATGCTTTTGTACACAGTTGATGGAAAAGTTCCAACGGAGTCGAATGACAAAACAACTTTCATTGTCGGACTCTCACTAGCCAATGTGCAAACAATTGATAAAAAACTTACTGCAATAACTAGGCTTAAAAGAATGCCTTATACAGACATAAAAATTGACGAGAACAAAATAAACGAAATCGAGATAGACGGAATAAATGGCTACGAAATCGTAGGCGAAGGACTAGACAAATCTAACAGAACGAAAGAGTTTATTTATCAAGTGATGTTGTTTACTGACAACGGCTATTACATCATGGTTGGTACAGCGAAGAGCGACTTCGAACAAAACCTTGAACTGTTTAAGAAAGTAGCAAGAACATTAAAGAGAAAGTGAGCAAAAATTACCTCCGCCAGCTCACGTGTGCTGCGTTTGCCAACACAAAATCAAAGAATGTGAAAATTACTTCACCTCCTCAACGTCACGCATAGAGAACGCTGAGATAATATTTTGCCAAAGGTCGGTACTCTCAACAGCCATTCTCTTTCTAACCAACTCTCAGCTACTTGTAAAAGTAAAAGGTGCGTGTTACTTTTATTAGGCTCCTACAGAAAATAACAGCAACTAGTTGCTATTACAGATATGTTGTAGGTAAGGCGGTCAGAAAACAATCAGACAATGATTTAAATGGAGATTTTAACAACAATCATATCGTTTTCATTACTTATTGCATTACTCTCCTCTCCTATTTTAATTCTAATTGGACTAAAAAGACGGAAAATTGAAAAGTACAAGTTTTTAACTTATCTGACTCTTGGGATAATTATAACATCAATCATCACTTTGACTTTTGGATGGTGGTCAGACACTTCAAACGAGTTACTTTTATCTTATTACGGCTATGACTTTGACGCAATGAACGAAAACGAAAGATTCGCAAATGTTTCTACTGACAATCTAGAGAGAGTAAAGAGTCTCGAGATTAGTATGATGGGAATTGGATGGCCACTTAAAACTATTATAACATTTGCAGCATACTCGCCCTACTTATTGATTGTATATTTAGTGACCTACTTAATACGAAAGAATCAAAAGGTTCGCGCCACCCAGATATTATGATATCGCGCGAAGTGTAAATTTTTTTTCAGTTGGATTAAGGAGATATATTATATAACGGCTGGACAAAACGGCCCTACCTACAACAATAGCTATGCATCATTCCGGTCTGACAATGAAGACGAATAATCGATGAAAGAAATTCAAGAGAGAGCAAAAAAGGAATCATTTTATATTGCCCTCGGCTACGTAGGACTAGGTATCGTTTCATTACTGGCCATGACATCTAAGACGTCACACTGGCGCAAGTCTTTGGTATTGTGCAGAGGCATGCGCGAGACTTGTGCCATGCTAAACCTACGACAATTCAATCAGACATTTGCCCGACCAATTACTTTTTAACCAACCCTCAGCTATTTGTAAAAGTGTAAGGTGTGTGTTACATTTATCATGGCTCCTAAGAAAATAACAGCAATTAATTGCTGTTACCGAAACGTTGGGCGCAAGCCATCGACAATGACGAGACTAACGACAATAACGATTTTTATACTGACAAGTATTACGCTATTTGGACAAGATACTATTGAGATAGCTGGGGAAGTAATTTCAAAATACGGAACTCCTTTACCGGGAACAAATATAGTATTACACAAAACTACAAATGGGACAGTAACTAACGCATGCGGACAATTCAAACTTAGAATTCCAAAAGACAAAAAGGGATATTTAAGTTTTTCAATGATTTCGTTACCGTTCTACTTTGACTTAGGAAAGATTAAGGACGAGGATTTGGATAAAGGAATTGTTTTTAAAATAATCCCATTTAACGAGGACAAAGGAATTTTGGATAAAGACTATTGGAAAGAAAACATAACAATTGAGTGTGAGAAGTTTGAGTACAAAGTGGTATTTAAAATAACTGAAAAGAACAGTGACTGGCCTATTGACTAAAAACTTAATAGTAATATTGACTGACCATTGGATTAATGGCCAGCCGGCAACAAAAGCTATTTGCAATAGTTGGGTGAAGTGTAAGTATAAAATTTTAGCTTCGCTATTACGTTTGGTCACAGTGGACAATAACGTTTTCAAAAGCCAGTCACTGCAAATAGCCAAACGTTATGGGCAACGCAATGAAACGTTTTACAGAAGAAATAGATTTAAAATTGAGGACAATGGCGAATAAAATGAATGCTAAAGTGTCCAAAGATCGCTCGGAGTACCCGCAAGCTTTGGTGACATTTGAAGAACGAAGAATAGACTGGATTGAAGACAATATAAATAAGGCGATAATATTTCAACCAAACTTTGAGTCGAAAGGAGTAAACGAGGAGAAATGGAATTTTGGTGTTGCAGCTTGGTTTTTTGAAGGGACAACTGATCTACGATTTTCTGAAGAGTTGGTAAAAGAACAACATTTTGAATCCATCGCAAATCAATTGGACAAACTTCTAACTGACGCTGCTGGCCGGCTTTCCAAAATTAACATGATAGAATTGGACAGGTTGAACAATGAGCGTTTGAAACTATACAAGTAGAAACTGGAAATGCGCAGCCTAAGCTGGCGCATGCGTTCCGCGTGTGCCAAAACAAAATAAAATGATGAGCAAATTGCTGCCAGGTGCTAACACCTAAAATGGCTTAACACTTTAAGAATAAAGGTTTATATCAGCAAACCACATTAAATAAAAAACAAATAAATCGGTCGTTTTACTATCTACCAATCTAATAGCCAAAAAACACAATTATGTGAAAAGACCCCGAAAAGACCCTGTGCATTTAATATTCTCGCATGCGCAAGTATAAAATAAGCATGCGCATTTTAAATTCTCGCATGCGCAAGCATAAAGTAAGCATGCACATTTAGTATTCTCGCATCCTTCATCAGTATTCTCGCATCCGCAAAAAGAAATCTCGCATCCTTCAGCAGTATTCTCGCATCCGTAAAAAGAATTCTCGCATCCGCAAAAAGAAATCTCGCATCCTTCAGCAGTATTCTCGCATCCGCAAAAAGAAATCTCGCATCCGTAAAAAGAATTCTCGCATCCTTCAGCAGTATTCTCGCATCCGCAAAAAGAAATCTCGCACCTGCAAAAGATATTCTCGCGACTGCAAAAGAAAATCTCGCGACTGCAAAAGAAAATCTCGCGTCCTTCAACAGTATTCTCGCATCCGTAAAAAGAAATCTCGCGTCCGTAAAAAGAGATCTCTTAACTAAAAAGAAAATATCAAAGTCCCTTCTCCTTTGGAGAAGGGATTTAGGGTTGAGGCAATCGTCCGCTAAAAGAAAACTCGCGCCTATAAAAGCAAGGTAAACAGGTGTAATTAGAATTCCCTAAGTTGTCTTCAGCTAATCCTCGTCCGATGGTAGGTTAATACAGTCCTGCATTTTACTTGTATCCTATCCTGCAAGCCATTTTTAATCAACAGCATAAAACCTGCCTAAAAGCAATTTAATCTTATCTACCAAAAGTCTGTGTTAGCAACCCATGCGCAGGCAGAAAGCCTGCGGCTTCAGCACAAAGAATAATACAAGTAAAAATTTTCTAAGTAGCCCTAATAACATAATTGTCGAATCAAAATTTTATGCGGATTTGAAGAAATTGCATGAAATCGCTTTGATTATCAGGGTGTTGTAAGAATAAATGTCAAGGACCAAATTCTCCAGAAACTTAATTTGGATCGCGCGCGCTAACCCCCTAATTAACTATTCTCATTCAGGAATACTGCTATGAATAAACAGCATTTCCCGAAAATAACCGCTCTTGAAATTCTCTTCCATCCAGTCTCCAACCGATGCTATGCTTCCTTCAATTACCTCTCCAGTACCAATGTGGTACTGATAGGAGAAGGACTTTGATGAGAAGGAACGTGTGTCAAAGCAACAACACCAAACACTGATTTGATCATCTTCTAAGGATAATTAGAACTGGAAATCTAGTTCGGTGTAGTAGTCCAAATGATTTGTTTGAATTTGTATTCTTACCGGAGTAGATGCTGCTGATGGTGAATGTAAAAAGATCCTTGCCTCATTTAAGGCAGGATCGTCAAGATGATCAAGTAAACGAATACAAAAATCAAATATATTATTTGGTAATTGCTGCATCTGTTTCGGGTTAATTTTCCATTACTGAATTGAAAAAAAGCCATAAACTAAAACACCGGCTTCCAAATTTCCATCATTAGTTTTTTCATCATTTCCTGACGAGCACTTATTGATTCAATACCCCACTCATCATGAGATTTGAGATTCTCTTTAGCGAATTGATTAAATGCAGTATTCTGGCCAATAGAGACTGATGATAGGGTTCGAGTTAAGAAAATATCAGAGTTCTGATATGCCTCTTTCTTACCCTCAAACCATTCGTTATTCGAAACATCGTTATAAAAGTTGATACTCTGATTTATTGGTGCCTCAAGAAGAGTTAGGTTGCCGAATTTATAAACTGCGTTTTCATAATCATACTTCTGCGGATACTTATCTGTTGGTATATTTTCTCCGGTCTGCGGTAATATATGCTCAAGTTGTTGATCCTGATAGTATGCAAAATCAGCACGAGGAAGGTTTGATTTTTGACGTATAAAATCTTCTACTTTTCCAAGTATGTACTTAACTCTATACTGAGGATTCAAATCATATTGACTGCGATTGGGGAATGAAGATAGAAATTGCTCCTGTCGCTGTTCGATTTCAGGTGCAATCTTTTCTTTGATAAATGTCTTAAGTTCTTCGGTGTTCTTTAGCCCTCTCAGTTGAGTGGCCCACGAAGCAAAAAGTGTTTCATAAGATTTTGTGAGAATGCGATTTACGGAATAGTAAAAGGCCAAAGCTTCTAGGTTTTGTGATAGCAACGCTGCATCAGATTTAGCAAAGCTGTCTTTTAATGCAAGTAATGGAATAAGGTGCTGACGGGAATTTTTCTTTAGCAAATAGCCTATACCCGTTATTGATGAAAAGTCAGAATCCTCTTCCCAACTATTGGTTGCTTTTATATATCTGCTATAAAGTGTTGCTCCTTTTTTCAACTCTTTTGCAAAAGCCAGTGGGTCATTTTGATACCCAATTCTTTGCTTGCCTTCTTTTGAAATAATCCAGTTGTATAATTGATCCTCGCGCAGTACGCCATCGTGGTAACGGGCTGTAATAAAGTATCTTAAAAACCTCAATGGGTTATCGCCTTCACCACTTTGATCAAGTTCGTTTGACATTTCCTTCCAAATGACTTTGATGGCCGAAAAGTCATCCTCAGAAGCATGACTAAATAATAAGTTCTTTACGAGGTCCATAGCATTTAACCCGGCACCGCGTTGGTTGATGGTCTCAAAAATCTTTAGGGCGCTGCTTAGATCATCCGGTTTTATAACAACCAGCTCAACATTGATCAAAAAGTACTTAATGAAGTTTAGCAGTATCGACTTGTCTGTTTGCTCTATCTCTTTAAGAAATTGTTTTACTGCATTAAGGGCATCTCTCATCTTTTTGATGGAGGGTGTAGCCTGTTCCGTAAACTCCTTCTTTTCGATGAGTGATGTCAAAAAAGTTTTGCTTTCTGGATATTGAAGAATAAGGCGAGGTGTTTTCTTATCCAACGCAATATTGTACACATAGAGCCAATCGTTTATAATCTTTAGTAATTGACTTTTTATGTCTTCATCGGCTCCCTCCAGGCTTTCCAGTGTTTCACGAATAGCACAAAGTGAGATAACAATGGTTGTGAGGCGCTGCTGACCATCTACTACATCAAAGGATGAATCATTTCTTTTTACGATGATACTCGACCCGATGAAGTATTTTGATTGGTCTTTGAATGACTTTGCAGGATCGAATTCGTTGTAGATGTCTTGTAAAAATTGCTGTACATGCCCATCAGCTGTCCATACATATTCACGTTGGTAGTCTGGCACAATGAAAAAATAATCTTTGAGTTCACTGATTGACTTTACTTCTGCTTTAATATCCATATAACCTTGAGCTATTTCTTACCGAAAATTCGTTCTAACCAATTGGACTTTACTTTTGTATTTTCACTGAGAACGGAACTTATTGACCATAAATTTTCAAAGGAGGTGTTCTTTTCAAACATCTCCTTATCAATTTTAAGTATAACCATTTTACCTAGAGTTTCTTGAACTTTATCAAGTTTCGGATCCCATGAAAGATGTCTTTCAAGTTCTTCCTTTGAATAAGCCCTATTATTTACGAAATCCCAATACTCAACATCATTATAGCTCCAAGTAACCGGTTTACACTTGGGATAGATGTGAACTATCTTATCTCCTTCCTTAATAAATCGCCAATCTTCGAGAAGCTGAAATGTAAAATGATAGTTTACCTTAGGGTGTTTAAAGGTTAAAACTGAATCTTTAATGAGCAGGGTTGTTGTATTGATTATCGGAATTTTACGTATCTCTTCAATAAGAGCTACCGCCTTTCTGAGTTCAAATTGGTAAACAGGTGAACTTAGATTGTCATGTGACTGTGGATTGAAAAGACTTAAACGGGATAGGTCGAATTCTTTTCGGATAGAATCTTTGATTAGTTCACCTTTACCACAGTCATTGTAATAGTCTATAAGCAGCTTCCACCTATGTGAAAGTGCTTGTGGCTTTCCCTCTATAACTCTGGCCAACTCTTCAGGCAGTCTTTCAGACACAAGGCTTTCTATCTCCTTTCTAAGGTAATTTAATGAGGCAGGATAGTCTTTCAATTTAAGGTAGGCCAAAGCCTTTTCGAAATGGTCATCTAAGCCAGTTAATATTAGAGGCTCTTCAAATTTCTGATTTTCCACTTCCGATGCATACATCTCTATTGATTTCCATGTCGACCCTAGATATCGTTTCGCTACCTCAAACCAATGACGATCGTATGTAGTTAAAAATATTTGTGAATTAGAGAATTCCTTACTCAATATGTCAAGCAAGGGGAGACGATTGCTCAAGTCCAATCCAATAAATACATCATCTAAGAAAATTACATCTAAGGCATTCTTAGTTGGATTTGACTTTAAAGCAGCAAGATAGATCGACAGTGCTATTGCTGATAATCGAGCTTCATTTAAAAACTCGTGGTGCGAATCAATCTTTTTACCGGCATACTCAACTTTAGCATTAATAACTGGATCGTGAACGTTACCCGGTGTTATTGGCTCCAAAGTAAATTCTATTGACAACTTTTGATTAAAGTAATTGAGCAGCGTATTAATATTTTCATTTATCAGCTTTATCAATTGGTCAAGTTCTGTGCTGAATTTTGAATACGCGTTTTTGTAATTTTCTTTTAAGATTTCGATTTGTTCGAAAGCCTCTTCTTCAGTAATCTCCTCTTTTTGCTTACTTTCATTTATCGCATCAAATTCCTTCTTAAAATCCTTAGCGCTTTCATTTTTCCACGCATCGTTCAACTTTCCAAGCGATGTCAATTCATGCTCGCTTAGAATGTTACTGACGAGCATTTGAAAGAAATTGATCTCGTCAACTTCCTCAAAGTGTGTTCGCAAAAGCTCCTTGTAGGAGATAAAACTATTTAGCTTGCTTACATTAAGTAGTTCAGATTTTGCTCCCTTTTTCCCCGAAGCTTCAAATCGATCTATCGTTCCATCATCAAGTTTAATCTCAATAAAGCCAGCGTCTAGCAAATCTGATTGGTTGTGACTTGTAAAATCCTTTTGATTTATAAAATCATTTAGGCCCTTGATCAAGGATGTTTTTCCGCTTCCATTTTCTCCATAGATCATGAGATTTTTACCCTCTGTATCGATGACGTATTTTGTCTTACCCGTTTCTGCTTTAGCTATGTAGAATGCACGGTAGTCGTAGAATTGAAGGCTTGTAATACGCATACTTTATTTTTTAAGGCTCTCTTCTATCTCTTTCACCTCTTCAATGGAGTTGATGTAGAAGATACTGTTCCGGATGGGATGATCCTTTTTGAAAGTTTGATCATAAACCTCAAGCGCTAAACTCAACGCTTCTTTTCCTTTAGCTAAAGAAGGAAGTTTCTCAACGTGTTTAATAATTTCAAGGCCCTTCTCTTTTACTTGCTCTTCAAAATAAAGCTCATACACCATTGTCTCCAGCATGTTTTCAAAGTGATTGCATGCGAGTCGCGCTTCGCTATTATCTTCGAATTTCTTTAAGAAAAGAATGTAGTCAACAATCTTTTCAAAGGGTTTTTCCCGATGCTCCTCTATACGAGGAACGGGGACTCTTTCAACATACTGACCTGTGTATCTTTTACGACCACCAGCTATGGTGGCGGTAATTTGGCCGAAGTAATAATCTGCAACTTTTGAATTGAGTACTGCAAGAATATATTTCAAATGCTTACCGGTCATGAAATAAGCGGAGTTCGTTAAATACATACCTGTTTCATCGTAGGCATAGTTAGCCCGATCCGAGATTTCTATCCATACAATCTTTGGCTTTTCAAACTCTTGTAAGAACGCGCAGTCACGCAAATTTGTCCAGTGAACTCCATGATCTTGTCTTTCTTTAACTGCTGGAAGAAATTTCTTCAAGTGGTCGTGTATATCAGGATAATCTCTTACCACATCTATCGGCTTTAAACTACCTTTTAGGCCATTGTGAGAATTAATGATATACCAATTCTCAAAACTATAAGACCATCGTTTGATATCCTTTCCACGAAGTAATGGCTTGATGATCTTAGAATTTTTAGGATTCTTACCAATTAATACATCTCGATCCGTTTGACTTAAATGAAAAGCCTCATTTAAACCAGACTTGATACCCGCATAAAGGCCAACATCCTTCCAATCTTTCAGTATCAAACCCTTACTTTCAATCTTTGTATTTATATTATCAGCAATAGCATTACTTACTTTCCAGATTCCTTCATCTAAATTTCTTAATTCGAATTTATTGTCGTCAAAATATTGCCTTAACCCTATTTCTGGTAGTTGATTTCCTTGAATAGAACAAGCGAGTAATTGATTCTTGTTTTTTGATTTCGCTGTTAGCAAAATATTTACAAAAACGGTTGCTGCTTCAAATATCTTGACCTTAGCAAAGTCAATTAATTGTAGAGGATTGGTTTTGTTAATAAAAAATCTTCTGGTGCTCTTGCCATAATTTGCGTTGATCCACTTATTTGATGTGATGTAGCACAAAATACCATTAGGCTTAAGTAGATTTATTCCTTGCTCGTAGAACAGTGAATAAAGGTCTCCCGTTTTTTCAAAGGTTTCGTAGTTAGCCTTTCGAAGTGTCTCTGTTCCATCCATTCGCTGTAAGCTAACATAAGGTGGGTTGCCCAAAACAATATCAAAACCATCTTGGATATGAAACATGTGCTCCATATCGAAATAACCGGCAGACGCATTCTGATCGTATGGATTCCACTGCGATACTGCTTTGGCCGTTGCAGAGGGAAAGCGAAGTTCTTCCATTCGCATAGCAATCTTATCGCGAATTTCAAGATCCTTTTTACGCGTATTGATTTTGGCTTTGGGAGTACGAACGCGAAAATGCTTATGACGAATCTTATCGAGTTGATCTTCTAATTTGGTGAGCGTGGTATCATTGCTCATCAGGCTCAGCTGCTTTTCCAGGTTAATCAAAGAGTTAGCAGCAACGAACTTTGTCTCCAAGTTAGGTAGAGGCCTTACTCCCAGATTGGACTTTTCACGTTTTACTTCCTGGTCGCATATTAATGATATAAAGAAACGCAACTTTGCAATTTGAACTGCAATTGGTTGTATATCTACACCGTAAATACAATTCTCAATTAGGTACAATTTTCTTCCGTAGTCATCGCTATTATCTTCGAAGGCTTCACTGATATCTTTTAGTCTTTCGTCCCTTTCTTCCTTGTTTCCAAGATTAAAAGCTTCTTCCGTTTCTTTTAAAGCTTTCTGTCTTTGCAGTTGCATCCACTGGGTATTGTCAGGATCCAGCTTCGTCAGAAGAAAAACCATTTTATGCAAAATACCCATTGGAAAAGCACCGGAACCGCATGCAGGGTCAAGTATTTTTGCTGAGTCTAAAGCTGAAATTAGTTTCTGCTTTTCTGCTTCATTGAAGAGTGGCGGTTCGGTAGTGTATGAAAAGAGTTGGTTTAATTTTTCATCGGAATCATCTGGTAACGTTTCTTTAAGATAATACTTAAGACTTTCATCTACCATAAAATCAACAACATCTCTCGGTGTGTAAAAGGAACCCGTTACTTTTCTTGCTGTAGTTTCCGTTTCAGGAACATAGCTGGCTAAAAGATTTTCAAATGCTTTACCCAATAATTCAGGATCGAGTGCGACTTCAATTTCAAAAGGAGTGTTTTCTTCTACAGTGAAATTATAGCTTTGAAGGATGTCTATAATTCCTCTCACTTCCTGACTTTTTCTTTTGTTATCTCCATAGTCTTCACTTAAGTCAACTACCTTGGATGAAAAGAATAGCGTGTCAGGCACCTTTAGCCTTTTTTCATTATCAAGTCGATCACTAAAGCAATCAATCCTCACTTCATTTCCTTCGCCAACATTTTTATCAAGATTCTCAAAAAGACCTCCGTTAAGGAAAGGAATATCACTGGTTAGCTCTAGAAATTTTGTTGGGTTCTTAAAGAATCTGTAGTATCTGTAAAATCCTTGAACACCATACTGGCGATCGATAAACTTACGATTATCGTTACCCATCTCTGTATTGAGTGTTGCAAAAAATAAGTTTTGAAGTATTGCCTTATAATACGTGCTTCCGGTTTTATCGGAATAGTTTATTAACTCATCGACTTTCTTCTTATTAAAAAGAGCATCTGGCACTAAGCCCTTTTGTTTAAGAAACCAAACAAAGATTAATCGTGTAATGAGACGAATTGTATTGGTTGCGTTTCTAACCTTGGTGTCTTTTTCTGAATCATTTGGAAATTCAACTTCCTTAAGTGCTCTAAAATACCAGTCACTTAACTCCCTGTAGAAATCCTTGGTAAGTGCATCAACCGAGAATGCTCTTTCAATATCTTCAAGTTTAACACCCTCATTGAAGAGGTTTGTTTGCTTTCTTATTTTCTCAAACCTTTCAGCAGCGGTTCGGCATTGTTGACCTTCTCCAAAAATATAAGTAAACCTTTTGGGATCAGTACTGCGTTTTTCACGTTTACCTGTTTCTTTATTTAGGATTCGAATTTCACTTATATAACTAAATCTCCACTTTTTTGATTGATTGAATACAACTAAAGCAGCGTCAACGTCATTACTATAAATTGGCTTTAATAAATTGCGGAGTCCGACTTTATTTCTATCTAATCTTACTTTTTCGTTTATCTGCACTTCGTAAACACCAACAACACGTCCTTCGATTGTTTGAAAACTCCCTAACTCAAACGCTTTTGCATTCCAATCATTCCGTTCATTTGTGTCAATTATTTGAGGTTTAACAAGGACTTTAAGCGCAAATATTTCGCGCAAAGTCGCAAGCCAGTCTTTCTGGTTATATGGATTCTCGAAAAGTGATTTAAGTTGTTCTGCAGTCATACCTATGCAAATGTCTCGGAAATAATTATGTCTGGCTTCTCAGTAATTTCAATTGGCAGCTCTGAAGGAAGGCTTTCTGTTTCTTCATTTGATGATGAAGCATACTTGGCTGCCAGTTGCATAATAATGTTTTCGGCCTGGTGTGGCTTTACTTCGTTTTTATCGTACTTAAGTTGTAACCGTCTAAGCTCCATCGACAAACTTGTAATAGTACCTTTTTCCAATAATTCAATAAGTCGGTTACAAGAGTCTCTAAACTTTTCATCTGCACTATCCATCCGCATGTCTCTAATAAATTTCATTGCCCGGTTGGTATTAGCGTCTTTATGCTCACCGGAAAGTGATTCAGAACTTGTGCTTAAGAGCTCTTCTTCAAACTTAAAAACTGCTTGTTGTATTTGTTTGTGATGGAACTCTGGCAGGGCTATTGAAAGTTCGGTTCTAGTGGCTTCAAAAATCTCTGCAGCCTCTACAAAGTTTAATGGTTCTATTTTACCATCATTTAAGATTTTGTAAAACTCCATTTTGTACGAAGACTTTAAGAACACAATTGAAGATTCCTTCATCTTTTCCTTTCCGGATTTTTTAGGGTCTCTTGCTGTTCTTGCTTTCAAAGGCAAAGCCTTAATCCGCTTGAACTCTTTTTCATTGGATTCTTTAAACTTTCTGATAAACTCCAGGTATTTCAAACGTTTATCTTCTTCCTCTGGCAGGCCCTTAATATGCAACTTTACTTGTTCTAGTACCTCTTGCGTGGTATAAATTCGGCCATCCTCACCAAAAGCTGTATGGAAGCCTTGCAGTTTAATATAGGCGTTGTTGTACAGATTTATTAAGTCGTCACTTTGGCGCGAGGGATAGAATGCATAATTATAGATGGTACTTGCCGTACTTCCAATTCTGTTCACACGGCCAATACGTTGCATTAATTTAGTTGCGTTCCAAGGCGTGTCATAATTTACAATGATGTTTGCTCTGTGAAGGTTTATACCTTCTGCCAAAACCTCGGTGCTGATAATGAAATTAAATTCATGGCTCCACTCACCTCCATAATTAGCGTCAAAGTTTTGTTGAATTGTATCGTGAAGAGACTTTCTATTCTCAGCCGATACATTTAAGATGCCTGCGTAACCTTCTTCTTGTAGTCTTTGTGTTAAGTAATTTGCGGTTTCCTTTGACTCGGTGAAGACTACCAGTTTGCCAGAAGGGTTCAAGTCACTTCGGAGCAACTCTGTTTTGAACAAATGAAAAAACAGATCCCATTTAGGATCCTCCTTTACTTTACTCCACTCTTCTGCTAACTCTTTTAATGAAGTAAGGTCCTGCTTTAAATTCTCCAGAAAGTCTTTCGTAAAATCGGATGGTGCAAATATTTGATTTTTGGGGTTCTCTATTGAAAGCTCCAAAATGTATTGTTCGATCTCCTCATCTGACCAGTCCTTATTAATCAACTCATTAATCTTAGCGTCCGGTGCGACATAGATTTTTCCTTTATTAAACATTTCAATCATCCTTTCAGTAGATACTGCGAAGTTATTAAGGGATGATCGGAATGCAGTGAAAGAACTTTCCAGTCGTTTAACCAACTGTGTCATCATGATTTGAGCTAACGTTTTTGAAGCGCGCTCTGCATTAGTGTAGTATCGCTCTTGTATTTCAGGCAAAAGATTAGCGATTGCCTGATAGCGGAAATACCCTACTTTGGTTGAGTCAACCAGATAACTTATCGTTTTATAAAATAGTCCTTCCAACTCATCGTTCATACTGTATTCAACAGCTCGCGGATCGTCTGTGGTTGGGAAATTAATCCCTTGTTCTTTAAGGTCGCGTAAATAATCAGCATAACCCTCAACATCTTTCCTGGTTCTTCTCACTGTGATTTCGTGCAATACTTTATCTCTAATTGAAGAGTAGATTGAGCGGAGCCCTTTCACATCAGGCCGGCCAGTGAGTTTTGCCGCACTCAGCACATCCTTGTATTCTCTTATGAGTGGAGCAAAAAATGCCTGAAGATTAGTAACAGATAGTTTTGACTTTCGAGCGTCAGTGAAAAGTTGAAGTTGATAGTAGATGTCCTCCGGCCTGTTATTTAAAGGTGTGGCCGAAATTAGCATTACCTTTTTCTGACTACCATAAATATTGCCCTCAACTGCTCTTGGTGTTTTACATATCAACTGTAGATTGTCGAACATTTGAGACTTATGGTTTCTGAATTTGTGCGCTTCATCGACTAGCACCAAATCATAATCCTCTTTTGGCCAATAATCTTCATTAGATGGATCAATAATTTTGTGAAGGCTGCCATTGCTAATGAAGCGTGTATGCTTATCAAGTCCGAATTGACGAAATGTACTTTTCCAGTTGCGTTCCAGATGCGGAGGGTAAACAACCAGGATTTTAGTATTCAATGTGCCATTTGTTATCAAGAACCGTTTTGCAATCATCGTTGCAATAACAGTTTTACCAAGCCCTACAACATCTGCCAGAATAAAACCATTATGATCTAAAAGCATTTGGTATCCTTGATTGACTGCATCAACTTGATAGCTAAGCTTCTTAAATGTTTTTGGGAGGTCACCAACTGAATCTGGATCGTATTCTATATTCTTACCAAAATATTCGATTAATAATTTAATGTAAATTTCAAATGGTGTGAAGAGCTGACCTATATGAGACCTGGACTTTATTCTGTCCATGTCTACAGGTAATATCTCCTCGCCCTGCTCCCAAAGCTTTTGAAACTCTTGTTCGGCAAAGTTTACATCCGTGTAATCACGAAGTGCAACATTGAATTCGTAATTAGCATCATCGTGTGTTCCTAGTCCGGCATCTGTAAGATTTGATGAACCTGTTATAACCTCCCCGCCAGAGTATTCATTGAAAGTCTTGGGTAGAAAAACATAAATCTTTGCATGTAGTTTTTTAGTGCGGTGGACTCTGATTTGGATTTTCTTGTCGATTACATCCGTCATGAATGCTAATATCCCGTCTTCTACATGTTTTGAGTAGTTTGCCTCCTTGATGTCTTTTTGCATCATCTTTACAAACTCATCTCTTGTCCTTTCAGCATCACCAAAAAAGATTAAGCCTCTTCGCTTTGCTTCTGCACTGATAAAATCTACGTTGATACCGACAAGTATTTTGACCTCAGGAACTCGCTGGAGATGTTCGCGAATGGAGAAATAACCAGATGATCTGAAATATCCGACTACAGCGTGAAAAGCATATATATCTGCTATATGTTCAAAGGCTCCCTTGAATTTCTTCAAGAGTGAATTATCTCCTTCGTTGGTAAAGAATTTTGTTGACATCTATTTCAATATTCCAATTTCTTAAATTCCTTTATCAGTTCACTCAGCGATGTTGCCAAGCCATCGCCAGTTGGCGCATCTCGGTAAATATAACTTTCAATCATCTTTTTATAATCATTATTCCAATCCACCTCCTTCTCTTTTGGAGGAAGTAGCCCAAAAGATTTTGGCGATAAGGTGTCGTAGTCAACTCCAGGAACTTTCGTGAAGATTTTCCGATGGCTACGAATGGCGTCATACAATGCCTTATCCTCCATTGCTTTCTTAGCAAAGCCGGCATTAATTAGGTAATGCAAGTCGTACCAATGACGCGACATTCTTGCGATGTCCATCTTATCTACAGGTCTTTGAAATAACTCATGAAGCAGAAAGGCTTTCTCCCAGAATGTACGCTGCGGTAATACCGTACTTACTCCAACACTTTCATTGATGTTCAAATGTTGAGAAAGCAATGAACTCACTGGCCTGATTTCATAAGGCTCCATCATGGCTCTTACACCAATTTCGATTTTCACTTGAGCCTTGGTATATTCATTTTTGATTTCAGTCAGGGAGACATAATCAAGCAAAATAATGGTCGGGTCCTGATCGGAGCTTTTACTTTCCTCAGCATAAAGTTTAAAAGTATTCTCTGGTACACCCATCGCGAGCATACGGGCTTTAAGCATTGGCTGCACCGTTTTCATCACATATGCATGAGCCGCATCTCTCAGTTTTTCACGCTGTGATCTTCCGAGTTCCTGGTCGTCAGCTGCACCAAAAAGAGATTTGTCAATGACAATGTCGATGTCTTCCGAGAATCGATGCAACAGATTCCATGACTTGCTCAACGATGTACCGCCTTTAAAGACGAAGTGTTTATGAAGATCGCACGTGAAAATAGCCTTCAGTGCAGTCGTAACCCACCAGTCTTTTTCAATCATGAAATCAGGAAGATTCGCCTTTCCGCTCACGAGGCGGAGAAGGTCAAGTCGTTCTACTTCCTTTTTATGTATCCAATCCTTCATTACTGCTTGTAACTTTTAAAGGAATCCTTAATCAATTTTGAAATCCACACTGGTGCAACGGTAAGGTCGTGATTCAAATCATCCAGATTTTCTTTCATGATCAACGCGTTGATCTTATCCATGGTAGTATCTGTTAGATTCTTCTCACCAATGGCCTTTAACGCCTGAATAACCTGGCTGCTTATTTTTCCCTTTGAAGCAAAATTCTTTGGCGAGGCATGTTTGAACGTAATGGTGTAACTGGTTTTTCCTTCAGTCTCTTCAATCTTGATTATCCTTGATGGTCCATCAGTCAGGTACACATATTTCAGCGGAACTTGGGTGGAGAGTCCCAATTTCCATAGCGCTACCTCTCCGGTCGGAATGATCCTGCTTTTATCACGCCTTGCTATTGCCATGGCAATTTCCTCAGCGGTAGGTAACAGATACCCGTGCTCTCCTAACTTTTTGGGGATAACATAAACCCCTTGGGAAAGCCTTTTTAAGATGCCAGCCTCAACCAGCCTCCTTAACTGCTGCCGAACGGCCTCGCTGCTACCTTCCTGAAGAAAATCCTGTGCAAACAGTATGGTTCCAGGCAGGAGTTGCTGGATTCGGTTTACAATCTTGTCTTTTACGGAAATACTTCGGATATCCATTGTCACAAAAATTACACATTTTTGTGACAAAAGCTAATAGTTAGTCACAAAATCACATGATTTTCGTGATCTCAGGATTGGATTTCTGAAGGGATCAATAACCAGCGATAAAGGTCTTTTTACAAAATACTCAATACACTGAATAATTTTACTCAATAAGTTAAGTAATATGTAAAACATCAGGCTATAGCCTGATAAATAGGTTGCCTTTATCAGGTTATAACCTGATAGTTTCTCGCCATCATCGCATATCGCGATATGCGATAATTTCACCTTATGGCCTAATTATCAACAAAATACAAGAAATTGCAGATGGCGATATAACGTAGAGATTGATTGTTGCGCATTAGCAACCCAAAACCAACTTTCCTAACTCCCTTCACGGAAATCCGACTCTCAGTCAACATTAAGTCAACCCAACGCGAACATTCCCTGAACCAACTATTTACTCCTACCGACTTGCCATTACAAATAATTTTTAATCCCTCAGTTAATCCCTCATATTCACTATTTATTCCCTCACTTTGACAGTTTAATCCCTCACTTAATCATTTGCTGGTAAGTGATCACATGGAATATTAGCCATTAGCGTCTTACGTGATTACTTAAGCCATCAGTTAAAATCAACGTTTATATTATAAGCGAAAACCGAAACCAACTTTCTTAACTCCCTGAACGCTAATCCGACTCCCCGTCAACATTAAGTCAACTCAATGTGAACATGCTTTGCAGTGTCCTTCTTTTTTCCGGCACGAAAAGCCAATTCATTTAAAATCCAAAATAATCCTTTAGAATCATTCATAAACCTTAACAATCCTTCATAACCCTTCACAACCGTTAACCCTCCGCTGAAGCCCGATCTACATTTACAAAAAAGAAACAGCATGTGAGGTAACTGAAGCTCTCGCCTTCAGAGGGAAGATTTGAAATGGATTGGGAGAGATCGATCAAATCAGAGGGCAAGAACAAAATTATTAACAAGTAAAATACAATTAATATGCGTACAAGAAACTTTTTAGTACCACAGGATTTGATCTACGAATTTGTAGAAGCGATTGAAGAGAATGATTTCACCAATCACATAGTAGGTACAACCGCGGAGAATGAAATCGAAATCAGCATCGACTATGACACCGATC
>JAPZUF010000033.1 GCA_027533395.1 Cyclobacteriaceae bacterium
CCTGTACTGGGAACACTCATTAACTTCTTAGCCATGAAACGAGTAAATACACGAGGTATTAAACAAGCCAACAAGTGCATGTTAATGGCAGCCATTGCCTACAACATTAAAAAGATGATGAAGTTCAACACACGCAAACCAGTAGCCAAGGTGGTAAGCATAGCGAAAGGATACGAGAAAACTATGATAGACCTGTATTTGACCGTTATTTTTCAATTTATAAAATCAAAAAGTGAAATTTCAGCCTGTTGACTAAGTTATCAACGTAGTTATCCACAAAAGTATTTTGACAGCTAAATCAAACTTCAATTTTTCTCTCAGGTAGTTGTGCAACAGCTACTGTTGTTGGCTGCAGTTGAACTTTATTTTTAGTTCGACTAAATCATTTATAGTCAACGTTTTCACTTTTTAACTTATTTGAGAATTCTAACATCCTATTAAATGTTTCTTTCATCTCAGAATTTTTCATTCCTCGATTTTCTATATCATAAAAGGTTGGCTCTGTTTGAACTGAACCAATACTTATTGAATAATTTGGTTTAAACATTCCTTTAAGTACAATTTGATTATCCGAATATCTTATATAAAAATAGTAGCTTGCACTTTTATGTGTTTTCAAAGATGTCTTGACTGTACCCAATTCCTTATTATAATCGGCTATTTCATAGCTATTTTCTAGTAAAGTATTTACTAATTGTTCACCGTTTTCAATTTTTGTTAATTCATTCTTAATGATAATCTCTTTTGCTCCTTTGGGTACGGCAATATTATTTTGAGCATTTGTTAAATTAAAAGTTATAAAGGAGATAATAAATAAAATAATTTTTGTTCTCATAAAATGAAGATATAATTTAAATGAATAACTAATTTCTGAAAATGTATTTAATTTCTAGTCCGATTAAAAATTTCAAAATTACTTTGTTTTGTTCAATTGCAGCCAACAATTATGTATCAGTATTGCTGATATATTTCTTTTATCAGAAGCGTGTAAACTTTTACACGGATAATTTTTACTTTAAATATTGGTCTATGGTGTTGAATGTGGTCCATATTCATACTTGATTTACTAAGTTGTAAATAAACTACTTAATTTATATTCAAACCTCCGGCACTTCAGTCACACCCAATTATTTACAAGCTTCTAAGCTAAAAACAACGAGTTTTGATTGAAAAATAGTTTTTTACAGAATTATACATTAAATTATGGTAAGTCATCCAAATATCCAAATTTATTGAATTCAACAATTTAAAATATGTAATTCAATTATTTTGATTTTCGAAAGTTTCTCTTCAATATTCTTTAATTAAATTTCTAAGCGAGTCAACACGATTAAACACGCCAAGGAGTTTAAGAACTCTACAGTAAGTTTACCTTGATGTTGCAAATCATTTTGTTATTTACATTCATTATCATACTCTTGTTTTGCAATTTTAACTCCTGTGTTTAACGATTTTATTAAATCGGTACATCCAGATTGTGGTTGAATATTATTTTTACAAACACCAATTGCATAATACATCATGGCTTTGTCCGAATTTGTTAAGTTAAACTTCAAGGTTATTTCTAAATCTTTTATGGCTTCATAGTCATTAACCAAGTAGTAATTTGTTAGTCCGCGGATTTTATGAAACTCTAGCGTATTTAATTTACCCTTACATGCATCAAGATACTTAATTGCTTTTTCATAATTTTTAAGATTAAAATAAGCATGACCCAAAAAGAAATTAGAAGATAAATCTTTTGGTCTTGTTTTTATATAATCATCAATTTCAATATTGGCTATGTTTATATTTCCATTTTCTATGTAAAGAAAAATTCTATTCTGAATAGCAATTAAATAATCTTTATCAATTTGAATGGCACTATTAAAATCTGCAAGCGCTCCCTTAAAATCTTTTATCTTCATTTTAGCAGATGCCCTTACACTATAAATTTCTTTATCAAAGGCATTATACCACAAAGCAGAATCACAATCAGTGATAACACTTTGATAATTTCCAATGTAGAAATTTGCTACAGCTCTATACTTATAAATAATTGAATCCTGATAGGTGTGTTTACCTACGGCTCTAGTAAAATCTATAATACTTGAATCATACTCAAGAAGTGCCATATACGTATTCGCTCTTCTTACGTAAGCGTCAATTAGGTTTGGATTTATTTCAATTGCTTTTGAAAACTCTACAATTGCTTCTTTATACATTCCAAAGTTATACAAATAAGCGCCTTTATATAGTATGTAACCTGTAGCGCGTGGATTTGATTTAATTAACTTTTCATAGTATTCAATGATTTTACTTTTATCCTTTTTTTTAATGTAATAATTTAAGCTATCTACTGATTCTTCATGTTGACTGAAAGCAATTATACTTTTAAAAAGAATGGAAATCATAAGGGCTATTCTAATCATAAAGTAAAATTAATAATGAGTATAAATTAATTACAATACTTTACTGATAAAGAAGCGAAAAGTAAAAAGAAATTATGGTTTAAAGGATATGATAGTAGTTAAGCCAATAAAACACTTCTAATCTAAAGCGAAGGCAAAGTGTAATGTTTACTTATTGAAAATAAGAATAGCCGCTCGTATTAAATAAATTTGATGTTTAACAGCCTCGTCTTAGCTTAATTTGATAATTGTAATATATGATGAGTGATTTCATTCTTAATCTTCCCAAATAAGACTAAGAGCAAACTTTAAATGAGGCACTAAAACAGCATATTCAAACATAGGTCTGTCTTCTTTTGGCTTAACTTTGAACCATGTTGATTTTTCTATTTGGTCATAAGATTCGATAACGTTGAGTTCTTTTTCCTTAAACATTTGGCCGACAACTGAATCTACAGGTGGACTTAAATTACTTGTAATTCTAGGCACATAATCCACCCAACGAGGTATATATGGATGGTCTTTATCAGCCATTGGTTCTGACATTTTCCACCACCTCACTTTGTTATTTATAACGCAAACAATCATTGCATTTTGATTGCTAGCTCGTATCCAATTAAGCAAAACATTTTGTATCGTTACTTGAAACTCATCAGAGATGTTTTCAAACAAATTGGGATTTACCTCTTTTCCTTTAATAAAATTTCTAAAAATTTTCGTTGGCATGAGAAGTTCTGCCGCAAATTCATTTGCCTCTTTTTCATGGCCTCCCATTTTAAACCAATTAAAAAACTTAAGTTGGTTATCACTTGAATTTTCTAAGTCTTTATGTAATTCATAATGCGCAAGTTCATGCGCGATAACAAATCTTTTCTTCTTCTTATCTCGCATTAAGCTATTTATAGATATAATCCCCTGATTATTGGAGAACATAAAACGGCCATCACATGATTTAAGATTTACTTCTTCATAAAAGCAATCTCTGGCAAGTACTAGGTCAGGTAGTGGAAGTTGGATTAAACTATTAAGAGAGGTAACAAAAAATTTTTTCTGAAGATATTTAGCTTGAGCTTCTGCTTTCGTTATTAGCATTATTGTTATTATCCTTTTTTTCTGTTTCTAGTTTTAACACAATATGATTTATAAGAATATCTTTTATTTCTGCATGACTTAATTCATCAAAATTCTTATACGATAATGCTATTTTTTCTTTTTTGATATAGTCTTCTATTTTAAAATTTTCATTATTTAATAAACCCTCAACAATTGATAAGGCATTTTCATAATTCTTTTTAAGTATATCAACAAAAGAACTCTGTTTTTTTTGTGCTAATTTTCTTAGAGCTGCATTTCTAATTTTTATCATAGTTTCCTCTGTTAGTTTATCTAACTCAGGATCATTCGCCATGTATTTTTCAGGATTCTTTATTTCATCTTGTTCTGAAAGATAATCCATATATAGGTCTAGCCAAAAATCTTCCTTTTCCATACAATTTATCATATCATATTCTTTCACTATTTTTTATTTTGTCTATTATACGAGTTAGTCTTGCTTTGCCATTATCATAATCTTTAAATGATAAATTGTAGTAATCACAAATTTCAAATCGATCACCATATTCAAAACCCTTTTCTGTCCAAGCTTCTAATAAGGTTAGAACTATTGGGTCTTTACTAAAATGATTTTTAAGCAAAGCTATCAGATATTTTAGTTTATCTATGTAAGATAGCTGTTCAGAGTTAAGTGTGATAAATTCATGGCTTTCACTAGGGGTAACATTGTCGGTTATAAAGTAATCGAAATTAACACTTTCTTCAATTAGTTTAACTCGGTTACTAAACTTTTTACTTTTTAATTCATTTTTAATCCTATTTTTTACGACTATCTGTAAAAAGGAGATTGGATTACCTATATCTAGGTTTACAACAATTTTGCCATCCATTATGTCAAGGAATATATTTTGAACAATGTCTTGTACATCAATCAGATCAGAATTAGTGAATTTCTTTAAAAAGTAACGCCCCGTATAAAGTAAAGTTTTGGTATACTTTTTTAATTCATCTTCATTTAATTCATTGATAATAAGCAGATTAGGCTTATTCATAAAGGTTAGGTTTTTAGGGATAAAACATTTATAAAAAAATATTTTCAGGTTCGCGCAAAAAAATGCTTTCTCAATTGAATAGCATATAGAGGCCTCACTAAAAGCCTCAATTAATGAAAGATAATAAAATATTAAGTACAAGAAAGGTCCATAGTAATGGCATAACCATTACTGGCCTATTTAATGTGCAAAAACTAAAAGGGATTCAGTTTGAATCCATACGAGAAGAATCATTTCTCAAGCTTGCTGAAATGGATGTGTCTGTAACGAAAGTTGTTGATCAGCCTGTTAAAATACACTTGGATGATTTTAACTACACTCCAGATTTCTATTTAGAATTCAATAATAGAAGACCGGCTTATGTCGAAATAAAAACCGCGGAGTATTTGAAAAAACTGATCAAGTTTCATCAAAGTAAAGTTGATCAAATAAAAAATTGGTGCCAATTAAGAAATATAGACTTTTACATTATTCCTATTGATAAAATTCCTGAACCTATCATTGTCAATACTTTTTTTCTATCTGGATACAAGGAGAAAATTGTTGAAAATTCGATTAAGCAACTTATTCTAAAAAAAATAGTTAAGAAAAAAAGTTTTAATCAGAAACAACTTATTGAAAGTATATCAACTGAAAATTGTATTGACAAAAGGACTTTACTTGTTCAACTATGGTCATTAGCCTCAAGCGATGAAGTGCTAGTTGATATGCGTTCCAACATGAACATTTTTACGAAAGTAAAAAGTAAACAGAAAGACAAAAGTAATTTCTTAAAATTTCCATATTATATATGAAGCTAGTACCGGGCAAGTCAATTCAATATGGTGGAGAATCATGGTTGATTCTGAAAACATTTGGCTCAAAAGAAATTAAAATCAAAAATGAAGTTACTAAGACAGTAACTACGATTCCAATAGATGCTATTGATTTACAAAATCAAGTCAGTACTAGTAATAAACAAGATTTGAAAGTGGATCTTCCATTTGATTCTTATTCAGAGTCAAGTAAAAAAAGAGCTCATAAGAAATTTCAAATTATATCATCCATATTAAATGGAAAAGTTAAGGGTAGAAATGAGATAGAGCAATTAGCCACAGAAAATGAAGTTTCAGTTGCTAGTATTTATAATTGGTTAAAAGATTACAAAGCATATGGAGGATTACGTGGTCTAATTGATTCTCCTCTTAAGGGTGGTACTAGGTTATCAAGAATAAATAAAGACGTAGAAACCATAATGACTGTTTTCGTAAAAAAGTATTGGAAAGGCGGTTCTACTATCGAGTCAGCGTATAGTGAACTAGTTGAGCATCTTGAAAATTTAAATCAAAGTGCACCTCATATTAATACGTTTAAAAAGCGAATAAGAGAAGTTGATGAAGCTGAGAGAAATTATCACTATAATGGTAAAAAACATGCTGATGCAAAGTACAAAGCATCACCAGGTAAGATGCCTGATGGAAATTTTCCTCTAGAAATTGTTCAATACGATTCCACACAATTAGACATAATATTAGTTGATGGTGAAGGTAATGTTTTGGGAAAGCCTTGGTTAACAATTGGAATTGACACCAAAACAAGATCAGTACTTGGATTTAATACTTCTTTTGCTGCACCAAGTTTTTTTAACTTAGGAAGAGCGATTTATGTAAGTGTGTTACCTAAAAATAAGTATTTAGATAAGTTAGGTTTAAATGAATACGAATGGGATAGGTTCGGAAAGCCTAGAGTAATCTTCACAGATAATGGTTCAGATTTTAGAAGTGAGAATTTTCAGGAAATTTGCAAAGCTTATGGAATAACGCAACGATACAGGCCAAAAGGTTCACCCAAAACCGGTGGAATGATTGAACGCTATATTGGTACAATTAAAAATTTCTTAAAGGAATTACCAGGTTATACAAAAGTAGGTGAAGAGAATTTCAGAAATAGAAAACCGTATAAGGAAGCTAGACTTACAATCAAAGAATTTGAGAAATTATTTACTCTTTGGATTCTCACTGTTTACCACGTAAAACCGCATTCAGCTCCATCAATGAATAAATTTTCTCCAAATGAGATGTGGCAAAGAGGACTAGATGGTGATGAGCATCAAAATGGCACGGGTGTTCCAGAAATGATAACTAATCATGATGCATTTAACATCGATCTATTGCCTACTATTTCAAGAACCATTGGTCGTACTGGTGTATCAATTCATGGTCAAAGATATTACGTTCCAATTCTTAACAACTTTGTAAACAGAAAAGAAAAGCACTCAGGTGGAAAACTATCAAATAGAAATCAAAAATATGATTTTAAGTTTAACCTGTCGGATATCTCATATGTGTACTTTAAAAATCCTGTCACTAAAAAATTTGATCGTATTGAAAATACCGATTTAAAAATTCAAAAGGCAAGGCCATCTCTTTACGAATACATCCAAGGTAAAAAGAAGATAGAGAACACTCCCGAAAAAGTAAAGCTTAACTCCATTGCTGCTAAGAAGGCTAGATCGAGTTTAAAAAAAACTGCTGAATCGCTGGGTTTCAGAAAGTCCAGAGAAATTAAAAAGGAACAAATTGAAAAAACAAGAGTTGAATTCCCACCGAGTTCTACTCCTAAAGTTCAAACGATTCAGCATGATGAACCTCAAATAAAAATTATTCCATTCGAAACAAAAAGAAATTAATTTATGCAACATTTAACAAAAGCAACACAAGAATTCCTAAGTCAAAAACCAGATAAGAATCAATTATTAATGTATTTAGATGAAGATGTCTGGATCAATTACGACATATCAGTAAACTTACTAAATGAAATTTTAGCACTTGCAGATGCTAAAAGAAAGCACAGGATGATGAGCATGGCCATTGCTGCTCCACCAAATAATGGCAAAACTTCATTGATAAAAGAAGTTTGTAAAGCAAAGAAAAAGATTATCAATCCATCAGGAATTGTTTGTCCTGTTATTTCAGCTGAACTTACAAGCAATGTTGACTTAAGAACATTTCTTAATTTAATTAATAAAGCTATAAACGGGGCAGTTCATTATCCTCAGAAATTAGATAGCCTCCGTGATCATGTTTTAGATTGTTTGTTAAGGTACCAAGTTAAGCTAATTATTATTGATGAAGTGCAACTTTTAGCTAACCTAACAACTAAAAGGTTAAGAATGATTTTAGATGAAATGAAGACGATTTCAAATATTGCTCAAGTTTCATTTGTTGTTTTTGGGTCTGATGAATTAGATGTTATCTTTTCTTATCACCCACACATTAGAAGCAGATTTGTTTTAAGGAATCTTCCGGAATGGCAATATAATGAAGCTTATTTAAGATTACTGGCTACAATTGAAAGTGAATTACCTTTTTCTGAATCTTCTAATCTTACGAAAAAGGAAACTGCTCTACTGATTCTGGAAAAAACGAATGGTACAATTGGTGAGATTTTATCTGTGTTAAAAGAATTGGCAACTATTGCTATACATGAAGGAAAGAATTGCATCGATGTTTTAGATATTCCAAAGTTAAATTTTCAAACCGCAAAGCCACATTTAAATTGAAGCGTAAAATTAAGAATAATATCTCGCCAACTATAAAAACAAATGTTAATGGTATTAATACATTGTTATCCTTGTTTCATGAGGTTGTCAATACCACTGACCATAAAATTGTTTTTAACAAAAAACGTATTTACGATTTTGATGGAAATTTATTTTGTATATACGCATACATCGCAAACCATTATGTTAAAAGGAATAATCACCTGCATATATGGCCAACAAACAATTGCTCTGTTAATGCTTTTATGGAAAAGAACTTATTTGGTTGTACTTCCAATTTTGATTTGATTTTGGCGAATAAATTGTTTTTAGATTGTTCTCGCGTATTCCAAAATGAAAAACAAGATAGATTATCCTTTCTTTCTTTTTTAACTCATGATCTTATAAAGCAAGAATGGAAATCTACTTTGCCTTACCATTACATTACCCGAATTAAAAAGTTTCTAAAATTGTATTGGGATTTAACAATAGAACAAAGTGATATTGGCAATTTGTTAGTGGGGTGTAGCTTTTGTGACGAAATTGTAAGCATAACCATGATTGACACAAGTTTCGATTTAACAAAATATGCGAATGCATTTAGCCTAAGATCCAACAACGATTATGATGCACTGAAGTGGTTATTGGTTAATGCCTTTTTGAAATCGAAACTTCAAAAGTTGTTTTATTCCTTTAAAATGTATTGTCAAAAAAATGAAGGAACATTAACAGTGTATTCAGGAAATTATGCTTTGAGTATAAATAAAGTTGGAGAATATCAAATAAGCGAAACAACCGTGCCGGTTACTGGATTATTAGTAAGTTTTACAATAAAAACAGAAATGATTGAGTTTGAAGACTATGCGATAGCGGCCTAACAACGAATTAAAAAGGGCGCTCCCTATTCCTCAAACTTTCATATTCTGAAATTAAGTTTATAAATATTTTACCACCATTATTGAAATACTTTTCAAAAAAACTTTTTGTCCCTGTTGGCAAAAATTCTAATGATTCAGCATTTATTTTCTTGATATTAAATTCGGGCAATTCAGAGTAAAAAGAATTTTTCTGAATGTCCTCAATGTAGTTTGCGAGATTTTTGTCCGAGATGCCATCGGGATATTGTATTCTTAAAAAATCGTCCTTTGTTAAGAGTTGATTTCCTTTAACCGTCTCAGTTTTTAATTGTTCAGGTCCAAATATTGGATTAACGATGATTAATTTTTTAGACGTGCCTTTTACTGCATCAATTAAGAGATTGTTTATATATGGGTCAAAAAAGCTATATCCAATTACAAAGATGTAACTCTTGTCTTTTAACTTGCTTCTGAAATGTTGTATCAATGTAAAGAATGGCTCAACTGAAAATGTCTTTGTTCCCTGACCAAATATTAAGTAAGGTGAATGCTCATCTTCAATATGCCCTTTTTCTTGTTCGTCTAATTTTTCTTCCTCTTTAAATTCCCCGCTATCAAGTCTTACCCAATCCAAAGAACCGTGAAGTTTGTAAAGGTTAATTCTTCCAAAGTCATTTGGTATTTCTTCTTCTTCAAATCCTCTCCACTCTCCGCTAACAAATCCTCTCCAAGGCTTATTATGATTTTCCGTAAAATAGTTTTCAAGCACCATATCATTATTCAATGAAAAAATATCCATTCTAAATGGCTCATTAGGATAATGTTGTAGAAAGTCTTTAAGAGGTGATAGAAATGTGTAGTTATTTGGGGTTAACCATTCCCGTATTAGTTTTGATTTAATTTTTCTGTCTAATGAACCAAAAAGAGAATCACCATACTTTTCTGATTCAGAAAGAGAATCAAACTCTGATTCTAAAAGAACAAGTTTGTCTGCCCAGTTTCCTGTAATAGGGTAGGGCAAAAAGTTTTCTCTGTTTTTAACACGTCTAATCAACAAGGCAAGTTCTTCAATATTAGGTATGAATTTGAAGTTCTCTGCTGTTTCAAGTGTTCTCCATTCACTATGATACTCAAGACAAGAGAGTAGAAACTTTAATGCTTCCTTTTCAGGCTTGTTAAAGGTGTCATCATCTTTGCTGCTAATTCTTCTTTTCAAGTCTTCTAACATACCATAGGACAACTTGCAGCCTGAATCATATGATGCACCAGCACCAAAGAAGAAAAGACTTTTATTTACTGCATCAGTTATGTTCATAGTTTACAAAAACCACGGTGTATTATTAACCGTATCATTATTTGGTAATTCACCGTTATAATTAGCTGTAAATTCTGCTATTAATTTTGAATAAATCGTAGTAGCTGGTTGGCTTCTTTGCTTTAAACCTTTCCAATATAGCCTTGAAAATTCATATACTTGACTAATGAGGTCTCGGTGAGAGAAACCACCAGTATCAGCAAAATGAATTGAAATTTTTATTGGTAATTCTTCTGCTACACTTCGTAAAGGATTCTTTTGATAACGAGTGTTATTAAAAAGTAGATATTCTGTTTTACTAACCCTCACGTATGTTCCGCTTTCAGGCATCCCCGTTGAAAAATCTTTATCAAAGCAAATGTCCATTTGAGATTTACTGTCGTTGATTTCTACAATTGCAAATGGAATATTTAACCTTAATTCCTTTTGAATTAAATCTTCAATAGATTTTTGCTCCTTGCCGCTTTGAGGTTTATAATAGTGAATTACCAATCTTTCAGGTGGCAATTCCTTTTGACTTATAAATTGTTCTATTGCAGATTTTAAATTTCCTATAAGTGCTGTTTCGGAATTTGTTTCAGGAAATCCAAATGTTTTGCCAAGTTGACCATCATTTGAAAAGAATACTGCACTACCAATAAACTGATGTTCACCAATAGTCTTTTGATTAAACCCAATTACTAATTCATCTGTTCTTTTCGTTTTTAAACGCCAAGGAATACCACCAAGTTTTGCTAAAATTCCGATTGAAATATTCGGAAGGAAGTAATGAAAACTGCCTGAGTGAATATTCTTATCCTGAATAAATTGAGTGGGAATACCCTTTTCTAAGAACTTCCGTTTTATAGTGTAATAAGTTGGGTCCTCGTTTTCATCAAGTTCCTCTTTTTCTTGACTGCTATTTGGATTGATTACGATTACAAATAAATCACTGTAATATTCATTGTTTAAATTTTCTGAAATGAAATTATCAATTTTGTTTTTCAAATCTTCTGTGCCGTTATACTGCAATTTTATATCCGATAATCTAATCGGTATGCCGACATAACTCCATAAACCCGGATAATGCTTTAGACCATTTTTTAAATAAAGATAAAGTTGGTTAGCATCTCTGCTATTTTCATAAACAAAAATGAATTTTACATCAGTAGCTTTTGGGGATGGTTTATAAATGCCATAGTCTCGCATTCCAGTAACAGCATTTATATCTGTTTTCTCTTTCCCAAAGAGCATAAGGTTTTCATTGATGTTTACCTTGTTTAAATCTGTTAGGTCAACATTTTTTAAGCCTCCTGCTTCAATTTTAAAATTCTCTTTGTCAATTGATAATAGATGATTGTTGTAAAAATTTACCAACTGATTGTATAAGGTATTGTAGTTAAATTTTCTAGGTTCGGTGCTGATTCCTAATTCGTCTCGTTTTTGCTTATTAGCAACTATTCTGCAATTATTGACTCCCTCTTTTCCTGCAAGAGGTTTAACAAAATTGTCTTTAGTATCAATAATTCTGATTTTATCCGTTGAATGAAATTGCTTTGTTTGATTACTTATTATAGTCTTTTCGCTGCCAATATTAAATGCAATCTCTTTTCTGTGAGTTCGCACTAATAAATCATATCTTCTATAGATACTCCAATCATTATTAAAATCATCGATTTTCTCATAAACGCTTAGGTCTTTGCCTTTTGGAAATGGTTCAACAAGAAAGTTTCGTGCTTTGAAAAAGTTTATTATTTGTTCTCTAACAAACTTAGCTTTGAAATAATTGAAGGGATAATTTTCAGGTTTGATTGTTAGGAAGTCATTGAAAGTTGGCGGAGTGAAGCTATAATAAATATAATCTTCATCCTTCAATTCCTTTAACCAATTTAAAAGTGTATCGTCTTTTAATCTATTTGATAGGCGTTGCTTAAAATGTATAAATTGCATCCTGAAAATTAAATTGTCAATTTTCGACAAGTAAAGATTCGGATGCTCCTCTGACAAAATATAATTTACTCTATTTATAATAAGGTTCGTCATTATTGTCAAATTTAGTTAATTCCCAACTCCCCCCCTAAACGCCTTTTGGCTTAAACTGCCATACAAATTCTCCAACTCCTGCAAGCTTTGTTGGTATTGAGTTTTGAGAACTTCTGTTTTTTCTACGATTTGGGCAAATTGGGTTTGGAGTTCCAGAGGTGGAACTGGAATTTTTATCTCTTTAATGCTAGTTAGACTTAGAAATGTTCTTACTGTATCGGTAATTTTCTTTCTAAATTGACTTTGAACTATGTTGCTATTAATGCAATACTCTAAAAATATTGGCTCAACTTTAGATTTATCAGGTGTTATTTTATTGAAGTTTTGGGACATTGTTGCACGTGGTAAGGTTGGTGGAATCAAGAGTGCTTTACCAGATGAACCAACAGCTATAATTACAACATCATTTGGTTTTACTTCGCTTCGTTTTAATTCAATCGCCTTTTCTTCGCTAATGTATTTTATATTGCTTAAGTCCAATTTGCCTGAGGTTATATTGGTTCCTCGTAAAATAGTAACGCCAGTATCTGTATAGTGCTGTGACGTTAGATTTGAACCAAAAGGGCCACTTGATAATGCATATTTTTCTTTACTTGCTACTTCCTCAATAAGTTCCCATTCGAAATTTTGACCATTCCCAAACAGCTCCCAAAACGTGCTTTTCAAAAATTCATCCAGCAGGCGGATGCTTTCTTTGCGTTGGGCTATCAGGCTTTCAGCTTTGCTGAGGATGTTGGCGATGTGGAGTTGGTCGGAATAGTCAGCTACCGGAAGTTTTTTTTCTTTCAAATACTTGAAGTGCCTACTATAACCTTTGTCAACAATCTTAATTGATTTGAGAAAGTAGTAATAAAAAAGTGCATTGTCTTTCTTGTTTTTTAAGGTCAGAACTTTTACACCATCAGCTCCAATTGTAAAAGGGAAATCAACATACTTAAATATTTTGGTGTGGTCACCGAATATGATTACGGGAAGATTTTCTGTGACTACAAGGTTTTCATCATCTGTATAACCACCTATAAATGCTTGACCTTGGTCAATAATTGGAAATATTCCGACATTCTGATAGTCTTCTTTTTTCACTTTCGTGAAATTAGATGTAGAATCCTTAAAAATGTTTTCAAATAGCTCAAACTTCATTACATCAACTCTTTTAATTCAGCTAATCTCTTTTGAATATCCGCTTCCATGCTTTCCAATTTTCCTAAAATCACATTCGGCTTTTCATACACCACTTCTTCATACACTTCTTCTTTGTAGGTGCTCAGGTTTAGGTCGTAGTTATTTTCTACAATTTCCTTTTTCGGCACCATAAAGTATTTCTGCTTTCTATCGCTGTCTTTTTTGGCATCTCTGGTTTTGTAGCGTTGCACAATGTCGGGCAAGTCGCTTTCTGTAATTTTATTTCGCTTGTCGTCTAAGGTGTAGCCATCAGCTTGCATATCATAAAACCAAATTTGGTTTGTTTCTCCGCCTTTGGTAAAAATCAAAATAGCTGTGCTTACACCTGCATAAGGTTTAAATGCTCCGCTGGGCACAGCAATCACGGCTTTCAGTTCAGCCTTTTCAATGATCAACTTCCGCACGGCTTCAAATGCCTTTCCACTGTTTTGTATCACACCACTGGGCACAATTACAGCAGCCGTTCCGCCCATTTTCAGCATATTAAAAATACGTTCTACAAACAGCAGCTCAGTTTTGGTGGTGGGCAGTTTCAGCCCTTCGTTAATATCGCCTTTGTCAATGTTACCTGTAAAAGGCGGGTTCGCCATGATAATATCGAACTGGCTGTCTTCGTTGTAAGTTTTGCTTAACGTGTCTTTATAATCAATTTTGGGTTCGTCAATACCGTGCATCATCATGTTCATCAAACCCAAACGCACCATCGTGGTGTCAATATCATAACCCACAAAACTTTGGTCGAGTATTGATTTTACTTTTTGCGTTAAAACGGCACTGATGGCAGCACGTTCAAAACCATCTTCGTCTTTGCTCAGTTTGGCAGGGTCTTTCTTGCGAACTAAATCAGTGAGAATGTATTGATACGAACCCAACAAGAAACCGCCTGTTCCGCAAGCAGGGTCGGCAATGCGTTGCCCTAATTGCGGAGCCACCAATTCAGCCATCAGTTTAATAATGTGCCTTGGCGTTCTGAACTGTCCGTTTTTACCAGCCGTTGCAATTTCACTCAACAGCATTTCATACACATCACCTTGTATGTCCTGAAAAGCATGACCGCCTTCGGTGGCATCCTTTTCAATTTCTTTAAAAATATCTTCCACAATGTTGATGGCAGAAACCAACAAACTGGCTTTGGGCATAATGAACACCGCATTTGCCATGTGTTTGGTAAATGTTGATGTTTCTCCGTTTAGGTCTTTCAAAAACGGAAACACTTTCATTTGCACATGCATCAGCATTTCGTCTGCGGGCTTGTGTTTGAACACACTCCAGCGCAATTCGTTTTTATCGATGCTTTCGTTGCTGCCCGGAATTTGAAATTTGCCTTTGAAACGGCTGGTATATTTCTCGCCTGTAAACTCTGCATCTCTTTCACGTTTGGCTTCCAAATCGTCCAAACGCTTCATAAAAATGAGATAGGTAATTTGTTCAATAGCCGTTAATGGATTGGCAATACCACCTTCCCAAAAGTTCTGCCAGAGCTTGTCTATAAGCGATTTTAATTGTGTGTTGTTTTGTAACATCTATCTTACTATGTATTGAACTTGTGAATATTAAGTGACTTTAGAAATCTATCTATTTTAACAGCTTCTTCTTTTGAGCTTGTTTCGATTGTTCTATAATCCAAATCACTCCAATGGCTTAAAACATAAACCCTTTTATCTTCATTGTTTCTGGTTCCAGTTCCATATGGTTTTGGAAAGAAGGATTTCATCCTCTTTTGACAAGTTTTGCTCTCACCAAACTGAATAAATTCCTTTGTTTTCCTATTTCTAATTTGATATACACCTGAGTCTTTAGGGCCTTCTATTAATCTACAGTTTTCTGGCGAAGGCATTGCCTTCCATTCACTCCATTTTAAGTCTTCCATTTTCATCTATGCCGCTAATACTTGTTCAGTTAAACTTAAAATTTCGTCAATCTCTTTTTGATTGAAAATTCCTCTTATTCCTTCGGGATGAAGCATGGTAAAAGGAGATTCAATCAGGTTTCGTTTACTCACATCACCTTTTTCCAATACAAAGTTTTTGAGCAAGTCCAAAAATTGCAGTTGTCGGCTAGTGAGGTAACTATGTTTGGCAATAAAATCATCAAATGTTTTGGTAACTGTTTCGGCAAAAGTTTCTAATTGCTCAATTCCTAAAATATGTTTGATGAATTGCACCAATGCCGCTTTGCGGTGGTTATAAACCTTGCGAAGCAAATCAATGGTAATATGCGGATGCTCGTTGTGTAATTCTTCTGCTAATTGTTCGGCTTCATCCGTAGTGATTTCCTGTCCTTGTTTTAGTTTTTGTAAAATCGGACTGCTTGAAACCAGTTCATTGATTTTCTTTTCTACCAATTCACGGTATTTGGCTACACTCAACGCTTCGTGTTGCGGTCCAAACTCAACAAATTCTTTTTCAGCAACAATGTCTTTCAGGTTGAATTTTGCAGGAGCTAACGGAATAACCACTTCACGAAATTTCATCAATGGTGAAAGTTTCTGAATCAATTCTTCAAACTTTTCTTCATTTATGGTTGACCAAAAATGATTGCTTTGTGCTTGTCGAATCAATTCTTGTTCTCTTGCTACAATGTTAATGCTCAAAGGAAGTTCACCAATTTCTTCAATGATGCTTTCTTTCAGTGTTTCAAACTTTTCGGTTTCACCTGCCAAGTGTGCCAAAGAAACTTCAACAATATCTTTTTCAAATCGCATGGCTTTGAAATCAACATCTGAAACCGTACGAAGCAAGGGTTTTACCACTGCTTCTAAAAATTCCATTTTGTCAGAAGTCAAGTTGTTCCAAAAGTTTTCATCTTCTAAACGTTGCAATTCATGCTTAGCTTCCATGATTACAACTGAATGTTGAGGAAGTACTTCAACTTGTTTTCTGATTTTCAGGACTTCCTTATCTACAATTTCTGAATTGCTCTGTGTTCTGGCTTCTTCAATCTTTTCCAATCGCACACCAAACAAGCGAACAGGTAAAGGAATCTGTCCTTTCAGTTCTTTTCCTCTTGGATTGAGTTTGAAATACTCAAAATTGTCCCAACAATCGAGAATCAGAAAGTTATCTTTTTGAGTGCACCACGGTTTAATTTTTTCAGGTTCGAGTAAACGAGTTCCTCTGCCTATCATCTGCCAAAACTTGGTGTAGCTGTAAACGGGTTTTGCAAAAACTAAATTCACCAATTCACGAACATCAATTCCTGTGTCGAGCATGTCCACACTTATAGCAATACGTGGCATGTCGTTACTCACAAACTGGTCGAGCAAACCGCCTTTGCCGTAAACTCTTGGGTCTTCACTTATCAATACTTTAGCTAATTCGCCTTTGTATTCGGGATAAAGTGAATCAAAGATTTCTTCAACTCGTCTTGCATGGGCTTTGCTGATGCAAAAGAAAATCGTTTTGCCTGGCAAAACACCGTTAGCATCTTTGATGCTTTCTTCCATGAATTCTCGGACAATCAAAGCATTCGTTCCTCTGTTGATTACCTTTTTTTCAATCTCTGTTCCCTCGTAATTGATTTCTTCAATTTCCTTTCCTTCCAACATGAGTTTCTGTTGGTCTTCCAAAGTAATTGTTCGTTTGTTTATTCCTTCGTCCTGAAATTTGGTTTTTATTTTCATTACCTGAAAATTGCTCAGGTAGGGTGGGACATGGTTGACTGCTTCTTCATATGAATAAGCAAAAGTTGGAACACCATCTTCGCATTCAAACAATTGAAACGTGTTGTGGTCAATTACATCTGTTGGCGTGGCTGTTAAGCCAAGCGTAATGGTATTGAAGTAGTCAAGAATTTCCTGATAGGTATTGTAAATGCTTCGGTGGCTTTCGTCCACCACAATCAAGTCAAAGAAATGCGGACTTAATGATTTTTCTTCATTGCGTATTACGTTCAACATGGTCGGATAAGTTGAAACATAAATCCGTCTGTCGGTGGCAATTTCTTTTTCTCCTTGTTTAGGCCAGCGTGGTTCGTTTGGTAAATGCTCTTTGAATGCATCCAATGTTTGGTCACGAAGTGCAATTCGGTCCACCAAGAATAAAACCCTTTCTGCCCAACCTGCTCTCATTAATGCGTCAACCAAAGCAATGCAAGTTCTTGTCTTGCCTGTGCCTGTCGCCATTACCAACAAGAATTTGCGTTTCCGTTTTTCAACGGCTTCCATCACCGCACGGATTGAAGCAATCTGATAATTCCGTCCTGCAATTTTGGTATTGATAAGTTCACCTGCTAATTGCTTTCTCGCTTTGCGGATATGGGAATAGCGTTCAAGGTCGTCACGTGTCGGAAAGCCATAGACTTTTTTTGGTGGATAGTTGTCTAAGTCCCAAAAGTAAATGTCGTGCCCATTGGTATAAAAGCAAAAAGGCAAGTCAATCCCTTGTGTCTGTTTGATGTTGTAGCAATATTGTTTGGCTTGTTCTCTTCCGAGTGCAGCGTCTACCGAAGTCTTTTTGGCTTCAACAACTGCAAGCGGTTTGCCGTCTTTGCCCAACAAAACATAGTCGCTGTATTGGTGTCCTGCGTATGGTGTTGCCGGTTCTTCTACAACTGTCAAGTGAATATCAAATTCCTCAATCACCTGAGTTCGGTCAGTCACATTCCAGCCCGCTTGTTTTAAGCGGTCGTCAATGATTTCTTTCCTTGTCAGTTTTTCGTTCTTCACGATAGAAAATTCAACGTTAGTTATATATGGCCATCTTAATTTATAAATCTAGTGCTCCTTAATCAATCATAGCTCTTTTTAAGTTATGGTATTAAATTTTTTGATTTAATCAAGATTCAACGAGCAAGGTTCTTTTGTTAAAAAGTTAAATATAGTCAGACCAAATTACATTTGAAATTTCAAGTTCCTTAAGGATATATGATGCTACTTAGCTTTTATTTATTGAACGATTACCACTATAAATACGCAGGTTATAAGTATTGACTTTTAATAGAAGGATTAGAAATTAGGAATCAATTCCTTTGTTATTTCTATTGAAGCTAAGAAGTTGCCACTTACCGATAAGTAAATGCAAAAGCCTCTGCAATTCTCAGATTACGATAAACTTTACTAAGCCATTAGGTGCTAATGCCACCTGAGATTGAGTTGAAATTAAAATGGTGCTGGAACTTTAATTAATAAACCAGATCGAAGTAATAAAATACTGAGGATAAGAATCAAAGGAAAAGGCATTGAGTTAAACTTTTTGTACTTTTTTGAAGCTTTATTGCCTTTTATGCGCAAGCATTTAAATAATCCTCAGAAGAATTGAATTGGCAAACGAGTCGTCTAATTTATGCTGTACTATTGACTTCAATTTAAGACTTCAATTACGATTTTCTGTTAAAATAGCTTTTTTATCAAACTATTGACAATCAAGGCCTTGTAAACAACTTTTCAAGGCAGTACAATTTAGTTCTGTCTAAAAATCCAATTTAGTTCTGTTTTGTCCAATATTCAATTGTACCTCGACATTTTCATGGTCATTGTTACGCGAAAAGTTATGGTCAAGTCTAGTGAAATCTCCAGTCCAATATTCTAATGTATTACCACATATCCTCACTTCACTCTAAGCAACTACTGTCAAAACTCCATCCAACTAGTGTGATTTCTAGTTAACTAATGTAATTCACAGAATTTCAATTTCCCACCACTTTCTCCCACCATCTTTTTTCCTTTTAAACCCTTAAATGTGGGGTTTTTAGCTCTTTTTTATTCAAAATTTAATCAAATTAACCTCAAAATGTAAAAAAGTGGCATAAAGTGGTATAAAGTGGAAAAACTTTCTTATGTTTGCTTAGGAGTAAAAGACAACCACTACGTCTCATGACCTTCTTTACCAGTGAATATGAAGTGAAACTTGATGCCAAAGGCAGACTTGTGCTGCCTGCGCGGATCAAAGCCCAGCTGCCCGATGCGGACAGTCAGGAATTGATCATTCGCAAAGGCCTCGAGCAACACCTTATCATTTATCCAATGGTAGAGTTCAACAAGGTGTTCTCAAAAATTTCCGGTCTCAACGAATTCAACCCTGAGAACCGTTCACTCCAACGGAGCTTCATGGCTGGAATCGTAACAGTAGAAATGGACAACAACGGTCGCATTCTCATTCCCAAAAACATGCTCAATTACGCCCAGCTCGATAAAGATCTCGTGTTGGTTGGCGTTGGCAACCGGGTAGAAGTTTGGAATCCCAAACTATACGAACAACACCTCATCCAAGACCCAAGTGAATTGTCGAAACTGGCAGAGAAACATTTGATTGAATAACAATCATCTTCTACTGTTAGCTATTTATAAATGTGTTGATGAAAAAGTAGAACTACACCTTCATCCACTTTTATAAAAACTAACACTAGCCATTTTTAAATGAATGTGTTTAAAACCATTCATTTATAAAGCAAGAAGAGAAATGTTATATCAATCAAACTCAGCATTAAAATTTCTTATGCCAAAACATAAAGTAGCATACTGAAACACAAGAAGGAAGCAATAGAAAAGCAGTAGAAAACGAAAGATGGTAAAACAGCATGGTAAAAAAAGTAAACTAAAAACTGAGCAAGATCAGACAAGGGTTGAATACCATACTGAGAGAGGTGAAAAGAAGATTGAAACAGAATATAACTACCATCTGCCGGTTATGCTTCACGAATGTGTTGAAGCTTTGCAAATACATAACGATGGCATATATGTAGATGCAACATTTGGAGGAGGAGGACACAGCAAAGCCATCTTAGAAAAGTTAACTAATGGAAAGCTCATTGTATTTGATCAGGATGTTGATGCAAAACAAGAAGCCGAAAAAATAAAAAGTAGTTCTTTAACATTTTGTCAGGCCAATTTTAAGTATCTCAAAAAATACTTGCGATTAAATGGCATCACCAAGGTAGATGGTATACTTGCCGATTTAGGTATTTCTTCACACCAAATCGATGCACCCGAACGAGGTTTCTCAACACGTTTCGATGGACCGCTGGATATGCGCATGGATACCCATCAAAGTTTAACAGCAGCGGATGTTGTTAATACCTATGCTGAAGAAAAATTGCATAAAATATTAGGCATATATGGTGAATTGAAAAACGCTAGAACAGCTGCACGAATGATTGCAGCTTTTCGCGTTCAAAAACCATTTAACCGCACGGAAGATTTAAAAAATGCCTTAAATAGTATAGCTCCACGTGGTAAGGAGTTTAAATATTTCGCCCAGGTGTTTCAGGCCTTGCGCATCGAAGTAAATACCGAAATGCAAGCGCTGGAAGATTTTTTGCACCAATGTGGCGAAGTTATAAAACCAGGAGGAAGATTGGTAATCATGAGTTATCATTCACTGGAAGATCGAATGGTGAAGAACTATATGAATAAAGGCAAAATACACGGAGAAGTGGAGAAGGATTTTTTTGGCAACGAAATCAAACCTTTTCACCAACTAACCCGCAAACCAGTTGAGCCGACAGAAGAAGAAATAAAAATGAATAAGCGAGCACGCAGTGCCAAACTGCGCATCGCTGAAAAAATATAAATAAACTTCTTTGCCCCACTCCTTTGGAGAGGGGCAGGGGTGAGGCAAAATTAAAAGTTAAACCATGTTCCCCCTCTCCTTTGGAGAGGGGGACTGGGGGTAAGGCTCGATGGAAAACAAATTTAAAATAGAACCAAAAGCAAACGCTGCTAAACCAACCAAACCAGGTAAAGGAAGTAGCGTGTTCTCCGGTATAGAAAAGGGCTTAAACCTTGAAAGCTATTTCGAAGAAGGTTTCCCCATTCAATACCTACCTAAAATTTTGTTTGTGTTGTTTTTATGTTTGGTCTACATAGGCAATACACACTATGCTGAGAAAACCATCAGACGCATCAACCATATCCAGGCAGAAGTGGAGGACTTGCGTGCCGACTATACCACATTAAAGTCTGATCTCATGTTTGCTTCCAAACAAAGTGAAGTAGCAAAGAAAGTAAATAACCTTGGTCTAAAAGAAAGCTTAACTCCACCAACCAAAGTTGTAGTTGATTAATGAACATAAAAAAGTCCATATTACTCCGAGTACGTATCGCATTTTTGTTTGTGTCTCTTTTTGCCATTGCAGTTGTGGTAAAAACAGGTCACGTACAATTTGTAGAAGGCGAAAAGTGGGCAGCTATGGGCGAAAAAATATCGTTCGACTATAAGACAGTCAAAGCCACTCGTGGCAATATTTATTCTGATAATGGAAGTTTGTTAGCGACTTCATTACCATTTTATAAAATTGCTTTTGATCCTACTCAACCCAAAGATGAAGTTTTTAAAGCCGGTGTTGATTCTTTAGCGTGGCATTTATCTAATTTCTTTCAGGATAAATCTAAAAGAGATTACAAAGAAATGCTTTTAGATGCCCGTGCTGCAGGAAAACAATACGTTGTGCTAAGTAGAAAGAAAATTGATTATCAGGATAAAAAGAGAATGATGACTTGGCCAATCTTTCGTGAAGGTCGTTTGAAAGGGGGAGCCATTTTTGAAAAGATTGATGAGCGTCATAGACCCTTCTCTAACTTAAGCAGAAGAACAATTGGTTTCGTTAATGAAGATGACAAAGGTGCCGGTCTTGAGTATAGTTTTAATAAATTTTTAGGCGGGCAGGATGGCTATGCCTATTATCAAAAAATAGCAGGAGGAGCATGGAAACCTGTTTTCGATGCCAATAATGTTAAAGCCATAGATGGCTTCGATTTACAAACAACATTAGACATCAATCTACAAGATGTAACCGAAACTGCTTTACACAAAGCCATGATGCAACACAATGCAGATGATGGCTTAGTTGTAGTGATGGAGGTAGCAACGGGTGAAATCAAAGCTATCTCTAATTTAAGCAGTGATGGAAAAGGCAATTTCTATGAACGTTTCAACTTTGCTACTGCCGGACTTTTTGAACCTGGCTCTACGTTTAAGTTGGTAACCATGATTGCTCTCTTGGAGGACAGTAACGTTGAGCTACAAGACAGCATTGATACAGGCAATGGTGAAGCGATTTTCTATAATAAGAGAGTGCGCGACCACGAAGAAAAAGGATTAGGAAGAATTACCGTACAGGAAGCATTCGAACATTCTTCCAACGTGGCAATGGCCAAACTCATCGATAAACAATTCGGTAAAAAACCTGAAAAGTTTGTGGATTATGTTGATAGATTAAGATTGTCGCAGCCATTGGGTATTCAAATAACCGGAGAGCCTCAACCTAAAATCCACAGACCGGGCGAAAAAGGTTGGAGTGGAATTTCTCTCCCTTGGATGGCCTATGGGTATGGTTTTGAAATCACACCGCTTCACACCTTAACCTTATACAATGCCGTTGCCAACGAAGGTAAAATGATTAAACCTGTCTTCGTAAAAAATATTTCTAAAGCAGATGAAGTTGAGGAAGACTTCGAAACCGAAGTGTTGAATGATAAAATTTGTTCGAAGAAAACTTTAACAAAACTGAAATTAATGTTAGAAGGTGTGGTAGAAAGAGGAACAGCTAAAAATATTAAAGGCACACACTATCGCATTGCAGGCAAAACAGGTACAGCCCAAATCTTAGATAACGGTCGCTATACGCAGAAATACGTTACTTCTTTTGTGGGCTACTTTCCGGCACATCAACCTAAATATTCTGCCATAGTGTTAATTAAAAATCCACGCGGCTGGCAACAATATGGCAATAGCGTGGCAGCACCAGTGTTCAAAGAAATCGCGGATAACATTTATGCGAGAGATATTGCCTTGCACATGCCCATGGAGAAAAAAGTAATTGTTGAAGAAGGCGTTTTACCACTTATTAAAGGAGGCAATCAAGAAGAATTAACGATGCTTTGCAATGAACTTGGTATAGCCACGCATTCACAAACAGAAGAAGAGTGGGTGAAATCTTCCAGAAATGGAACTTCTGTAAACTGGAAAAAAGCCATTGCAGGAAAGGGATTAGTACCCGATGTAACGGGCATGACTTTCCGCGATGCACTTTACTTGTTAGAAAAATCTGGTTTGCGTGTTTTTTATGATGGTAAAGGAAGAGTGGTAACGCAATCCATTACACCTGGTGCAAGAATCAACCAAGGAGATAGAATCTTTTTAAAATTAGGTTAATGAAAGAATTGAGAGATATATTGTATAGAGTACCGTTAACTTCTACCTATGGAAACATGCAGGTAAAAGTAAGTGCTTTGTCTTTCGATTCTAGAAAAGTAAAAAAGGGTGATGCCTTCATTGCCGTTAAAGGTCACGCATCTGATGGCCATCAGTTTATAGATAAAGCCATTGATTCTGGTGCTGGCATTATTGTATGCGAGACGTTACCTGAACAAATAAAGGAAACTGTTACATACATCACCGTTAAAGATTCAGCTTTTGCATTGGGCATCATGGCTTCTAATTTCTATGATAATCCTTCGGCAAAAGTGAAATTAGTTGGCGTAACAGGTACCAATGGTAAAACAACAACAGCAACACTTTTATTCCAACTATTCAGTCGCTTAGGGTATCGCTGTGGTATGTTATCCACAGTTGTGAATAAAATTGTGGATAAAGAAGTTCCCGCAACACACACGACACCTGATCCTATCCAGCTTAACGCTTTGCTACAAGAAATGGTAAAGGCAAACTGTACGCATGTATTCATGGAAGTAAGTTCGCATGCAGTAGATCAGCAACGCATTGCGGGTTTACAATTTGCCGGAGCTGTTTTCAGTAACATCACACACGATCACCTCGACTACCACCAAACTTTTGAAAATTACATCAAAGCAAAAAAGAAATTCTTTGATGATTTATCTGCGGAGGCTTTTGCTTTGGTAAATGCGGATGATAAACGTGGCATGGTGATGTTACAAAACACCAAAGCGAAAAAGCATTCTTTCGGTCTGAAGAAGATGGTTGATTTCAAAGGAAAAATTCTTTCGAATACCATCGAAGGTTTAGAATTAGAAGTAAACGATAAAACAGTTTGGTTCAGGTTGATTGGCGATTTTAACGCCTATAATTTATTAGGTGTTTATGGAACTGCTGTTTTACTGGGAGAACAACCTGAAGAAGTATTAACGCAATTATCTGAATTAACAGGAGCACCCGGAAGATTTGAATTAGTGGAGCGTGGCGCCAAAGTAACTGCCATTGTTGATTATGCACACACACCTGATGCCTTAAAAAATGTGTTGGATACGATTGCTCAGTTCAGAACAGGAACTGAACAAGTCATCAGTGTAGTAGGATGTGGAGGCAACCGAGATAAAACAAAGCGTCCTTTGATGGCATCGATTGCGTGTCGCTTGAGCGATAAAGTAATTCTTACTTCTGATAATCCGCGTGATGAAGAACCAATGGATATCATACGTGATATGCAAACTGGCATTATGCCAACAGAGTTGAAGAAAACATTGGTCATTGCAGATAGAGAAGAGGCAATTAAAACTGCGATTATGATGGCCAAACCAAAAGACATCATTTTAGTTGCCGGCAAAGGCCATGAAAATTATCAGGAGATAAAAGGAGTAAAACATCCTTTCGATGATAAGGAAGTAGTAAGCAGAATGATAAAACTAATTAGCTGATAAACGCATGTTGTATTATTTATTTGATTACTTAGATAAACAATTTGACCTGATCGGGGCAGGTGTATTCAAATACATCTCATTCCGTGCCGGCATGGCTGCGTTTATTTCTTTATTGATTACTATTTTCTTCGGCAAAGCGTTAATCAATTATTTAAGAAAGAAACAAGTAGGTGAAGATATCCGCGACTTAGGTTTGCAAGGTCAGCTGGAAAAGAAAGGAACACCAACTATGGGTGGTATCATCATCATCCTAGCGATTTTAGTTCCTACTTTATTATTTGCACGTTTAGATAACGTTTATGTTATACTTTTAATTGTTTCAACCATTTGGTTAGGATTAATCGGATTCTTAGACGATTACATCAAAGTATTTAAAAAAGACAAAAAAGGATTAGCGGGTCGATTCAAAATTATCGGACAAATTGGTTTGGGTCTGATAGTAGGACTAACCTTATCCTTTAATGATAATGTTGTTGTTCGCGAAGTGAAAACTTCTCCTGCACAAATCGCCAGTTTACAAAATGAAAATTTTCAAATTGTAGAAGATAAGATGGAATACAAAGATGTTCCTTCCACAAAAACAACCGTTCCATTCTTAAAAAATAATGAATTAGATTATAGCCAGATTTTTCCATTTATTCCGGCAGAATATACTTGGGTTATTTATACCCTTATTGTTATTGTAATCATAACAGCAGTTTCAAATGGCGCAAACATCACTGATGGTATTGATGGTTTAGCCGCTGGAACTTCCGGTATTATAGCCATAACGTTAGGCATTTTCGCTTACCTCTCTGGCCGTATTGACTTTAGTTCTTATTTGAACATCATGTACATACCTAACCTAAGTGAGTTGGTAATTTTCTGTACAGCGTTAGTAGGTGCATGCCTTGGTTTTCTTTGGTACAATGCTTACCCGGCACAAGTTTTCATGGGCGATACAGGAAGTTTAACCTTAGGGGGTGTAATTGCTGTAATTGCATTGGCAGTAAGAAAAGAATTATTGATTCCTATTCTGTGTGGCATATTTTTAATTGAGAATCTGTCTGTAATTATTCAGGTTTCTTATTTCAAATACACGAAGAAAAAATATGGAGAAGGAAGAAGAATTTTCCTCATGTCTCCCTTGCATCATCACTATCAAAAATTAAATATTCCTGAAGCAAAGATTGTTACACGCTTTTGGATAGTAGGTATTTTATTAGCCATCCTCACATTAGCTACTTTAAAATTAAGATGAAAGAAAAGCTAGTCATATTAGGAGCTGGTGAAAGCGGAACAGGAGCAGCCTTGCTTGCTAAAGCAAAGGGATATGACGTTTTTGTGTCGGATGCACAAATCATAAAAGAAAATTTCAAACAGGAATTGATGGATAATCAAATTCCGTTTGAAGAAGGGCAGCACACTTTTGATTTAATACTGAATGCGAAGTTGGTGATAAAGAGTCCGGGTATTCCGGATAAAGCACCTATTGTTAAAGAAATTAAATCAAAACAAATTGAAGTTATTGATGAGTTAGAATTTGCTTTCAGGTATTATACAGGTAAAGTGATTGCCATTACAGGTACGAACGGAAAAACGACAACCACACTTTTAACGCATCATTTTCTTAAAGAAGCAGGTTACTCAGTTGGCTTAGCAGGAAATGTGGGCAAGAGCATGGCTCGTCAACTGCTCACGCAGCAAGTAGATTGGTATGTAGTAGAAATCAGCAGTTTTCAATTGGATGGTACACAATCCTTTCAACCTGAGATTGCTATTCTACTGAATATTACACCCGACCATTTGGATCGCTACGAATATGAAATGAAGAATTACATCGATTCTAAATTTCGTATTACTAGAAATATGCAATCATCGCAAACATTTATTTATTATGCTGATGATTCCATCCTTGCGAAAGAAGTTTCTTCGCGCGCCATTCCTTCACAAATCATTCCGGTTTCATTGACACAACGAAATTTTCTTGTTCATTATAACGGAAGTGAAATGGTTTTTGGATTGAATGCTGCTTTTAAAATCAAACAAGCTGATACAACCTTAAAAGGCCCGCATAATCTTATCAATACCATGGCAGCAGTAAGTGCAGCAACCATGGCAGGTGTTAAAGAAGAAGATATCAGAAAAGCATTATCCAATTTTGTAAATGCACCGCACAGGTTGGAGAAAGTAGCTACCATTAACGGAGTAGAATTTGTAAACGATAGCAAAGCAACTAATGTCGATTCTGTTGTATATGCTTTAGGCAGTTACGCTGGTAATTTGATTTGGGTTGTGGGTGGAATTGATAAAGGAAACGACTATTCTTTAATCGAGAAGGATGTAAAAGCTAAAGTTCATACGCTGATTTGTTTAGGTAAAGACAATAGTAAACTAAAGAATTTCTTTGGCGATAAAGTAAAGAACATTCTCGAAACGCAAGATGTAAAAGAACTGGTTCGCATGGCATTACAAGCAAGTAGGGTGGGTGATGTGGTATTATTATCTCCTGCGTGTGCGAGTTTCGATTTGTTTAAAAATTATGAAGACAGAGGTACGCAATTTCGAAATGCTGTTTTGGAATTGAAACGTGAAGTAGAACATAATAAAGATTTGGAATTATCAACTAAAACACCTCAAGCATGACTAGCATAAAATCTTGGGCTGATGAAAATCTGAAAGGCGACAAAGTCATCTGGGCAGTTGTATTTGCTTTATCGATGGTCAGCATTTTAGTAGTGTATAGTTCAATCGGCACATTGGCTTTTAAAAGATCGGTAAGTCCTGAAAAGATGTTGCTAAAACATACCTTTCATGTATTTGTAGGTTTAGCTGCCATGTGGTTTGCACATCGTGTAGACTACCGTTATTATTCCAGATTGTCCAAAATTGCTTTATGGATTTCAATACCATTATTAATATACACTTTTACAAACGGAACAACCATTAACGATGCTGCCCGTTGGATTGCCATTCCTATCATTGGTACAACTTTTCAACCATCTGATTTCGCAAGCTTAGCACTCATCGTCAATCTTGCCAGCATGTTGGCGAAGCGGCAACAGAATATAGATGACATAAAAGAATCATTAATTCCGATTTTATTTTGGTGTGGCATGATTTGCGGTTTAATCGCACTGACCAACTTATCAACTGCTATTTTATTATTGATCACGTGTATGCTGATTATGTTTATTGGTCGTGTGCCAACTAAATATTTAGCCATGTTGGTTTTTGTGGGCTTGTTGTTTGGAGCGTTAGCCGTTGCTTTTGGTGTTCGCGGTGAAACAGCTAAAAATCGCATCAAGAATTTTATCAATGGAACTGAACTTCCTTTCCAAGCTAAACATGCACGCATTGCCATTGCAACAGGAGGTATTACAGGAAAAGGTCCTGGTAACAGCGATCAAAGAAATATTCTCCCTCATCCTTACTCCGACTTCGTATATGCCATCGTTATCGAAGAGTATGGCATCGTTGGTGGTATTGTTGTCTTGATTTTATATCTCATTCTTTTACATAGAGGAATGAAAGCAGCCTATAATAGTGAGCGAGCTTTCGGAGGATTGTTATCGGCTGGTTTGAGTTTCGATTTGGTTTGTCAAGCCATGGTAAACATGGGCGTTGTAGTAGGCTTGGGTCCGATTACAGGTCAACCATTACCGCTTATTTCAATGGGTGGAACTTCGATGGTATTCACAGGATTAGCATTAGGAATTGTATTGAGCGTGAGCAGAGGCGAACAGCCAGATGAAGTGTGGGATGGCAAAAAACAAACAGAAGAATCAACAGATAAAAATATAGAAGCGAAAGCGGCATAATGAATTAAAATAGTTTGAACAAACAAAAACCATATCGAATCATTATTAGCGGGGGAGGCACAGGAGGTCATATTTTCCCGGCACTAGCCATAGCGAATGAGTTCCGTGAAAGACATCCTGATGCCCAGATTCTATTTGTTGGCGCAAAAGGTAAAATGGAGATGACACGCGTGCCTGATGCCGGCTATAGAATAATTGGTTTATGGATCAGTGGTTTGCAACGTAAGCTTACACTTAGCAATTTGTTATTTCCTATCAAGTTGATGGTGAGTTACGTTCGGGCTTGGTTCATTGCAAAAAGATTTAATCCCGATGCTGTGGTAGGAACAGGTGGTTATGCCAGTGGACCTATTATGCTGGCAGCTACGAAGATGAAAATCCCTACAATTATTCAAGAGCAAAATTCTTTTGCAGGATTAGCCAATAAACAAGTGGCAGCTAAGGCAAGTGTTATTTGTGTGGCCTACGAGGGAATGGAGAAATATTTTCCTGCAAACAAAATTAAACTAACAGGCAATCCGGTTAGAAAGGATATTTTATCAGCAGTGGATAAGCGAAAAGAAGCTTTGGCTTATTTCGGTTTTTCAGATATACAAAAAACTGTTTTGGTAATTGGTGGAAGCTTAGGTGCACGCACCATCAACGAAAGCATCATGCAAGGTCTGGATAAACTCATCGAAAATAATATTCAAATCATATGGCAGACAGGTAAATCAAATTATCATACCTATAGTCAAACGTTAGCTGAAATGGATAGCAGAAAAGTAAGAGCTTACGACTTCATCAAACAAATGGATTTAGCGTACGCAGCAGCTGATGTTGTAGTTTCCCGATCGGGTGCTTTAGCAGTTTCAGAATTATGCATTGCCGCAAAGCCTGTAATTTTAGTTCCTTCTCCTAACGTGGCAGAAGATCACCAAACCAAAAATGCGATGGCATTGGTAAATAAATCTGCTGCTAGAATTATAAAAGATACTGACGCTGCTACCCACTTAGTAAACGAAATTTTAAAGTTGGTATTTGATGAACAAGCTTGTCATCAACTCTCAACTTCTATCAAAGCGCTGGCTAAACCCAATGCAACAAAAGAAATTGTAAATGAATTAGAGCTTTTAGTAAAGTGAAATTAGATCAATACGATATCGTTTATTTTTTAGGAATTGGCGGCATAGGCATGAGCGCACAAGCCCGTTGGTTTATCAAAAAAGGTTTGCGTGTATATGGTTATGATAAAACAAAAACGACACTAACAGAAGCTTTAGAGCAGGAAGGAATGAAAATTCACTATGATGACGCAATAGCGAACATTGCAAGTGATGTAATTGAGAACAAAAGCAAAACATTGGTAGTGTTTACTCCGGCCATTCCGAAAAATCATCAAGAGCATCAATATTTAAAAGATCAAGAGTATACCATCATCAAACGTTCAGAAGTTTTAGGGCTGCTAACGAAGAACTATAAAACCATAGCAGTTGCAGGCACACACGGCAAAACCACAACTTCATCGATGGTGGCCCATATTTTAAAGTCAGCCGGAAAAAATATGGTTGCGTTTTTAGGTGGCATAACGGCCAACTATAATTCTAACCTAGTGATGGAAGGCGAAGTGAATACTGACACCTGGGTAGTAGCCGAAGCTGATGAATTTGATAGATCCTTTCTTCGTTTGTTTCCGCATCTGGCTATTGTAACATCAGCTGATCCTGATCACCTCGATATTTATGGTGATCATCAGGCGATGATTGTTTCTTTCAAAGATTTTATTAAACAAATAGATAAAGATGGTTTATTGGTAATTCATGAATCAGTTGCTGATTTATTAGTAAACAATGAAACAACGATTAAGACAAATACCTATAGCATTAGCAGAGGAGAGTATTATGCTGAAAACATTGTAGCTAAAAATGGTTTCTTCGAATTTGATTTGCTTGGCTTTAAACAAAAGGAACATGTTGAATTAGGTGTACCAGGTTTTCATAATGTTGAGAATGCCATCGCGGCAGCAGTTGTTACGCATCGTGCCGGCATCAGCTTGTTTGAAATCAAAAAAGCATTGGCATCTTTTACGGGTGTTAAAAGAAGATTTGAGTTTATCATCCGTACAGATAAAGTTGTATTTGTTGACGACTACGCACATCATCCCACAGAAATAGATGCTTTCCTGAAATCACTTAAGTCGATGTATCCGCGAAGAAAATTGACGGTTATCTTTCAACCTCATTTATATACACGCACAAGAGATTTCATGGATGGTTTCGCGAAAAGTTTAAGCATTGCCGATGAATTATTACTGATGGATATTTATCCAGCACGTGAATTACCATTGCCTGGTATTACAAGTGAAGTAATTTTTGAAAAGGTAACAACTAAGAATAAAACTTTGTGCACAAAGGCTACGCTCATGTCTTTATTAAACAATAGAGAATTGGATTTAGTAGCAACAGTAGGTGCTGGTGATATTGATACGTTTGTTCAACCGATTAAAGAAATGTTGGAAGCAAGATGAAGTGGAGATTACCTATAAAACGTGAAATTAAATTCTTCCTCGCCCTGATGGTGTTGTTGGTATTGATTGCCTTCGCAGAGCGCGAGCAATATGAAACCATGGTGAAGCAAATTGGTATTACAATAGAAAATTTCGAGGAGAATCATTTCATTGATGAACAAGATGTGCGCAAGCTCATGCAGTTCAAAGATGAAAACCTAATTGGCGCAACGTATGGTAGCATCAACTTAAAAGAAATTGAATCAAAAATTAAACAAGATAAATTCATTGAAGACGCAGAACTCTATTCAGACTTAAAAGGTAATCTTTTGGTAAAAGTAGAGTTAAGAAGACCCATCGCACGCATTGTACGCAACGATGCACCTGATGCTTACATAGGAGAAGATGGTGTGATTATGCCAGTTTCTGAGAAATATACTGCCCGTGTTCCCCTCATTAGTGGAGCATATACCAGACAGTTATTGGCTATGAAGAATTTATCGGAACATGAGGAGGGAAAAAAAATAATGGAGTTACTGGCTTTTCTAGCTGATAATGAATTTTGGGAAGCACAAATAGCTCAATTAGATATGAACGCAAAGGGAAAAATTACTTTCTATACACAAGTAGGAGGAGAGCAAGTTGAATTTGGACATGCGGAAAACATTGAGAATAAGTTTAATAAGTTAATGATTTACTATAAAGATATTTTACCGGCAAAAGGTTGGAATACGTATAAGAGAGTAAACCTCGAATACGAAAACCAAATTGTTGCAGAATAATAAACCTAAACAAACAACCACTAACAATAAAAAAATGGAAAGCGAAAAAATAGTAGTAGGACTTGATATTGGAACAACCAAAATCTGTGCTATCGTTGGCCGTAAAAATGAATTCGGTAAATTAGAAGTGCTTGGCATGGGCAAAGCAGAAAGTGAAGGTGTTGTTAAAGGCATCGTCTTCAACATTGATAAAACCGTTTTTGCCATCGAGAAAGCTATCAAGGAAGCAGGCGATCAGGCCGGAGTAGATATTAAAAGAGTAAATGTTGGTATTGCAGGACAACACATCAGAAGTTTTGTTCAGCATGGTGGCATTACGCGTACATCAAAAGAAGATGAAATCACTATCGATGATGTTGAGCGTTTAACGCAAGACATGTACCGCATGGTGGTTCCACCCGGTAGTCAGATTATCCATGTGATGCCCCAAGATTACATGGTGGATTACGAAGAAGGCATCAAAGAACCTGTTGGCATGTCTGGCATTCGATTGGAAGCTGATTTCCACGTAATTACTGCACAAACCAATGCCATCAACAACATACATAAATGTGTTAGAAAAGCTGGATTAGAAATTGACGATCTTATACTAGAACCGTTGGCATCGAGCCTAGCTGTATTAAGCGATGAAGAAAAAGAAGCCGGAGTTTGCTTGATTGATATTGGTGGAGGTACAACAGACATCGCTATTTTCTACGACAACATCATTCGTCATTCTGCGGTTATTCCTTTTGGTGGCAACATTGTAACAAACGACATCAAGCAAGGTTTGATGGTATTGCAACAACAAGCAGAAAGATTGAAAACATCTTTTGGGAGAGCCATTGCAGAAGAAGCAAGTTCAAATGAAATTGTAGCCATTCCTGGTATCCGCAACCGCGACACAAAAGAAATTTCTGTAAAGAATTTAGCGAATATCATTCAAGCCAGAATGGAAGAAATCATCGAGATGGCACACACTGAAATTATTGCTTCCGGTTTTGAAAACAGATTAGCCGGTGGTATTGTCATCACAGGTGGAGGCGCGCAGTTGGCCAACTTAAAACAATTAGTTGAATACATGACAGGCATGGATACACGTGTAGGTTACCCGAATGAACATTTAGGCAAAGGCAAAATCGAAGTGATTAAAAGCCCGATGTATGCAACTGCTGTTGGTCTTGTGTTATCTGGTTTCCGTTCGTTGGATGAACGTGAAGATAAATACAGAGAAGCTAAAGAAGTAGTCCGTGCTGTAAAACAAAAGAAACAAACACCGGTAAGCACATCATCTAAAAATTTCTTTAATGATATTCTTACTAAGACTAAGAGTTTGTTGATAGATGATTTAAATGATAAAGATGAGTATTAGTTGTTAGTTATTCGTTGTTAGTTGGTCGTTGTTAAGTGAATAATAAATCAAATGATTGAACAACCAACAGTAAATAACAATAATCGAATAACCAATAACAAAAAACGAATAACAAAGAAGTAGACAACCACAAACCCACAATATATGTTCGACTCAGGATATAAATTTGAAATACCGAAGCATCACAAATCAATCATCAAAGTGATTGGTGTTGGTGGCGGTGGCTCTAATGCGGTGAACCACATGTTTCGCCAAGGCATTAAGGATGTTGAGTTTGTTGTGTGCAATACCGATGCACAAGCACTCAACAGCAGTCCTGTTCCTTACAAATTACAAATCGGAACAAACCTTACAGAAGGTTTAGGATGCGGAGCAAATCCTGACGTTGGCCGAGCTGCTGCCATTGAAAGTCGCGAGCAAATCCGCGATATGCTCAACGGCACAAAAATGGTTTTTGTAACAGCCGGTATGGGTGGAGGAACAGGAACAGGAGCTGCGCCCATCATTGCTAAAATTGCAAAGGAGATGGATATTCTCACCGTTGGTATTGTTACAGTGCCATTTGGTTGGGAAGGAAAAAAGAAATATGCACAAGCATCTATAGGTATAGAAGAGTTGCGTAGCAACTGCGATACAGTGTTGATGATCTTAAACGATAAGTTGCGCGAAATTTTCGGCAACTTAGCTATTGGTCAGGCATTCGCTCAAGCAGATAATGTTTTAACAACAGCTGCGAAGGGAATTGCAGAAATCATTACCCTTACTGGCCATGTTAACGTTGACTTCCAAGATGTGCGTACTGTTATGTTAAACGCTGGTGCTGCTGTAATGGGAACGTCAGAAACACGTGGCGATAATCGTGCACGCAAAGCAGCCGAGTCGGCATTGGCTTCTCCCTTATTAGATAACCGTGATATCATGGGAGCAAAAAGAATTTTGCTTTCGATTTTCTCAGGAACAGAAGTGGAGTTGTCGATGGATGAATTAAGTGAGATTACCGATTACATCCAAACACAAGCAGGGCAAGAAGCAGAAATGATTTTCGGTCATGGTGTAGATGAAACGTTAGGGGATAGAATCCGCGTAACAGTTATTGCAACTGGTTTTGATGCTGAAGCAAAAAAGCAAATTAAGAAAGAAGACAATAAGAAAGTTCACGACTTAAATAAAAGTCAAGGTTGGTTGTTTGAAGCCAAAGATGCGCCAATGGCTGGCAAAATTGAACCTGAGCTGAGAACGAAATCATCTTTTAATGAAGAAGATGAAGAAAAAGAAAATACCAGAGAATTTGTATTTACTCCGGAAAATAAAACTGAAAAACAAAACTTTGATTTTGCTGAAGAAGAAGATGATGATTTTGGCGATGAAAGTTTATTTGGTATGGAAGATGAATTTGATACCAAGCAAAATGAATTTGGCGATCAGGTAATCAATGACGAAGGTATGATGGAGTTGCGCACAACTAAAGAAAGACTTCGTCAACAAGCTGAATTGAGAAAAGCAAAGTTGAAAGAAGCGAAGAAACCTGAAATGACCAAAGAAGAGTTCAGCGAAAAGTGGACGTTACCTGCTTATTTACGCAGAGGCATGAAAATGCAAGATGTTCCGCATTCCTCTGAACCTTTCATTTCAAAGTATAACTTAAATGATGATAACAACATTTTAGGAAACAATAAGTTTCTCCACGACAATGTAGATTGATCGTGCCCACATTGGCATAGCCGGCACGACAGGTACTTTACTCCATTCGTAGTGGTTGTTGGAAGTAAATATTTTTAGCCGGTGCCGGTATGCCTTTATTTTTTGTGTTGCAGGTCTCATGTGCCTGACCATTTTTTCAACACCCGAAAAGCCCCACATAGCAGGGGCTTTTTGTTTATAGGCTATTGACGATTTTAGTATCTTGCTAATAATTCTTTTTAAGAGCAAATTCAATTTTTATTTGCACTAAGTTTGTACAACATAAACTATCATGAAGAAAAGATATTGGTTATATAGTTCTCTTTTTTTCTTTGCTGCATTTTATCTCGCAGGTCCGAAGCCGAAAGAACCAGCGTATAATTCAACGGCTATTGCTGCGTTACCCACTATTTCAGGTGATGCATTAGAAAAGGATGTTGCTCGAAAAGAAAGTAATCATAAAGTAAAGCCAGGCAATGAAGCAAGAATTGTTTGGGCAAACGATTCGTTGAAAAACAAAACCAAGTTTTCTGTTATTTATCTGCATGGTTTTTCTGCCTCTCATGAAGAAGGAAATCCCATTCACTATCGTTTTGCAGAAAAGTATAAAATGAATTTGTATTTAGCCCGATTGGCTGATCATGGCATAGATACAACTGAAGCTTTACTGAATTGTACTGTTGACAGGTTATGGAATACCGCTAAAGAAGCTTTGCAAATAGGATTAAGTTTAGGAGAGAAAGTAATCATCCTGTGGTAATACATTAAAATATTGGACAAGACAGAACTAAACTGGACTTTTAGACAGAACTAAACTTTACGACTTTTCTAAAAACCGTATAAATAATTGATTACTAGTCGTTTATAATAAATGCGTTTTATATAAAAATTCCACCTTTAAAAAGGTTTAAACCCGTGAAAACGGGCATTTTGTACAGGTCCAATTTTCCATGATTTTATAAATGAGACTTTTTTATTTCTCGTTTTAGGTATTGGCCTTTTATCTAATGATTTATTGCAATAGGCTGATGATAAAGAAAGAAGTTGCCTAAATTTTGATCTAACAATACGTAATCACAATACCCCATTGTTTTAATCTGGCACCCGATGACGTAGATTACTATAAGTTCATAATCTTTTTAAATGCTTACTTTAATTTTCGAACTCTTCCATTTTCTATTTTCAGAACTTAAATTTTTTTACTTAACAATATCCCAATTTCGTATATCCTAAAACCTTGGTATAAAAGAATATATGCTTTTAAATAAACTTTCATTTACAACTATCCTTTCAATAGATATTTATCAATGCAGATCAATTATATGTTAAGAATTCAGTGATAAAGCTAAAAGTCCATTTAGTTTGCTAAAAAAGACAATACGTGTCCTTAATAACCACAGCGTTTCAAATATAAATTGCACTAACTATATTTATATGTTTAAGGTTAGTAGATTGTTCTCGTTGTTTCTTTTCAATCTGTCGTTTGGAATTTGAAACTTATTGGGAATTCTATTTTTTAACTGCAACTTGATTGTAGTCTGAAATATGATGTACAAAACTTTGAAGTAAAACTTTTTAATCAATCACATTGAAAAACGAGCAACTGACAAGGTGGAGATTCCGCGTAATGTGACCACCTTTTTTCGCGAGCTTGTGATCACTTCATCTCGCGTCTGTTATCAGCGGCATCCGCCCTTAATTGACCATTTCCTGACTTGGTTTTGAAGTAATTACGGTGAAATGTCCGATCTAAGTCTCTAAATAACTAATGATGGTCATGACAGTGCGGAAAGAGATGGTCAGGGCTAGTGAAATCTCCAGTAGCAAATTAAAGGATGTGTCCTGTTGGACACATCCTTCAATTTTATTGATTAAATTACTTTTTCTGCTGATCTGCCTGAATGCTTTTAATTAAATACAGTATAAACCATTAGAATACGTACAAACTAAATTAACTTTTCCTTTTTGCACCTTACAATGCTTAAGCAACTAGCACTCTTAATACTACTAATTCCAGTTCATGCAGCTTCACAGGCGCTCATTGAAATAAAAGTAGTGCCAAAAAACACATCAATAAGATACTTCAAGCCATTTGATAAATTTGGTAACTTTTTCATTCCAAGCAATCTAACACCAAGTGAAAATGGAGAAGTTCACATTAGTGTAGATATTAATAAGCCGACATTCGTTAACCTAATAATAGGCAACGATGGGCTTTGGTTACTGGTTGAACCAAATGATAGAATCGCAATAGTAAAAAAACCACAAAAAGATGAAAGATTTAACGGGTTGTCAATTACGGGAAACAATTCGATTGGTCATACTTACTACAACACAGTCTTCAATTACTTTCCTATGGACAAGGCTCTAGGAATACGAGCCATTTTTGAAAACAAAAAAGTTGATACCAAAATAGTTTTTGAAAAGCTTTCTTCTGAATTCAAGCAACAGCTAAGATGGGTGGATTCACTCCGTTATTTGAATCAAATAACAAAGGAATATGCCTTGTACATGAAAACTGAGATAGAAGGAACGCTAGCATGGGAAGTGGGGAATCTGATCGATAGACACTTTCCTCTTCCAAAATACTCTCAAGACCTTAGAGTAGCAAAGAAAGGGCTATTTTCAATGATAGACCCCACGGATGAGAAATTGAAATCCTGTGGATATGGATCTGGATATTATTACACGTATTATGAATTCCTATATAATCAAGAAAAATTACCAGTCGATACTTCAAAAGTAATAATCGAGGAATTAAGCTTTTATGCGTTAGCTCCATTAGAATTACAACGACATTTATGGGGACAAGATTTATTTGTTTACAAAAGATCTGCACCAGCAAAATATGATTATTGTAAACTTTTCAAAAAATACAAATCTATTTTTAAGAGTGGAGACTACGTAGAGTATTTTGAAAATACTGACATCTGCGCTGAGAAAATTGTTGAAAGTCGGATTAATATTATTGGAGCACAGAATGTTGATTTTTTCTCCTTTTTATCCGAAAATTTTTCGGGTAAAAGGGTATTCATTGATCTGTGGGCAACTTGGTGTAGCCCGTGTAAAAAAGAATTTTCCAATTACGACTCTTCATTCTATGCATTTATGAAAGAACAAAACATAGAAATAGCCTATGTTTCATTTGATAAGATGGTTGATAAAGACCTTTGGGAAAAAGACGTAAAAGCCTTCCAATTACAGGGCACTCATGCTATTGCTGATGAAAGATTAGTATCATCAATAATGGAAATATTCTACCCCAATGAACCACTATCAGTACCTAGGTATATACTTATTAACGAAAACGGAAGCGTGATTTCAGAAGATTTCAAAAGACCTTCAAATGCTACCTTTAAAGAAACCATCAGCGAGCTATTTAATAAGTAGGAATTGCAACTTTATAAAGCAAAATTGAATCGCAATGCACCAGGTTTCTGAAACCATCCAAAAAGTGGCCAAAATCGCATTTTTACGGTTCGTAACTTTACTACCTCAACACATTTTTTGGGTTCAGAACTGTATTAATTAATAATGAGTTCGGAACTTTATTATTTCCCCACACAATTTATTCTGGGGACTGATTGAATTATTAATCGGAATTGGAGTTTTGATCAAAATATTTGGGTGACGAAAGTACTACGCACAACAACGGTAGCTGTTGCACAACTGCTCATTAGAAAAACTAAAGTTTGATTTAGCTGTCAAAATACTTTTGTGGATAACTAAGTTGATAACTTGATCAACAGCCTGAAATTTTACTTTTAGATTCGGTAAATAGAAAAATAACGTTCA
>JAPZUF010000028.1 GCA_027533395.1 Cyclobacteriaceae bacterium
TGGGTTGTCGATGGTCCCACCTGTGCCTGTGTTAGCCGGTGAGAAGCTCCACACTCCAGTGCCTATCGCTGGTGCTGTGGCCGTTAAATTAGTTGAGGTGCCACATACCTGCTGGTCGGCTCCCGCCACTGCCGCACTCGGACTCTGGTCTAGCTGTATCGTTACTTCATCAAATACCGAAGCGCATACTCCGTTGCTAACCGTCCATCTCAACGTGTATACCTGACCCGCTGTCCCTGTGAATACACTCGTGGCGCTGTTTACATCTGATATCACACCGCCTGTGCCTGTGTTACTCGGTGATAAACTCCACAATCCTGTCCCTATCCCCGGAACGGTCGCTGTTAAACTTGTTGAGGGGGCACATATCTGCTGATCGGCTCCTGCCACGGCCGCGCTCGGGCTCTGGTCTAGTCTGATCACCACTTCATCAAATACCGTAGCACATACTCCATTGCTAACCGTCCATCTCAACGTATATGCCTGACCCGCTGTCCCCGTGAAGGAACTGTTATTCTGGCTGGGGTTGTTGATGTTGCCGCCTGTGCCTGTGTTACTCGGTGAGAAGCTCCACACTCCCGTGCCTATCGCTGGAGCTGTGGCTGCTAAATTAGTTGAGGTGCCGCATACCTGCTGGTCGGCTCCCGCCACTGCTGCACTCGGGCTCTGGTCTAGCTGTATCGTTACTTCATCAAATACCGGTGCGCATACTCCGTTGCTAACCGTCCATCTCAATTTATATGTGTTTCCAGGAGTGCCGGTAAAAGTGCTAGAAAAACTATTTACATCAGAGAAAGCTGAAATCGGAAGACCATCAGGATTGCTACCAAGGTCAGGTGAAAAATTCCAGAAGCCAGTACCAACTGTCGGAAGAACAGCAGAAAGATTTGCCGTATTGGTACAAATGATTTGATCCGGGCCAGCGTTTACTGGTGTCGGGTTTCGATCTAGCCTTACCAATACTTCATCAAAGGATGAAGGGCAAGTGCTGTAATTAATTGTCCAACGAAGTCGATAAGTTTGACCTTGAGTACCTGTAAAATTACTTGTGTTTGAAAAAACATTTGAAAATGCAGAAAGTGGTAAGTTATCCGGATTACTCCCTGGTGTTGGCGAAAAACTCCAAAAACCAGTTCCTAGTACAGGGAAATTTGCTCCTAAAGCTGTTGAATTACCGCAGACTGTAATATCTGAACCAGCATCAGCAACTGTGGGCTGATTAAGGATAGTTACAGAAACATCATCAAATGCTGTACAGACACCATTTGTCACTGTCCATCGCAAAACATAAGTAGTTCCTCTGGCGCCAGAAAAAAGAGAAGTTGCAGCATTAACATTTGAGATGGCTCCTAAATTATCTGGGTTTGATACAAAATTCCAAACACCGCTTCCCACTGTTGGAGCGGTAGCTGCGAGGTTTACTAGGGTATTGCAACTTGTAATATTCCCGCCCGCATTAGAAGTTACTGATTCATCAAATTTAATTGAAACATCATCAAAAGAAGAGGCACATGGGCCGTTAGTAACTGTCCATCTTAGTATGTAGGTTTCACCTGCCAGACCTGAAAAAGATGAATTCTCATCATTTGCATCAGTAATTGTATAAGGCAAAGCACCTGTATTTAAAGGTGAAATACTCCAAACCCCTGTGCCGACAGTTGGAGCAAAAGCCGCAAGGTTTGTGCTAGTTCCACAAATGGCATTTACTCCCGTCTGATCAGCCCCTGCATTTGCAGAAGAAGGCGGAAGAAAGCTAGTTAAAGTAGAACCAGTTATGATATCACCATTAATAAAGTTGGGGACAATCAAATCACCACCTAATCTTTCCAAATTAGTGACAGAAGCAGTATTAATGGCTCTTACTTGAATGCCAGAAATTATAATTGTGTTTAAGGATGATTCATGCAAATCATCAGCTTCTGACAAAACAAGTTCAATCTGTGTTGCTGTAACATTTAATGAAGCGATAATGCTTGAGGCATCTGGTCCTGTAACTAATACTGAGCCGAAGCCAGGCTCAAACTCAAATCTTGAACTTATCGTGGGATGTATCGTAATGTTTTGGTTTACACCTGTTAGTGTAAAATCATTGGTTGATACTTCTGATAAGACTATGTCACCGAGTGTGCTGTAAACGACATTACCTACACATAAATCTGGGGTTGCTGTTGCATTAACATTTATCTGCGCCCATGTGTGAGACGATACCAAAAAAGAAAGAATAAGAAGTAATCTCAGTTTAAAGAGTATTGATTTAGGCATAGACAAAAGCTTCAACTACGGAATCTATCAAAAATAAGGCTTAAAAGTAACCTTACAAAACAATATTTGAGCCTAATTAGAAAATTGACCAGAACGGTTAAGTTTAATTAACTGCACCTTTCTTTGGTTTCCTATTGTTGCGGTGGATAACACAAAAATCTTTTGATTTTCCCCAATTTTTATTTTTGCAGGCTCTACACTCAGCTCTGATGGAAAATCTACCACAGTTCCTTGTGGTGTGAAGACATCATTGACTCTTTGAAGTGATAAGTTCGTTACGACTTCATCGTTTACAACAATCTCTTTCTTCAACAAAAACCAATATCCACCTGGTATTTTAGATATGCCAATGCCTCTATAGTTTCCGTTGAAACTAAAATTACCAATTATATTAAGCGCAGCCTCTCCTCCAATTTTCGGCATAAAAATTTTTAAAGCTTGCACACTTAGGTTTTGTCCAACTTGTCTTGTACCAATCATGGAGTAAAATATACCATCTGCGTTCGAACCTTCCTGTAAAACAAAATTTAGAAAATCATCATTGTCATCATTCACATCATCAGGTAAACGGGTTCCTTTTGACACAATACCGGATGCGTCTAGGGCAGCTGCATAAAAATTGAAATCCGTTGCACCAACACCAATTTCATTAGTTGACATAAACCAATGATATGGATCTAAACCAGTTGACAGATCGTTAACGAAAAGTGTTACCATCTCTTCATCTTCTCCACCTCCGAAATCTATCCTTCCCCAAGATTCATTGGCAGCATAAAATCCAAAGTCTGCATTTGTTAAAGGTTTAAGACGAACAATAACACTTTGCTTATTTGAACCAACAAGTGTCTCACCTGTAACGACAACACCTCCATCATTAATATTATAGGTAACTGATTTCAAGTCGTCATTAGCATTAACAAAAGCATCTTTTACATTTTTTAGTTGAGTACCATCAGCTGCTGTAACTAGAACACCCATGTCTCCATTGTTTACTTGTAAAATTGAGTAACCTATAATGAATGCAAATCCGTTTTGAAATTCTGGAACAATAGATAAATCTTTAGCAACTTCCTGAAGAGATGGATCACCATAAGTTCTTAACCAAATTAAATCGCCTGTCTGCGATACATTTGCTAAACCAAAATCTTTATTCGTTCCGTCCGAATCTGTATTAAATAAAATAATGAAACTACCATCATTTAGTAGCTCTATATCTACTGCTTCCTGATTTCCGTTATCGCCAATGTATCTGACAAAAAAATTTTTCTGGTCTTCAGACAATGCTGAATCATTTTCGCAAGAAAACAAAAGCAAAATAATGCTAGTGATAAATACAGAAAGTATTTTTTTAATCATTTGATTTCTTTAAAGCTTTCGTTACACTTTTTGTTTTTGCATTTTTTAATTTTCGTGGCTTGTAGAGTGGCTTAATAAAACCAGCATTTAATTGAATGTTATTTAAAGTAAAATAATCATCTACGTGAGCAACTGAGAAAGAAGGTTGGGTTGGATTATTACTTTGGCTATCTGCAATTAAAGAATTTCGCTTTACAGTATTGATTAGTCCGACACCATAGGTTAACTCAGCAAAAAAATAATTGAGTCTGTACTTATACTTAACTCCTCCGCTTACATGAATTTGAAAGTTAACAGGCTCTCTCCTATTATCGAGTTGAATTGTTTTTGAAGTTTCTTGTGAGGTGAAACCAACCTGAGCATCGTTAGAATCAAATATAGGCGAGCGATTTTTAAAAGTTATATCTTGATTTCCACTTAACCAAAGATTAGTTGTAAATCCTACCCCGACATATGGCCAATACTTTTTCTTTTTAGTAAGCATATACTTAACAGTTATTGGTGCAGAGGCTGATGAATAACGCTCGTTGATGGTAATGAGGTCGTTTACAAAAATGTTACTTTGTTCAAGTATGAATGATTGAGAAAGGAAATTCAAAGCCAATTCTGCAGTTATTCGCTCGTTAGCATTCCAAATTATTCCACCACCTGCCAACCAACCAAAACCTAGACTGTATTTTTGATTCGAATTATCTACGGCAAAATTATCAACTAAAACATTTGGTTTGGCGAACGCAGTTCCTGCATTTACATACCAAGAAAATATCGGGGTTGCTGTAAATTTTCTGCTTAGGTAAACAAGATCTACAGGATCCCTATCAAGTTGTGTTTCAAACTCAGGGTTAGCTGTTAGTAGTTTGAGGTAGTTATCATCAGCATTCTTGTGATCCTCTAAAATCAAATAGGTTTGTACTAACAAAAGATAGGCTCTTTCTTGTTGCTGTCTCGAGAAATTGTTTTTTTGAAGGCAAGTCAATAGTAAATCAGGTACATTAAAGAAATGCCCTTTATCAAACTCATCATTTGCAATTCTTAAGGTTGCTTCGGGATCGGCACAGTCTGTTTGGGCATAGGCTAAATTTCCTAAGCTAAAAAGCAAAAGCAACGAGATGATCAATAACCTTCTACTAACAAGCCTATGCATGTAATTTCTTGTTTAACATCTTTACCGACATATGTTTCCCATTCGTAACGGGTCATGTTTCTTTGAAGTTTACTACAAATTTCTGCTTGTAAAATTGCCGGATCGGTTGGCCAGAAACGCACTTGTGACTCGTTGCTTGTAGCCAATAAATAATCTGACCCTCTGGCAAAAGCTATATCCCATACATAGCCGTTGTTGTTATCCATTACGATTGGTAAGTCTTCAGGAGATCTAAGTACCCACAATTGCAAACGTCTGTCTGAACCTGCGCTTGCCATTAACTCACCATCTGGACTAAATTCTATATCATAGACTCCTGCTTTATGGCCAGCAAACTGCCTAACGAGCTTACCCGTTTTCATGGAAATCATTTTAACTAGACCTCTGTTATTGTTACTTGATTCTTCAGAGCCATAAGCCAACAAAGTGTCTGATGGATGTAATTCAACAGATAATATTTTACTCTTAGCTTCTTGCACTAATGTTTGATAAGAACCACTGCTCATGTTGATTTTATAAACATTACCGTTCCATGAACCTCCAATAACAAATTCACCTGTTGCATTAACATGGATACTTTTTATTACATCGCTTAAACCTACTATTTTCTCAGCCTTATTATCTGTGATATTAAGTTTCCATAAGCCATTGGATGCCGCAATAATAAATATATCACGGTTGGGTATGGATTCTACATCATATACTAAGCCACCTAACTTAATTTCTTTAGGTTTAGATGTTAGTTTATCTGTTTCGTATAGATGAACGTAGGACGAGTCTGATGAAACTAAAATATATTTTTCGGAACTACTTAGTGTTACTGATTTATTAGGATAATTATTTTGAATGCCTGATGGTATTAAATTTCTTTCATCTAAATTTCCTTTATATACTCTTCCATCTGCGGCTGCCACATAAAATACATTGTTCTTTTTCGAAAGGCTTACAGCATTAATTCTGTTTCGGGCTGGGCCAGGTACAGCAATTGAATTATAACTGTTACCATTAATCTTAGTTAATGATGTGTATAATGCGCTATGGATAAATGGATCGTATTTCTTTCCTTCGTGCCTGTTATTGAATAAATAAGCTTGCTTTGCTAAAAGTGCTGCTAAGGTATTATCATCCTCCATTTGGATAGAAACCCCGGCCATTGCTCGCGCTTTAGCTAGCATGAGAAGATTATTGGCTACTTCAGTTTTATTGATGGCCAATTTAGTTGCGTTATCGGCTTTAATGCGTTGTACGTTTGCTGTATCTCTTTCTCGCTTTGCTTCTTCCAAACTTTGTTGTGCCAATTGCTTGGCGGCAGTTTCTGAATTGATGGCGCGTGTTAAATCTGAAGCATACTTCTTTAACTCTTCAAAAGCTTTTTGTAATTTATTGTTAGCCAATAGTGCTTCAGTTTCTCTTTTCTTCGCTAATCTATTCGCCATCAATGCTTCATCTGCACTTTTCTCTGCTTTTCTCTGCTGTAATAAAGCCTTTTCGAGATTCTGTCTGGCATCTAATCTTTGAGTGTAAGCAAACACTAAGAACAATAATGAAACAACAGTTGCTGTTCCTAAAATAATTGCTGTTACACGGGCACGTCTTAACTGTTTTCTTTGTTGAAGTTCTTGATTTTTAAGTTCAGCGTCATAGGTGATTCTACTGGAATCTAGAAAAACAATTGCTCTCTCAAAAGCTTCATCGTAACGCTGTGCCCAAGCGCGTGTTGGCTTTTGTTTCTTTTGCCAGTTTAATGCTAATTGTAAATCTGGTGGTCTCCATAAACCGGTTTTTCCGATTTGATACATGGCAGCTGCATCAGAAATACGCTTGTACATTTGCGCGGATTCAAACTCCTCGTTTACCCAATTAGATAAGCGATTCCAAATGCGCATTAAACTTTCATGCGAAAGTTCTAGCATTGTATTGCCATGCAGTGCAATATTGGGTGCAGGCATTAAAAAAGATCTACCCGATTGCCTAAAGTGATCCGCAACTCTTATAACATCTTGTTCTTCTGCGTCAACTAATTCTGCTACTGTAGAAACCATTACCGGTCTTCTGTTGCCTTTTGTATCCTGCCTTCTTTCTGTAATGGCTTTAAACAATACTTCTGCGATTTCTTTGTCGCGAGGTGCAAGTTCTTCGTAGGCTTCGTTGGCATGTTGAGATAAGGCCTGACTTACCTTTCCAATGGCATTATAATGCCTTATGTCAATCAGTTCACCGTGTTCATGGTTCATTAACCAATAATCCCAAGTACGCATCATGGCATGTTGAATAATAGGCAATTGATCCTGATCTGCGCTTACATCTGAAAGGATTCTTTTAATCAACCGGCCTGATATCTTACCACCGGCAACAGCTACCGGGCCTTCAATAGCCAGCCTTTTTTGTTCGCGCGTCATTTGCGGAACGAGGTAATTGCTATGATTAATTAATTTGGTAAGCCCAGGAAATACAGAACATGAACCAATGAAATCTGAACGCATGGTTAAGGCCACATACACCGGAACTTTCTTTTGAGAAACGGCTTCAAGTATGAGGTTAACATATTGTTGCGCTTCGTTAAAAGCTTCGATAGGGTCTTCAGCGTCTTTGTACCTAAACAATTCTTCAAACTGATCGATCAGAAAAAATACATTCTCGTCTTTATCGTTTTGGATATATTGAGCGACTTCAACTAATCCTCGAGAACTGCTTCTTAAAACACTTGAAACGATGGATTCATGGATGGCCTTATCTTCCTCTTTTATCTTGTTATTATGAAGCAGTTTATCGATGACAATCTTAACTAGATTCTGAATCGGGCTAATGCCTGGTCTTGCGTTAGCCACTTGCCAGTTGGGTCCGGTTTGTGTAACAAATCCTCCGAGTAATACAGGTACTAAACCACAATACATCAGCGAAGATTTTCCGCTACCTGAATAACCCATTACCGAAACAAATCGATTTTGGGCAAGTTTTAGAAGGATTTCATCGCTTTGACCTTCCCTACCAAAAAACAAATGGCATTCGTCTATGGTAAATGGTCTTAACCCAGGGAACGGATTTTCCCCAGTCAACTGAAAATATGTTTCAGTTGTTTCAGCTTCTTGTTGGAAGCCGGGATTATGTGCAGGTTGACCAACCATAATTATTTGCCTTCCATGCTTTTTATGGCTGGAGTTGGCTTAGTTTAAAAAATAGTTTTTCTAAAAAACTCTAAAAATTATAAAAAATATCGATAAACGTCAAATATACACTAAAAACTGGTCCGCTAATTTAACGTGATCAGCTAATAATTCATAGAATTGATTCTTATTAAAGCGCATCATTTGTGCCGGTTCTTTGGCTTTTATCAAGTTAAAATTAGCAAAGCCTTCTTTTACTACCATTTCACCTATGAACATGCCTTCCTGATAATCGGCTACCTTTTCGCCTGCTTTGTATAATTCTAGTTGACCATTAATTACAAGATGGAAGTAATTATTTTGAGAATTATCTAATACAATTGTTGTTCCTTCTTTGAGATAAGTTTCTTCACTTATATCTGCCAAATAAGACAATATGATTCCCGGAATGTTACCAAAAATTTCTATTCTGCTCAAAAACAGAACTCTTTCAAAAAGCATTTCGCTTCCACGTTTTGTAATGATGGCGTGGTCTAATTCTTTTTTCTTTATTCGACCTAAACGATTAGCATTTTCGTGATAAGCTTGTGGACTGATCTCAAAAATCGCCCATGCTGCAACCTCGCTTATTAATTTATCAGGATTGAAAAGATGGGCAATCAAATCCATTTGAAACTCCTTCATCTTTAACAAACCGATTTGGTAGAGCAAACAAGCTTTAGTCCATCGATTGGTTTGTGTAAAATCTCTATTGATTAAAAATTTAATTACGAGTTTATTGTCCAGTCGAATTCTCGGGTAAATATCTTCTAATCTTTTTATTCTCTCTGAATCTGTTAGATCATCCAAAACCGGAATTACCCTTTGTTTGAGTTGTTCAGATAAAAACACATCTAATAATTCAATGGCGTATGCAATACCCTCTGCCGTACCGCTATCAATATTTTCTTTTACTAACTGAATAGAATGTGTATCATACAACATCGTTAGCAACATGTAAATGTGCTCAATATCGTTTTGTACTTCCCATTTAATGGCCTGCGCGATTTCCGGGTAGATGCCTGTGTTTTCTAATTCATTTAATGCACTGATGTTCCAGCGAATATCTGCTACATCCTGTTCAATAGCATATTTGATTCTAGATACTTGTGTGATACCGGCCTTGAAACCACATTCTCCTAAAGCGATTAATGCCTAAGAAACAATAACACGATTAGGATAATCAATTTTTTGCCAAAGCATTTCTTTCGCTTTAGGTCCTCCAATGCGACCCATTACTTGAATGATTCTACTTAGAATTTGAGTGCTTTGTCCGCTTCGATAGAAGGCAGCGTCTAAGGCAGCTAATGCAGGTTGACCAATTAACAAAAGTGCATTTAGAGCCTGATTAGAATAGGCAGCGTTTCCTAAGTTTTCAATTAAAGCATTAATTACTTCGGCATTGTATCTTTTTACTGCCGTTTTTATAGCAGTGTTTCTTACTTTTTCCTCTGTATCCGTTAACAACTCCATCAAATAAGATGTAGTATCAACTGAAGAGGAGTGTAAAAGCAATTCAGCAGCGTATTGTCTGTCGTTTGGGTTTGAAGAGCGAGTTAATCGTTGAATTCGAACTTTTGTGATTTCACCACTGCTCTCAATTATAGATTGTAAATCTGCTTTTGTTAATACTTGTCTCTCAGCTGTTTCGTTATTTCCTTTGATTACATATTGATCAGAAACAGATAAACCTTTCAATTCGTTGATGCGTGTTTGGGCGTAATGCCTTGCCTCGTCATTTTTATTTCGCATTAACATATTGATCCATCCTGGAACCTGACCAGCATTAATTTTTTCTAATAGTTTTAATGAAAAAACTGATTTAGACGAGTTGGGTATTTCTAATAACGACTCTAACTTTTTCGTTAACAAGGCATATCCTCTTTCTAACTTTTCTTGTCGGGTAGAAGTTGATTCTAATTTTTGATGAATTTTTGTTCTGTATCCACCATACAATTTATTGACTGTTATTAAATAGGTGGCAGCTAAAACAAGTAATATTAACAAAACATGTATGATTTGAAAGAAAGCAAATAGAGTAAACACAAATAACAAACCACCTGCAAAAAATCTTGAAACTTCATTGAAAGTTCCTTCTACTTTTGACTGGACTGAAAATCTGAAACGAGAATCAATCGGAATAAAAAATAATTTGAATACCGGATTTTCAAGTGAATCTCTAAAAGTCCAACTCAATAATCTTGTTAATGCTACCAATACAAAGAAATAAACATAATTAGATTGATTCGGGTCATTAAAAATTAATCCAATAGAGAATGAAGCTAATGCCAATAAACCTATGATAACGGGTAAAATTAATAAGGTAACTCTTAACCCATAGCTAGCTATTATGCGTTGGTTAACTACTGTTTGCAAAATTAAACTGATGATATAGACGGCAGCTGTAAAAAACGCAGTAAAGTTTGTTAATTCTCTTTCGTCTGGGTATTGTTGCTGTACAACATTCTGAAAAGTGTATTGACTAAAAATATACACCATCATCGAAACGAATAAGAAAATAGAAATCGTTCGCGTATAAGGGTCCGTTAGAATCTTAGCTATACTTGTTTCTCTTTTGGTTTCTCTAGCATCATCTCCTTCATTGGGATTATTTCTTGACATTTTAAAACGTGAAGAAATAATAAACAACAAAATTGAAACGATGAAGATACTAATAGTACAAACTAAGAGATAGTTAGTTGTATCTGGTACAAAAGGTGTAGTTAATGGGATTAGAAAGGAAGCGATAATAGCTGCAATTAATTGGCCTGTATCTATCCAACCGATGATTCTTTTAGATTGCTTGAAGTTGAATAGTCGTCCGAAAGTTCCCCAATAAATTAACAACAAAATTGCCGTTAAAGGCCCAGACATACAGTATAAAGCAAAAATCAATTCCTCTTCTAAATCGATTCTTTCATGAATAAGCCAATAAACACCTCCAGTAAAAAGTGAAATCAATACTAATGCTCCAATCGTAAGCATGTTGTACCTAATGCGCGACTGAAAAAATGCATAAATAGCTGTAATCAGAATACCCAAACCACCAGCAATCAAGAATGCTTCATTCAAGCGTGAACCTAAGCGGCTAAGAAAAAGAGAATCTGCAGTAACCTGGTAGGTAGCAATAAAAATACCCATGAAGAAACCTGTGGCTAACATCAGCATAACTTGCTGTGTTTCGTTGCTGGTATTTCTAAGTCGTGCAAAAAGTCTGTCAGACACGGTTTGGGAGATTAAGCATTTAAAGTTATACTATTTACTCTAAAAATAAAAAAGCCGGCTATAAACCGGCTTTAAGATATACTTAACAACTTTTATTATTTGCTTTTAGTAGTGTCTGCTTTAGAAGCATTACCACCTTTCTCACTTTTAAATTCTGTATTCAAACCTTCTATAACTGCCTTCGTGATATCTAATGTTTCGCCACCGAATAATACATCAGATGTAGGGTCGTACTTCAATACAAATTGTATGTTGTTTTGGGCAGCGTAAATTTTTAAGAATTTAGTGATTCTCTCATATAATTCTTTATTCAATTTACCTTCTTCAATTGCTAATTCTTGTTGCAATCTTTGTTGATATAATTGAAGATTTTGTTGCTTCTTAGCTAAATCTTCTTCCGCTGCTTTTGCCTGACCGAAAGTCATGTTGTTAACAGTTCTCTGGTAAAGATTTACATCATTTTGTAAACTCTGTGCTCTATCACGGAAATCCTGTTCCATTTTTTGTCCTTTAGATTCTAGTACTTTTTTGTTTACATCCAAAAATTCATAGTACTTCAAAACTGAATCTGCATTAATAAAAGCAATTTTAGCATCTTGTAACAAAACTCCATTGCTACCCGAAGCATTAGATTTGCCAGATGGACTTGCGAAATGTAAATAGTATAGAACAGCAACTGCTACAAGAAGCGCTACATTTAGGCCGATAGATAAATTTTTCATTTAAGATTATTCTGTTTGGGCGCAAATATAGCAGGCTAATCTGTTAAATCAATTCCTTTAAAAGAATTAGAGTTCCAAAATGCTACATTAAAATTAACCATGGAATTAGGGCTATAGCCGTACAAATTAAAAAAAGAAGAAGGAAGCGTTTGTTTTCTTTTGAGATACGTAAGCTGGACATGATTAAAAATTCAATGTGTAGCTTAACGAAAGCCATTGATTCTAGTTTTCAGTTTTATTGCTCAATTAATTCGTTTAACAATCATTAACATGTTGCACGAAGAGGCTTTTTTTACGACTTTCGCCACCTGATTATAGGCTATGGCAAAATTTACTTTCACCGAGAAAAAAGATACACGTTCAGGTTTTGGAGCAGGATTGTTAGAGTTAGGTAAACAAAATCCTAATGTGGTAGGATTGTGTGCCGACTTAACAGGTTCTTTAAAAATGGATGCCTTTAAGAAAGAATTTCCTGAGCGTTTCTTTCAGGTGGGTATTGCCGAGGCTAACATGATTGGTTTAGCTGCCGGAATGACCATCGGTGGTAAAATTCCATTTACCGGCACCTTTGCTAATTTTTCTACCGGAAGAGTTTATGATCAAATTCGTCAGTCAGTTGCCTATTCACATAAGAATGTAAAAATCTGTGCTTCGCACGCTGGTTTAACTTTAGGAGAAGATGGCGCGACACATCAAATATTAGAAGATATTGGCATGATGAAGATGTTGCCGGGCATGACTGTTATCGTTCCCTGCGACTATAACCAAACTAAAGCTGCCACACTAGCTTTAGGTAATCATCAAGGACCAGCATATTTAAGATTTGGCCGTCCAAGTTGGCCAGTATTTACTGCAGCAGATAGACCTTTTGTGATTGGGAAAGCAGACACAATGGTAGAAGGAAGCGATGTTACCATTATCGCTTGTGGACATTTAGTATGGAACGCGCTCGAAGCTGAAAGCCAACTTGAACAAAAAGGAATTCGAGCTGAAGTAATCAACATGCACACCATAAAACCTTTGGATGTAGATGCGATTTTGAAATCAGTTGCTAAAACCAAATGTGTGGTTACATGCGAAGAACATCAAATTAATGGTGGATTAGGAGATAGTGTTGCTCAGGTGTTGAGTCGTTATTTACCTTCACCTATTGAGATGGTTGCTGTGCAGGATAGCTTCGGAGAAAGTGGAACTCCGGCTCAATTATTAGAGAAATATGGACTCGGACCCTCTCATATTGTAGAAGCTGCTTTAAAAGTTATCAAAAGAAAATAAAATAAGACTGCAACAAATATCGTGATATTACGATATTTGATATATGGGACTTACAAAAACTGAAGCCTTTACCAAATCACAAGTTGAATTTGCGGCAATAGCCAAAGCCTTAGGTCATCCGGCTAGGATAGCCATTCTTCAAGTATTAGCCGATAAGAAGAGTTGTATCTGCGGTGATATTGTTGATGAACTACCGCTTTCTCAATCAACAGTTTCCCAACATCTGAAAGAATTAAAATCTGTAGGTATCATCAAGGGCGAAATAGAAGGACCAAGTGTTTGCTATTGTATTGATGAAAAGGTGATGCAAAAAGTAAAAGCTTCATTCGATAAGTTGTTTACGAGCATCAACACCTGCTGCTAGTCTTATTCCTTGATTAATTTTAATTGATTAATTGCTTAGGCTTGATTTAAAAAAATCATTTCAACTAACACTCATTCGTATAAAATTAAAACCTCGTAAAATCACTTAATTTAGTTTCGAAATTTTACTTTTGTTTGGACACAAAATATGAAACCACAAAAGTATTTCGTAATCGATTTCGATAGCACTTTTACCAAAGTTGAAGCCTTCGATGTATTAGCTGATATTTCTTTACAAGATCATCCCGATAAAGAAAACAGAAAAAATGAAATCATTACCATCACCAATCAAGGGATGGATGGCAGTATTTCATTCAGAGAATCGCTTGAAAAAAGAATCACGCTGCTTCAACCCAATCGCATTCATCTGCAAAAACTAACAGAGATTTTGAAAGGAATGGTTTCTGAATCCTTTAAGAGAAACAAAGACTTCTTTCAAGAATTTGCAGACAATATCTATATCATCTCGAATGGATTCCATGCTTTCATAGACCCGGTTGTAACTTCTTTTGGCATTAAACCAGAAAACATATATGCCAACCGTTTTCAGTTTGATGAACAAGGTAATGTTATCGGTTTCGATAAAACCAATCCATTATCTGCTAACAATGGAAAAGTAGAACAACTAAAACAATTGGATTTACCTGGAGATGTTTACGTAATAGGTGATGGATATACAGATTATGAAATTAAACATGCAGGCCTTGCCAATAAGTTTTTTGCTTTTACTGAAAATGTTGAGAGAGAAAAAGTTTTGAACAAAGCAGACCACGTTACACCTAGTTTAGATGAATTTCTTTATCTCAATAAATTAAACACAGTTATCTCCTATCCTAAAAACAGAATTCATGTTTTGCTTTTAGAAAATGTACATCCTGTAGCTGTTGAGATGATGCGCGCTGAAGGATTTACAGTAGAAACCTATCACGCAGCTTTAACAGAAGAAGAACTCTGCGAAAAAATTAAAAATGTTGGTGTTTTAGGCATTCGCTCTAAAACACAAGTAACAGCAAAAGTTTTAGAACATGCCAATAAGTTAATGACCATTGGTGCGTTTTGTATTGGTACCAATCAAATTGATTTGCAAGCTGCCAGCAAAAAAGGAGTTGCTGTTTTTAATGCGCCTTTCAGCAACACAAGATCTGTCGTGGAGTTGGCTATTGCTGAAATGATCATGCTGATTCGTAACATACCAGACAAATCTAATAAGCTTCATGCAGGAAAGTGGGATAAATCAGCTAGCGGTAGTTATGAAGTTAGAGGCAAAACATTAGGATTGATTGGATACGGTAACATTGGGGCACAACTTTCTGTGTTAGCAGAATCACTAGGAATGAAGGTTGTGTATTACGATAAAGAAGAAAAATTAGCGCTCGGTAATGCTACTAAACTTAATTCACTCACTACTCTTTTAGAAATTTCCGACATCGTTTCTTTACATGTTGATGGTAGAGAAAGCAACACCAACATGATCAGCGATAAAGAATTTGCGAGAATGAAACAAGGCGTTATCTTTTTGAATTTAAGTCGTGGACATGTAGTGGATATTGATGCCTTAAAAAGAAATATTGAGAGTGGAAAAATTGCAGGATGTGGAGTAGATGTTTTTCCTTACGAACCTGTAAGCAATGCAGAAGAATTTTATTCACCACTGCGTGGATTACCTAATACCATTTTAACACCCCATATCGGTGGTTCTACTTTAGAAGCACAGGAAAATATTGGCAAATTTGTTCCTTCTAAATTTTTAGATTACATCAACAATGGAAGCACAAGCAACAGTGTGAATTTCCCTAATCTAACTTTACCTACTTTAGAAAACGCACATCGACTGATTCATATACACAATAACGTTCCGGGTATATTAGCTAAAATCAACAATGTATTGGCTGCACATGGCATCAACATTGTTGGGCAGTATTTAAAAACTACGGAAACAATCGGTTATGTAATCACCGATATCAACAAAGAATATAACAAAGACGTAATTAAAGAATTACGCGCCATCGAACATACAATCAAATTCAGGGTGCTGTATTAGCACCTTGAATTTACTTTTTCTTCTTCACTGCAGTTTTCTTCGCTATTGGTTTTCTGGCTGCAGTTTTTACTGCTTTCTTTTTGGCAGTTGCAACTTTTGTAGTTGCTTTCTTCACTACAACTTTCTTAGCAGAAGTTGCTTTCTTAACAGCCACTTTCTTGTCTGATGCAGTTTCTGCTTTTGTTGGCTCAGCTTTCGCTTTTCGATTTCCAAAACGTCCTCTCTTCTCAGGTGTAGCTGCTGCTAGTTCAACGCACTGCTCTAGAGTAAGTGTCGCAGGATCTTGTCCTTTGGGAATCTTTACGTTCTTTGTTCCGGCTTTTATATAAGGACCGAATCTTCCGTTTAATACTTGTATCTCCTCATTTCCAGGAAAAGATTTGATCAATCGGTTGGCATCGGCTGTTCTTTTGTTTTCGATTAATTCAATAGCACGCGCTAACGTTATGGTATAGGGATCATCTGTTTTAGGAACGCTGACAAACTTTTTATCATGCAACACATATGGTCCAAATCTTCCTAAATTCACCACTACTGAACTACCTTCGAAAGCACCTAAATCGCGAGGCATTTTAAAGAGTTCAAGTGCATCTTGTAAGGTGATGTTTTCTAAAAACTGCCCGGGACGCAAACTGGCAAACTTTGGTTTCTCTCCACCATTATCATCCGGATTTTCTCCTAGTTGAACATACGCTCCAAATTTACCCAACTTGGCGTAAATCATTTTTTTAGTTTTCGGATCCACACCCAACTCTCTTGATTTACCAACAGATGAACGCTCAATCTTTTCAGTTTTAGTGATGGTTTTTCTGAATGGTTTGTAGAAGTTATCGATCATTCTTCTCCATTCTAATTTTCCTTCTGCTATTTCATCGAATTCTTTTTCGATTTCAGAAGTAAAAGAAAAATCTGTGATATCAGGAAAGTTATCGACTAAAAAATCATTCACTACCATTGCAGTGTTGGTAGGAAATAATTTATTTTTATCGGCACCAGTTATTTCTGTCTCCGTTTTGCTTTCAATTTTATTATTAGCGAGCGTTAATACTTGATAAGCGCGCTCCACTCCTTCTCTGTTTTCTTTTACAACATATCCTCTTTTTTGCACAGTTGATATTGTTGGCGCATAAGTAGATGGTCTGCCGATTCCTAACTCTTCTAATTTTTTTACCAGACTCGCTTCTGTATAACGTGGAGGTGTACGCGAATAAATCTGTTTACCTGTAAGGTTTTGTAACGTTAATTCTTGTCCAACTTTTAATGGAGGCAATACCTTGCTTCCTTCCTGTTCATCGTCATCGTCATCTACACTTTCGATGTAAACTTTTAAAAAACCTTCGAACTTAATAACTTCTCCTTGTGCTTGTAAAGTTTTTTTATTCGTTGAGATTCCAATTACGGCAGTTGTCTTTTCTAATTCTGCATCTGCCATTTGCGATGCGATGGCACGCTTCCAAATTAACTCATATAATCTTTTTGCACCGCTATCCATTCCAGGGTCTTGCACTGCGAAGTCTGTAGGGCGAATGGCTTCGTGGGCTTCTTGCGCGCTGCTGTTTTTTGTTTTATAAACTCTTCTTTGTGCGAACTCACTGCCGTATGCTTTAGCAATTTGGTTTTGCGCATTGGCTAACGCCTCTTCCGATAAGTTAACAGAATCGGTACGCATGTAACTGATCTTACCAGCTTCGTATAATTTTTGCGCTACCACCATAGTTTGGGTTACGGAGAAACCCAACTTACGCGATGCTTCTTGCTGCAACGTTGAAGTTGTGAAAGGTGGTGCAGGAGAACGTTTCGCAGGACGTGTTTGCAAATCTTGAATCGTAAACTTCGCGTTCTTACAAGAATCCAAAAACTCAATAGCTTCTTTCTCTGTTTTAAAACGTTCGGGTAATTCAGCCACTAAAATTTTGCCTTTTCCTAAATCAAAGTATCCATTTACTTTATAAGTAGATGATACCGTAAACTCACTTATTTCTCTTTCTCTTTCTACCACTAACCTTACAGCCACAGATTGTACACGACCAGCAGATAAACCTGTTTTAATTTTTTTCCAAAGAATAGGAGATAATTCATACCCTACTAATCTATCTAACACGCGTCTGGCTTGCTGAGCGTTTACTAAATCAATATCAATTCCTCTTGGTTTTTGTATAGCATTAAGAATTGCTTTCTTGGTGATTTCAGTAAAAACTATTCTTCTTGTTTTCTTATCGTTTAAATCTAGTGCTTCTTTTAAATGCCATGAGATGGCCTCACCTTCACGGTCTTCATCGCTTGCGAGATAGACTGTTTCAGCATCTTCAGCAAGTTTCTTTAATTTAGAAATGATTTCTTTTTTATCTGGACTGATTTCGTACGTAGGTTCGTAACCATTTTCAATGTCAATGGCATCACCACCTTTTGGTAAATCGCGGATGTGCCCCATGCTGGATGCTACTTTAAATTCTTTACCGAGGTAACCCTCGATTGTTTTTGCTTTTGCCGGAGACTCTACAATTACTAAGTTTTTCGCCATGTTCAAATCAATCAAAGGGTCAAATATCTTAAAAAATACAATATTGCTATGTTGATAATTAATATAGAGTAGCGAAAGTTACCATTCAAAGCGCTGCATTGCCTTCATATTCAAAATGTTAGCCATTTTAAAAAAAGATATAAGCGAAGCTAAAAAGGTATTCTTAATTTTACAGAAAAACCTAAACATGCCACGATACTTGCTTTTGATGCGTCATGCCCAAGCCGAAGAAATGATGTCGGGTTCGCACGATCGCGAAAGAGAATTAACTGCACAAGGACAAAAAGAAGCTTTGCAAGTAGCTACACAATTATCGCATGAGATTTTTCAGATTGAAAAAATTTATCATTCCATCGCAACACGTACTTCACAAACTGCAAATCTCATCGCTGATGTGATTAAGTTGCAACAACAATCAGTTGTTCCGATTGAAGACTTATACAATTCATCTGTTCGTACTTATCTTTCCTTTATTCATCAATTATCAGATGAAGAAAGATGCGTTGCCATTGTTGGGCATAATCCAACAGTGAGTTACTTAAGCGAATATTTAAGCGGTGAACCCATAGGTTCTTTACCGACTGGTGGCGTTGTATTATTAAAGACAGAACAATTGTCGTGGCCAAATTGGGAAAAAGACAAAGCACAGTTTATTCAACAATATCAACCCAATCCTATTTAATTAAGCATGACAAAACAAGAAGCGATCGAGCAATTCGATCCGAATGCACCCGGAGCAACTGGCAATCTTTTCGGATTACCCTTCACTACAGAGCAAGCAGAATTAGTCTTAATACCCATACCGTGGGAAGTAACGGTGTCGTATAGTGACGGAACAGCTAACGGCCCTCAAGCAATTTTAGATGCATCTGCACAAGTTGATTTATTTGTAAAAGATATAAAAGAAGCTTGGAAGTTAGGTATAGCCATGTTACCGATTCCGGCAGATTTACAAGCAGAAAATAATACGTTAAGAGAATTAGCTGCACAATACATCGAATCTTTAACAGAACAAGAAACGTCTGCGACTAACAATGCTATTTTAGACCAGATCAATACAGCCTGCGAAAATCTTAATATCTATGTAAAATCTACAGCATTAAAATTAATTCGCGAAGGAAAATTAGTAGGTTTAGTGGGTGGAGACCACAGCACACCATTAGGCTTGATGCGTGCACTAACGGAGAAATATACTAAGTTCGCTGTGTTGCAAATTGATGCCCATGCCGATTTAAGAAAAGCCTATGAAGGATTTACTTACTCACACGCGAGTATCATGTACAATGCATTAAAATTGCCCGCCATCAGTAAGTTGGTACAAGTTGGGATCCGTGATTATTGTGAGGAAGAAGTAAGTGTGATGCAACGTGCAGCAGGCCGTGTGGTAACTTTCTTTGATGAAGATATTAAGAATTGGATGTATCAAGGTAAAACATGGGAAAATGTTTGTGATGCCATCCTCAAAGAATTACCGGAGCATGTATACATCAGTTTTGATATTGATGGCTTAGATCCAAAACTTTGCCCTAACACGGGCACACCGGTAGCAGGTGGTTTTGAGTTTCATCAAATTGCTTACCTCATCAAAAAACTTGTGTTAGCCGGCAAAAAAATTATTGGTTTCGATTTGAATGAAGTAGCACCCGGAGAAGATGAATGGGACGCTAATGTTGGTGCACGCATGTTATATCACCTTTGCAATTGGACTGCTGTTTCACAAAATAAGTTAACGGTAAACCGCTAATTCTTTAATGACTAACATTTACTTCAATCTTTTCATTATTTTGTACGCTTAAACAAAAAGCATGAGTGAGTTTATCAGCAATTTAGCAACCAATGTTTGGACACCCGTATTGTTTCTTTTGATACTTGGTGGATTGTTCTTTCTTTTCTACTCAAGATTTGTGCAATACAAATATTTCAAACATGCAGTTAATATATTGAAAGGAAAGTATGATAACCCAAATGACCCCGGACACATTAATGCATACGAAGCCTTATCAACAGCGCTGGCTTCAACGGTGGGTATGGGAAATATTGCAGGAGTTGCCGCAGCTATTTCTATTGGCGGACCAGGTGCACTGTTTTGGATGTGGGTAACAGCATTTGTAGGTATGAGCACCAATTTCTTTACCAGCTCCTTGTCAGTTATGTTCAGAGGAAAAGATGATGCTGGCGATATTCAAGGCGGTCCGATGTACGTGATTAAAGAAGCATTAGGAAAACCTTTTATGCCATTGGCTATTTTATTTTCATTTTGTGTGATGATTGGATGTCTTCCGATTTTTCAAGCCAATCAGTTAACACAAGTAATTTTAGACATTGGTTTTTCCGGTAATGATGCTATTAGCGCAACCTTTCCTCTTTTCAATTGGGAAATCAATATTGCTAAACTAATCATTGGTATTATTTTAATGATTATCTCTGGAATCGTCATTATTGGTGGTATTAAAAGAATTGGAACTTGGGCTGGAAAGATGGTTCCCATCATGATTGTTATTTATTTTTTATCTGTATTTGCAATTTTAATTTTAAACATTTCTAAAGTACCAGATTATTTATGGATGGTAATCACAGATGCATTTAGCGCCAATAACTACAGAGGTGAACCTGCACTTGGTGGATTAGTAGGTGGTCTAATTGTTGCCGGTGTGCGAAGAGCATCCTTCTCTAACGAAGCAGGTATAGGCACAGCTCCGATGGCACTGGGCGCGTCTAAAAGTCAACAACCCATTCGCGAGGGATTGGTTTCGATGATGAGCCCAATGATTGACACTTTAGTTGTTTGCACCTTAACTGCTTTAGCCATATTGGTTACTGATGTCTGGAAAACAAGCGGAGCCAGTGGCGTTTCTTTAACTGCCACAGCCTTTGAAATGAGTTTAGGATTTATCGGAAAAATTTTATTATTAATCAGTGCATTTTTCTTCGCTATCACCTCTTTGTTTTCGTACAGTTACTATGGTAATAAAGGCATGTCTTTCTTGTTAGGAACAAAAGCAGGAAAGTATTATGATTATTTTTATTTATCAACAATTGTAATCGGTGCAGTTGCCAGCATGACAGATGTTATGAATGTTATTGATATTGCCTACGCTTTGATGGCCTTTCCAACTATGATCTCTGGTTTTATTTTAGCACCCAAAGTAATGTCCGAAGCGAAAAAATATTTCGCTAAAGTAGATGCAGGTGAATTTGATAAATAGATTTATGAAACGATTTGAAGCAAATGGTTGGCATCAAAGCCAACCATTTTTATTTTATCATTAACTGTAATAACAGGGCGCTTTACAACAGAAGGATTATCTATAATGAGTTCTATTGCACTTTTTTCATCTACAATCCTAGTCAGTTGTGTCGCGCTTAGTTTTCTCCATGTTGTTCCTTTCTTGTTCAACATATTCAAACAACCATATTGAACAGACCAGTTGTTTAACAAGTTTACATCTGGTGGTGTTAATTTAAAATCAATAAACTCAAATTGAACTTGATGTGTGATTAGCCACGCTAAAGTTTTCTTAACAGTATCACAATTTTTGATGCCGTATACTTTTATCATACTTAATTTCTTACAGCATAAAGCGAATTTAACTTTCGAATCAATTGCGCAGATTCAGCGAAGTTCAACGTTTGTTGTCCATCACTTGCCGCTTTTTCAGGGATTTCATGCGTTTCATAAATGATACCATCTGCACCCGCTACCGCTGCTGCTAAAGCGATAGGTTCTACGAATTCCCGAATACCAATTCCATGAGATGGATCTGCAATTACAGGTAAATGTGTTTTATCTTTCAAAAGTGGAATCGCGTTGATGTCAAAAGTATTTCGGCTTGCTTTTTCATAGGTACGGATACCTCTCTCACAAAGTAATATCTTTTCATTACCTGCAGAAAAGACATACTCAGCAGAATATAATAACTCTTCAATTGTTCCGGAAATTCCTCGTTTAATCATAACCGGTTTATCAACTTTCCCTAATTCATCTAACAAATTAAAATTTTGCGTGTTCCTGGCTCCTACCTGAAAGACATCAACGTACTCGTACATGTCAGCTATCTGACTTACTTGCATCACTTCTGTAATTATCTTTACCCCATTTTCTTTGCAGAGTTGATACCACATTTTTAATCCATCAATTCCTAACCCACGAAAAGCGTAAGGAGAACTACGCGGTTTAAATACGCCACCTCGCATGATTTTGACATTGTTATCTTTGAGATGTTGAATTGTGTTTAGCACTTGTTGTTCGTTTTCAATAGAACAAGGACCTGCCATAATGGATAGATTGCCATCACCGATTACTACGTTGTCGCCTAAATCAATTTGAGTAAAATTTGTTTTCCATTTTCTAGATACTAGTTTATACTCGTCCGAAACATGGAAGATATCGCTGATACCAGGCATGTGACCAAAAGTTCGTAAGTCAACTTCAGCCTTACCTATACAAACTAAATAAGTTGACGTTTGCGTTTTAATTTCATTTACCTTAAATCCTTTATTACCAATAGCATCCAATAAATGTTGGTGATTCGTATGATTAATACCAGGTTGTAATTTAATAATCATAAATTTCCTCTTAATACTTTTACAAATGTTTGTATAGTCTGTTTGATATCTTTGCTCTGTTCTAAAGCTTTGATAAATGCACTACCTACAATGGCGCCAGCACTGTATTGACACGCTTGCGAAAATGTTTCATGATTAGAAATACCAAAACCGATGAGAACAGGATTACGCCATTTTTGAGTCTTTAGTGTTTCAAAATAATGCAGTTGATTTTCATCAAAACTTTTGCTGTTACCAGTTGTACTGGATGCAGAAACTGCATAAATAAAGCCGGTAGAAAGCTGGTCAACTTTATTTCTTCTCTCTAGAGATGTTGTTGGTGTTAGAAGAAAAATGACGGATAAGTCTAATGATTCGCATGTAGCTTTAAAATTATCTTCATATTCTTTGGCAGGAAGATCTGGCAAAATCAAACCATCTACGCCTGCAGCTTTAGCATCAATTAAAAATTTATGGATGCCATATTGGTAAACCGGGTTGAGATAACCCATTAAAACTATCGGAGCCGAAACCTGAGAACGCAATGCTTTTACTTGTTCTAATAGCAACGAAACTTGCATACCATTATCAAGTGCCACTTTGTTACTGGCCTGAATTATCGGTCCATCTGCAATTGGATCGGAAAATGGAATACCAATTTCGATAATATCTGTTCCGGCTTTTACCAACGTTTTACCTATAACTTCTGTGTCATCCAAAGAAGGATAACCCGCTGTATAGTAGACAGCCAATACATCTTTCTTCTTCTTCTCAAATAATTCAGTTAATCTATTTTTCATGATTTACTTAAATGCAAATTTTTATTTTCTGAAATGCCTATTTTTTTAATTCAATATTTACCCCACCTGATATAGGTTTCTAAATCTTTATCTCCTCTACCTGATAAATTTAAAACCACAACATCATCTTTATCGAATTGTAATTTATCTAATGCAGCTATCGCATGAGCTGTCTCAATAGCCGGAATAATTCCTTCAGTTCTGCTCAACATAATGCCAGCCTGCATGGCTTCTTCGTCAGTTATATTGATAAAACTGGCACGCTCCGTTTCAAAGAGGTGCGCATGTATAGGACCGATACCCGGGTAATCTAAGCCGGCAGAGATGGAATAAGGTTCTATAACTTGTCCATCTTGTGTTTGCATTAACAACGTTTTGCTTCCATGTAAAATGCCTGGCTTACCTAGCGCAGTAGTTGCAGCCGACTCACCAGAATCAACACCATGCCCTGCTGCTTCAACACCAATCAATTGTACATGATCATCTTGTAAGAAGTGATAGAATGCTCCCATTGCGTTACTTCCACCACCTACACAAGCCACCACATAATCAGGAGTAGGATTACCTGTTTGATCAATCAATTGTATTTTAATTTCTTGTGAAATAACAGATTGAAAACGCGCTACCATATCCGGATAAGGATGAGGCCCAACCACAGAGCCAATGATATAATGTGTGTCTGTTGGATTATTGATCCAATGACGCATTGCCTCGTTCGTTGCATCTTTTAAAGTTTGATTACCACTGGTTGCTGGCACAACTCTTGCACCCAGGATACGCATACGCTCTACATTGGGTTTTTGTCTTTCCATATCCAGTTTGCCCATGTAAACCGTGCAATCCAATCCCATTAATGCACAAACAGTTGCAGTTGCTACGCCATGTTGCCCCGCTCCTGTTTCTGCAATGATTTTACTTTTACCTAAGGCTTTGGCTAATAAAATTTGTCCGATGGTATTGTTGATTTTATGCGCCCCTGTATGACAAAGATCTTCGCGCTTTAAATAAATATGAGCTTGATAACGCTCAGATAAACGCTGTGCGAAGTATAAGGGTGTTGGTCTGCCCACAAACTCTCTTAAAAGATGTTGAAATTCTTCATTGAAACTCTTTTGTTCTGTAATGGCAAGGTAATTCAATCGTAATTCTTCTACATTCGGATATAGCATTTCAGGAATGTATGCACCACCAAAATTTCCATAAAATCCTGATTCATCAACTGTATATTTCATTGCCTTGGGTTTATATAGTTTAACACTTGTTCTACTTTCAATTTATTTTTTATTCCTGGAGCATCCTCTAATCCACTGTTTACATCCAATCCTGATAAATACGGATGTTGAATTTTTAAAGCTTGCTGTACATTTTCCGGTGTAAGACCACCACTTAATAAAAAAGGTATTTTTGTTGTGTATAGATTCAATAACTGCCAATTAAAAGTTTGTCCATTACCGCCACGTGCGTTTCCTTTGGTATCAAACAATAAATAATCTGCTACATCTTTCCATTCATCACAAATTGAAAAATCAAAATTATCATCTACAGCAAATGCCTTTATGATTGAAAGATTTAAAGCTTTCAATTCTCTACCAAAGGATGGTTCCTCCTCACCATGTAATTGAATAGTTTTTAATTGATGATGTTTCACCATCTTTTTTATTTCTTCCACTGATTCATTTACAAATACACCAACTCTTTTCTCAGTTGGAATCTCCGGAGCTATGTATCCGAAGTTTCCTAGGTAACGTTTCGATTCGCGGTAAAAAATAAAGCCATACCAATCTATTCGATCATCCACAATAGCTTGCATATTTTCCTTTTCTCTTAATCCGCAAATTTTAATCTTCAACGACATCTACAAAATTGTTTATGACCTTAAAGAAGCAATTAATTGTTTAGCCGACAATTCCGGTCTGGGTTGTTTCATAAAATATTCACCCATTAAAAATCCTTCGAAACCTGCTTCTTTTAATTGTTTGATTGTTTCAATATTGTCAATTCCACTTTCAGCAATTTTGATTTTATCCTTCGGAAGTAAAGACAATAATCGCATTGAATTCTCGATTGAAACTTCGAATGTTTTTAAGTTTCGGTTATTGATACCCACCATATCTACATGGGTTAAATCTGATTTTTTAACTTCATCTGCATCGTGTACTTCCAGCAGCACTTCTAATTCGAGTGATTTAGCAAAGGCAGATAATGCTTTAATTTTTTGTTCAGATAAAATCGCAGCAATTAAAAGGATGACATCAGCACCAATCGATTTTGATTCTATGATTTGATACTGATCAATGATAAAATCTTTACGAAGGATAGGACAAAAGTTAAATTTTCTCGCGGTCAATAAATCCTGGTTGCTGCCACCAAAAAATTCTGTGTCGGTTAAAATGCTAAGCGCAGCAGCACCTGCCTGCATATAACCAACCGATATTTTTTCTACTTGTACATAGGGATTGATAAAACCTTTTGAAGGTGACTTTTTCTTAAACTCGGCTATGATTTGACTAGATCCTTCCCGCTTGAGATACTTTTTTAAAGAAACCGTTTTACCTGGATAATATAAACTCTTTTCCAGCAATTTTATAGGATACAATTCTTTCCGCTGAGCAACTTCCTCTTTCTTCTTCTCTACTATTTTTTCTAAAATATTCATGGTTGAATGGTCAAAAGTTTTTTAAATCTCTTATAGGCTTCTCCAGATAGTAATGCTTCTCTTGCTTGTTCTATGGCATCGTTTATGGACAAAGTTGGCTGACACGTAATAAGCGCTTGCGCAGCATTTGCCACAACTACTGCATTTTGTTGTACGGTTCCTTTCCCTTCTAACACATTCAAAAAAATAGTTGCTGCATCTGCCACGGTGTCGCCACCTTCTATTTCATCTGGGTAAAGTAACGTACTGTTATAATACGAACTTTCTAAAACTGATTCTCCCTTGTTATCAAATACTTTAACAGAATCTGTGAGTGAAATTTCATCATACCCACCTAAACAATGTAAAACTGAGAATCGTTTATCTGTTTGTTGATATAGGTATGCATATTGGCGAGCCAACTCTAAACTAAACACACCTACCATTTGATTAGGCGGCAATGCTGGATTAACCATTGGACCTAACATATTAAAAAATGTTTTTACTCCTAATTCTTTACGAATGGGAGCAACCGTTTTCATAGCAGGATGAAACAAAGGTGCGTGCATAAATGCAATATTTACCTCCTCTATTTGTCTTTTTAACACATCTATATTATTGGTAAATACGTAACCAAAGTGTTCTAACATATTGGAAGAACCACTCACTGATGAAACACCATAGTTACCATGCTTGGCAACGGGCTGACCACAAGCTGCTACTACAAAAGAAGCAAGTGTGGAAATGTTGAATGTATTTTTTCCGTCACCACCTGTACCGCAAACATCAATAACCGGCTGATCTAATTCTACACGCAAACATAAATCTAACATCGCATCTCTGAAACCTGCTAATTCTTCTACCGTTATTGTTCGCATCATATAAACGGTAATGAAAGCTGCCATCTGACTTACATTCAGTTTTCCTGATGCAATCTGTAATAGCGTTTCATGCGCTTGCTGCTTACTGAGCTGCTTTTGTTCTAAAACCTGGTTTAATATACTTTTCATTTCTTATTATGATTAATCCAGTTTTTAATCATTTGTTTTCCTTCTGGTGTCATGATGGATTCGGGATGAAATTGAACGCCTCTCACATCAAAATTCTTATGTCGCAAAGCCATGATGATTTTGTCATCATTAGTTGCAGTAACTTCCAATACTTCGGGAAAATTTTCATCACTCACCGCCCAAGAATGGTAATGTGTTGCTTGAAATTTATTAGAAACATGCTGAAACAACACTACATCTTGTATGATAACTTTTGCTTGAGAAGTTACACCATGTAAAACATTTTTAATATTATAAAGTTTAGCGCCAAAAACTTCTGCAATAGCCTGATGTCCTAAACAAACACCAAGTATACTTTTCTTATCAGCATACTGTTGAATCAATGGTTTTAAGATACCAGCCTCATCCGGTATGCCCGGACCGGGTGATAGTAAAATTTTGTCATATTGATTAATTTCTTCTAATGTAATTTCATCATTGCGAAATACATCAGGTGTATATCCTAATTCACGAATGATATGCACTAAATTATACGTGAAAGAATCGTAGTTATCAAAAACCAATATTTTCATTTTTATGAACATTAATGTGTTTAGCTAAATGTAAAGCTTTGCGCAGCGCGCCTAACTTATTGTTTACTTCTTGTAATTCTGAGGCAGCCTCACTCTTCGCAACAACACCTGCCCCAGCCTGATAATGAAAGGTATTTTGTTTACTTAAAAAAGTACGGATCATAATCGCCTGATTCACTGAATTATCTAAACCAATAAACCCGATTGATCCACCATAAAAACCTCGTGGTTCGTTTTCGATTTGATTAATCAAATGCAAGGCTTTGTGTTTAGGTGCACCGGATAAAGTTCCGGCTGGAAAAGTATCGAAAGCAATTTCAGTTGCAGACTGTTTGTCATCAATTTTACCAGTCACTTTAGAAACTAAATGAATAACATGTGAATAGAATTGAACTTCCTTAAAAACTTGTACATGAACGTTATCAGCATGTCTGCTTAAATCATTTCTAGCCAAATCAACCAACATAATGTGCTCTGCCGTTTCTTTTTCATCAGCTGCCAATCTTTCTGCCGAAGCCAGATCTTCCTTATCGTTGCCTGTTCTTTTAAATGTTCCGGCAATAGGATAAATGGAGGCAACTTGATTTTTAATTTGAATTTGTGCTTCAGGAGAAGATCCGAATAATTTAAATGAGCCAAAGTCGAAATAGAATAAGTAAGGAGATGGATTTACAGAGCGTAAACTGCGGTACACATTAAATTCATCTCCGGTAAAAGATTGTGAAAATTTGCGAGACAATACAATTTGAAATACATCTCCTCTGAAACAATGTTTCTTGCCTTGCTCTACTCTTTCTAAAAAAGTTGCATCGCTAACGTTTTGTTTCTCTTCATCTCTGGTTTGAAATTGATAGGCTGGCAAATTGGTAAAGGAAATAATACTTTGTATTTCATCTAATCTTTGCTCAATATTTTCTTTTTCGTTGGGCGTGAAGTAATATAAAGTTATTACGTTATAAAAATGATCAAAGGTAAGTACGTAATGAAAAAACTGATACAACATATCAGGAATCTCTTCAGTCCTACTCTCTACAGGAACTTTCTCTAAGTACTTCACTACATTGTAAGCCGTATAACCAAAAACACCAGCAGGTATTTTTTCTTTATTTTTTACGGATTCATCGAGTTGATAGGTGTGTATAAATTCATCGAATTGTTTGCTTAAGTTTTCTACTTTGAAAGTTTTTGACTGACTCTGCTTTACTTCTATTTGATGTTGGCTCACTTTAAAACTGGCGAAAGGTTTGCAACAAACCAACGACATGCTGTTTTCTTGTCCGTGGTAATCGGAACTCTCTAACAAAATACTTCCAGCGAATACATCTCGTAATTTCAAGTAGAGATTAACCGGAGTGAGGGTATCGGCTAAAATCTGTCTGCTGGCTATATATAATTTTCTTTTCTCCATAGTATTAAAATAAAAAAGCCTGTTCCGGGTATCGGAACAGGCCTTTGACTTTTAGTTTCTTCTAACTTTAGCCAATAGCAATGCACCGATCAGTTATTGATCTGTGCCACCACCAAGCTATGTTAGTATGATTCAACATATTCTATTCAGCTTTTTTTCTTGCTGTTTTCTTTGGCTTTGCTTCAGCAGCGGGTTTTGCACCAACTTTAACAGAAGCGACTCTTTTTAATCTAGCCTTTATGGCTTTGCGATTTCTGGAATTGCCAAAAGAACCAATAGTTCTTTTACCTTTTGCAGACTTTTTATCTCCTTTTCCCATTTTTATTAAATTCTGAGGCAAGTATAGCAAGCTATATCGAAAATACAAAATCAAACTTTGGCTAATCCCAAATTTTTATCTGTTTATCGGTTGTTAAAAAATGTTTGTGTTCGGGTTTAACTTCAAAAGCTTTTTGAAATGCAGGAATGTTCGGCAATAATCCATTTACTCTAAATAAAAAAGGAGGATGGTTTTCATCCTCAATTTTCATTGCCCTATTTGTTCCTTGTACTTCTAACCATAGTCTAGCCCAAGCCATAAAAAATCTTTGTTCAGGTGTTGTGTCCATCACGGTATTGACTTTCTTTTCCGGGAATTGAGTAAAGTGATGTTGCATCGCATCAAATGCAATTTCAATTGCGCTTATATCAGCTAAACTTTCATGCACCATTTGCAACAATTGTGGATGTTTTGTTACCTGTGGATATGCTATCAATAATTGACTTCTAATGGTAGCATAAATCTTATTTAGATGATTGATTTCATCATCGTTGTACCAAGGTTTAAAATTTCCATGTTGGTCGTATTGCATTCCTTTTAAATCAAAGGCATGACTGATTTCATGCGCTATGATGGCTCCGATAGCTCCATAATTAAAGGCTAAATCAACATCTTTATTATAAAATGGCTTTTGAAGTATGGCTGCAGGTAAAATGACTTCATTGGCTTGAAGGAAATACTTTGCATTAACAGTTTGTGTACTAATAGTCCAGGCGCTTTCATTTGGCAGTTGACCCGAGGAAGCAAGATTTCTTTTTTTGTTAAATGTCCGAGCCGTCATAACACAATCGAAGTAAGATGCACTAGTGTCTTGCTTAAAAGATAACCCAACATAATCTTGAAACTTATCAGGATAAGCAATTTTTACTTTTAGATTTTTAAGTTTGTCTAAGGCTTTTTGTTTTGAACTATCTGTAAGCCATGTTGATTCCTTTATCTTACGAGCAAAAGACCATTTTATCTGATTAGCCATTTCTGCAACTTGCTTTTTAGCAGCTAAATCGAAATTTCTCTTCATGTAAATCTGGCCTAATGCATCAGGCATGTTTTGATTTAATTCTATTATTGCACGTTGCCAGCGTATCATATTTTTATTGGTATCTGAACCATAGAATTTATCATAAACCTCAGCAAAATTTTTTGAAAGATAGGGCGCTGCTTTTCTTAGTAAAGAGGTATGTGCATATTGCTTTAGCTCAACAATAGAAAGTTTTTGAACAAGCTCGTTACAAGCTTTAAAATAATTAACATCATCAATGGCAATGCTATCCCTTTTCAAGCCGGCCTGCATTAACCAATTCGGCCAATCTATAATTTCGAATATTTCAGATAAATCTTGAATTGAAACTTTCACATCTTCTATTTCATTGGATGGTACTTTTCTACTCTTTGCTAATGCAGTCTCAATCTTCAATGTTGTAGCTGCCATCGCTTCAGCTATATCAATGGATTGTCCGTCTGCCACTAATAATTGAATCAAGAATTGATAATACTGTAATCTGTATGCACGACTTTCATTATCTTGTAATAGATATTGTTGTTTACTCAATCCTAACTGATTGGGAAATAAAACTGCGATTCCTTTCTTTGCATTTTTAAAATCAACTCGTACTTCAAGGTCGAAAAAAAGTGACGCACCGGTAAGGATGTCATCTATCAAATAAGATTGTAATTGCTGTTTGGCCGTAATCGATTGAATCTTATTTTTTAGATTTTGAATAGGCCGATTATTTTGTGATGCCAATCGTTGTGTGTCAAGCGCTATCGATAGAAAATGATTTAACTTGCGCGCATCAGAACCTACCGGATATTCATTGTTAGAAGCAACTTCTTTAACCCAATTAAACAATAAAGAATCCGTTTGGACTTGTAAGGCATCAAAATAGTTGAAGGATTGCTGAGGATATAAAGCTCGCTGACGTTCTATTGATTTTCCATTCACATACCGATAGAAATCGTTAGCTGGCAAAACAGATGAATCAACTTCTCCGGTGTACAATTGTTCTTTAGGTTTTGTTTGTGTATCCAACCCGTTACAAGCAGACAACAAAATGATTAAAACATTGAACAAAAAAACTAGCCTGATAAATTGAAACATAAATTTTGAAGGATTACCTAAAAATGTAAAACTAAATTATCTTTAGCTTGTTATTGCAAAAAAAGAAGGTTATGGCCAGAATAAAAATCGAAGTTATTGAAGTGTTGAGAAAAACCGCACAAGTTCTACAAGAAACTCAACAATATCAGTGGGGACACATGGGTGCATGTAACTGCGGCTTTTTGGCACAACAAATTACTAACCTGAGCAAAGCGGAGATTCATACCCAAGCCATGCAAGGTCATGGAGACTGGTCTGAACAACTTAACGATTATTGTGCTACCTCAGGTTATTTATTTGATGATTTGATTAGTAAGATGATTGATTTTGGTTTTGACAGAGATGATCTCGTTCATTTAGAAAGACTTTCTGATGCAAGCGTTTTACGGAAACTTCCTCTTGAGCAACGAAATCTATCGTACAACAAAAAAGCTGATGTGATTTTATACCTCAACACCTGGGCTACCTTACTGGAGGAACAATTATTAGAAAGACTGCAATTGCCTATACTTGTTTCTACAAAAAACCGAGAAACAGTTTTAGTGTAATCAAAATAAGAAGCCTAATCGCAAGTATACTAGGTTTCCATCGCCACCGTGAGCGAATTCTGTGCTGATAACCGTTATACCAAAAGGTGTTAACCACAAGCCAGCGCCAATACCTTGATGCCATTTTTCTGATTTACCATCGATAACACTGGTATCTCTACCATTTGCATCTTTATACCAAACACGACCCGTGTCGTAAAAACCATGAATACCAAAACTTGACGGAAAAAGATAAGACCTGAAGTTGGCAATTTTTATCCTCGCTTCGAAGTTGGAATAAATTTTTGAATCGCCATAAAACCTTGTTTTGCGATAGCCACGCATTTCTGTTTTACCATCTAGAATTTGTGCATTGTACACATCATATGTTCCAGTGTTAACACCACCTCCTACTCGCCAGGCAAAAGTAGTACGCGAATTTTTTCTAAACGATTGATAAAAAGAAACTGTAAAATCTGTAGCTGTAAAATTGGCCGCATCTTTATCGAATCCAAGCACCAATCGGTTTTGAACCAAAGCGCGAATTCCTCTAGTTGGATTAACTTTATTATCGACCTGATCAACTCCAACTGCGAAAACTGTACCCCCAAAGTTTTTTACATTCTCAAAAAAACCTTCAGGTTGCGAAGCTCCAAACTCAGCAATGTATCGATTGTTACGTGTTGGTTGATCAATCTCAGCTCTCTGGTAAATCAAACCCATTTGCCAAAAACCGAAACTTCCCAAACGATGTTGCAATTTCAATTGGGTAAACAATTCCTCTGTGCGTATGCGATAAAAATCGATGGGTCTTTCTAAATCCAAATCCGGACGTTCATCAATCTCACGATCAAACTTCGTTTCATTTCCCCAACCGAAAAAGTTATTGATGAAGTTGGGTGCTTTTAAATCTGCATCTATCAATAAAGAAAATTTTCCTACTACATCTGTAAAGCGACCATCGTATTTAAAGTTATATGACTCCGTTAATAAAGCATGAGATGCTAAGAAAAGATGTTGCGCTTTATAAGGTGTTTTCCTAAAGCCATGGGTAGTGGCCAGAAATCCTCCTCCTATGAATAAACCATCATCAAAATTAAAATTACCATACAATAACGGAGCTAAACGCGGATACTGAAACGCTCTTCTGTTATATTCATTTACCGCTGGATTAGCTGATAACCGGTTTTTAATTTTAGCATATTTATCTATTGAAATTCCATTTTTTAAATCGTACAAATAAATCTTTTCTCTGGATGTATTAAGTAGTGTGTCCTTTCCATCACCTCCAATAACTCTAAATTTAATTTTACTTTTATCACCAGAAAATTGAAAAACATCATCACCACCACGACCATACAAACGCACTTCATGAGTTTCGCTGGCTATAATATTTCGGTTGTATAGCTTATCCGAAACTTTTCCTTTTTTAGATATTTTATATATCTGAACGTTAGCATCTCCTACTTCATTAATATCGATTTTAAATAATTCTCGCTTATCGGATGAAGGAATATCTATTTCTTTAGCCAAATAGTGGTAATGCTCGTTGGCATATTGCGCAAGTTGATTACGTCTTGCTTTAATTTTACTCGCAATTTCATCAGCATGCATGGCATACACTTCTTTCGGAAAGAATAACATTGCGCTATCTATAGAAGCATCCGTTACGTGTTCCTGCAAATATTTGGCTTCTTTCAACCAATCTTCCAACGATACTTCATTCAAAAAAGAACGATCGAAATAACGCGCATTGAACATAAAGCCGGGTGTCCATCTAACTTGGTGGTTAAAACCTTCGAACTTAGGCAAAGCCCATCTTCTGCTCCACACTTTAGCCAACATACCATCACTAACGAAGAAAGCTTGATCTCTATCTCGCGGAATAGGTCTGTACGTAGTTTTATCTTTTGTTTTAAAACTTGCCCACCGCCATTGGTCATCGTGCCTGTCCCAATCTCCAATCATTAAATCGAATAATCTGTTACGAGCAACAAAAGATTGATCAATGTATACATCGTTATCTTTTTGCAGAGCAGATAATACTTTGTCTGTAGCTATAATTTTTTTGGTATAACCAAAATTTGCTTTCGCGCTTCCATCTCCAGAAGGTCGTTCTTCAAAAAGAGCTAATGTATTAGCAAATTCAGTTTGATAGTTACCTAAAACTGTATCAGCAGGAATGTAAACCAGCTCGGGTTGTGTGTAATAAATACCAGCTGCTTTTGAGATTGTCGGAATGGTTAATGCTGCATAAGGATGAGAAGCAGAAATTTGATCTTGCACTAAATCTTGAGCAAACGTTTTTCTTAACATATCAGGCACTGCCTTCTCCGGATATTTTTCCACAGAACGTAACGTATACTCATAACCTTTTTCGTCTTCTAAGCGAAGGCTTAACGTTTGCATACCTCCACCCTTTTGTAAAATTTTTAATCCACCAGCTTTACTACTAATGTTTATTGGATAAACTGTAATGGGTTGTTTCCAAACTTCTCTGTAGTTTTTTCCTAGCCAAAAATCATGTTTATTTTGGTAACGCTGACTGGCAATTACACTAATCGGTTGATCAAAATTAATGGGAGATGAAACTGATAAATCAATTTTGTTTTGTAGTAAAGGAATTTCTACACGATGAGCGGGTTGATTTTGATTCACTTCCCAAAATTGAATCACACTTTTGTTACCAGAAAAATCAAGTGTTACAAAACCATGCTGATCAGAAACAAAAACTGCTTCTTTCTTTTTTCTAACAAAAGTTGATTTCACACCCGACCCACTCGTAATGTAATGAACCTGATCTTTTACAGCGTGTTGCAAAACATGCTCATGTCCATTAATGTAAACAGAACCTGGATAATTTTTTAGCAAGTCGTGCATGCTTTGTTGGTATTGGCGTGCAAGTGGATGTGCCAAATCCTGAATGTTGCCAAAATATTTTCTGTAAGTAGGATAAATAGAACCGATAACAGGCAATGGAAGATACAAATGCTTATGAACACTTCTTAAGGGAAAAAGATGGGCTTCTAACGGAAACACACCACCATGTTCAGAGTATGATAAAATAGGATGATGGGCAACAAGAATTTTTTGTTTCTCAGCATGTTTTTCAAACAACGATTGTAACATTAATAAAACATCTGTTGGTTTCTTACACTCGCAGGCACTATCATCACCTACTGGTTTATCCCACGGATGCAAAAACCATTGCGAATCGATAACGAAAACAACAACATGCTGAGAAACTTCTACCACTTCCGGTCCCGGACATGCATTTGCAGGTAGCAATTGCAAACCAGGAATTTTTAATGAATCTAAAAATGCTTGTTGATTAAGAATGTGCTGTTGACCTCTGGATTTTCCCTTTTGCCAATCATGATTGCCGGGTATAAAAATGATTGGTGTGTTGAATTTTTTAACTAACTCTATTTGTTCCAACAAAATTTGCCCAGCTTCTCTTCTTTTCGGATGCGAAATATCAGGCATTCCAATAGGATAAATATTATCGCCTAAAAAGAAACTGGCAGATGGAATAAGCGCAGTGTTTTGATCGGATACTAAATTATGTAAGCCATTCGTTTTTACTGTAGTTAATCCGGCATCTCCAATAAATAATAGTCGAACCGTTTTATCTTGTGCTTGAGAAAAAGAATAAAAGAGTAAAAAAAACAACAGTACAAACAATCGCATAGTCGCAATAAGGTTGGATAATCAGGAATACGAAATAAACGCAGGGAAAAACAATTTCGTTCTAATTTATTAAGATAGTCGTAAACCAATTTTAAAAAATTGTAGTTTTACAGGTATTGAAGTATGAAAAGTAGCTTAATCGAACAGGCACAAGCGTTTGCAGAAGAGAAACTCAGGAATTTACCTGCTCATTTTGTATACCACAACCTGGAACATACGCAAGAAGTTGCACACGCTGCTAATCTGATTGGCAAGGCCAGTAATCTTACCCCCGACCAACTTGAAACCGTTGCTGTCGCGGCTTGGCTACACGATGTTGGGTATGTAAACTGCTATGAAAACCACGAAAAATTATCGGCTGATGAAGCGGGTGAACTTCTAAAAAAGTGGGGAGCCAACGAAAATAAAATAGAAGAGGTAAAGAGGACTATTCTTGCTACCACCATGCCTCAAAAACCAGTTGACGTTTTAGGTATGGTTTTATGCGATGCCGATTTATATCACCTATCTCAACCTGGTTTAGAAACATGTGGCGTAAAACTTCGCCAGGAATTTGAGACCATCAAAGGAATGAAATTTAATTCTGATGAAGAATGGATTCAGTTTAACTTAAACTTTTTGCGCGCGCACGATTACTTTACGGATTATGGCAAAATGATTCTGCAAGAAGGGAAAAAGCAAAACATAAAAAAGCTCAAGAAGAAGTTAAAGTCGGATGGTTCAGAAGAATCAGATGAACATTCCAACAGTAAAGAAAAACTTGAAAAGAAAATTGAGAAATTAAAAGCAAAACTCGAAAAAAGTAATCGACCCGAACGCGGCATCGAAACCATGTTTCGCACTACATCAGAAAATCATGTTACGCTATCCGGCATGGCCGATACAAAAGCCAACATCATGATTTCTATTAATACCATTATACTTTCTATTATTGTCTCTGTCCTATTTAGAAAAATCACAGAATATCCGCACCTATTAGCGCCAACAATTCTATTGGTTTTAACTTGTTTAGTAACAATTGTATTAGCTATTCTTGCTACACGACCTAACATTGCCAGCGGAAAATTTACGAAAGAAGATATTGAAAGAAAGAAAACTAATCTTCTCTTCTTTGGCAACTTTCACAACATGGAATTGAAAGATTACGAATGGGGTATGCGCGAGATGATGAAAGATTATGAATACTTGTATGGTAGTATGATTAAAGACATTTACTTTTTGGGCAAAGTATTAGCGCGCAAATATAAATTCCTTCGCTTGTCTTACACCGTATTCATGTTTGGATTTGTAGCTTCAGTACTAGGATTTTTATTGATGATGCTTTTGTACTATCAACCTTATCAGATTCAAGCTTTGTTCAGCTTATAAAAACAAGATTATTTTTTCCATTGGTTAGCTCGAATGTTTTCAGCCGCTAACCTAACTGTTTCTTCAATTCTTGCTTTTCTAGTTTCTATCTTCTTTGCGCTGATAATCCATTGATAAATTCCCTTTTTAACACCAGAAGGAAAGGCTTCGAAAAATTTATTGGCAGCTTTATTCTTCTTTAACGCTAACATTAAATCTTCAGGCATTATCAATTCTTCAATTTCATTTAAAACATCCCAACTTCCATCTTTTTTTGCTTGTTCTATTTTTTGTAATCCTGCTTTTTGGATTCTTCCTTCTATAAGCAAACGTTTTACTTTTTCCTTGTTGATTTTACTCCAAACACTCTTAGGCTTACGTTGCGCGAAAAACAAATAATAACTTTCTGCATCTCGTTTATTGGGTTTGCTATCAATCCAACCATAACATAAAGCTTCATCGATAGCATCTTGTAATGGTATGCAAGGAGTTTTTGAGTTTTTCTTGAAAAGAATAAGCCAAACAAATTCTTTCTGGGAATGATTTTCTTCTAACCACTTGTGCCAGGCAGCTAAGTCTTTTGCATAGAAACTATTACTATCATGATCGGGGTTAGCCATGCTCTATTAATCAGCTATTGCATATACCTTCACCGGTTTACCTATGCCTTTTAAAGGTTCTTCACCTAAACAATCTAATTTAATTTTACCTGGTTGAATTAAATCATATACTGCTTCAGAAAGTAAAATATCGCTTTGGTATTTCTTAGTAAGTTGTTCTAATCTACTGGCTATAATCACTGGTGACCCGCTAATCGAGAATTGCTTTCTGTTTTCGTTTCCGATATTTCCGGATACTATTTCGCCACTATGCATACCGATACCATATTTTGTTTCAGGTATAACTCCATCAACAATTAATTGTTCTACTTTCTTTCTTATAGCCAAACTCGCCTGAAACGCCATATCGGCATGCAAAACATTTTCAACAGGCGAACCAAAACAAGCCATCACACCATCACCTAAAATCTGCAAAACAACACCTTGGTGTTGATTGATAATATCAATGATGGGAGAAAGAAATTTATTTTGGTAATCGATTACTTCATCAGAAGTGTGAGCATCGGCAAACTCTGTAAAATTCCTGATGTCTAAAAACATCACAGTTGCTTCTAATCTTTTGGTTGCGCCTTTATCCTTTAATAAGGATTGACTAACCTCTCTTGACACTTGTTGATTAAACAAATTGGCTAACTCATCTTTCGCTTTGTTAGAATCAAACGAAGACTGAATTCTGTTTTTTAATTCTCGTGCTACAAAACCTGCAGCTGCACTTGATAATACCAATAATATTCCTCGTATGTAATACGAATTTTCAGGGGCAGTTGGAACATATTCGGCAAGTGGTGTTACATATTCAAAAC
>JAPZUF010000015.1 GCA_027533395.1 Cyclobacteriaceae bacterium
CAATGGTTTTTGCACTAAACTGACCACTTGCCACCTTAGTAATAAAGTATTTATACTGATATAATAAATTTAAACCTTCAAATAACTTTTCATGGTCACTGTTACGCGAAAAGTTATGGTCAAGTCTTGTGAAATCTCCACTTATTGAAGAAAATGAAATATTTCGACAGCAAGTAGTTATTAGCGATTACTTCCGTAAATTTAAAAATATGAAAACATCCTACATTCTTTTTCTTCTTTTTACATTGGCTTTTCAATCACAATGTCAGAAAATTCGGTATAAATGCTTCGATGAGTTTTCTCAAAACGAAACCAAAATCATTAGTATTGAAACTATTGACAACTCTGAAGTTGTACTTTTGGGTGAAGCACACGGTGTATCCGGCAATCACAACATATTTTACCAGATTATTGAGTTTCTAGTTAAAGAAAAAGGTACAAGGTATGTAATGCTAGAGCGCAGTTATGGAGACGCCCATTTATTAAACATCTATTTGAGAACTGGTGATGATAACTACTTAAAATACGACCCCTCATGGAGCGAGGAAATGAGGGAATCATACAGGAAGCTTTACCTTTTTAATCTAAACCTTCCTGACGAAAAGAAAATTAGGTTTTTAGGTATCGATGGGATTAGGTCTATTTCAGCAGTTGTTATTTCTCTGCAAGATTTAATTCCAAAGGATGTTGTTCCGCCAAAATCAATATCTACTTTTATCGATTCATTAAAGCAAATACAAACACCGATTAAACCGCCCCGTGTCTTTTTGAACGATCAAGAAAGGCTAAAAGAAATAGAGTCCTGTTTAGAATATTTAGCTAAAGAAATTCAATCTAACGAAAAAGATTATAGAGTCTTTTTTGGGAGTAACTTTAATCATATTGATCAAATTATATCTAACAAATCCTCACTGCTAAAGCAAAATCGAAATTCAGATATGTTTAGAAATTTCCTCAAACTAGTTTCGGATTTTAACATTAAAGAAAGCATATTTGGTTTTTTCGGAGGCACGCATGTGTACAAACAGTCGCACGGAAATTTTGCAGATTTTTTGAATACGGATGTTAATTCGCCCTACAAAAGCAAAGTAACAGTAATAGGGATCGAATATAACAATTGTAAAACATCTAATTTTTCTAAAAGGGATCAAGGTAGGCTTGAGCCATCTAAAGAAATCAAACAAATAATGGCAAATCCACTTTTACGTAATTGCCAAAATTTTTTTCTGGAGGTACCCAATACTACCGATTATAGTTCTCTAGTTAAACTTTATGATTACACTATTCTGATTTCAAATAGGGAAGGAATCAAAAGAATAGCTGATTCAACTCCTCAGAGTCACCCGAAGGGGACTCTTAGGAATAATGAATAATGGTAAGATAACCTACCCAGCGCAGATGGTGTGTGTTAGAATGTGTGCAGATCATTCTTGTCATACCTGAATGTAGTTGTATGTGCAATACAAAATATGTATTTCAACAAGCAGGGCGTGGAAGTAACGTCCTTGCTATATGGGTATTTTTTTTAAGGAATTAATTTTAAATGCTGATGAAGGGTTAAAATTCTAGTATTAGAGTGTTCCATCCGAATACGACTTAAAATAACTACCTACGGTCTTTTTATAACTCTCGCCTATAGGTAGCGGAGTACGATTGATCACAATGGTTTGATTCGATATAGATTGTACATGAGCTGTAGCTATTGCATAAGATTTGTGCACCCGCAAAAAGCCATGCTGTTTTACAAGTTCTTCTACTGTTGAAATTTTAGAATTGTAAATTCGTACGCTACCATCTGTAAAATAGGCTTTGCAATAATTACCAAAGGCTTGAAAATAGAAAACCTGCGATAGCATTACCCGATGGATGATGCGATCGGCCTTTAGAAAAATAAAGGGATCATTTTTTTGCAACTCCGGCAATAAGGGTGCTTTCGGGCGAGTAATTCTGCGAATGGCATCATTAAATCGTTGAAATGAGAATGGTTTTCGCAAAAAGTCTATAACACCCAACTCGTAACCATGAATGGCATACTGATCGTAAGCTGAAGCAAAAATTACCGAGGGCTGATACCCCAATCCCTTTACCAAGTCTATTCCAGACTTGCCCGGCATTTTTATATCTGAAATAATTATCTCCGGCTTATTCGTTTCAATAAATTTCTTCGCATCCATGGCATTGTTAAAGCTTGCTATTAACTCTACCTCACGTATACGCTTGATGTAGTTAGAAACAATAGCAATGGCGGGTGGTTCGTCATCAATAACAACGCATCGAAAAGGTAGGGGAGGCTTCGTTTCAACCATGAGAGCGTTAACTCAATTTTAAATGTAAAGTTGCAACATATACCCCATGTTCAGAAACCAATTGCAAATCATATTTATCGTTATAAATAAGATCTAATCTCTTCTTTACATTCTTTAAGCCTGTGCCCGAACCTTCTTTTGGTTGTTGCTGATCGCCAATGGAATTAGATACCTGAAAGAAAAAATCATTTTGCTGTACAGCTATATTTATATGAACAAAAGAATGAACTGTGGCTACTTCGGTACCATGCTTAAATGCATTTTCTACAAACGGCAACAACAGCAGAGGCGAAATTTGTACACGATCCACTAAACCCGTTACATTTATAGAGGCTTCGCACTTATCGCCAAACCGTTCTTTTTCTAAAGCGATGTAATGAGTTATGTATTCTACTTCCTGTTGTAATGAAATGGTATGTAGTTTCGTTACCTTAAACATATAATGCATAAGCTCGGAAAGCTGTAAGATGGCAGCACTTGTCTTTTCGGAGTTAACGAGTGAAATAGCATAAATACTATTCAATGTATTAAAAAAGAAATGGGGATTTATCTGAGCCTTTAGCAAATCAATTTCTGCTAGTAGTTGTTGCTCGCGCAGTTTTTTATTTTGCGTAACCGACCGGTGAAACAACCCAATAAACGTGCCTACCGAAAAGTAAAAACCAGCGCCCACTACATGCGACAGATACTCTTTGCTTTGTGTAATGCCTAAATCTATATGAATACTGATAAAAGAAACAATTAACAAACTACCCAATACAGCCAGCGTAAATACCACATACTTTTTTTTATCGAGTAACTTGGGCACAAGTACATACAAGTTAAAATAAATCAGAAAGGCTAATTCTACACAATGTCCTGCTAATTGAAAAAGTGTCTTTATATCTAACTCAGTATTGGTTATAATCAAAAAATAGATTTGCATAAAAAACCAAGCCATCCAAACCAAAAGGTGGCCGAGTATCTTTTTAAAATGCGATGTCACCAATCCAATCATATAGCAAAGGTAATCATCTCGTAAACGCAAACGCATCGCATTTATCAAGTCTTTCAGATTTTCGTCATCGAAATACAGGGTTTGATCATGAAAAAGCTGATGGCTTTATCTTAACTAAAAGGCAATGCGTTTCTTTAAGTCAAATTAAAATTTTATGAAACACATTACAGGCACTATTTTTCTGGTATTTATTCTTGCAGTTAGTTTAGGAACTGCTATAGCACAAGAAAATCCCTTACTAAACACATGGAAGGTAGATGAAAAATCGGTTCCGGTATTTTCGGAAGTTATTATACGAAGGGTAAGCAAAGTAAATCCTGAACAAGCTAAACAACTCGAATCATATCCCGATGCAGTTACACAACTTGTAAGATCACTTGAATTAACATTTGCTGAAAATGGTGTATACGAATTAAACTCTATGCAAGGCAAGCAAACGGGCACATGGAAAATTTCGGGCAGTGAATTGATAACACTTGTTACCGGTGGTAGCGAAAGAAAAGATAGCCTTGTTAAACTTTCTAAAAACAGAGTAATAGTATTGAATCTTGATATAAGAAAGATAATTGAATATGTGCCGGCCAAATCCGGAAACACTTCTGCTACTGAAAAGATAAATGATTTAAAAGATGATTTAGAAATTGAAAAGAAAGAATTCTCACAAACCAAAGCGATAAAGAATGTTTCGGTGGTAGATGTAAACACGGGTAAGGTAGTAGAAAATCAAACCATAGTGTGGAAAGAAGGGAAAATTATCTCTGTTTTGCCGAGCAGCAAAACTGTACTCGCTGCCGATGTACTGGTTGTTGATGGAAAAGGAAAATTTGTTTTGCCTGGCCTTATCGATTCGCATATTCATTTCTTCCAAAGTGGTGGACTCTACACGCGGCCCGATGGCTTCGATTTTACAAAAGTGATGCCTTACGAAAAAGATCAGCAATGGATAAAAGACAACCATGCCACTACGATGAAGCGCTATATCGCAAATGGAATTACCACTGTGGTAGATGTTGGCGGTCCGCTTTATAACTTCATTATTCGCGATTCTATTAATCCAAAAATCAAATCGCCCCATACTATAGTTACTGGCCCACTTATCTCAACGTATGGTCCGCCCAATTTAGATAAAACAGATCCGCCAATTATTAAAGCAAATAATCCTGAGGAAGCACGAGCACTCGTGCGCAAGCAATTGCCATATAAACCTTCCTTCATTAAAATATGGTATGTAGTTTTACCAGGGCAAACAGCTAAGAAGTTTAGTGAAATTGTTGGTGCAGCCATAGAGGAAGCACATAAAAATAATTTAAAAGTAGCCGTACACGCTACCGAATATCTTACAGCCAAAGAAGCTGTTCGGTTAGGGGCAGATTTGCTGGTGCATAGTGTTGATGATTATATACTCGATGATGCTTTCCTGAAAACAATAAAGGAGAAAAAAATTATCTATATCCCAACCTTGCAAGTATCTCAGCAAGCGTATCGTATTATCAAGCAAGAATTTGATTTTACCGCGCATGAGTTAGCCTGGTCTGATCCTACACAGTTAAGTTCTTTACTCGATCTTCAACACCTGGATCCGAAAGATATAAATGGATTTAATTATAAAGTTATTGGTGCTCAGGTTAGTATTCCATCCAAAGCAGATAGCATTATGTTGGTAAATCTTAAACGCATAGCAGACCGTGGTATACCCATAGCAACCGGTACCGATGCAGGCAACCCGGGGGTAGCACACGGTGCTTCTTATCTGCGCGAAATGGAATTAATGAAGCAAGCAGGACTATCCAATGGGCAAGTGCTGAAAGCCTCTACCCTCGATGCAGCTAAAAGTTTTGGAGTTGCAAATGCATATGGAAGTATAGAGCGTGGTAAAGTGGCAAACTTTATTGTGTTACAAGAAAATCCATTGCAAACCCTAAAAGCGCTGGAAAATATTGAAACGGTTTACCTCAATGGATTTGGATACACACCTGCTGATCTACTTCCTAAAACTGTAGATGAACTAGCCAAAATAGAAGTAAACGCTTACAACGCAAGAAACATCGATGCATTTGTGGCACGCTATGCACCTGATGCAGAAATTTACGCGATTGAAGGTTCAGGTACACCAGCGCTGATCGCTAAAGGCAGCAACCAAATAAGAGAGATATGGGGCAGTATGTTCAAGCAGGTTCCTAATTTGCATTGCCACGTTGTTAGTCGAACAATTCTGGGCAATAAATGTGTAGCTATAGAATCGATTTCTGGTTTTGGTCCCGATCCATTTATAGGCGTTGGCACTTATCTTTTCAATCTGCAAACCGGACTGATTGAAAAAGTTTACTTTGTTAATGATCGGTAACAAAGGATAGGTTTTAATTCACGCTGGCTTATATGAATTTTTCACCTCCTCAGAGTAACCCGAAGTGAACTCTGAGGAATAATGAATAATGGTAAGATAACCAACCAAGCACTCATCGACCCGAAGTGAGCAGAGCTACACTGGCGTACTTTATTTTGTTTAGCATGGTACTGTTTACTGGAAGATAACTTTTAAAGTTAACTTGAGCATGGAGTACACCTCAAACAAAAAAAAACTTTATACATCTTATCTTTACATAAATATGTTTGCGAAGCAAGAAAAGGATACGACCTTTATTTTTGGTTCGAATCAGCACACCGCGAAAAGCACACGTAAGAAATGATAGCAAAACCACTTTACACGGCAACGCCAGTATATAAGTCGTACGCAACAAGTAAGCAAACTAATGCAGAGGTTTTTTATAAAATGGAATGTTATCAGCCCTCAGGATCATTCAAAATAAGAGGGATGGATGTTTTAGTGAATGATCTGGTGGGTAAGGGGCACAAAAAAGTAGTAGCATCTTCTGGTGGTAATGCCGGTTATTCTTTAGCCTATATTGGCCAGCAAAGAGGTATTGCTGTACATTTAGTTGTGCCTAAAACAACATCTGAATACATGATTAACAAAATTAAGTTAGTAGGCGCACAAGTTGATGTTTTTGGTGAGAACTGGGACGATGCGAACCTATACGCCACAGATATTTCTGAAAAATACAATTTACCTTATGTACCACCTTTCGATCATCCACTGTTATGGAAAGGGCATTCAACAATAATTGATGAGTGCGCTTTACAAATGAGCGAACCCGATAAGGTAGTTGTTTCGGTAGGCGGTGGCGGTTTGCTATGTGGTATATTTGAAGGCCTACTGCGCAATAAATGGAATAAAGTTAAAGTAATAACAGCCGAAACAGAAGGTGCAGCCTCTTTTGCTAAAAGTTTTGAGGCAAATCGACTTGTAAAATTAAATGAAGTAAACACAATTGCCACCAGCCTTGCAGCAAAACAAGTTGTTTTACAAAGCTTACAGTACGCAAATCGGTTTGAAGTTGAACCCTATGTGATGTCTGATAAAACAGCCTTTACGGGATGTCAGGATTTCTTTAAAGAGTTTCATACCTTAGTTGAACCTGCTTGTGGTGCGGCATTGTCGTTCGCAAGAAACAATGTTGTGAAACATGGAGAAAAAATAGTAGTAATTGTTTGTGGCGGTGTAAATATGGGGCTTGAAAAATATCTTGAATACGTAAAAAAGTTTAGCTAAAAACACATATCAAGTAAGTAATAGAAACCGGAAATAAAATTTCTGAATAAGAATGGTAAAGAAAAACAACACACTACAAGTAAACCAGTGAAGCCAATACTTTTTCTTTTAAAGCCTGATTTTACGGATGTAAACATACAGGAGTCTCAAAAATTCTATTGCCCTAGTTGCGCCACGATAGAAGGAATTCTATCGTATTATCCTCATGTAAAAGAACAGCTGGACATTAGATATGTTACCTTTGCTAAACCTCGAACTGAAATTATAAAATTGATTGGTGAAGAAAATCAAAGTTGCCCTGTATTGGTAGTTTCATTGGATAATGAGTTTGCTAATTCCTTTACAATAGTAGGCGATAAAAAAATCACAAACGAGAAAATGCAAATTGCTACTTTTCTTGCTCGCCAGTTTAACATAGGAATGTGGCATCCGTAAGCAAATCGCAAATAGTAGGCGTACAGTATAGGTAATACTGGCAAGCAAGTTTTAACGTGCAAAGCTTTCGTAAAAAAGATGTACACGTAGAAGCATGAACAATACATCTTCATCAAATTAACTACACATTGTAAAAGGCAGTATGGAAATAGTTTATCGGACCGACATAACCCCAGATAGTAGTCAAGTTATCGATGTTTATACAAGCTCCGGAATAGTACGACCAACACATGACTATGATCGAATTTCGAAAATGTATACCAATTCGAATTTGATAGTTACAGCTTGGCACATGGGTAAGCTGGTTGGTGTTTCCCGTTCGTTAACAGATTTTTGTTATTGTTGCTACCTGTCAGACCTTGCTGTTAGAAAAGAATATCAAACTTCCGGTATCGGAAAAAAACTTATTGAGTTAACAAAATCTGTAATTGGAGATCAAACTGCTTTAATTCTTCTATCCGCACCTGCAGCTATGGAATTTTATCCTAAAATCGGATTTAGTAAGATAGAGAATGGGTTTATCATAAAGCGTTCTAAATAAGGTGGGTAAACAGATTCTTTGGTGCAGCTGATCATCGTGTAGGGTAATAAATTTATCTACATAAGCGAGAAGTTTATTTAGCCGCCACTTGTTCCATTAAAATTATAACTACTGCAAACATATGTACATAAGTACTGAAACACCAGAACAAACAGAGGCCAGATTAAAAGAGGTAATTAAATCTGCTGAATTAAAAGTTTTTCAAGAGCCCTATTTCTTCTATGAGATACCGATTAGCAAATTCGAATTTAATAAACATGCTCTGGCAATTGTAAGAGATCAAGAAGTTTGGAGCTTTTTACTTCCATCAGTAAGTTCTGAATCTGAGAACTTCAAAATTTTTAGTTTCCATTTTAAAGATGGGCTCGACAATAGTGGTTTTGTTGGTTGGCTGGCCAGCAAGATAAAACGAGAACTTGGTACCGGAGTATTTGTTGTATGCGGCCAAAACACAAACCGCGGTGGAATTTTTGACTATTGGGGTTGTCCTATATCCATATCAGATAAGGTACTTCGTTTAGTTCAAGAGCTTAGGGAGTAAAACATTTACCGGAGCTTGATTCGAAATAGATAGACTATGGAGCATTTGTATGAAAGATGGTTGTAGGTGCACAAAGGTTGGAAGGAACTGTTACCCCAACTCGCCTTCGCTTGTAACGGGGGTGAGGGAGTTCACCTCCTCAGAATCACCCAAAGGGCACTCTGAGGAATAATGGTAAGATAACCTACTTAGCTCGGATGTTGTGTATTAGAGTGTGTGCTGTCCTTCCTTGCATATACCTGAAAGTAGTTGCACGAGCCATAAAAATTTATAATTTAACAAGCAGGGCACGGTAGTAACTTTCGCACCAGTTGGATTTATCACAAAGTGGATACCGAACGGTTTCGTTGGTTAGGAAAAATGAAAGGTGACTCAGTATCTTTATTGCTACAACGAAACGAACGCAAGTTTACACTCGCTTTACGAAAATTTAAATGGGTTCTTGAACATAATGAATTTTAATACCATGAAAAATATACTTCCTATCCTGATTTATTTTTTTGCACATACAGTATTGGCACAAGAAAAGGCAGATTACAAAATGCAATGGGGCGTAAAAATACCTATGCGCGATGGCGTGCAGTTAAACGCAACACTATATCTACCTAAAGATAGAGACGAACCACTTCCGGTTATACTAGACTTAACACCATACATTAGCGATAGCTATCACAGTCGTGGAAAATATTTTTCGCAAAACGGTTATGTATATGCAATTGTAGATTGCAGAGGAAGAGGAAGTTCGGAAGGTAAATTTGATCCCTTTAATCAGGAAGCTAAAGACGGTTACGATTTAGTGGAATGGCTGGCCAAACAATCATTTTGTAATGGAAAAGTTACCATGTGGGGTGGTTCTTATTCCGGCTATAATCAATGGGCAACGGCAAAAGAATTTCCTCCACATTTAAGCACTATTGTGCCTGTGGCTTCTGTGCATCCCGGAATAGATTATCCTAATCCGGGAAATATTTTCATGTCGTATATGATATCCTGGCTAACCTTTACCAGCGGGCAAACCGGTAATCCAACTATTTTCGGGGATAATATTTTTTGGCAAACCAACTATACCGAGCGCTATGTAAACCATCTTCCTTTTTCGCAGCTCGATAAAATTAGTGGTAACGAAACAACTGTATTTCAAACCTGGCTGAGTCATCCTGCTTATGATGCCTATTGGCAAAACATGAGCCCGAAGAAAGAACATTTCGAGAAAATGAACATGCCTATACTAACCATTACAGGACACTACGATGCAGATCAGCTTGGTGCCATTACCTATTATAAAAACTTTATGGAATATGCCAGTGAAGAAGCAAAAACAAAAAAGTACTTAATCATTGGGCCGTGGGATCATTCAGGAACACGTACACTGGAGATTCCGCGAACACTGACCACTATATTTCATATGCCTTTGATCACAAAATTTCGCGAGTAAAATCAATGGTTTTTGCACTAAACTGACCACTTGCCACCTTAGTAATAAAGTATTTATACTGATATAATAAATTTA
>JAPZUF010000027.1 GCA_027533395.1 Cyclobacteriaceae bacterium
CGACAAAGTAGTAACGAACTTAGGTAGTGTAACGATCAACAAGAGTTTAGTGGGTCAGGGAGCTACATCACGATGGGTGAACAGGTCTGGCTCGACATTGCGAGTGGCAGAAACGTTGTTACTCACAGGTGTGTTAGATGCACAAGAAAGTGGAAACACAGTAGAATACAATGGTAATGCAGCGCAAACTTTAAAAGTATCACTCAATAATTTATACGGAAATTTAGTTATTGCTGGATCGAGTATAAAGTCATTAGGAGGATTAACAAAAGTACAAAATAACATTACACTATCTAGTACTTTGGCCATTGGCACACAATTGTTGGAATTAGCTGGTAATTTTACCAACACAGGCGTATTAACGTCAACAGGTGCAGGGCAAATTACATTTAATGGAACGGGCGATCAAACTATTACAAGTAATACAACTATTGTGGTACGGAATGTTCGTATCAATAAACCTGCTGGTGTTTTAACGCTGACCAATACAAATTTAAATGTAAGTGCGGCATTAACCTTAACGATAGGTAACATTGTTACAGGAACCAATAAAGTAATAGTAGGTACAGGTACAGGTGTTGGATTATTAGGCACAATATCTTCTACAGGAAATTCTTTCATTGAAGGAAGATTGGAGCGTTACATTAGCAATGCAAGTGGTAATAATAATAGTGCAGCTCTTTCTTTTCCGATAAGCAACAATGGAGCTACAAGAACAGCAACTCTAACATTAATAGGAACAGCAGGTACTATCAATGGTTCATTAACCCTTAACTTTTTACCTACCAATCCTGGCAATACAGGAATGCCATTAGATGATGCCGGCACATCGCTCTTTAATACATTCTTCGAAGGATATTGGCAATTAACACCTGCCAATGGACTTACCTCAAACAATATTAACGTTGAGCTAAATGGTCAAGGATTCACTAGCTATTCTTTAGCTACTGCCAGATTAGTAACGCGCCCAAGCGGTACAACACCCTGGACGCTGAGCGGTACACATGTAGCATCGAGTGGCTCAATAGCGCAGAGAAATGGTATTGGTTACGTGGCAGCAGAAATTGCTTTTGCAGATGTTAACAATTGCGACCAGCCTAATACAAATTCAATAACTGGTAACACTTCAGTTTGTATCAATACCAACAATGAAGATTATACGGCTGTAGGTGGATTAACCGGTTCTACCTATACTTGGAACGTTACAGGTGGTACAATTATAGGATACAATGCCGGAGGTGGAAACGTAACGGTTAGCGCACGTACTTCCATTACAGGGGTGGGTTACCAAACTGTTCGAATCAATTGGGGCGCTACCGGTGGCGCAGGAACAATTTCAGTTTCGGAAAACAATAATTTTTCTCCAGTATTTGGTTGCGGTGCTGGAAGTCCTGTGGTTACAAATGTTACGATTCATCCGCTTCCTACTTCGGTAATTTCAGGTAATACCACTGCTAGTCCTGGAGAGGTAGATGCAGCCTTTACCGTAATTGCAAATGCAGGATATACCTATAGTTGGAGCGTTGTTGGAGGCACTATCGATGGAGGAACGGGAACGGGAACTGTGCCCGATCCTAGCATAAGATCTGGAGCTTCCTTAAATGCCATCACCATAGATTGGGGAACAACACCAGGTAATTACACAGTTCAAGTTACAGCTACTAATAACACTCCATGTGCCAATGTTTCCGCAGCAATAGTTAGTTTACCTGTAACAATTATCAACGAAATTACGAGTACAGGTAACAGCGTAAACTGGAGCCAAGCCTCAACGTGGTCGGCCAATCGCGTACCAACTGCTTTCGATAACGTTCGGATACTGGCAGGGCATAGAGTATCCGTTAATATTGATAATGCAGCAGTCAACAATTTTGTAGTGGCTGCCGGAGCTGATTTCGAAATTGAAGACCAAAGAGAAATTACGGTAAACGGAAACTTGCGCGTAGATGGTGATATCGAATTTTTTGATGGTGGAAATATTGAGACGCTAGGAATTATCATGGCTGGCGATGGTAAAGAATTCTCAGGAACAGGAAGAATCTTTACCCAAACATCTATTAACACAGGTCAAACTAATCCGCATGTTGTTTTCAATGGCAACACAACCATTGCTGCCGGAACAAATATTGAAATATTCAGTACAGATAATGACTACAGCAATATTGTAAGAATAGAAACAGATAAAGTAGTAACAAACTTTGGCCGCGTTTCCATTAACAAAAGTTTAGTAGGAGGAGGTGCAGCCAGTCAGTGGGTGAACAAAGCTGGCTCACAATTATTGGTTAGTGAGGTCTTAATGCTAACCGGAATTTTAGATGCCAGCGAAGCTGATAACCTTGTTGTATATAATGGTTCAGTGGCACAAAGTATCAAACAGACATTGTTAAGTTATGCAAACTTGCAATTAGCTGGGGCATCAACAAAATCTTTATCAGGCAACACAATCGTCACAGGAAATTTAACCATCAGTAGTGGGCTCGACCTAAATTTATTTAATCTTTTATTAGGAGGAAACTGGACCAATACCGGAGCCTTTACCCCCGGCAGCACACGCGTAACTTTTAATGGTTCGACAGATCAATCAGTTTCAAACTCAACTGGCGAAACTTTTGGTAGAGTTACGATAGATAAACCTGCTGGCAGTTTAACCTTATTAAACAATGTAACAGCTACAAACGATTTAGTTTTTATAAAAGGAAATGTTGTTACGGGAGCAAACAAATTTACTTTGGGAACAAGTAGTGCAGAAGGTACGCTTGATCTTTCATTATACACGAGCGGAGCATTCATTGGTAAATTCGAACGCTTTGTGGATACATCTGCTCCACACCAATTTGTATTTCCGGTAGGCACAACAACTTCTTATCGACCCGTTACGGTAGACTTTACAACAATTTCTACTTCTGGCGCAATCATCACAGAGTTTGTTTCTTCTGCACCTGGCTCAAATGGCTTACCTGTTGATGAATCGCCTGCAGCTTATTTGGTGCGCAATGCTTTTACAGAAGGATATTGGAACATTACTTCTCCGGCACCAAATGCTATCTCATTTACAGAACTAGATGTTGATTTAACCGCAACAAACTTTACAAGCTTTACGATTGATGCTGCAACACGTGTTTTATCACGTGTAAATGCATCATCTCCTTGGTTATTAAATGGCGTGCATGTAGCAGCAACTGGAAATATAGCACAACGAGATAATTTGGCTTCACTTCCATTAGATATAGCATTAGGAGATGATACGAATTGTGTTACTCCTACAACAAGTGCTATTACGAGAGTTTCGGGCACAGATTGCATCAACACATCTTCAGTATATCAGGTAACGAATACCCCTGCATCTACCTATACCTGGAGCGTTACTGGCGGTACAATTACGGCAGGACAAGGATCCAATCAGGTTACTATTTTATGGGCTTCTAACGGAGGTACATACGATTTAACAGTAACAGAAAATAATAGCGGAGGAGGAGGTTGCGGCCTTGGTACACCGGTAACACTATCGGTAGGTGTAAACCCCGTACCGTTATCAGCAATTTTCGGACCTGTTGAAGTTGCTGCCAATTCTAATGGAATTGCCTATAGCGTTTCTAATATTGCAGGTTATACTTATGACTGGACGGTAGTTGGCGGAACACGTGTAGGAACTGGAAATGCCATTACTGTTAACTGGGGAACAGCTGGCAACGGTTCTGTAAGTGTTTTCGGAACTTTTACAGCTTGTGGTGTTGTAACAGAAACACAAACCATAAATGTAGATATCTATCCAACTATCCAAAGTAATAATACAGGTGGTGGCAATTGGAGCAACGCAGGTACTTGGTTTCCGTCTGTTGTTCCACAAGCATCGAATAGTGTGGTAATCAGAGGTACAGATATTGTAAATGTAAATATTGACAATGCGCTTATTAATAATTTAACAGTGGATGCTGCAGCAAGATTAATCATCAATGACCAGAGAGAAATTTCAGCCAGTGGTAATGTTACTATCAATGGTGTTGTAGAATTTCAGGATGGTGGAAACATTGAAAGCTTAGGATTGGTGATGATAGGCGCCAACACAATTTTAAGTGGTACTGGACAGATTATTACAAATGCGGCCATCAATGGCGGCCAAACAAACACAATGTTACGTTTCAATGCGAATGTAACGATAGCTTCCGGAACTAATTTAACAGTATCTGCTACCGATATAGATTACAATGATTTAGTAACAATAGAAGCAGGAAGAATTGTAAACAATGAAGGAACGTTTACTGTGACCAGAAATTTGGTTGGTGCAAATGCAACTTCGAGTCGTTGGAATAATGCCACCGGAGGGACACTTATAATTGGGGGTACGCTATTGGCTACAGGTCGTTTAGATGCTTCGCAGGCAGGAAACACAGTAACTTATAATGGTAACGTTAATCAAAATGTTAAAGCACCCTTAAGTACATATAGCAGTTTATCTTTTGCGGGTAGCAATCAAAAACTTTTGTTATCCAATACAATTGTTACTGAAAACTTAACTATTGCAGGAACAGCAGATTTTAGATTGAATTCAAGAAACTTAACGGTTGGAGGGAACTTTACCAGAACAGGAACTTTTACGCCTGGCACTAATTCAGTAACCTTAAATGGAACAAGCGACCAAACTATAACAACTGCAAGTAATTTCCACACACTCATTATCAATAAGCTGTCAGGTAATGTTGTTTTATCAGGAGATGCTTCTGTTAGCAACGTGCTTACGATGACCCAAGGAAATATCATTTCAGGAAGTAATAAAATCACCTTAGGTACTTCTGCACCAGCAATCGGCACACTGAATTATACTGCAGGAAGAATTATAGGAAGATTTGAACGATGGCTCGCCACAGCAAATACAAATACATCCCTACGTTTTCCTGTTGGTACAACAATCGATGATTTACCTTTCTTTATTTCATTCGATAATTTGAGTACAGGTGGAAGTCTAACGGTAACATTTAATACTACAGACCCTGGTTATGGAAATTTACCAATTACAGAAAGTAGCACAACAATTTTCCACGCATTCGATGAAGGTTTCTGGGATGTAACGAACAACGGAATTACCACAACTTCTTACGATGTGGATGTAACAGCTAACAATTTTGATAGCTATATATTTGATGCAGTTGGGGCTAATAGAATACTAGCTCGAGCTGATGGCACTTCGAATTGGAATAGTCCGATTCCTGGTGTTCATGTTGCTGGTTCTGGAGCAGTTGTATCTAGAGATAATATTAACCTTACACTGAATGCGGAGTTTGCAGTTGGAGCTATCGAAGATTGCCCTGCTATCAATACCAGCATAATTACAGGTAACACCAGTGTTTGTTCTAATACAACAACCGAAGTATATTCTGTTGCCAACGTAGCCGGCTCTACGTATACTTGGACCGTGGCTGGAGCAACTTTTACCGGACAAGGCACTAATTCCATTACCATTACGAACTGGGGCAGCGGAGGTGTCAAAACCGTAAGCGTCATTGAATCCAATGCTTGTGAAACTGGCATTGCGCAAAATCTTTCAGTAGATGTTCATCCTATTTTATATGGAACAGTTTCTGGCAATACCTCTGTTATTCCTTTTGCAACAGGCGAAACATATAGCGTACCGTTTAGAACAGGCTATTGTTACCAATGGAACATCACAAGTGGAAGTGGCACAATAGTATCTACCTCAGCTAACGGAAGTTCCGTTGTCATCAATTGGGGTAATGTTTCTTCTACCTTGCAAGTAGTCGTAAAATATGTTGGAGGCGGAACGTGCGCAGATCCTGCAGCATGCGCGGGGACAACAGAAACCATCAATATACCTATTACCATCACTTCTGTGTTTACATCAACAGCAACCGGAGGAAACTGGAACGCCCCCGCTACTTGGTTGTGCAATTGTGTTCCGCCCAACAATGCAAATATTGAAATCAGAACTACAGGTGTAAACGAAGTAATTCTTACTAATAACAATGTAATAGTTGGTAATGTAGATATTGGTGTTGGTGCACGATTGAACAACAACGGTTTCTTATTAACTGTAAATGGAGATTATCTTTTAAACGGCACGCATAGTGGAAACGGAAATACCATTATCACAGGAAGCACAAGTGGCACATGGTCAGGTAACGGAGCGAAGACAGGAGGTAGTTTAACATTTAGTCAACCTCGTACCATTACATCTGGCACAATGACAATCGCAGGCGATGTGTTGCTCAATCCGAATGTTACGCTTACCAATAACGGAGATGTTACTTTGCAAGGAAACTTGCAAGGTGCTAACAATACCAACTCAATTTGGACAAACGGTGCAGGTTCTAAGTTAACAATCGAAGGGACATTCAATTCTGGAAGAATTAATGCCGGAGCAAGCAACAATACAGTTGAATATGTAGCTAACAGCGCACAGAATATACGTTTGCCAATTGGCTCACCAGGTTCGTATTTTAATTTAGTAGTTAGTGGCAATGCGACCAAAACGCTGACTGGCGATGCGCAAATTCAAAATCTGATAATCGATCCAAGCAATACAGAATCAACTGTTTTTGATGCTGGAGCATTTACCTTAACCGTTAATGGAGACATTACTAATAACCAAACTTTAACCAGCACTGGAACAGTTATTATTGCCGGTACAGCTGCCAGCCAAAGTATTTTGGGCAATCCAGTTTCTAATTCGTTTACCAATTTACAAGTAAACAAACCCGCGGGAACAACTTTCAATTATAATCCTTCTGCTGCAAGTATCAGTACTTCGTTGAATGTTGTAAGCGGAACTTTCAGATTATCTAGCGCAGGTAATCTTTCATTAAGCGGAAATGTTTCTATCGGAACATCCGGAACATTAGATGCAACTAACATTGGTACTTTAACAACCGGAGGAAACTTTACAAAAACCGGCAGTGGTGTTTTCACTCCCGGTTCCTCTACTTTAATATTTAATGCAGGGGTGGCACGAACAGTAAGTGGCGCTAACCTTACTTTCTTCAACTTAGAAAAAACAGGAGGTTCCACACTTACCTTTACGGGAGGAAATAAAACTATTTCCAACTCATTGTTATTGAGTGGTGGTAACATCGTTACTTCATCCTCGAGTTTATTAATACTTGCAGACAATGCAACAGTTACACCTGATGGCGGTTCTGCTTCTGCCTTTGTTTCAGGCCCGGTAAGGAAAATTGGAAACGATTATCCTTTTGTTTTCCCAATTGGAAAAGGTTCTCGTTGGTCGAGGTTGGCCATCTCTTCACCTAACGGTACCCTAAATGCTTCAGATGCGTTTACGGCAGAATATTTTACCAATCCAGCTCCTAATCCTTCGAGTGTTAGCAATGCAGTGCGAGTAAGCGGAAGAGAATATTGGGACATCACGCGCAACATAGGTAACGCTCAACCAAGAGTTACTTTTCATTGGGAGGATGGAACTTTCAGTCAGATCACACAATTATCTTCTTTGTTAGGTATGCATTACAACAGCAGCACTTCACAATGGGAAAACATGTGTCCGTGCGTGACAACCGGAAGTGCAACGAGTGGCACCATTACTACCGGCAACTTCACCAGCTTTAGTCCGGCAACCTTCGGTTCATCATCATTCTCTGAAAATCCTTTACCAGTTGTATTGCTAAGCTTTACTGCGAAAGAAAATGCAGGCCTGGTTAATTTATTCTGGCAAACAGCAACAGAAATAAATGCTGATGGTTATGAAATTGAATATGCAGCCGATGGAGAGAATTTTATAATGATCGGAAATGTAAAAGCAGCAGGTAATTCAAATTCATTGTTAAACTATACCTTTAATCATACCACTCCGGCTCAAGGTAAAAATTATTATCGCTTGAAAATGCTTGATCTAGATGGTACTTTCGAATACTCTGAAGTACGTTTGGTAGAAGTATTAAATGCCAAACCGGCAATTGCGATACAAGTTGTGCCGAATCCTGTCATCAACAGAAATATGGTGATACAGGTGGATACCAACTTAAATGGAATCGATGCACAAATCAGAATAATCGATATGCAAGGAAGAGTTGTGTTGATAGAAGATTTTGCAGCAAGTGATTTTAGCAATAGAATAGAATTGAAAACTGAGAATAAACTTTCTGCAGGCATGTACATCGTGGAAGTTTCAATCGGTTTAAAATCAGCTCAGACCCGTGCCGTCATTATGAATTAACACAAGCATCTTTAGCCAAAGCATAGCGCTCTCGCTTTTAATGCCTATATTTGCGCCCTTAAAAATTAGTAAACCTGCCTCACTGGCTGGGGCAGGTTCTTCAAACTTATGGACGTAAATAAAATCAGAAACATCGCCATTATTGCCCACGTAGACCACGGCAAAACTACTTTAGTTGATAAACTGTTAGTGGCTGGTCAGCTTTTTAAAGACCACGAAAAGCCTGGTGAATTAATCATGGATAACAATGATCTCGAGCGCGAGCGTGGTATCACAATCCTTGCTAAAAACGTTTCTGTACGTTATAAAGATTATAAGATCAATGTTATCGATACTCCTGGTCACAGTGATTTTGGTGGTGAAGTAGAGCGTGTACTCAACATGGCCGATGGTTGTTTGTTGTTGGTAGATGCCTTCGAAGGACCAATGCCTCAAACTCGTTTTGTATTACAAAAAGCATTGCAGATGGGTTTGAAACCTATCGTTGTAATTAATAAAGTAGACAAGAAAAACTGTACGCCTGACGAAGTGCACGAACAAGTGTTCGACCTCATGTTTCAGTTAGAAGCCAATGAATACCAGTTGGATTTTCCTACTTTCTATGGCTCGGCTAAACAAGGCTGGATGAGCACCGATTGGAAACAACCCACTACTGATATTACTTCCTTATTAGAAGGAATCATCGAACATATTCCTGCTCCCAAAATTGATGTAGGTACTACCCAAATGCTAATCACATCATTAGAGTATTCTTCTTACATCGGTCGTGTAGCCATTGGTCGTATGCACCGCGGTACTTTAAAGCCAGGACAGCAAATTGCTTTAATGAAACGCGATGGCAGTGGATTTTCTAAAATGCGTATCAAAGATTTATATGTGTTCGAAGGCTTTGGTAAAGAAAAAGTAGAAGAAGTAAATGCAGGAGAAATTTGTGCAGTTGTTGGGTTAGAAGGCTTCGAAATTGGCGATACCATTGCCGATGTTGAAAAGCCTGAAGCATTGAAAGCCATTGCGATTGATGAACCAACGATGAGTATGTTGTTTACCATCAACAACTCTCCATTCTATGGCAAAGAAGGAAAGTTTGTTACTTCTCGACACATCAAAGAAAGATTAGAAAAAGAGTTAGAAAAAAATCTGGCTTTGCGTGTTGGCGAAACAGGTTCTGCCGATAGTTTCATGGTGTTTGGTCGTGGTGTATTGCACTTATCAGTTTTAATTGAAACCATGCGCAGAGAAGGCTACGAATTACAAATTGGCCAGCCTCAAGTTATTTTCAAAGAGATTGATGGTGTGAAGTGTGAACCGATTGAAGAGTTAACAATTGACTTACCTGAAACAGATGCAGGTAAGGCTATTGAAACCGTATCGCAGCGCAAAGGCGAAATGTTAAACATGGAGCCTAAAGGCGATCGCATGATTTTGAAGTTCAACATTCCTTCACGCGGTATCATCGGGTTAAGAAATTATTTATTAAACGTTACAGCTGGTGAAGCAATCGTTACACACCGGTTCTTAGAATACCAACCATATAAAGGAGAAATTCCTGGTCGTATCAATGGTTCGTTAATTGTGATGGAACAAGGTGAAGCCATTGCATACAGCTTACATAACTTACAAGACAGAGGTAAATTCTTTATTGAAGAAGGAACACCTGTTTACGAAGGACAAGTAATAGGAGAACACAGCCGTGCCGGTGATTTGGTAATCAACGTTACCAAAACAAAAAAATTGACTAACATGCGTGCTTCTGGTGCTGATGAAAAAATGCGCATCGCTCCTCCTATCATTTTTAGTTTAGAAGAAGCCTTAGAATATATTCAATCGGATGAATATGTTGAAGTAACACCAAAATCAATCCGTTTGCGTAAAATTTATTTAACAGAAAACGAACGCAAGCGTTTCTCTAAAAATTAATACTAAAAGAAATGAAAGTAGATGTGGGAATTCCTGCATCTACTTTTTTATTTAACAATAGAAAATTTTAAGTACTAGTTGGTGATTTCACTATCAAAAATTGCATAAGCAATATTTAAAGCTTTACGTAATATTTAAATTGAAATTTTAACACAAGCCAATTTTTCCGCATTGATTAAATCAGCATGCTCACGAAACGCCTCAATTCTATCTTTGGTCTGGAGGGGATGGTGCGGATAGAATTCAGCGTTGAGTGAGTATGCGGGGGCCAGCGGCCCTGGAGTGACCGACATAAAATATTGAACGTGCAAATCACTCATTACATGAAATAAGTACGAATTATTCGATTTCTTTATAACGCTTGAAATTTAATTACTAAACAATAAGTATTACTAACTTTCTTAACAGTTTTTATGAACCGATTAAAAACAATCACCATACAAGAAAAAACCATTTTAGTGGTTGATTATGCCGGTTGTAAAGAAGAAGAAATGCTAGAGCTTGCGGCCAAAGCAAAAGCCTGGATTATGACAGGTGAAAATAGTAAGCTCGTGATTTCAAGATATTCCAATATGTACATCACGCCACGTTTTGTCCGGTTTTTTGAGAATGAAACAAACGAGGTAAAACCCTATTTGCTAAGAAATGCCTTAATCGGATTAAACGAACCAAAAAAACTTATTCTTAAAGCGTTTAACTTTTTCATGGGCACCGATTTTCGTGCTTTTGATTCTGAACAAGAAGCCCTGGCTTACCTGATTGACACCCCTGTTGAGAAGCAAACTTCTAGTGTTTTCGATTCAATTTAATATCTCATTCTTTTCTTTTTTCCGCGCATTTGCCTTCGATTTTCTGTAAGGCTATTTCCGAATTTCCTGCTTATTTTTGCACATGCCACAGCAAATACTCATCCTCGATTTTGGTTCGCAATACACTCAATTAATCGCCCGAAGAGTGCGCGAATTAAACGTCTACTGCGAAATTCATCCGTTCAATAAAGTACCCGAACTCAATAGCAACATAAAAGGTGTTATTTTATCCGGAAGTCCTTGTTCGGTTAGGCAAGCCAATGCACCGGATGTTAATTTAGAATTGTTCAGAGGCAAAGTTCCTGTTTTAGGTATTTGTTATGGTGCCCAATTAATTGCACAAAAGAGTGGTGGCAACGTGGAAGCTTCTTCTACCCGCGAATATGGAAGAGCACGTTTAAGCAAAGTAGATCACCACAATGAATTGCTAAAAGAAATTTCACTCGATACACAAGTGTGGATGTCGCATGGAGATACCATCAAAAGTGTTCCGACAAATTTTGAAGTAATCGCCAGCACATCATCGGTAGAAAACGCAGCATATAAAATAAAAAACGAAAGCATTTACGGCATACAGTTTCATCCTGAAGTAACACACACAACAGAAGGCAAAAATCTGCTGCGCAATTTTGTAGTACATATTTGTGCATGCGCACAAGACTGGACGCCCGACCAATTTATTGAAACAACAGTAGCCGACTTGCAATCAAAGTTAGGTAACGATCAGGTTGTAATGGCTTTATCAGGTGGTGTTGATTCAACGGTGGCCGCTATGTTAGTTCATAAAGCCATCGGTAAAAATTTACATTGCATTTTTGTTGATAATGGTTTGTTGCGCAAAGGAGAATTTGAGCAGGTGTTAAAATCCTATCTAGGCATGGGTTTAAATATCAAAGGAGTCGATGCGAAAGAAAAATTTTATTCAGCCTTACATGGCTTAACAGAGCCTGAAGCCAAACGCAAAGCCATTGGCAAAACATTTATTGATGTGTTTGATGAAGAATCGCACAAAATTGAAAACGCCAAATGGTTAGGACAAGGAACCATATACCCGGACGTTATTGAATCGGCACCAGTGATGGGACCATCGCAAACCATTAAATCGCACCACAACGTAGGTGGCTTACCGGAGAAAATGAAATTAAAAGTTGTGGAGCCATTGAATACCTTGTTTAAAGATGAAGTTCGCTTAGTAGGCAAAACATTAGGCATCGATCCACTTATTCTAGGAAGACATCCTTTTCCAGGACCAGGTTTAGGTATCCGTATTCTTGGAGAAATTACAGCAGAGAAAGTAGCCATTTTGCAAGAGGTTGATGCTATTTTTATCGGGGGCTTGCGTAACCATGGTCTATATGATAAGGTGTGGCAAGCGGGAGCCATGCTTCTACCTATTCAATCGGTGGGAGTAATGGGAGATGAAAGAACCTATGAAAGAGTTGTTGCCTTGCGTGCTGTAAGTTCTATCGATGGCATGACTGCCGACTGGGTGCATTTGCCCTATGAATTTTTAGCTGAGATTTCAAACGAAATTATTAACAAAGTAAAAGGAGTAAATCGTGTCGTGTACGATATCTCTTCAAAACCTCCTGCTACCATCGAGTGGGAGTAATTTTATCTTAGCCTTTACGCCATGAAAACAATACGTATCATATTGCTATCCCTAATTACTTCGTATGTTTTAGCTCAATCTTCTGTTTCTTACAAACAAGAATACGAGCACGGCAAACAATTGTATCAGCAAGGAAAATACGCGCTATGCATGGAAGTTATGCAAAAAGTTATTCCTTACGATCAAGCAAATCCTTATTCCACTTACGCATCTTTCTACTATGCCCTAGCAGCCTATAAACAAAATTATTTTGTGGTAGCCAAAAACATGTTAGTGCAAATAGAAAAACTTAATCCACAGTGGAGCAATATTCAGGAAGTATATTTTTGGTTAGGCCTATGTGAATTTGAAAATAAAAACCCGTTTGAGGCACTTAAACAGTTTTCTAAAATTACCAAAGCACAAACTAAAGTAGAGGCAGATGTAGCTATCGAACATTATTTGATGCAAGTAAAAGATGCTGAAACATTGCGCATGTTATTTGAGGATAATCAAAAAAATAAAGCAGTGGCCAGCGCCTTGATTCGCTTGTTGTGGAATCAACAAACTACAGAAACACGAGAAGAAATTCTAAAATTATCAAGGCAAAACCAAATTGATTTACCAAAAGAGTTTGCGAACAAAAATCAAATAAAAGAAAAAGACAAACTCGTTGTCAGTGCACTCTTTCCTTTTGTAGCTAATACCTTGGATAATTCTCCATCAAAAAAAAGAAATCAGTTTGTGCTGGATTTATACAACGGCATGCAATTAGCAACTGATACGCTAAACAAAATGGGTATCAACATCGAGCTTCGTGCCTATGATACCGAGAGAAATAGCGATAAGATTAAAGCCATAACAGCATTGCCGGAAGTTAATCAATCTGATGTATGGATTGGTCCACTCTTACGCGAAGAGAACCAAGCCTTACAAGAAGCTTCTATCCAATATAAAGTGCCTATAATCAATCCACTTTCTAACGATTTAACATTAGTAAAAGGAAATGATTTAGGTTTATTGTTTGAGCCCGATGCGGCAAGTTTCGGTAGTAAGAGCGCACAATTTTTAAAGGCACAACCACTTATTCATAAAAAGAAAAGCATTGTGTTTTATGGCCCGGCATTGCGCGACTCGGTTATGGCATGGAGTTTTATACAAGAAGCAGAAAAGCAAGGCATTAAAATTATTGCTAAACAATTGATCACAAGAGAATCAGTTGAGCGCATCACTAAAATGATTGCTACACCAACAGAATACGATGAGTGGAAAGCACCCAAACAATTCACCGTTCCGAAAGATAGCATTGGAGCAGTTTTCGTAGCAAGTGATGATCCCATTATCTATACCAAAGTTGTAAGCACAATAGAGGTCAGAAAAGATAACACCATGATTATTGGTAACGAATCGTGGTTAGAAAGTGGCACCGTTGATATTGAAAAGTTTCAACGCATGAACATCCGTTTATACGCAGCTAATTACTCAGATAAAAATAATGAATGGAATAAAGCATTTATTAAAAGTTATGTTCGCAAACATGGCAAAGCGCCTATTGGCTTGTCAACCAACTATGCGCGCATCGGATATGAGTTGATGCTAATTGTAGGACATAAATTTAAAGAAGGTAATTCCGAATGGTTATCAGCATTTAGAGGTGGAACATTCACTGGCTTTTTGTTACAAAATTATGATTATAGTGGATTGCCTGCTAATAACAAAGTAACCTTTCTTCGGTTTAATGAAGGAGAATTAACAAAAGACAGTATTTTTTAGTATAGATCAGCGTTATGTTGAAAAAAGAAAATAGTGCAGCACTGTTTAATCGTGCCAAAAATTTTATTCCAGGTGGTGTTAACTCGCCCGTTCGTGCCTTTCGTGCAGTTGGAGGAAATCCAATTTTTATGCATCATGCTAAGGGAGCCTATTTGTATGATGAAGACAACAACGCATACATCGATTTAATTAATTCGTGGGGTCCGATGATTTTAGGTCATGCACACCCTGTAGTTGAAGAAGCCGTAAAGCAAGCATTATCAGGTTCACCTTCTTTTGGTGCACCAACCAGAAGAGAAGTGGAGATGGCAGAATTAATTTGCTCTTTGGTTCCTTCTATCGAGCAAGTGCGCATGGTTAACTCTGGCACAGAAGCAACGATGGCTGCTATTCGCGTAGCGCGTGGTTTTACCGGTCGCGACAAAATCATAAAGATGGAAGGATGTTACCACGGCCATGCCGATTCCTTTTTGATAGCAGCGGGAAGTGGTGCATTAACGTTTGGTGAACCAGATTCCCCAGGCGTAACGAAAGGCGTAGCCAATGATACACTTACAGCACCTTTCAATAATGTATACGCAATTGAAAAATTATTAATTGAAAATAAAGATCAAGTTGCGGCCATTATTTTAGAACCTGTGGTGGGCAACATGGGTTGCGTAATACCAGAAGAAAATTATTTACAAAACTTGCGCAAACTCTGTGATCAGTACGGAGTTGTTTTAATTTTTGATGAAGTGATGACAGGCTTTCGCCTTGCGTTAGGAGGAGCTCAAGAATTGTATGGCGTAAAACCGGATATGACAACCCTTGGAAAAATTGTAGGTGGAGGTTTACCGGTGGGTGCTTATGGTGGTAAGAAAGAAATTATGAGTTGTGTTTCACCTGCAGGCCCTGTTTACCAGGCTGGAACGCTTTCAGGTAATCCATTAGCGATGGCAGCAGGAATGGCTTTGCTTACTTACCTTAAAAGTAACCCTCAGGTATATGCGAATATAAACGAAACCGGTAAATCGTTAGCTGCCGGTTTGTTGCTACAAGCCGCTCAACACCATATTCCTGCACAGGTTAATCAGGTTGGCTCGATGTTTACCTTATTTTTCACAAAAGAAAAAGTAAGCGATTACGAAACAGCCAAAAAAAGCGATACAGCCTTATTCGGAAAATACTTTAATGCCATGTTAGAACAAGGCGTGTATTTGGCACCATCGCAATTCGAGGCCATGTTTATCTCAAATGCCATAGGCAAGGAAGAAATTGATAAAATTTTAAATGCCAGCGATTTGGCTTTCAAAAGCCTTTCTTAAATTCGCGAACTTTTTGAAGGTATGAGCGTTTAAAGGGTACTTATGAATTTTGTATCCCTTTTCTATCGATGTATTGCAGTCGGATTGGCTATGCTAATAGCCTTACAATCCGTTTCTGTTTCTGTGGTAGAAAAGGTTAAAGAATACAACGAAAACACTTTTGTTTCCCTGTTTTTTGAGGCAATCGCCAGTCATTCCTGCGATTTTTGTGAAGAGAACGAGAAGGATATCTTAGAAAAAGAAGAGAAGAAAGAAGAGGTTAAATCGAGTCTTTTTTCTTCAGATTTAAACATACAAAAAGCACATACCGAAGCTTGTTTTGCAGAGCTAAATCAATCTGTAAAATCACCATACATTCGCATTCAATCTCCCCCTCCAAAAGTTGGTTAACGTAATCTGGCCTCAAAGGCCTTGTTTATTCTTATCACGTTAATCCAAACTTTCCATGAAAACCTTACAATGCCTTGGCTTGGTAGCCATATTACTTTTGGCTGCATGCCAAAATAAAAACGAAACCACATCAACTCAAGTAAATACATTTCCGATTACGGAAGTACTTGTTAAAGACACCATTCTTTCGCACGAATACGTGGCCGATGTTCATGCCCACAGAAATATTGAAGTAAGAGCCAGAGTAAAAGGATACCTCGATTACATTTTTACTGACGAAGGAAAAGCAGTAAAAGCTGGGCAATTACTTTTTAAAATAAACGATGAAGAATACAAAGCCAGATACAATGAAGCCCGCGCCTCAGTAAATAGTGCAACTGCCGAAACACACGCAGCCGAGTTAGAAGTAGATAGAATAAAAATGTTGGTGGATAAAGGTGTTGTGTCCGATACAGAATTACGAATAGCGCGCTCCAAAGTAGAAATGGCACAAGCTAAATTACTCGAAGCAAAATCAACCTTGGAGCAAGCGAAGATTAACGTACAACATACTGAAATACGCGCTCCTTTTGATGGTACCATCGATCGCATTCCTTTTAAAATAGGAAGTTTGATAGACGAAGGTCATTTGCTAACTACTCTTTTCGATACCAAAAATATTTACGCCTACTTTAAAGTTTCCGAACAAGATTATCTGGAGTATGTAAAATCGCATCCTGACGATAGGAATTCGAATGAAGTGGTATTCATTCTTGCAGATGGTAGCGAGCATCAAACACCAGGTTACATCGAAACCATGGAAAGTGAATTTGATACGTCAACCGGAACAATTGCTTTCAGAGCTAATTTTTCTAATCCTTCTGGTTTAATCAAACATGGCGCAACAGGTAAAGTGAAATTGTTTAACAAAATCGAAAATGCTTTGCTTGTTCCACAAAAAGCAACGTTTGAGCTACAAGATAAAACATGTGTATTTATGGTGGATGCCAATAACAAAGCGGTTTTAAAATCTTTCATTCCTAAAACGCGCATTGATCATTATTACCTTGTAGAATCGGGTTTAAAGCCTGGCGATAAAATTATTTACGAAGGCATTCAAGGTGTGCGCGATGGTATGCAGATAAAACCTTTATCCGTACCTGGCGATTCACTTCTAGCAAAAACTAAAAATAGTTTACCGCAAAAGGTTTCTTAATCACCGGCTATGTTTCAAAAATTTATTGAGCGACCAATCTTGTCGCTGGTTATCTCTTTGTTCTTTTTACTGTTAGGGCTCATTGCTTTAACAAGTTTGCCCATCACGCAGTATCCGGATATTGTTCCGCCAACGGTTACAGTTACAACTAACTATACCGGAGCCAATGCAGAAGTTGCATCGAAGGCAGTTGTTACTACACTAGAACGTGCCATCAATGGTGTGCCGGGTATGACGTACATGACTTCCGTTTCGGGTAACGATGGTACGAGTATCATCCAAGTATTTTTTAAAGTAGGAACCGACCCCGACCTTGCGAATGTAAACGTGCAAAACAGAGTTTCTACTGTATTAGATGAATTACCCGAAGAAGTTTTAAAAGCAGGTGTAAGTGTAGAAAAAGAAGTTACCGGTATGTTGATGTATTTGAATGTGCTAAGCGATGACCCGGATGCTGATGAGAAATTCATATACAACTTTGCAGATATCAACATCATTGCAGAGCTGAAACGCATTGAAGGTGTAGGGTACGCGACTATAATGGGTGCGCGTGAATATTCTATGCGCGTTTGGTTAAAGCCCGATCGAATGGTAAACTATGGAATCTCATCGGAAGATGTAGTGCAAGCCATTCGCAATCAAAACATAGAGGCTGCACCAGGAAAAACAGGTGAAAGCTCAGATAAAACTCCTCAATCACTACAATATGTGTTGCGTTACACCGGAAAGTTTGTAAAAGAAGATGAATACAAAAACATCGTGATTAAGTCTAATCCCGATGGTTCCATGTTAAAACTGAAAGATATTGCTGATGTAGAATTTGGTGTTAGAAACTACAATGTTATCTCAAAGGAAAACGGTAAACCATCCGCAGCTATCTTATTAAAACAACGACCTGGCTCTAACGCTAAGCAAGTAATTGAAAATGTAAAAGCAAAAATGGAAGAGTTAAAAAAATCTTCCTTTCCTCCTGGCATGTATTATACAATCGGTTATGACGTATCCAGGTTTTTGGATGCATCAATGCAAGAGGTAATTAAAACATTGATTGAAGCCTTTATCCTTGTTTCGTTAGTTGTGTTTTTATTTTTACAAGATGGAAGATCAACTTTAATTCCTGCATTGGCTGTTCCGGTTTCTTTAATTGGTACTTTCTTTTTTATGCAGATGTTAGGGTTTTCCATCAATCTGCTTACGCTTTTTGCTTTAGTGTTGGCTATTGGTATTGTAGTGGATAATGCCATTGTGGTAGTAGAAGCGGTACACGTTAAAATGGAAACAGAACACCTAACACCCCGGCAAGCCACTTTTAGTGCAATGGGTGAAATCAGTGGTGCTATTATAGCGATAACGTTAGTAATGTCGGCTGTTTTTATTCCGGTTGCCTTTATGTCGGGTCCGGCAGGAGTTTTTTATAGACAGTTTTCGCTCACACTTGCTATCGCCATTGTGATTTCAGGTATCAATGCTTTAACCTTAACTCCGGCTTTGTGTGCCATCATACTTAAAAGACATGAACCATCGCATTCTAATTCTTTGTTGAATAGATTCTTTCGTTCCTTCAATACTGGATATGGAAAATTTGAAGGCAAGTTTCAATCCATCATCACACGCATTGCTTCTCGAAGAATGGTAACTGTATTGTTACTCATTGGTTTTTGTGTATTGACAGCCCTTACTAATAAAATTTTACCAACCGGTTTTATTCCCGATGAAGACCAAGGTATGATTTATGTTAGCGTTAATACACCTGCCGGTGCAACCGTTGAACGTACTGAAGAAGTGATGGATCAGATTCAACAAGTGGCAGCGAAAATGCCAGCAGTAGAATCTTTCTCTTCGTTGGCAGGTTACAGTCTAATTACAGAAGGCGCAGGAGCATCGTTTGGTATGGGCATGGTTAATTTAAAACCTTGGGATGACAGAAAAGAAAATGTTACAGCATTAATTGAGCAGTTGAATAAAGAAAGTAGTCATATTAAAGATGCATCCATTCAGTTTTTTGCACCACCAACTGTTCCTGGTTTTGGAAATGCCAGCGGATTTGAAATCAGATTAATTGATAAAACAGGAACAGGTAACCTGCAACAAACTGCACAAGTGGCAAATCAATTTATCGATTCGTTAATAGCCGCACCTGAAATTGGAAATGCCTTTTCAAGTTTCGATGCCACGTTTCCGCAGTACCTTATAAAAGTTGATCAAGAGTTAGCTGCACAAAAAGGAGTGACCATCGATAATGCCATGAGTAATCTGCAAACCTTAATCGGAAGTTATTATACGTCCAACTTTATACGCTTCGGACAGATGTACAAAGTAATGGTGCAAGCTGCCCCTGAATACAGAACCAGTCCTGAAGATGTTTTGCAATTGCAAGTGAAAAATCAATATGGAGAGATGGTGCCTTATGCCTCCTTTGCAAGCATGGAGCGTGTGTATGGACCAGAACAACTTACACGATACAATATGTTTACAGCAGCCATGATTAATGGAGAAGCTGCACAAGGCTTTAGCAGTGGCGATGCCATTAAGGCTATAGAGCGTGTAGCAAGCGAAACATTACCTCGTGGTTATTCTATTGAATGGTCGGGCATGACGCGAGAGGAAATTTTAAGCAGTGGACAAGCCATTTACATCTTCATGATTTGCTTAGTGTTTGTGTATTTGCTTTTAGCTGCACAATACGAAAGTTTCCTGTTGCCCTTGCCCGTTATTTTATCCTTACCAACAGGTATTTTCGGTTCTTATCTTTTCTTATACATAACGGGTTTGCAGAATAACATTTTTGCACAAGTAGCCTTAGTCATGTTGATAGGTTTATTAGGGAAGAATGCCATTTTAATAGTTGAGTTTGCTGTGCTAAAACAAAAAGCTGGAGCATCAGTAGTAACAGCAGCTATAGAAGGAGCCATCGCCCGTTTGCGTCCTATTTTGATGACATCCTTCGCCTTTATAGCAGGTTTAATTCCATTGTGTATTGCAACAGGTGCAGGTGCTATGGGAAACAAAAGTATTGGTATTACCGCAGCAGGAGGTATGCTAACAGGAACAGTATTTGGTTTAGTCATCATTCCCGGATTGTACATCATTTGCGCAGGAGTTGAACAAAGATGGAAATCAAAGTCAAGTTATAACGCTTAACTATATAGTCATGAAATATTTCTTTTTACTCCTTCCCATTATTTTGCTTTCATGCAGAAGTACGAAAGAGTTAAATAATTTTACAAAACTGAAACTTCCTAGCAAATTTCAGAACAGCGAGTTACCCCAAACAGATTCAACAATTGCATTTAGAAAATTAATCAGTGATAGTAATTTACTATTATTGATTGATAGTGGTTTACAAAATAATCAGAGTGCTAAGGCCTTATTTGAAAGAATAAATATTTCTAATGCTGAATTACGAATGGCACGAGGCAATTTTTTACCACAGGTAAATCTGCAAACACAAACTGGCGTGCAACGATTTGGTGAGTATACAGTTGATGGTATAGGAAACTTTGATACTAATTTATCGGACAACATTACGCCTGATAGGAGAATTCCACAACGTATGCCCGATTTATACACGGGTTTGCAAGCCCAATGGGAGGCAGATGTTTGGGGTAAATTAAGAAACAGAAAAAAAGCGGCAGTCAATCGATATCTTTCTTCTTACCAAGCCTGGCAAGATGCGAGGTTAATCTTGATGTATCATATAGCTGAAAGGTATTTTCAACTGCAAACTTTAGATTACAAGCTTAAAATTGCCAAAGAGAACGAATTGTTACAAGAACGAGCTTTGGAATTAGTTAAAATCCAAAAGCAAGCAGGGCTTGTAACTGAGTTGGCCGTAAAACAATTTGAGGCACAACTATACAATACAAGAGCGGTTGAATTAGATTTACAGAAAAGTATAATTGAATTAGAAACTTCACTAAATATTTTATTAGGCAGAATGCCGGCAGCAATAGTCAGAACTTCTTTAATAACTGAAAGTAGTTTTAAACAATTGACTTCTTTACTTACACCAACTTCAATCTTATCAACAAGGCCGGATGTTCTTAAAGCAGAATTAGAATTGCAAGCAGCAGGTGCGGATGTTGCTGCTGCTCGTGCAGCTTTTTATCCATCCATTTCTTTACATGGAAACTACGGATTGCATACATTAAGAAGTCAGGTTTGGTTTCAGTTTCCTGTTTCACTAGCGTATTGGTTAGGAGGTGGAATAACTTTGCCTGTATTTCAACGAAATCAATTTAAAGCCGAGCTGGCTGCATCTAAATCGCGAAAGAATATTGCTTATCTGGAATATGAGAGCGTTGTTACACAGGCAATTAATGAAGCTCAAATGTATATTGATATGCAAACTATAATTGAACAAGCTGCTAACGAAAAACAATTGGAAGTAAATTCCTTAAATGCAGGTTTAGCGGCATCACAAGATTTATTTTTAGCTGGCAGAGCTACTTACTTAGAAGTAATTACAGCTCAAAAAAGTGTGTTACTCGCTCAATTCGATTTAGCTGATATAGAATTGATGAAAGTAAAGAACAATCTGGGGTTGTGCAAAGCGTTTGGAATCAAATGAAGTAAAATATATACTATATCGAAATGAATAAAAATTATTATTCATTTCGGTATATGTTAAAGAAAATTAAATTCTGAAACTTAAGCCAAGGTAAATTTTTGTTGGTGCTGGCTTATTCAAGCCAATGTTAGTGGCAATGTCTACTTTTACATTTGGCGAAATGTTGTAAATCAATCCACCGTTTGCCAAATATTGGTTTTCATCCTTTGCAAAGATGCTTACAGCTTCAGCATAAAAATCTAAATCTCCAATAACAGTTCCACCCAATACAACGGTTTGAAAAAAACTTAAATCGTAACCACCTTCTGCATTGGGAACGAAATCAAATTGTGGTTGTGCTCCCCAACCTAATTTACCATTGATATCGCAGCTAAAAGGAAACCCTACTCCGAAAGCCACATCTTGATTTTTTTCAAAAGGATTCCCTGTAGGAAATGTTACATAAGGAATTGCGCCTAAAGCAGTTTTAGTATCGCCATTATTTCCCCAAAAATTTCTCTTTAATCGAATGGTAAAAGCTCCACCTCCTTCATCTAATTTATCACCATCATCATTTCTATTTATGTTGTAAGCTTCATAGCCGAAATGAATATCCCAATTGTTTGTTAACCCTAACTTATACAACCCATTCCAAATATTGATTGTTCTTTCACTGATACCTCCATTTTGTTTTACCCACTTAAGTACATCGCCTTCAAACTGAAAATGTCCTGCATCAACTGTTTGTGGAGATTCAGTAACATCGGGTCTGTCTAATGCAAATTCTCTTAACTCTGCACGTGGTACTGGTTTAAATAAATGATATTGTTGGGCATGAGTTGTGTTTATCAAAAATATACCAATAAGAAATAAGATTACACGAAGATTCATAACGAGGTTGGTTTTTGGGGTACAACAAAATTAGAAAGACTAGGCTAAATCCAACTAAGGATAGATAAAATAAATGAATTGAGGCTTTCAAAGTTTGGTTTATTTGAATGATTAATCGTTTAAGCGCCACTTAAATGAGAATCATTCTTAATAAAAGGGTATTGAATAATAGATTGAGGAGTATAAATGCTTAATCAACTCAAATTTTTAAAAGACTTTATCCATTTTTAGAAAGGAAAAGCCTAATTTTATTTTATCCAATCCCCCACTTCATGAAACTCTCGTTATCACGTGCACAAAAATACACTCTGCTATTTGCTTTCGTTGGTGTATTAATAACAATTCTTACACTCTATTCGCAACTCAATATGCTCAACACTTACGAGCGTAATTTGCCTTACTTGGCTTTGGGTGATAATGTAAAAAATAACATAACGAAGGGCCATCTTTGGTTTGAAGAGTATATGGCTGGCGACCAAACCCTTCAATATGAAAAAAATGTTAGAGTGCTATTCGAACAGTCTGAATCATTGCTGCAAATTGCGTTAAATCATGGTAGTTCTGAATTAGGCAACTTTGAAGATTTAGGTGATACGGAATCAGTTGAAATCATTAATGCATCCATGCAAGATGTTAAAAACTTGATTGTGGCTGCCGATGAAAGAAACAAGTTCATGCTGGCTAACAAACAATCGGCCAACGATTCAACACAAGTAGATACTCAAGAACAAGCAGGTGGAGAACTAGACCAACGTTTTGATGCCGCCTATGAAGAAACACAAGCCTCTTTAGATAAACTAATTGCATTAACAAGATCTCGTGTAAAAGCAGACTCATCTTTTTTGCAAAAGCTTTCATGGGTTTCTGTTGGTTTAATGGTAGGTGCATTTGCGCTGCTAACTTTTTTAATTTATCGCTTGCAAGTTGGTAACGATAGTATGATAGAGAGCAACGCAAAAAAACTAGAAGAAGATCAACATCGAATTGGAATTGTATCATCTTATGTGCAAGAAATAAGTAAAGGTAATTATGCAGCGCAATTGTATTTAAACACTGCCGAAGATACACTAGCTGCAACACTTCAAAATTTAGCGACTTCTCTTTCTAAGAATGCGGATACAGAAACAAAACGAAATTGGACAACGTCAGGGCTAGCAGAAATTGGTCAGATTCTGCGCAACAACCAAGATGCAAGTCAGCTATACGATAATATCATCCGCTTCGTAGTAAAATATACTAAAAGTAATCAAGGAGGTTTATTCATTTTATCAGAGGATGAAACAAATCCTACCTTAGAACTAGTGGCGTGCTACGCATTCGAAAGAAAAAAGTTCCTACAGAAATCTGTTTCCATAGGCGAAGGCTTAGTCGGGCAATGTTACCTCGAAGGAGAAAAGATTATTTTAAAGCAATTACCTGAAGATTATATTCAAATCACATCAGGCTTGGGCGGTGCTAACCCATCCTCTGTTTTACTTACACCATTGAAAGTTAACGATAGGATATATGGCGTACTAGAAATCGCATCCTTTAATCATTACGAAGATTTTGAAATTGATTTGGTAGAAAAACTGAGTGAAAGCATTGCGGCAACTATCTCAGCAGTAAGAATTAACGAAAGCACGCGAATTCTTTTAGAAAAAACCCAGCAACAAGCAGAAGAAATGCGCGCACAAGAGGAGGAAATGAGGCAAAACATGGAGGAGCTAGAAGCTACCCAAGAAGAAATGCGTAGAAAAGAGAAGCATGTACAAAACATGTTAGATCAGGAAAAACAACGAAACGATGTAATCAAAAAAGGAAGAGAAGCCATTATGCAACTCACCAAAAGCAAAGATATACAGGCAGGCAATTGGGAAAAAGCGATAGAACAAATAACAAAAACAGTTAGCCAATTAATTCATTCTTCTCGCGTTAGTGTTTGGCTCTATGATGAAGAAGAAGGCAAAATCAATTGCGCGAAACTGTATGCTGCGCATGACGATTCTTTTAGTAGCGGAATTGATTTGTTTAAAAAGGATTTTCCGGATTACTTTAAAGCCATGCTAAGTGAAGAAGTAATTTTAGCTCCCAACGCAAGAAGTCACCAGGCAACAGCAGGCTTTACTGAAAGCTATTTCACACCGCTCGATATTTATTCTTTACTGGATGTTCCATTCTTTGATAATGGAAGAATTGCAGGCGTAATCTGCTGCGAACACCAAGGGGAAATTAAGAATTGGAAAGAAGAAGAGGTAGATTTATGTAAGAACTGCTGCGATTTAATCACGATTGCCTATAAATCATGGCAATTTAACGAGCTAGAGCAAAAGCTAAAGGCAACTTCATAAGCATTAGAGGTTACTAAAATGGTTTTTCGCCAATATTTCATAAATTTACCTTCCTAACATAATGTTTATGAAATTTTGGACATTTCGCCTTTTGTTGGCCGTCTTTACTTTTTTGCCGGCCATATTATTTGCTCAAGGCGAGCGAAAAGATAAGCAAGCCGTAACCTACGAGGAATTATATGACGAACCTTATTCTATTAATAAACTCTTCGTTCATTTTCAACCCTTATATGGTGAACTTTTTGTAACCAATGTTAATGCAGGGTATGGTATCGAAGTTTCTTATTATTACCAAGATAAGGCTGATTTTAAAGCCATGATTAGAAAAACTTACTCCCAAAAGTTTTTCGACTTTACGCGTGATTATGCCAGCAAAGTTTCCAGTGTAGATAATGATACTGAAATTTTCAATTATTACGAATTAGGTGGAACCTATCATATTAAAGACTTCGAAAAGTCTTCTAAAACCAAAATGTTTCTTTATAAGAAGAGTTATAAAGGAAACAGATGGGCAGCGCGCGTTCCTTTACATGCAGAAATTCCTTGTAAAGTAAGAATTGTGTATGGCGCAAGATTAGGTGCCATTTTCTGGGACAGTTCCACTGACTTAGGTAGAGCATTAAAGGAACAAAATCTTACCAATGCCGATTTAAGAAATGTAGATCCTAACGTAACTGAAGAAACGTATCAAACCCTTCCACTTCAAGAAAAAGTAAAAGGACAAACTAACCTTCAAGATGTAAGAGTTTTCTCCAACATTTCTTCCCAAGGTTTATATGTAGGCGGTTCTTACAGTTGGATAAAGAATGTTGCCGTGAATTTCGATAAACATGAAGAAGGAATCGATGATTTAATCTTAACAGCTTATGCCGACATTCTATACACTCCTTTTTTTACTTTAGATGATGTAGTGTATACCCACAAAGATCCGGTAAGTGGAGATAAAATTCCTAATACAACTTATACCTACTCCGTTAGTCCGATCAAAAACAAACAGATAGGTTTTAGATTAGGCATTGAAGGTAAATTTAACCGTCAATTAAGTTGGGCTTATGGCGGAGAGTTTGGATATCGTCCTAGTTTAACGGGAAGAAGCTTCTATGCATTATTCAAAATCAGTTTCCCAGTATTCGGTACACAACTCGATTATAAGGTTGAGTCCTTCGGAAAATAATGCCAGGCAAAAGGCTATTCATCAACATTAAAAGTTTATATCAGGTAAGACCTGTTGGTTTTACGCTGGCAAGAGGTAAAGACATGTCTGTTTTACCATCTATCGAAAATGCTTTTTTATTAGTTGAAGATGGCAAAATAAAAAGTTATGGAAAGATGGAAGATTGTCCGCAAGTCGCGGATGCCATCCATCACGATTGCACAGGTAAAATAATTCTTCCAGGTTTTGTTGATTCGCACACTCACTTAGTTTTTGCAGAGCCTCGCGAACAAGAATTTGTTTTAAAAATTAAAGGTGCAAGCTATCAGGAAATTGCAGCGGCCGGTGGTGGCATATTAAACTCAGCCAAAAAATTACAAGCACTTACAGAAGATGAATTATTCTTCAGAAGTCTTCCTCGTGCTAGGCAAGTATTGCAATCAGGCACTACTACTATCGAAATAAAAAGTGGTTATGGGTTAACGCTAAAAGATGAAATAAAAATGCTTCGCGTTGCTAAACGCATAGGCAAAGAAACACCATTAACTGTTAAAACAACTTTTTTAGGCGCACACGCATTTCCAAAAGAAATTTCACGCGAAGCATACATCGATTCTATCAAGCAAGAAATGATTCCCCAAATCGCGGCAGAGAAATTGGCAGATTACATTGATGTATTTTGCGAAGAAGGATTTTTTTCGGTTGACGAAACCATTGCCATTTGTGAAGTAGGCAAGCAATATGGTTTGAAGCCTCGTCTACATGCCAATCAGTTACACAATTCAGGAGGCGTTCAAGCAGGAGTTAAAGTAGGAGCAATTAGTGTTGATCACTTAGAAAATATTGGTGATGTCGAAATAGAAGCATTGCGAACATCACAAACTATTCCAACCCTTTTACCTTTAGCTGCCTTTTTTCTAAATCTACCTTTTCCTCCAGCCAGAAAATTGATAGAAGCAGGATTACCAATTGCTATTGCTACAGATTTTAATCCTGGCAGTTCGCCTTCTGGTAATATGCCTTTCATGCTTTCATTGGCTTGTGTAAAAATGAAAATGACACCCGAAGAAGTACTCAATGCTACTACCATCAACACTGCTGCCGCCTTACATCTTGCTGACAAAGTGGGTTCAATAACGGTAGGTAAAAAAGCCGACCTTATTTTAACCAAAGAAGTTAGTTCTTTGGCTTTTCTGCCTTATGCCATCAATACCAATTGGATTGACGAAATATTTGTTAGTGGAGAAAAATTGCAAAAACAGGATTAAAAAAATATCCTAATTTGCCAGCTATGCAAAAAAATAGTCCCTTAGAAGTCAGGTTCAATCAAGTAATAAGAAACGTACCTGATTTTCCCAAACCAGGCATTCTATTTAAAGATATCACACCCATTTTGGCAGATGCGAGTTTAATGTCAGCCATTGTAAATCAATTAGAAGCAGAACTAGCCAAGGAGGAAATAGATGCCATCATTGGAATCGAGTCGCGTGGGTTCATTTTTGGCGCTTTATTAGCGCAAAAACTTCATAAACCTTTTATTCCGGTTAGAAAAGCAGGAAAACTTCCTTTTCATACCCTTTCTGAATCATATTCATTGGAATATGGCGAAGCAAGCCTCGAAATCCATACTGATGCTTTACAAAAAGGCATGAAAGTTTTGATCCATGATGATTTACTAGCAACAGGAGGAACAGCTGCAGCCGCAGGAAGGCTGGTAAAGAAGTTACAAGCTGAAGTTGCGGTTTTTTCTTTTTTAATTAATCTTTCCTTTTTACCGGGTTTCCACAACCTTGAGCAAGAATTTGGCGTTAAGCCACACTATTTAATAAAATATTAACCGAAAGGCTTTTCTGTTGTTATACTCGGTATGGATTCCGGTGTTCTTATTCCTCTTTTTCCACTTCGTATTTTGCCTTTACCAGGCGAACTCGTCCCCTTGCACATTTTTGAGCCTAGATATAAGCAATTATTGCGCGATGTTGAAGAACGTGATGTACGCTTCGGCATATACTTCGATCATCCTATTAACAATGAAAGACTGGGATCTTACATGAGGTTAGAAAGCGTTATCAAGAGATATCCTAAAGGAGAATTAGACATTATAGTAAAGTGCGAAGATATTTTTTCGCTTACTGAACAAAAAGGAACCTATTCAACAAAATTATATCCCGGAGGAAAAGTAATTTTTAAAGAAATTGAATTAGAGAAATATCCTAATCAAGAATTGCATGAGGCATTTCATACTTTTCAAATAAAAAGAGGGATTTCTCAGAAGAGCAATATTTTCAATGTATATCAAATTGCTAACGAACTCAATCTTGATTTTCCTGAGCGTTACAAATTCATGACCTTAAAAGAAGATAAGCAACAAATTTTCCTCAAACAAAAAGTTGTTTATCAAACCGTGTTAATGGAACATGAAGAAAAAAGCAGAGATATCTTTCATCTCAATTAATGTATCATAATCGAACGAATTACTGTTCAGAATCGTAAATCATATCAAAGTATTCTTACTTGAAAAGAAATTGAGCAATAAAATTTTTTATCGCTCATCACTTAAATTCATACAATTTTTTTTGAATTAAGCCTTTTATCTCTTTTGGTAACATTAACGTTAACCATTGTTAACCTGCTGTATGCAACTTTTACTAGGTGTTAGTCGTCTTAGAGGCATATTAGGCAAAACATTTATGAAAAAGTTAGTTGTATTATTTTTTGTGCTCGCAGTTTCGGGCATAGTATCGCTTGCAGGTGGGGTTGATGACCCAGAAAAAAATTCAACAGTTGCAGTAATGAAGGGAAGTAACGGTCGACTAAAGGTTTTCTACAAAGGAGATGGAGCAACTTTTATTAAAATTTCAATCTTTGATGAAAGCAATAATTTAAGATTCAACGAAAGAATTAAAGCGAAACCCGATTTTGTACGACCTTATGATTTATCTGACCTTAAAAAGGGAACGTATAAAATTGTTGTAGAAACTCCAGGTAAAACCTATGTTGATTCTTATACATATGGAGAAAAACCAAGTTTATTTGCACACGTACAAAAATTAAAAGGCGATAACAGTAAATACTTATTAACAGTTGCTGATCCGGCTGCAGAAGAAGTTCAAGTTGATGTACTTAACGCAGCCGGTAGATTGCTAATGACACACAAAATTGTGGGTAAGGGGCAGTTTGCTCAAGTCTACAATTTCAACAAAATAGAAGGAGAAGTTTTCTTCCAAGTTTCTACCGATAATGGAACGGTAACAGCAGAAAATTAATCTTGTATTAGTTTCTTTTTCCATTACAAGCGTATAGATACAGCCAGGTTTAGGTTAATTTTGCTGTACTATGCGCTTTGTCCTTTTTATCGGAGCCTCCTTCATACTTTCTCATTGGGTTTATGCCCAAAACCTAGAATCATTTAGAAAATTTCAGGAAGAACACTTTAAACAAAGTGTTTATTATTTTAAGCAAAGTAAGATTAAACAGTTCTCTTCTCTCGATTCTTCACAACAAACTTTTATTCCTTGGCTCGATGGCAACACAATTAATTTTTTGTCGAGTTTAAATGCCGATGCAGCAGCTAATACGAATGTTACCGGTTTGTTAAACAGGAGTGGTGCATTTGCACTCTCAGGTGAAGGCATCATTTGTGGTATTTGGGAAGATGGCTTAGTAGCAGATCACTCGGAATTTCAAAATAGAATTCTAGGTAAAGAAGGTACTTCTGTAAAAAGTCATGCAACACATGTAAGCGGAACAATCTTAGCAAGCGGAGTTTTGCCAGCCGCTAAAGGAATGGCACCGGCAGCAAAAGCTTTTACTTATTTTTTTGATAATGATTTAGCAGAGATGGCTGCTTTGCAAATCAATTCTTCTGCAAAAGTATCTAACCATTCTTACGGCACAACTACAGGTTGGGCAAGAGTGGGTGGTGTTTGGTTTTGGTTTGGCGATGCAGCAATCAGTACAACAGAAGACTATAAACATGGTTTCTATAATAACCGAACAAAAGCCATCGATCTGTTAGTCAATCTCTCTCCCGACTATACCATTGTTTGGCCAGCTGGAAACGATAGAGGTGAACCTGGAGATGGAACTAGGCCCGCAGATTGCAATCAAGGAACAGGTTACGATTGTATTATTCCTGAAGCTGCTGCAAAAAATGTAATCACAGTTGGGGCAAGTAATAAGTTTACTTCATATATATCACCGTTAAGTATAACGCCCAGTAGCTTTACTTCTTTTGGTCCAACTGATGACGGTAGAATTAAGCCAGATATAGTAGCACCAGGTGTAAATATTTTATCGACAGGCTCAGGTAGCCCTACACAATACATTAATTCTTCTGGCACATCCATGGCTGCGCCAGTTGTTACAGGTTCAATTGTTTTATTACAAGAGTTACAAAAGAAACTTTCAGGAAAACAATTTCAATACTCATCTACGGTTAAAAGTTTATTGATACATACAGCAAAAGAAGCCGGACCACAACCAGGGCCGGATTATAGCATGGGTTGGGGTTTGTTGGATGCAACTGCTGCCGCCACAACTTTATTAAATAAAGGACAAGAAGGAGTAATCTTGCAAGAAGCAAAATTGTTGCAAGGTGAAACACATGAAATAGCTATCAAACCTTTGGCTAATAGAAAAGTTACGATTACAATCTGCTGGACTGACCCCGAAGGTGAACCATCACAGCCAGTATTAGATCCAACAAAAAGAATGCTCGTTAACGATTTAGATATACGCTTAATCGATGATGCAGGCAATGTTCATTTCCCTTGGATACTTAACCCTACCATTCCACAAGCACAAGCAACAAAAGGTGACAATAATAGAGACAATGTTGAAAAGATAGAATTAGAAACTCCTTTTAACAGGGATTATAAAATCTTGGTAAGTCATAAAGGAATATTAAAGAATGCTGAACAATTTTACAGCCTGTGGATTTCTTTTACACCATTCAATACAACCAGTAAAACTTTGTATAGAGTAGGGGCTGGGAGTTGGGATGATGCATCAAAATGGTCATTTACTTCAGGAGGAGCTCCAGCCAATCTTATTCCGGGTACAAACGATAGGGTGATTATCGATAATCGCTCGTTGCAACAAAATGAAACGTTGCAACTCACAAAAAACGTAGCTATAAGAGATTTAATTATCCTAAACACAAACAACTTTCAATTCTTACTAAGTGATTTTGATTTAAGTATTAACAAAGATTTTTCTTGTTCATCCCCATTGGTTCAATGGAATGCAGGAAAAATTAAATTTACAGGTGATGGAATCATTTCAGTAATTAATAAAAACATGCATAATGTTGAGTTAAACTTTATATCTGGAAAGCAAACTGTCTCAGGAAATTTTGAAGTTAAATCAATTAATGTATTTAATTCATTGACTTTAGAAAAAGATACCCAAATCGATACAGATGAATGGGTTGCCAACTCAAACAGTCAAATTGATTTCGGTCAATCTAATTTATGGATTAAACAATTGAATATCCACGGTAGTCACATAACTGAAGAAGTTGTTATTCATTCAAAAAATCAAGCTGAGTTTAATTTCAATGACAACAACTTTTCCGGTAAGCTAATCATACAGCCAACATCAACTTTAAAAATCGTACAAGTTCCAAGTATTAATCAAATCGAAATTTTTGGAAAGTTGTTGTTAGAAAGTGAAGTAAAGATGAATACTTTAACCTTGCATCATCAATCACAAATACAATGGCTCAGCAACACTAAACTTACTGTCGAATCACAACTAAAAGTAAACAAAGATGATGAATTGATTTTATCTGGAGTGGATGGAAGCATAATTGATATTGAACCTTCTATGGCTTTGTGTTTAACCCATGCGCAAATCAATAATGTTGATTTACAAGGTAATGCTGCTATTTCTATAAGCGAAGATGCTACCGTGAGCTCAGCTACTGGTTGGCAAGCTGTAGTTTGTAGTGATTTGCTGATGGCTAATTTTTCTATTGATAAAATCTGCGAAGGAAGCTTGGCTCAACCTGTTAATTTATCTCTTGGCAATCCTACTCAATATACTTGGACTATTTCAAGTGATGCAAATTTTACAAGTGAAGATGAACAACCACTGATTTCAATTTCAAGTGACTTTGGAGAAGTAACTATAACACTTACAATTTCTAAAGATAACCGAACACATCAAGCCTCTAAAACATTTACGATAATCAAAAACACTTTACCTGAAAATAAAATTGTCTTGGCTGATAATCGATTGATGAGTTTGCAATTGGCCAATTCCTACCAATGGTTAGCAAATAATGAACTTTTGCAAAATGAAAATGATAGATTTTTATCCATCGAACAAAACACGCAGCAAACATTTCAAGTAGTTACCAGCGATCAAAACTGTTCTCGACTTAGTGAGATTTTTTTGATTACTTCTTCTTTGCAACAAGAAGAAGTAGAAACTTTGGTGTTTCCCAATCCAAACTCTGGTAAGTTCAAAATCCAATTATCAGATAAAAATTCATTTAGCAAAGCAGAATGGAAGTTATACAATTCACTCGGTAAAGAAATCTATTTTGAAATGGATAGGGAAGGCCATATCGATATAGCCAATCAGGGCGAAGGAGTTTATTTTTTATGGGATAAACAAAATCCAAGCAAAGTCTATCGAGTTATACTAAGCCGGAACTAAAGGTTAAAAACACAGTGTTATATTTGCAATATGATTTACATAAGCAGAAAAGAGCACTTTAATGCTGCTCATAAACTGTATAATCCCAACTGGACGAAAGAAAAGAATGAGGAAGTGTTTGGCCCATGTGCAAATGCCAACTGGCACGGTCATAATTTTGAGTTAATAGTAACTGTAAAAGGAAAGCCCGACCCCGAAACAGGTTTTGTTGTAGATCTAAAAAAACTAAGCATATTGATTCGCGAAGAAGTTTGTGAAAAATTGGATCACAAAAATATCAACCTCGATGTTCCCTTCATGGCAGGTAAAATGGCAAGCACCGAAAACATAGCCATAGAAATCTGGAAAATACTAGAAGCGAAACTTCCATCCATTACAAAATTTGGCAAGTTGCATGCTGTTAAGCTATACGAAACTCCGCGCAACTTTGTAGAATACCTGGGCGAATAATACCAATACAGTGAAATACTACCTTATAGCAGGCGAACGTTCAGGGGATTTACACGGAAGTAATCTCATCAAAGCATTGAAGCAAAAAGATGCACAAAGCATTTTTTTTGGTTTTGGTGGCGATTATATGCAAGAAGCTGGTATGCAACTTACAGTGCATTATCGAGATATGGCTTTTATGGGCATGCTCGAGTTTTTCAAAAACTTATTCACCATCTTAGGTTTAGTAAAAAAATGCAAGCAAGATATATTAAGTAAAAAACCTGATGTTGTTATCTTAATCGATTACGGTGGTTTCAACAGACAAATAGGAAAATTTTGCAAGAAAAATAATATCACAGTTTACTACTACATTCCGCCAAAAGTTTGGGCGTGGCGACAAAGCAGAGCATGGTCATTAAAGAAATCTATCGATCAGATGTTTGTTATTCTTCCGTTCGAAAAGGATTTCTTCAAACAAAAAGTAAATTGGGATGTGCATTATGTAGGCAATCCGGTATTAGATGCAGTAAAGGCACATCAAATCAATCTCAACTTTAAAGCAGAACATGGTTTTAAAGACGACAAACCTTTAGTAGCCTTACTGCCTGGCAGCAGGAAGCAAGAATTACAAAGAATAATTCCGGTGATGGCCACACTTGCCAAACAAAATCCACAATGGCAATTTGCAGTAGCCACAGTATCTAACTTACAGCAAGAGTTGTACGAACCATTGTTGCAACTACAAAATGTAATAGCCATTAATGAAGATACTTATAACTTACTGAGTTTTGCACAAGCAGCCATGGTTACTTCGGGAACAGCTACTTTAGAAACTGCCCTATTCAATGTACCACAAGTAGTAGTATATAAAACAGCATCATTCAATTATTGGATTGGCAAGCAAGTCGTAAAAGTTAAATTTATTTCGTTGGTTAATTTAATTGCCAATAAAGAAGTAGTGAAAGAATTATTACAAGATGATTGTACAGCCGAAACAGTTTCCGCAGAACTTAATAACTTATTGAATAATAAAAACTATCGCGAAAAAGTAATAAACGGAAATTATGAAGTTTACACCACACTTAATATTGGATCTGCTTCAGAAAATACCGCTTCGCTGATTGTAAAATTTCTGCAAGAAAAATCAGGCAACTTTTAATTTGCTGTATTGGGAGCCATTAAATTTTTCTTCTGCGTACGCTCTTGTAATCACTAAGCGATCTGTTGTTTTTTCAGAAGGTAATTCAAACATAGCATCGTTGATAATGGCTTCACAGATGCTTCTTAAACCACGCGCTCCTAATTTAAACTCAGCGGCTTTTTCAACAATAAAATCTAAAGCGCCATCTTTAAACTCTAACTCAATGCTTTCCATTTCGAAGAGTTTCTTGTATTGTTTGATTAACGCATTTTTCGGCTCGCTTAGAATTTTCTTCAAGGCATCTTTATCTAATGGATTGAGATACGACACAACCGGCAAGCGACCGATTAACTCTGGTATCAAACCAAAACTTTTTAAATCTTGTGCGGATATAAATTGAAGAAGATTTTTTTCAACATCTGATGGATGTAAACCATCTGCATTGGTTACAAAACCTAAAGGTCTTGTGTTCAATCTACCTGCAATAAAACGATCAATGCCTTCGAATGCCCCACCGCAGATGAACAAAATATTTTCTGTGTTCACCGTAATCATTTTCTGATCAGGATGTTTTCTTCCACCTTGTGGTGGAACGTTAACCGCAGTGCCTTCTAATAATTTTAACAAAGCCTGCTGCACGCCTTCGCCACTTACATCGCGGGTGATAGAAGGGTTATCCGATTTTCTTGCGATTTTATCTATCTCATCAATATATACAATCCCTCTTTCTGCAGCTTCCACATTGTAATCAGCTGCTTGTAGTAAGCGGGTCAATATACTTTCTACATCTTCCCCCACATAACCTGCTTCGGTTAAAACCGTTGCATCGGCAATGCAAAAAGGAACTTGCAAAAGTTTTGCTAAAGTGCGAGCTAGATACGTTTTACCTGTTCCGGTTTCACCGGCCATGATGATGTTAGATTTCTCGATGCTTACTTCGCCTTCGGTTTTCTTTTGCATCAATCTTTTATAATGATTGTAAACGGCAACGGATAAAACTTTTTTTGCTTCATCTTGCCCGATCACATATTCATCTAGGTATTTTTTAATATCCTTTGGTTTAATCAATTTAAAGTTAGGGGCATTGCCTGCTTCAACTTTATTTTTCTTTTCTTCTAATAAAATTTGAGAGGCTTGCGTAACACATTTGTCGCAAATGTGGGCATGTATGCCTGAAATCATCAGGTCTACATCTTTTTTATTTCTACCACAAAAAGAACACGTTACTTCAGCCATACCCTAAGATTTTATGATTTGAAAAGAAAATGCCGGAAGAACAAAAGTACCAATTTATTGTCTATCCGGCATTATCTATGTTATTACTTCTTTCTTTCTAATACTTCGTCAATCATTCCATAATCTCTGGCTTCCGTAGCTTTCATCCAGTAATCACGGTCCGAATCGCGATCAATTTCTTCGTAAGTTTTGCCTGTGTGTCTGGCTAAGATTTCATACAAGTCTTTTCTTACTTCAATGGTTTGGCGTAAAGAAATTTCCATGTCTTTGGATGTTCCTTGCATGCCTGATGAAGGTTGGTGAATCATGATGCGAGAATGTGGTAAAGCAGAGCGCTTTTTAGTAGCACCAGTTGCTAATAAAACAGCTCCCATGGAGGCAGCTAAACCAATACAAATTGTAGCAACATCTGGGTTGATATACTGCATGGTATCGTAAATACCTAAACCTGCATACACCGATCCACCCGGACTGTTGATGTACATGATGATATCTTTTTTAGGATCAGCTGATTCTAAAAATAAAAGTTGAGCGATAAGTAGGTTAGCAATTTGATCGTCTACGCCAGTGCCTAAAAAAATGATACGGTCTGAAATCAAACGAGTAAATACATCAATAGCTCTAAAATTTCCGGGCCTTTCTTCAATCACATACTGAGTCATGTTTTGGATTTTATTGGCGTAATCGTCAATAGTATTGCCACTCATGCCCAAGTGGTGTACAGCATACTTTCTAAATTCGTTTTGGTTGTTCATATAAGCGGATTATGTAAGTTGAATTTTGTTGTTTCGATTGAGTGTCAATTTCATTCAAACCATTTAAAATAAAAAATGGTTTCAGAAATAAGATTCTAAAACCATTGTCGGCTAAAAGCCTTATTTATTGCAAAAATTAATGGGTATGTGTTTCAACAATTTTCTTGAACTCATCCAAAGTAACTTTTTTCTCACTTACGGTAATTTGTTCGCGAATTAGTTTCAAAATTTTCTCATTGCGGATTTGGCTGTAGATGTTCATAAACTGCTTGCCATTTTCATTCTGTAAATAATTATCAGCAATGGCATCCAATCTATCTCCTAATTGCTCGGCAATAGCTGCCCCGCCAAATTGCGCCACAATCATTTCTTTTGCTTTGGCACGCACTTCATCTGCCTCAACAGCAATTTTGTTGTCTTCCGCAATTTTATTGCGCACTAAATCCCAGATAACACTGCGTTTATAAGCATCAAACTCTTTTGCTAATACATCGTCTGTTACCTTACCCTCGCTAGTAATTTTCAGCCAAGTCTTTAAGAAATTTTCCGGTAATTCGATTTTGGTATTTTTTATGAAATGATCTTCGATGTGGTGATTGAGAAAATGTTCTGTTTCTCTCGCGTAGTTTTCGCTGATGGTTTCTTTGATTTTTGTTAAGAATTCTTCTTCCGTTTTAACAGCATCTTTACCAAAAACTTTATCGAAAAACTCTTGATTTAATTCAGCGGGCGTTGTGCGGCTGATTGTATTGATTTTTAAAATGAAATCGCCCTTTATGGATTTAGCTTCTTCTTCTGAAATGCCTAACAAATTGCTTTTCAAAGTAGCATCATCAAAAATTTTAGTGATGTCGAAAGCTACTTCATCATCTTTCTTTAATCCTATAAAAAGTTTTTGTTCTTTCTTTAAAACTTTATCGGTTGCGATAAAGGCGTATTCGCGTTTAAAATCGCTTTCCTTTGCACGTAAATCGCCATATAAATTATCACCAGCCTCGCTGGTTTCTGGATAATCTACCTTACCGAAACGTTTTCGTAAATCTTCAAGAGTTTCGTCTAATACTTTTTTATCAACTTCAATCGGATAGCTGGTAACTTTAACTTTTGATGATAATTCGTAAGAGAAATCAGCTACAATACCCACCTGGTATTCAAACTCAAAATCTTTTTGTGTTTCCCAATCGATGTTGCGGCTTTTTTCTAAGTTTGGAAGAGGCTCGCCTAAAATTCTCAAATTTTGTTCGCGCACATATTCATTTACTTTTTGAGAAAGAATATTGTTGATTTCATCTGCTAAAACAGACTTACCAAACATTTTCTTTACCACACCAGTAGGCACTTTGCCAGGTCTGAAACCTTTGATGTTAGCTTTACGACCGTACTCTTTAAGTTTTTGCTCTACTTGTGGCGCGTAATCTGCCTCTGATAATTTAATAGAGATGATACCTTCCGATTGTGCCTGTTTTTGTAATGCGATTTCCAATGTATTGCTGATTTATAGTGTTTAATAAAAATCGAAAACCCTTAATACCCGGTAAAGGTTACGGGCATCAAGGGTTTTATTGTGCGCATGGAGGGACTCGAACCCCCACGCCTTGCGGCACCAGATCCTAAGTCTGGCACGGCTACCAATTACGCCACATGCGCATGTCTTTAATTTACTGAAAGTCAGTTGTTTCTGAGCCTCGTAAACTCCCCGGCTATTATTTGGGAGCGCAAAGTTATATATTATATTGAAATTAGAAACACCTCTATTTCAATAAAATATTGTAGATTAATTTCGCAAAGGGCAAATTACGCCTTGAGATCGCCCAAACTACATGGTTAACATAGACGCTGAGCTAGAGAAAAAAGAAATAATCAACCATTACCGAAAACTATTGCGCAAGGCAAAGCCTGTGCTGAAAGATGGTGATGCCAAACTGATCAAGAAAGCATTTTCAATCGCTGCAGAAGCGCATAAAGACATGCGCAGAAAATCGGGTGAACCATATATCCTGCATCCTTTGGCAGTGGCCGAAATTTGTGTGGAGGAAATTGGCTTAGGAACAACTTCTATCTTGGCTGCGCTTTTGCATGATGTGGTTGAAGACACAGATTTGGAGTTATCGGACATCGAAAAAATGTTCGGCAAAAAAGTGGCTCGAATTGTAGACGGATTAACAAAAATTTCTGGTGTATTTGAGTATGGAACTTCTCAACAAGCAGAGAATTTCAGAAAAATGCTTTTCACTTTGTCGGAAGATGTTCGGGTTATCCTCATTAAGCTAGCCGACCGTCTACATAATATGCGCACGCTGGAAAGCATGCCGCGTAACAAACAACTTAAAATTTCTTCTGAAACCATTTATCTCTATGCGCCACTTGCGCATCGTTTGGGTTTAAATGCCATAAAATCTGAGTTAGAAGATTTATACCTGCGATTCACTGATAGAAATGTCTACAATTCTATTGCTGCTAAAATTGATGCTACCAAAGCAGCAAGAACAAAATTCATCAAGGCTTTCATGCATCCCATTAATGATGAATTAGAAAAACAACATATCAAATGTGAGATCAAGGGAAGACCTAAGTCTATATACAGTATTTGGAGCAAGATGAAAAGGCAAAATATACCTTTCGAAGAAGTGTATGATTTGTTCGCCATCAGAATCATTATCGATGCACCACCCGAGCAGGAAAAATCGCTTTGCTGGCAAGTGTACTCCATCGTAACAGATTTTTACACACCCAATCCCGATCGTTTGCGTGATTGGATATCTACACCTAAATCCAACGGTTACGAATCACTTCACACAACTGTGATGGCAAAAAATGGCCAATGGGTTGAAGTTCAAATTCGTACAGAAAGAATGGACGATATCGCTGAAAAAGGATATGCCGCCCATTGGAAATATAAAGAATCAAACTCAGTCAGCGAATCAAACCTCGAAAAATGGTTGGCTCGCGTACGCGATACCCTAGAACACAACGACCATACTGCACTCGATTTTGTTGACGATTTCAGAGGTAATTTATTTACCGAAGAAGTATTCGCTTTTACACCTAAAGGCGAATTAAAAACTTTGCCTGCCGGTGCAACAGCTTTAGATTTCGCCTACGAAATACATTCTCAGATTGGTTCACGTTGCATTGGCGCTAAAATCAATAACAAACTCGTGCCCATCAACCATGTTTTAAAAAATGGCGACCAAATTGAGATTCTAACCTCGTCTAAACAAAAAGCCAATGAAGACTGGCTTCGTTTTGTGGTTAGTTCTAAAGCAAAAAATCACATAAAAGAGTCATTAAAAGAAGAAAAGAAAAAAGCCGCTGTAGATGGAAAAGAAATTATCGCCAGAAAGTTAAAACAACAAAAACTTGATGCCACTCAAGATTTGTTGGAACAAATGCGTGAGTATTTCAATGCTAAAACACATCTTGACTTATATTATAAAGTTGGCAAAGGGATTATTTCAACTGCCGATATTAAACGCTTCACCGAGTTTAAGCCTTCATCACCGCTTCGCACAAAACCAAATGTGCAGGTAACAGACGCGAAAACCATAGAGAAAGAACTCACCAAGCTCAAAAACCGGTATGAAGATATGCTGCTTATCGGTGAAGATATGGATGTGGTGGATTACAAATTGGCAAAATGTTGCACACCCATACCGGGTGATGAAGTTTTTGGATTTGTTACTGTTAACGAAGGCATCAAAATCCATCGCACCAATTGTCCTAACGCTGCCGAATTATTGGCCAATCATGGGCATCGGGTGGTAAAAGCCAAATGGACAAGCCAACACGAGGTTGCCTTCCTAACAGGATTGAAAATTAAAGGAACCGATCGGGTCGGATTGATTCAGGATGTATCAAAAGTCATATCAGATGAATTGAAAGTAAACATGCGGTCTATGTCCATCTTTACAGATAATGGCATTTTTGAAGGCGAAATCATGTTGTATGTAAACGATACCCGGCATCTGGAACAATTAATTGCCAAGCTAGAGCATGTAGAAGGTGTGGTAAAAGTGAGCCGATTCGATTCAAAAGAATAATTTTTTCATTCGGGCAAGTCACCAAATACTTTTTACCTTTGTCGCTTGTTATGCCGCTTAATCCAAAAGTTTACGAAGAAGTAAAGAAAATATTCACAGCTTATGTAGAAAGCAAAGAGCTGAGAAAAACCCCCGAGCGTTATGCCATCTTGGAAGAAATCTATACCCGCGATGGCCATTTCGATGTAGAAAGCCTCTACATCAGCATGAAAAATAAAAATTACCGCGTAAGCCGCGCTACAGTTTACAACACACTCGATTTGTTAGTGGAATGTGATTTGGTAACCAAACATCAGTTTGGGCAAAATCAGGCACAATACGAAAAATCATACGGCAACAAGCAACACGATCACCTCATTTGTACTGATTGTCATCGTGTAGTAGAATTTTGCGATCCACGCATACAAAATATCCAAAGCACAGTAGAAAATTTATTACAATTCCAGGTGATGCATCACTCTCTCATTTTGTATGCTGCCTGCAAAAAAGAAAACTGCGAAAACCGAAAATAACATGACACAATTTGTTCACGAACAAAAAGACAATCTTTTTATCTTACGCTTAAGCGGAGATTTAATAGGCGAAAGCAGCGGAGCAGCCATCATTGAAAAAGCAAACGAAGCGGTTAATAATGGTTTAAAGAAATGTGTCGTTGATATCTCCGGCCTCCGATACATTAACAGTTCCGGCATTGGCGTATTGATAACATTGCTCACCAAATTCAGAAATAAAAGCGGTGAATTGTATTTGATGAAACCATCCGAAAGCGTTCAAAAGTTATTGGTAATAACCAAATTGAATGCAATTTTCACAATAATTGAATCCGAAGCAGAAGTGAGGTAAGAACTGATTCAATCCTTATCATTCGTCACGTAAATTAGTTTTAAAATTTAGAATGTTGTAACTAAATAATCCTCAATTTCAATCTTGTATGAAAAGAGGAGGAGATAAAATAAAATGACAAAAGTAGATGTATTATTAGGCCTTCAGTGGGGCGATGAAGGAAAGGGAAAAATAGTTGATGTACTGGCACCAAAATACGATGTAGTGGCGCGCTTTCAAGGTGGTCCTAATGCTGGACATACACTTGAGTTTGATGGCAAAAAGCATGTCTTACATCAAATTCCTTCAGGTATTTTCCGTGAAAAAACTAAAAACATTATTGGTAATGGTGTCGTACTCGATCCAATTGTTTTAAAAAGAGAGATAGAAGGAGTAGCAGATAAATTTGGGCTAAACTTGTACGACAACTTATTCATTTCGAAAAAAGCACAGCTAATCATTCCAACCCATCGCCTGCTCGATCAGGCCTATGAAACAGCAAAAGGAGTAAATAAAATTGGCTCAACATTAAAAGGAATTGGCCCTACTTACCAAGATAAAATCGGCAGACAAGGTCTTCGGGTCGGAGACATATTGTCTCCAAACTTTAAAGAGAAATTTGAACACCTTACTCAAATTCATTTTAGTATACTTAAAGATCATGCAATAGAATATAATTGGGTTGAATTATCTGAGCAATTTTTTACTGCAGTAGAATTCATCAAAAAATTCAAGTTGATAGAAAGTGAATATTTCATCAATCAGGAATTAGAAAGCGGCTCAACTATTTTAGCAGAAGGGGCGCAAGGCTCACTGTTAGATATCGATTTTGGATCCTACCCATTTGTTACAAGCTCTAACACAGTAACCGCTGGAGCTTGTACTGGGTTAGGAGTTGCACCTAAACACATCGGTCAAGTATATGGAATTTTTAAAGCATATAGCACCAGAGTTGGTAGCGGACCATTCCCAACCGAACTGTTAGATGATGAAGGAGAACGCATGCGCAAAGAAGGCAATGAGTTTGGCTCAACAACAGGTCGCCCCAGACGTTGTGGTTGGATTGATTTGCCAAGTTTAAAATATTCCATCATGATAAACGGTGTTACACAACTACTGATGATGAAGGCAGATGTGTTAAGTATTTTTCCTACCATCAAAATATGCACACACTACAAATTAGAAAACGGAGAATCAACAACTTTACTACCCTACGAATTAGTGAATGAAAAAATAACACCTGTCTATACAGAAATGCCCGGCTGGCAAACAAATGTAAAAGGCATCCGAAAAGAGGAAATGCCAGTAGCATTAGAAAATTACATCAACTTTCTGGAAAAAGAATTACAGGTTCCTATTACGATGGTATCTACCGGGCCGGACAGAACGCAAACGATTTATAGATAATCAAAATTTAAGCTAGCAACTAGGTCAAAATGCTCATGGATAAGAATGAGCATTTTTTGTTTTAAGATTTCATTCAAATTAGTTTGGAAATTTTTTATTGTAAGAAGCTGATAATCTTATTGATATATTATTCGATACAAAAATTTGAAAATTTTTTAAGTTTTTTTGTGAGATAGCTTGCTAAATCAAAATCAGTCCTCTATTTTTGCCGTCCCTTTCAGCAGGAAAGTGTCGAAATTTGAAACAAGAGATAACTCAAATCACTAGCAATAATGATAGAGTTCACGTGAACAAAGTCCTTAGTGGATATAAGTTCATAACGTTCATTGAAATAATGTAATTGATAGCGGACCATATTTAGGATACTGGACAGATGATTTAGCAAATGTCTGTTTGGGGATTTATAGATATAGGTCAATTCTAAAAGAAGAGGATAGGAATAGATTAACGGAAGGGTTA
>JAPZUF010000007.1 GCA_027533395.1 Cyclobacteriaceae bacterium
TAACCCTTCCGTTAATCTATTCCTATCCTCTTCTTTTAGAATTGACCTATATCTATAAATCCCCAAACAGACATTTGCTAAATCATCTGTCCAGTATCCTAAATATGGTCCGCTATCAATTACATTATTTCAATGAACGTTGCAGTTTGAATCTTCATTCTCACTACCTGTTGCTTATTAAAGTTTTCACTTCTAGAAGCTTTTTCCCTGTTCCATCTGAAAGGGGTTGCAAAAGTATTATTCATTTTTCCGATTTGCAAGTACTTAACAAAATATTTTTTTGTTTGGTGCTTTTTGCAAACGGGCCTCAAAAGTAATATCCAAGCTTAATTAAACAAGCTAAATGCTTAAAATTTTATCCACAAAGTGGATTTTAAACTTTCGTTACTGAGTTTTTGCCTTTTTATATAAAGGCACTGTTGAACAGGGTTCGCCAAACATTATACTGTTTGCAATGGGCCTTAACTTATTTACTACTTCTACAAATAATGATTGAGGTACATTTATTTTGCTGCAACCTTTAATTACAATTTTGCAATTAGCGAATTCTGTCCAATTTATTTCTAACATTTTTTGTTGAAATATTTCTCTCTCTAAGTCTTCTAAAGTACCGAAGACAACTTTTTTTGCAAAGGGAGAAACATAAATCGCAATCAACATGTAGGCCCAAGTTGGAATAATCGCATCCACTGAACAGGTTAGTGCAACAAATTTATTTTCGAATGATGACCAGTTTTGAGAACTAACATATTCTCTTACATCCTTTTCGCGCAAGATTTGACCTTGAAAAAGTAAATCTTTTATATCTATCACAACTCTTTCTCCTTCGATATAGTATTTCTCTAAATCGAAAGTAATGATATTGCTATTGGCTACTCTGTTTACTATCTCTTCACTTTTCATAATTCTCTCTTTTGATTACAGGAGGAAACAAAGGTTTGGAACTCTTTTTAACTTGAAAATCTTTTAAATAATAGGGTTCGAATTCAATTAAGTTTTCGTGCTTGCCTTTTTTCCACAACTCAAAACCTAGTTGAGCGATTGCGCTGGCTTTCGGCTTTATCTCATCCAAAAAAATTACTTTTTCGGATTGAATCAATGCTTTTGTTTTTTCAGCACCAGAACCAAAAATTGCAATTGAACCTTCTTGTAAATAACCATTGAATGAATTTGGTTCCAAAATGAGGGAGGTTGTAGCAAAAATCTCCTCTTTGTTAAAAGCTTTTACAAGCTTACAATACACTTCTGTCCTTCGAGCGTCTATCGTTGGACATAAAAATGTTGCTTCGGAATTTTTGACTTGACTTATCAAAGCATCTAATGTATCTATAGCCACTAATGGAATTCCTAATGCATAACACATTCCTTTTGCAGTGGAAGTACCAATTCTTAGGCCAGTATATGAGCCTGGTCCGGCTGATAAAAAAATTCCATTGAGTGTGGACGGTTCTATCTCACTCTCGCGTAGTAACTCGTTTATTAAAAGTGTAAGTCTGGATGCATGCGCATTGTTATCCAACGCAGTTCGCTCAGCTATCACATTATTATCGATACTTAATGCTACGGAGCAAATTTCTGAGGATGTTTCTATGCATAAGAAATAACTCATCCTGCTATCGGTTTAGTAATTTTTCGAAAGTGGTGTTATCTGTTAAAATACTTTGCGCTTGGATAAAGGCTTCATCATCCGGTAAGGCTGAAATTACTAATCCTTTGGTAAGTTGTAGGTGAAATGCTATTTGTTGTTTTAGTATTCTCCTAATTGTAAGTTGATGATTATTCAAATCTTGTACTTTATCTTGTTGAATAATTGATTGGATATTTTCTAGTTGTTTCTTTAATTCGATAGCACTTTTTTCTTTTTCGATTGCTTGAGCTAGCTGCTGAACTTGTTTATTGAGTGGTGAACTGTAGCTGAAGTTTTCTTCTTTCACGAATTTGATGAATGACTGAAATTCAGGTTGACCAATTTCAATTTCATTAATGTCTATTTGGTTGATTGTCTTTGAATTTACAAATTGCGTAGCAAAATCAAAAAATAAACCTTCTTCTATCAATACATTAATTACGGAGGGAAAACTTTTCTGTTCGATAAAAATATCGGGTGCAAGACCGTCATCAGCATAAACAATTCTACCAGCTTTGGTTTTAAATTCTGCTCTGATTGTATCGCTCATTTTTGAAGCGCTTCCATCTTCTTTTCTTTGTGCATAATTAAGTGCTTGTATGCATCGTCCGCTTGGTATATAATATCTGGCCGTTGTAATTTTGAGTTGGGTATTGTAGGCTAGTGGTTTGGTAATCTGTACAAGTCCTTTTCCAAAAGTCTGTTGCCCTATTAGCACGGCTCTATCATAATCTTGTAAGGAACCTGCTACAATTTCACTTGCTGAAGCACTTCCATCATTTACTAAAACCACGATGGGAATAGCTAAGTCTGCTGGATTATTTAGCGTATGAAATTTTGTGTTTGATTCTTCAGTTTTTCCTTTTGTTTCTACTATGAGCGTATTCTTAGGTAAGAAAAGATTAACAATGTTAACTGCCTCTCGCAATAAACCTCCTGGGTTATCGCGTAAATCAATTACGAGGCTTTTGATTCCTTGAACTTTTAATTGATTAAATGCAGCTGTAAATTCTTTTGAAGCTCCCGGAGTAAATTCATCGAGTTTGATGTAACCAATATCATTGTTTAATTTTTCTGTAACACTTACGTTTTTAATTGAAATTTTTGCTCTGGTTACATCAAAAGTTAGTGGCTCTTTTTGCCCGAACCTTTTTACTACGATTTTTACTTTTGTTTTGGGTTGACCCTTTAACAAATTACTAACTTCAAATGTATTCTTTCCTTTAAGTATAACATCGTTAATTGCAATTATTTCATCTCCAACTTTTAAACCTGCGTTGTAGGCTGGGAATCCTTCGTAAGGATGCGTAATAACTAGTTTGCCTTTTACATCGCCCACCAATGCACCAACTCCGGCATACTGACCTGTTGTGCTGATGCGAAATGATTCTGCCTCTTCTTCCGGAATAAAATCTGTGTAAGGATCAAGCGTTTCGAGCATGCCTTGTATACCATTCTTGATGAGTTTCTCTGGTTTAACTTCATCTACATATTGAGCATTAACTTCTTTAAATAATGATGTAAACACATCTAGGTTTCTTGCTATCTCGAAATAACTGCTATTACTAATTTTAAATGCTGAAAAAATCAGCAAACAAAAAATGCTAACAATTAAAACGCGCTTTTTAGATGAAAAAAGAAACATAAGCAAAGGTAAGCAAGCGAGTTAATACTTTGATTTAAGTGCTTCAATTCCTTTTTGCATGGCATGGAAAATTGTAGAATAAGGGTTGATTTCTTTGGCCGTGTAATGAAGACTTAATACTACTGGGAAAACAAGCATGTTGTCTTGTAAGTTTCGATAAGCTTCTCGGATTAATCTTTTGATTTTATTTCTGCTGACGGCTTTTTTGAAGTTTCGCTTACTCACTGATATCAGCACTTGATGATCCGTTATTTCAGGTGGTGCTGGAAGAAAGGTAAACTTGATGGGGAAAGAATAAAAAGAGGAACCCTTGTTGAAGAGTTCCTGTATGACTATTTTTTTTTTAAGTCTGCTTGATTTAGGGAATTTCCGGCTCGACATAACGATTTTGTTTCAGCCTACCGGACCGATCAGCTTATTTGTGCTTAAGCGATTTTTCGTCAGAAACGGTAAGTTTTTTTCTACCATTCTTTCTTCTGTTTGCTAATACTCTGCGACCATTAGCGGTTGCCATTCTTTCGCGGAAGCCGTGCTTGTTTTTGCGCTTTCTTCTGGATGGTTGATATGTACGTTTCATGCTTTTGTGCTTTGATATCCCTAAATAGGGTCGCAAATATAGAAAAAGTGTTTGGTTCTACAAAAATGGATGAATTGTAAATCAACAATTATTGTAAATCCTTTAAAATGCTGGAAATTTCAGCTTTTGTAAGTCTGGGTCCCCATTGTGTTACCACTTTGGAAGCAGACAAAGAAGCTAATTTTCCAGCTTCTGCAAAAGAGTGACCATGCGTGATGGCAAACATAAAAGCACCGGCAAACATATCGCCAGCACCATTTGTATCTACCACATGCACTTTATAAGGTTCGATTGTAATGAAAGTATCACCATCGTATACCAGTGCGCCATTTTCTCCTAATGTAATGATGAATTTCTTCGCTACTTTTTTCAATGCTTCTCTTGCATCATTTATTGAATTGGTACCAGTGAAAATCTGTGCTTCTTCTTCATTACAAAACAAAATATCAACACTTGCGCCAACCACTTCTTCCATTTGTTTTGGAAAATATTTTACCATGCTGGCATCAGAAAAAGTAAGTGCTACTTTCACGCCATTTCTTTCAGCAATTTTTTTAGTTTGCTTCATGGCTTCCAAACCTTTTGGGCTTGCCACTAAGTAACCTTCGAGGTACACATATTCAGATTGAATAATCGCATCTTCATCCAGATGTTCAGGTGACAGGTGAGAACTTATTCCTAAAAAAGTATTCATTGTTCGTTCGGCATCCGGAGAGGTCATGACCAAACAACGACCTGTTTCGCTTTCTGGTAGTTTGTTATAATGTAAACCATGCTGAACTTGGTTATTATCCAAATCATCAATAAAAAATTTCCCTAATTCATCTTTTGCAACCAAGCAGGCATAATATGCTTTACCACCGAACTGGCTAAGTGCGGTTACTGTGTTACCGGCAGATCCGCCTCCGCTTAATTTAGATTTTTCCATGTTGATGACTTTCATCAACTCTTGTTGTCGCTTTTCATCAACAAGGGTCATCACTCCTTTTTCGATATTATTCTTCTCAAAAAAATCGTATTCAACTTCTGTAACTATATCTACAATGGCGTTGCCAATGCCGAAAACATGGTATTTCTTAGCATTTTTCATGGCGCGAATTTGCAAATAAATTCGTTGCCATAACAGGTAAGGAATTAGTTTGTGCCTGTTTTGTTTTTTGTAAGTGTTTCTTCTTTGTCTTGTACTTTAGGATACAATTTAAAGTAAGACAATTTTGTTGTGATGATTTTACGACCATGAGATTGAGAGAATTGCCCTTCGAGTAAATCGGAATGGGTTAATAACATGGAAAAAGAAAGAATTTCTCCTTTGGGTTCGATGTGTTTATATACATAACCACTTCCATCAGCAAGAGCTGTTAAATCGCCAACAATGGGATACAATGTAGCATCTTTAAAACTGAGCGAAACTTCAATGAAATCGCGGTTGGTGTTCATGGTTTCTTTAACAATGGCAACGCGTGCGTAATTGTCTTTTCGTTGAACAACTCTTACTATTTCTTGACCAGTAAGCCAATGTCTTTTTGTCTTAAGTATAATACATGAAACAGAATAAATTCCTTCTACAGCTTCAACAGGAGAGCCATCTCTGTGAAGATAGCGCTGAATCATATCTTCGAAACCCACTTTTTCATATTGAAAGCGTTTGTTTCTTGGCTGAGCCCAAACTAATGTCGGAATTAAAGCTATGAGAAAAAGACAGGTTTTCATGTGTTGATTATTTTACTTTCATAACACATGGAATAGTAGAAAATGACAAATTTCTTAAAAATGAATTCTCTTCTATTTCATTGTTTAGTAAAGTGATATACGTTTTTATATGTTAAAAGTTTATAACCCATTCATTTAAAATTCTATATCGGCATATTCTCCATTGATATTGGATCTGCAAGAGAGTCTTGTTTTTAATGCAGAAGGCTTAAAGGTAGATTTTCCCATCAACATTCTTACACATTCTTGTATGCCTTCGGTTATAGATGGATGTGGATGTACGCATTCAGCTAACTCTTCAATTCCTTTATCCATTGAAATTAACAATGCCACGGCTTGTATCGCACTTGATGCATGATTACCCACTACTTTCATGCCTAAAATTTTCATTTCGGCATCGTTGGTTACTAATAGTTTGATAAAGCCTTGCGTATTGCGTTTAGCAATGGCACGTGGTATACAACTATAATCGAGTGTTACTACCTTATAATCTATTCCTTTTTCGCGTGCATGAATTTCATTTAAACCCACACCAGCCACTTCAGGACTTAAAAACATGATCGTGCTTATGTTTTCATAAACTAATTTGCGAGCAGGATTTCCAAATATTTTTTCTACTGCGTAACGACCTTCTAGTTCACCAACATTCACTAATGATATATCGGCTGTTAAATCACCAATGGCAAAAATGTTAGGTATGTTGGTTTGCGTATCGTTATCTTCGATGCCACGCTTCGAGATGTTGATTTTCACTTTGTCTTCGTCCCACAAATCTTCTAGGTTTGGAATGCGACCCACTGAAACTAATGCCTTCTCTACATTGAAAACTTCTTTGCTGGAGTCATTGTATTCTAGTTCATATTCAACTCTTCCATGTTTAATTTCCATGCGCACCAAACGCGAATTACGGTGTATGAGTACACCATTATTTTCCATGTTTCGTTCAATCACTTTTACTACATCTTCATCTTCGAACGGAAGTATTCTATCTCCTTTATCAATAAGATGAACCTTAGTTTTGCCAAAGCCAGAAAAAATAGTAGCATACTCGCAACCTATAACACCCGCGCCAACAATTACCATGCTCTCCGGAAAATCAGTTAACTTCTCAATGCCTTCGCTAGTTAAAACAATTTTTTCATCGATAGGTAATTCAGGTAAGTAACGCGGTCTGCTACCGGTTGCTAAAATTACATAATCCGTTTCAATCACTTCCTTTAGATGACCGTTCGTAATTTGAACTTGGTTTTGACCAATCAGTTTAGCTGTTCCTGTTTTAAAGGAAAGTAATTTTTCGCCTTTGGTGTTGCGCAGAAAACTCATGTGCTCGTTTAGCATAGACATTCTTTCTTCAACAGCACGCTGTACTTCTTCTTGTATTTCTTTGTAGTTTATGCTTGGAACCTGAAGGTTAAATCTTCTTAAATTTTTTCTGAATGATGCTGTTTCTCTGCTTAACTCCCACCAGGTTTTAGATGACAAAGCGCCATTGGTTACGCCAGCACCACCTACTTTACTTTTCTCAATCAATAAAACTTTCTTTTTAAAATCGAGGGCGCGCATTGCAGCGGCATAACCGGAAGGACCCGCTCCGATGACAACTAAATCAAATTTTTCCATAGACAGCTATAAAAGAATTAAGCTTATGAAAGTACAAATAAATCGATTGCAAAAAAACTACTTTTTATCAACATGAATTCCGCCTACCATGCAACGTACACTTCCGCCTCCAATTTTTTCTATCGTAGGAATTTTCAATGGAATAATATCTGCCTGTTTAGACATGGCATCCAGCTGACCGGGCAATAGGGTATCGAAGGCAGATTGAGAAAGTAGAACATAATATTCGCCATCTTTATTTTTTACTTCCAGTAAATTGCCAGCAAAGTTTAGCATTTGATGATAACTAATGGCGATCACTTTGCGATTGGTTTTACTAAAAGCAACAAGCAATATTTCTTGTTGTGTTTCATTTCTGATAGCATCCAAACAAATAACAACAAAATGAGAGGCGATGCTCAGTACTACATTAGTATGATAAATGAGTTGACGATTTTCTGTTTCTGCATGAAATAGAATGGCTTCGTAACCTAAGTCGTTTGCAATTTGTTGTGTTAGTTTTGCATCGGTGCGAGGAGAAAGTGCAGCATAAACTTTTTTATAAGGATGATCAAAAACAAGACTTCCTGTACCTTCCACTATTTGCTGTTGTTTTTCGAAATGCGAATAATCAATAAGTTCTTTAATAGAATATTTTTCTTTAATTTGATTAACAAAATCCATATTTCGCTCCAACCTACGATTAGGTGTTAACATAGGAAACAAAATAAGTTTACCATCAGGCATAGATGCCAACCAATTGTTAGGAAAAACTGCATCGGGTTTGTGTGGTTCAAGCTGATCTTCGAAAATAGTTATGTCGATGTTATGGTCTGATAAAATTTTTACCATTTCATCAAATTCGTTTTTGGCTAATGTTGCAGAATCAAGATTTACCAAATTGCTTTGAAAGGAATTAGAATTTGCTGTTTCTGGATTAAAACCAAATGCTGCCGGCTTAACCATGAAAAGTGCGTAAGGTGCTTGTTCAATTTTCATGCTTCAATATGCACGAAAGAGCAATTCTATCCTTATTATTGTTAAAATAATTTGTGTTGTGCTATTTTTAGATAAAATCACAAGCGTTGGAATTACAAATCAAACTCCAGAATCGACCAAACGCGGCATACTGCTAAGCAATCAGGTTGGATTAGTTTTATTCGGCCTAAGTGGTATTTTACTTACTCTTTACCTCATTTACTACCCCATTAATGTTATAACTTTCGCTATTCCATTTGTAGGGATTTTCTGTTTGTTTAGCTTGATATTAAATGCTTTTGGTTTAACTAGTTTAAGTAGAATTTTTATAAGTGTTTTCGTGCCCATTGCCGGAATTGCTTTTTCGATTTACGCTAAAAAAGTAACTGTAGCCAGTGGATTTGATGTAAACTATTTCACCTACAGATTTGTGATTTTGGCAGCTTCCATTTTGCCCGCTATTATGTTTTCAACTCGCGAACGTGTTGCCTTGGTTGGATGCTTAGTTTTCAATTTATTAATCCTTATTTCTTTTGATCCTATTCATTATTATTTCGGTGTAGGTTATTCAGAAAATGGTATTGATTATAGAACCTATGAATTTACCAACTACGTAATCATTATTGCCTTCTTTGTTGAATTAGGCGCATTGTTGTTTTTAAAGGTAAATTTAGAAAGGGCTGATAGAAGAAATCAAGCTTTGTTATCAGAAACAAGACTAACTAACGAATTACTAAACAAACAAAATGTTGAGATAGAAAACCAACACAGTACATTGCAACAACAAAGCGAACAATTGTTTAACAAACAAAAGCAATTGACACAAGCGTATGAGTTAATTGAGAAGCAGAAGAAATCCTTAGAAGGACATAAAGAAAGTTTAGAAGCTGAACTTATACTTAGAAACAATGATTTATCTGAAGCCAACTCAGAGCTTATAAAATACAATAACGAACTCAGGCAATTCTCTTACACTATCTCGCATAACTTACGCGGGCCGGTTGCCAGTTTATTAGGGTTAACCCATCTTATTAAAACAGAAGAATTAAATGATGAAGCAAAAGAAATCTTTGATCACATACTATCTTCCTCCAAAAGATTAGATACCATCATCAAAGATTTGAATAAGATAATCGATATACGAAACGATATTTTCAGAATCAGGCAAAAAATATCGCTCAGCTATGAGATTGAACAAATTAAACTTATTTTAAAAAATGAAATAGAATTACACAAACTTAAACTTCACGTTAATTTTAATGAGTTAGCCTACATTTATTCTGTAAGGCCAATGATCCACAGCATTTTGTATAACTTAATAAGCAACGCCATTAAATACAGAGCACCAGAACGCTTACTTACTTTAACGATACATGCCTTGCAGGATGCAGAATTTTACAAAATAATGATAGAAGATAACGGGCTAGGCATAGATTTAACCAAACATCGCGATAACATTTTTAAATTATACAAGAGATTTCATCATCACACAGAAGGAAAAGGAATTGGCCTATACCTGGTAAAATTACAAGCCGAGGCTTTAGGAGGAAGTATTGAAGTAGAAAGTGAGATGAATAAATTTACACGGTTTATTTTAACCATTCGCAAGCCGGAAAATATAGAAAGACAAATTTTGTATAAAGAAAACCATGCCACCATTTTTTTTGACGCCAGCATTAACGCAGTGGGTGTAGTCTGGAACGGGCCCATCAGCAGTAAGCAATACAGAGAAACTTTTTTAAAATGTTTAGAGTTCGTTAAAGCATTTAACACCGTAAACTATATTTCAGACATTTCTAATCAAGGTTTTGTTTCTACCGAAGATCAACAATGGATGCTTACATCTATTGTGCCCGAAGCCATACATTCTGGTTTGCGAAGAATTTGTAATGTTAAACCTGCGTATGCTGCAAAAGAATCTAATGAGTATATCGATAAAATAAGAGAAAACTTGCTTAAACTTGGTGCGCAATATGAAGTGTTTCCTTCCTTGTATGAAGCTACCCAATGGATACAAGAAGAAAACGGTAAAGAATTATTATTGCTAACCTTGCAAGATGAAAACAATACAGGAGTTTGATCAGGAACTTTTACTTTGGTTCAATCAATTTCACTACCCGTGGTTAGATGAGATTATGTTTTGGTTAACCAAAACGGTTGTGTGGATTCCGTTGTTTGCTTTTCTTATTTATCTTTTATTCAATGTTTTTAAGGAAAAAATTTGGTTTCCGCTTTTGGGTGTTGGTTTCAGTTTATTGCTAACCGATAGAATTACAAGCGGATTTATGAAACCCTTTTTCGCTCGTTTACGCCCATCGCAAGAGCCCGATTTAGAATCTGTTTTGCATATAGTAAACGGCTATCGGGGTGGCATGTATGGCTTTGCCTCCAGCCATGCGGCCAACACAATGGGAATTGCTTTTTTCTTATGGCTTTTACTGCACAAGAAATATCCTAAAATTTATTGGCTATTTGTATGGTCTTGCTTTATGGGGTATACCCGCCTTTATTTAGGCGTGCATTATCCTGGAGATGTTGTAGTTGGTTTTATAGTTGGCTTACTTTCTGCTTTTATAAGTTTTAGTATTTTAAAATATATAGCCAAACGTTATTTCAAACAAAATCCTTTAGCGATTTAATTCCCCAAGCAAATCATTAAGATCTAATGCTTTTGTAAACATTTCTAAGGAACCATCTGCTTTTTTTGGCCATACTTCTTTTGGTTTATCCCAGTATAATTCTACTCCGTTTTGGTCAGGATCGTTTAAATACAAAGCTTCTGAAACTCCATGATCGGCAAAACCAGTGAAAGGATATTTATAATCAGTTACTCTTTTAAATATCATGGCTAAATTCTTTCGGGTTGGATAGAGGATAGCCGTATGAAAAAGTCCGGTACTCCGTGCTGGCGGTGGAGGAGCGTTTAAACTCTGCCAGGTGTTTAAACCAATATGATGATGATAACCTCCGGCAGAAATAAAAGCTGCCTGTGTGCCGTATGTTGTAATTAATTCAAAACCCAATAAACCACAATAAAAATCTAAAGCGCGTTGCAAATCGGCTACTTTTAAATGTACGTGTCCAATGCGAGTTTGGACTGGTAGTTGGTATTCCATTCTTACTTTATATGTTTTAATCAACAACAATAAATTGCTAAATTTCATTCCATCATCAAAAGAATGATCAAAAAAGAAATTCGATTTCAAGCGGTATTAGAAAAATACCAACAGAAAGGTGAAAAGAGCGGTTGGACTTTTCTGGCGATACCATCATCCACAGCTAATAAATTAAACCCAGGAGTAAAAAAAAGTTTTCGGGTGAAAGGAAAACTAGATAAAGTTACAATTAAACAAGTAGCGCTTATCCCTGTTGGGGAAGGGAATTTTATTTTACCGATAAACCAAACGTTAAGAAAACAATTAAAAAAGATAATAGGTGAAAAAGTTTCGCTTGTGCTTTCTGTTGATGAAACAGCATTTACTTTATCAGAAGACTTATTGAATTGTATGCAAGGTGAGCCTGCTGCTTATGATTATTTCAAAAAATTAGCACCTTCGCATCAGCGTTACTTTAGTAAATGGGTTGAAGAAGCCAAAACATCTTTCACGAAAGAAAAAAGAATTTTACTAACACTTGAAGCTATGAGCAAGCAAAAATCATTTGGTGAAATGTTGAGAGAACAGAAAAAGATTACATGATGTGTTGTTTCTTCAATAAGCGCTGCATGTATTTACCTAGAATATCAAATTCTAAATTTACGGTTGAGTTAACTTCCACTTCTTTTAAATTTGTGTGTTCGAACGTGTAGGGAATAATCGCTACAGAGAAAGCATCATCTGCCACATCGAAACACGTTAGGCTAATACCATTTACACAAACCGAACCTTTTTCTACTACAATATTTCCTGTTTGTGCATAGAAGGCAAAGCGATACAACCAACTTCCGTTTTTATCTTCTCTCTTTATACAAGTTGCGGTTTGGTCTACATGACCTTGAACTATGTGTCCATCAAAACGACCATTGGCGGGCATGCATCTTTCTAAATTTACAGCCGAACCAAGTGTTAACGCTCCAAGATTGGTTTTTTGTAAAGTTTCATCAATTGCTGTTACCGTATGCGAAGCATCGTTTTGCGATACAACTGTTAAGCAAACTCCGTTGTGCGAAACACTTTGATCAATCTTTAATTCTTTAGAAATAGGGCTTTTAATCGTAAAAGTTGTGTTGGTTCCTTCTTTAGAAATAGCAGAAACCACTCCCATTGCTTCAATAATGCCTGTAAACATGGCCAAAACTAAGTCGAAAAAAAATTTTTAACAAATTTGGTTTATTTTATAAACTACTTTATGTTTGTTTCGTTATTAGTCATCTGAAACAAGAAGAAAAGCCATTAAGCCCGGAACAAAGTCTGGAGTTGATTTCCAGCATTATCCGCCAAACACAAGGAAATGTAAGTTCTAGCAGTTTCTATTTTTTATTGTGGGGCTGGGTAATTACACTTTGTAATGTGGGCATGTATATTCTATTAAAAACAGAGTATGCCGATTACGCTGCAATGGTTTGGTTGCTTTGCATACCCGCTTGGATTACCACGATGATATATGGTAACAGACAGGATAAGCAACGAAAAGTAACAACACACTTAGATAAAATAAGCATGTGGCTGTGGATAGGCATTGGTATTACCATTTTACCCACGTGGATTTTCGGAGAAAAACTTAATTGGAATATTAACGCAGTGGTATTAATGCCTGTTGGTTTAGCCACCTTTTTATCTGGCATTATTATTAAATACAAACCTTTACTAGCTGGAGGTATTGTATTTTGGATTGCTGGTTTCGTTTGCTACTTAGTTGCTCCTATTGATCAATATTTAGTTGGCGCAATAGCCATGGTATTAGGTTATTTAGTTCCGGGTTACGGATTAAGAAAACTGAATATGTAATATGTTTAAAGAACTTGATCCACTGCTACATTCGCAACTACGGTTAGCTATAATTTCCATTCTGATGAGTGTGGATAGCGCAGAGTTTACCTACCTCAAAGAACAAACGCAATCGACAGCCGGTAATTTAAGTGTACAACTAGATAAGTTATCGGAGGCGGGGTATATACAAATTGATAAATCGTTTAATGGAAAAAAACCATTAACAACATGTAGCATCACCAAAAAAGGAATTAAAGCCTTTGATGATTATGTAAAGACATTACAAGGATACATCAAAAAATAATTTTTTTATGTTTTTAGTTTATAATTTAAACCAGTTTATGTTATGAAAAAAGTAAACATTCTTCCGATTCTTTGTCTAATCGGTTTTTGGTTAATCAGTCACATGGCATTTGCGCAAGAGCGTGGCTCAGCCTTTTATCTTCTGCAACAAGTACAGTTTTTCAGAACGCCCAATTTAAGCGATGCACTTAGCAACAGCAACCTTAGCGATTTGCCAGTAACATTCGGCAGCGGTGTAGGTGGTTATGGCTACAATAGAAATTTTGTTATTGGTGGCGAAGGCACTTATTTTTCTGGAGAAAGAAAAAATAACAACACCCAAACGGATATTGATGGTGGTTGGGGATACTTTTATACGGGCTACCGCTACGCTAAAAACAAGTTAGTAGTACAACCTACCGCAGGTATTGGTTTTGGTGGATATACAATCACACTACTAAATAAAGAAAATCCGATTACCAGTTTAAATGGAGGAACCGACAGACTTGTGCGTGTTAACAATGGAAATTTTTTAGTACACTCAGGTTTATTGCTAGAGTATGCTATTAGTTCAACCAATGCAATCGGGGTAAAATCAGGATACAACTTTTCTTTAGGCAAAAGAGCATACGAAAGCGATTTTGGTGATCTGAACATCGAAGATCCGTTCTCCGCTTTCTACATTAACCTTACGTTTAGCTTTACTTTAAAATAATATGATTGCGAGCATCACACATTCATGGATTGGGCAAGTACATTTACTTGCCTCCATTATATCTCTTATACTCGGAACGTTAATCCTATATTTAACGAAAGGTACAAACTTGCATAAGCAAATCGGATATGTATATACTATCGCTATGCTTATCGTTAACATTACTGCTTTTGGAATTTATAGACTGTTCGGTGGTTTTGGTCCGTTTCATATTACTGCCATCATCAGTCTTGTTTCTATTATAGGAGGTATGTTGCCCATTTATTATAAATCAAAAATTTCGGGATGGTATTTTTACCACATGGCATTCATGTATTACTCCGTTATTGGGTTATATGCTGCCTTTCTTTCAGAAATTGTAACACGCATACCGGGTTTAAACTTTGGCATTATGGTAGGTGTAGGTACGGGCCTGGTTATGCTTGTTGGTGTTACTTTTTTTCAGATGAAGAAAAACAATTGGGTTACTTATTTTAAAAAATAATACAATGGAAACACTTACAGAACAAAAATTAAAGCTAAGTCAAACTAATTTACGCGGACTGGCTTTTTTATTAGCTGCCAGTTTGTATTGGCTTAGCATGGGTTGTTTAGCCATCTTTACATCAACAAAAGTAGCGTTTACATTTTCGTTGTGGGGAGGAGGTTTAATTCTGCCACTAGCCTTGTTATTTACCAAAATGTTGGGCACCACTTTAGGGGGAAAAGGCGATCTGTCTACATTAGGCTTATTGGCAAATGTGTTTCAGCTTTTGTTTTTTCCGATGGTGATTAGCTTAGGATTTAGCTATGGTTATCATTATTTACCTTTAGTATTGAGCATATTAATGGGGGCACATTTCATTTTTTATGGCTGGTTATACAATAGTAAAACCTATTACATCATTTGTGGTGTCTCCGTTCTATTTACGTACTGGGTATGGTTTATTACACCACAACAAACATTTGTATATTTAGGCTTCTTTAATTTTGTTTTACTCAATGCAGGAGTTGTGGGGTTGATGATGGAGAATAATGCTTCTATAAAAAAATTTAATGAAACTCTAAAAGAATATCCGGCAAACCTTTAAGGTTGTAAATTCAATTCATTATCGATTAGTTTTACGATATGAAAAAGATAATTATGCTTGTGTTACTATTGCTTATTGTATGTAATGCCTGCCAACGACCTAAACAAACTGAATTAGTAAGCGACTCTACACTCGTTCAGCATAACTCAAATTCTGAAAGTATGGATACTATTGAATTAGAAGAATTCAATGAATCTGATTACGGATCTCCTGGTGTTACCGATACTTGGAGAACAGAACGCACCAATCTTGAATCAAATTTTTTTGAAGCTTTAAAGAATCCATCTCAAAATTCAGAATTATTTGTTTTTGATTCCATACCTTTTATAACTGCAAGCCAAGGTATTTATGCTCAAGTAAAATGGTTAAAAGAACCATCTGACTTATTAGGAATAGATGAGTTTATTCAATTAGTAAATCCTAATTCATCGTTTAGTAATAATAATTTAAGATTGAATGATTGGCCTTTCGAAGATGAATGCCAGCTTGAAGAATTCCCAGATGGTATTTATACCAACGGTATGATTGATGAAAATAATTATCTCTCCTATCCTGTTGAAGAAGATGAACAAAAGGAATTGAATTTTCTCAAAATAAAACTCAAAGAATTTAACTTCGACTTAATTAAAACTTATTATTTCTATTGGCGCACAATATCTGATGAAAAAATAAGCATCAAAATACACACTGTAAAAGTTAACCAGACTCTAAAAATTTTTGCGATTAGTAATTTTGTTTGTGGGGGTTAGCACAAATTGAAGTATTTTTCAGAATGGATTTCGGTCGCCTTCCTTTAGAAGAATTAAATAACATTTCTTTTACGTTCCCACATGAACCTCAACAACCAAACTTCTTCTTTAACCTATCTGCAAAAAGTTCTATCAGACTAGGCAGCACTTCCTGGGGTAAAAAAGATTGGGTGGGTTCTGCGTATCCATCTCATGCTCGGCAAAAAGATTTTTTACATTATTATTCGCAAGTATGCAAAGCCATCGAATTCAATACAACCTATTACCAGATTCCAAGTATCGATCAAATCAAAAATTGGAAGGAACAAGTTGTAGATGATTTTCATTTTTGTCCAAAACTAACCGGACAAATCACGCACATGCGCAGATTGAAAAACAGCAAAGATATTCTCAATCGTTTTATCGATGCTGTGGTACATTTCGAAAACAACCTTGGTCCTATTCTCATCGTTTTGCATCCAGGCATGGGGCCGTCAACATTATCAACTGTAGAGGAGTTTTTACAACAAATACCCGAAGACTTAAAAGTCGCTTTAGAATTTCGACATCCGGATTGGTTTCTTCCAGAAAATTTAAATCGATTAACAGATGTATTACAAAAATACAAAGCAGGGTTTGTGATAACCGACACAGCAGGCAGGCGCGACTGCTTGCATCTTCAATTAACTACAACCTTTTGTTTCATCCGTTTTGCCGGCTATAGTTTACATCCGAGTGATTTTTTTAGACTTGCGCAATGGGCCGAAAAAATAAAAACGTGGCAAGAAAAAGGCCTGGAAAATATGTATTTCTTCATTCATCAACCCGAAGATGCATTTGTGAAAGAAAGTCTTTCTGCTTTTTCCGGTCAGCTTACAAGTTTAGGCGTTACAGGCATGCCCGACTTTAATGCTTATAAAAAGCAAATGCTCTTCTAAATGAGATGTTAAGTAAAACGAAAGGCTGCTTTCTTTCGTTCATAAGTGTTATTTTCGCACCACGAAAGCATTATGAAGTTATACGAGCAATATCCGGTTTCAATTACCAATTCATTATCTGGTAAAAAAGAAGTTTTTAAAAGTTTGGTTCCTGGCTACGTAGGCATGTATGTATGCGGCCCTACAGTTTACAACAATGCACACCTTGGTAATGCCCGCACTTTTTTAACCTTCGATATTGTGTCGCGTTACTTTCGTTTCTTGGGTTATAAAGTAAGGTATGTGCGCAACATTACTGATGTTGGACACTTAGTTGGCGATAGCGATGAAGGTGAAGATAAGATTGCCAAAAAAGCGCGCCTAGAACAACTTGAACCTATGGAAGTCGTTAAGCATTACACAGAGGATTTTCATCAGGTGATGCGCCAAATGAATATTTTGCCTCCGAGCATCGAACCTTCTGCCACTGCGCATATTATCGAGCAAATTGATATTACAAAAAAGTTAATCGAAAAGGGGTTAGCGTACGAAGTGAATGGAAGCGTATATTTCAACGTTAAAAAATACAATCAGCAAAATCATTACGGTATATTATCCGGTAGAAATATTGAAGAGTTGATGGAAAGTGGTCGCGATTTAGATGCGCAGGATGAGAAAAAAGAGAAAATTGATTTCGCACTTTGGAAAAATGCTTCGCCTGAACACATCATGCGCTGGCCTTCTCCTTGGGGAAATGGTTTCCCTGGTTGGCACATCGAATGTACAGTAATGAGTACAAAATACTTAGGAGAAACGTTTGATATACATGGAGGTGGCATGGATTTAAAATTTCCACATCACGAATGCGAAATTGCGCAAGCTACCGGGGCTAATGGTAAATCGCCTGTTAATTATTGGATGCACTCTAACATGCTAACAGTTAACGGACAAAAAATGAGTAAGTCGTTGGGTAATTCTTTTTTACCTGCCGAATTGTTTAGTGGTAATCATCCTTTGTTAGAACGCGCTTACAGCCCCATGACTACGCGATTCTTTATGTTGCAATCGCATTATTCAAGCACGTTAGATTTTTCTAACGAAGCTTTGCAAGCAGCTGAAAAAGGATTTAAAAAACTTAACGCTGCTTTACTACTTGCCAAACAACTTGTTAAGAATATAGAAGCATCAGCAACGGCTCAACAAGAAATACCGGAGTGGAATAATTTAGTAGATGCTTGTTTCAAAAATATGAGTGATGATTTTAATACGGCTAAAACCTTAGCTGTGTTATTCGAAATGGCGAGTCGCATCAACGATATTAAAGCTGGAGTTGTAGATGCAAAGAAAATTAAAACAGAAAGTCTTCAGTATTTTTTAAACCACTACATCGGTTTTATGGAAGATGTGTTGGGATTGCAAGAAGAAAGCCAAGGTAATTCTGATGCTTTAGCTGGAGCTATGCAAGTCTTAATTGAATTGAGAAAGAAAGCACGTGCAGACAGAAATTACGCATTATCTGATAAAATCAGAGACGATTTAAAAGCGAATGGCATTCAATTGAAAGATGGCAAAGATGGAGAGATGACGTATGAGTTAGATTAAATAATAAATAAAACCTCACCCCCTCCCCTCTCCAAAGGAGAGGGGAATCCAAACCAGAACAAAGCAGCTTTACTTTCGATTTAAATTTTAGAATCAGAAATAATTTTATCGTTAAACATTGAAAAAACTTTTCATTTTTTTTATTCGTGTGTATCAAGCTACACTTTCGCCTTTGTTAGGTGCTAATTGCAGGCATACCCCCACTTGCTCTCAATATACAGTGGAAGCCATCCAAGAATGGGGTGCTATAAAAGGAATGTGGTTAGGAATGAAAAGAATTTCTAAGTGCCATCCGTGGGGAACCAGCGGATATGATCCTGTGCCGAAAAGAATTAAAAAATTGTAATTAAGAAAGAAATTCTTCCCACTCGTTGTGGTTACCTGTTTGGTCTTTTAAGAAAATCGCGTAAGAAGGTTTAACTGGTTTGTGGCGCAAAGGCATATTGGCTTCTTCGGGTGTGTAATCTCCTTTTTTAGCGTTGCATCTTTTACAAGCCGTTACAAGATTTGTCCAGGTATCTTTTCCTCCTCTTGCTTTTGGTATAACATGATCAATGGTTAACTCGCGCCTAGTGCCACAATACTGACATTCGTTGTTATCACGCTTAAATATATTTTGTCTCGTTAAGTTTACGCCCTTATAGGGTGCGTTACCATATCGGTTTAACCGGATAACCGATGGCATCGGAAAACTTTTGGTGATGGAGTGCAGCTTATGACCATTCGCACTTTTCACCATTTCGCTTTTGTTGAGGTAAACAAGAATAAAGGCGCGTTCCACTGAGCAGACCATCAGCGGACTGGAGTCGTTGTTGAGTACAAGCACACGATTATTCATATTGAAATATAGTTCCAATTCATAAAAGGAACAAGTATCTCAATTTAATGTTTTTCGTTTAAGCTAGAATTCTACGAAGGTGAGAAAAGGTATGGGTTTTCAATTGGGTTTCAGCATGAAAAATCCCTTCTTCGGTAAGTTGATCTATTCTTACTTTACCCGATGTATGCAAAATTTGATTGTTGGCCAATACAATCCCTACATGCACGATAGCTTCTTTTTCGTTTTTAAAGAAAGCCAAATCTCCTGGTTTTGAATCAGCAAAAATTCTTACCGCTTTGCCTTGTGTAGCTTGTTGACGTGAATCGCGCATGAGCGAGTAGCCACAAACCTTATAAACCATTTGGGTTAAGCCTGAACAATCGATACCGAATGGAGTTTTACCTCCCCATAAGTAAGGTGCATTTAAATATTTTCCGGCTGTTGTTCTTAAAAATTCGTATTCGCGTTTTTGTCCAATATTTTTGGCTTCCCCATTAAAAGCAAATTGTTCTTCCATCTTAAACAACTCTGCGCTGGTAATAGGAATGATGCTTCCTAATACAATTGGTATTTGAATTTTATTGTAGAGAATACTGCTTGTGATGTCTGTTGTGATTTTTAACTCTGCTCGGTTGAGGTAATCGAAATAATTTTCTTCAATAGCATGGTGTTGTTTGGCATCGATCCAACCTTCGTAACTATCAAAAGCGATATGAACCTTCAACCATTTTTTATCAACACTGATATCAATTACTTTGTAATGATCACCAAAAAGCAATTGCGTTACCATTTCGGCTTGGTCGGCTGGGCTTACACGCACAGCCAGCAAACTAAGTCTGCAAACACCAAAGCCATTTGTTTCTACCATAGTTTAAAATTTAACTCTGCTTAGTTCTCGCTTTATATCGCGCTCTTTAATGGAGTCGCGTTTGTCGTGTAATTTTTTTCCTCTGGCTAAAGCCACTTCTATTTTGGCTAAACCTTTTTCATTAATGAATAATTTTGTTGGTACCACTGTAAATCCTTTCTCCTCTGTTTTTCTTTCCAGCTTTACCAACTCTGCTTTCTTCAATAAAAGTTTTCTTTCTCTGGTTGCTTCATGGTTATAATGTGTACCCTGACTGTATTCGCTAATGCGAACGCCTTTTACAAATAATTCACCATTATTAAAATAACAATAACCATCTTCTAAGTTTACTTTGCCTTCGCGAATGGATTTTATTTCTGTTCCTTTTAAAGCGATACCTGCAATGTATTTATCTAACAACTCGTATTCAAACGAAGCTTGTTTGTTACGTATTGAAATGTTATTCGAAAATCTATTCTCCTTCGCCATGCCATCAACTGTTTAACAATTTTTCTATTTTTTCTTTGGCAAAAACTTTTTGCCCGGTGGTACCGGTTGCCACTACTTTATTTTGAACACTCGCCTGATAACGGCAAACAATTTCGTTTTGTTCCAGTCGCTCTATCCAAGCTTCGAATAAAATAATTGAGCCAACTTTTGCTGGTGCTTTATGTTCTACTGTAACAAACGTTCCGATTCCTTCTTCGTGTTCTTCCTTTAAGTCGAGTACAAATTGTCTGGTTGTCCACTCGGCTTCACGTGCAAGGGTAAAAGTAGAGCAAACAGGATGCACCACGTTACCATGAAAGGCAGCCACATCTTTGTCTGTAACCACAAACTGGTATTCCTTTTTATCGCCAACCGAAAAAATGTTTTTCACAAAGCAAAGATAAGGTTTCTACTGAATTGGCATTCTGGCCAGTGGTGTTACCGATTGGTCGGTGAAATCTTGTTTTAAAAATTTATAATGCGCAGCTATGGCAATCATACCTGCATTATCGGTGCAATATTGAAAGGCAGGTATGTAAACTTTCCAGTTAAATTGTTCTGCTGTTTGTTGTAGTGTTTGTCGTAACCCACTATTAGCGGCAACTCCTCCTGCAATGGCAATTTCCTTAATACCTGTTTGCTGAGCCGCTTCTTTCAATCGCTTCATCAACATATTAATTAAATGATGTTGAATCGAAGCACACAAGTCAACTTTATTTTGCGAAATGAAATCTGGATTTTGCAAAAGCTGATCTCGCAAAAAATACATGAACTGGGTTTTGATACCTGAAAAAGAAAAATCTAAACCAGGCATATGTGTTTCAGTAAATGAAAAACGTTTGGAGTTTCCTTGTTGCGCATATTTATCAATCATGGGGCCACCCGGATAGGGCAAACCCAATAACTTTGCGGTCTTATCAAAGGCTTCGCCTACGGCATCATCTTGCGTTTGTCCGATAACTTCCATATCCAGATAATCCTTCACCAAAACGATTTGTGTATGGCCACCACTTACCGTAAGACATAGAAATGGAAAAGCAGGTTTAGGATCATCGATGAAATGTGCCAACACATGCGCTTGCATGTGGTTTACTTCTATCAAGGGTAATTTCAACGAAAGCGCCAAGCCTTTTGCGAAAGAAACTCCCACATGCAAAGAACCAATTAAGCCTGGCCCACGTGTAAAGGCTATGGCTTGTAATTGCTTGGGCAGTACACCTGCCGCTTGCAAAGCTTCGTTTACAACAGCTACTATATTTTGCTGGTGGGCGCGCGATGCCAATTCAGGCACTACTCCACCATATTTTTGGTGAATGGCCTGCGTTGCAATAATATTATTAAGTACCTTGCCGTTGCTGATAACAGCAGCAGAGGTCTCATCGCAAGACGATTCGATGGCAAGAATAGTAGACATGTTACCCTAATGACTTCGCAAATTATTAAAAATAGGCTTCGGAAAATCTTTGCGTACACATTTAGTGGAACAATATTTCTTGTATTATCCTCTTTTTTATTGTTGCAGATACCACCTGTGCAACAATCTATCATCAATTTTTATCTACGACAAATAACTGAAGTAAGTGGTTTTCAATCGAAAGTAAAATCGATGCATCTGTTGTGGTTTGATCACCTTGATTTACAAGGTCTTGAAATTCTTGATCCGCAAAAAAATGAAATGATTGCCATCGAAAAACTACGCGTAGATTTCAGGTTATTTGATATGATTACAGGAAACAATGTCTATATCGATGGCATTGCCTTAAATGGAACACGCGTTTTTCTAAAATACATTCCGGAAACAGATACGAGCGAAAACCTGAATATCAATATTCTGATTAACCGATTATCAGGTAGTGGCGGTGGTGGTGGAAAACCTCCTATTATCAACATCGGTGAAGCCATTCTTGAACAAGCTCAATTCAAATATGATGATGGTAATCCCGACTCCTTGCAAGGTTTCGATCATCATCATTTCAATTTAACAATTGATGAAGCCTCGCTTCAGAAATTTTATGTATTGGGCGATACCATTGCCTTTGATGTTCGATCGTTAATGGTGGAAGATGAAAAAACTGGTTTACGCGTTAAAGATTTTCAAACTAATTTCAGGATATCGCAATCAGCGATGGAGTTTTATGATTTGAATTTACGCGTTGGCAATAGTTATATAGCCGACACTATTGTATTTACTTACAATTCTCAAGCTGATTTAAGTGACTTTAATAATTTAGTTCGAATAAAGGCTAAGCTTAATCAAATTATTATTGACCCTAAAGATTTAGCTCTTTTTATAGAGGGCGCAGATAAAATACCGCAAACTTTTACGCTTTCAACATTTTTTAACGGTCAGATAAATGATTTTACTGCTAACAACTTAAATTTAACCATTGGCCAATCTCAATACACAGGTAAACTGAGCATGGAAGGTTTACCTTATTTTGAGGAAACTTTTATAGAAGCCAGACTAAGAAATTCTACAATTGATGTTGATGATATTGCCTTCCTAATAGATGATGATTTTGCCAATAGACTTAAGCCACTTGGTAAAACAAAAGTGAACCTGGAGTTTATTGGTTACCCTACTGATTTTGTTGCGAATGGAAAAATTAATACAAGACTTGGAGAAATTCGTTCTGATATCAACTTAAAAATTAATGAAAAGGATAAAAGTCGCTCGACTTACTCCGGTAATTTATCACTACAAGAATTTAATTTAGGATTATACTTAAATGATACGACCACCTTTCAAACCGTTTCGTTGAATGGAAATATCAATGGAGCAGGATTAACCATTCAAACAGCAGATTTTAAATTGAAAGGTGATATTGATAAATTATTTGTATTTAAGTATCCTTACCAAAAAATAAAAACCAATGCGCGCTTCGCCAACGAATTTTTTAATGGTGATGTAAGTATCAATGATCCTAATCTTCAAGCATCAGCTAAAGGCTCCATTGATTTTAGAAATGAAAAGAATCTCGTACAAGTTATTGGCACTATAGATACCGCTAACTTACATCATCTCAAATTATCAAAAGATGTTCTTGCCATTAAAACAGATGTTAACATTAACTCAACAGGATTGGCACTTGATAGTTTACAAGGAATGGGTGAACTCAAAAACTTACAATTGCATTATCAGAAACAATGGTTGGAGCTTGACGAATTAAAAGTAATAGCAGATAAAACTACGAACTCACATGAACTCAAACTTTCAAGCGATTTGGTTTCAGCAGAAGTGAAAGGTGATTTCTTTTATTCAGATTTAATTGCTGATGTACAGGAATTGGTGAAAGAATTTAGATTGAACATTATCAATGATAAAAAGGAAACCTTTGCTTATTACAGCGCCAATAAAAACAGTGGAAAAAATTACAAAGCAGATTTTACCGTGTGGTTGCACAACTTAAAACCATTGGCTGCTGTACTCAATGAAGATTTTTCCATTTCGCCAAAAGTAAAACTAGAAGGAAACTTTAGTAATGGTATTACCACAGCGTTTTCAGCTTTCGCTCATATACCTCAACTTAGGTATCAAGGATTTAGTTTTAATAATACCACTGTCGATGTTAACGCCTCTAAACTAGCAGATAGTACAGCAGTATTGGCGATGGTTTTTATTCAATCGGAAAATCAAAAAATTGAAGGTGTAAAAACAAAAAATCTTTTAACTGAAGCCATCTGGAACAACAATCACATCGATTTTAGTGTTGAAGCAGACCAAGCCGACATGGACAATAACGTTAGGCTAAAAGGAACTATTGACTTTAAAGACAGCACGCAATTTACTTTACAAAATTCCACCATCAAGATTCTAGATAAAATCTGGAAAATAAATGACAATGCAAATATTAATCAGCTAGGAAGAGAATGGTATTTAAACCATGTCGGATTTACAGAAGGCAACCAAAAAATCGATATAACAGGTGCCATTTCTGAAGATGTACAAAAACCTCTTAAAATAGTTGTTGAGCAACTTGAATTAGCATCGTTTAATCCGTTGATAACAGAAAAACTAAATGGAATCGTTAACGCTGAAATATTATTAAAAGATATTTACAACGAAACTTCAATTGAAAACATTGTTAATGTAAAACAACTCACTGTTAATAACTTTCTTGTTGGTGACATCAAAGGCAACAATATTTGGCAAAAAGAAGAAAATAAATTCCTGATTGATTTCCTTGTAAACAGAAAAGAATTAAAAGCTATAACCATTCAAGGTGAATATGATCCTGAAAACAAAACTAGCCCACTCAACCTAACCGCGGATTTAAATCAAGCAAACTTAAAGCTTGCAGAACCTGTATTAAGAGGTCTATTTAGCCAAATTGATGGAACAGTAACGGGTAGCTATACTATAAAAGGAACTTTAGCCAAACCTTTAATTCGCGGTACTGGCAAAATACAAGGTGGACAAATGATGGTTGACTACCTCAAAACTCTGTATAAGTTTGATGGCACCCTTGGTATGACCCCAACCTCTATCTATTTTGAAAATATTGTTTTAGAGGATGTATACAAAAATAAAGCTACTCTCGATGGATTCATAGCGCACAAAAACTTCAATTCGATGCGCATTAATATAGATGCAGCTTTCACTAACCTAATGGTGCTGAACACAGGCATCAAAGATAATTCGCTTTTCTACGGACAAGGATTTGCCACGGGAAAAGTTAATTTCTTTGGCCCGGCTGATAATTTAAAGATTTCAGCGACAGCCAGAACAGAAAAAAACTCGAAACTCTTCATTCCTATAGGCAGCACTTCCACTGTTGAACAAAGTGAATTTATTCGCTTCGTTTCCTTTGCTGATACAACAAAAGTAAGTAATGCAGAAACTGACAACAAAAAAACATTAACAGGATTAACCATAGATTTAAATCTGGATATAACACCTGATGCTTATTGTGAAATTATTTTCGATATCAAGGCTGGAGATATTATACGAGGCCGTGGTAATGGAGACCTTCGTTTGCAACTCGATACACGTGGCGAATTCTCAATGTTTGGTGGTGTTACTTTTGAAGAAGGCGCTTATAATTTTACTTTATACAATGTGATCAATAAGGAATTTGAAATACAGAAAGGAAGTCGCATTACTTGGGCTGGCGATCCTTATGATGGTCAATTGCAAATCAAAGCTGCCTATAATCAGTTGGCATCGCTTGCACCAATCATCAATAATCCTGACATACAGAACGACCCCATTCTGAGAAGAAAATATCCCATGCAGGTATTGTTAAATTTAGAAGGTGCGATGTTAGCACCACAAATCACATTTGATATCGTTGCAAAAGATCTGCCTCCATCCATCAATATCAATGGAACTAACGTGCGCTTAGGTTTTGAATTTGATGCCTTCAAAGCTAAGCTCGATGAACAAGAGTTAAACAAACAAGTTTTCAGTTTAATTATTCTTCGCAGGCTATCATCTATCAATGAAGGTATCACTGCCACGGGTTCAGTTACCAATAGTGTAAGTGAATTACTATCCAATCAATTAAGTTATTGGATGAGTCAAGTTGATGAGAATTTAGAAATCGATGTTGACCTCGGTGCCTTGGATCAACAAGCTTTTAATACTTTTCAATTGCGGCTATCTTACAGTTTCTTTAATGGAAGATTAAGGGTAACGAGAGATGGCACTTTTGTGAATCAAAGTAATGTAAACGCTACAACACCTAATGCCAATTCAAACACAGCTGCCTTAGTGGGCGACTGGACTGTTGATTACATGCTTTCAGCAGATGGTAAATTCAAAGTAAGGATGTACAACAGAACCAACGTTAACCCTATACAAACGGCTATCAATAACCAAAATACCATCACAACAGGGTTTAGCTTACAGCACACACAAAGCTTTAATGTATTTACAGATTTATGGCGAAGTGCGCGAAAAAGACGAGAGAAAGAATTGGCCGATGAGAAAAATAGTGAAGCTGTAATCCCGAAAGAAGATGAAGGTCTTTAGGTTTTTCTATTGGTGGTTATGTGTGCTGTTATTTAATTTTTGTTCTTTCACAAAAGCTGAAGCTCAATACCGATTATACGATACCATCCCGCATCAACCTAAAAAATTAACCAAGCTAGTCTTATACAGCAGCGGTATCTATACAGCCGGGTTAATAGGATTAAATGAAGTTTGGTACAAAGAAAATCCACGTCAGTCTTTTCAGTTTTTTAATGATGCCTCTGAATGGAAACAAATCGATAAGATAGGTCATTTTTATTCAACCTTTCATATCAGTGCACGGGCAGCCAATGCCATTAATCAAACAGGTATACCCGCAAAAAAATCAGCATGGTTAGGTGCAGCTACCGGCTTTGTTGCGCTCAGTGCTATCGAAATTTTAGATGGGTATTCTGCTGCTTATGGCGCTTCAGCATCCGACCTCCTCGCTAATGCAAGTGGTAGTTTAGCTTATATAGGCCAACATGCTTTATGGAATGAAATAAGAATCATCCCTAAGTTTTCATTTCACCGAACGCATTTAGCAAAACTAAGACCCAATACTTTAGGAGATAATTTGCCCAGTGAGATTTTAAAAGACTATAACGGTCAAACTTATTGGTTATCCTTTGATATGGATAAGTTTATCAAATTTCCTAAATGGCTAAACTTGGCCATTGGATATGGCGGACAAAACATGCTTTATGCTAATGATGCTGCCAATACCGAAGCTGGTTTAAAGCATTACAGGCAATATTATTTAGCTGTTGATTTCGATTTGAGTAGCATCAGAACAAAATCAAAAGTGATTAAATCTTTATTAACTGTTGTTTCTGCTATTCGATTACCTGCACCTGCACTGGAATACAATAAAAATTCATGGAGATTTCACCCCTTCTACTTTTAATTCAAGAATAGAAGTTGTATTTTTTACAAAAATCCTAAATCCTTTACTCCATGAACTTATTTCCTTTTATCAAGCAATATGCCGACCAAATTGGTGGACAGTTCACACAATATGACCAAACAAAAGCTGTTGTAGTTGTACCTTTAGGTGTACACCGTTTCCAAACAGTGTTAGCTTTGATACAAGCCAGTAAATTTTCAGGAAGAGATTTAGCTGTCTTTACTTCCAAAGTTTGTGAGTTCAACGGAGCGATTAATCTGAAAGAGTTATTGGAAGAAAATGCACGCTTTGATTATGCCAAGTTTATGTTGGAAGACAATTACATCAAACTGGAAGCAGCGTGTACAGCCACAACCGTTACGGAAGAACAAGTGAAAGAAATGATTCAGGAAGTAGCTACGATGGCCGACCGTTTCGAGCACATTTTAACTGGTCAGGACATCCATTAATTGGTGATTTTGTTTTCGCCAGTTTGTTTGTAGTACATTTCAAAAACGTAAGCTATCGATTTATAAGAATCATGTAAAGCATGGTAAGATTCTTTTGCATTCATCCACCTTACTTGCTCAATATCTTCTTCAATGCTTGGCGCCATCTGGCTATCATCAATTAAATCCATTGCATACCATTTCGTTTTCTTTAGCATGGCATGTTTATTCATGGTATAGGTGTGCCAAGTAGTACAAATTTTCTTACCGATTTTTACGCGCACACCACATTCTTCTTCAATCTCTCTTACAGCAGTTTCTTTGTACTTCTCCCCTCTCTCTTTCTTGCCTTTTGGGAGATCCCATTTTTTTAAACGGTAGATCATCAGTAGTTTATCTTTTTTCCTTACTAATCCACCTGCAGCTTTGATTACCTTAAATCTACTTTTCAAAAATGTTTTAGCTCCTTCATAATCTAACACCGAAATATGCAGAGATAATAAATGAAGAGGAACTTTGCTGTTAAGCAGTTCTAAAAGAATACCTAATGTTTTATCATCAGCTTGCTTTATCCACACATGATGCAAGAGCTGGGATGCGCCCGGTACTTGATTTTGGGCATCTACAACATGATTATAACTTCCCTCGGCTGGTAGTTCGGTTGGTTTATACAGTGTTACGCGTATATCGTTAATAAAAATAACCATCAGATAAGGTTAATCTCTGCAAAAGAATAAATAATTTCCATGCTTACAATACCCAATAAGTTTTTTTACCAATTTCGCCTAAAGTTATTTTTATGCTAATCGAACAAAGCACTGCCCAAGCTGTAGCACAAGCCTTATTGCAAATTGAAGCCATAAAGCTGAATATAGAAAAACCCTTTACGTGGAGCTCCGGCTGGAAGTCACCGATTTATTGCGATAATCGATTGGCTTTATCCTTTCCAGCTGTAAGAAATTTAGTTAAGCAAGGCTTGGTAGATGCCATCAAAAAACATTTTCCAAAAGTGGAAGCCATAGCAGGGGTTGCAACCGCAGGCATTCCACAAGGTGCATTGGTTGCTGATGCCTTAGCCATTCCATTCGTTTATGTTCGACCAAAACCGAAAGATCATGGCATGGAAAACCTGATTGAAGGCAAAATCACAAAAAACCAAAAAGTAGTAGTGATAGAAGACTTGGTTTCCACAGGCGGAAGTTCTTTAAAAGCTACTGAAGCTTTGCGCGATGCAGGCTTCGATGTAATCGGTATGACGGCTGTGTTTACTTATGGATTTGACGTAGCCGAACAACAATTTAAAAAAGCACAAGTTCCTTTAGTTTGCTTAAGTGACTATAACCATTTGATTGATTATGCTTTAGCAAGTAAAAGTATTTCTGAAGCACAACTTACCCAATTGAAAGCTTGGCGATACGACCCAGCTAATTGGTCGGTTTAGTAACTTCTTCCATTTTAAAAATGGCTTGATGAATCAACTCCGGGTTCGTCCACGGCACGAAATGATTCATCTCTTTTTTAGTGAATAAAAATTTCGGCGCAGCTTCATTTAATTGTTGTTGAATGAAATCAACATTTTGATAAGGAACCAATTGATCGCGTTCACCATGCACAATCGCAACCGGACAAACAATGTTTTTCCATTGCGGTAGCATGTATTCTAATTCAGTTCTTAAATCATAGATTTCTTCATTCGATACACGCATCGAAACCGGTAAAATCCATTTTAAAAAAGGTGTTCGCAGCGGACCGCGAAACCATCTTTCATTGGGTTCTAACTTTGGATCAACAGAGGCTGCAACTAATATTATTCCTCTTACATGTTGAGGATATCTCATGGCTAAATTAGCGATAACAGGCCCGCCTAAACTGTGACCAACCAAAATTACTTTACCTGAAAAAGATTGAATGATTTCGGTTATAATATCTGCTTGTAAATCTATAGAAGGCTCAGCCCAACCATAATTGGCGTAACCAAAACCAGGTCTATCGACACTTACTAATTGAAAGTGTTGACGCAAAGTTGAATCAGATAAAAAATCCAGAAATGCACTGTAAGACCCTGGAGAACCATGCACAAAAACAATGGTTGTTTTTTTCGCATCACCCGTTTTTACGTAATGTAATTTTCTATGACCGAAATTGGATAATACTCTTTGAAAAGGAACTTGTTTTTCTGCAAAATATTTCTTGAGTTGTCTCGGTGTTTTAGTAAAAGTGAAACAACCTTGCAACACAAAAGCAAATACGATTAAAGTGAAACCATTTCTATTTTTAGAAAGAAAAAGCATCTACAAGTTGCCATCTAAAATTTGTTTGCACTTGGTAGGGTTCTTCAACAATTGAATAGATTCGCTCAATTCATTATCATATTTAAATCCGGCTTCTACATTGCCTTTCTCTGCAAAGTAATGTGTTAATATTTCGGATTCGATGAATTGCTTAATCTCTTGTTTGTAAACCATTAAATCGTTTTTCTTTTTCTCAGCTAATACGCTTTCTATTTTATCTATTTCTGGTTTAAGTGTTGCCAGATTTTGTTCTTGTTTGGCTTGTTCTTTTAATTCTTGTAAAGCCCGATCAGCCTCTGTTTCGTAGCGATATGTTTTTCCTTTCATCCATTGTACAAATTGATTGTAGTCTGCATCGGAAAGTGAAAAAGCAGCAGGACTGGATGGCACAGCATGACTGTACGCATATTGTGTAGCAAAATCAAACAGATGCCCGTTGATATAAAGAGTTTGCACCACTGGATGAATTTCTTTGTTTTTAACAACTACATCCGGGTCGATACCTCCACCATCATATACCGTTCTGCCTTTGCTGGTTTTGAACGGACGCTTCAGCGAATCGGGAATAGAAGCAACTGATCCATCTGGTCTTCTGTGTGTGTAGTCTAATACTTGAATGCATCTTCCACTAGGTGTATAATATTTTGCTGTGGTGATTTTTAATTTAGAGTTATAAGAAAGATCGCGGTTGATTTGCACCAATCCTTTACCAAAAGATTTTTCACCTAAGACTATGGCACGATCATAATCTTGTAATGTTCCGGCAACAATTTCACTGGCAGATGCGCTTCCTCTGTCAATCAACACGATAACAGGAATTTCTAAATCCACAGGAGGATTTAAAGTTTTGTATGTAACATTATGTTCTTTGATTTTACCTTTTGTTTCTACAACAGTTACACCTTTTGGTAAAAACAAATTGCAAATGTTTACAGCTTCTTGCAACAAGCCACCTGGATTTCCTCTCAAATCCAAAATCAGATTTTTTATTCCTTTTTCTTTTAAACTGATTAAAGCTTGTCTTACTTCTTTACCTGCATCTGGTGTGAAATCTGTTAGCTGGATGTAACCTGTTTCTGTAGTAACGGAAGCATAATGTGGCACATTGCTCACTTTGATTTTATCTCTTTTAAAAGAAAGTACAAACGGTTTTTCGACACCGGGTCTTTTTATAGTCAAATTTACTGCTGTTCCTAACTGACCTTTCATTAAGTTGCCTGCCTCTTCTTGCGTAATTTCCGCAAGATTTTTTTCATCAATTTTTAACACTTCATCTCCTACTTTCAATCCGCCTTTTTCTGCAGGAAAACCAGTCATCACCAACGTAACAACTGTTCTCTTTCCTATTTGTCTGGTTATGGCGCCAATGCCACCATACTGCCCTGTGTTTTGTGTTCTGTAGCTTTCTATTTCATCCTCAGGAATATAATTGGTATAAGGATCTAACGAAGCCAACATCGCATCAATGCCCGAACGCATCAAAGTATTCGGATTTACTTCATCAACATAATTGTTATTTACCTCTTTAAATAAAGTGGCAAAAACATCAAGGTTTTTGGCGATTTCGAAGTAACGATCTGCAGGTTTGGTATTAGCCATAACCAAGAGAATGACCACTAATGCAATCGGAATGAAATATCTTTTCTTCATCATAAGAGAATAACGAAGGTACTGAACTTCTGTTGCAGGAAGAAAAAATAAGGCGAATAATGTACACCAAAGGTAAAATCAAAAAGCCAAAACCTGTCTTAACCAGATTTTGGCTTCATCAATGTAGGATAAAAGATAGTTAATTCGATTTTCTTACAGAACCGCCCGAACTGGCATGCGTGTTCGATTTATCCGGATTACCTCTGTAACGAATGCTTCCGCCTGAGCTTGCATCGGCATTGAGTTCTGTTTTTACCGAAACTTTAATAACACCTGCGCTGGCTGCATCAGCTGTTACGGCATCACTATTTAAATCAAATGCATCTATTTCTCCAGCACTGCTGGCTTCCAAATAGGCATTTTTTGAAGTACCTGTTATTTCAATTTCTGCCGCACTGCTGGCTTCTGCTTCTAAAGTATTTACCTCAATTTGAAGTTCCATGTTACCGGCACTGGATGCATTTAACTCCAACTTGTCACTCTTTAAAACTCCTTCGTGGTAAACTGTTGCAGCAGAACTTACGGATACTTTATTCAATTGAACATAAGTAACATACACTTTAACTGTCTTATTTCTATAACGACCATCTTTCATGTGAATTTTCAAGTAGTCACCAGATAATTCTGTTAATACCTCGCTGGTAGCAACACCTGTAGCTTCTATTTTAACTTCTTCTTTAATACCTTTTTTTAGGTAAACATCAATCGCTTCTTGTGCCTTTATTCCTCTGAAGCTACCTACGCTACGGGTTTCTTTATCTTGCCCTAAAGCAACAAACCCAACCAACATTAATACTGAAAAAATAATACCTTTCATAATCCGAAATTTAAACCAATGACAATCCATTCATACTAAGGTTGCATAAGATTTATGAAAACTTTTTGTCAGATGTATTAAATACTCGCAAATTTCACTAATTTTCTCATCTATAAGTTCAATTTTTGTGGTAAGAAACCCAATCTAGATTTATGACATTCGATAAAAAATCAGAGCTGAACATCTTAATTAACTTAGCTGCCAGCGACAACAAGGTGGAGGATAAGGAAGCGAAACTTATCCATGCCATAGCTAAAGCCAATGGCATTGAAAAAGACGATGTTGATGCGATGATCCAAAACCCCAAACCGATTGCGGATGCTTCCGGCATGACGCAAGAAGAAAAGTTTGCTCATTTGTATTACCTGATTCAGTTAATGAAGATGGACGGACAAGTTTTCCGTAGTGAAATTGTTTTCTGCGAACAGGTTGCCGAAAAGCTTGGCTTTAAGAAAGGCGTTGTTGGCGAGTTATCTGCCCACATCTACAGCGACCCTTCTATTACCAGCGATCGCGACATGCTCTGGAAAAAAGCAAGTAAGTTTTTTAAGTAGATTGAATAAATAAAAAGACCACGATTTTAAACGTGGTCTTTTTATTTGTAGCTGATTCCTTTTCTATTGAACTCTCATTTTTAATCGCTTACCTAATTCTTCAACTGTATTTTTAAAATTAGGATCTGTTTTCATCATGTCTTCTACAGATTCCAACGCGTGAATCACGGTACTGTGGTCTCTTCCCCCAAAGTTTTCACCAATTAAAGCAAGCGTTAGTTGTGTGTACCGCTTACAGAAATACATGGCTACCTGGCGCGGAATCACAATTTCTCTTTTCTTCACTTTACCTTTCATTGATTCTAGATCAACTTTGAAGTGATCGGAAACTGTTTTTTGTATAAAATCTACACTTACATCGCTTTGAATTTCTTTGATGATGTTTTTTAACACTTCTTTCGCTAATTCTAAATCGATGTCTTTCTTTAGTAAAGTGGCGTGAAAGATAAGTGAGTTTAAAACTCCTTCCATATCGCGCAAGTTAGTATCTACACTATAGGCTAAATATTCTGCCACTTCTTTCGGCATGTCTATGCCATCCGCTTGCATCTTGCGATGCACGATAGCCAACTTCGTTTCAAAATCAGGTTCTTGTAAGTCTGCCGTTAATCCCCACTTAAAACGCGACAATAATCTTTCTTGAAATCCTTTTAAATCGCGTGGCGGGCAATCGCTCGTCATAATAATTTGTTTCCCGGTTTGATGCAGTTGATTGAAGATATGGAAAAACATTTCTTGTGTTTTTTCTCTTCCTGCTAAAAACTGCACATCATCCAAAATCAAAACATCTACCTGTAAATAAAAATTTTGGAACTCCTGCATTTTATGATTTTGCAGTGCATTTAAAAACTGACTGGTAAAATCATTTTGATCCACATACAAAACAACTTTGTTAGGCAGATTACTTTTTATTTCGTTGCCGATAGCTTGCACCAAGTGTGTTTTACCTACACCTACACCACCATACAACATCAACGGATTAAAAGAAGTAACACCGGGTTTCTTGGCAACCGCTAAACCCGCAGAGCGTGCTAAACGATTACAATCGCCTTCAACAAAATTATCGAAACTATAATTAGGATTAAGACGCGAGTTAACCGTTTGCGGATTTAATGCTTTAAATGTAAAAGGTGAATAGTCATCAGCACCAATGCTGTTAAGTGCCGACTTGCGATTAGTTGATCCATTCGGATAATTAACTGCTACTGCTGGCGCTTGTTGATTGCCACTGTCTACGATCACTGAATATTCTAATCTGCCGGTTGGGCCCAACACTGTGTGAATCGCCTTTTTTAACACGGGTACATAATGTTCTTCTAACCACTCATAAAAGAATTGCGAAGGAACTTCAATTGTTAAAACATCAGCATCTACACGTATTGGTTTAATAGGTTTAAACCAAGTACCGAAATTTTCTTCGCCAACTTCGGGGCGGATGATGTCCAGACAATCTGTCCATACAGTTTCGCAACTTACTTCTATCATGCTAAAAGAGTTAAAGGTTGATTAAAGCCAATCCTTTTTTTTGAAAGGGAGACAAAGATGTGATAAAAGTTGTGGATAAATCAAGGTGTGCACCACTTGATTTTTTCGATTTTTTTTTGCTAATGGATATACTGTATTTTTCTTGCAAGCGATTGCAAAAAAATCTTCCTAAACTTGTCTTTTTATTCGCTGACTATGGCATTTCAACATTATAAATCATTGTTTAAATCGTTTAATCGCCATTCTGAACAAGACTGGATACAAGCTGCTGCAAAAGAAATCGGTCATGAAAATCCGATGGAAGCTTTAGCATGGCAAATCAGCGACATCAAAAATTTAAAACCTTATTATCACGCAAGCGAAATAAAAGAAAAAATTATTCCGCAATTGCGTGTTTCAGATAACGAATGGTACGGAGCGCGTGCTTGGCAAAACATGCCATTACTGCAGGTAAAAGTTGCGAAGGAAGCCAATCAACTTGCCTTACAACTGTTAGAAAGTGGTGCCGATGGAATTATCTTCGACTTAAACCAACAATCTTTTTCTTTTTCAGATTTACTCAACAACATCAACTTACCTTATTGTTCTGTAGGATTTATCCATGCTTATGAAAAATCCATTGACCACTTCAACAGCTTTATCAAAGAGAAAAATTGGGATCACGAAAAATTGAATGGTTTCTTTATTGTATCGAAAGAAATATTTTTAAATCAGAACTTTCAACCTATAGCTGGCATTAAAAAAGGATTTTCATTTTCTTGCCCAAATGTAAAAAACGACATCGCTGCGTTTATCCGTGAAATCAAATCGCAGAAAGAAAAATATCAGCAACAAAATTCTTTTGTTCTCTCATTACAAGCAACAGATAATTTCTTTTTAAACATTGCGCAACTAAAAGCTCTTCGCTTTGCTTTAGAACAAACTTTGTTAATTCCTATTAGCATGCATGTTACGGCTACTAAATGGACAAAAGAAAATTTTCAACCACATGCTAATCTTTTGCGAAACACCGTACACGCCATAAGCAGCGTAGTAGGTGGCTGCGATTACTTAACTGTTTTGCCAGAAGATGAAAGTCAACAAACATTTCGCAGAATTGCGTTGAATGTTAGTACCATCTTACGCGAAGAATCACACTTGAATAAAGTAGCAGATGCCAGTGCTGGTGCTTACATCATCGATGCACTAATGAAAGAAATTTTAAACGCTTCAGAAATTGATTTTTCTTCAATCAAAAATACAAAAGCTTCAACTCCTTACAGTCAACCAAAAAACTGGGAAAGCCCCGAAGGAATTTCTATTCAACCCGAATATCATGCAGATGATATTCGAGAGTTAGACCATGTTTATTTCACTGCCGGCCTTCCTCCCTTTTTACGCGGACCGTATGCCAGCATGTACACACAAAAACCATGGACGGTTCGTCAGTATGCTGGGTTCTCAACTGCTAAAGAATCGAATGCTTTTTATAGAAAAAATTTAGCTGCCGGTCAACGTGGTTTATCCGTTGCCTTTGACTTAGCCACGCATCGTGGCTACGATAGCGATCATCCACGTGTATCGGGTGATGTTGGTAAAGCAGGTGTTGCCATCGATACAGTAGAAGACATGAAAATTTTATTCGATCAAATTCCATTGGATAAAATGTCGGTGTCGATGACGATGAATGGTGCCGTTATTCCTATCATGGCCTTTTACATTGTAGCTGCAGAAGAATCACCAGAAAAAGTAAAACCATCTTTATTAAGCGGCACCATCCAAAACGATATCTTAAAAGAATTCATGGTGCGAAACACCTATATCTATCCACCTGCTGCATCCATGCGCATCGTGTCAGATATTTTTGCTTACACATCGCAACACATGCCGAAGTTTAATAGCATCAGCATTAGTGGTTATCACATGCACGAAGCAGGTGCGCCTGCACACATCGAGTTGGCATATACACTGGCAGATGGTTTAGAATATTTACGAGCAGGTGTACAAGCAGGTATTGCCATAGATGATTTCGCTCCGCGCTTATCTTTCTTCTGGGGCATCGGCATGAATTTTTTCATGGAGATAGCCAAGATGCGCGCAGGCCGTTTATTGTGGGCTAAATTGGTACAGCAATTCAATCCGAAAAATCCGAAGAGCCTTGCCTTGCGAACACATTGCCAAACTTCAGGCTGGAGTTTAACCGAGCAAGACCCATACAACAACGTTACGCGAACTGCAGTAGAAGCATTAGCTGCTATTCTTGGTCACACACAATCCTTGCATACGAATTCATTAGATGAAGCCATTGCTTTACCTACTGATTTCTCCGCGCGCATTGCACGCAATACACAATTGTTCATCGAAAAAGAAACAGGAGTTACTAAAGTAGTAGATCCGCTCGGTGGCAGTTATTATGTTGAAACACTTACAGCAGCGTTAGTGGATAAAGCGTGGGCATTGATAGAAGAAATTGAAACCTTAGGTGGCATGACGAAAGCCATTGAAAGTGGTATACCTAAAATGCGCATCGAACAAGCGGCCGCAGCGAAACAAGCTCGCATCGATTCAGCGAAAGATGTTATTGTAGGGGTAAACAGATTTAAGGTGGATGAAAAACCAGACTTCGACATTTTAGAAGTTGATAACACCGCAGTAAGAGAAGAACAAATCGCAGGCTTACAAAAAGTAAAAAGAGAAAGAAATAACGCTCAGGTACAAGCTCGTTTAGATAACATTACGGAAGCTTGCACAACTGGCAAAGGAAACTTATTAGCCTTAGCAGTAGAAGCAGCCAGAAGCCGCGCTACACTTGGCGAAATTTCTGCTGCGATGGAAAAAGCATTTGGTCGTTACCAGGCCACCATTCGTTCTATTGCAGGTGTTTACTCCAACGAAATGAAAAACAACCAGGAATTTGAAACAGTAAGAAAATTAAGCGATGCAGTAGCCGAACAAGAAGGAAGAAGACCACGCATCTTAATTGCTAAAATGGGACAAGACGGCCACGACCGTGGCGCCAAAGTAATTGCTACCAGCTTTGCCGATTTAGGTTTTGATGTAGACATCGGTCCCTTGTTTCAAACTCCGGAAGAAGTAGCCATGCAAGCAGCCGAAAACGATGTGCATGTAGTGGGTGCATCTTCTCTTGCAGGCGGACATAAAACTTTGATTCCTGCTTTAGTCAATGAATTAAAAAAATTAGGAAGAGAAGATATCTTAGTAGTTGCCGGAGGTGTAATACCCGAACAAGATTACGATTATTTGTTTACGAAAGGAGTGGCCTTTGTATTCGGACCGGGAACTCCTATTACTGAAAGCGCGAAGAAGATTTTAGAACGAATGAAAAGTTAGTTTTTCGAACATCGTTGTTCGTTTTTCAATTTCAAAATGCCAAATTAAAAATTTGAAATCTGGAATTTTGTCTAGTCCTAGAATCGGTTTATATCAAGCGTATAGAATACTCAGAGTCCCTTAAGGATGACTATGAGTAGGTTCAAATAAAATTCTTTAAACTCGTTTATGCAACTCGTACTCTGGCATTTCATCGTAGGTACGGCCATTTAATAAGCGGCCATTTGCCTTTTTATTTCTTCCGCCCCATTGCTTAAAGAAAAAGGCAACGTCTGCTTTTTCGCATTGTTCTTGAATATCTAATACCCAATCCGGATCCATAGGTCGGGGTTTATGACCACTTTCTCCACCTACAATTACCCAATCAATTTTTTTAAGATTTAATTTTTTTAGTGGACCAATTAGTGGTTCGCAGGATAAAAACTTAACCTTTGCTTTTGTTTTTCGCAAGAAGCGGATTCTATCTATTACATTTTCATTTTCTACAGAAACGCCCATCCAAATATTATGTGTCCATTTTAATTCGTTCTGTAATTCGTATAATCGCTCAGCTCTTTTGGTTAACACCTGAAAAACATGCTGAGGGTTTTCGTTCATTACTTTAAAAACTTTCTTAATAAATTCTAATGGAATGTCTTTATGAAAAAGATCGCTCATAGAATTAACGAATACAACTTTAGAAGATTTCCACGTGTAGGGAATATTAAGTTGGTCTTCGTGAGTTCGCACCTTAAAGCCATCTTTGTATTTTTCTATGCCCATGGCTTTTAATCTTTTAGACATAACCTCGGCATAACAAAATTTACACCCTGTTGAAATTTTTGTACACCCTGTGGTAGGGTTCCAAGTCATTTCTGTCCACTCGATACTTGATTGTGCCATATTTATAGTAGATACAAATTCAATTAACCAAGAGTAAATGAAAAACCAAGAAAAAAATAATTAAAAAACTTATTTTTAAAATAAATAAACTTGCCACTAGAATTTAAAAAAATGATTCTCTTCTTGTTCAATTCCTTACAACTGGTAATTAAATTTTTAAAAATATATAAGAATGAATCCTTAATAATTAAGTGGTATAAAGAAAGCTTGAAAAAAATATTCACATATTTTACAACAATAGAAAATGAAAAACTAACAACTTTTCTTTTTTCGGTATTTCTAACTTTATCTATTGATTTTGCTTTAGCCAACTTAATAATTAAATTAAGTACAGGTAAGGAAATAGATTCATTTTCAACTATATCACTTTCACTTTTTTGTTTTTCAATTTTTGTGCTTGTTACAAAAGAAAGTTACAACGAAGCAAAAATTAATTTATTAAAAGTAATTAAAAATACTGTAGGCTTATTGCTTTTATTCATTCTTGCAATTATCTATTTCGTATATAATAGGATCTATGAGAAGATACTATATTTTGATTTAAACGAAATTAAATTCTTTGGAGCTTTAATATTTATTATTCTAATTTTACTAATTATTATATTCGGATTAGCGTTTTTGTATTTAAAATTAAGGCAAATTATAACTAATTTAATTTGTGATTGGATTAAGAATTTCTCAAATCACTGCATTGTAAAAAATAAAGATGAGCCACAAGAAGTTTTGATTATTTGGACAGAACTATTTTTTTACATTTATCAATTATTCATCTTCATTATTGCTATAATAAGTTTCAAATTATTATAAATATCTCCTAATTACCAAGTTAAATCAATTTAACTTGGTAATCCTGCTTTTGGATTTTGTGTTTTATCAAATTGATTCCAAAAACAATGTGCTAAAACTCCCCATCCAGTCATAACTCTAACTACACTATTAGTTTCTCTTTCTCTTAATACAATTCCATGTTGTTCATATCGAATATCTACATCCAGTGAATTGGTTAAAATTTTATATAAAATTTTTGAACATTCCTCTGGCGTCCTTACAACAATCACACCTCTAGCAACACCATCATATAAGCCAACCTGAAGTCCTAATGGATGAAAATCTTTGAAAGTTTTTGCTCTTTTCTCTAAGGTTTCCTTTTTTGTAGCAAGCTTAGCTAGTTTTTCATTTTCATTTTCAATTTCAGCTATATCAATGTCAGTTATTTTGGGAATAGGCACGTAAACGATAACTGGCTTACCTTGGGCCATAGTTGCTGCTAACTCACTATCTTTTCCGAAAGTATCTCCCTCTTGGGCACAATAAATTGTTACCTTTGAACTTCTAACTAATAAACATTCAATAACACCCTTATCAATTCTACTTTCGCAATAACAAAGAGTTGGATCAAAGTATCTAAGATTTAAAGATTGTATTTTTTCATCTTTAAAAGTCTCCTCGACAAAGTTGTACATATCATGATACTCAGCATCATTTCTCATAGAAGTTGCAACATAAACATCTATGCTTTCGATATTTCTTAAATAATGTTCTTGATTTCTCTTTCCAATTTCTTTTAATAACTCTATTTTCTCAATAGTTTCAGATATTTGCTTTCTAAAATCAGCTAACACTATTTTGGTAGATTCAAGTTCGCTTGATGAAAATAGATCAAGGTTTTTTATTTCCTTTAACTTATTAAACTCTTCGATCTTATTCTTTATTTCAGGTTTCTTTTTTGAAAGTTTTTCTAAAATCCTTTGTGAAATTTCTTGACTAGATAAATCGACATACGAACTGCTATTTTCTTCTAATTCTGTTACAACCAACTCAGCAAATCCTAATAATTCTTGTTGATGCTTTGGTCTTTGACCAGAAACATAACCTAAAAAACCTCTATCTGAAGGATTTATTTGTTCTACTAAACTCCAGGGTAATCGTCCTTTTAACTCTTCAACATGAAATGAATGCTCATTAAAATATGACTCAATACCTACCATATCCGAAAGAGATAAGTAGGCTCGCCTTAAATCTCCAAAATGCCAAAGTGCATCAACGATAAACTTGTCAAGTCCGGCTTTAAATTCTTGAACTGAAACAATTGTTACAGGGAAATATCTATTGAAAAATTCATTGTTTATCGGTGGTAAATTCCAGTTATTAGCTAGGATATTGAATCTTTCACGATCCAATTCTATATTTCCATCACTAAACATTAAATCTATAGTTTCACTAAATCCAGAGGGAACTTTATCATCTTTGAGTAATGGTATTTCACTCTTAATTGCGGTAAGCAATAATTTTGATATTTTTATATCATTCATAATTTTCATAATAAATGTTATAGACTTTTAAACACTTGTTAAAACAAATCTAGAATTTTAAAGACATTATTATATAGGTATTTCTACCTATACACATCAGTTAGTTGGAGGAAAATTGAAAGTTACAAAGAGAAGTAAAAGTAAAACTCTACCTCTTCAAAAACCCATATTCATACACTTTGGGTTCTATTTTGGCTGCGAGTTGTTTAAGTTGCTCGCGCAGGGTGTTGATGTGCCCCATGTAGATTTCGTCTGTGCTTTTGTTGTTCATTTTACCTGCTTCGTTTCTGCCCTGGAAATACTCGCGTATATCGTATAGCGAAGCGTTAACGTTGTGGTGTGGCTGTTGGTGGTAGTATTGCCACAAAGCACGGCCGGCATTTAATACAGCCTGTGCTTGTGCCGAAAACACAAGCGGTGTGCTGCGGTGTTGCTGTGCGCCAAACAAATCGGTAGTGGTGCTTGGTTTTAGTTTGCCCGCTATAAACTGACTCATAAAATTACTCTCGAACTTATCGCGTGCGTTTACTTCTTTTTCGGTGAAGGGTATCCAATGGTTAATACCATCATTGGAGGTAATATAATTCTGATGATGAAAGAGTGAAAATGTTAAGCAGTCGTTTTGAAATTCATAGTCATCTGACCATTCTCTATTAGGATATAAGTATTGGTCCCTATCATTAAGCCAAGTTGCCTCTATACAATGACGTATTGTAAGATAAATACATGAAATAAGAAGATTAGATTGAGTAATTAAGAACTTACCATCCCCACCTAAAACAATTGTTTCAAAATTTGTTATTCGAATTCTGTTCTGATGTTGAAAATCATTACTGTTAAATATAAGCTTCGCAACTGGATTTAATTTGTCTTTAAATAATACCAACCACTTATTTAGAAATAAAGAATTATCATATGTTGAAAATTCTTTTCTACTAATTTGAATTCTATTTTCATCAAAAACATCTGCAATTATTGAACTAAAAATTTCATCTTTATTTGAATTATATATTTGAAATCCTATAGGAAATTTACCTTTAACATTATCAAATGTATTAGCAGGTACAACAAACAATTTTTCAATTTTTGCTTTGAATAAACTTCTCAATGTTTGAAAATCAGGGGCATTCAGCATTTTCAACTTAGAAAAAATTCCAATTTTACAGCCTTTAATTTCCTTATAAATTCTAAACAAAAACTGTATGTATAACTCATCTTTTGCCTCACCTAATTCATCACTATGCCATGTGGTATTTGCTACTCCTAAACCTCGCTTGTAAGGCGGATTAATGTACATCACTAACTTTTTTCTTTTCTCGGGGTTGTTTATAATGTCTTGCAAGCCCTGGGGTAGTTTGGTAAACTCATCGTTTAAAAAATCGAACTGAAATACGTGGTCGTGCAAAAGGTTAGCTCCGTTGTTTATGCGGTCGTGCATTACTTCTACATCTTGCCTGTCGAGGGTTGAGGCCCAAATATTATACTTGTTCGTTAGTCCGTTTAATAAATTGCCTGTGCCTGCGGCACAGTCCCACACGTAGTATTCGTCTTGCCAATCTTCGCCCAATACATCGGTTAAATATTTTTGCGAGAGTTCTACCCAAATTTGGGGTGTAAAAAAACTGCCTTTGCGCTCGCGCACATCTTGTGGCACTAGCAGGTCTCTACGCTCAACTATATAATCCCAGTATTCTTCTTTAGGTGGGCGGTCGTATTTATTCCAAAATTGTGTGTGGGCTGCTTGCTTATCGGTAAACTCGGTTCGCTTGCTGCTAAACATGCCTGCTTCGTCTATTTTTCTGTCGAGCTCGTAGTGGTCGTGCTTCAACAATACAAATAGTTTTTCTTTTAAGGTGTTGTTTTCTTGCGAGAGTAAATCGGCCAAATAAAAATCGCCATCGATTATGCCATTTTTTTTGGCGGCATCCCAATTTACAGCAATGGTTGGTTTTACATATTGCAACCATTTGTTGTAAATAACCGTGAAATTGTTTTTGTCTATTCTGGTTTTGGTTAAACCGAATTTACCAACAACAAAATTCTTCTTTATAAATTGTTTTAGTTCTTTATCGTCTGTATCAAAATAAAAAAGTGTTGCTTTTTTAGTGATGATGCTTTTTACTTTTTCGAGTACGAGTTTAAACTCTTTGGTATCGTGGTTAGAGGGCGTAACGTTCCAATTAAAATCGTTGATGTAAAAAATATCGTGTATATCGTTGTAGGGTATGAAGGCAATTTTTTCGCCATCGAAGGCGCCCAACATATCGGGTGGTAAAAATTTATCGAAGGTGCGGGCTTTGCCAATGGTAAGGATAAGTTGCACAATAGATTTATAAATATCAGATGCTCCTTTTTTAGATTCGGCCCATAGCAAAGATTTTTGTTCTTCGGGGTCTTTTTTAGTTTGCAGGGTGCTTACACAGAAATCTACATTGCCAATAATTTTGGTGCAATCGTATAGCCAAAAGTAGTCTTGCGCTACTTTGTTTTTAAGTTCTTCTTCTCTAATGTTTTGGTATTTCATGCGTGTGGGCACCGTGCTAAGATGTAATATAAAACGAGAAACAATTTTAACCTAAAAATGTGGATTATTACTTAGGTATAGAAACAATACTTGTTAAAAGAGAAGTTTGTGGGAGATTTTGATAGTAAGTGTTTTGAGAAGGTCAGTGATAATGCTTAATCCTTCATCGGTTGCCCCTATCTGACGCATGCGTGCCTCGTGTGCCAATCTAAAATTAAGAGATGAGCAAATTGCATTCAGGTGATAACATCTGGCAGGGCGTAGAGTGTTTTATTTTATACCAATCCTATTTATTAATGTGTTGCTGTCAGGTGATAACACCTGACAGGGCGTAAAATTTGAAATCTGTAATTTGAAATCTGAAATTTCTCACTCCCTCACTCGTCCTCGCTTGTAACTAGGACGTATATCATTAGCATTTATAATGCTTTCTCCTCTACATATACTTCCCAAAGAGATGCTTCACTTCCTAACGGAAGTCAAGCCTAACGCACAGCAATTGGCAATAAAACAAACAACCAAAAACCAACATCGAACACACAACAACATAACCAAGCAAGGGAATGTGTGCCAATATAAAATCTGTGATGAGCAAATTGCTGTCAGGTGATAACACCTGACAGGGCATAAAATATAATTTCTTACGTCTTAAATCCTAAATCTACTTCGAACAATCAACAACATTCAACTAACAACAAATTAATGCAAGTTTCTCCAAATCAAATCCTTCAAGGCCATGATGCCTTGTTGTGTTACAGAGGATATAAACACAACGGGTAAATCTTCCGGCAATTCTTTTTTCATCTCCGTCATTAATTCATCATCCAACATATCCGACTTAGAAATGGCGAGTAATCTTTTCTTATCTAACAATTCAGGATTGTATTTGCGTAATTCACCAAGTAAAATATCATATTCTTTTCTGATGTCTTTTGCATCAGCCGGTATTAAAAACAAAAGCAGGGCATTGCGTTCAATGTGTCGCAAAAAACGAATGCCTAATCCTTTTCCTTCTGCAGCGCCTTCAATGATACCCGGAATGTCCGCCATCACAAAAGATTTATCATCGCGATAAGCCACTACCCCTAAGTTAGGCGTTAAGGTTGTAAAAGGATAATCACCAATTTTAGGTTTAGCAGCCGATACAACCGATAACAAGGTAGATTTACCTGCATTAGGAAAACCAACCAAGCCAACATCAGCTAATAATTTTAATTCGAGAATGATCCACTCTTCAATGCCGGGCTCTCCGGGTTGTGCATAATCGGGTGCGCGATTGGTAGAGGTTGCAAAAAAAGCATTGCCTTTTCCGCCTCTTCCTCCTGGTGTTAAAATAACTTCTTGTCCATCTTCTGTAATCTCACACACTAATTCTCCTGTATCTGCTTTTCTGGCTACTGTGCCAAGGGGAACTTCAATGATTTCATCTTTACCCGAAGCACCCGTTCTATCTTGCGCATCGCCTCTTTCTCCTGCTTCGGCAATAATGTGTTTGCGGTATTTCAAATGCAAGAGCGTCCACATTTGTGCGTTGCCACGCAAAATAATATGTCCACCCCTTCCACCATCACCACCATCAGGCCCACCATTAGGGTTGTGTTTCTCTCTGTTAAAATGCAAATAGCCTGGTCCACCTGCGCCTGAGCGCGAACAGAATTTTACGTAGTCAATAAAGTTGGGAGCAGACATGAAAACTTTTGTATGAAATAAAAAGTCGATGAACAACCATCAACTCACCTATAAAATCTTAGCCGATAATCTTGCAAATACTTTGGAAAATGTTGTCGATTTCTCCAATGCCATTTACAGCAGATAACCTGCCTTGTTGTTTGTAATATGGCAACACGTGAATGGTTTTGTTGAAATACTCGCTGATGCGTTTGTTCAGTTTATCTTCTTCATCATCAGCTCGGTTATCAATTAATTTTCTTTTTGCAATTCTTGCGCGCACTTCTGCTTCTGTAACTTCTAATGCTACAACATGATGAATAGCAGAATTATTTTCTTGCATGAAACGATCTAAGGCTTCTGCTTGTGCAACTGTTCTAGGAAAACCATCGAATAAAAATCCTTTGGCTTGTGGATTTTTATCTAGTTCTTCTTTCAACATAGCGATGGTAATTTCATCAGGAACCAACTCACCGCTGTTCATGATTTCTTTCACACGTTTACCTAAAGCTGTATCGTTTTTAGTATGCCACCTGAACAAATCTCCGGTTGAAATATGTACAAATCCGTACTTGGCAATCAGCTTTTCGCTTTGCGTGCCTTTGCCTGCACCAGGAGGGCCAAACAATACCAGGTTTACCATGCTTTGCTTTTTAATAAGCCTGAAAGATACGCACGAAAATTTAAAATGCCAATTGCTACTCCTTTGCCTTCAGGATGTGGTCAGTATTGCGACCAAGTCCATCGTAATCTAATCCATAGCCTAAAACAAATTCATGATCTATTTCGAAGCCAACATATTTTACTTCTATGTTTTTTTCGCGGGCAGGTGTTTTCCTGAGTAAAGCAACAACTTCAACCGATTTAGTACCCAGACTTCGTAATTCTTCAACTATTTTTTGAAGTGTTAGTCCAGTATCAACAATGTCTTCAATGATAATGATATGCTGACCGAATAAACTCTCTTCCAAACCAATCAATGTTTTTAATTGCCCTGTACTTTGTGTGCCTACGTAAGAATTCATTTTTACAAAAGATACTTTGCAAGGAATATTAATTTGCTTTACTAAATCAGCAGCGAATATAAACGAACCATTTAAGATAGGCAGTAAAATAGGTGTTTTATCAGTGTAATCTTTATCGATTTGTTTCGCTAAAGTTTTAACTTTTTTCTGAACATCTTCTGCCTTGATAAATGGCTTAAACTCCAAATCTTTTACTTTCATAACTTTACTAGAGGGGGCGCAAATATAAGGTAATTTTAAACCTCAATTAAACCAGCACAGCTACAGATTGTTTTCAAAGTTTTTCCATTAAGAAGCGATAGAGTTGTATCATGGTATCGATATCTTTTTTGTGTACACGTTCGGTTGGCGAATGGGCTCCTTCTTCTGGTGCACCGATAAAGCACCAATCGATAGGATAAAGAGAAAGTTGCAACTCACGACCATCGCTTGACCCCACGCCTTCTACTTCTAACTGAAAAGGAATTTTACTTTGTATAGCCAACTTTGTGATTTTATTTAAAAAAGTTTTTCTCGGCAAATTTCTATCGCGTAAAGAAACAACAACTCCTTTGCCATGATGCACGCCATCGGTAACCCAGGTAATATCTGAAACCAAAGCTTGTCTCACTTTATATTTCTCGAACATAATTTTTGCTAAATATGGCACGGCACCTCCACCGTGTTCTTCCCAACAAGAAAAAATAATCAAACCATCCTTTAACGTTTCTGCTACATGTAAAGCGTTTAAAATACCCAACCGATTATCTAAATAAGCTGATTGAATAAAATCTTTTTCTTCTTTAAAGTTTATCTCATAGGTTAATGTTGTGCCCCTGTCTATGGTACGACCAAATTCATACAAAGCATGATTATCGTGATCGTACTGCAGTTTGCATCGAATCGATCCTATTGAATCTTCACCTACCAAATAGGTGCCGGCTGGTGCATCCGGACTGCCAATCGGAACCAATTGGTTATCGTATCGAACAGTAAAACCCACTGAATCCATGTGTGCATAAATGGCAGTGCGTGGCTTTCCAAATTTTAAGATGATGCAATCTTGTAAATCATCACCTGCTAGCACAACGGGCTTTTGTTTCCAATGCTTACTATTCTTTTTGATGTATGAAAGTAAAAGCGCTTTCATGGTGCTTTCGCTTCCTGCTGGAGCGTGCACCTTACACAAAGCTTCCAGTAGTGAATAATTAACTTTTATTTCTTGTTTTTTAACAGGCATTCGATTTCTTTCTTTAAATTTTCGAAAAGGAAATTTATGCTTGTAAACATCGGAAAAGAGAACTCGGTTGCCAAACATTTCCTCAACGAATTGCGAAACAAAGAAACCCAAAACAACCGACAACTATTTCGACATAATGTATATCGGTTGGGGCAAATCATGGCTTACGAATTATCCAAGCGTTTAACTTATCTGGACATACAAATACAAACTCCATTAGCCAATCATCCTACACATCATCTTAAAGAATCACCTGTATTGATTACCATTTTACGAGCAGGACTTCCCTATTTCGAAGGCATGTTGGATTTCTTCCCTGAAAGTGATGCCGGTTTTATCGGTGCTTACAGAGTAGAATCAAAAGAGATTGAAATCAAACTCGATTATTTGGCCACTAATAATCTAACTAACAAAATTGTATGTTTGATAGATCCGATGTTAGCAACCGGAAGGTCGATTGTTAACTCTATTGAGTTACTCAAGAAAAACGGAACGCCCAAACATTGGCATATTGTTTCATTACTAGCTGCACCAGAAGGAATAGCTTACATTGAGAATAATTTAAAACAAGATTTTACTTTGTGGACATTTGATGTTGAAGAAAAGTTAAATCTACACGCTTATATTATTCCGGGTTTAGGAGATGCCGGTGACCTTTCATTTGGAGAGAAGATATAATACAAAATTTGTATGTGGGAAGAGATTGTAAAAGCAATAACCTTGGTGGTGCTGCCCAGCATGTTAAAATTTATTATCGGTCCATTTGCCGGCAAAGCTGCCGGCTTGCATTTTCTTATCACAGCTTTTTCTACCGCTATTGGCATGATGATTTCAGTTTTTGCTTTTACTTATTTCGGAGAATTTATACGAACTAGAATTTTGCGAAAGTTGGTTCGCAAAAAGAAAGATGTACCTCCCCTTAAAAATAAGTCATTTGTAGCTCGTTTCGGATTAGCTGGTATTGCTTTTTTTACTCCTATTCTGCTTACTCCTATAGGTGGAACGTTATTAGCTGTAAGTTTCACCAGACAGAAAGAAAAAATAATTTTGTTCATGAGCATCAGCGCGCTCGCGTGGTCTTTTATAATTACTGCTGCTGTTTACTTAGGCTATAATGCCATCATGAAATGGATTGCTTAATCATTAATTTTTGTTTGACGAGTTACAAAAGTTAAAGCTTCTTCTTCTAAGTCAAACGCTTTAAAGTTCACATTCATAAAGTAAACAATACCTTTTAGCAAGGCTACCTTAGGTCCGTTGATTCCTAAAAATGCACCACAGGCAATATTACTTTTTGTTTCTTCTGTAAACTGATAAGCAGCTTTCATATAGGCAGGCGTTCCATACGTTCCGATGTAATTGGCAATGAAACTCGTGTTCAGTTTTTCTTGCACCCACAAACGATGGTAATCCGTAAGATTAATCATCTCACGTTCTTTCAAATAGCTGTAATCAACCAATACTAATTCAGTATGATTGAGTTGAACAACCCGAAACCTGTTTTTGCCATCAAAGAGCGGTAGCGCAATCACAGTTTAATCTTTCGGATTTTCAGCAAAGCCGGAAACACCTCCAGAAACAATGTATTTCATTGCCACTGGCCCGCTGATGTTCAAAGGTTTTATAGATGATTTAGGAACGAGATAATGCATACCAGAAAAAGCATAGGAATGTGGTATATAAACGGATATCATATCATCCAACCCTAACGCAGTTAAATCTTGTTGTGTAACAAAGCCAATTTGATGCAGTGTATTTTCTTTATTGATTTGAATAAGCACGGGTTTATTAAACTTCTTCTTGTCTCCTACAAACGCACTAAGTAAATCCTTTAGTGAAGAATAAATCAGTTTTACCAATGGAATGCGATTCATGCCATGATCGAACCAAGTTGATAAAGTTTGAAACGCGAGGTTAGAAGTTAAATAACCAAAAGCAGTAATCGCTACTAAAATAATCAACAAACCAAGTCCCGGATAAGGCAAGCGAAGCAAGCTATCGAGCCAGGTGAAGGATACATAAATGAAATAGGCTGTTGCTGTTAACGGAACAATAAACAATGTTCCACTAAAGAAATAGCGTAAGATTTTTCGAAAGGTAGATTCCATAAAAGCAAAAAGGCTTCCGATAGTAGTCAGAAGCCTTCATTATGTCAAAGTATAATTTTAAAGTGCGAAACCTAAGAAGCTTAAAAAGCCTAAGGACATCAAACCTACTAAAATAAAAGTGATGCCCAAACCTCTTAACGGTGCCGGAACATTAGAGTAGCTCATCTTTTCTCTTACACCAGCTAAAGCTACAATGGCTAACATCCATCCAATTCCGGAACCAACTCCATAAACAGTTGCTTCTGGCAAAGTATAACTTCTGTTCACCATAAATAATGCACCACCAAGAATCGCACAGTTTACAGCGATAAGTGGTAAGAAAATCCCTAGAGCTCCATATAAGGCAGGTGAAAATCTTTCTACTGCCATTTCAGTTAATTGCACCATAGCAGCGATTACAGCGATGAAAACAATAAATTGAAGAAAGCCTAAGTCTACACTCGCAAAGTCCTCACCAAGGAAAGCTAATGAACCTGGCGTTAATAATTTGTATTGAATTAACCAGTTGATGGGAGTTGTTATGCCTAATACGAAGATAACGGCAACTCCTAAACCAAAAGCTGTTTTTACTTTTTTAGAAACTGCTAAGAATGAGCACATACCCAAAAAGTATGCAAATATCATATTGTCGATAAAAATCGAACGAATACCAATGTTAATCAGATTTTCCATATTAATGCTCTCTGTAACCGTTAATTGAACGCTGAACCCAAATGATTAGTCCTACCAAAATACATGCACCTGCAGGCAACAACATTAAGCCGTTACCTTGATAATGAATACCCGCTGCTTCAAATATTTTGAAACCGAAAATAGCACCACTTCCCAAAATCTCTCTAAAGAAAGCGATGATCATCAGAATCATACCATACCCTAAACCATTACCAATACCATCTAAGAAAGAAGGCCATGGTTTATTTCCCATAGCATAGGCTTCTAATCTACCCATCACAATACAGTTGGTGATGATCAATCCTACGAATACTGATAATTGCTTAGAAACATCGTAAACGTATGCCTTTAGCAACTCGCTTACTAATGTTACCCATAGAGAAACAACTGCCAATTGAACAATGATTCGGATTCGGGATGGGATAGTATTTCTTAGAGCAGAAATTGCTGCGTTAGATGATGCTGTTACAACAGTTAAGCTTAAGGCCATGATGAAAGCCGGTTTCATCTGTGTTGTTACTGCTAGTGCAGAACAAATTCCCAATACCTGTACAGTAATCGGGTTGTCTATATCTAGCGGATTGGTAATTAATTTTCTGTTTTTCTTAGAGAAAAGCGGTTCACTTTTCTTTACCTCTTGTACTGCTGTTTCTGCACTCATGACTTAAGGTTGTTTTGTTTTCTTTATGTAATTCTCGTAACACGCTAAGTAATCTTTTAACATGTTGTTAACGCCTTTAGCTGTTAAAGTTGCTCCCGACATGCCATCTACTTTGTGTTGTTCAGATGAATAATCGTTGCCTTCTCCTTTCATCATCTCCACTGATGCTAGTGTTTCTCCTTCAAAAACTTTTTTTCCTTTGTAACGGTCTTGTATATCGGCTGATGAAATTCTCGCACCTAAGCCTGGAGTTTCTCCTTTGTGCTGAAATACTGTTCCCTGAATAGTATTAAAATCTGATTGAAGTGAAACATATCCCCAGATTTTATCCCACAAACCAAAACCATGAATAGGTAGTACCACATATTCAATTTTGTTAGGATCTGCTTCGCTTCTAAACTCATACACAGGCAAAAGTCTATCTTGCGCTGGCTTTTTGTATTCGGCTTCAACAACAATGTCTGTTGTTTTCTTGCCTTCAACAACATTGCCTTTAAAATCAACAACAAAAGCTTTTACTCTTTTATTGTACAACTCAGCTGCGTTATCATTTTCACCAAGTGTCATTACTGTCGATAGAATATTTTGCTTTTGTTCTAAAGCTATATTCTCTTGCTGCTTTTCTTTTAAGCTTTCAGAAGCGAAAGCTAACAGACCACCACATACAATGGTGAGGACTGCAGCGTAAAATACGATATAAAGGTTAGACTGTCGCACGTTTTAATCTTCTGGTTTTGTTTACACTTACTACAAAATAATCAATTAGTGGAGCGAATACGTTCATCAACAATATCGCCAACATAATACCTTCAGGATATGCAGGATTAAACACACGTATTAAAACGGTGAACACCCCAATTAAAAATCCATAAACCCATTTACCTGTTTCGGTTTGTGCAGCCGTTACCGGATCAGTAGCCATAAACACAGCACCAAAAGCTAAACCTCCCATTACTAAATGATAATGTGCTGGTAAAGCCATAAATGGATTAACAGCTAATGCGTTTAACAATAATCCCATGGCGTATGCGCCACCAAAAACACTTACGATAATTTTCCAGCTACCGGAACCTGTTGCCCATAAAATAAAGGCACCAATCAAACACATTAAAGTTGATGTTTCGCCAATGCTACCAGGCATTAACCCGATAAACATATTTTGTAAGGAGTAAATTCCTTCTGCCCAACCTGCGCCAAAACCACTGAGTTGTGTAACAGCATTTCCTCCTGACGTAACAGTTTCAGCTGCAATTGCAAGTGGTGTTGCTCCGGAATATCCTGCTACAACCTTTGCTCCTTCCGGTAAGTAGGTCCAAACTTCTCCTGAGATTTGAGTAGGATAAGCGAAGTACAAAAAGGCACGAGCTGTTAAGGCTACGTTTAGCACGTTCATCCCTGTTCCGCCAAATGCTTCTTTGGCTATTAAAACAGCAAACACTGTGGCTACAAATACTTGCCAAAGTGGAATGTTGGGTGGCATCACCAACGGTATTAACATACCGGTTACTAAGAAGCCTTCGTTGATCGGGTGTTTTCTAAATACAGCGAAAATAGCTTCAACGATCCCTCCAGCTGTGTAGGAAACAATAACGATGGGCAATACTTGCATTAACCCAACCATGATTTTATCCATCATAGTAGCTTGTTGGCCTAACGCTAAAAAGTGCTGATGTCCAACATTTACAATACCAAACAACAAACAAGGTGTCATCGCGATGATAACGGTCATCATCAATCTTTTTAAATCGATGGCATCGCGTACTTGTACACCTTTTGCTCCTGCGGTTGTGTTAGGCGAATATAAAAATGTATCTAAGGCTTCATACACATAGAAGTACTTATGGTACTTGCCTCCTTCTTCAAAATTGTGCTTGGCTTTATCAAGCGTGTTTCTCAAAAACTTCATACTATGCGTTGGCTAATAAATCTATACCTTCTCTAACAATTTGTTGCACGTGGTGTTTGCTCACATCAACAAATTCGCAGAGTGCTAAATCTTCTTCAATTACTTCGTAAATCCCGAGCGCTTCCATTTCATCATAATCTTCGGCCATGATGGCTTTAATTAAATGCGTAGGCAACACATCCATCGGTACTACTTTTTCGAACACACCACTTTGTACAAAAGCACGTGGCTCGCCATGTGTGTTAGAATCTAACACAGCTTCTTTTCCTCTGGATAAAAATGACAATAAACCAAAGGAACGTTGGAAACTTATTTTTTTGGTTGATGGTGTTATCCACCCTAAGAATTCGTAGTAATCACCTTCAGGAATAACAGAAATTAGTTGATCATAAAAACCTAAATGACCTTCTTTTCCGATGGCTGTTCCTGTTAAAACATTACCTGCAATAACGCGAACGTGGTCTTGCTTTAAATTATTTTTCAATAATGGTTTTACGGAAGCACCTGTATATGTTTTGTAGTATTGAGGCTCATTAACTTCTGAACCTGCAACTGCTACAATTTTAGATGCATCTACAATGCCTTGCAAAAACAATTTGCCGATTTGAATAACTCCAAACGGATTGATTGTCCAAACTATATCTCCTTTATTAATGGGGTCTATGTGGTGAATTTGAACACCTACACAACCAGATGGATGCGGTCCTGAAAATTTGTTTAACTCAGCTCCTTTTACTTGAGAGAAAACAGGCGAAATTTCTTTTTCTGAATGAACATTAACGTGCACTGCTCCACTGGTTAACTTCTTCAATACATCTACACCTGCTTGAAAATATTGTTCATTGCCTTTATAGATGAAACTGAAATCGGGTGCCAATGGGTGTGAATCGAACGCAGAAATAAAAATAGATTTAGGCGTATGATCGGGATTAGCCACAATACCATAAGGTCTTTCTACTAAATTCAACCAAACACCACTTTCCAATAATTGTGTTTGTGCTTTCTCTCTGCTTAATGATGATAAATCAGAGACAGAATACTTGTTGAATGAAAGAGACTCTACTGTTTTGTCGGCCAGGATTTTTACTTCTATCAACTTGCGTTTCTCGCCTCGCTTAATTTCCACTACTTCTCCACTAACGGGGGCGGTAAAAACGATTTTCTCGTTTTTCTTATCATGGAAAAGCGGTGTACCTGCTTTAACCTGATCGCCTTCTTTAACCATTACCTTGGGCATATAAATGCCATGGAAATCGTCTGGCTTGATGACACATGTTTCCGGGTGATCGGCATTACCGAATTTAAGAGCGGCTTTTCCCGCCAGGTTTATATCAAACCCTTTTTTTAACCGAATGAATTTTCCCATGATGGGCGCTAATTTTGGTTATGAAAGCGGCAAAATTAACAATTAAAACGACAATAAAAAGTGAACTTCTTTAAGCTTGAAAATTTGTTTAAACGGTAAATTCTTACTCCGAAACCATACGGGAAATGGCTAAACGAACAACTTCTTCAACTTGTTCTTCTAAGGTTATAAATGAGGTGTCGATTTCTTTGGCATCCTCGGCTTTTCGTAGTGGACTTTCCACCCTGGTCGTATCGATGCGATCGCGCATGATCAGGTTCTCGATTACTTCTTCTAAATCAACGAGTTTGTCGTTGGCTAATAACTCTTGTTGCCTGCGGTACGCTCGAATATTCATGTCGGCAGTCATAAACACTTTTAATTCTGCATCCGGAAACACAACCGTACCAATGTCGCGGCCATCCATTACCACGCCTTTTTCTTTTCCCATTTTTCTTTGTTGCGCCACCATGGCTTCGCGCACTTGTTTTAAAGTGCTAACCTGGCTCACATTATCTGAGATGCGCATTTTCCGGATTTCCTTTTCAACATTCAATCCATTTAAAAATGTTTCGGATTGTTTTTCTGCATTTAAATGAAACTGAATTTTAATATCGTCTAAGGCTTTGCTTACTTCTTTCGGATTGGTAAGGGATATATAATGATCTAAGAAATAAAGAGTAACTGCCCTATACATCGCTCCTGTATCAATGTATTTATACCCTAAAATTTTTGCTACTTGTTTGGCTGTAGAACTTTTGCCACAAGCTGAGTAACCATCGATTGCAATTACAATTTTCTTTAATTTCATCAGCAATCTTTTTGAGGACAAGGAATAGGTTTGCCCGGTTTTAGTTTTTTATTGCGTGGCTGGCTAGCACACGAAATAGCGATACACAAACTAATCAGCAAAACAATTTTGGTTGCGTTTCTCATTGTGTAAAGTTAAAAAAACAAAGACACGGGAGAAAGCAATACGCTTGAAATAAAATCCAAGTTTTTTAAAGAGTGATTATCAATAAGATAAATCATTCATACCTTATTAAAATCGTGGGCAAGGAATTGGTTTACCTCTTTTTAATTTTTGATTGGGTTTATGTGTAGTACAAGAAAAAAATAGAAAAATAAGGAAGATGAAAACGAAGAGATTTAGTTTCATCTAGCTGGGTTGTTGTTTGTCATAACTCATTTTAAATCCAATTTTTTGTCCGGCACCTAAGGCTGGAGTGTGTTCTAACTTTTGATATAAGGTAATGAATTTTACATCCGTATAAGGCGGTGCCATTAAGTCATTTTCTATAGCAATGGCTAAACTTAATTTCACAAGGGTTTGTAATTGAAGTGCGCTGATCTCGTTTTCAGAAATTTTATCCTGCGCGATAGCCATTGGCCCTTCACCTTCTACAAAAAATCTGTTTTCGTGATTGATCATGATGCGTGCCAACAAATAACCCGGATCGTTGATGCGATTAAACTTTAACGAATCCGACATGAAATTATAAATGTTGATTTGTCCGAAATACCGATTCACTTCATTTTGCAATACGTAAGGATCTTTCATCACAGGATGCTCTGCATCGAAAGTGACAACATTTGTATGCAAAACGAAAATCAATAAATCTCCAGCAAGCTTTACTGAAAATTCATGTTCATTGATTTCTTTGAATTCAATGGTTACATCAGGGTCGCCAGGTCTTGCAAGTTTCTTTAAGGCTTCGCAGGTAATTTTAGATTCTTCTTTTAAAATTTGAAAGGCTGATAATAAATGTTTGTAAGTTCGTTGCTTGGCATCAGATTTAGATTCGAGCAAATCTTTTAAATACACGAGCAAATCTTGGGTAGAAGGTTGATTCATCTTACATTTGATTACAGAACGAAGGTAATTAAATTATTTTTATGGAAGACCAAACCAAAGAAAGCGGAAGTGCCGAAAACTTCTTTAAAAATCTCGGTAAAAGAATAGATGCCTTTACTAAAGAAGTAAACGAGTCAGGAGAAAAAATTCAGGAAGAGTTAAAAATACGATTTGAAGAATTAAAAACTTCTGCCGAAAAACTAAAAACTGAAGCTGAAAACAAAGAACGCTGGAAGGAAGTAGAAGAAAGTTTAAAAAAAGCCGGTGAAGAATTGAATAAGGCAGTGAAAGCTGCTTTTAAAAAGAGAGAAGAAAAAAAAGCTGACTAAGTTTATTGTCAGCTTTTATTCTAAACTTTTTATAGCATTTTAATTCTCAATAGATTTTAATACGTTAAGGAATTTATCTTCATCGAAGTTCTCTTTATACTCTCCATTTATTAATTCATAAGTAAATACTTCTTCTTGAAAACACTTTAAAATAAAACTAAATAAGCTAGTCAAACTAGAAAATGCTTTTGCGTTTTCTCCATCATGTATGTACTCGATTATTGAATTTTCTTTTTCTAATTCCCCTTTTACATCAATACAAAATCCATTACTATCTATTCTACTGAAAAATCGCAACCAATACTTTCCCCAAGCAATGTTATTATTATCATTAAATTCTGTTAAATTATCATTACCATCTTCCCATTGGTTATATACAACTTCAATTTCATCGAAGTAATTCATATTAAAAAAGTATTCATAATTTGAACTATCTTGACCATTTCTCCATTTATACAATTCGACAAATTCCTCTGGAAAGCTAAATCCAAATTTTTCCTGCCAATATCTTATTTCTTCATCTGTTAATCCATTATTGAGAGATTGATATAATGTCGGCCTTTTGATTTTTATCCAATTTTCTAATTCACTTAAAAGCTCATTCATTTATACAAAAATTTAATCTCAATATTACTGAATGAGAAATTAAACTTTCTGATTTTTTGTATGCTCAAAAAATCTATTTATATAAATTAAAATTCATAAATAACGCTCAATTATACTTTTGTAGATTTCCATTTGCCTCGTTTAAAAATAATAATAGCTGCGATGGCCATTAAAGATTCGGCAAGTGCAATGGCAAGAAAAATTCCTTTCGGTCCCCACCCTAGCTGAATAGCAACTAAATATGCAAACGGTATTTGAAATACCCAAAAACCAAATACATTTAAAATAGTTGGCGTATAGGTATCGCCTGCGCCATTCAAGGCTTGTGCCATCACCATACCGTAGCCGTAAAAAATATATCCTAAGCTAACATACCGCAACGCTTGTGCACCGTAGAATAATACTTCTTGCTTATCGGTAAAAATATCAATGATAAAAGGCGACAAGGTTAAGAATAAAATCATCACAAATCCCATGAAGAAAGCATTGTAATAAGCAGCACGCCAAACGGATTGTTCCGCTCGTTCGGGTTGCCTGGCACCTAAATTTTGTCCTACTAACGTTGCACCTGCATTGGCCAAGCCCCACGAAGGCAACAAGGTAAAAATGAAAACGCGAATGGCAATCGTATAACCGGCTACTGCTTCATCGCCAAAATTCGACATCAACTTCATCAAGAAAATCCAACTGGCCGAACCGATGATGAACTGCAAAATACTTCCAACAGAAATTTTAATAACCTGAAAGATAATGTTGGCTTTCATCGCCATTTGTTTCCATCCTATTTGAATAATGCTTTTAGCATTGAATAAACAATACAATTGAAACAACACACCAATTCCTCTACCAATATTAGTTGCAATGGCTGCACCTTCAACACCCATGGCCGGCACAGGACCTAAACCAAAAATAAATAATGGATCGAGAATAATATTTAATGTATTAGATAGCAACAAGGCTTTCATCGCAATGGCTGCATTGCCTGCCCCACGAAAAACTGCATTGATTAAAAAAAGTAACGTTACTGTATAGTTCCCGGCAAACATCCACAAGGCATACGATGAACTGGAGTCGATAACAGCTTGAGAAGCGCCCATCAACCTTAAAATATCTTTGTAATAAAAAATACCTATTAAGCTGATAACAAAAGCAATGATTAAAGCCAGATAAATAGCTTGCACAGCAGAAATGCTTGCGCCCAATTTATCGTTCTCTCCAACTCTTCGCGCCACAATGGCTGTTGCGCCCATGCCTAAACCCATAGCTAACGAATACAATATACTAAGTACAGATTCTGTATAGCCAATGGCTGCAACTGCGTGTTCATCGTTCAGTAAGCTGACATAAAATATATCAACAATAGCAAAAATGGATTCCATACCCATTTCTACAATCATAGGAACGGCTAAAAGAAATATGGCTTTGTTGATGCTACCTGTAGTAAAAGATTGTTCGGAGCCAGATAAGGCTTCTTTTAAATGATTAAAAAATGAATTTATTTTTTGCGTAAACGACATACCGATTGATAAATGATTGAAATAAATTAAATGTTGATGATTCCTTTATCAGGAAACACGTTGTCAAATCTTATACTTACCACGTGGATAAGTTCACTTAGAAAATCATCGGCATTAAATATTGAACCTTTCTTTACGAAGATGAGAAAATAAAGGTTACAAAAAAAAGGCTGCCATTGCTGACAGCCTTTTAAAAAGATTGAATGGTTAAAATTACCCGATCAATACACGCTTAAATTCAGCAACAGTTAATCCTTTGGTAATACCATCTAAGTATTGTGCTACGGTTTTTGAATTGTCTTTTACAAATGTTTGTGGTAAAAGTGTATTCTCTTTAAAGAATTTATTCAGTTTACCGGCAGCTATTTTTTCTACCATGTTTTCTGGTTTGCCTTCTGCAATAATTTGTGCTTTAGCAATTTCCATTTCTTTGGCGATTAAATCTTTATCAACTTGTGTTTCGTCTACAGAAACAGGATTCATCGCAGCGATTTGCATGCCTACATCTTTTCCAGCATCGGTTACATCTTTTCCGTTAACTCCTTTCAAAGAAACCAATACACCTAATTTAGATCCTGCGTGGATGTAAGGAATTACTGCTTCACCTTTCATGTGCACGTATTCGCTTACTTCTATCTTCTCTCCTATTTTACCTACAAGTTCGATGATCTTATCGTTAACAGTTAAGCCACCAGCAACAGATAAGGTTAATAGTTCTTCTTTGCTTGCTGGTTTATTTTGGAAAGCAGCATCAAGAATCATCTTTCCTAAATTTTGAAACTCTTCATTCTTACCTACGAAGTCGGTTTCGCAATTTAAAGCAATTAAAAAAGCTTCTTTTTTATCGTCAGTATTTTTTACAAACACCGAGCCTTCTTTTGCATCTCTGTCGGAGCGGGAAGCAGAAACTTTTTGGCCTTTCTTGCGAAGGATTTCAATTGCCTTTTCGAAATCGCCTTCTGCTTCTGTTAATGCTTTTTTACAGTCCATCATACCCGCGCCTGTCATGGTGCGGAGTTTGTTTACATCTTGTGCTGAAATCATATCGTTTTTAAATTAAAAAATTCAAGATTCAAAATTCGAGATTCAACAAGTGAACCCAGAATTTTGAATGTTGAATTTGAATTGTTGAATTACTATTAAGCTACAGTTTCGTCTACTTTGCGCTTTTCTTCTTCTTCTTTCTTAGAAGCTACATCTTCTTTATCCTTCTTGCGCTCTGCTAACCCTTCTTCAATTGTTTTACCAATGTGTTTTACAATGATAGAAATTGATTTGAAGGCATCATCATTCGCAGGAATAGGGAAATCTACTGATGTAGGATCTGAGTTGGTATCTACCATAGCGAAAACAGGAATGTTTAATTTCTGTGCTTCGGTCACGGCAATGTGTTCGCGCTTTACATCAATAATGAATAATGCAGCAGGCAAACGGTTAAGATCAGAGATACCGCCTAATAACTTTTCCAATTTTGCTTTCTCGCGAGAAACCTGAAGACGTTCGCGTTTTGCTAAGTTATTGAAAGCTTCGTCTTTCATTAACTTTTCGATTTGCGAAAGTTTCTTTAGTGACTTACGTATAGTTGCAAAGTTAGTAAGCATACCACCTAACCAACGCTCAGTTACGAATGGCATGTTCAAACGTTTTGCTTCATCGCTGATGATATCTTTCGCTTGTTTTTTAGTGGCAACAAACATGATTTTGCGACCTGAGCGAACGATGTTCTTCAATGCGAAAGAAGCTTCGTCTAAGCAAGACAAGGTTTTGTTTAAGTCTATAATGTGGATACCATTGTTTTCCATGAAGATGTACTCTGCCATCTTTGGATTCCACTTTCTGGTGAGGTGACCAAAATGTACACCTGCTTCCAATAAATCTTGATACGTGATTTTTTCTGCCATTGTCTTTGTCGATTAACGCTTGCTGAATTGGAATCTTCTTCTTGCCTTTCTGCGGCCGAACTTCTTGCGTTCTACCATTCGAGAATCGCGAGTTAATAGGTTCTCCTTCTTCAAAGCAGGTTTGTTTTCTTCGTTTACGCTTACAAGCGCACGAGCAATGCCTAGGCGAATAGCTTCAGCCTGGCCTTTAATTCCACCGCCTTCAACATTGATAGCGATGTCGTACTGTCCATCTGCCTGAATAGCCGTTAAAGGCTGCTTCACGGTAGTTTGGTGTATCTCAGACAAAAAATATGTTTTTAATTCGCGGTTATTCACGAGAATTTCACCTTTACCCGGCTTAATGTACACGCGGGCAATGGATGTCTTTCTTCTACCGACTGCGTTTTTGGTTTCCATGCGTTAGAATTTAATCTGTTTAGGTTGTTGTGCTTCGTGTGGGTGTTGGTCACCAACATACACGTGCAAGCTTCTGTACAATTCGTTGCCTAATTTGTTTTTAGGTAACATACCGCGAACAGCATGCTCGATGAGGCGTTCAGGATGTTTGCTCAGGATCATCGTAGGCGTATGTTGGCGCTGGCCACCCGGATAACCGGAGTGTGTAAAAATTACGCGCTGTGTTAGCTTACGGCCTGTCATCTTCACCTTATCGGCATTGATAACGATTACATGGTCTCCACAATCCACATTAGGTGTGAAGTTAACTTTGTTTTTTCCACGGATAATGTTTGCCACCTGGCTGGCTACTCGACCTAAAACCTGGTCTTTTGCGTCAACCAATACCCAATTCTTCTCAGCAGTTGCTTTGTTGGCGTGAGTGGTTTTGTAACTTAAGTGATCCACTTGATTAAGTTTTAATGGTTTAAAAACCCTTCTTTTCTAAAAAGGGACACAAAAGTAGAAGTTTGATTCTGAATATCAAAGCCTTAGCCATGAAAAGAAATACAGATCAACTTCTTTATACTTGATTCTCAAAGGATTAAAGAATTAAATCGGCCTGGATTAATCGATTTTACCTTAGATTTTGCTCTAATTGGCGCACCAAAGCCTGAAAATCTTTAGGGTAAGGAGCTGTAAAAACCCTGCTTTCCCCATTCATCAACTTAAATTCGAGGGAATAAGCATGCAACGCCATGCGTTTCATGAGCGGTTGTTCTTCTGTAAATTTTTTAAGGTTAAAGCCTCTTTTTATTTGAGAGAGGAAAACTGGTTTTCCACCATATTGGTCGTCTCCGGCTATGGATGCCCCTAATGTGGCCAGGTGAATACGGATTTGGTGCATGCGACCGGTAACAGGTCGGCAATCTAGTAGCGTGTGTTGTTTATAGGATTTGATGGAAGTAAAATAAGTTTGCGCTTCTTTTCCCTGATTGGAAATTTTTACTACGCCATCATCAGCTTTTAAAATGGGTAGATCAACCAATTGATTTTGAAAGTTATGAATGCCATCTGCGATAGCGTGATAAATTTTTGTGACTTCACGATGTTCGAATTGCATGCTGGCGTGGCGATAGGCTTCGGGATTTTTAGCAAAACACAAAACACCGGATGTGTCTTTATCTAAACGGTGACAAACTTGCGCATCGGATGAAAACTTTTTTGCCAAAGCCAATAAGTTCTGCATCGAGTTTCTGTCTTCTAACGTGGCAATGAAGGGTGGCTTGTTGATTAAGAAGAAATCGTTGTCTTCGTAAATCAAAATATCTTCAATGCTCAGCTTGCTTGTTTTCATCGGATGGCAAAGGTAAGGAAAAAATGTTCCTCCACTAAGATTGCCATTCATGTGCTTATCATAAATGCTATTGAATAATGAGTCTGTCAGTTATTGTTTTGTGATTCTGATTATCAAAAAGTTTTAGGATGTAAACTCCTTGAGGCAAATTAATATCATCGGCAGTAAAAGTATTTTTCTTTGAATCAAGAGATAAAACTAAATCACCGCTAACGTTATACAATTCGATTGTAGTGATTGTTTCAGTCTCAATATGCAGTGATTGTGTTTGCTTGTGCCAAGGGTTTGGATAAATCTTTAAGTAACTTTGGAAGTTATCTAGTTCAAACTTTATTACTTTAGAATAATCATAAGCACCATTAACATCAAACTGTTTAATTCTGTAATACGAAATTTGTTTGCTTGACTGATCTTGGTAAGAATAGTTTTGCTGCTGGTTTGTATTGCCTTTGCCTTGTATTCTTCCTATTTCATACCAATGAGAACCATCCAACGATTTTTGTATCTCAAAATAGTTGGAATTAATTTCTGTAGCTGTGCTCCAGCGCAATTCAATATCATTTTGGTTTTCTATTACATAAAAATCTAACCATGTTACTGGTAAGGGATTGCCATTTCCATTTACTGATGCAAAGGTGAAGTGACCGTATTGAGATACTGCATTGGTTAAATTAACAGTTAGACTTCCTTGTTCAGTTCCAACTCCACAAGGATCTGAGTTAGCATTAATTGTTGTTACAACAGCAGACCATTCTGTTTGTCCTACTGGTAATCTTGCCATTAATAAATCTTGTGCTGGAATAGTGTTTGTATTGGTGATATCGGACCAACATGCATCTTTATAGAAAAAAGTTAAGGTGACATTAGCGGGAAATACCGGTACAGCATTCGGTGGATTAGGGACAACTTGGATTTGCCAATATTCTGCACCTGAAACATGATGTAATGTTACATTAGTTGATAAAACACTGTGAGCCGTATTAAAATAATCTATTTCAAATCGTGTATTCCCATTTCCACTTCCATTGGTGTTTATAAAAACAGGTGCCCACTTTTGATCTCTGCCAATAGGGAAAAAAGAATTTGTTACTCCTAACTTCACTAAACCTCCTGTTATAAAACTTTGGGGATTGCCTTCGTTAGCAGTTGCTGTGGTCGTCATGATAAAATTATTTACACCACCTGTGTTGACAATTCCATTTTGCATGGTTAACACTCTGCTTACATTAATAACTCCACCTAGTGTAAGGGGCACGCCAGACGTATTGTTAATCGTTAAATTTTCATATCGGCCTGTTATGGGTGGTATTTGTTGAGAAGTATTACCTGAAAAAATAACCGTTGTTATAGCTGCATCTATATTTGTTTGCAAGTATCCTTGTGTTGTATTAATTACATTTCCTTTTAATTCTAAAATTCCTCTTGTAGATAAATATAAATTATTGTTAGTACTAAAATTATTATCTATAAAAACTATATCTCCATTTATCAATGTCATACCATCTGATAGAATTTGAAATCTGTTAATGTCTTGAATTTGGTTTACCCCTTCATATTTAAAAATTAAGTTATCTTCAATTACTAATGTTGTAAAATCCGTAACAGTTACAACATTTTTTTCATTATCAGTTGCGGGGCTGTTGAATGCTAGCGTTCTTAACTCCAATGTTCCTTCAATATTTACACTTGCATTGCTATCGGTAGTATTTGCTCCTAAAGAAAACCTAATTCCATCATTTACTGTTTCTGTTGTTCTTTCAACATTCAATAACACATTATCGGTAATCATTACCTCTGCGTCATTATCAACTAAGAAACTTAACAATGAGCCTTTTGTTTCACTATCATAAGTAAGGCTTACACTGCCATTAATCGTAAGTCGACTAGTATTAGCTAAAGAAATTTCTGATCCCGTATCAGCTATTGCATCCGCAGGAGAATAGGTATAATTAAAATCTCCATTAATGACAATTTCCGAGTCCCCTATTAAACTTAATCGGCAAGTGTTTACTCCTTCAATGTTATTAACTACAGTTACATCTCCATCAATAGTTAATAAACTGTTATTTTGAGTTCTTACTCTTACTCCTCTGTTAAATATGTTAAGTCCATTAAGTTGCAAGCCACCATTGCCAATTTCTAATTGGGCATCGTTAGATAAATCAAGTAAAGCTGTAGCATCTAATAGGTTAGACACTATAATTGATCTTGCTTGAGCCAACCTAATAGGGTTGACATCAGTTAATGAAACTGTATGCCTTATAACCACATCATCATTCTCTGTAGGAATAACACCCCCCACCCATGTTGCAGCATTGAACCAATTTCCATTTTGTGCTGAAAAAATTTGCGCAGAAACTATGTTCAGAAATAAAAAGAATAAGACTGTTACAGAAAGCTTTTTCATGTTGTGTTCTTGTAATTGAACACAAAGAAATACAATGGATTATTTCTCACTTTCAGACGCGACCTACACAACATTTTATGAGCTAAAACAAAAAAGTCTCCGGTGAATACCAGAGACTTCGCAATCGGGTTGGTTGGTTTTAAGGAATGTCTTCTACTTTCAAGGTTCCATTGGCTGCCTTTAACAATATCTGTTGGAACATTAAGGTGTAACGTGCGTTGGCAGCTTCATTTTGCGCGCGTGTTAAGTTTTGGGTTGCCAACGTTAAAGCTACAATATCTGAGGCTCCTAATTCATACCTGTCTTTTTCTAAAGTATAGGAAAGTTCGCCTGACTTTAACTGTGCTTGTGTTGCTTCATAATTACTTTTTGCATCAACATAATTTTGGTAAACAGTTAACACATCACTTTTTACTGTTACTTCGCCTGCTTTGCTGGCAAGTCTGGCATTTTCATAATCCATTTTTCTACGAACTACAGATGACCTCGTTCTTAGTCCGCTAAAGATTGGAATCGTAAAGGAGGCACCATAAGTAAGTTGTGTATTGTCTTCAAAAAACTGATTATCAAAACTTCTGTTTTCTAATGCATTTCCATTGATAGGATGTATATAGTTGTATCTTGACCCGTAAGTTACAAACAAACTAATGTTAGGAAAAAATGTTCCTTTTGTAGCATTATAACCAAGCTCAGAAGCTCTTGCACTCGCCTGAACCTGAGCTAGATCTTTTCTATTGGTTAGAGCTGTCGTCTTTAATGTTTCAACATCCGTAGCTTCAGTATCGTTAAAATTAAAATCCCAGTTGGGTTCTTCTAATTCGAAATCTAAGGTTGGGTCTATTTGTAATTGGTCTGCTAAAATAGCCTTACTATTTCGTAATTTATTTTTTGCTCTGAGTAATAAAACTTCGTTGTTTTTAACTTGAAATTCCTGGTTATACAAATCAACTTCGGCTCTTGAACCTGCTGCCACTTGCTCTTTTATTTGTTCGTAAGTTTTTATTTGTGTTTCTAAAGTTTTTTGTTGAATAAGCAATAATTGTTGATCTAGTAAACACTGCAAATATTGACTAGATACATTTCTAATTACAGTCTGCTCAGTGTGTTGTACTAAATACATTTGAGCTTCATTAAGTTTATCGTTTTGCTTATATGTTAATACATTATTGAAACCATTGAACAAGGGCATGTCAGCGTTTACGCTTGCACTAACAAAATCTAAAACACCGTTTACAACTTGTCCGATTTGTTGGTTAAAAGAATTACCATCGTTTCTACCGGCATTACCTTGAACGTTCAAGGAAGGACCGATTTGCATTAGTGAACTTGTTTTACTGGCTTGGGTAGCAACTAAGTTATTTTTTTCTTGTTGTAGCCTTACGCTATTTTGTAACCCCATTTTCACAGCATCCTTAAAAGAAATTTTATCCAGATTCTGCGCAATTAATTTGTTAGAAAATAGTATGAAGATTATTAATAACTTTTTCATTTCTTTATGCATTAACTTGTTCGTCACTCACAATTGCACCATCTGCCACACTCACGATTCGCTTGCCATATTTGGCATTTTCCTCTGAATGCGTTACCTGAATAATGGTTATGCCTTCTTCGTTCAATTTTTTAAAAATTTCCATGATTTGTTTGCCTTGATCGCTGTGCAAATTTCCAGTTGGTTCATCGGCCAACAATAATTTTGGTTGCCCAACAATTGCACGTGCTATGCCTACTAACTGTTGCTGGCCTCCTGAAAGTTGTTCAGGGAATAAATCTTTTTTTGCCACCATATTAAATCTGTCGAGTAATTCTGCTACCATGCTTTTACGTTGGCTTGAACTAACGCCCTTGTATAATAAAGGTGTCTCAATATTTTCATAAACGGTTAACTCATCTATTAAATGATAGGCCTGAAAAATGAAACCGATATAATGCTTATGCATTTCGCTTTTCTGTTTTTCTTTTAGCTTATGCACGGCTTGGTCGAAGAAAAAATATTCACCAGCAGATGGTTCATCCAACATTCCGATGATATTCATTAAGGATGATTTTCCGGCACCGCTTGGGCCCATAATGGTTACAAACTCACCTTGATTTATGGTAAGATTAACACCTTTCAAAATGAAGGTACGCTGAAAGCGCGAGTCCACATATTTATCAATATCTTTTAATTGAATCATGAATTTCAGCTAAATGTGGACATGCATTGGCTAATTTAATGCCAAGCCAAAAAGTTGATTTTTTGTAAAAAATTGGCTTTTTATAGGATGAAAGTCGTTCGCTTATGAAAAGGGTTGTCCTATTTCGGACATCTATCTAAAACAAAAGCGGATAAAAAATGATATCGACTCTTCGGTTCATTCGCATACCTTGATAGCTTCGGTTAGAATAAACAGCGTTTTCTAAGCCCCAGCTTTTCTTTGTGATTTTATGTTGAGGAATTTCCTTTTGCAAAATTAAAAATTCTACAGCTTCATTTCGCATTCTAGATAACCAATCGTTGTATTGCTTGCCTCCAATCGGATCAGTATGGCTGATCAAATGTATTTCGTATTTCTCTTTATTGGGAATTGAATCGAGCCAGTGAAATAATTCGCTTTGTTGAAATTCATCTATAACATAACTGCCACCTTCAAAATAAATGCTAAATCTTATTTCATCCTGCGCATATACTAAAGTGGAACAGAGTAAAATCAAAAACAATAGTATTGATTGATGATACTTCACTTTTCTTATTATGTTTTTCCCCTAACTTAATTTCATCTTTACAAATCCAGATATTGTCATCAAGTTTAGAACATAGGTTGTGGTGGTTTGTTGTTTAGAATCTTCTCGATTTGTTCCATCACGTCCGGTGTTAATCTTTCTTTTCCTTCTAAAGCTTTAAAGTTCTCTTTTAACTGATTCGTTTTAGATGCACCTAAAATCACTGTACTCACATTTTCATTTTTTAAACACCACGATAATGCTAATATCGGCATGCTCATGCTTAAGTCTAAAGCAAGCCGGGTTAAGGCTTTTGCTTTTTTCAGATTGGCATCTACTAAAGCACTATCACGCAACCAATCCATGCCTTCCATGCCTAATCGTGTTCCATCCGGAAATCCATCATTGTATTTTCCTGTTAAAATACCGCTTGCCAATGGCGACCAAATGGTTGTGCCCAAACCAACGGTCTTGTATATCTGAGCGTATTCTAATTCTACTTTGTTACGTTCCAACATGTTGTATTGTGGTTGTTCCATCGTTGGACCAATTAAAGAATAACGTTGGGCTACCATGTGTGCTTCCATTATTTCTTGCGCACTCCACTCACTCGTTCCCCAATATAAAATTTTTCCTTGTTGAATAAGGTTGTGCATGGTCCACACGGTTTCTTCAATAGGAGTTTGTTTGTCAGGGCGATGACAGAAATATAAGTCGAGGTAATCTAACTGAAATCTTTTTAAGGCTTGCTCGCAGGCCTCAACAACGTGTTTGCGATGCAATCCTTTTTGCGTGGGTTTTAAATCCTTTCCTCCTAATCCAAAAAATACTTTTGATGAAACAATGTAACTATCACGCGACCAACCTTTCCTTTTTAGAATTTCTCCCATCACAATTTCAGACTTTCCACGTGCATAAATTTCTGCATTATCGAAAAAGTTCACGCCATTATCGTACGCGACTGTCATTAATTCATCGGCAGTATTATTCTCGATTTGTTTGCCAAATGTTAGCCACGAGCCAAATGAAAGTGCGCTTACTTGTAAACCTGATTTGCCTAATCTTCTATATTCCATTGTCAATAATTTTAATTGAAAGAACTGGCCTTTAAAATTTCTATAAATTTATGAATCTATTCGAAGTTAGAATAACAAATTAAACTAAAAACAGTTCCTCCAACATCAATTAATTATATTGCTAAAAGCTACTTAAATTTACCAGAGAAAAAAGAAACCATGAAAAACTCCATTGTTATAACACTGCTTATGATTTTATCTTTCATGCTAACATCTTGTGGAAATAAGATTATTTACTATGGAAGAACTTATGCACCCGTTCCTAAAACAGATCTATATTTCAGAGAAGTAGATGTAAAAGAAGATTTTGAAGTAATGGGCAAATTAACCTACGAAGTTTCAGCCAAAAGAAAATCTGAAAAAGTTCAAACAAGATTATTAAAGCGTGCTAGCGAAAATGGAGCTGATGTTATTTTATTTGATGAAATATCGTTGAGCACAACTGGCAATACAACTGGTGGCGCAGCAGCAGGTGTAGGCAGAAGAAGAGGATTTTTAGGAATTTTTGGAAGTAAATCTAAATATACACGTGGCCAATTAATCCGAGCTACATTACTAAAGTATAAAAAGAATTTATAATCTATTTGATTTGTTTGCCTATTAAATACCGAACGGTTAAACTCAATAACAAACCAAAGGAAGAAAAGCCCAAAGCAACAAAAATAATGTTTTCTTCAATGTCTGTAAGGCTTAGTTTTAACGTTGTCCCTATAAGATAACCAATACTCGTTACAACAGTTGCCCACAATAAACCGCTTACGATAGTGTAGAATAAATAAGCTTTCGGTTTAAAACCACTCATGCCAATCATAACCGGGATAACAACTCTAAAACCATACAGAAAGCGGTAACTTAATAAAATCTGAATTTGATACCGATCAAATACTTCATTAATCGATTGCATCAAGTTTAACAACTTAGGTCGTTTGGCTATAAAAACTTTTCCATTGATTCTTCCTATGAAATAATACAACCAATCGCTTAAGAAAGAACCTGAAAAAGCAAATAAAATAGTTAAAGGAAAAGAAAATATCTGCTGAGGTATTAAAGATGAAGCTAAGAGAATAGCAGTTTCGCCTTCGAAAAAAGTTCCTACTAATAAAGCCAAATAACCATATTGATCAAGGAGTGGTTGCAAATTCATGGTTGATTTAGTTTAAGAATTTCATCACTAAACAACACGATTTCCTTCCAAACAGCTTCAATATCTTTAGATGCCCATTTACTTCCAATAACGTGTGCTCCGGCAGTGGGTATCGCTACGGCTTTCTTTTTATTTTTTGCTGTTGCTAATTTTTCATGCATCGCTAACATGGCGCTTACTTTTACTTGTGGGTCTTGTTCTTCTTCGTTTTTATAATAATAAAGATTTAGTACAGGTTGATGTATTTGAGAAAAGATATCATCTGTCATACTTGTTTCTAAAAGTTGTTGCAACTCAGTTAAAGCTTCAAGCCGGTACTTTGCATTCCAATACTGTGCACGAACAGACGTTGTATCAATATTAGTAATATTGAATTTACTTCCTTGCACCATTCTGGCAATGTGTAATCCCCAATGGTCATTTAATAAAAATGCAGCTCCATTGTTAATGGCAATGTTAGGTGACATTTGAATTAACGCTTCTATTTGATCTGGGTAAGTTGCAGCTAATTTCATGGCCAATGTACTTCCTGTGGATGTGCTGAGGATGTGTGAAAATACATTTCAATTTTGACCGATTTTACACGTTTTTGAGGTCGAAAAATGCAAAATTGTACAGTATTAAACTAAACAACATATCAAAAAAACACTACTAAAACAGACTGTTTTACACACCTTCCAAACACCTGAAAATCAAATGATTAGAATCATTGATTTCTTAATGAAAATATTTGAAATGACCGTTTTAAGTGTATTAAAGTCTTAACTAAAACTTATCTTC
>JAPZUF010000016.1 GCA_027533395.1 Cyclobacteriaceae bacterium
AGGAAAACAAAGAAAACGTAAACTAAAAACAAGGCCATCAACAACCAGAAAAACTATATCGTTACAACATCAAAAAGTGAGTTAACTTTTGGTGGTCACTTTACCGCGAAAAAAGGTGGTCACTTTACGCGGAATTTCCACATGTCAATAAACTACAAAAAATATCAACAGTTAAGATAAGAGATATAGCTTATTTCCATAATTGTTTTAGAATTTGATCTTCAGTAAATAATTTTTCTTTGCAGACTTTTTTATGTTCCAATTGTCCACATACGTTTGGTTTAGTAAATTCGACCCATACTAGAATTTTACAATCATCTTCTTCAAGATTATCTAGTTCAATATCGCTGTACGAGTTTTTAAAATATTTGATAACCTTACATTCTTGATATTCATTATTCTCATTAATATACCAGCAAATATCTCCAACCATAAATAAACCTCAGCAAGGGCATTTTGTTTATTCAGTTTTTGAATCAGTATCTTCTTTTAAAACTATATCATCAAATCAAATATACTTAACCATCGTTTGGTTAAGTAAATGTATTTGTTTAAATAAATGTGCAAAGTATCTTGTTTTACTATCTTACCAGTTTATAGGATTTATTGTTCCAAAGCAATCTCCTCAACTCGTTTTGCTAGTTCTCTATAGGATTGATAAGCTGTAAACCATTCTATACTTAGTTTCATTATCCAATGTCTAATAAAACTAATTACAATAATTAATACAATCAAAACTAGAGTTACTTTAAGATTTAAAATTAAATCTGATTTAAAATTCTCATATAAGTTTTTTATGAATATTTCCCAAACAGGTAGAAAGAGTATTAAAATAAATGCTCCAAATGCTAGCAAAGGAAGTTTTAAATCTTCAGCTTTTAAATAAATATCATTCGATAAAATCAATAATTTATCTTTTGATTCAATCCCAAACTTTTTTGCTCGTTCTTTCAGTTCTTCGTTTTGAATCTTTCTAAGCTCACTAATTGACCACTGAAATTTGTTTATCATTACAGAAGGATATTCCTTTTTGATAACACAGCGAATCAAAATATATAAAGCAATAAAAGCAAGTGTAAAGTATGATATTAAAAAAATAATGAAGTATATAAGATAACCATTAATCAAAAGGTAAAAAGAAGCAAAAAAGGCTAAACCAAGAGTTATCTTAATTAAACCAAAAAAAATGCTATAACGCTTCTTAATTTTGGCATTAGTCGAAACTTCATTAGTGTAATAATCTATAATACTAATTACCATATAAAATGAAATATTATTATTCTTAATAATGTTTTAAATAACTAAAATTCTCTCAGACAAATTTTAATTTTTCAAATGGGGAAAAATTAAGGTTTTGCTAATCAACATTTTAACTTCATTTTTCTAATAAAAAATGAGTAAAAATACCTAGGTCACTAACTGTCGCAATAAGTTGCTTGGGCATTTGCAGCAATAGTTGCTGTCATCCAATTTGCAGTATGAAAAAGTTTGACCTCCCGCCTGGCTTTTATAAGATTCAGAAATCGGTTTACAATGCTTATGGCGCGAAGCACAGCCGATCTAACCACAACGAAATTAAGTTGCTCCGTGTAGTGGGCAACGGTAAGGCTAAACGCTATTACATCAACGAAGACCTGATCGGCAAGGAACCATACGACATTCCTGAGCTAAACGATTACGAAATTGTAAGCGAGTATGCCGGAGTGCCAACCTTCCGCAACAGAGCGTTGCGTTTAGAGTTTGAAGATAATTCAGGAGTAAAGTTTAAGTTTGCCATACGATCTGTTTCGCAGTTAAAATCGTTAGTGCAGCTATTTTTTAATAAGAATTTGAGTTAAGGCTTGATTAGTTTAGTTCACTATTTTTTTAAATAAACTTTTATTTAAGATAATCCTTAATACTCAGAGAAAAAGAAAACTCCCCTAATTGTTCTTAATAAACTTAATCAATAAATCTGAACACTTTGTTGCAAGAACTAAAACTTTCGGTACATCAATATTTATAAATCCATTATGGTCTTTGAGAATTTCGTTTAAATCAGTTCGAGGTAGAACTAATTTTGAATGAAAAATTTCAATACTTCTATTAACAATTTCACACTTATTTCGTAACTTATTTAAAGCTATCATTAACTCAGTCTCGGTATACAGGATTGTGAAAGTATCACTGAGTATAGTTTCAATTACACTTAAGTTAAACTTTACTAAAGAATAGTGCGTGGACATTTGGTCTTCTGTAAAAATTAATGATGAACAATTAATTTTGATTGATTCCAATTCGGATAGCAAAAGTTGAAGCTTAATTTTCTTCTCATAAAAATTCATAAAGTTCAATTTAATCTCTTCATAAGACATGAGTTCATCCCCTTTATTTGTTCTTTTTGAGAAAAACCATCCTTTTTCGGATTCTTCATATCCTACTGGTTTTAAAAGATTTGGCTTAATTTCTATTACATGAATTAACCTTCCATCATCTAACTTTATAGGAGGATTTAAAAAATCCCATTGTATTGCAGGAGTTAATCTTCTGGGATAATTACCGAATTGTTCTGGAAAATCTATCGATTTATCAATACCAATAATTCTTTTTTCAGGTACTGTTAGTTTATCATCCTTAATTCCAAACACTAAAAAACCCCCATCATGATTTGCAAACGCACAACAAATTTTAACCAATCTATTTTTACCTCTTTCATCATTCTTTTGAGGTAACATCTCTTTAAAATCAAAGAGTTCACTTTCATAATATCCTTGCTTTAAGAGTTTTAAAATAACCCCATAATTCCAATCTCTTAGTTCTTTTGGTATCATATGTGAAACTTTTTACACAACAGAGCTCTCAATAAATTTTAATTAGCAAAGTTGTAAATATAAAAATTGTGTAATTAAAATCGTCACTTAAGAATTATGATAACCTATTTTTCAGACTTTTGTTTCTCTTCAAATAACTGTTGCTTTCTTTCAACTTTTAATTCATGCCATCTTTGCTCTCTTTGACTATAAGAATAATCAGTCCAATAAAAGTTATCAAGTCGAATTAACTCATGACCTAGCGTAGCAATTACTTTCTCTGCCTCAATAGTCACGTTAGGTAATAGCAAGCTATAATGTATTCCGTCCTTAAACTTTATCTTCTTTAAAACCTTTTCAATTTCCTTTGAAGTTAAAACATCTTCTTTGTCACCATCCAATATAATCAGAGTTCGACCGATCTGCTTTTGCCCTATTACTCCTAAGTATTTTTTAGGTAATTTGGTAATATCATGTTTGTCGGCAATTCTTATTGTCAATGGTTTTTTCATTCAATCAATTTTAAACGATAAGTTAAAAAGAAATTACCTGCAATTTGAAGTCACAAGTGTATTTGAATCTTATAAATAGCAAAAGAGATATTATGGTTAAATGAAAATTAAAAAATTGTGTAGATGGTTTGACTAACTTTATAGTCTTGAATTAATTTATTCTAAATTGGAGAAACTAACTTTATACCTTCCAACTTATTTAGTGGTTTCCCTTCTTGTATGGCCTTTTGAATTACTTTCTTATTCTCAACCATCTTTTTAAAAATAGTGAATGCTCTTTCACTTTTGATAACTATCGTTTTATTCTTTGTCATTAGAGAAAATATAGCTTAACAATTTTTTAGTTTGCAACTAAAGTTAGTTCAGAAAGCTCTCTCCCGACTTGATTAATACCTTGCAATATCTTTTCGGTTTGCTTTTGCGAAGGTTTCTTTTTACCTGTTGCATACTGAGCTAACAATGTGTAATTCATTTTTAATCTTTCAGCAAGACCTTTCATGTTAATAGGATATACTTCAAATAAGCTATTCAGTTCAAACTCAAATAGAATATCATCAAGCGTTATCACTTTACGCTTTACCTTCTCATCTTCAAAATAAAAATTTAAAGCTTCTACCATATTAGAAACAAGTTGATCATATGTTTTTCCAGTTGTAAAAGCTCCAAACTTTTCAGCGTAAGCAGAATAACCAGTTTCTGTTTTTTCTACTTTAACTTTAATCTTTGCCATTTTAATAATTGTCCAATTTTTCTATTTCTTTTTTTTAGGCTTACCATAAAATTCGCCAGCCTGTTTCAATATTGCCTTGTGCGTTCCAAATGCTAACTCTTCAGAGCCATGATTTGGAAAAATAATTTGATTATTTGTATTCGGGTGTCTCAACTTAACATGTGAACCAGATTGAGATACTTCATACCATCCACCTTGAAGTAATAAGCGAAGAACTTCACTACATTTTGCCATTGGTTTAAGTTTAACATAAAACGTCTTTAATCACATTGAAGTGATCATTACTATTATTCATTATTATGAACGAAACAAAGTAAATAAAAGTTTACCTATAAGTATATTAAAATATACTAAATTTTTTATGTTATTATAATATAGTACTGAATATCAATTAATTAGTAATTTTTTTAGTTTCCGGCAACCCATAATGATCGGTGAAATTTTTTATCTCTGCGGGGCTTAATGTCTTGTTGTGTTCAATGCCTATTTCTGAAAGCCAAATTCTAAGTGTTTTAACGCTGATGCCGTATGCATCTGCCAGTGCCGAGCGTGTAATGGGGTATCGTATCATCTATCAGTTCAATTAATGGTTGCTTTTTTAATTGCACTGAAAAGTGTTCGAATAGCACACCTAAAAATCGGAAATATTTGGCAATAATTGGAAATATTTGGCAATAAATGGAAATAATTGGAAGTTTTTGGATTTCCATTTTTTCACTCTGCGCACTTTGCGCGCATGAAGCAACTGCAATATTTTGTTATCCATTGCACGGCAACTCCCGAAGGTCGAGAGGTTACGCCTGATGATATCATGCAGTGGCATCTTGCTCCGCGTTTTCCATCTCCGCAAGAAATTGAAACCCTCATCAAAGCCAATGCTTCAAAACCTGCACTTCTCAACATATTGCGTTCGCCTAACGTTCTCGTATATAAAGGCAACTATTATTCTGATGTAAACGCATTACCTAATGAAACTATTGGTGGTGTATCAATTAAAAGATTGCGAGGCAGAGGTTGGTCGCGTGTGGGCTACTCCGATATGATTATGTTGGATGGTTCTCTTGTTAACCTCACTCCTTATGATGATGATAACTATGTAGAACCCTGGGAAATTACCAATGGCGCAAGTGGCATCAATGGCTTAGCGAGACACATCGTTTATGCAGGTGGCAAGGATAAAACAGATCTCTCTCTCAAAACAAATAAAGACACGCGCACTCCTGCCCAAAACGAAACGCTTAAAAATTGGGTATTCAATATAATTGCGAAGCATCCTACCATAAAAGGTGCAGGTCATAATCAGTTTGCCAAAAAAGCATGTCCGAGTTTTAATGTTCCTCAATGGCTTAAAAGCATTGGCGTTGCTGATGTTAACATTCACCATAGCCCCGTATTTTTATGAAGCGTGCGTATGGATTAGGTTTGGTAGCAAGTGGCAGGCGCAACATTCGCCCTGGTAAAGCCTACGATGCCCTATATGCAAAGCATGCCTTATTGGGTACAAATCCCATCATTGGTGGCGATCATTCCACCACTTACGATACACTCAACCACATGGCGCACATTGTGCGCACCACTTTAATCGATACTAAAAAGGTTGCTCCTACTTTACAAGGCAAAACATTGCGCGAAACCTTGCGCAATTGTTGGGAGCATGTCTATAACCATTTTCAATACAAAATGGATGCAACCGGTATTGAGCAAATCCGCAGACCCTCGCGCAGTTGGCTCGATCGTAAAGAAGGCATCGACTGCGATTGCATGTCGGTGGTCTTGTCTTCTTTATTGCATCATTTAAAAATCAATCATGCTTTTAGAAAAGCGGAATACAAACCCGAAGTAGGTTGGCAGCATGTATATGTAGTGGTTCCGAAAGAAAATGTTTCCATCACTCTTTTTGAAGGTGAAAGAAAAACTGATCGTAACCAATACTATGTGTTAGATACAGTTGTCGATCAGTTCGATTATGAAGTGCCCTATCTTAAAAAATTCGATAAACCCATGAAAATTCAATATCTCAACGGTGCAGATATACTCGGCTACTCTGGTGGCATATCGCGCAACCTGGCAATGGAGCAATTGTTGGCAGGTTATGGAACGGAGTTCGATGCGCTCGATGCCCTGGATGGTCTCTCTGGAGTGGATGAAAATACCATGCTTTCAGCATTTTTAAATGGACTGAAGCAACACCTGATCAATACCAGGCAAATCTTGGCTATCAATCCACAACTAACTGCTGGACTATACGATACACAAGCCTTTAAGAAAAGACTGGATGCTTTAATTGATGCTTTTGAAACACCTAACAACTTAGGCGGTATTCTTGGCGAATTGGTAAAGCTCGAAGAACACGAACAACTACAAGGCTTGCATGGTCAACTAGGTTTCTTTAAGAAACTTAAAAATGCAGTTAAGAAGGTTGCATCGAAAGTGAAAAGCACGGTAAAAAAAGTTGCCAACAAAGTTGGTGAAGGATTAAAGAAAATTGGAAAAGCTATTGTGCGTTACAACCCTGCCACTATTGCCATTCGCAACGGTCTGATCCTGGCAATGAAAATCAATTTATTTCGCCTGGCTGAAAAAATTGGTTACGGTTATTGGACAGAACAAGAAGCACAAGCCAAAGGACTTGATTTAAACGAGTGGAAGAAAAACCGCGATGTGTTGGAGAAAGTGCGCAAGATACACAAAGGCATGGGTGGTAAACTTTCTAAGCTTGATTCTGCTATTAAAAAAGGTTGGGAGCATGGCGTAAAGAAACACAACCTGGTACATGGTTTAGGCAAAGTTTTTATAGGAAGAAACATAGCCGAACAAAGAGCCTTATTAGCAGTAAAGCAAAGACAAGTGCAAGCGGCAACACCACTATTGCAATTGGTGCAAGAGAAACTAAACAACACCGGATTTAAAGCCATGCTTAATCCGGAGCAAAGTCATAAAGAATTGCAGGAATTGTTTTTAGCCATTAAGCAAAATAAAAATGGAATTGCAACCAAACTATCGCTTGCGTATAAGCCTGCACAAGTTGCTAATGGTTACGAGCAAGGATCTTATCGCAACTACCTATCAAAAGTACAAAGCATCGAAGCTTTAGTTGCCAAATATGGTGGCACACCTGCACAATTAAAAGAAGCCGTTGATATTGGTAAACAAGTTCAAATCAACTCGACTTCCTTAGGTGAAGCTGCGGTCGCTTCAACTACAGCTGCCGGAGCCATCCTTGCAAAAATCGGACTATTACTTAAGTCTGTAAACTTTGCTGCAATGTTTAGAGGTAAAGCAAACTCTCCAAATGTTGATGAAAGTGAGATGAAGGCTGTTGATGTAACAGATTCATTAAGTGAGGATGATGAGGACGAAGGAGATCCTAATTTTAGTCCATTACCGCTTGATAAATTGATAACCAACTTTACTTCAGGCAATGAACTAGTACAGAAAATAAAAGATAGCGACTTGGTTCAAAAGATAAGTGAGAGTGATTTAGTCAAAAAACTAAAAGAAAGTCCAACTGTACAAACCATTACAAATCTTTCATCAAGTAAAGCAAAGGAAGTTATTGGCAATTTCACCAAGCAACAAGCCGTGCAATTATTGCAAAAGGTACAGAACAGTCCGAAGGCACAAGAAATGGCTAAGACACCTTTGGTACAAGAGTTAAAAAAGGTGATTGTCTCTCCTACCGATCTGAAAGACAATATTCAAGAAGCCGAAGTAGTGGAAAGCAACATTACCAGGAACAACCAAGCAAACAATACTGTAAAATACGTGGCTATGGGGGTAGCCGCAGTTGCAGGAGTGTATGTACTGAGCAAAGCCTTTGCTCAACAACGTAGTGCTATAAGTAAATCGAACAAACAAGATTTACAAGGCACACCTAAAAAGAGCTCTCGCACTAAAAAAGTGCTAGCTATATCCATGTAATTAAAACCCTCAAATCAAAATGAATCTCGAAACAGTAAAGAAAAATCTTACTGATGGCGGAGTAGACCTGCTAACAGGTGTTGGCTCCACCATTGTGTCCTTGCATGTGGCAAGGAAAATGAATCCGAAATACTCTGGTTGGGTATTGTTGGGTGCAGGTGTTGTTGGACTTGCCGTTGGTGGCAAAGTACTCAAATCTGCTTCTATCGTTGCGGCATCTATTGGAACTATCCAGGCGATGAATGCAATCGCTAAAGAAAATGGAGTAGTTGCCGAAAGTGGTTGGAAAGGCATGATCAACAAAGTGATCCCTCAACTAAACGGCACTGAAGGTGTACCTGCCCTTGGTAATGTAGAAGACCTTAACGAGAAATTGTTGCTAGGCTTAAACGCAGCTGCGGTAATCGATGAGGAAGAAACAGATCCTCTCGAACATCTTACAGGTGGTGACAGTGAGTTAGATGAAAATCTTTTAGGTGCAAACCTAGTAGGAAACTTAATGTAGTCATCCAAAATAAAAATCAATCAAAAGTTAAATTTCTAAACGCATAAGAACATGCTAAAAAACCAATTAAAATCTCGCGAATTAGCATTCCTAGAGAATCATGGCGCAAAAGATTTAAGTGCCGAAACAGCTCGCGCCATTAATGAAAAAAGAATCATCTTAGAAGATGAACCTTTGTATGTTAGAACAAGAATTGGTACTGCCGGAGGTATCGACCTTTTAACCTCTGACCTGGTTGAGAAAGTTGGATTGACCAACATCGATCGTCAGCGATTACCAAAGTTTGTCAATTTCATCATCGACTCCATTCAATTTGGGTATTCTATTGCAGCCGCAGTTGATAATAGAAAACCAAACGAAGTAGACTACACTTCGCTTGTTGATCAAGTACCCTCTGCGCTTCGTCATGCCAACTTGGTCATTAGCCAAAACGATAAACCGATTTTGACCTTACCAGTAAAATCTTTGCTTCAGCAAGAAAAAATTCGTGGCTACGAAGGTAAAGCAGGTTATCAATTAAAATATCCTCGCATGTTGAAGGAAGATGTATCGTTTCAGATTTCTATCAAATTCCCCAATGATGCCACGTTAGATATAGCAGAGCATCACTTCGTGGAAGTAATCTTAAACGGTACACGCACGAAGTTGCGTGGTAACGCCTAAATCAATTTTCTTTTCATCTATTCAAGTAGTCTGACTTCACGGTCAGACTGCTTTTAAATTTTTAAACCATGAAGGTAAAATACTTAACAGAAGAAGTAGTTCATAACGCTGGTACAACGGCAGGAACATACGATAAAGAAATTGATCCTGATACCAATCTCGATTTAATTGATGGCGTACAAATTCATGAAATCAGCGATGGTGGCATTAACTCGTTTAATGTTGGTATCGAAGATAAGAATGCAGTGTATTGTAGTCTTGTTCACAAAAACGATTACATCTCGTCTATTGCTTCACCGATTAACGATCGTTACAAGCAAGTTTTGATTCCAGTAATTAAAGGAAACAAGATCCGCATCAAAACAAACATTCCTGCCCTGCTAACAAGTGAATTGCGCTATCAAATTGTATTTCGTCACAAAAGCAAAAGTTAATTCACTATGAAAGATTTGGTTCGCAAGCGCAGACCTGATGCTGTAAGGTTATCAGGTAAAGATGAAGTAATCAATACAAGCATTAACGAGTGTATTGATTTTACCATCGTAAACGCTGGAAGCGAAACCATTTACTACGGCTTTAGTAGCGAAACAAAACCCGACATACCCATCGAACCAGGTGAATCTGCTCCGTGGCCTTTGTACAGGCCATGCGAAGTGTGGGATGGCAAAGTCTATATCAAATTTGAAGCAAATGGAAGCATAGCCTTAGTACTAAAAACAGTTTAACTATGCCGGGGGGAATCGTTAAATCTTACAAAGACAGGGTTGTAGATAGTATACCTGAACGTGACCGAATCGCGGCACGTTGGAATAAAAGCAATTGGGGACAAGGTGTAATTGTGCTTAATGCCTATGCTCATTATCCTGATGTTGATCAAGGTGATCCCACAGTTTTAACAGCTTGTCAAGCTTACTACAAATTTACTTCAAATGGTTTTATTAAAATCGCTGAAGGCGAAAGTCTTGACCAGACACTTAATCCATTATATACTGGAGCAAGCCCTGCTACTATTGCACTTGGTGGCATTACACCTGGTACTGAATTGCAAGGAAGAACTTTAGTAAACATCATAGAACAAGCACTAGTAGTTTATCAACAACCTACCTTTTCTGCATTTAGTGTTAACGGTCAACCTATAGTAGTTGAAGTTGGCTCATCATTTAGTGCAGGTTTAAAAACATTTACTTGGAGTACAACCAATACAAATAATGTTAAGCCAAATTCCATTTCAATTTTCAATCAAACATTAGGAACCATTTTGTTAAATGCTTTTCCCAACAATGGTAACGCACAATTCAATTTTCCTAATCAATATGTTTTGAATAATGAAGAACAAACACTTGTCTTTAATATTCAAGGGGAAAATACACAAAATCAAAAATTTGCTAGAAACTTTACTATAACAGCCAACTATCTTCGATTTTTTGGTTGCCCACAAAACACTCCCACACAAGGGCAACACGTAAGGCAACTCGGCAACCAAACATTTGGCAATAATTTTACGATACCAATACCGCAAGGAAGTACAATCATTGCATTTGCATACGAAGCAAATCGACCAAACATTAGCAATGCAAGTGTAAAATATGTAGAAGGCTTTAATGCTAATGTAGGTAATACATTTGCACAAACTATAATGAGTGTTGCAGATCCTTCAGGAGCCATGCACAATTATAAAGTTTATATCGCTACACTAGGTGCACCCTATCTATCTTCAGCAACTTATCAAGTAACCATTCCATAAAATGTCAGCATTAGGATTCCCATTTGGTTTTAGAGTTGCAGGTGCGCAGCCCCTTGATGAAAAGTACGGACCATACATTTCTGTTGCCGAAGCTATTCAATCTGTTTTACCTGGTGAAAGATACATTGGTTTAACAGTAAACGTTGCAGGTGTAGAATATTGGTGGAAAGATGGCGTTACCGATTTTGATTTAATTAAAAAAAGTTCGGCATCTGGATTAGCTGAAGTTTTGATTGATAATAATGATGGAGGTAATCAACAGATTAAGAATGTAGGAAACCCAACTGAGTTACAAGATGTAGATACATTAGCAGCTCGCAATGAAGCTATTAGCAACGCTATAGACGCTTTAAAAGAAAATGTTCCTGCACAAGGTAATACACTTGCTAAACTTTATACACTCATCACAGCAATTGGCAGACCTCGTGGTGTATGGGATGCAAGTAACAATACTGTTCCTTCATCGGTAGATAATCAGGCAGGAGATTTTTGGAGAATAAGTGTTGGCGGAACTCTTGATAATTTACTTTCTGGTTCTGGTATAGTTAAACCTGGCGATATCTTATTTGCTGATGAAGACGGAGCAACAAACAAAAATCAGTTCTATTGTATTCAAAGCAATGTAGATCAAGCAACAAATTTAGCTTTAGGTCTTGTAAAACTGTATACTGATTTAGTTGAAGCTAATACAGACGGTACAGTAACACAAAGTGTAATTAAAAATGCGATAGAGGGAACAACCTGGACTCCACTTCAGCTCGGTAATGTTGACTACAACTATGCAATTCCTTTTGACATAAAAAGATTTATCACCATCCATTTTACTGCAAGTATAATTCTATCACAGAATGTTATAAATGGAAAATTATTGATGCCTGTAGTTATTAAAGGATCTGGTATGGAACCAACATTCGATGCTTCTTTTAAAAGAATAGGTGGTATATGGAGCAATCTACTATCGAATTATATAAGACTAATCAGAATTTCTGAAAATGAAGTTCATTACGAAATCTATCAGTTATGAAATGGACAAAACAAGGAAATTGGTATGTTGATAGTTTCTATGGAAATGATGTTACAGGCACTGGAACAAAATTAAATCCATTTAAAACAATAACAAAAGCACAACAAGCATCAAGCAACAATCACACGATAATCTGCTCTGGCATTTTTTCCGAAGTAGTTCCACCAGGTAAACAATTATATTTTGAAGGTGATGGCCTTTGTATATGTACAGGTTTGGCTTTAACCATACCAGGTTCTATAATGTTCCAGTCCCATGCTTACCTATCAATAAAGGATTTTACATTTTATAAATTTCAAGGAAACTTCTTTGCACTTGCCATGACAAGTGCTGGATTAAATAATGCTTATAATTGTCAATTCTATTTCTGTAATATAGGAATTGCCTCTGGTGGTGGTACTTCTTCAAATTATAATAATTGTATTTTCTACGAAACGTTGTTAGGATCTAATACCGTTGGAATGATCTTAACCTTTCAAAATAATACAGTTGTTCGTTGTGGCGGCCTACTTGGTGGAAGCTCAGGTTTAATTATTGGATCTGTTTGTACCAATAATCACTTCGAAGAATGTGAAACTTTAACGATTAATTTACCTGTAAACAAACCAGTAAATTCTGAATTTGATTACAATACTATAATCGGGACAGTGGTTATAGGTGGTTCCGCCAAAGCACAGGCTGGGCAAGTTGCTCCATCATCAGCAAATACGATAACACTTTATGGAAGTGGCACACCATATCAACAAAATGGTAAAGGACACTTAACAAAAGCCATGCTTATCCCAACTGAACAGTTTTTAGTGACAAACAATTTTAACGACATCAATTGGTACAAGTGCTGTTTCAGTTTAAAATCAGATTCGATAAATGCCGGAACAGGCAAAGGTGGCGCAAATATCGGAGCGAGAAATGTTGGTTATTTACTAAGTGCCAATACAATTTGGACTAACAGAAATGTATCATCAGTTAATAACCTTAATTATGATTTGTTATCCGATGAAATAATAAGAATAAATGAACTATTACCAGGTACATTAGAAACAAATGAAATTGATTTAGGTGCAGTTATTACTTGCGACATAGCACAATTATCAGCGCAAATATTCGACCCAACACTGTCAAGCATTAATATTTTGGGCAAAGTAGATTATAACGCTGATCCTCCTTTTGATAGTAGCATTGATCAAAAAACAGTATTTGACTTTGAACTTCAATATGGCACAACATCAGGAGCTTTAACAAACTGGAAAAAATTTGAATTCAATAAACCTGTAACCATAGATATAAATGGAAACGGAAATGCTGACGACAGTTATAATGTTGGAAATGGCATAAGAATTACTTGCAGATATATAAAGTTAAGAATCGCTTTAAGACCATTGTGATGTTAAGATTTAAACATATTATCATCGAATCTAGTATTGTAGGAAGTATTCAAAAATTGAATATTGAAAAACTAACTATTGAACAGGTTAATAGTAATCCACCCACTTTTTATAATTCTTTCAAGCATATAAACATAAGCCACGCTTACGATATGCCACCTTTTACATCTAAAATAAAAAGTATAAGCATTGAAAAGGTTATTAAAAATTTTAAAACTAATCTGTTTAACATATTTCAATAATTGAGCTATGACCGATCTACTCAACTTTGCAAACCGCGACAGACGAAAAGTAACGTTAGGCTACAAGCTTAATAACGGTAAAATCGTGCGTGTATATCGCAAGCTCGATGGACATGATGCGGAAAGCATCAAGAAAAACATAGAGCAATTGTTTGAGCATGGTTGCAACGAAGTGTTAGCAGAAGTATATCGACCAAACGGTTCTGCCTATAAACTTACCCGAACCTTCATCGTACAAAAAAATGGAGAAGTAAGAAGTCTCGGCAATTTACCTAAACCTGCAACCGATCTGTTTGAAAAAGAAACTCCCCCAATAAAAACTCCATCGCCCACTCCTACCAAAACCAATACTACCATGAACGATTGGAAAGAATATGCTTTAGCTGAAGAAAAAAATAAAGTTTCAAAACTTGAAAACGAAGTACGAAGGTTGTTGAATGAAAACAAATCGCTTGATGAACAAGTACGCCAATTCGAAAAAGACATGATTAAAAAAGACTTCGAGTTGGAGAAATTAACCACACAAGTAAGTAGCAAATCGGGTTTAAGTGGTATTGTAGAGAAGATAAGTGAATCTGATAAAGCCATTGATGTATTGGCGGGCATCGCAGGAAGATTATTCAACATTGATACTCAAAATCAAGGACAAGCCTTACCACCAAATCAACAAGAGTATCAACCCAAAACACAACAATACATACAAAACATTGGCGCTTGGTTAAACAAACAACCTGAAGAATTGCAAGATCAATTCTACCGCATGATATACCTCACCACCAACGACAAAGAAGTGAGCGCAACAATTTTAAAACTTATAAACATTTTAGAAAATGGCACAACCATCGCACGTTCAGCTTAAAAAAGGAAAACGCTACACCGCACAATTTAGTCTGCCAGGCTTGTACCAACATGCTAGCAACGAAGATGTGCGCAAAGAATTAGAAAACTTCGGCTTTGTCATGGTAGAAGTGAAAGGCAAAGGCAATAAGCGCGAAGCCACTGGCACCTGGCCGAAAGAAGATCAGCAAGTTGAAAAACCTGCACAAGTAACAGCATTGTACGAAGCTATACCCTCATTACTATGATACTCGAATTACAAGGCTTGGGAGATAAAATAATCCCAAAAATTTATGACCAAAAAACAGGCAAGTTTGCTGACCCCAACACTTCACTTGCACATAAAGGAAAAGTAAAATGGGACTGTAATGATTGGGTGAAGTTTCATCAATCACTTGTTGAAGCTTTTGAGAAAGGTACATTTGCTAGTAAGATAAAATACAAGAAACCTGAAGCTATTAAGCAAGCAAACAAAGTTTTTTCAGAGCACTTCAATAAACACAATGGCTGGCTATCACTTGAAGAACGTTGCGGATATAGCTATCAATTTTCTACCTATATGGACTCTGTTGGTCTTAGTCATTTCATAACTCTTCCTGCAAAAGCGGTTAATGCAACTAGAAGAACTGTGATGAAGGTAATTGATTCCGGTGAAAAAATTTCTGCTAAAACAGCCGACACGCTAGTTAACACAGTAGATAACACAGGCAAAGCAATTGTTAATGTATCGGAAGGCGTAAGCAACATTTCTAATGTTGGTAAATACCTGGTTCCTGTTGCCATTGGTGGGGTCGTTCTTTTTGTTGGTGCATACGTCTATAAAAACTACATCAAACAAGACAAACAATTTGCAGTTCCCACACCTGGTGGCATTGTTAAAGTATAAACCAACGTTATGGCTAGTTTTTCTATTGCATATAAAACACACATTGAACCCAACGAAGGTGGTTATGCCAAACTACCACACGATAAAGGGGGAAGAACCTATGCGGGCATTGCAGAAAACTACAACAAGAGTTGGGAAGGTTGGCCGTATATAGATTTGCAAGAAATGAAATTAAAAGGCAAACCTGTTCCTAACAACACTAAATTTCCAGACCTTCAATTTCTTGTTACTAAGTTTTATGAAGATAGATGGAAAGCCAATCGCTTCAGTGAAATTAACAATCAAGATGTAGCCAATCTTTTGTTTGATTACCATGTGCATTCACAAAGCAATGCCATTAAAGCCATTCAGAAAATTGTTGGCGTAACCCCCGATGGCAAAATGGGATCGCAAACCATCCAGGCCATTAACAAAGCTAATCCTGCCATTGTACACGATGCTTTATTACAACAACGCAGAAACTTTTTAGAAAAGGTAATCAACAATAATCCTGGTTACGAAAGTTTCAGAAAAGGATTTGCAGCTCGCTTAGCAAAGTTTCCGCAATTGGTAAAAGAAAATGCCTTGCCCTTAGGTTTGTTGGCAGCAGCTGCCGGCACTATCCTACTCGTAACCATCGCCAACAAAAAGAAAAAAGAAAACCAATACCAAACCGCAGTCTGATATGGAATTAATAGATAAACAAATCATCAACGAAATACTGAAACAATCTTTTGTTGTTGTTTTACTCATCATCGTTGCTCGCACCATGTGGAGCTACATCAAAGAAAAAAACAACATCATCAAAGAAAAGGATCATCAAATTCTTACTAATCAAAAAGAGTTAATGGATTTATATGGTCAGGCAGTTGAAAGTCAAAATAAATTGACAAATGCCATCGATGAGTTAAGGAAAGATTTACACTTCATGAAAATTACAAAATGAGTTGGATTAAAAATTTATTCTCAGGCAAAGGTAAATCTTTAGCCGATACTTTGGTAAACGGATTAGACGAGATCATTACCAACAAAGAAGAACTGGCGCAAGTAAAATTATTGCTCGATAAGGAAACCCACCGCCACATGGAGCAACTCGAAGCCAACATCTTGCGCGAATACGAATTTGAAATTCAAGATCGAAGCAATGCTCGCAATCGCGAAATAGAAGTCATGCGTGGTGGTAGCAAAAATATTACACAAAATGTATTGGCATACATGGGCATCATTGCATTCTTCTATATGACTGGATACATCATTTCTCGTGGTTTAGGAGAAATGAGTGCGGAAGAGAGTTTCATCATTGGAAATCTCACAGGTTTAGCCGGAGCCATCGCTAAAGATATTTATAGTTACTATTTCGGTAGTTCTATTGGCAGCCGTAACAAAGATGTTTTAATCGAAAAAAGAAATCGCTAATTGTGCGAACACAAGATTTTATACAAGCCATCACCCAAGACCTGGAGCAACAAACCAAACACAACAAAATAAGTTTGGAAAAGCTCGCAGCGAGTTATGGTATTGTCGATAAAAATCTTGTGAAAGAATTAACTGAACTAGCCATCGTACAAACAGCCCGAAAGCTAGCTCACCAATCGGGCAGTGTGGCAGAACGATTTCATAACATCGTTCAGCTATACGAAAGTCAGGTTAACCTTTCGCACCGAACCTCACAATCTGTTCTATTGCAGCAGTACTCAACCCCCGCGCCCATCGCTTACCTGATGGGCGTGTACTGCGGCATAGAACATCCAGGCGAATACCTGGAGCCATCCGCAGGTAATGGTCTATTAACCATTGCAGGAAACGTTGCTCATTTTTCAGTCAATGAAATTGATACTGTAAGAAATCAAAACTTACTAACACAAGGCTACCGCGAAGTAACCAAACTTGATGCTACGCAAGTAATCAGAAATAAAGAATACGATGCCATTCTTACCAATCCTCCATTTGGCAGATTAAATGAACCAGAGGAGATAGATGGCTATCTCATCAAAGACCTGGATCATCTGATGGCTATTCTTGCCATACAAAGTATGAAAGATGATGGTCGCGCTGCCATCATTATTGGTGGACATACCACATGGGACGCACACGGTCGTATTACCGCAGGTAAAAACAGAATTTTCTTCAACTATCTGCATAAGCATTTTAATGTAGAAGATACCATACTAATCGATGGTAAAAAACTTTACACACGACAAGGCACAGGTTTTCCGGTACGATTAATCTTGATTAACGGAAGAAAAAAAATTGCTGAAGGAGTTGCACCCTTGCGCAACGATGCTGATGTAGTAGTATCAACATTTCAAGAATTATTCAATCGTGTAACACAATTACTAAGCAGTTCAACATCCACTATGGATTTACAATTAAAATTAAAGCTGAAGGCAAAAGCCATTAAGTTGAAACTTGCCATGAACACCAACCTATTGGGAGTAAATGATGAAGAATTAGGAATGCCCTATCTCCCTGCATCGCAGTTGTGTAATAGTTTGCAAGTCGATACACCCGATAGTATGGGTTACGAAATTCATGCAGCCTTGCAAAAATTAAAACATAAAGTTGGTGCAATTGAAATATACGTTCAAAATAAATTAGGCTATCAGTCGCAAGATGAATTGTGCCAAGCCCTAAGTGCCGAGCAAGCAGATGCTGTTGCACTTGCCATTTATAACATCGAACATCGCAACCAGGCGTTGATTGTTGGCGACCAAACAGGTATTGGTAAAGGTCGAATTGCGGCATCCATCATTCGCTATGGCGTTCAGCAAGGATTGAAGCCAATCTTCATTACAGAAAAACCAAATCTATTCTCCGACATCTACCGCGATTTAAAAGCCATCGATAGCGAAAGCATCAAACCTTACATTGTTAATGCGCGAGACAGTAAATCGCACATCAAAGATGAAGATGGTAATGTTGTATTTGAAGCGCTCGATGCCGATCAGCAAAAGAAGATTATCACCAGTGGCAAACTTCCTTCAGAGTTTAATTGCATCATGCTTACCTACTCACAAATTTCAGGTGGTGAAGTTAACCGTGCGGGCAACCTGGTGCGCAAATCACCCAAAGGCGAATGGGTAGAATTACAAGCCAATGGCAACATCGTTATTTTAGATGAAGCTCACAATGCCAGTGGCGATAGCAACACAGGCAAAGTATTGCAAGACATCGTGCGAAACACCAAAGGCGTAACTTTTCTATCTGCCACTTTTGCAAAGCGACCAGATAACATGCCTATATATGCTTTAAAGACTGCCATCAGCGAAGCGAACATGAGCAAAAGCGATTTGATTGAAGGCATTGAAAAAGGTGGCGTTGCATTGCAAGAAGTGTTATCGGCACAACTCGTGCAACATGGGCAGATGATCCGCAGAGAAAGAAGTTATGAAGGCATCGAAGTCAATTACATAACCTTGGATGATAAAGCACAAGAACACCGTGCTATAAGCGATAACATCACCAATATCATTCGAGATATAATTGCCTTCCAGAAAAAATACATAGATGGTGAAATAGAAGCCCTAGATGCTATCGCTGCCAAAACCAATACAGGTAGCGAAGTAGAAAAACGAAAAGGAACAAAAGATGCCGGAGTAGATGCTACACCTTATTTCAGCAAAGTGTTTCAAGTGGTTAACCAAATGCTTTTTGCTATTAAAGCAGAAGCAGTTGCCGATCGCGCCATCATGCGTTTACGCGAAGGTAAAAAAGCCGTGATTGCCTTCAGCTCTACAATGGGTTCATTCCTCGAAAGCATGACCGATGCAGATGGAACACCCGCAGAAGATGGTAAGAAAATCAATGCCGACTTTGCTACTGTTTTACAAAAAGGTTTAGATGGCGTTTTGCGCTATACCGAACGTGGCGCAGATGGAAAATCAATTTATAAAATGATTGATGTAAATGAATTGTCTATCGAAGCGCAACAAGAATACAAAAGAATTGCTACCGATATTCAAAACATCAGCAGTGGTATTGTTATCTCTCCTATTGATTTGGTGAAGCAACGTTTAACAGAAGCAGGTTATCGCGTGGCAGAAGTTACAGGTAGAAAATTATCCGTTGATTTAAAGTTTGAAAAACAAAGAACCATTGGCTTAGTGAAATCGCGCAAGCGCGAAAATGCGAACGATGCCTTCCGAAAATTTCAGAATATTGAAGTTGATGTTTTAATGATTAACCAAAGTGGAAGCACTGGAGCAAGCGCGCATGCCATTCCAACTAAGGTTGTGCCGAAGCACCAGGTGAAGCAACGTGTGATGATATTGTTGCAAGCGGAATTAGACATCAATACGGAAGTACAAAAGCGAGGAAGAATTAACCGCACCGGACAAATCTACAAACCTATCTACGACTATATGTTTTCTGCCATACCCGCAGAAAAAAGGTTGATGATGATGTTACAAAAGAAATTGAAATCGCTTGATGCTAATACAGCATCCAACCAAAAACAAAGCGAAGCCATTCTTTCGGTGGATGATTTTCTCAATAAAATTGGTGATCGAATTGTTACGCAATACTTAACGGATAATCCTGAATTTAATGAAATGTTGGGAGATCCTATTAAACTCAATGATGCCGAATCAGACAATGGAAAATACGTTGTCATTGAAGATGCCGCACACCGTGTAAGTGGTCGTGTGGCAGTTTTACCTACAACCTTACAAGAGAAATTTTATAATGATATTCTACAATTGTATCGCGATGAAGTTGAATACCTAAAACAAATTGATGAATACGATTTAGAAGTTGATGTTCTCAATTTGCAAGCTACTACCCTATCTAAAGAAATTGTGATTGTTGGAAAAGGAGGATCCTCTGCCTTTGGTGATAATACTTATCTGGAGCAATGCGAAGTAAATTTATTGCGCAAGCCTTACACCGTTAACGAGCTTGATAATTTATACCTACAAGCTACGCAAGACAAATCGCCTGAAGCGATACAACAAGAATGGATACAAGCTTTGCAAAAATACTCGCAAACGCAAACACAAAAAGTTACCGAACAAATCGAGCAAGATTATATCGATCGAATGCTCAATATTCACCACGAAAAGAATTTTGCAAAACTCGATACTGAAGAACAAAAACAATTTTACGTCAATACACGCACAAAAGAATTGCAAGAAGCCAAAGCAGAGAAGCAACAAAAAGAACAACAGAAAATTACTAACCGTTTCGAAGCATTAGGCAACATTTTCAAATTCTTTTCTATCGGTCGTAAAATCTATTATCCCCTCGATATGGAAAACGCATCGAGTAATAAAAGCATAGCCGTTAGCCTGGGTATAAAAATAGATGCAAACAGCGAGAAAGCATTTGTACCTTCCAACATCAAATTAAGCATTGCTATTGCAAGTGCTAAAAAGCGCATCGACATTCCTTTATCTAAAGTAAAAGACATCAATGCTATAATCGGTATCAGTGCGCAATTAAGTGATGTATCGTGGGATTTTGTAAAAGATGAATGGAGCAAAGCCATAAAAGAAAATACCAACGACAGAGGTATTGCTTACATCGTTACCGGAAATTTATTGCAGAGTTATGGTAGCGATCAGTTTGCAAAAGGCAGATTGATTAGCTACACCACCAGCGATGGCAAAACACGAAAAGGAAGATTAATGCCCGATGGTTGGGAACAAGGCACGGCACAAAATGATAAACTCGTGAAAGTGCCGATCAGCAAAGCGGTGAAAGTAATTGCAAGTCTTACCGCAGGTAAAAGCATTTCTACAGATGCTGATGTAACCATTGTTAAAACATACGATGATACATTTAAAATGATGATACCGGCAGCAAAGTCTTCCGGTGGCGATTTGTATTTAGATGCACAACTTAACGAACTGATGGATACAGGTCGTTTCGATAAAATCAGCAACTACATGACAGGCACTTTCCCTATGGAAAAACTGCAAACTGTTTGTGATACGCTTCAGCGAAATCACAATGCCAGTGTATCGCTAACACCATATCAACTCAACTTGCTAAGTGATATAAACACTGAAGAAAAAGAAGAAGAATTTATCAGTCAAGAGTTGCAACAAAAAATTGAAGCAGAACGCGAAGCTAGAAATAATGCCTTACCCGAACCACCACTTCCTACACCTGCCTTTGATGAAGTACAAGCCCTTAAACTTCGATTGTCTTTAAAAGCAAAAGCCATCAAACTCAAACTTAAACTTGCTGCATAATGAACTTACAAGCTTATCAAAACCTTATCGAAAAAATTGGAGTTGATAATTTACCAACTCAACACCAAGATGCTTACGATTTAGTAAAAAATGGATCAGCCAATTTTTCTAACAACGACCAATGGAAAATGATGTTAGAAGATAATGACATCCGCGAGACTTATGAATTACACGTGGAAGAATTAAAGAAACTTCAAAGCGAAGAAAAGCCAGTAATGGAAGTATCGAGTAGAAAAGAATCTACAAAGACAAAGACTAAAGTAGCTAAACCTGAAAAAGAGAAGAAAGCTAGTCCGCTTAAAGTTTCAAAACCTAAACCTATCAAAACCAAAAAAATAGCGAAAGCGAAAAAAGTAAAAGTTGCCAAACCCAAAGCAACTAAAGCAAAAAAAGAATTGAAGTTTCCGGTTACCATTAAGCGATTTAGCAAAGAGTTACAGGTGATCAAACGTGTTGTAAACATGGATGAGAAAGAGAAAACACTACATTCACTCACACTCTTTCATCGCGATATAGAAAAATTACTTGGCACACAACCCGATCGCAAGCCAGTACTTAATGATATTTTTAATCGACTAACCGGAGTAATTAAATCAGCAGAGAAAGCCAATGTTGAAAAAGTAAAAATTAATTTGAAAGATGATTTCAAAGAGAAATTGAAAGCTCAATTACTCCAGGTGAAACCAAAAATGAAAGTTGAATACTTAGCCGGGACAGAAGGAAAAAAATAGATGCCGATATACTGGTAAGCAGGGAAGTTATATCGGCACCGCGACCCACTATGGTTGATCTACCCCAACACGAAATAGAAAGTGTTACCAAGGTAAACCTTGCTCCTGCCCTGCATGGAGTTAGTCGTTTCGATGGCTTATTCAACAACATTGCCAACATCGATAAGCAAGTATCCAACACCTTTAAATTGAAAGGAGATTTAGGAAACTTTCTTGGCGATTTAGAAACTTATAAACTAGCCATCACACTAGAAGGCGATCAAGGTGCAGGTAAAACACAATTGTCGTTTCAATTAGCAGATGGCTTTGCTGATATTGGTTATTCAGTTGGCATGTTTCAATTGGAAATTGGTGCGAATAGCAACATCATCAAGCGAAACAGAGATCAATACATACAACCTAAAAACATAGGAAAGATTGCCATTACTGGAGAAGCGCCTGAAGGCATACGAACCATTCGCCAGTATGCACATCAATTCAATGTTATCATCATCGACTCCTGGACAAAACTTGATGTAGACAGTAGCGAGTTCGATCAATTGCGAAAAGACTACCCGGACACTATTTGGATAGTTCTATTTCAACGTACTACTACCAACAAAATAAGAGGTGGAACCAAACCCTTGTACGATGCAGGTATCAACATCGAAGTTGTAAAAGCAGACGATACGTTTGTAAACAACTATGCCGTTGCAACTAAAAACCGATATGGTTTTACCGGAGTAAAATTCAACATCTACCAACGAAAAATTGTGAATTAATATGTGCCAATGTAAAGAGAATTTAAATGGTTGCGGATGTGGCTGTAACACTTGCAACAAAACCAATAAGAAGAAAAAAGCAAGTCAACCAGGAGAAACGAGCCAGGCTAATTTCATGCAACAAAGAAGTGTTGTAAAAAATGATAACGGAGGCTATACGAAAAAGTCGGAGGAATTTACTACCACAAGCGCCATGCTTACCAAACGCGAAGAAATACTAGAGCCTGAAGTAGAGGTAATTCCCAATGAAGAAACAACAAAAAGCAATACAACCGATTACACCTTGCTAGCAGGATTAGGATTAATGCTTGCAGGCACGATCATTAAAAAATTAAGAAGCTAATAAAAAGCCATCGAGTTTCTTCATGCTTTCATCTTTGTATTGCGCAGCAATTTTCGCATAGATTTCCGTTGTGGTAACAGAAGTATGCCCAAGCCAATCTCGCACGGTAATTAAATCTACACCAACCAACAAACAATGAATAGCAAAAGTATGTCGCGAGCAATGCCAGGTAATGTGTTTATAGATACCAACAGCTTCACAACAAATTTTCAATTCATTGTTAACTCGTGTGTTACTCAACTTTAGTTTGTGTTTCAAAACATAAGGCAGCAACTCTTGCGCTTGTGTGTTAAAAGGAATCAAAACAGTTTTGCCAGTCTTATTCGTTTTTAACTGAATGCGACCATCAACAATATGATCGGTGCTAAACTTTAGTTTATCGCCAAAGCGAATGCCAGTAAAGCAACAAAATAGAAAATGACGCAATGTATTTTGTTGCACGGCCGTCAACTTATCGTGTGGTGAAAAAGCAATGTTGTATAACTTTTGCAACTCTTCCTTGGTGAGCCAATCCTTCACCACACTTTCTCTCTCCATTTTAAAATTCTCGAAGGGATTTCCCTTCGCTAAATTTTTCATTACATCCAGTCGATAAAACTTTTTGATGCACGCGAAATCCTGGTAATAACCATTCGGTTTCCTACCCTTCGAGACAAGATGAAACTTATAAGCCGTTAGAAAATCAAAATTGATAGAATGAAACGGAATAGACTGTCGGTATTTCTGCAAAGCTTCCAGGCGCAACTTGTAATCGAAGTACGTCTTATAGCTGATTAGTGATTTTTGTGCCTTCAGTTCAGCAAAAGCAAAAGTGAGAAAATCTAAATCAGACTTATTTCTGAATTTAGCATCGATCAGCTCAAAAGTTGGTTCGACACCACTATTCTTTATATCGATGATGATGTCATCGAGTAAAGTCATTTGTCTTTTGAAAAAAGCATTCAGTTTGATAGCATTATCAGCACCACGCAAAACATTTCCGGTAGCATTATCGAAATGCTCAGGCTTCAGATATTTTTTTGTAGCGATAAATTTTCGTTCGCTACCTTTTGCAAGAACAAAGTAAACAGGACACAAACCATCCTTTCGTTTTTTGGAACGGTTTTGCCAGAGTCGAATGGCGATCATAGAAATACGTTAAGTAATTCGCCATAGAAGAAAGAGGGTTACATTAGGGTTACAGAGGGGACGTTGAAACCACCAAAAACGGCAGAAAAAGCAACGGTCTATAAAACGAAAAAGCAGTTACAAAGGTTGTAACTGCTTGATTTTGTGAGCCCCCTGCCGGAATCGAACCAGCGACCTACTGATTACAAGTCAGTTGCTCTACCAGCTGAGCTAAGGAGGCCTATTCTGTTAAAATAGGAGTGCAAAAATAATGATGCCAAGGAATATTGCAAACAATTCCTCACAAAGACCTGATTAATTTTAACTGTTTTTTTAATTCTTTTAACTCAATTTCAGTGTCGGCAATTTTTTGATTCACTTCTTCTCTTAAACTTCCGGCATTTTTCGATTTAGCAAAGAATTCGAGGTTGTTTCTTAACAAAGCAATGTCATTTTCAACCTTTGCAATCTTTTTCCTTAGCTGAAGTTCTTTCTGTTGTATTTTCTTATCAGCAGCGGGATCATTCTTTAATTCAGAAAGTTCTGCCTGTAAACTCAACTGACTCCGCTCTTGCTCACCTAAACCAGGAATAGCATTGACATAGCCTTGCATTGCTTTCTGGAATCTCTCTTTGATGTATTGTATTTTCTCTCTGGGAACAAAACCAATCTGACCAAACTTTTCCTGAAAGACTGCCAGTTCATCAGCTGAGGCTGCACCTGTTTGTAAAGCATTTTCAAGCGATTCGCAAATACGTTCTTTCTCAACAAGATTGGCAACTTGCTCCTCACTCGCTTTGTTTTGTTGACCTCGTTTTTTATCAAAAACAAAATCACAATATGATTTAAATTCTTTAAAAAGTTTTTCTCTTACTTTTTCAGGAACAGGACCGGTTTCTTTCCAGGATGATTGCAATGTTTTCACTTCCTGAATAGCTTTTTGAATATCTTCTGATTCAGCCAGCTCTTTTGCTTTGGCAAGTAAAGCTTGCTTTGCTTTTAAGTTAACCGATCTTTCCTCATCCAACTTCTTGAAGAAAACTGCTTTATTATGAAAGAAGCTCTTAAATGCTCCCCAAAACTTTTTGTTAACGTCTTTAGCTTTATTTCTGGGAACAGTGCCAATTTGTTCCCATTGTTTTTGAATTGCTAAAATCTCAACCGTTTTAGCATTCCATTCCTTGATTCTGTCAGTATTAAACTGAGCGAAAGGCTGAGCTGCTTCTGCAATAACTAACTTCTTTTCTAAGTTACCTTGTAAGGATTGTTGTAACTCTTTTACAAAAGCATCTCTTCTCTCGTAAATAGTATCTGATGCTTTTTTAAAAGCTTGCCAAATTGCTTCTTTTTCCTCTCTTGGAACTGGTCCGATATGCTTGAACTCGTGGTGCAGCTCATTTAACTGCTGAATCGCATCTTTAATAGAATCAACTAAATTAAGCTGATTGGCTTTTTCAATAAGTTCTTTCTTCGCAAGTAAATTTTTCTTTCGATCTAACTCTTTTAACTCGAAATAGATGCTTTGATTATCATAAAAACGATCAACCAACGCATGGTAATTGGCCCACAATGTTTTCGACTGGTTTCCCGGAACTGCTCCAATTGCTTTCCATTGTTTTTGCAGTTCTTGAAATTTATCATATTGATTACCCGAGCCAGGTGCATCTAACAATTGTCGCATCTGCTCTAGTAATGTTTCCTTTTTTCTTAAATTCTCATTTTTAATTTCTTCTTGTTGCTTTACAAATTGAAAGCGCTTATCGCGAATTAACTTGGCATTGGCATCAAAAATAGCATCCCATTCATCTCCTCTAAATTCAAAGTCTTCTGTTTTTCCACCTTCGCTTAAAAACTTCTCCAATGCCAGCGCTTTGTTCTTATCAAATTGTTCTTCAAAGAAAGGTTTTATCTCTCTAATGATAGCTTCTGCTTTAATCGGATTAGCATCTTTGGCTAACTCTTTCGCTAATTCTGCTAATTGTTTGCGAGTGTAAAGAGAATAGTCTGGTTTAATTTCAGCTTCTTCTTGTACAATAGCATCATCATGTTCCGCCAGATCAGCCTCGCTGTTCAAAACTCCCTGTTGCAAATTGATTTCAGGGATACCGGTTTCTTTTTCGTTCACTTCCATGGTCAAAATAGGCTGTAAAAATAGAAAAAATGAATCACTAATTCAGGTTTGGATCTTTCGGATAATTAGAATAGACGGAAAATCGACCACCCATGTTACTTAATGCTTTCCGCCACATTTCATCTGCTGGTGTTTCGAAGAGTAAATTTTGGGTTACTATTGATGATACAATCCAACTATCTTGCTTAAGTTCTTCTTCAAGCTGCCCGGCTGCCCATCCGCTGTAACCTAGAAAAAAACGGATGTCTTTCTCATTGATCAAACCTAAATCAAGATTGGTTTGCAATTGGTCGAAATCACCACCCCAAAAAACATCTTCAGCAATGGGAATTGATTCGTCTAAAGTTTTGATTCTATGTAGATAATGAAGGGTATCTTGTTGTACTGGTCCACCAATATGTAAAAGTTGATCTGTTGATAAACTCTCAAGCACTTCATTAACTGAAGATTCAGAAGGTTTATTCAAGATAAATCCGAATGAGCCATCTTCATTATGTTCACAAAGTAAAACAACGGTACGTTCAAAAGTAGGATCATTTAGAAAAGGTTCCGAAATCAGCAGTCTTCCCTTCTCAGGTTTTATCTTGTTGGTATATTTAAAGAAATCAAAATCCATAGGTAATGCTATCGCAAATTATAATAATATCGTTAGCATTATACAATCTGCTGGTTAATTTCACATTTAATTAGCCGAAAAATCAATCTGTATGAGTCAACTTCAACAATTGCGTAAAGAGTATTCGAAAGCAAGTCTGGATGAACAAAGTGTAATCAAAGATCCATTTAAACAATTTGAAAAATGGTTGAATGAAGCTCTAACAACTGAGCTACCAGAACCTAATGCCATGTGTTTAGCAACTGTTTCAACAGATGGTCGGCCATCTCAACGCATAGTATTGCTAAAAGGAATTGAACAGCAAGGCTTTGTTTTTTATACGAATTATCAAAGTAAAAAAGGAAATCAACTTGCTCAAAATCCTTTTTGTAGCCTTACTTTTTTTTGGCACGAACTCGAAAGACAAGTAAGAATAGAAGGCATTTGTGAAAAGATTGCCGAAGAGCAATCTGTTGCTTACTTCCAATCCAGACCGATTGGAAGCCAACTGGGTGCCTGGGTTTCCCCTCAAAGTTCGCCAATCTCCAATAGAGAAATACTTGAACAAAGGTTTGCTAGTATACAGGAGAGGTTTAAAGGGTTAACTAAACTGCCTAAACCACAACAATGGGGTGGCTACCTGGTGAAGCCACACTTGATTGAATTTTGGCAAGGAAGAGAAAGCCGCTTACACGATAGACTAGAGTTTAACAAGACTGATGATGGATGGAAATTGATAAGGTTGGCACCTTAGAAAACAAGATTAACATTAGTTTGTAATCATCTCGATTACTAAAACCTATTTCTTTATAAAACAAAAAAGACTGTCGATTGACAGTCTTTTCTATTATTGAAAACAGGTTAAACTATTTTATTTTGTTTACAACTGCATCGAAAGCTTGTGGATGATTCAAGGCGAGGTCTGCTAAAACTTTTCTATCCAATACAACACCTGATTTTTTGATTTTACCCATGAATACTGAGTAACTCATGCCGTGGTTTCTTACAGAAGCATTGATACGCTGAATCCAGATTGCACGGTATTCTCTCTTTTTCTGCTTACGGTCTCTATAAGCGTAAACTAGACCTTTTTCAACAGCGTTTTTAGCGACTGTCCAAACATTTTTTTTACGACCAAAATAACCTTTGGCCAACTTGAGCACGCGCTTTCTTTTGGCGCGAGATGCTACAGCGTTTACTGATCTTGGCATTTCATATTTCTTTTTTGACGACTGGCGTTCGTTATGAATCTTTTAGAGCCAGGCATCGGGTTAAACATAAGTTTAGATTTCGCTAAACAAACCATTTCCGCTTGGCGGAATTAAACAAGATAAGGTAGCATAATTGCTACATTTTTCTCGTCAGACTTACTTACAACAGCTTTGTTGCCCAGTCTTCTTTTTTGCTTCGTCTCCTTTTTTGTAAGGATGTGATTCTTGAACGCATGCTTACGTTTAATTTTACCTGTTCCGGTAACCTTAAATCGCTTCTTTGCGCCAGATTTGGTTTTTACCTTCGGCATTTTATTAAAAGTTAAATAAAAACTACTTTTTGGCTTTTGGTTGTACTAGAATGCTCATGTTTTTTCCTTCTAACTTGGGCATCTGCTCAACTTTGCCTACTTCTTCCAAAGCTTGGGCGAATTTCAATAACAAAATTTCGCCTCTTTCTTTGTACACAATTGACCTACCTCTAAACAATACACTGGCTTTAACTTTCGCACCCTCACCTAAAAAGTTAATGGCGTGCTTTACTTTAAAGTTGAAATCGTGTTCGTCTGTATTCGGTCCAAAACGGATTTCTTTCAAAACAACTTTTTGTGTTTTTGCTTTGATTTCTTTCTGTTTCTTTTTGTGTTCGTACTTAAACTTTGAGTAATCCGTTATTCTACAAACCGGTGGGTCGGCATTTGGAGAAATTTCCACTAAATCCAAACCTTGTTCTTGAGCTAATTTTAAGGCTTGTTGTAATGGATATACATCGACCTTAACATTTTCTCCCACAACGCGAACTCGTTGTGCGGTTATTCTTTCGTTTACTTTAAATGGCTCTTCCGGCTTTTGGGGTCCTCTACGCTGGAAAGGCCTTGGATTTGGCTTAAAATTCGGGTTAATACTCTTTATCAGTTTAGTTAAACAAAAACTTATTGTTTACCTTAAGCAAACAAGGGTGCAAATATCGCTAAAAAACAATTAAATCAAAATTTTACTAATATGGCGCAGCACAATCCTTTCGGAAAGATTCAATGAATGTGTCAAGTTCCATGGTACCCTGATCGCCTTGGCCATGCTTTCGGATGGCAACTTTGCCTTCAGCTGCTTCTTTCTCACCAACAATCAACATGTAAGGCACTTTTTTAACTTCGGCATCGCGGATTTTTCTTCCGATTTTCTCGTCTCTTTCATCAAAAATCCCTCTGATATCTGCAGCTTTCAGTTTTTCATAAACTGCTTGCGCATAATCATTAAATTTTTCTGAGATAGGCAGCACAGCGATTTGGTCTGGCGATAACCATAAAGGAAAATTACCTGCGCAGTGTTCAATCAACACAGCTACAAATCTTTCTAACGAACCAAATGGTGCACGGTGAATCATTACTGGTCTGTGTCGCTGATTATCGGAACCTATATATTCCAACTCGAAACGTTCAGGAAGGTTATAATCGACTTGTATAGTTCCTAATTGCCAACTTCTTCCCAATGCATCTTTCACCATGAAATCTAATTTAGGTCCATAGAATGCAGCCTCGCCTTCAACTGCAACCGTTTTTAACCCGCGTTCATCTGCCGCTTCTTGAATCTCGCGCTCAGCTTTTTCCCAGAGGTGATCGTGTCCGATGTACTTAGAGGTATTGCTTTTATCTCTTAGTGAAACTTGTGCGGTATAATTCTCGAAACCCAATGAGTTAAAAACGTGTAGCACTAAGTCAATTACTTTGATAAATTCTTCTTTTACTTGGTCAGGACGACAAAAGATATGTGCATCATCTTGTGTAAAACCTCTCACACGTGTTAAGCCATGTAACTCTCCACTTTGTTCGTAACGATAAACAGTTCCGAATTCTGCCAATCTCACAGGCAAATCTCTATAAGAACGAGGCTTGCTTCTGTATATCTCGCAGTGGTGTGGGCAGTTCATAGGCTTCAATAAGAATTCTTCGCCTTCGTCCGGAGTATGAATGGGTTGGAAAGAATCCTTACCATATTTTTCATAGTGACCAGATGTAACATACAATTGCTTACTACCAATGTGCGGTGTTACCACAGGATCATATCCGGCTTTTACTTGCGCTTTACGCATAAATTGTTCTAATCGCTCGCGAAGTATGGTTCCTTTTGGTAACCACAATGGTAAACCCATCCCTACTTTTTCCGAGAAGGTGAACAACTCTAATTCTTTACCTAGTTTTCTATGATCTCTTTTCTTCGCTTCTTCCTGAAGTTTGATGTAATCTTCCAGTTCTTTCGCTTTTGGAAAAGTAATGCCGTAGACCCTGGTTAGCATTTTATTCTTTTCATTGCCTCGCCAATAGGCCCCAGCTATGTTAGTTATTTTTGCAGCTTTGATAAAACCAGTATGCGGAATATGCGGACCACGACACAGGTCTGTAAAATTTCCCTGCGTATAGAATGTGATAGTGCCATCTTGCAATTCACCAATTAATTCTTGTTTGTATTCATCTCCTTTCGCTGTAAAGAATTGTAAGGCTTCTTGTTTTGAAACTTCTTTTCGATTGTATGAATTGGTTTGCTTGGCTAATTCCAACATTTTGCTTTCTAATCGTTGGATATCTTCGTCAGTAAAAGATTTACCACCTAAGTCAACATCGTAATAAAAACCGTTCTCTATCGCAGGGCCAATACCGAATTTTGTACCGGGAAATAAAGCTTCTAAAGCTTCAGCAAATAAGTGAGCGGATGAATGCCAAAATGTTGACTTACCTCCTGCATCATTCCACGTTAATATTTTGATAGATGCGTCATGATCAATTGATCTGGATAAATCTCTGATTTCTCCGTTTACTTCGATTGCCAACGAAACTCTGGCCAAACCTTCGCTAATGCTTTGTGCAATTTCGATTCCTTTAACTCCTGCAGGAAACTCACGAATGCTTCCATCAGGCAATGTAATATTAATGCTCATAAATTTTTAAAGAACGTAAATATAAGCAATTGCCTTAAGGTTTATGAACCTGAATGAAAAGGATTATAAGCTTAATTGAATGCTTCCAAAAACACCAAACTTTCTAACATCCGGTGTATGGTCAAGATAAGATAAACGATGAATGAAATCGATTCTGAAAAATTTAAAAATATTTTCAATGCCATAACCAATTTCAACATAAGGTTTATTGCGAGAGAAGAAAGGGTTCTCTGCGATAGAAGCTTCAGGATTTTCTGAATCAACCAATAAGCTACGGCTGCCATTGCTCATGGTTCCATAAATAACATTGGCCGTGCCTACCAATCTCCACTTTAATTTTCTTAACAAGGGAATTCGGTTAAAAAATAATCCTTCAAAATGATGATCATATTGCAAGGTTAAATAGCGGTCGCTAACAAATTCACCATAATCCATTAAGTTGTAAGTAATGGGTGTAAAAACCGGTGTTTGATTTCCAAGATGAAGGCCGAGTAATGTGTAAGGTAATGGCTCAAATATATATTCACCGTTGATGTTCATGTTACCTACGCCTAAAATTCCCATTCTTAGTTTCTTTTCAAAACCTAATCTCAACTTATTGTAAGAAAAATCTGTTCCGGCTACATTTCTTATACCGCGCGTATAGCGAACCGTTAAAATGGGCCAACGAGATGTTCCTAAACTTATTCTTTCATTATCGTTTTGCAAGAAAAGTTCATCACGCGCATATCTGGCTTCAAGTATTACTTCTGCATTGGAATAACTGCGTAGCGTATCTGAAGTTGCAACATCTGCAGGATTAGCTAAAAATCCGAAATCAAAAACTGGATCGAAGGTTGTGTACTTTATCGATACTTTTTGAGTGAATCCTTTAAACAACTCGCGTGAGAAAGAAATTCTAGATTCATCGAAGTAAAATCCTCGCCTGAACGTGCCCCATCTTTGACTGGCAAGAAGAATCACATTGTCACCAACGGCTTCATCATCAAAACCTACTCTTCCCAGATCTCTTCTTACCCTAAAGTTAAGGGTTGTCCATCGCTTAGTGGATAATATGTTGGTGGCAAAAACAGAATACTTGAACTTTTCATCTTTGAAACCATATCCCAATTGCCCACCAAAAATCCAGCGTTTATTAAATTTATAATTGGTTTTGAATCCTGGCTGAATTCTCCATCCTTCGATGTTGTTAAAGGAAACAAATCCCAAATATGGACCATACTCAATCTTTCCATCTTTAATATATCCGTCTAAAATGATTTTAACTATATCAGTATATGTTTTAATAACCGGAATATTTTTTAAAGTATCAATCATTTTGTAAACAGAAACCTCAGTATTAGATAATGGTTCGTGGCGAAGTGAATCCCAAAATGCTTCTTGCTTATCGTTCAGTCTCGCTTGTTCGTCCATCACAATAGGGCGTTCATAAAATTTAGTTGGATATGGTTTATTGACAACAAAGTTTTTATTGCTCGTGTAGAATTTAGCTAACATACCGGCACTGTTGTTTGTGAGTTCACTCACATCAACTAATACCCTATTTTTTATAGGAAGCCAAGCACCAGATTCCGTAACGGATAATTCTTGTTGAATTCTTATTCTTTCAATAAAGTTGATATTGGCTTGTTTACCAACATTAACATCAATTTGCTTTAATGCGAAAGTTGATTTATCAATCCACATGCTACCCGTAAACGCTAAATCCTGTGGGGAGCGCGGAAAAAAATCCAAACGGTAACAGAAATTATCTCCAACAAATAAACTATCGACTAAGTCATAATCATAATACAAGCGCCAACCATCGGCTATAGGTGAAACAAATTCTTTATCTAGAATATTTAACCAATTTTGGTAGAAATTATATTCTTGAAAAGAAGATCCTACTAATTGGGTTACAGTAGAGCCATCTTCAACACCTACACCGTTTACTTTTGAATGTAGAATTTTTTCAAATTTTAAATTGGGTTTATCTCTAAAGTAAAGTTTAGAAACACTTTCTGTGATAAATAAGGGGAGAATTGGTTTCCCATCTTCACCTGCAATTCTATCAACACTATCTAATACTTGAGTAATTTTCCGCATAATTTTATTCTTGCGGAATTTATCAGACATGTTATCTACATCAACTTCAATTTTCGTATAAGTGTCGTATTCGTAAGCTAATAATTTTCTTTTATCGTTGTTTTCTTTATTCCTAACCACATTTCTCAATACTTCAAAAGCTGGATTTTCGCCTGCTAAAACAACAACTTCCTGAAGGTTGGTAACTTCTTCTTCCAACTGAAAATTGACAACTTGAGCAATACCCTTTGTGATTTTTTTTGATTTGGACTTATAGCCGATATAAGTTGCAATTAAAGTGTCTTTAGGACTTGATGTAGTTAGGGTATAATTACCATCAAAATCTGTTGTTGTACCTATAGTTGTTCCCTTATATAGAACGTTAACGAAAGGAATAGGATCACCAGAATTGGCATCAGTTACTTTTCCTTTAACAGTAGTTGACTGTGCAAACGATTGACACGTTAGAAATATAAGAACAACGATTGTTAGGTTGAAGAATTTCAAAATTCCAGCGCTTGGTTACTTGCAATGATACGAATTACAGACCGTTTAGTTTTTCCTTTTTGCCTAAAAACTTTGGTTCTGTGTTTAAAACATATAAATCCAATACTGCCAACGGTCTGGCTAAAAATTCTCTGACAGTAACTTTTATCGTTTTCCAAGTGCCTGGTTCATCTGCGACAATAGCTATAGCTTTCATACCATAATGATTACTTATAAACAAAGCTCGGTAGGCATGAAAAGATTGGGTAACAATTATAATGCTATCTTGATTAAAAACTTCCTTGCACCTGACTATGGAGTCAAAAGTTCTTAATCCAGCAAAGTCAAGCGTTATGCTTTCCTTTCTAATTCCTCTTTGAATTAACGCTGTTCGCATAGCGGAAGGTTCATTGTAATGTTTACTGCGGTTATCTCCACTTACCAAGATATGTTTTGATTTTTTTAAATCAATCAATTCTTTCGTAGTCTCCATTCGATTTTGAAAAAAAGGATTAGGACTACCATCAACTAGTTTATTGCTTGTTCCAAGTACAAGTGCAACCGGACGGTAAGGAGCATCGTCAGCTTTTTTATAAACTTGGCTCTGAGTAGAAAGGATTACCCAAACATTAGTTACTAAAATAAAAAAGATGATGAATAAGAATAGATATAGAATAAATCTCTTTAAGATTTGTATCGACTTTCTTAAAAACATGATTATAAAACAAACAAAGCACCAGCAATGGTTCCACTTAACATGGTGGCGAGTGAAGCGGCCAACAATGCGCGAGGACCAAGTTTTGATAAATCACTTTGGCGTTGTGGGGCCATACCTCCTATACCACCTATCTGAATAGCAATGGAACTAAAATTAGCAAAACCACATAATGCATAAGTTGAGATTATAATCGCTTTTTCACTTAGTACGCCAGCTGCCTTCATATCAGATAAGCTGAGGTAAGCAACAAACTCATTGATAACCATTTTTTGTCCCAGTAAACTTCCTACTTGTACTGTTTCGTTCCAATCTACTCCCATAATAAATGCAAATATTCGGAACACTTGTCCAAATATATATTGCAATGAAAAACCTGTGAATGCGCCATTGGTACTTGAAGCTACCCATGTATTTAGACCTGTCCACTCTCCTATTCCATCAACTAACATCCAATTAAGTGCGTATATAACTGCAATAAAAGCTAATAACATAGCACCAACGTTAAGAGCTAGTTTAAGGCCGTCAGCAGCACCTGTTGCCAAGGCGTCAACAACATTGGAGCCTATGCTTTCTTTATTGACTGTTAATTTTCTGTCAATTTTTTCTGGTTCGCTTTCAGGCATAAACATTTTAGCCAATACAATGGCAGCCGGTGCATTCATAATAGACGCGCATAATAAATAAGTTGCGAATTTCGTTGCTTCAACCGGATCTGCTCCCCCCAGAAATGTAATATACGCACCCATAACGCTTCCTGCAATTGTGGCCATACCTCCTGTCATCAAACAATGCAATTCTGATTGCGTCATTTTAGGTATGAAAGGTTTAACTAAAAGTGGGGCTTCTGTTTGTCCCATAAAGATATTGCCTGCTGCAGAAAGACTTTCTGCACCGGATAACCGCATAGTTTTTGCCATTATCCAGGCAAAAGCGTGGACAATTTTTTGAAGAATACCCAAATAATATAGACCAGACGTTACTGCCGAGAAAAAAATTAACACAGGCAATGCTTGAAAGGCAAAAAGAAAACCTAAACTGTGTTTAGTGCCGGCAACTGCATCACTGTTTCTAGCTAAATCACCGAATAAAAATGCTGCACCTTCTAAACCAAAATTCAAGAATTTTACAAAGCCACCACCCACTGTTTCAAATCCACCTCTAACCCATTCTACTTTTAATACTAACACAGCAATCACCAACTGTAAAATGATTCCGGTTATGACTAAACGCCAATCAATTTTCTTTCTATTGGCAGATAACAACCAAGCGATAAACAAAATGATTACAATACCAATAGTTCCGCGAAAATATCCCATAGGTAGTTTGGAAAGTGTTAGGTTGGATTAGGTTAATTTCTCTTGCTTAATTCATCGCGAATTTTAGCAGCTTTTTCATAATCTTCTTTATCGATTGCTTCTTTGAGCATTTCATTCAATTTATCAACACTTACATGCTGGTAATCATCTTTAGCCGACTCTGTTTTTTTTGATTTGCTTTTTGACGCTTGTGGTTTGGGTTCTGGTTCTTCTTCAATTTCATCTGTTAAAACGATTCCTGCCTCCGCCAATACATTTTCGTAAGTAAAAATGGGACAGTCAAAACGTAAACCAATTGCAATAGCATCTGATGGTCTAGCATCAATATCAATTTTCTTCAATCCATCTGAACAAACAATCTTTGCAAAGAATACCCCTTCTTTTAAATCTGAGATAATGATTTCTTCTAATGTGAAATGAAAATTATTAGCAAAGGCTTTGAATAAATCGTGCGTCATCGGGCGATTAGGCAATATCTTTTCTATCTCAATAGCAATCGCTTGTGCTTCGAACATCCCAATGATGATAGGTAATCTTCGGTTGCCATCTACCTCACCTAAAACAAGTGCAAATGATCCAGTCTGCGACTGACTGGATGAAAGTCCAAGAATTTCCAGTTTAAGTTTCTTCACAACTGTAATTTAACAGATAAATAGAAAAACCAACAATGATTTAATTTCATTATTGGTTTTTCTTAAAAATTATTTAGAAGCTTTTACAGCATCGATCAATTTAGGCAATACATCGAATGCATCGCCTACTATGCCGTAATCTGCTGCTTTAAAAAATGGAGCCTCTGCATCTTTATTAATGACAACAATGCATTTAGATGAATTTACTCCTGCTAAATGTTGAATAGCTCCGGAAATACCGATTGCAAAATACAGTTGCGGACTCACCTTAACTCCTGTTTGGCCAACGTGTTCGTGGTGAGGTCTCCAGCCCATGTCGGAAACTGGTTTGCTACAACCAGTGGCTGCTCCTAATGCTTTCGCTAATTCTTCTATGGGTTGCCAGTGTTCTGGACCTTTCATTCCTCTTCCGCCTGATACTACAACGTTTGCTTCTGGCAATGAAATTTCACCACTTGCTTTTTCCGTGGATACAATTTTTACAGCAAAATCTGCATCTGTTAGTTGAGGTGAGAATAGAGTTGCTGTTACATCAGTACCATTATCTTCAATAGTAGCCGCATTCTTTTTAATCGCGATTACTTTGTAATCATTTTTCAATTCAATTTTAGAAAAAGCTTTGCCTGTATAAATGCTTTTCTTTACCACAAAGCCTGCGCTTGTATCAGGTAATTCAGTAACGTTGGTTGCAATGCTAGCTTGTAATTTTGCTGCTACTTTTGCTGCGATAGGTGTTCCTAATGAAGTATTAGCTAAAACTAATGTTTTGGTACCTTCAGTTTGCATCGCTTGTAAAATAGAAGATGCGTAAGCTTGTATGCTTCCCTGATTTAATTTTTCATCTGGTGCATGTAAAACTTTATCAGCACCAGCTTTACCAATTTGTAAAACAGTTTGAGCATCAGCAGTGCCTAATACCAATGCAGTTACTTGTCCGTTTAAGGCCTTAGCATATGAAACTGCTTCTAAGGATGTTTTTTTTGCTTTGCCTTCAGCTACTTCTATAAAAACTAATGTATTCATGATGTTCTAATGCTTTAAATGGATTATAAAACTTTCGCCTCGTTCTTTAATAGATTAACTAATTCTGCAACGTTATCAGCTGCAATCATTTTTACTGCACCTTTGGCTGGTGGCAATTCGAATGCTTTTAATGAAACACCTGTATTAACAGTTATTGCTTCAATAACTTGCAATGGTTTTGTTCTGGCTGACATGATACCGCGCATGTTTGGAATTTTCCATTCGGCAATAGGTTCTTGACATCCTAATACAAGTGGCAAGTTTGCTTCTACATATTCTTTTCCACCTTCTATTTCTCTTGCCAATTTTGCTTTGTTACCTTCTAACTCAAGCTTCATAACAGGAGATAAAGAAGTTATGCCTAGCAATTCACCAACCATACTATGTACAACACCTCCGTTAAAATCTATTGATTCTCTTCCCATCAAAATTAAGTCAAAGTTCTTGTCTTTTGCATAGGCAGCGATTTGACTGGCTACAAAAAAAGAATCGCTAGGTTCAGCATTGATGCGAACTGCATCGTCTGCTCCAATAGCTAATGCTTTGCGAATGGTTGGTTCTGTATCTGCCGGTCCTACATTCAATACTGTAACTGTTGTGCCGGCATTGGCTTCTTTGATTTCGATGGCTCTTGCTAAAGCATAGTCATCATAAGGTCCAATAATAAATTGTACGCCATTAACATCCAACTTGGTGTTGTTATCGATAAAATTGATTTTTGACGTGGTGTCTGGTACGTGCGAAATGCAAACTAAAATCTTCATCTTATTCAGTATCAATCAGTTAAAAACTCTTTGAGAAAACGGCCTCAAGATAATCCATAAAATTGGAAATTTGCGAAACCGTTTTCGAAAAATCATGCAAACAACAAGAATAGAACAGCTGAAAAAATTAATTGTTGAAGAACCTAACGAAGTTTTTTATCCTTATGCTCTGGCATTAGAATTAATGAAAACAGATAAAAAAGAAGCGCTTAAAATTTTCGAAAATTTAATAGATAAACATCCAGACTATTTACCGGCATATTATCAAACCGGATTGCTAAGTATAGAGTTAAGTGAAAATGAAAAAGCAAGAAAATACCTTGAGACAGGTATTCAATTAGCCTTCCATCAAGTTGATTTGAAAACAAGAAGTGAACTTCAATCTTTGCTTCATCAATTAGATGAATAATGTTGATTTTTTTTATTGATATACAATACTTTAGAATGGAGGTAAATCATCCTCATCTCTGTTATCAAAACGTTGTTTAGGTTCGTCTTTACTTGTATTGATGCGACTCTCGAACTTTACAAAACCAGGAAAAGGACTATCAGAAGTTGGCGCATCAAAATCTGCAAACTTGGTGTATTTACCTATGAATTTAAGTTTAACCGTTCCAGTCGAACCATTTCTATGTTTAGCAATGATTACTTCGCCCATGCCTTGCGTTGGCATGTTGTCTTCGTCAACTTCTATTTTATAATATTCAGGACGATACAAGAACATTACAATGTCAGCATCTTGTTCGATAGAACCGGATTCACGCAAATCAGATAATTGAGGACGCTTATCTCCTCCTCGGGTTTCAACGCCACGACTTAACTGCGAAAGTGCCAAAACAGGAACACTTAACTCTTTGGCAATTCCTTTCAACGCACGGGAAATGGAAGCAATTTCTTGTTCGCGGTTTCCGCCTTGTTCACCCTTCATCAATTGTAAATAATCGATGATGATTAATTGAACGTTATGTTCAGCTTTTAATCGTCTGCATTTTGCTCTTAATTCTAAAATAGAAAGCGCAGGTGTATCATCAATAAAAATGGGTGCGGCTGAAAGTTTATTGGTTTTATGAACCAGTTGTTGCCACTCGAAATCTGCCAGTTGACCTTTTTTAATCTTCTCGCCTTCTAATTCTGCTTCTGCAGAAATCATTCTGTTTACCAACTGAATAGACGCCATCTCTAAAGAGAAAATGGCGACCGGTATTTTAAAATCAACAGCAGCATTTCGAAGTGCTGAAACCACGAACGCGGTTTTACCCATACCTGGACGAGCTGCAATAATCACCAGATCAGATTTCTGCCAGCCCGATGTCATTCTATCTAAAGCAGTAAAACCACTCGGAACGCCAGTTAAGCCGTCCTTATGTTCTTTCAACTTTTGTAATTCCTGAATGGCCTGATACATGAGGTTTTTCATGTTGTCGTAATTCTTACGCAGGTTCGAATCAGAAATCTGAAAAATGGATTGTTCTGTTTTATCAAGCAATTCGAATACATCTGTTGTATCCTCATAAGCATCGGCATGCACTTGCGAAGCAATTTCGATTAAGTTACGCTTGATGGCCATTTCGATAATCACGCGAGCATGATATTCGATGTTGGCAGCTGAACTAACCTTAGCGGTTAACTCGGCTATGGCATATGCACCACCAGCTAACTCAAGCGTTCCTTGTTTGCGAAGTTGGTTTACTACAGTTCGCATATCAACCGGTTCAGAATTTTTGAACAAGTCGATGATTGCTTTATAGATTTCCTGATGAGCAGGTTGGTAAAAATGTTCTTGTTTTAAAAACTCGACAACTGCATTCAATGCATTTTTCTCAAGCATGAGAGCGCCAAGCACTGCTTCTTCCAGATCGAGCGCCTGAGGAGGCAATTTGCCTAAGCTTTCAGAGATATCTCTCGGTACTAACTTTGATTGTGGCCTTTTATTACCTTGCCTCAGTGCTGATCCCTCCATACAAGTGGTTGTTGTACGATTTTTAAATTCCTTTCAAATGATAAGAGGACAAACGTACAAGCAAATGCTAAATTACAGTCTACAACTTCTGCACAAAGCGTCCATGTGGAAATGTTCACAACCCTTACAAATCGTGACATAAAATGACCATTAACCTAGATTTTTAATCTACTCGTGGACAAAATTTGATTATTTTAGCGATTTAATATTGTTGACAAATGGCAGTGAAGCTGCAAAAAATACATTTCATCGCAATTGGTGGAAGTGTGATGCACAATTTAGCTATCGCCTTAAAAAATCAAGGTCATACTATCACAGGTTCTGATGATGAAATCTTCGAACCTTCGAAAAGTAATTTATTGAATCATCAACTCTTGCCTAAGCAAGAAGGTTGGCACCCGGAGTTATTAGATAAATCTTACGATGCTGTGATACTGGGTATGCATGCAAAAGCAGATAATCCGGAATTACTAAAAGCAAAAGAACTTGGATTAAATATTTTTTCTTTTCCTGAATTTATTTTTGAACACAGCAAAGACAAACAAAGAGTAGTGATTGCCGGTAGTCATGGAAAGACAACCATCACTGCCCTTATCATGCATGTTCTTCATTATCATCATAAAGATTTTGATTACGTTGTTGGTGCAAAAGTAAATGGATTGCCACTTTCTGTTAAACTTTCTGATGCCCCAATTATTATTATTGAAGGAGACGAATATTTATCTTCAGCTATAGAACAAACACCGAAGTTTTTAAAATATCAACATCACATAGGTGTTATCAGTGGCATTTCTTGGGATCATGCAAATGTTTTTCCTACAGAAGAATCGTATGTAAAACAGTTTGATTTGTTTGCCGATCAAACTCCAAAAGGTGGCATTCTCATTTATAACGAACTAGATAACATGGCATTGATGATTGCCAAAAAAGAAAGAAATGATGTATTAGCTATTCCTTTCAAAACACATCCTCATACTGAAGAAAATCAGAAAGTAATTTTAACAAATGGTAAAGAGAGATTTCCAATACAATTATTCGGAACTCATAATTTACAAAACATCAGCGCGGCTAAAGAAACCCTAAAGAAAATTGGTATTTCTGCAGAGATGTTTTACCAAGCTATCGGAAGTTTTACAGGAGCAGCTGGAAGATTGCAAAAAGTGAAGGAAACTAATTCAAGTTCTGTCTACAAAGATTTTGCACATGCACCCTCTAAAGTAAAGGCTACAGTAAAAGCGATGAAAGAATTGTATCCAAACCGAGATTTAATTGCTTGTTTGGAATTACACACTTATAGTAGTTTAAATGAAAACTATCTTCCGAATTATAAAGACGCTCTAAAACAAGCGCAAACCTCTATCGTATATTTTGATCCTGCTAAAGTTGAGGCTAAAGGTTTCCCTGTTTTAACAACCGAAAAAATTCAAAAGCATTTTGGAAGTAATCACATTCAAGTTTTTACTGACAGTAAACAACTTCAGGAATATTTAAAAGGTTTAAATCTTTCTAATAAAAATGTATTGATGATGAGTTCTGGAAGTTTCGGAGGATTGAATCTTGAAAGTTTATTTTAGATAATGTTTCGTGTGTAATCTTTATTTATCATTCAATATAAATCAGTTAAAAGATTAACCGCTGGATAACGCTTAGCTATAAAGCCTTCTGCATATTTAACACCAATCATATTGCCAAACTCTGCAGCACGACCCTGTAGAAAATCTAAAAATTCAGGTCTTGATATAAATGTCTGCGGACCTTCACTGTCTTTTGTAAAAAACTGTGTTTGATACGCTTTGATTGACGCCATTTTAATTTCCCAGAAATCTGAAATATCGATTACAAAATCTGGAATAATCAATTCACTTTGAATGAAAGAATAAAATTGTTTTGGTCGCCAAGCATTTTGTAATTGGCCATCTTGACTTTTTGTTACTATCTTACTCAAGCCAGAAAGAAAACAAGCATCGTATGCAAGTTGACTTGCTTTTCCATGATCGGGATGCCTGTCGGTTGGAGCATTTGTAATCACTATCTCAGGCTGACAACTTCTTATTAATTGAATAACACGTAATTGTTCCTCTTTCGTATTTTGAAAAAACCCATCAGGCAACCCAACGTTATCACGGAAGGATAAACCTAAAATCTCTCCAGCTAGAGCAGCTTCTCTTTTTCGTGTCTCTTCTGTACCTCTTGTGCCTAATTCTCCTTTAGTCAAATCAAGAATACCCACTTTTTTTCCAGCTGCAACATGCTTGGCAATAGTTCCACCACAACCCAATTCAGCATCGTCTGGATGAGCAGCTATTACCAAAATATCTAGTTTCATGTTTAAGCAGTTACGTGTGCTTCTTTTTCTTGCAAAAATCTTTCAGCATCTAATGCACCCATGCAACCTGTACCTGCAGCTGTAATCGCTTGGCGATAGACTTTATCTGCTGCATCACCAACTGCAAATACACCTTCAACATTCGTTTTGGTAGAACCAGGTTGCACTTTAATATAGCCAGTTTCATCCATATCGATGAATGGCTTAAAAATATCAGTGTTGGGTTTGTGACCAATCGCTAAGAAAAAGCCTTGTATGGATAAAGTATGTTTTTCTTTGGTCTGATTATTTAATAATCTTACTCCAGTCACACCTGAATCATCACCTAAGATTTCATCCGTTTCAGAATTCCAATGGATTTCTATATTAGGTGTATTTAAAACACGTTGTTGCATAATTTTAGATGCGCGCATTTCACCTCTTCTTACAATTAAATGCACCTTTGTGCAAAGCTTAGCAAGATAAGTTGCTTCCTCTGCAGCTGAATCACCTGCACCTACAACTGCAACTTCTTTACCTCGATAGAAAAATCCATCGCAAACTGCACAAGCTGAAACACCTTTATTGGCAAACTTTGCTTCGGATGGAATTCCTAAATATTTAGCGCTTGCTCCAGTTGAGATGATAACAGCATCTGCTAAAATTTCTGTTTTTTCATCAACTGTTGCTTTCAATGGATAGGATGAAAAATCGACACTTGTTATCATCGCATAGCGGATTTCAGTACCAAAACGTTCTGCTTGTTTTTGTAAATCCATCATCATTTGCGGGCCGTTTATTCCTTCCGGATAGCCGGGAAAATTCTCTACATCGTTGGTCGTTGTTAACTGACCACCGGGTTGCGGACCTGTAAAAACTACAGGTTTCAAACCTGCACGGGCTGCATAAATGGCTGCTGTATATCCGGCAGGACCGGAACCGATAATGAGAACTTGAATTCTTTCCTTTTCCATAATGATTGACAAAAATAAAGGCCTCTCGCGAGACCCTTTAAAATTTTATTAAAACGAATATTCTTAACCCAAGTAAGGCTTTAAAGCTTTGCTTCTTGATGTGTGGCGCAAGCGTCTGATTGCTTTTTCCTTAATCTGACGAACTCTTTCACGCGTTAAATTGAACTTCTCTCCTATTTCTTCCAATGTCATGGCATGTTCTCCATTTAGACCGAAGTAAAGGGTGATCACATCAGCTTCGCGTTGTGTTAAGGTTGATAAAGCTCTTTGTACTTCCTTACGAAGAGAATCGTTCATTAAACCCGAGTCAGGAGTTTCTTCGCTGTCGTTTTCTAATACATCTAACAAACTGTTTTCTTCACCTTGAACGAACGGTGCATCCATAGATACATGGCGACCAGAAATTTTCATGGTATCCACAACCTCAGCAGTTGAAACATCTAATACTTCTGCTAATTCTTCCGGAGAAGGTTCGCGTTCGTATTTCTGTTCCAATTCAGAGAAAGTTTTTGAAATCTTATTTAAGGAACCGACTCTGTTTAAAGGTAATCGAACAATGCGAGACTGCTCAGCCAAAGCTTGAAGAATTGACTGACGAATCCACCACACAGCGTAAGAGATAAATTTAAAACCACGTGTTTCATCGAAACGTTGTGCAGCTTTAATCAAACCTAAATTACCTTCGTTTATTAAATCGCCTAAGGATAAACCTTGGTTCTGATATTGTTTGGCAACTGAAACTACGAAACGCAAATTGGCTTTTGTTAATTTTTCTAACGCAATCTGATCGCCTTCTTTAATTCTTTTCGCTAATTCTACTTCTTCGTCTGGCGTTAACAAATCTACCTTACCGATTTCCTGCAAGTATTTATCCAACGATTGGCTTTCGCGGTTGGTGATTTGTTTACTGATTTTGAGTTGTCTCATGCTTTTGTTATCGAGCTAATATTAAACAATTTCAATGGTAAAATAAGTTCCTTCAATATACGGTAAGAGAGAGCAGTTTTACAAAATTTGAATCAGTTTTATAATCCTGCTTTCTACTTGTACGCTAATTTTCGGATGAAGTTGGCGCTTGTGTGTTTTCTTTCTTTTCTGGCTTTGGCAATAATGTTTTGCGCGATAGTCTGAATTTACCGGTTTTCTTATCTATCTCAACCAACTTAACTTTAACCTCTTCTCCTACTTCTAAAACACCATCCATAGTCTCTAATCTATCCCACTTGATTTCTGAAATGTGTAATAGACCATCTTTTCCTGGCATAAATTCAACGAAAGCTCCAAATTGAACAATAGATTTTACTTTTCCATCATACACTTGACCAACCTCAGGAATAGCCACAATACCTTTAATGCGGTTTACGGCTTTATCCATGGATTCCTTGCTTGTGGCAAACACATTTACTACACCCTTATTGCCTACTTCTTCAATAACAACTGTAGCGCCACTTACTGCTTGAATATCTTGAACTATTTTACCACCAGGACCAATTACAGCTCCAATCTGATCTTTTTCAATTGTTATGGTAACTGCACGCGGTGCATGAGGTTTTAAGTCTACGTTAGGCTTCTCAATGGTCTTCTTCATCTCATTAAGAATGTGCATTCTACCTTCCTTAGCTTGAAGCAATGCTTCCCTTAAAGTTTCATATGTAAGGCCATCAACTTTTAAGTCCATTTGGCAAGCAGTAATGCCCTTCTCTGTACCAGTTACTTTAAAATCCATATCACCTAAGTGATCCTCATCTCCAAGGATATCAGATAAGATAGCATGCTTACCAGTTGTAGGATCTGAAATCATCCCCATGGCAATTCCTGATACTGGACCAGAAATTGGAACACCTGCATCCATCAAGGCCAATGTTCCAGCGCAAACTGTTGCCATTGATGATGAACCATTCGATTCTAGGATATCGGATACTACACGGATAGTGTAAGGGTTTTCATTATCTGCAGGTAAAACTTGTTTTAAAGCTCTTAAAGCTAAGTTACCATGACCCACTTCTCTTCTTCCTGGGCCTCTGTTAGGTTTAACCTCACCAGTTGAGAAACCAGGGAAGTTATAATGCAGTATGAATTTATTTGTGCCTTCAAACATGGCACCATCAATCATCTGTTCATCTAGCTTTGTTCCAAGTGTTACTGTGGTTAAAGATTGCGTTTCACCACGGGTGAAAATAGAAGAACCGTGAGCTGAAGGTAAAAAGTTAACTTCACTCCATATCGGTCTGATTTGCTTAGTGTTACGACCATCCAAACGAAGTCCGGTTTGAAGCGTTAAATCACGGCTAGCTTTCTTTTGAATGTCGTGGTAATACTTCTTTACCAAGTCTTTGTTGATGGTAGAATCTTCAGGAATTTGAGCAAGGTAATCTTCCTCAACTTTATGAAAAGCTTCAGCACGTTGATTTTTATTAACAATCATTTGCTTGGCTACTTCGTACACTTTGGGATAAAGTTCTGCGAACATTTTTGTGCGCAATTCTTCATCGTTGTTTTCGTGGTTGTAAGTACGTTTTGTTTCTTTACCAACTGCTTTGGTTAATTCAATCTGTAATTCGCATTGAACCTTGATGGCATCGTGTGCAACTTTTAAAGCTTGCACCATATCATCTTCAGAAACTTCTTTCATTTCACCTTCTACCATCAAAAGCTTGTCAACAGAAGCAGCCACGATTAAATCTATATCTGCTTGTTCTTTATCTTTTAGAGATGGATTGATAATGAAGTTTCCGTTTACTCTAGCCACGCGAACTTCAGAGATCGGGCCATCAAAAGGAATATCGGAAACTGCTAAGGCAGCTGAAGCAGCAAAAGCAGCTAAGGCATCCGGCAATGCATTTTCATCACCGGAGATTAACGAAATATTTACTTGAGTATCCGCGTGAAAATCACTTGGGAAAAGTGGACGAATAGCACGATCTACCAAACGACTAATCAGAATTTCATAATCTGATAGTTTACTTTCTCTTTTTAAAAAGCCTCCGGGGATTTTACCGGTAGCGGCAAACTTTTCTTGATAATCAACAGAAAGAGGTAGAAAATCTACTCCTTCCATGGCATCTTGCTTGGCAACAACTGTTGCCAGCAACATGGTGTTTTCCATTTTTAATACAACGGCTCCGTCAGCCTGACGGGCTAGTTTACCTGTTTCGATGGTAATCTCTCTACCATCGGGCAGCTTGCAGGTTTTTGTTATAACTGTAGGTTTCATAGTAGCTTGAATGGGGCGAAGTGCCCTTGTTAAAAATGCAAAAAGGGAACCTTGTTGAGGTTCCCCATATTTTTTTGAATCAGATTACTTGCGAAGATCTAGTTGAGAAATGATTGCTCTGTAACGAGTGATGTCGTTGTTTTGCAAGTAGCTCAATAAACGCTTGCGCTTTCCAACCAATTTGATAAGGCCTTGCTGTGAAGCGAAATCCTTCTTATTGTCTTTTAAATGCTCAGTGATGTGCTTAATTCTTTCAGTAAATAAAGCGATTTGAGATTCAGGTGATCCTGTATCTTTATCAGATTTATTAAAACCGAATTTCTGGAAAAGTTCTTTTTTGCTTGATGTCGTCAAAATCATTGCTTTACACTATTTTCAAGGTGCAAAAGTAAGGAATTAGCGTTAAATACCAAAGTTAAGGTGAAATTTTAGCTATATTTTTTCTCCTTTTTCGGGCAGATTTCCATTTATCCCAAGCTACAGCGTAAAAATCGGTATCAAAAAGTCTTGCATCTTCCTTGGCTTGTCTAAGAAAAATAAAACCTATAACCAACAAGATGCCATCGGCCATCCAAACTCCAGACATAGGACTCAAAACTCCATTCTTTGCTAACTTTTCGCCTTGCATGTTTAGCACATAATATATAATGAAGAAAAGTATTGATACTAAAAACGGAACACCTAAACCTCCCCTTTTAATAATTGCTCCTAGCGGTGCACCAATTAAAAACATTGCAATACACGCCATTGAACTGGCTAGTATTTTATGCCATTGCACTTCGTAAACAATCCTATTCTTCTTATAGGATTCTATAAACTCTTTATTGTTTTCAATCTGTGATTTACTTTGCCTTGCATAACCGGCAGCAGATTGTGCCAAAGAAGCTGTGACTGGTATTTGAAGCAAACTATCAACATTAATGGCTGGTATGTTTTTAGAAACAATGGATGACTTATTTATTTCTTTTTGAGTTGGCTGAACTATTCTCTTGGATGAAATTATTCTTTGTTTTCTTTTACGAATTCGCTCCAATTTTTCTACTTCAAACTCATCTTTTGCATTCTTTTGCAGAGTGTCTTTTCTTTCTATGGTTCTAGTTATTCCAACTTGCTTATTAGTGCCAATTACATTTATTGTATCGTTAGCTTTAGGGAGCGAATCATAACGATTATCAATTAGTTTTGCTTTCTCTTTCAGAATAAAATCCATTGAATCTTTTTCCTTCTTATAATTTTTTAATTTTTCAGGAAGTTCAACTTCTTTATCTCTATTTAAGTATGAAAAGAAATTTTGTTTACCTAGGTAATAATTGATTTCTTGATTTTGAACAAGGTTAGTCAATGAATCAATATCACCCTGCAACTCACTCATGTTGCGCATAATTCTATCTCCTTGAAACCACTTCTTTTCAGTTCGATTTAATTGAAAGGAAGATAAATCGAAAACTACTTGTGATTTATCAAATCTTGTTCTGCTAATCGTTTCTTTTGATACATGGTTGTAATTAGTTTGGCCTGTCATGTCTTTTTCAGTGCTATTTCCTTCAGAATAATAATAGCCTGTAAACAATTCCAGCTTTAGGTATTGCTCGTTCATGAAAGTACTCATGCGACCAGAATCGGCAACCGTTACTTCTTTGTTTCCATCACTTTTTCGGTGGTCATAGATGATAACGTCTTTTAAAGTTTCTCCGTCAGGAAATTTTTTATTGACTTTAATACTTACATCCGGAATACCATTAAAAAAAGCTCCGGCTCTTATTTCGAGAGCAGGTTTTTTTTGTTTGATGTCGTACAATAAACTGTAGGCTTCAAGGGCTGCCTTAGGCACGAGATAATTATTGGTATAAAATGCGATTGAAGTTAGGAATAACACAAAGAAAAAAATGGGATGTAGAGTTCTTGTTAATGAAACACCTGAAGCCTTGATAGCAGTTAACTCGAAATGCTCGCCTAGATTTCCGTAAGTAATGAGGGATGCCAATAAAACAGCCAATGGCAACCCTACAGGAATCATGAAAATAGCAAAGTAAAATAGTAATTGCCCAATGGTTGAAGTATCCAAACCTTTTCCGATGATGTCATCGAAATATTTAAGCATGTGTTGCATTAATAAAATGAAAACAACAACTAAAAAAGTTAAGATAAACGGACCAATAAATGATTGCAGAATAAGTTTATCTAATTTTTTCATGCTTGTGCTAGCGCAATATTTGCGCCAAAGATAAGAAAAGGCTTGGCAAGACTAGCCTCCTACAATTGTTTTAAGAGCACCTACTAAATCATCCCATAAATCTTGTAACTCTTTCTGATCTTCAAAATCGGAATAGTCGGATATATGCAGATAAACAGTTTGGGTTAATTCATTAGTCTCTAATTTAAATTCTATGTAGGATGGATTTTTTTCGTCATCTTGACTTTCAGGTAGAAATTCAAATTTTACTGAGTGATTAACACGGTGAGCTACTTGACGAGCTTTGTGTTCATCATTATCCCAAAAAAAAGTAAGAACTTTGCTTTCGTTATCGATTTTTACATCATCGCAAAACCATTCTGATAAGCCGCTGGCAGTTTGCAAATAAGGATAGAGCATCTTAACAGATGCATGAAATTCGTAATCTGCAGAAAACAATTGCTTGGTCGCCATTGGTTGAGGTTGTTTAATCAAATTAAATCATTTTAAAATTCTTCCCAAAAATCTTTAGAGTTTAAAATTGAGTTTGCGTAAATAAAAGACTTGGTGTATGTTTGCGCTCCCAATTCAAGGCGAGGTAGCTCAGGCGGTTAGAGCGTTGGATTCATAACCCAAAGGTCGGGGGTTCAACTCCCCCCCTCGCTACTTTATCCTTCAACATACAACTATTTCAGCGTTTTTTCTTCTTACTTTGGTAGCTGATGATTACCTCAGAACTTCAAGATCACGTATGTAAAAATTGTGGCAACGCTTTCAAAGGTTATTATTGTAACATTTGTGGTGAGAAAGTACTCGAGGTTAAGGATAGAAAGATTAAAAGTTTACTAGGAACTATTTTAATTGCAATAACATTTGCAGACAGTAAGTTTATTAAAACACTATGGTTGATTATTCGTAAACCTGGTTTTTTATCTAGTGAATATGTGCAAGGCATTCGGGTAAAATATGTGAAACCTTTACAATTGTTTTTTATCCTTAACCTAATCTATTTTCTCTTTCCTGTTTTTCAATTGTTCAATTCTTCTTTGTACACACAAATCACAATGTTACCCCATAGTGAACTTGCTGCTGAATTAGTGAAAGATGAGTTAGCTGAAAATGGATTAAACTTAAAAGCTTATGCTTTATTGTATGATGCCAAATCGCAGAGTTTTGCGAAGCTTTTGATTGTAGTTTTTATCTTTATTTCAACGGTTCCGTTAGCTATAATTTTTAGAAAGAAGAAATTTTATTTCACCGATCACTCTGCTCTTGCTGTTGAGCTTGCAGCTTTTAATCTGGCAATCAATGCTATTGCTTTAAGTGGTTTGATGTGGGTAATGAATAAGATTTTTTCCATAACAGGTAGCTCTCTTGGTATGTATTTAAATGAATGGTTGATTAGTTTGATCTTCATTGCGACCAATCTTTATTTTCTAGCCAGATCAGGAAGAAATTTCTACAACACAAGAGGAATTAATCTTACTTTACAAACTTTGATGGGTTTAGCAGGTTTATACTTATCGCTAGAAATATATCGTTTGTTTTTATTCTTCATTACTTTTTACACATTATAAAGAAAGTGTTGTATTGACTTTCGCTTGCATATCGTGCAAAATGCTATATAAGCCAAAATATGTACGGTTGATGTATAACGCATCCTTAACTCCTCTTGCTTTTTTTGATTCACGAAGTTCTTTCATTTTTGATAACTCCTCACCAAAAGTATATATCTCAGCAAAGTATGCTTTATCTGAAAAATCAAAAGTGTTGGTTCTGAAGGGTCTGCCTAGTAATTCAACCAAATGAGAAAAAGTTTTGATAAAAAAGTCTCTTTCTTGTTTAGTATCATCATCATAAATAAATCTTAAGTCGAAGAAAGCTTCTTCTAATTCCTTTTTATTTTCTAACAACGCTGGATTAAGTAATCTGAAATACTTCTTGTAGAAGTCATCGCTCATTTCTTTCACACAACCAAAATCAATTACTCCTAACTTACCTTCTGGTGAAACGATAAAATTTCCAGGGTGAGGATCTGCGTGTACAGCTTTTAGTTGATGCATTTGATGGTGATAGAAATCCCACATCGCCTGCCCTAACGTATGGTTAAGGGGTTCTTCTATTTTAGATTTTAATAGTTCTCCCAAAGGTTTACCATCTATCCAATCCATCGTTAAGATTTTACTGCCCGACAAAGCCGGAAAATATGTTGGAAAAAGAAGATTCTTAATGTGGCCAGACTTATGCGACAATTCAATTGAACGTTTTAATTCCAATTGATAATCTGTTTCTTCCAATAATCTCGTTTCAACTTCTTGAATGAACTCGTTATAATCGTTTACGTTGAGATCGAACATACGGAGTGCTATAGGTTTTACCATCGCTAAATCCGATTTCACTGAATCACCAACGCCAGGATATTGTATTTTTACTGCATATTTTGTTAAACCAATTGTTGCTTGGTGTACTTGTCCGATGGAAGCAGCATTAACTGCGTTTTTTGTGAAGGTTTCGAATACTTCTTCCGGCTTTTTGCCAAATTGATTAACAAAAGTTTTAACTACTAATGGATAAGATAGAGGTGGCGCAGTGTATTGTGCTTTTGCAAATTGTTGTTGGTAGGCTGTTGGTAAAAGATTTTTATCCATGCTCAACATTTGAGCTACTTTTAAAGCACTACCTTTTAATTGGCTGAGCGATTGATAAATATCACGAGCGTTATCTTCGTGTAGTTCGTCTTTGCTAACTTCGCTATTGATTAGCTTTTTTCCGTAATGTTTTAAATAGTTTGTTCCAATTTTTGCACCTGTTGCAATAAACTTTCCTGCGCGCTGCACCTTACCGGTAGGAATCTGCTCCTGCTCTTTCATCTTAACTTAATTGGAAAATCTTCGTTGTTGAAATAAAAATTTAGCAAAATCAAAAGCAGAATCTACTGCACCTTTAGAAATTAAATCGAAAGCTAGATTAACTGATTTTTCAATGAATACATCTGTGCTTTCTAAATTAGGACTCATATCTTTTTGCCAATACTGTAGAAATAAAAGATAATGTCCCCAGAATAAATCAGGATATCTTTTGTCTAAGAACGGACGCTTTGCTATTTCTTCTTTTACCAATCCATCCATCATTACTTCTTGTAACCAATTGGTAAATGGCTTTTTTGTTTTCAAAAGAAATGCAGGTTTTGTTCCTACTTTGAAATCGTGCTTCAAAGTATACAATGCGTAGCTTCTGTTTTGCTTTAACTTTTCAGCGAAGGCGAAATAAAAAGTTAAAATTTTCTCTCTGGAGGAAAAAGAGGCGAAGTTTTCATCTGACCTTAAAGATTGCAAGGTATCGTTCATCCAATCTTCCCAAATTCCAGCTGGTATTGTTTCTAAATTGGCAAAGTATTGATAGAATTCACCTTCTTGCCAACCATTGTCTAAACAAAATTTATAAACAGATGTAGGAAGTTTACCTTCAGTTAAAACATACTTAATAAAAGCATCTTGAATAACTTTACGGGTATTGGTGCTTTCTTTAGCCTTTGTCTTTTTCACTTTTTCCATATTCTTATAACAGCAAAAACATGGACTTAGTTGAAAAATTCAAAAAAAAATTTCTTGTGCTAAGCGATAGGTATTGGCATGAGCTTCTATTATATCCAAAAAATTAGTTGAGTATCCCCCACCCATACTAGCCACGATTGGAATGTGTGCGGATTTCGCCAATTTAAGAATGATTTTATCTCTCATTTTACAGCCTTCACGGCTTAAAGCCAAACGACCTAGTTTATCTGTAGCCAATACATCGACACCAGATTGGAAAAACAAAAAATCAGGGTTGAACTCGGGTAGAATTTGATCTAGGTTTTTCTCAAGTAAATAAAGATAATCTTTGTCTGAGGTGCCATCAGCTAATCCAATATCTAAATCAGATTTCTCTTTAAACAAAGGATAGTTGTGTTCACCGTGCATGCTGAAGGTATAAACTGATTTATTGTCTTTAAAAATTTCAGCTGTTCCATTACCTTGATGCACATCAACATCAATTACTAAAATTCGTTTTGCTTTTTGCTTAGCAAGCAAATCAGCGGCTGCTATGGCTATATCATTCAGTAATCAAAAACCTTCACCTTTGTTTGTGAAGGCATGGTGTGTGCCACCGGCAATATTCATGGCAACACCATTTTGCAAAGCAAAATCAGCGCAAGAAATAGTACCACCTGCAATCAATTTTTCTCTTACAATCAATTCGTGTGATAGGGGAAAACCTGTTCTTCTCTCTTCTTGAGGAGTTAATCGGAGATGATTAAGTTTATGCAAATAAGTTAAATCATGAACTCTGATAATTTGTTCTTCTTTAGCGGGCTGTGGACTGAAAAGATTGGCCTCGAGGAGTGTTCCTTCATAGAGCAATTGTTGAGGTAGAACTTCGTACTTACTCATCGGAAAGCGATGATTAGGCGGAAGTTTTAAAACATATTCGGGTGACCAAGCTACTTTTAGCATAAAACAAAACAGGTAGTTAACAAATTTGCCAACTACCTGTTCTTTCAGTTTAGGAATTTTTAATGTTTGTGGTCATGGTGTCCTTCTCCACCACCATACCATGCTTCTTGTAATTCGTGAAATTTATCGTGTAAGCTTGTTAATGTACTGCTGATCTCTTCTGTTTTTCCTCCTGCTACAGCACTTGCTAAAGCATCCGAACCGGCCTTTAATTCTTGTAGTTTTGCTTTAACTTCATCGTTGTTAACTTTTTCAGGAAGCGGTGCATTGATCCAAGATTCAGCAGATTTAACTAAGTCGGCAGCTAATAATTTAGCAGGCTCAAGATTAGAAGAATCCTTGTAGGGGTGGAATGCTTCAGCCATCAACATGTGATAAGCATCCATCTCTTTCCATTCGTTTAGCGCTACTTGTGTTGTATCCGCTACTTCATTGTTGGTTTGTTCTTTTTTAGTGTTGCATGCTGCCACCATAGCTGCCAATACAACGATTAAAAGTGCATATTTCTTCATAACGATTGTTTGTGCAAAAATATAAATTGATTCAACTTCTTGCTCTTCTTTTTTTATACTTTCTTCTGTTTTCAAAAGATTTAACAAATTTGCTTAATAAATCGAAGTATAAAGTTATGTAAAGTATAATCGTCATCGACCAGATGACAGCCAGATTAAAGGAAAAGGTATCATAGTATTTTCCTAAAAAATGTTTAGTGGGTTGATAAAAATTTGCTGAGAAGTCGAAAATATGTGATTGCCGGTGTTCATCATCATAAATAGGATAGATTTTTTGAATTAACCTACCCTTATACTCTACTATTCTTTCAGGTGAATTTAAATTTTTAACAGCATCCATCACCATTTGATTCTGGTATTGCAACATTGATTTTTGGTATTGTGCTAACCTTTCAGGTGTGTTTGTTAAATCTGCAACAAGTTGATCTTTTTTCTCTTGTGCGTTTTCTTTTTTTAATCCGTAATAATGTTTTAAGGTTGCTAAAAATTTAGAGGTAGCAACATAAGTTGCAGAATCAAATTTCTTTACATAAAGTTTATCGGTGTAAGTAAATTTATCTTGACCAATTTTGTTTAACTCACTTTTTATCTCAGTGCGAATTAAATCAAGCGCTGACACAACTTCATTGTGTTTTTCGTTTTTCCAATGGAATTGGTTGTTGTTCAAGAAGGAAAGCTTCGATTCTAACTCTGGTATAAAATAAACCTTTTTGTAGTCTGAAATGGCAATGGTTTTATCTAATTCATAAAATTGCTTTTCAAAAGGATTGTCTTTGAATTGAGTTACCATCATGGCTTCGAATGCCCAACGCGATGCCATTACATTGCCCATAAAAGGAACACCAACCGGCTTTCCAACGGTAGGATTGAACTTGTCAAAATTAATAACAACACCACTCAACAACAATTGTGGAATTACTAACAAAGGAATAATGATATAAATGGTTACGGCAGAATTAAACGATGCTGAAATGTTTAAACCTAACATATTGGCAAAACAGGAAATTGAAAAAAGTACAAGCCAATATCTCATTTCAGTTAATGGAATCTCCAAAATCAAATTGCCCAATAGCAAAAACAAAAAAGTTTGGATGGCAGAAAAAACAAACATCACAGTTATTTTCGATACGAGGTAACTGCTTTTACTTAAATGCAAAAAACGCTCGCGTTTTAAAATTTTCCTATCGCGAAAAATTTCTTCCGCACTCATAGTTAATCCGAAAAACAAAGCTACCACCACACTCATGAAAAAATAAACCGGGATGTTCTGATTATTAAAGAAAGTGTAAGTAGAATAATCTCCTTGAAGAATATTATAATATTTCACCATGAAACTGATGAAAATGGCAAGGATGGGAGAAGCTAATAAGTTAACAAACAAATATTGTTTATTAGCTAACTTAGCCAACACATCTCGCTTTACAAATACTTTAAATTGATTGAACCAGTTAGGGATTTTCTGTACAACTGTTAATTCATCTTGTGCATGTTCAACTTTTGGAATTTTTATTTTCTGCTTAAAATATTGGTACCATTGCCCAGGAGAAACTTTACGGGTATTGGTTAAGCGTCCATATTCATTGACCACTTTTGTTTCAATGATAGAAAATATTTGTTCCGGATTTATGTTGCCACATTCCGGACAAGAACCTTGGTCGCGACTGGTAGCATTCACCATTTCTCTAAAATATAGTACAGCTGAAACAGGATTTCCATAATAAATCTGGAAGCCGCCCACATCTAAAATCAACAACGAATCAAAAAGTTTGAAGATATCAGAAGATGGTTGGTGAATGACAACAAATATCATTTTTCCTCTTAAAGAAAGTTCTTTAAGCAAATCCATGATGTTTTCAGAATCCCTTGACGACAAACCCGAGGTAGGTTCATCTACATATAAAAGAGTAGGTTCTCGTAATAATTCTAAACCAATGTTCACTCTTTTTCTTTGTCCACCACTAATGGTTTTATCCATGGCAGAACCTACTTTCAAATGTTTGATTTCATGCAATCCTAATTGACTGACGATTTGATCAACCAGTTGATTAATTTCTTCATCGGTTTTATTTCCGAAGCAAAGCTTGGCAGCAAAGAATAAATTTTCGAAAACTGATAGCTCTTCAATTAGTAAATCATCTTGCGGAACATAACCAATTACACCTCTTACTTTTTCGGGATGTTCATGTATGTTAATCCCATTTACAAGCACGGTTCCACTTGAAGGCTTTTCTACACCGTTTAAAACATTTAAAAGCGTTGATTTTCCCGATCCACTCGCCCCCATGATACCAATTAGCTTTCCACCTTTTTCTGCAAGGTTTAAATTTTGCAAAGCAGCACGACCGCTTTTAAAATGATAAAATAAATGATCAGCTGTAAATGTGATACTGGATTTTATTTTTCCGCTTCTGAAGCGACCTACAATATCGCTGTAGTATATGGTTTCAACTTTATCACCGCGAATAGTACTGCCTGCTGGTAATACTTCTATTTTTCTACTTCTTAATAGTATCGAGTTGAGGTATAAAACTGATATCCCCAAGTATTTTATAAAATAAGTTTCAGCTTCAGGCAAATACAAAATGGCAATCAATCCATTTAGGTTTTTTTCAATGATGCGAGGCCCGGGATATTCAACTTCATCATAACCTTCATCTACAATTAAAACATATTTAGAAGCTAACTCATCAATATCTTGTCCAATTACGAAATCTTGCAAAGCCTTTACACTTTGCTGTGGTATTTTTAAAGCCTGACCAATGTAGAATATGAGGTTTGTTTGTCTTTCCGATAAATGAAAATCTGCAAATACGAGTTCAATGATTTTTTGAATTAAAACCAACTTTTGTTGTACCGTTAAGGCTTGGTTAACCTTTTTGGCGATTTCCATAATTTTGGCCCAATCACCAACAAACTGTTGCGTTTCTGCATCCAATAACTCTAACTCTTGGCTAGAGCGAAGTTCATTTGTAGCACAATAGTTATCGAATAAATCTAGGTAATACTTAACTGCGTCACGATTAAGGTGTAGTCCTAAAAACTCTTTTACGTCTTCACGCTCTTCATCAGTTATGCGTTCGCGGGCAACGATGGCAAAAAGTTGTATTACTGCCTTGAGTAATTCCTCGCTCATTTTAAACGGCCGGGGTTAAAAATGCCTAAAATAGAAAAATATGAACAAAAGCAACTTTATTTTATCAAAAAAAATCTATTCAAAAACCGTAAAACCTTGTAATTTTCTGAAACAAAACACAACTAACTTCTACATAAAATAAAATCTATGAAACACAAATTATTGATGATTGCGGCAGGTTTACTGGTTAGCGCTGCGGCTATGGCCCAAACAGCTGACGAAATTCTTGCCAAATACTTCGAAAACACTGGTGGTTTAGCTAAGTGGAAAGCTTTAAAAGGTATGAAGGTATCCGCCAAAGTAAACCAAGGTGGAATGGAAATACCATTAGAAATTGTTACGTTGAACGATGGGAAACAAATGACAGCCATCAGTTTTCAAGGTAAAGTAATTAAACAAAATGTTTTTGATGGAAAAGATTTATGGTCGCACAACTTTATGACCATGAAGGCAGAAAAAAGTGATGCGGAAACAACAGAAAATTTTAAAAGAGAAGCAGTAGATTTTCCAGATCCTTTTATTGATTACAAAGAAAGAGGATACAAAGTAGAATTGTTAGGAAAAGAAACAGTTGAAGGAACAGAAACTTTTAAAATTAAACTTACCAAAAAACCGATGAAAGTTGATGGTGTTGAAACAGAGAATATAGTATTCTACTATTTCGATGCTACTGACTTTGTTCCAATTATTACAGAAACTGAAATTAAGTCTGGTCCTGGCAAAGGACAAATCGCTCAAACAAAGTTCAGCGATTACCAGGAAACTTCTAACGGTTTAATTATGGCTTTTACTATTGCACAGGGAGCTAAAGGCGGCCCTAGCCAACCAGCAACTGTAACTTCAATACAAATTGATCCAACAGTTGATGCAAAAGAATTTGCATTTCCTGAAGGTCAATAAGCTTCTTTAAAATTGAATGCAGGCCTTAAAGCCTGCATTTTTTTTATCCATTAACCCTTCCCATTTTATTATGAATAAAACTAAACTGCTAATGGCTGCGTCCTTTGCATTTGCTTCTTGGCAAGCAATAGCACAAGATGCAACTACAAAAGGAAAAGAATTATTTGGCGATATGCGTGCTCGCCATATCGGCCCTGCTCTAATGAGCGGACGTGTCTCAGATATTGAATTACATCCAAAAAATGATCGTGTTGTCTATATTGGTGCAGCCGGTGGTGGTGTTTGGAAAAGCACAAATGGTGGCGCTACTTTCAATCCTATATTCGATGAATATTGTCAATCCATTGGCGCTGTAGAAGTTGATCCATCTAACCCAGATCAAGTTGTTTGGGTAGGTACCGGAGAGCCATGGACCAGAAACAGTGTAACAATAGGAGACGGTATTTATAAAACCAACGATGGCGGATCTACGTGGCAAAAAATGGGATTAGAAAAGTCCGAAAGAATTGCAGGTATTCAAGTAAATCCTCAAAACCCAAATGAAGTTTATGTTGCTGTACTAGGTGCGCTATGGAGCGATAGCGAAGATAGAGGTTTGTATAAAACTTCAGACGGAGGCAAAACATGGAACAAAATATTATACATTGACAAAACAACAGGTTGTAGCGACCTTATTATTGATCCTAGCAATCCGAATGTTATTTATGCAGCTTTCTGGGAGTTTCGTAGAACAGCTTGGAGTTTTAACTCAGGAGGTAATCAAAGCGCTTTATACAAGTCCGTTGATGGTGGCAAAACTTGGAATAAAATTCACAAAGGTTTTCCTTCAGGTAAGTTAGGGCGTATTGCTGTAGCATTGGCTCCTTCAAATAATAACATTCTATATGCTGTAATTGAATCCGAGCAAGATAAAGACAAAGGATTATATAGAAGCGATGATGGCGGTGCTAACTGGAAATTCACCAATGGAGATTTCGGATTAGTTGTTCGTCCCTTCTATTTTTCTCGCATCACAGTCGATCCTAAAAATCCTGACATAGTAGTAAAGGCTGGATTGTTTGGTTCAATTTCAAGAGATGGTGGAAAAACTTTCAAGAACTTAGGACCTATGCACGCAGACATACACGATATTGTTTTTGATAACAATAACTCTGACCGTATGTATGTTGCAACAGATGGTGGTGTTTATAGAAGTTGGGATGGTGGAACTACCATGGAGATTGTAGAGAATCTTCCGCTTTCACAATTTTATCAAATCAGTGTAGATAATGAAGAGCCGTACAATGTGTATGGCGGTTTGCAAGACAATGGTTCATGGTTTGGTCCTTCTAGCTCTCCCGGTGGAGTTGAAGCTAGAGATTGGCATGTTGTAGGTGTGGGCGATGGTTACCGTGTGTTGCGCCATCCAACAAAAAAATTAATCTATTCTGAAATGCAAGGTGCTGAAAATGTTTGGAGATACGACCCAGTTAAGAATGAGGCAAAAACCATTCAACCTTTAGCAACCAAAGGAGATCCTAAGTTACGTTTCAATTGGAACTCTCCAATGGCCATTAGTGCAAGCAAGCCAGATCGTTTTTATATGGGCAGTCAGTTTGTGCATCGCTCAGAAGATATGGGGGATACTTGGGTTAAAATTTCTCCGGACTTAACAACTAACGATCCGTTAAAAACGGAACAAGGTAAATCAGGTGGTTTATCTCGCGATAACTCTGGTGCAGAAAATCATTGTACCATCTTCACAATTGCTGAATCTCCTCTGGATGAAAATGTAGTATGGGCCGGTACAGATGATGGCAACGTGCAAGTAACAAAAGATGGTGGTAAAACATGGACCAACGTTGTAGCAAATATTCCTAGTCTTCCGAAGAATACTGCTTGCTGGCACATTGAAGCATCAGTTTTTGGTAAAGGAACTGCTTATGCGGTGTTTACAGGTTATCAACATGGCGATCAAAAACCTTATGCTTATAAAACAACTGACTTTGGTGCCACCTGGAAATCTGTTATCAGCAATGATGTAACAGGTTTTGTAAGAAACATTCAGGAAGATTATGTTAACGAAAATTTACTTTTCTTAGGAACTGAATTCGGTTTATATATTTCTTTAGATGCAGGAACTTCATGGGTGAAGTTTACCAACAACATGCCTTCAGTTGCTGTGCACTTTATCGATCTGCAAAAGAAGACAAATGATTTAGTAATGGGAACCCACGGTCGTGGTGTTATTATTATTGATGACATTAGTCCTCTTAGACAATTATCAGCAGAAACTTTGGCTAAAGATTTTCACCTCTTCCCCATTAAGCCGGCTACGATGGATGAATCAAATGGCTTTGGAGGAACTGCAAGCGAAACTCAATTTATCGGAGCGAATGCATCTACCAATGCTAAAATCATTTACTACTTAAAGAAAAGACATACTTTAGGTAAAATGACTGCTGAAATTCAAGATTTGAATGGAAACAAAATCACCGATTTGGATGCAGGTAAATCAAAAGGTATTAATGTAATTGAGTGGGGTTTCACCACGAAGCCTCCTAAAATTGCAACTGGAAAAACTTTTGCTTTCGGTGGATTTACTTCACCTCGAGTTCCTGCCGGAACCTATAAAGTTGTCATAACAAAAGGAAAAGAAGTTTATACCAGCGACTTGGTTGTTCAGTATGATGCTAAATCAAATATTTCACTTGCAGATAAGAAAGCCAATGAAGATGTAACGAAAAAACTTTTCGACATGACACAAGAATTGGCTTACCTTGTTTACGAAGTTGACGAAACCATTAAAGCTGCAGAAGCTGCAAAAGCCAAATCTACTTCTGCATCTAAAACTGTTACTCCATTTATCAACGAATTAAATAAGCTAAAAGAAACATTAGTTGTTACGACTGGTGACAATTATGTTGGCGCAGGTGAACCACAATTGCGCGAAGATTTAGCGGAACTTTACAGCAAAGTAGCATCTACATTCTACAAACCATCAGCCGCTGAAATGGATAACCTTTCAGCCTTGTCTGATAGAATGCAAAATGCAAAAGCTACTTTAAAGAAGACCAAAGAGAAACACAATAAAAAATTAAACGAAGTATTGGCTAACAATAAGCTCGAGCCCATCATCTTAAAACCATTTGATGAGTTCTTGAAATCTGCCCAATAACTTTCGATTAATTGAAATTAATGAGAATGAAAAGACTGCTCAACATTGAGCGGTCTTTTTTGTTTTTATTCTACTATGAAACCTGTTAAAAGCAAAGCAGTAGTTGAGGAAGTTTTCAATGGAATGTTTGGGCTGGTGCTCGATTCTAAAATTCTTGAAAAAACTTCTAAGAGAGTCATCTTAAAACTGAATAAAGAAATTCATTTACATGTAGCAATTCAAAAAAGAAAAGATGCTAATCCATTCATTTACCTCAATAAAAGACTCATCAAGGATTTGAATCTAAAAGCTGGCTCAATTGTAACTATTACTATCGAAGAAGATGGAAGTCAATACGAATTTGAAGAATCTAAAGAATTTAATGAAGTACTAAAAGGAGATGCTGAGGCAAATAATAAATTTAAGAGCCTTACTGATGGTAATAAAAGAAGTTTAGTATTTCTTGTAAACAAAATAAAAAGTACAGATAAAAGAATTGAACAGGCCTTACATATTTGTCATTGTTTACGTGCAGGTATTACAAGTGCACAGCAAATTGTAAAAACAAAAAAGCAGATTTTTTAGAATCTGCCTTTTTGTAAATCTTGTTTGGTGTAATCTAACCAACTCTTGAATTAATCATTTCAGATAAGATCAATATACTCTCATAGAGATAAGCATCATCAACTTTAGTAACCTTAGTAGCTGGAGTAACACCTTCTTTATTACCTAAACTAGTTGAAAGTGAAGCATTATTTTTGGCTCTTTCTGCCTCTTCTTGTAATCTCTTTCGTGTTGCTTCATTTAAAGAAACTTTCGAATCATTGAATGCCCTCTTAGATTCTTCTACTTCTAAAGTTAACTTCTTTAGCAATGGATCAGTTTTCATTCTATCCAAATGGTTTTTATTAAGAGTAGCGATTAACTGCTTATTAACAGCACCTGTTCTCTCATATAAAGTACCTTTAATTTGATCCCAAGGCAGCGCACTTGGGTTAGCACTTTCTCCAAATAAATTTGCATCGAAGGCTGATGGATAAACTATATCAGGTGTAACACCTCTGTGTTGAGTGCTGTTGCCAGTTACGCGATAGAATTTTTGAAATGTCAATTTTAGACTTCCATATTCTTCGCCTACTGCTGGGCGAATAAATCTTTTCAATTCTTGCACATTTTGAACTGTTCCTTTTCCATAAGTAGTTTCCCCAACTACAATACCTCGATTGTAATCCTGAATGGCGCCAGCAAAAATTTCTGAAGCTGAAGCACTAAAACGATTTGTCATCACTAATAACGGACCATTATATGAAACAGTAGGGTTATCGTCTTCTCCTACCTCCACTCTACCTGCTGAGTTTCTCACTTGAACTACAGGACCTTTCTTGATAAATAATCCTGTTAACTCAATTGCTTCTAAAAGTGAACCTCCACCATTATTACGCAAATCAATGATTACACCATCAACTTTTTCAGCTTCCAATTCTTTTAATAACTTTTCAACATCGCGGGTCGTGCTGGTATAATTGGCCTCGCCACGTTGCATAGCATCCCAATCAATGTAAAAACTCGGAATAGAAATTACACCCATGCGTAAAGCTTTACCATCTTTCGTCATTGGTACGATTTCTTTTTTCGCTTGTTGGTCTTCTAACTTTATTTTTTCTCTGACTAAAGTTGTTTCCATGGGTAAGCTATTCAGTCCTAACTCACCAGATAAATAACTGATGCGGACTGTTGTTCCTTTCGGTCCTTTAATGAGTTTTACAACATCATCTAATCTCCAACCGATTACATCAACCATAACACCATCTACACCCTGAGCAACACCTACAATTCTATCGTTAACTTTTAAAACTCCCATCTTTTCCGCAGGACCACCAGGAATTATTTCTGCAATCTTTGTGTAGTCATTATCTAATTGTAAACGTGCTCCTATACCCTCCAAAGAAAGCGTCATCTGTTCATTGAATCTTTGAGCAGTTTTAGGAGATAGATAAGAAGTATGTGGATCGTATGCTTCAGTGATTGTATTCATGTAGGCTTCGAAAACATCATCGCTCCTGAATTGAAGCATCGATTTTTTCATTCGCTCGTAGCGTTCTGTCAAAATCTTGGTGATGTCTTCTTGCTTCTTTCCACTAAGTTTTAAACTTAATGCTTGATTCTTTATGTTTCTCCTCCAAACATCATTTAACTCAGCTTGATTTTTACACCAAGGCATTTTATCACGGTTGGTTTCAAAATCTTCTTCTACTGAAAAATCAAAATTTTGTTTTACCAAATCATTCAAAATGAAATTGATTTGGTAATTGAATCTGTTTCTGAAAACCTGATAAATTTCATAAGCAGGACTAACATCACCTGCAGTTGATAAATCATCAAGTTGATTAGCGTATTTTTGAAATTGATCAATATCGCTTTTCAGAAAAAAGTATTTTCCACCATCTAAGTTTAAACAATATTGATTAAGAATAACGGCTGAAAGAGAATCGTTGAATTTTATTTTACTGTAGTGATTGAAATTTAAAATACCAACAATGGTTTGAATCTCTTTACTATAAACAGGTTTAGGTTTAAAAACTGTAGTATCTGTTTGTTGAGCAAAAAGAGGTCGAACAATTAGAAAGAAAATAAAAAAGAAAAAATACTTATACTTCATAACGCTTATCGGATTTATCAAAATCAAATTCAGTTAAAAACTTCTGTGCTTCCTCTAAATTTTGAAACTCATATTGTTTCTTTCCTTTAACGGTAGAATGAATTTCCAGTTTAACCAAATCGATGTCTTTATTAACCTTAAATTTATATTTTAAGTTCTTGTAATCGGCTTCTGTTTGTTTGTTAGACAAATTAAAAGCAGTGGCGCGTGTCATTTTGCAATAGGTACACTCGTAATATTTTACTAACTCACCCGGTTCAGTGGCAGATGCTTGCTTAGTAATTTCTTCTTTCTGCACTTTCATGGTATAAAAACCGCAGTTGTTACATTGCAAAGCTTCCAAGTGGCCGGGGTACTTTTCTATTTTAACATCGCCTGTTTTTTCATCAATCCAAACATCATAATCAATTGAGAAAAGATTTTCTTCGGCTTGCATACCAGATTCTAAATGTACATCCTCTTCTTCCTCGCTGAGTAGTCGCATGGTAGCACCAGTTTTAGGATTTTTCCTAGGTGTATACCTCCATTTGAGCAATTTTTTATGCAACACTGTTGGATAGTAATATTCAAAAATCAAATGACCTACGTAACCCACCAAAGTTCCACCGAATATGGAGATTGCTAAACGAGCAAAAAACCATACTTCGATATCTTTCATTTTATCGCTGGCGTACAGGTTGATCATAAAACCCGCAGCAATACCAAATAAATAGGCAGTTGTTTTAAGCGTTTTGATTTCGTTTCTGTTGATGAAATCGTATTTTATATGAAAGTCGCTGATTGCCGATACTCTGATTTGATAAATGAGATACCAAATGATACCAGCCGCTGCCATGAATATGGCACCGATAATCATTGATTGATGAAAGGCGTTGATGAAGGGACTTGCTTCTACATAATCCATAAGCGAATGTGGGCTTTTATTTATTGTAAGTATAAAGGCTATTAACGATAAGTCCTAACGCAATTGTATGAGTATTTCTTAACAGAAAAATGGCAATTGAAGACAATTGTCATCAATTTTTGTGAAATTTTACACAAATTTCTTTGGCTTGAAAAAGAAATCACCTACCTTAACCAACACAAAATCAAATACTTATAAAATTTTTATCGTATCCAATACTTTTTTCTGTGCACTTTTTCACAATAAAAATTGATTTTTTAGATAATTAATCATTACTATTGTGTATTAATGCACAAGATTATGAGCGATTTTGAAAAGAAAAAACTTGATATGGAGCTAAGCAATTTCGCATTGAAGAACTTTGAACGTCCAGCGAATTGCAAAAATCTTGATCAAATCAGATTTTATGTAAAAGAATTATGCGCCAAAATTGAAGAGTTTGAAAAGCGATTTAATTACGTTCCGGCTTATGCCTATACTTTACTTTCTCAATATAATGCCTTGCAAAATAAGCTATTAAGCTCAGAGTTTAGAAATACATATTGCTAATATGCGCTATATCCCCTCTCCTATTCCTATTCACTTTTCGGTAATGTATTCTGCCACAGCGAATAAAAGTGGTCGTATGCAATACCATAAAGTAAAGCCTGGAGAGAGTAAGCTGCGCATTAGTCGAAATGAATTCATCAGGGCGTACAATTCTGCACAAATCGTATCTATCAGACCTATACAAGTGCCCGGAAACGAAACCGATTTTCAGCTTGAATTTTACATTATTTAGAATTTCCTAAAACAATTCCCTGCAAATCTGCTGGTGAATAGTTAATCGATTTAATTGTTTTGTTATCTGCTTCTCGGTAGACCAACCAATAAGAACCTGATTTTTTGTAATAACAAACCGTTCCATCTTTCTTCTTATAATGATCAACAGTTTGTTGGGCTTCTTCTTCGTTGTGGCAAACCTTGCTCATATTAGACCGTTGCACTTCCTCAAACAAAGCTTTGAATTTTTCTGCCAACCCAAACTCTAGAATAGCTCCACTTAAAACATATTGTAAATCGCAAAGTGCGTCTGCCACTTCAACTATGTCTTTATTAGCAATGGCTACCTCTAACTCTTTTAATTCTTCGGCAAGCAAAGCAACTCTTAACTTACATCGATCTTCTGTTGGTATGGTAGGATTATCTATGATCGGATGTTGAAAAGTGCGATGAAAATCAGCAACCTGGTTTAGGGCATCAGGACTGGTAAATTGCTTAGCCATATTTAATCTTTTAGTTTTTTTGCAATGGTAATGCTTTTTCAAACAATCGCATTACATTTACAACAAATGATAAACCTTTTTCGAAACAACCATCTGCTTCGGGGTATGGTTTTATGCCTATACCTTTTGGTTTATATATCTTTTCATATTGAAGTAAGTTTTAGAAATCAAGAAAATCAAATTCTATCATTCAATATTCCTTGTGAACAAAGTACTGATTGTGAGGAAGAAAGCGAATTTTCTGTTTTTGAAGATGATGGTTTACATCAAGTTATAAATACTTTAACTACTCCTAATTGTCTCAGTTTTTATCATTCTAAGATAAAACACAACTGCAAACCAACTCGTGGTTTTTGTTATTGCTGGTCGCCACCTCCTTGGTGATAATGCTCGTTATCTAAAACATTTCATTTTTATTGATTTAAGGTAATTTAATTTTTGCCTTTTAATGCTTTATGAAAAATATATCACATCCATTAAAAAATTTTAAGTACGATTTACCTGCCGGATTAGTTTTATCGCTGGTTGCCTTGCCATTATGTTTGGGAATTGCTTTGGCCAGTGGTGCTCCGCTTATCTCAGGATTAATTGCCGGAATAGTAGGCGGAATTGTAGTTGGCATTTTAAGCGGTTCATCATTAAGCGTGAGTGGACCAGCTGCAGGTTTAACTACTATTGTGCTTACTTCTATTGATTCCTTACAATCCTTCGAAGCTTTTTTATTTGCTTTGACTTTAGCCGGCCTTCTTCAAATTCTACTGGGCTTTCTAAAAGCAGGAACACTCGGTAATTACTTTCCTGCCTCTGTAATAAAAGGAATGCTGGCAGCTATCGGTCTTATCTTAATATTAAAACAAATCCCACATGCTTTAGGATACGATCGAGATTATGAAGGAGATGAAAGTTTTTTTCAACCGGATGGAGAGAATACATTCACTGAAATTTTAAATTCATTAGAATACATTTCTCCGGGAGCTTTACTTATTTGCATTATCTGTATTGGTATTTTACTTTTATGGGAAAGCAAATGGATTAAAAACAATACCTTTCTAAACTATATACCCGGTCCGTTATTGGCAGTATTAATCGGTGTTTTAGTGAATACTGCTTTTACACAACTTTTTCCTTCACTTGTTGTTCAAGCCGAGCATTTAGTCAACATTCCTAAATTCGAAAATTGGTTTGCTTTTACAAATCAGATGCAATCTCCTGACTTTTCAGTCTGGAATAACCCTCAAATATATATTGTAGCAGCCACTTTAGCCATTGTAGCAAGCTTAGAAACTTTACTTAGCATTGAAGCTGCCGATAAATTAGATCCTTATCTTCGCATTACACCGCTTAATAAAGAATTAAAAGCACAAGGTGTTGGCAACTTGGTTGCTGGCCTATTGGGAGGTTTACCTATAACGGCAGTTGTTGTACGCACAACAGCAAATATTACAGCTGGTGCTCGCACCAAAACTTCTACAATCACCCACGGATTACTTTTATTAATTTCTGTTTTATTGATTCCTGATTTATTAAATACTATTCCACTTTCTGCTTTAGCAGCCATTCTTTTGTTAGTTGGATACAAACTTTGTAAACCCGAACTATTTATACAATTGTATAAGAAAGGATATTCTCAATTCATTCCTTTTGTAGTTACTATTTTAGCTATTCTTTTCACAGATTTACTTATCGGTATTGGTATTGGATTAGTGGTAGGATTATACTTTGTGATGAAAACAAACTTTCATCATTCTGTATCTATCATTCACGATAAAAATCAATACCTGATACGCTTTAACAGAGATGTTTCTTTTTTAAACAAAAGTGTTTTAAGAAAAACACTTGAAGAAATTCCTGAAGGAGCCAGCTTAATCATTGATGGCGGACACAGCCAATTTATAGACCAAGATATAATTGAAACACTCGAAAATTTTATTGCCAGCGCTCCTACCAAAAATATTGACGTGGAAGTAAAGAAAACTTATTCAGCACCTAATTTATTTTTTAGAAAAAACGATTGAAAAGATATGAAGACATTTGAAAAACTGTTATTACAAAATAAAGCCTGGGCTGCAGAAAATACAGCTAACGATCCTAATTATTTTAAGCGAAGTGCGCATGTTCAAACACCTGAATTTTTGTGGATTGGATGTTCCGATAGTCGTGTGCCAGCCAATGATGTTACCGGAACTGAGCCAGGTGAAATTTTTGTTCACCGAAACATAGCCAATTTAGTTGTGCATACTGATTTAAACTTGTTGAGTGTTTTGCAGTACGCAGTACAAGTTTTAAAAGTAAAACACATTATTGTATGTGGACATTACGGCTGTGGCGGAATTAAAGCTGCCATGACAAGCAAAGAATTAGGTTTAATCAATAAATGGTTGCGTAACATAAAAGATGTATATCGATTCCACCGTGAAGAGTTAGATGCTATCGAAGATTTAGATAAAAGAACTGATCGCTTAGTAGAACTTAATGTTATTGATCAAGTTATGAATTTGGCTAAGACATCCATCGTACAACACGCTTGGGTAGAAGAAAACAGACCAACCCTACATGGTTGGGTGTATGAAATGCACACTGGCCTATTAAACCCCGTTTCTATGATGCAACCTGGAGATCATATTGATCCTTTATACCGCTATGAAATCTAATTCCTTCTATATTTGCATTCCTTAAAACTGATTAAACGAATTAAGTGAATTGTAATGGCATACTCAGATTTTATTCATGAATTAAAGTGGCGTGGATTGTTGCATGATATCATGCCCGGAACGGAAGAACAACTAAGTACAGAAAAAACTACAGGATACATTGGTTTTGATCCAACTGCCGATTCGTTACACATCGGCCATTTGGCGCAAATCATGACTTTATTAAACTTTCAAAAAGCCGGGCACAAACCGGTGGCTTTAGTGGGTGGAGCCACAGGAATGGTGGGCGATCCTTCCGGTAAATCTGCTGAAAGAAATCTTTTATCAGAAGAAGTATTGAACCATAACATTGTGTGTGTAAAAAAACAACTAGAGAAATTTTTAGAATTCGGAAAAGGTGAAAATGCAGCGGAGTTAGTGAACAATTATGATTGGTTCAAAGATTTCGGATTCTTGCAATTTATACGTGATGTGGGCAAACACATCACGGTTAACTATATGATGAGTAAAGATTCCGTTCAAAAAAGATTAGAAACCGGACTTTCATTTACAGAATTTACTTATCAGTTGGTACAAGGTTATGACTTCTATTACCTGTACCAAAACAAAGGATGCAAAATACAAATGGGTGGCTCAGACCAATGGGGAAATATTGTTACTGGAACTGAACTCATTAGAAGAAAAGCAGAAGGCGAAGCTTTTGCACTTACAACCAAATTGATTACCAAAGCAGATGGAACAAAGTTTGGTAAAACTGAAGGTGGCAATGTTTGGCTAGATCCTGCTAAAACATCTCCTTACAAATTTTACCAATATTGGTTAAATGTATCAGATGAAGATGCTACCAATTTTATTCGCATTTTTACTCAATTAGACCAAGCATCCATTCAAAATCTCGAGGCAGAACATCAGCAAGCACCGCACCTCAGAATTTTACAAAAGGCATTAGCCAAGGATATAACTTGTCGCGTGCATTCTGTTAACGATTACGAGTTAGTGATTAAAGCTACAGAGATTTTATTTGGTAATGATACAAGCGCTGAATTAGCCTCGTTAGATAAACAAACTTTTGAAAGCATCATGGAAGGTGTACCTCAAGTGAAGGTGAGTAAAAACACTTTGGAACAAGCTAATAATTATGTTGATTTGTTAAGTGAATTTACTGCCATGCAAATTTTTCCTTCTAAAGGAGAAGCCAGAAAAATGATTCAGGCTGGAGGTGTTTCTATTAACAAAATGAAAGTTACTGAGGCTGCCTCAAAACCTGAGTTAAAATATTTAAGTAATCAATATTTACTGGTGCAAAAAGGCAAGAAGAATTATTTCTTGATAATAGCAGAGTAATTATTTCTGATATTGTTGGATCATTTTTTTTACCCTTGCCTCAAGAGTTTCTGTGGTAAGTTTTTCGCGTAAGCGATCAACCATAATGGGAAAGGCAAATGGTGTGGGTTTGTCTGGTTGTTTTAAAACAATTTTTTGATTGGCAATTCTTTGTAAGGCTTGTCGTAAACGAGTTTCTTCCAATTGAAATTCCATCACTTCGTTAAAGGCTTGTCTGAGCAAAAGATTGTCTGATTCGTAATCATGAAACACATTGAAAAACAATTGCGTTGACGATTGCAAGTGCCTTTCCTTAACTGCTTGCCCCGGAAATCCTTTGAAAATCAATCCAGAAATAGCTGCGATGTCTCTGAATTTTCTTTTCGCCATTTCAGTTGCATTGATGCTGGCTTGAATATCGAGTAATAAGTTTTCTTCACCTAAAAAGTTTTCTTCTAAAGCTTCTTCAATTGGTATGGGTTCATCGCAAAGTAATTCTACTCCATAATCAGACATACCAATGGAAAAACTCAACTGCTTAATTTGTCCGATTCGATAGGCAATCAATGCGCCTAAACCTTCGTGAACAAATCTTCCTTCGAATGGATAAATGATAAGATGATAACCTTCATTGGTTTGAAAGTATTCAATCAACAATTCATCTTCGCCCGGTAAATGCGATCTTTCCTTTTGTAGATTGAATAAAGGCATCAAAAATAAAAGTTCTTTGTCTCTTAATTTTCCATCTTTTACTTGTTGAATTTTTTTACGAATCATGGTCGACATTTGGGAAGACAAAGGCATTCTTCCTCCTTGCCAGGAAGGAACCAAACCTGTTTTTTTATTTGAGTTTTTCACGTGGGCTTCCATTCCTTGGAAGCGAATGAGTTCGAGGTTACGGCCTGCAAACCAAAAAACATCTCCTGGTTTAAGTTTAGAAATAAAATATTCCTCAATGCTTCCTAATAATTTACCTGATTGATACTTGATTAGAATTGAAGTATCACCCACAATGGTTCCGATGTTCAGTCTATGCCGAAGAGCTACTCTCCTATTCTCAACTTTATAAATACCGTTCTCTACAATTACTTTTCTATATTCATCATAAACTTGCAAGGCATCACCACCATTCACAATAAAATTCAACATCCACAACCATTCTTCTCTCGATAAACTTGAAAAAGAAAAAGTAGATTGTACTTCATTCCAAATAACATCTTCTTTAAAACCCTCGCCAACAGCTAGGGTTACGAGATATTGCACCAGCACATCGAACGATCGAATGTAGGGAATGCGGTCTTCAATCAATTGGTTTTCTACTGCTTCTCTAATGGCTGCTGACTCCACTAACTCCAAAGAATGAGTAGGAACGAAATGAATTTTACTGGTTGCACCGGGTTGATGACCACTTCTTCCTGCACGTTGTAAAAATCGCGCCACGCCTTTAGGACTTCCAACTTGAATAACAGTTTCAACAGGTCTGAAATCTACTCCTAAATCTAAACTCGATGTACATACCACCGCTTTCAATTTACCTTCGTGCAATTGTTCTTCTACCCAAGTTCTTAACTCTTGACTGATGGAACCGTGATGCATAGCCACAACACCAGATAACTCTGGTGCAAATGCAATTAACTTCTGATACCAAATCTCTGCAAATGATCGAGTATTGGTAAAGAGCAAAGTAGATTTACTTTGATTAATCAAGGCAACTACTTTTTCGAGTAAGTGAATGCCTAAATGACCAGCCCAAGGCAAACTATCTACTTCATCAGGAAAAACAGATTCAATTTCAATTTCCTTCTGCATGTTGGCTTTAACAACAACAGCGTCTTTGGCACGATCTGCTAATAATACTTCTACAGCTTGGTCCATGTTTCCAATCGTAGCAGAAATGCCCCATATTTTTAAAACAGAAGAAATCGATTTCATTCTGCTAAGAGCCAGTTCAACTTGTACACCGCGCTTTGAACCCAACAACTCGTGCCATTCATCAATGACAATGGCTTGCAAATCGGACAAATAATCACTGCAATTTTTTTGTGCTAGTATTAAATGCAAACTTTCTGGTGTGGTGATGAGAACAGCTGGTGGTTTCGATTTTTGCTTTTCTCTTTCCTTCGAACTTGTGTCACCACTTCGGATGGCAATTTCCCAATCAAGTTGAATAGCCTGCGCTAACCGACTAGCGGCTAAATAAATTTCTTTAGCTAAAGCTCGAATGGGCGTAATCCAAATGAGCTGTACTTTTTTAGGATGAGGGTTACGAACCAATCCTTCGCAAAAAACTGGTACTAGCAAACTATAAGTTTTTCCACTTCCGGTAGGTGCATTCACTACTCCACTTCGCCCTTGCCAATAACTTTGCCACGTTTCTTGCTGAAAAGGAAACACGTGCCAGCCTTGCGATGCAAACCAATTCTCCGCAGGTTTTGATAAATTTTGGAAATTATTATTCTTTTGCACCTTTAGATTTAAACAAAACTATAAAATCAATGTTACATCATTATCGGTATCGTGTGTCCGGTAATTATTAGAAGCAAGGAGATTATGGGAAAGTATTCTATTAAAGAATTGGAACAATTGTCTGGTATCAAAGCGCACACCATTCGTATTTGGGAAAAACGCTATACCATCATAGAGCCACAGCGTACACAAACTAACATCAGGTATTATTCTGATGCAGATTTGCGAAGGATCATAAGCATTTCTCTTTTGAACAACCATGGTGTTAAAATTTCGAAGATAGCTGATTTATCAGAAGAAGAATTGAACAAAATGGTATTGGAGCTTAGCGAACAACGAAGTGATACTGCCATCCATATCGATCAATTGGTTATAGCCATGATAGATATGGAAGAAGAACAATTTGAAAAAATACTTTCGAATCTCATTCTACGATACGGTTTTGAAAAAACCATCACTGAAATCATTTATCCATTCTTAGAAAAGATTGGCGTCCTTTGGCAAACCCAAAACATCTCTCCTGCCCAGGAACACTTTATATCAAACCTGATTCGCCAGAAAATAATTGTAGCAATTGATGGTTTACCCATTCCACCCAAAGAGGCTCAAAGAATTGTGTTGTTTTTGCGTGAAAATGAAATGCACGAACTCGGATTACTATTCTACCATTATGTATGCAGAAGAGCAGGATACAGAACTTACTACTTAGGACAGAATGTTCCTTTCGAAGATTTGGTTAAGGTAGTAGGAACTCACAAACCCAATATTCTTCTTACCTCAATTACTTCCAATACCAATTCGATGTCGGCAGAAACCTATTTAAAGAAAATGTCAAATGCATTTCCTGACCTCAGAATTTTGGCATCTGGCTATCAAGTTTCAGAATTAGGCGAATTGGGTCTCCAAAATGTCACATTATTTAAAAATTCTTTACTGTTAAAGGATTTGATTTGATGTTTAAACATAAATCTTTGACTGTTAATCAATTAGTCTACTCATTAAGTATTTTGTTTATTCTTTCTAATAATATTTTAAACATTTTTTGACCTGTTAACGATTGTTTTGCTTGCTTTTGTTCAACTTATAACCAATATTTGTTCAACAAAACAGCAAGCACATGACAGCCATAGAATTTTCACACAAAATTGCCAGTCTGCGTCCTACGCTTCAAACCTTCACCAGAAGGTTCACCAACAATAAGGAAGACTCAATGGATTTGGTGCAAGACACCATCATGAAAGCTTTACAGTATAAAGACAAGTATCGTGATGACACTAACCTAAAAGGTTGGTTGTTCACCATCATGAGAAACACATTTATTAACAACTACAGAAAAAATCAGCGCGCGAAAACATCGCATGATACCACCAAAGAATTGTATTATTTGAATGTGAAAGATGATCATACATTCAATTCGCCTGATAGCAATTTTGAATACAAGGATGCCTGGAAGAACATCAATACCATTAAAGAAGAATTATTGATTCCTTTTAAAATGCATACATCAGGTTATAAGTACAATGAAATTGCGGATCAACTTAATATTCCTATCGGAACAGTTAAAAACAGAATCTTCCACGCTAGAAAAGAAATTCAAAAAGCATTACAAGGTTATTAGTACCTTTCGATAAAACACATTATGCAAAAAATTGCCGTAATCGGATCCGGCTTTGCCGGATTATCGGCAGCTGCTACATTGGCTAAAGCCGGTAAAGAAGTAACAGTTTACGAAAAAAATGAAAGTGCCGGAGGGCGAGCAAGAAAATTTGAAGCCAACGGTTACCTATTTGATATGGGCCCGAGTTGGTATTGGATGCCCGATGTATTCGAACAATATTTCAATTACTTCGGCAAAACAACTTCGGATTTTTACAATCTGAAAAGACTCGATCCTTCCTACAGAATTTTCTTTGATAATAACGAAGTACTAGATGTTCCTGCTGGCGTGGATGCATTGTGCGCCATGTTTGAAAAACTGGAGCCTGGCAGCATTCCTCTACTCAAGAAGTTTATCGAAGAAGGAAAATACAAATACGAAGTTGGCATAAACAAACTTGTTCGCAAGCCTGGGCTTTCCCTAACTGAGTTAGCTGACGCAGATTTATTCAAAGGTTTATTTAAGCTGCATGTCTTTCAATCGATTTCAACCTACGTTAGAAAATATTTCAAAAACCCAAAGCTTGTTCAACTACTCGAGTTTCCTGTCTTGTTTTTGGGAGCCACACCTCAAAATACACCAGCTTTGTATAGTTTGATGAATTATGCAGATCTGGCGTTGGGTACTTGGTATCCGATGGGCGGTATGCATAAAATTGTTGAAGCAATGGTTAAAATTGCTGAAGAGCAAGGAGTAACGTTCAAATACAATACGCCAGTAGAAAGAATCGAAATGAACGGGGTTCGTGCGAAAGGCTTAATTGTTAACCATTCTTTTGAACCTTACGACTATTTAGTTGCCGGTGCTGATTACCACCACGTAGAACAAAATCTCATTCCTGAGGAATTCAGAAGATATGATGCTGCTTATTGGGACAAACGCGTGATGGCACCCTCTAGCCTTATATTTTACCTTGGTGTTAATAAAAGATTAAAAAATCTTTTGCATCACAATTTATTTTTCGATCAGGATTTTGGATTGCATGCTAAAGAAATTTACGACAACCCAGCTTGGCCAACCAATCCATTATTTTACGTTTGTGCACCTTCTATAACAGATGATTCAGTTGCACCAGAAGGCCATGAAAATATTTTTATTTTGGTACCCGTTGCCCCGGGTTTAACAGATAATCAGGAGATTCGCGAAAAATATTATCAGTTGGTGATGGACAGACTTGAAAAGTTAACCGGTCAGGAAATTCGCTCATCTGTTGATTACAAAAGAAGTTACGCCCACGCAGATTTTATCAGTGATTATCATGCATTTAAAGGAAATGCATATGGATTAGCGAATACTTTGTTGCAAACTGCTAATCTAAAACCATCAATCATAAACAAAAAGATAAACAATCTGTTTTATACAGGACAGTTAACCGTTCCCGGACCAGGTGTGCCTCCTTCCATTATCTCAGGACAAGTGGTTGCAGAACAATTACTGCGTAAAAGCAAATAAAAAACAGTACATTCGTTTATGACTTCTAAACAATTATTCGACAACATCTCTATTAGAACGAGTCGATATGTAACCAGAAAGTACAGTACCTCCTTCTCCCTGGGAATTTTGTGCTTAAAAAAAGAGTTACGAGACCCTGTTTATGCCTTATACGGGTGGGTTAGGTTTGCGGATGAAATTGTTGATACCTTTCACGATTATGATAAGAAGTCATTATTAGAAAGATTTACAGCCGACACGTATCGTGCAATTGAACAAGGCATCAGCCTGAATCCCATTTTAAATGCTTTTCAATACACAGTCAAAAAATATAAGATTGAAAAAGAACTTACCGATACTTTTCTGAAAAGCATGGAGTGGGATTTATCTCGCAAAGTGTATGATTATGAAGGTATGAAAGAATACATTTTAGGCTCAGCCGAAGTTGTTGGCTTAATGTGTTTGCGAATATTTTGTGAAGGTGATGACGCACTCTATCAAAAATTGAAACCCGCAGCGATGAGCTTAGGATCTGCCTTTCAAAAAGTGAATTTCTTAAGAGATCTACGCGCTGATTTCAATATGGGAAGAGTTTATTTTCCTGAACTTACATTAGATACACTAACGGATGAGAATAAAAAAATGATTGAAGCCAGCATTCAAGCTGATTTCGACATGGCGTTGGAAGGTATCAAAGGATTACCAAAATCTGCCAGATTCGGTGTTTATGTAGCTTACGTGTATTACTTATCTCTATTTAGAAAAATACAAAACACACCTTCTGAATTAGTATTGAAAGAAAGAATCAGGGTTAGAAACAGACACAAGCTTCGTTTGCTTGCTTACTCATACGTAAAGCATCAATTAAACTTAATCTAGTGGAAGAAGTAATTCTGGTAGATGAACAGGATGTGCCTATTGGCACAATGGAAAAATTGCAAGCGCATGAATTGGGTTTATTGCATCGTGCATTTTCCGTTTTAATATTTAATAGTAAGGGAGAGCTACTTCTTCAACAAAGGGCTGATGATAAATACCACAGTGGCGGATTGTGGACCAACACTTGTTGTAGCCATCCACAACCTGATGAATCGATGCAAGAAGCAGTGAAGAGAAAACTATTTCAGGAAATGGGATTACAATCCGAAACACATTTTGCTTTCTCTTTCATTTATCAAGCTAAATTAGATAACGATTTAACAGAACACGAACTAGATCACGTTTATATTGGATATGATGATTCGCTTCCCTTGTTAAATCCTAAAGAAGCAAAAGAATACAAATATCTATCTATTGATTCCATCAAGCGAGAAATCAAAGTAAGTCCCCATTCTTACACAGAATGGTTTAAAATTCTTATTCAGCATCCATCGCTTCGACCCGTTACTATTCTGTAACATTTTGGTTTTCTAATTGTTTTATTTTCATGTTTGGATTATTTAAACAAGATCCGGTTAAACAACTGGAAAAGAAACGTGCTAAATTGCTGGAAGAAGCCATGCATGTTCAACGCAGCGGAGATTTGAAGTTATACGCTGTAAAAATGGAAGCCATCGATAAACTAGAAAAGGAACTTGAAATACTTCGACAAACAAAAACTCAATGATATTGTAACCAAAGAAGTAACTATTTTTTGGTTAAGAAGAGATTTGCGTTTAGAAGATAACGCTGCCTTATACAACGCATTAACAAAAGAAGGAAATGTTTTACCTGTTTTTATATTCGATTCCAACATTTTAGATAAGTTGGAAGATAAAAAAGATAAACGCGTTGAATTCATTTGGCAAAGTTTAGCCTTGATTAAAAAAACTTTGGAAGATGCAGGAAGCAGTTTACTTGTGGTGCAAGGAGACCCGATTGATTTCTACAAACAAGTAAATCCAAAGGCAGTTTACACCAACCACGATTACGAACCTTATGCTATTGAAAGGGATCAAAAAATAAAAGAAATCCTAGCACAAAAAAATATTTCATTTCATTCTTTTAAAGACCAAGTTATTTTCGAACGCGATGAAATTGTAAAAGACGATGGAAAGCCTTACACAGTTTTTACGCCTTATTCTAAAAAATGGAAGAGTAAACTGAGCAAAGAAAATCTGCAATCTTTTCCTTCTGAGAAAAAGCTTAAGGAATTGCGCGCCACTTCTCCCCTCACGATGCCAACACTTCAGGAAATAGGTTTTGAAGAAACTGGCGCTGCCTTTCCGGAAAGAGTAGTAAAGCAAAGCATCATCCAACATTATCACGAAAAGCGAAATTTTCCTGCGATAATAGGAACTACAAGACTAAGTGTTCACTTACGATTTGGTACTGTCAGCATTCGAAAATTAGCATCCATTGGTTTAGAAAAAAATGAAACATGGCTCAATGAATTAATCTGGCGTGATTTCTACCACATGATATTGTGGCATTTCCCCAATGTAGTAAATCATGCCTTCAAACCTGCCTACGACAACATTGAATGGCGCAACAATGAAGATGAATACAAAGCTTGGTGCGAAGGAAAAACAGGTTATCCCATTGTAGACGCTGGTATGCGAGAATTAAATGAAACAGGTTTTATGCACAACCGTGTCCGCATGATTGTAGCCAGTTTTTTAACCAAACATTTACTGATAGATTGGCGATGGGGAGAAGCCTACTTCGCGAAAAAATTATTAGACTTCGATTTGGCCGCTAACAACGGTGGATGGCAATGGGCAGCTTCATCGGGCTGTGATGCCGCACCTTATTTTAGGGTGTTTAATCCTGCTTTGCAAACAGATAAGTTCGATCCGGAATTTCAATATATAAAAAAATGGGTTCCTGAGTTTAATACACCTCAATATCCCAAACCCATCGTTGAGCATACCTTCGCCAGAAACAGAGTACTGAAAACCTATAAAGAAGCGTTATCTTAAATGGCAAACATTCTTTTAACCGGCAGCACAGGCTATATAGGAAGAAGACTCCTGACTGTTTTGCTGGAAGAGAAACACAAAGTTATTTGCTTAGTCAGAGATAAAAGAAGATTCGATTGGGAAGATTTTACAAAAGAAGAATTAAACCTGATTGAGGTTGTAGAAGGTGATTTAACACAACTAGAAACTCTTCAAGTCTCAAGTTTTCAAGTTGACATTGCTTATTATCTCGTACACTCTATGAGTTATGCTGCGAAAAGTTTCGAAGAATTAGAGCAAGTCTCTGCCTACAACTTTGTCACGCTTTGCAACAAAACCCATGTTAAACAAATTATTTATTTAGGAGGTATCGCCAACGATGTTGCCCTATCTAAACATTTATCGTCAAGAAAAAAAGTTGAAAGCATTCTACAAACTGCACAAGCTCCTGTAACTGTTTTGCGCGCAGCCATTATCATTGGTTCAGGCAGTGCTTCTTATGAAATTATTCGTGATTTAGTTGAAAAACTACCCGTTATGATTGCACCTAAATGGTTGAATAGTAAATGTCAACCTATCAGCATCAGAAACGTAATTGAATATTTAAGAGGTGTTGCCAATAGACCAGAAACCTTTAACCAAACTTACGACATTGGAGGTCCTGATGTATTGACCTATAAACAAATGTTACTGGGTTATGCGAAAGAAAGAAATTTAAAGAGATGGATTATTACCGTTCCTGTTCTATCGCCCGGCTTATCATCTAAATGGTTGTATTTTGTTACGTCTACTTCCATGAGTTTAGCTAAAACTTTGGTGAATAGCATGAAGAATGAAGTGATTTGTCGACCTTCTGCCATCAAAGAAATTGTGCCAATCAGATTATTGAATTACCCAGAAATGATTGCGCTTACGCTGGAGCGCATTCAACAAAAACTGGTTATCAGTAGTTGGAAAGATGCTTTGAATAATGAAACGATTGACAATCACTTTTTGAACAATATTGAAGTTCCAACCCATGGTTGTTTCAAAGACAAAAGATTAATTGAGTTTAACCTTGCTCCACACCAAGTAATTGAAAGTTTGTGGCGAATTGGTGGAAGCAATGGTTGGTATTATGGAAATTTTTTGTGGCGAATACGAGGTGTGCTAGATAAGTTAGTGGGTGGTGTTGGTTTGCGCAGAGGAAGAAGAAGCGAAGTAGATTTAAAAGCAGGCGATGCACTTGACTTCTGGAGAGTGTTGTTAGCTGACAAAGAAAACGGACGATTATTATTATTTGCAGAAATGAAGTTGCCGGGTGAAGCCTGGCTGGAATGGAAAGTAAAAGTGAGTCCGGGTAAAAAAGTATTGTTACAAACAGCCACATTTCGACCAAAAGGCATTTGGGGAAGATTATATTGGTACAGTGTTTTACCCTTTCATGGTTTGATTTTCCCTATGATGGCGAAAAGAATTATTGAGAAATCAGTTTGATGAAACTACCGTTTCCTTGAATTTTTTGGATTCCTCAAATAGTCTTGTTTTAATTTCTATAGCTTTTTGAGGTTGCTTTCTTTTTAATTCTTCAAAAGCTTTTGTAAAAACTAAGCCTCCCCAAGCTAAAGCCTCAACTAACTCTTTTTCACAATTTGGGTATATTTGCATAATACTATTTTTTAATAATGGCCTATAATCATTTGCCATTTCTTCATGATCAAAAAATAAATTTTTATCTCTGGTAAAATCTAAATATGCGTGCAACAATTCATGAATAATAACAGAAACGATTATTTCATCGCTTGCCCAAAGTAAAGAGTGTTTATTAAGTATCACATTACTTACATACTTATCTTTTGTAAAATCGCCTGGAACTACAAAACCAAATAATGAATCGGGAAGTATAATATTGGTATTAATGGATAAATGATAGGTTGAAGAATGAAGAAAAAAGTTTTTTATCAAGAATCCAACTGTTCCGGGTTGTTTACTTTGCAAAACTGTTCTTGTTAACTTTAATAATCTTTCATCTTTTATAGAAATAACAATGGTATCAGGTCTTTTTACTGAAAAGTAGTTTTCTTCAGCATGTAATGAAATATTAAATAATAAATTTAGAAGTAAAGGGAGAAGAAAGTTTATTTGAACTCGCTTCATTGCCTTCAAAATTAGACAATAGAAAAATTATCCTATTTTTTTTATGGTTCAAAAAGCATCATTAAAAATTGAAATAAAAATGTTCTCGAAAAAGAATCACTATTGATTATACCTATATCTTAAAAATCGATTATAGAAATTCTTAATTTTTTCTGGTTTATATTTTAATCTAAACATGGTAAAGGCTATGGCATTAGCAAGCTGCACTTTCAGCCAACTATTGTGTTCATATTTTCGGGCAGATACAACAATATCTTTTTGGATAATCTGAAATTTGAATTGCTTTCTCAGTCTTATCAAAAATTCATATTCTTCCATGATAACAAAAGTCTCATCAAATCCATTTAATTGTTGAAACACTTCCTTTTTAATGAACAAAGATTGATCTCCTCCCCTGAACATTAAAAAATCGAATTGCGTAAACCATGCATTTAGTTTTAACAATTTACTCTCAGCATCAAACTGATAGCGATAACATCCTGCATCATAATTGCTTTGAAATGATTGCCTAATATCTTTAACAAAACTCTCTACAATTTTAGTATCGGCATGAACAAAATACAAAATGTTTCCCTTGGCCATCTTTGCTCCGGCATTCATTTGAGCAGCCCTGCTCCTAATTGCACTTCGAATTACTTTGGCTCCGGCTTTTTCTGCATATAAGGCTGTATCATCTTCACTATCTCCATCAATCACAATAATTTCAGTAACCTTATCATAACCAAATGTTTTAAAAAAGTTAACTTGTCTAATTATGTTATCGGCCTCATTAACCGCAGGTATAATCACAGAAATTGAAACTTTCATCTCATCCATTATGTTTATCTTATCCGTTCTAAATTAAGTAATCTATGTCGATAAAGTTATTGATTTGTTTGTTCATTCTTGGGTTGCCACAACAGCTAACTTTTGCTCAAATCAAACATGATGCTTTTACTAAATTATTACAAAAACATGTAAGCACAGATGGAAAAGTGAATTACAAAGGATTCATCAAAGATTCAATACAACTTAAACTATATCTCAAACAACTATCTAAAAATCCACCTACCAACCAATGGACAAAACAAGAACAAATGGCATTTTGGATTAATGCTTATAATGCCTTTACCATCGATTTAGTTATCCAACATTACCCTATTAAAAGTATAAAAGATATCGGCAGCTCTATTCAAATTCCTTTTGTAAATACACCTTGGGATATTAAGTTTATTAGAATCGGTAAAGAACAACTTGACTTAAATAACATTGAACACAGTAAACTCAGAAAACAATTTGGTGACGCACGCTTGCACATGGTTTTGGTGTGTGCGAGTAAATCTTGCCCATCACTTGCAAGAGAAGCGTATGAAGCCAACACTTTAGAACAACAATTGAATGATGCGAGCAAAAAGTTCCTAACAGATAAAACTAAAAATCAAATTCAAACCCAACAAAGCAAACTCAGTATGATTTTCAGGTGGTATGCTATGGATTTTAATAAGAATGGTAAAAAAGTTTTAGACTTTGTTAATCAACATCAATCCACTCCTATCAGCAATAAAACAAAAATTGAGTATCTAGACTATGACTGGAACCTCAATGAATAATCTACTTGTTAATGTAATTATTCCTTAATTTCGCATATGAAATTGGCAATCATCAACGGACCCAACCTTAATTTATTAGGTAAACGCGAACCCAGTGTTTATGGAAACTCCAACTTTGAAACTTATTTTGAGCAATTGAAAATCAACTTCAAGGATGTTGAACTTCATTATTATCAATCTAATGTAGAAGGAGAATTGGTTAATCAAATCCAACATTTTGGCTTTCATGCTGATGGTATCATCTTAAATGCCGGTGCTTACACACATACTTCGATTGCGATACACGATGCAATTGCTGCCATTCCAGCTCCTGTGGTAGAAGTTCATATTTCTAATCTTTACGCAAGAGAAGAATTCCGACATACGAGTTTGATTACTGCAAAATGTGCCGGCTTGATTACCGGTTTCGGTTTAATTGGTTACGAGATGGCATTACAATATTTGATTAAAAGAATAAAAGGATGATTTCATTTTATCCCGGACCTTCTCGAATTGATAAAAGTATTCCAGCTTACTTACGTAAAGCAGTACAATCGGGAATTCTAAGTGTGAATCATCGCAGCCAATCTTTTGAAAAACTTTATCAACAAACTTTACAAAATTTTAGAAAATCCTTACAACTTCCAGCTGATTATATTTTGCTTTTTACATCATCTGCAACTGAGTGTTGGGAAATTATAGCACAATCTTTGATCGGCACAGAAAAAAGTTTGCATCTTTACAATGGCGCTTTTGGGGAAAAGTGGCAACAGTACACACATAAAATTACCAAGCAAACAGTTAGCCAATCATTTGGATTAAACGAATTGCCACCTACACAAAATTTTTCCGGCTACTCTGTCATTTGTTTTACTCACAATGAAACATCTAATGGAACATACTGGCCTAATCCTCAGATTAAAAAATTAAGAAAAGAAAATTCGGATGCTTTACTGGTAGCAGATGCTACTTCTTCAATGGCTGGAATTAAAATTGATTTCACATTAGCTGATGTCTGGTTTGCATCAGTACAAAAATGTTTTGGTTTACCGGCAGGATTAGCAGTGATGGTCGTTTCGAAGAAAGCAATAGAAAGAGCAAAAATAATTCAGCATAATCAACATTACAACAATCTCAACTTTATGGTAGAGATGGCCGCTCGCTTTCAAACAACCTATACACCTAATGTATTCGGAATTTATTTACTAAATCAAATTTTAAAAAATAGAGAGAAGATTACCAACATTCAAAAAAATACAATGAAAAGATATGAAAGCTGGTTGTCTGTCATTGAACAACTTAAACCATTTCAACTTTTAGTTGAAAATAAAGTAGTTCAATCCCCAACTGTTTTATGTTTGCAAGGCGAACCGAAAGTCATTCAGCAAGTGAAAAAGCAAGCTTATAAGAATGGCTTTACCGTTGGCGAGGGTTATGGAAATTTAAAAGCTTCGACTTTCAGAATTGCTAACTTCCCTGCTATTCAAAGAAATGAGATCAAATCATTTCAGAAATGGCTTCGCACAAAATACAGTTAAAAAACTCTACCTTTGTATATGCTCGATTTTAAAGAAATATTTTCCGTTACATTAATTCTATTCTCAGTTATTGATATTTTAGGTTCAATTCCTTTCATCATCATTATTCGTAAAAGAGAAGGAAGAATACATGCTGAAAAAGCAACTATTATCTCCGCTATTTTAATGGTTGGATTTTTATTTCTGGGTCAATCTATTCTAAAACTATTCGGATTAGATGTTGCCTCCTTCGCAGTAGCAGGTTCAATCGTTATTTTTATTGTTGCCATGGAAATGATTTTAGGCATCACATTGATTAAAGATGATCCTGATGCAAAAGGTTCAGGCTCTATTGTTCCCTTAGCTTTTCCTTTAATTGCAGGTGCAGGAACACTCACAACCATTTTGTCGCTTCGTGCAGTTTATGCCGAATTGAATGTATTAATCGGTATCCTCGTTAATCTTATCATTGTCTATATTGTGCTTCGCTCTTCAGTTTGGTTAGAACGTGTTTTGGGTAAATCTGCTTTTGCTGTTTTACGCAGGGTTTTTGGCGTAATTCTATTGGCTATTGCTGTTAAGATTTTCAAAGACAATGCTTTTTTCCATTAAATCTCATTAAACAACCGTTTGAGTTATAATCAGAAGTTGTTCATTCAATTTTCTTGACTCGTTTATCAATATTACCTTATCTTTAAGGAATTGTTACCTTCCTTAAAATGAAATATTACCTTTCTTTTTTACTCCTTTTTACTTCATCACTAATTTTAGGTATTCGTTGTTCATCTGAAGACGATAAACCTGTCGTTACAGCATCTGAAGGTTTATTCATTAATGAAGTTTACACATCAGGTGAAGATTGGATAGAACTTTACAATGGAACAAGCGAAAGCAAAAACTTAAGTAACTACAAAATATATGATGAAGGAACTGTAAAGTATACACTTCCCGTTGGCACTATCATCAACGCCAATAGCTATTTGATTATTGTTTGTAATGATGTAGGCGTAGGACTAGAAGCTAATTTTAAATTAAGTTCAACAGGAGAAACTGTTTATTTAGAGAATACAGATAGTGAGTTAGTTGACTTTTTAGAAGTTCCACAACTTGATAACGGTCAGTCATATGGTCGCTTTCCTGATGGTTCAACTAATTTGGCGATCAGTGGCTTTACAAGCAGAAATGAACCTAACCCTTCTACCGAAGTACCTGCAGTAACAAAAGTTACTCGTACACCCATTGTTCCTGCATTAAACCAAGCTGTAACCATTCAGGCTGAAATTGCTAATACTTCTAAGTTAGCCAGCGCTAAACTCTTTTATCGTTTTAACGGAGCAGCTTATACCAATGTAAATTTGGTTGCAGGAGGCATTTTTTATACAGCAAATATTCCAGCACAAAATGCAGTTGGTCAATTAGATTATTACATTGAACTAACCAGTACTATTGGAGTCAAAGCTTACAAACCATTTGATGCCCCTGCTGATTCTTACAATTATCTGCTCAATACAGATATTCTTCCTACTCTTTATGTCAATGAATTTATGCCTTCCAATCTGAGTTGTTGTGCAGATACAGATGGTGGTATCAACGAGTTTGATGATTGGATTGAAATTTATAACCCAGGACCTAACGCCATCAACTTAGCAGATTTTTATTTTTCAGATAATCCTGATAATCCCTTTAAATCTAAAATTCCATCAAGCAATGCTAGTCAAACAACAATACCAGCTAGCGGGTATTTGATTTTTTGGGCTGATGAACAAGGCTCACAAGGCTTGCGCCACCTTAACTTTAAATTAGCTGCAGCTGGTGAAAGTGTTGGTTTGTATTATAAGGATGGAAGAAAAATCGATGAAAAAGTTTACCCATCAGTTCCTGAAAATAAATCTTACGGAAGAACTACCAATGGTGGCACAACTTGGAATGTTTTAACCAATGCAACACCTGGCGCTAGTAACAATTAATATATGTTAGAGTTATTTCCTGACCAACCAGTTTACGAATATCCACAAATCATCAATGTGTTGTATAGCTTTGTGTGGGCGTTTGTTTTGTCATCTTTAATCGCAATTACACATAAGCTTACTTTTAAAGGTGCCATCTATCCTAAAAACTTTTTTCAATCGCTCATTTTAGGCTCAATCGTAACAGCGATGGTAATGATGGCGATTGGTGATAGTCTCGCTCGTGGATTAGGTGTATTTGGTGCCATGGCTATTATCCGATTCAGAACAAGAATTGATGACCCTCGCGATGTTTTGTTTCTCTTTGCAGCATTGAGTACCGGGCTAGCAGTAGGTGTTTTTGGATTTACTGTTTCCTTTACCGGAACGATTTTGTTTTGTTTGGTAGCATTTGTGCTCCATGCTTCACCCTTTAAAATAAAGGAGCATCCCTATATTTTAACTTATCTCTCAATAGATAATCCAAGTCATATCGTGGCAGATGAAGTTACTAGAAAGCAATCAAAAGCCAGTACCTTACAATCTGTGGCCAATACCAAAGAGAACACTAAACGCTATCAATATAAAGTGTTGTTTGAAAGCGAAAATCAAATTGTTGAGCTAGTTAATCAACTTGAAAAAATAGAAGGAATTAGTCAAGTAAAAATTATTCAACAGGAATTGAACAATGTATAATTTTGCAACACACCTGAAAGTTAATGGTTATTACCTGTTGACTGCCGTTTTGTTTATTGGCATTCTTTTTATCAGCAATAAATACTTTAAAGGAAGTCAATATGCAGCAGTTGGCTTAGCTGAAACACGGAGTTATAAAATCAATAGTGACAAGTCAGCTATAGTCAGCAAAATTTTTACCAATGAAGGAGAAACAGTAAACGCTGGAGACACTCTTTTAATTCTAGTCAACCCTGGACTAGAAATAGAAATTGGTAAAACCAGCAGAAGAATTAATCAATTGCATCAAGAACAAATTACTGAAGATCAAGTTACAAAAGCTGAATTAGATTTTATTGAAGCATCAGAAGGTATTGTTTTGGAAGAGCTGGAATCGGATATGCAAAAACTTAAAGCTGAAATGCGATTGAATGAAACTCTCAATAGTGAACTAGGTAAAAAAAATGATTCTGATTCGAAAAGTGGAAATCCTAAACAAGTTGAACTTACATCTTTAACAAAGCAATACAACAAGCAACAAGAAGCCATCAACTTAAAAAAGTTGGAAGTAAAACAAAAGCACGCAGTTGCTAAAGCACAGTTCAGTAACCAAATTGAATTATTACAAAAAGAGTTAGAGTTATTGCAACACCAAAATAAGAGACTAGTAAAAACGGCATCTACACGCGGTGTTATTCAATCTATTTACGTTAAACCATCGGAGCAAATTGATGCCTACACGGCTTTAATATCTGTCAATCCTATTCATCCAACAACAGTTGTTGCTTATGCAAATGAAAGGAATCGTATGAACTTTGAAATCGGACAAAAAGTAAAGGTAACTGCGCAGCGTGATAAAGATCTTTTTGTGGAAGGCACTATAAAAGGTTTCGGTTCAGTAACTGCTCTTCCCACTATTTTACAAAAATCAACAGCAGTTGCTGCCTACGGACAAGAAATTTTCATTGAGATCCCGGCAGAAAATAATTTTGCTAATGGAGAAAAAGTAATAATCAGATAAGATGAAAAGAATTCTCCTTCTCTTCTTTCTTTGCTATTCTATTTTTTCATCAGGGCAATCTGTTTATAAATCCTTTTTAGAAGATGTTAAAAATAACTCTGAAGTATTGATGCTTCATCAGCAAATTCAATACCTCGATAAGAAGCAATACAAACTCGCGCCTATTCAAAAATTAGAGTTTAGAACAGAAAGCAACCAACTCGATCCCAACCGACAAGAATATGCTTTGCGTATCAATCCGGCCAATCCTTGGGAAATGGCCGCACAAAACAATTACTTCGCCAAATTAAATGAGCAATTAAAACTTGAAAAAGAAATTGCTTTGGAAGACGCACTCGCTGAAAGATATCTTTTAATTATTGACTTTGCCTTTACGCAGGCTTTATTGATTCAAAAGCAGAAAGAAATATACCTAACCAAGCAGTGGATTAACATTTTAGATAAACAAACTTACTCCGACTATTTTGATGCCGACCGTTATTTTGATTTAATGATTAAAGAAATTGAATTACAAGATGAGTATGAAGAGTTGAAAAGTGAATTAACAAGCATAGAGAAAGTAAACGAAAGCCATTCCAATTTTCCAGATTCGGCTTCGATTGAACATTTTTTACCAATCAATGCTTTGCAAGAAAAATTAGAGGATGTAATTTTTCCAGAAAGTAAAATTATTCAACTCAAAAAGTTGAAAGAACAAGCTATAACATCTTCTATTAAACTAGAAAAAAGCAACATCAACATTGGTTACTTGCAAGCGCAATACCAAGAGTTTAGAATTGAACAAGGCAGAAAACCCTGGAACGTTGGTTTTGGTGTAACCTTACCCCTATTTAACCCGAACAAGAAAAATATTGCCAAACGAAACCTAGATTTAATTGAAAGTAATTTAGAAAGCGACCAGGATTTACTATCACAAAAAGAAAAAGTGAATCAACACTACAATAGCATAAAGAGTTTAATCGAAAGATATAATAAGATAGAAAGCAATTTAACCCAGATGCAATCCACAAAAATTAAATCTTTATTGGTACTTTCATCAGATGAAAATCCTGCCATCGCTATAAAAGTTAATTTACAAGTAGAAAAACTGAACGAAATAGCACTAGAGCTTAAACAAATAATTTGGGAAGAGTATATCAACTGGTTAAAAGCAAGTAATCAATTGCTTACCAATTCAACTCAAAATGTATTATTGAATGAATCTGAAAAGTTAGAGTTAAACTAATGGATATGATGCGCTGGATTATTGTCTTTATTCTGATAGTCTTAAACTTTCATGGCAAAGCACAAATTGTAATCAATGAAATATCTGCATCTAATGCTGATCAATTACACGATCCTGATTTTTATAATTTCTCTTCTTGGATAGAATTACACAATGCCGGCACTAGCGCAGTTAATGTTAACGGATATGGTTTATCAGATGACCCATCAATTCCTACCAAATGGCGCATCAATGCCTCCGTCAGTATTCCTTCCAAAGGTTACCTACTGATTTGGTGTGATAATCAAAACACAGGATTACATACCAACTTTGAATTAAGAGCTGAAGGTGAAGAGATTTTGTTAACCAATAGCAGTGGAGCTGTCATCGACAGAATTACTTATCCGCAATTACCAACCAATATTAATTATGGAAGATTACCAGATGGAAGTTCGAATATCGGTTTATTATCAAACTATTCTCCTACACAGGCTAACACAGGGGTGATCAGCAGCAGCATCACAGAAGAACCAACATTCAATGTAGAGTCAGGAAGATACACCGGCACACAATCTGTAACTCTACTCCATAGCCAAAGCAATGCACAAATTCGTTTTACAACTAATGGAAGTGAACCTACTGAAAGCTCTACTCTATATACTTCACCGTTATCAATCAACGGATTTACAACAGTAAAAGCAAAAGCTTTCGTAACCGGACAAATACCAAGTAAAACAGTTTTCAAAACCTATATCATCAATCAAAGAGTTTCTTCACTTCCGGTAATTGCCATTTCAGCTAATCCAGCTTACTTGTATGATAACACAATAGGTATTTACACGAGAGGATCAAACGGAAGTACTGGTTATTGCCAAGATGTGCCAGCCAACTGGAATAGAGATTGGAGTCGCCATGCCGATTTTGAATTTTTTGATGAAACAGGAAAAGCACAGGTAGCACAAGCAGTTGAAATTAGAATTGGTGGAAATTGTAGTCGTACACAACCTCAGAAATCACTTGTTGTTAAGGCTCGAAACAAATTTGGAAGTAACATCATCAATTATCAATTTTTTGAAAACAAAGATATTCACAAGTTTGGTGGACTGATGCTACGCAATAGTGGCAACGACTTTAATGTAAGTATGTTTCGCGATGCATTTATGCAATACATGCCCGTTGATTACATGAATGTTGATTACATGGAGTACAAACCTGCTGTTTTGTATTTAAATGGACAATACATGGGTATCATTAATATCAGAGAAAAAATCGATTCCGATTTTATTGAATCAAACTATGGAATCAAAAATGATGACCTCGACTTACTTGAAACATATACTAATGCGCTAGATGGTACCAACGATGCTTATCTTAATTATTTGAATGCATTGACTAATATGAACAGAACTACACCTGAAGCTTTCCAGTTTATTAACCAGAACATAGATGTGCAGGAATACATCAACTATTTAGTTACACAGAATTATATCGCTAATTTAGATTGGCCAGGCAACAACATGAAATTTTGGAGACAACGTTCTACCAATGGAAAATTCAGATGGATTTTATGGGATACTGATTTTGGTTTCGACTTGTACTATTGGGCACCAGATGCCACACATCCCACTTTAAATTTTTCTACTGAGCCTAATGGACCTGGTTGGCCAAATCCACCTTGGTCAACAGCGCACATCAGAATGGTTTTAGAAAATCCAACCTTTAGAAGTCGCTTCATCAGCACCATGCAAATTGCTTTGAACACTGCTTTTGCACCAACACGATTAAATCAATTGATAGACACCTATGTAAACAAAATAGCTACTGAAGTTCCCTTTCACAAACAAAGATGGGGCGGCAACATCAACGATTGGAATTTTGAAGTAAACAGGTTAAGGAATTACGCAAACCTTAGAAGCAATTTTATGCAAGGCCATTTACAAAGTTTTTTTGGATTAAGTAATAATTTGCAAGTTCAAACTAGTCTTAGCAATGGTGAAGGTAAAATCAATTTAAATCAAGTAAAGGTAAAAAACCAAACCATGCAGGTGAGCCAGGGAACACAGATTACAGCGAAAGCTTTGCCTGATCCTGGTTTTGCATTTAAAGAGTGGCAAATCACAACAAGTAATTCAACACCAGTTCCACTAATTGCTGCAAATGATAACTGGCTATATCATGATGATGGCGTACTCCCTGCTGCTGATTGGCAAAACACTAACTATAATGATGCTTCTTGGAAAACTGGTCAAGCGGAACTAGGTTATGGAGAAGGAGATGAAAATACAGTCATCAGTTTCGGGCCAGATGCTGGGAACAAACATATCACCTACTATTTTAGAAAGAAATTCACTATTAACAATACAACAGGACTTACCGATGCCCAAGCATCCATAAAAGTGGATGACGGTGCCATTGTGTATTGTAACGGTGTTGAAGTATTCAGGTATAATTTACCTTCAGGCACTATCCAAAATAATACGCTTGCCTTACAGAACGCCACAGAAAATGTAATGATTAACTTCACAATCCCTGCTCAACATTTTCAAAATGGAAATAATGTTATTGCAGTTGAAGTGCATCAAATTTCTGGAACAAGTTCAGATGTTAGCTTTTTGTTAGAAGCTAATGCTCAGATTTTAGGAGCAGTTAATCAAACAACATCTACAAATCCAGAAATAAGTTTACAAGTTAACGCGAACGTAAATTTGGTCGCAGTATTACAACCTGGTGTTGCACCATTAACAGGATTGAAAATTAATGAAGTTAATGCTAAAACCAACTTTGCAGTACGTGATAACTTTAATGAACCCGAAGATTTCATTGAAATCATCAATACAAGCAATCAAGTCATTTCTTTACAAAACTTATACATCACCGATAACTTAAGTGTAAAAGACAAGCATCAAATACTAAGCAACAACCCAAGCGAATTAGAAATTCTACCCGGTCAGTTTAAAATATTATGGGCGGATGAAGATACCAATCAGGGCGCTACGCACCTATCCTTCAAACTTTCTGATAATGGTGAAGCAGTAGGTTTATACCAAAAAATCAATGATACTTTTGTTCGCTTAGATGAATTTGTTTTTTCAGCACAAACCATCACCGGTTCTTTCAGTAGAATACCGGATAGTGAAGGAGAATTTCTTCTATCGCCAACAGCAACACCTGGAGCAACTAATACTTTAACAACAAGTATTGAGGAACAAAAATTACTAACTGTTTATCCAAATCCAGTAGATGATTGGCTTTCTATTGAAAGTGAATCCTTTATTCAAGAAATAACTTTGTACAATAGCAATGGTGTTCCTCAATCTGTTGAATGGAATCCTTTGGATAAACAAATAAATTTGAAACACTTGACACAAGGTTTATATTTGCTTCACCTTACAACTCCTGAAAAAAGAGTGTTAGTGAAACTGATAAAAAGATAAACCTTGATAAAAATCTATACAGATGGCGCTGCACAAGGAAATCCTGGTCCTGGTGGTTTTGGTACGATTTTACAATACGGTTCACACAGCAAAGAAATATCTGAAGGCTTTCGCTTAACCACCAACAACCGTATGGAATTGTTGGCAGTTATTGCAGGTTTGGAAGCCATTAAGAAAGATGACATTGCTGTAACGGTATTTTCTGATTCAAAATATGTAGTTGATGCTATCGAGAAAGGTTGGCTCTGGAATTGGCAAAACAAAAATTTTAAAGACAAAGCCAATCCAGACTTATGGTTGCGCTACATTCCTTTACACAAAAAATTCAATCCTAAATTTGTTTGGATAAAAGGACACAATGGCCATCCTGAAAATGAAAGATGTGATCAATTGGCTGTTCAAGCTGCTAATCAATCACAATTACAAATAGATACAGGCTATGAAAAATTAGTAAAGTAATTGTATCTTGATTTAAAATTTAAATTTGGAACCGTCTTTACAATTTTCACCTAGCTCACTCCTTGCACTCAATGTATGTCTAGGCATTATTATGTTTGGGGTTGCGCTGGAAATTAAACCCCAACATTTTATTCAGCTTAGAAACGAGAAAAAAAGTTTAATCAGTGGATTATTTTCTCAATACTTTTTACTCCCAATTATTACTGTTGTTCTCATCTTTCTTTTACAACCCGAACCTGGAATAGCTTTAGGCATGTTATTAGTAGCTGCCTGTCCTGGCGGCAACGCTTCAAATTTTTTCTCGATGTTAGCTGGTGGACATGTGGCACTATCAGTAACCTTAACTGCCATTACTTCTCTTTTAGCCTTTGTGATTACACCCATTAGCTTTTTTGGTTTTGCCTCACTTGTGCCTGATCTTCAATCAGAAATCAAATCATTCGAAATTAGTTTTCTCGATTTACTTTTGAATATGATTGGCATTCTGCTATTACCACTTGCTGCAGGCATGCTTTTCAATCATTACTTTCCTAATGCTGCCTTTAAAATTGGAAAAACCATTCGTACTTTATCCATCATTCTCTTGTTATGTTTCATTTTGGTTGCGCTTTACAATAACCTAGCTGTTTTGTCTAATCACATCTTTAGTATTTTTTGGATTGTTGTTATTCACAATGGATTGGCCTTAGCTGGAGCTTATTTCTTTAGCAAGTCAATTGGAAATGCTGAACCCATTAACCGAACCATAGCCATTGAAACAGGGATACAAAACTCAGGATTAGGACTGGTTTTGATTTTCACTTTTTTTGCAGGTAATAGCTCCATGGCCATTGTAGCAGCATGGTGGGGCATTTGGCATTTAGTGAGTGGCTTTACCTTTTCATATCTTATCAAAAAAATTAGCTTCCGAACAATCTGATGCCCGCTTCTTTCCTTTATCGCTTCCTTAAGTTGTATTGTAAAATCGGATTATGGTTTTACTTCAAAGAATGGAAGGTAAAAGATAAAAACATTATCATTAAGAATCGACCCACCATTTTTATCGCCAATCATCAAAATGCTTTTCTTGATGCCATTTTAATGACATGCTCCACTCAACTCAATCCTTTCTTTTTGGCTCGAGCCAATGTTTTTGAGAAAAGTTGGGCAGCTACATTATTAAGTTTGATTCGTATCAAACCAGTTTTTCGGTTTAGAGATGGATTCTCAACGATTAAAAATAATGAAGTTATTTTTCAGGAATGTGTAGACTTACTAAAGAAAGGCGAAACCATTTTACTTTTTCCGGAAGCCAATCATAACGAACCCTATACAACCAGAGCCTACCAAAAAGGATTTGCACGAATCGCTTTATTGTACGCCAAGCAAACAGGAAAATTGGACGTAGTCATTCAGCCTACCAGTATTTATTATACTCAGCATCATACTTTTCAAGGTAGCGTGATGTTGTCTAACCTTTCAACTATACAACTAGATCATGTGCCAAGCAACACAGCAGAAGAAAAACTGTTTTATGAAAAGTTAGCTCAACAAGCTTATCAACAAATCAATCATCATTTACCTATTTTGGTTGAAGATTCAACTTATAAAGTAAAGTTGAATCTTTTAATCAACTCCAGATCTATTCATAAAAATGTAGAAAAACTTTGCCGGAACGATAAGGAGAATATAGAAAACGATGTGTTTGCAAAAAATAATTTTCATTCAATTTCAAAGTTATTCATCAAGAACTTGATTGATTTCCTATGGAAGTTGTATCACTGCTTACCGTGGTACTTTACAAGATGGGTGATAAAAAATAAAATTAAAGACAATCAATTTATCAGCTCTATTCAATTTGCTATTGGTATTTTCTTTGTTCCTGGATGGTATTTATTGTTGATGGTGATGCTTCACTTTGCAAACCAACATTTTATGTGGATGATAAGCGTACCATTCGTTGGTATGATACTAACTATTTTACGCAAGTTTACGCGATAGTTTTTGTTTTCATTTCTATTCCTAAACTCTTCAATTCATGCAGTATGGGTTGATAAATACTTTTATCAATTGGAATAACTACTCCCCTAGCCTTAATCTTGTTTTGCATTAAAAGTGAAACAGCAATTGCCAATGGTAAGCCTACAGTATCTGCCATGGCCGTTTTTTCAGCATTTTCTCCTTTTACTACTAACGAGGCTTCAATTACTTTTTCGGTATTGTTCAATTTGTATTTAAATCGATGCCACATTACAATTAAGTCTTTATCGTTTGGTTGTAATTGCCATTTATCTTGTAAAATCCACTCGACCACTTTTGCAGGTGTTGCTTTTTCCATTTTAAATTTTTGTGTTTTGAAAAAACCAGACCATTCTAATAAGCGGACACCTTCACTTTGCTTTGGAAAAAGTTTTGTTATTTTCTCCTGCGCACTTCCTTCTCCTGCCGGAAGATAAGCTTGCATAAAAGTTTCAGGTGACAACATGTTTAAGTTTTCTATTTCAAAACTTTCATCGCAAACTCCAAGTTGAACTAAAACATTCCACGCCTGACAATATCCTTCGAATCGTAAGGTTCCGCGAATCATGGTACTTACATCATCTAAACCATAAATTGATTTATACTGAAGCGAATCGCGATTAGGATAACCATCTAACAATCCAATACCTTCAACCTTGACTTTTGTTGTATGCGTAAACAATTGTTGATGGGGTACATACTTCAATTGATTATCTTCCAAAAATTTTGCTGTACCTAACCCAGCCATTACAACATTTCGCGGATTCCAAGTAAACTTATATCTCCATGGGTTATCTGGGTCAGTTTCTGGAGCAATCAATCCACCGGTAAAAGATTCAAATGAGATAATTTTTCCGCCTTCACTTTTTATGTCATCCATCAACTCCATGGCCGTCATGTGATCAATACCTGGATCTAAGCCACATTCATTCATGAACAACAAATCAGCTTGTTTAACTTTCTCATGCAATTGTTGCATAGCAGGAGAAACATAGCTAGCAGTGAACAAATGTTTTCTTTCTGATAAACAAATTTCCGCAATTGGTTGATGTAATTGCGCAGGCATTAGGGAAACAACAACATCATGATTTTTGATTAGGGATATAAGATGAATCGTATCTTCGAGTGAAAATCGAATAGCCTTAGCGACCGGATTGTTTTTTGTTTTTGCATTGGCTAAGGCTAAATCAGCATCCGCAACAGTAAGTTGCCAATGATTCAATTCAGCATGCTGTATTAAATAATCAATTAAAGAAGTGGCCGATCTACCGGCACCCAAAACCAAAATTTTATTCATGTAACAAAACTAGATAAATCGATGGTTTTTAAGAGCAGACTTTTTACCTGATTCAAATAAATCTTTTTAACTTTCAGCTGACATGGAGGATTTTAAGCATTATCACTCAATAGAAAGTTTAGATAAAAGTTGGCAGGAACTCGTTGCTCTTGCACAAGCTAAGCTTATTGATGCCTATGCCCCTTATTCCAATTTTGAAGTTGCAGCAAGTTTATTACTTGATGATGGAACTGTTATCAGTGGAACCAATCAAGAAAATGCAGCTTACCCGAGTGGTTTATGTGCAGAAAGAGTTGCGGTGTTTGCCTCACAATCTTTTCATCCGCAAAAGAAGATTAAGAGAATTGCAATTGTCGCCAAAGCCAAAGCAAATGTTGAATTAGCGAGCGGTTCTTCTTGTAGTGCCTGCAGACAAGTAATGCTTGAGGCTGAATTCAGACAACATGAGCCAATTGAAATTTTAATGTACACCAATAAAAATCAATGGACAGTTGCTAAAAGTGCTAGTGCTTTATTACCTTTTGCCTTCAATCAAAATAATTTAATCAGCCAGTATTAATCTTATGAAAGATAGATTCAAATGGATTAAAGAAAATCCAACAGAGTTTAGTTTATCGATCGCGATTATCTTCACACTTTCAACTTGCATCATCTTTTTTAACTGGGTTTTATTTAGCTTTTCTATTGTTATAATTGCAATAATTATTTACAATATTTGGTTATCGCGTAAGCATGTTGTACAACGATTAAATCGATTAAAAGAATTGGATGATAAAAACCGACTTTTGTTACTCAATACCAACAAACCATTTGACCCAACCAAGGCAGTTCAAAATATCACCGATAATTTACAATACGCTATCAACTTCGTTCGCGAGATTGGAAAAGGAAATTTTAATGCGAGACTTGAAGGCGTTAATGAAGATAACATAGGATTAAATAACGCTAACTTGGCTGGTGAGTTAATCAATATGAAGGTGCAAATGAAAGCTAGCGCTGAAGCCGAACAAAAAAGAGTTTGGGCTACGCAAGGCTTAGCCAATTTTGGCGATTTGATTCGCACTTCTTCACACGATGCGAAAACACTTTCTCAAGAAGTAATCATTTTTTTAGTTAAGTATTTAAAAGCCAATCAGGGTGGAATTTTTATTTTGAATGATGAAGATGAAAACCGTTCTTACCTAGAGCTTAAAGCAGCTTATGCATTTGAACGCAAAAAATACATTGATAAAACTGTTGAAATAGGTGAAGGTTTAGTTGGTCAGGCCTATTTGGAAAAGGAAACAATTCACCTTCGAAAAATTCCTCAAAACTATGTATCAATCACTTCTGGGCTAGGTGGTGCCAATCCATCCACCTTAATTCTTGTACCGATGAAGTACGAAGAACAAGTTTTGGGTGTTATTGAGTTAGCTTCGTTCAAACATTTCGAGCAACACGAAATTGAATTTTGTGAAAAGATTGCTGAGACCTTTGGTTCTACTTTATCAGGCGTAAAGGTTAATGAAAGAACACGCCAACTTCTAGAACAATCCCAAGAGCAATCTGAAGAAATGCGTGCTCAGGAAGAAGAAATGCGCCAAAACATGGAAGAGATGCAGGCAACACAAGAAGAGATGGCGCGAAAAGAAAACAGTTACATTGAAAAAATTGACAGTTTAGAAGCTGAATTTGAGAAAGTTAGGCGTAAACTGTCCTCTCAAAATAATGAAACATTACAGGCTGAAAACAAGGCTTTGCAAGAAAAACTAAATCAACTAACACAAGCGTTTGATTTGCTGAAAAAAGAAAAAGAAAGTTTGGCTGATCAAATCCTTCATCAATCCACCCACTCAGCAAGAGAAGAGCAAAACCCTGTTTGGCAACAGACTACAAACGACCTTCAAAAAAGTTTGCAAGCCATGAACATTGCTTTACAGCAACTCGAAAAGAAATAGTCCTAAATTACATTTGTCAGCAACAAAATTGCAACATTCACGACACTTCCTGTGTGAAGTAAGATTTTTGTTATAATTAGCCTAAATTTTATGCTGAAAATCCATCACTTTACAGGCAAATATTTAACTTACTACCTGATTTGAGTATAATCTACTTTGCCTTGAAAGAAGTGCTTACTCAAATAAAAGAGACAACCGCTAAACCATAAGCCTTCATGCAGGACATAGACATTGCCGACCTGAAGAAAATAACGGAATTGATTTTCCAGAAATACAGGTACGACTTCCGGAATTATGCGATGTCTTCTTTCAAAAGAAGAGTGCTCCGTATTTTAGAACTAAAGAAACTTAACGTTGAAACTTTATTAAAAAAGTTAAACGATTCACCTGGTTTTATTTACGAGTTCTTGGATGAACTTACAGTGAATGTAACAGAAATGTTTCGCGACCCTGGCTTTTGGCGAATCTTACGAGAAGAAATAATCCCTGGCATTCTCCTCAATCATAAACAGTTTAAAATTTGGCATGCAGGCTGTTCTTCCGGTGAAGAGGTTGTTTCTATGTGTATCATGCTCAAGGAAATGGGCATCTTACAAGATGTCACCCTCATCGCATCAGATTTAGATACCACCATTCTTGAGCGTGCAAAAGCCGCAACCTATACCATGAAAAACATGGAACTGAATGAGAAAAACTACATTCGTTTCCAAGGCACCGGCAACTTAAAAGATTATTACACCGAAGAGAATGGTGTGGCTGTGTTTGATAAAACTTTATTAGCCAATGTCTCCTTCCGCAAACACGATCTGGTTTTGGGCGAAGTATTCAATAAGTTCGATTTGATTCTTTGCAGAAATGTAATGATTTACTTTAACCAAACTTTGCAAAATGAAGTGTTAAAGAAGTTCCACGAAAGCTTGTTTAAGTATGGTTATCTGGCCATCGGTTCAAAGGAATCATTGATTTGGTGTGATTATGCTTCGCGATTTATAGTGGTGAACAACGAAGAAAAAATATATAAAAAGATTAAAGATTAGGCCCTGGTAAATCCATGAACAAGTTCAATTTAAATAACAGCTATAAGGCAGTTGTGATTGGAGGTTCAGCCGGCAGTTTCCAGGGAATGATTAAGATTTTATCCCAATTGCCTAAAAACTTTCCGCTTCCAATCATTATGGCTCTACATAGGCTAAAACATGTTCGCCATGGCTTTGTGGAAGCATTATCTATCAAAAGCGTTGTGCCGGTAACCGAGCCCTACGATAAAGAACCTGTTAAAAAAGGTGGTGTATACTTAGCCCCTGCCAATTACCATATGTCGGTAGAACTAGGGCATACTTTTGCGCTTTCAACGGAAGAAATGGTCAACAATTCTCGTCCAGCAATCGATATTACTTTAGGCTCTTGCGCTTACGTGTACAAAGACAAATTGATCGGTATCCTTCTTTCAGGTGCCAACAAAGATGGAGCACTTGGGATGAAGCACATTACGGATAAAGGCGGGCTTACCATCGTACAAGAACCCTCTGAATGCATGATTGAAACAATGCCAAAAGCTGCTTTAGCGCTAACAAAAATTGACCATGTGCTAAAGGTTGACCAAATTGTAGAGTTTTTAAAAGAATTAGACAAACAGTACAAATGAAACAAACCCTTGATATTCACAGAGTAGGATTCGTAAGTGGCATCTTCGCCATTTTCAGTTTTGGCTGGCTTGCCTTATCTATCATCAATGCTGAAGTAGCTGGAATTCAGATTTGGCTTGCTTTGGCAACCTCGATTGTTTTGGGTGGAATTGCCATCTTCATCTTTCTTAGTAATCCGAAAGAAATTGTGGTTATCAGAGAAAGAGCTCAGCAAGAATATGAAGCAGCTCAACAAACGGAGCAAGAACAACAAACCATCGACTTGCAAGCCGTAAGCGCTGCTATCAAACAAAATAAAAAAGATAATCTCTCTGCTGGTTTAAAAGCTATTTGTAAACAATTAGATGCTGCGCAAGGTGCCGCATACCGCCTATTAAAAGAAGATGAATCTTCCGTTGTTAAACTCACAACAGGTTATGCATTATCGTTAGGAGAGAACCAAGTTATCCAATATAGTTTGGGTGAAGGTCTTATCGGGCAAGCTGCTGCAGAAAACAAATCTTTGTATGTAGATGAAGTACCTGAAGGCTATATGAAAGTAGTATCCGGACTTGGTATGGCTTCTCCAAGGTATTTGTTTATTACACCTATTAAAAAGCAAAATCAAGTTGAAGGCGTTTTAGAAATATCCACCTTCAAACCTATGAAAGAGTCAGAAAGAAAATTTATTGAAGAAGCAGCCACGCTAATTGGTCAAACTTTGTAAGGCTATGTTGAAGAAATTAAAAATAAGTACAAAAATTGGGGCAGTTGTTGTAGCGCTAACCATGCTTAGCGTTATAGTAATCAGTTTCTTTTCCTATCGCTACAATCAAAAAGCAGTAGAACAAAAAAATATCACTGCGCTATCAAGTTCATCCTCTTCACAAGCTTTGGTTGTAGATCAACAACTTTCTTCTATTGAATTATCTATAAAAGTGATTCAACAGGCTGATGTTGTTAAAAATCAATCAACAGGCGATACAAGTGCCGACAACGGAGGTGGTGCAGATCTAATGGCCATGTTTGGTGGCGAAGAAGCCCCAGCAGAAAGCAATCCATTAACTGATTATTTATCAAGCCAAAAAGAAGTATTTAATCTACAAGAAGTTTATTTAGTTGCCGATAACAAAACCATAGTAACAGCATCAGATGGCAGCACTGGTAACTTTAGTGACCCCGATGGCTACACAGTTGATAAAGGAAAGTCTGGCATTTATTTCAGCACCATTACTAAGCAAGGTGAGCAATACATTGGTTATGCTTCAGGGCCAGTAACTACGCAAGCTGGTGTTGCACAAGTTATAGTTGTTAAGTTCAGCCTTAATCACGTCATTAATTTGTTAGCAGATTACAGCCAGTTAGGTAAAACAGGTGAATTACTATTAATCAGAAAATCAGCAGATAATAAGAGTTACGCTATCATCAATCCATCGCGAATAGATAAAAAAGCACCAATAAAAGTTATCAAAGAAGAAAGTTTATTACAAGAATTAAATAAACTCGAAACTGAAAATAAAACGTGGCAAAAAGCAAGCAATCCTTTTAATGGTAGCCCAATTATGGCTATTGCAAAGCCATTGCAACACACCGGATGGGTTTTGGTTGGCCAAATGAGTTTTGAAGAAGCGACAGCTACTGATGGCTCACTCAATCAAGTATTTTGGTACGCAGGTGTTTGTCTTACTCTATTAGCACTCCTACTGGCTATGACTTTAGCACGTGCTCTAACACGTCCCTTATTTGATATCAAGAAAACATTAGGAATGGTTGCACAAGGTGTTTTACCAGAAGCACAAGGCAACCATAACCAAGATGAATTCGGACAGATGGCCGAAAAAGTAGACGACTTGGTAATCAACTTAAAGCATAGTGCAAGATTTGCTCAACAAATAGGTGAAGGAAAATACAATACAGATTTTAAGCCGGCAAGCGATAATGATTTGTTAGGTATGTCCCTCATTAACATGCGTTCCAATCTTATCGAAAATGAAAAACGTGATAATGAAAGAAACTGGATTGTTCGTGGCGTTGCGGGCATTTCTGAAGTATTGCGCATGCACGATTCTATTGATAACATGGGCGATGATGTTATCAAATTTATTTTAGAAAAAATCGATGCCATACAAGGAGCATTCTACATTGTGAATGATGATGATGCCAGCCGTAAATTGATAGAGATGCGCGCAAGCTATGCTTACGGTCGTAAAAAATATCTAAAGAAATCGTTCCGATTTGCTGAAGGACTAGTTGGTCAGGCAGTAGCAGAGCAAGACACTATTTTAAGAACTGAAATACCGGATGACTACGTAACACTTACTTCGGGTTTGTTAGGCGAACAAAAGCCAACTGCGATTTTAATTGTACCCCTTATAACTAATGAAGAGGTCTATGGTGTATTGGAGTTCGCTGGACTAAAGAAATTTTCGAGTGCTCAGGTAAATTTTGTGAAAGAGTTGAGTGTTATTCTTGCCCGAACCATCTTCAACATCAAGGTAAATGAAAGAACCAGGATGTTGTTGGAAGAGTCGCAGCAGATGAGTCAGGAATTGCAAGAGAAAGGAGAAGTATTGCGGCAAAATGCTGAAGAGATGCAGGCCACTTCTGAAGAACTTGAGCGCTCCAATAAGAAATTAGAAGAACAGATTGAAGAAGTAAACAGAACACAGAAACGCATGCAGTTGCTGTTAGAAAACGCTTCTGAAGTAATCACAATCTATGAAGATGATGAAACCATCCGTTACATCTCTCCATCCGTATCAACCATTTTAGGATACGATCAACAAGAATTAATCGGCACTAGCGATATCGAACACATCCATCCTGATCATCGCGAAGTGTTAAAAGACTTCTTCCGGAAATTGCGAGAAAATCCGAAAGAACGAGCTATGGTTCAGTATGAATACCTCACTAAAAAAGGAAATTACATCTGGATAGAAACCACCGGAACCAACGCCATGTCTAACCCTGCCATACATGGTTTCATCCTCAACTCACGTGATATCACAGAGCGTAGAAGAGCTGAACAAGAAACCCGTATGCGTTCTAAGATGCAGGCCTTATCTGAAAACTCTCCAGACTTAATTACACGTTTGGAAAACGAAGCTATCTCTTACATCAACCCTGTAATTGAGGCTTACACCGGTAAGAAGCCATCGTTGTTCTTGAATAGAAAAGTTACTGAATCTGAAATTGATAATAAAATTGCAGAAGGTTGGTTGAACATTTTAGAGGAAGTGAAAAACTCTAACAAAACGGTGGCCACAGAAATGGATTTCCCTTCTGAACTTGGTCAGCGAGTAATGCAAGTAAATGCTATTCCGGAATTTGATGAGAATAGTTTGCTTGAATCTGTTCTAGTTGTTTCACACGACATTACAGAGCGTAAGATGATTGAACTGGAAATCCAAAACAAGAATAAGAAAATCACTGAAAGTATCAATTATGCTAAACGCATTCAAACTGCGATTTTACCTAACAATAGAGTTATCAATAAAACTTTACCGGATTCATTTATCCTATACAAACCACGCGATGTTGTAAGTGGTGATTTCCCTTGGTACGTACAAATGGGCGATAACATTTTCATTGCAGCAGTGGATTGTACAGGCCATGGTGTGCCAGGTGCTTTACTTTCCTTAATAGGTTATTTCTTATTAAACGATATTGTTCGAAGCAGAAAAGTAACAGAACCAGGTATCATTCTCGATTTATTAGATGAAGGTGTTACCAAAACATTGCGCCAAGACGAAGATGCCACAACCAAAGATGGAATGGATATCGCGTTGTGTAAAATTAACATGAACACTCGCGAAGTTGAATATGCAGGTGCTCACCGTCCACTTTACGCCATAAAGAATGGAATCATGGAGGAAGTGAAAGGAAATAAATTCCCTATCGGGGGTGGCATCTATAAAAACCAAACGAACTTCACTAATACTAAACTGACCTTGAGCAAAGGAGACTCAATCTACTTTAGCTCTGACGGCTTCCCCGATCAGTTTGGAGGACCTGAAGGACGTAAGTTTGGACCTAAAAAAGTAAGAGAAATAATTGAAAGAGTATATAAATTGCCGATGTCTGAAGCACATCAAATTTTTGATGATGAGTGGGAAAACTGGAGAGGAGAACAAAAACAAACGGATGATGTGTTACTGATTGGTATTAAATTTTAAACATAAACTTTTGAACCAAATAGCATGATTATTGGCCTAAAAAGCCATACTTATGATAAAACTTCCTTAACTTTAAATCATTAGCAACTAACCCAAAAAGGGCAATGAACTACATCTATGATTTACACCGTGCCATGATGGCGCAAAATCTGATCATCGTGTATCAGGGTGAATTCACTCAAGAAACCACCAAGTCTATCCTAGCTATGGCCGAGCGCAATCTCGATTCTTCCGGTGAAGAATCTAACATTAAGCGTAAGGTTTTTAACATCATGGTAGAAGCATTGCAAAATATTGTTAAACACAGCAGTGAAGCCAATGCGCAAGCAGGCAACCTTGTAAGTCAAAGCGCCATTTTCATGATTGGTAAACAACCTAATCAGTATTCCATTATGACTGGCAATCCAATAAAAAAATCTGCCACTGCTTCTTTAAAGAAAAACCTTGATGATTTAAACCAACTAGATAAAGAAGGTTTGAAAGAAATGTATAAAGAGATTATTAAGAACACACAAATCTCTGAAAAAGGAGGAGCTGGACTAGGCTTCGTAGACATGGCCAGAAAATCTGGAGAAAAATTAGAATTTGATTTTCCGGAAATGGATAGCGAATACAACTTCTTCTGTTTAAAAGTGAACGTATCACGCGAAGTATAAACCTATAACTATTACTATACAAACATTAAATATTGAGAGCAATGGAAATTCTTAACTTAGAAGGAACCGAAGACACCCCAAAAATTATACTCGATAAAAAGAATGGTATTTTCGAAATCTCTGGTCGTTCACTGCCAGAAGATTCAGCAGAATTTTACAGACCAGTAATCGACTGGATAAAGCAGTATGGAGCCTCCCCTAACCCAACAACCGAATTTGTTTTAAAGTTAGAGTATTTCAATACCGCATCATCTAAATTAATTCTTGATGTTCTTTCTGCTTTAGAAGATATAAAAGGAATGAAAATACTTTGGTATTTCCATGAAGATGACGAAGACATGGAAGAAGCCGGACAGGAATTCTCTGAATTAGTAGAAATTCCTTTTGAGTTTAAAACGTACTAATAATTCAAGGTTCAAAATTCAAAATTCAAGATTAAGGGTTCATTGATAAAGTTTTGAATCTCTAATCTTGAATTTTTCAATTTATAGAGGATGAGTGAAGAAATACTAAAAGCTTTAACACAACTTTTTGCCATTATCACCAAACAAGATGGTGGGGTAACAGAACGTGAACGTCAATACGTCATCAATTTCTTTAAAACAGAATTAGATCAAGATACAGTAAAAGAATATCTCGCTTTATATGATGAGTTTGTTGGTTACGGTAAAAATGATGAAGAAGATGACGGCAAAAAGAAGTTAACTTCCGTTAAAGATTCAGTTCGTACACTTGGCATTTGCCGAAAAATCAATAAAACATTAACACAAAAACAAAAAGTCGTTGTATTAACCAAACTACTCGAATTGGTTAATGTCGATAAAAATTTTTCACCTCAAAGAAAAGAAATCATCAACACGGTATCCACCGTTTTTAATATTGTTGAAGAAGAATATAAACTCATTGAGAGTTTTGCAACTTCAGATAGCAAAAAAACTCTCGGCTTTAAAGATATTCTTGTTGTTGATGAAAGTGATCACGCTCCCGAAGGCACAATTTATCATCACATTCACGGTCATGTAGATGGTTTGCTAACCTTTATGCGCGTAAGTAGTGTAGATATGTATTTTACAAGGTACATCGGAAATGAAACCAACATGTTAAATGGTTTCCCGATGAGCCCTGGCAGAATATACCTGTTTTCACCAGGCTCTACTATTAAAACACAAGCCGGTAATGCCATCTATTATAGTGATACAGTTGCTCACTTTAATGAAGAGTTAAAGACAGCTAAACTCAGTTTCAATGCAACCGTTGAAGAACTTCAATTCCCCAATGGAGCCATCGGTTTACGCAATGTAGCCATTAGCGAAGGCCCCGGTAAGCTCATTGGCATAATGGGTGCAAGTGGAGCAGGTAAAACAACTTTGCTTAATGTATTAGCTGGTTTAGTTAAACCAACTAAAGGAAAAATCATCATCAATGGATTCGATATTTTCGAAGAGAAGGATAGTATTCATGGCGTTATTGGTTATGTGGCGCAAGATGATTTATTGATTGAAGAGTTAACTGTATATCAAAACTTATACTATAACGCAAAACTTTGCTTCGCGCATTTTACCGAACAACAACTGCACGAGCGCGTAATGCAAGTGTTAGAAAACTTAGGGCTTGACCAACGTAAAGATTTAAAGGTTGGTAATCCATTAGAAAAAACAATTTCGGGTGGACAAAGAAAACGCTTGAACATCGCACTTGAATTAATCCGCGAACCGGCAGTTTTATTTTTGGATGAGCCAACATCCGGTTTATCAAGTCGCGATTCGGAAAATGTGATCGATTTATTAAAGGAACTTTCATTAAAAGGAAAATTAATCTTCGTGGTGATTCACCAACCTTCATCAGACATTTATAAAATGTTTGATAAGATGATCATCATGGATACTGGTGGCTATCCTGCCTATTATGGCCCTCCAGTCGAAGCTGTTACTTATTTCAAAAAATCAACACATCAAGTTGACAGCAACAGAGGTCAATGTGAAACGTGTGGTAATGTAAACCCCGAACAAATTTTCAACATCATCGAAGCGAAAGTAGTTGATGAATACGGACAACCCACGAATAAAAGAAAAGTATCACCTCCACAGTGGTTTGATTTGTATACTCAACAATTCAAAATACACAAAGTAGATGATATTAAAGAAAAACCAGCTAATGCTTTATTTTTGCCAGGCAAATGGAAACAAACTTTAATATTTGCCACGCGAGATACGCTCTCTAAACTCAGTAATAAACAATACTTACTCATTAACCTTCTCGAAGCACCATTACTCGCTTTGATTTTAGCTTTTATCATTAAATACAAAAGCGCACCGGGTGGAAGAGAATATTTGTTTCGTTTCAATGAAAACTTTCCAGCATTTTTATTGATGTCGATTATAGTTGCCTTGTTCATGGGCTTAACTGTAAGTGCGGAAGAAATTATTCGAGATAGAAAAATTTTGAAACGCGAATCATTCTTGAATTTAAGTTGGAACAGTTACCTGCAATCTAAAATCATTATTCTATTTGCTTTGTCGGCTATCCAAACATTTTCCTTCGTACTTATTGGTAATCTGATTCTAGAAATTGAATGGAGCATGCTCCTGCCCTTCTGGTTAATTTTATTTACTACTTCATGTTTCGCCAATGTACTGGGCTTAAATATTTCATCAGCCTTTAATTCAGCCGTAACGGTTTATGTAATGATTCCTTTGCTGTTGATTCCACAAATGATATTAAGTGGATTATTATTCAGCTTCGATAAATTGAATAATATCATTGGCACAAAAGGGAAAGTACCCATTGTGGCTGATGCAATGGCCAGCCGCTGGGCCTATGAAGCCCTAGCAGTTTACAACTTTAAAAACAATAGCTATTCAGAGCCATATTACGACATTGAGAAAGAAGAAGCACAGGCAGACTTTAAAGCAGCTTATCTGGCACAAGAATTAAAAAGAAGAAATCGATTTGTAGCTGATAATTTCACTTCAAAAAACGACTCTGTACTTCAAATTGTAAGTAAAAACCTCAACATTTTAAGAACTGAATTGGAACATGAACCCTACAAAGCGGGAATTGAAAAACTGAATCTATCTCAGGACATAAGCTTGTCGGGTTATACTGCTGAAACAGCTAAACAACTGGAAACATATATTGATGAGTATCAGAAAGTTTATCAAAAGTTGTACAACGAAAAAGTAGCTTTTAGGGAAAAGAAAATTGCGTTTTTTGAAAATAATCCTGAGTTCAACTACAACCTAAACGATGCCAAAAATCAATACTACAATGAAAGTTTGGCAGATCTGGTAACCAATGTTGCCGAAAAAGACAGGATATTGGAATACAATGGTCAATTGATCCAGCAGATCAATCCGGTTTACCAAAATCCTAAACCGACTGGTGTTTTAGATTATCGCGCTCAATTCTTCGCACCACAAAAGAACTTTTTCGGCCTTTGGGTTGACACCTTTTGGTTCGATTTGCTTGTCATTTGGCTTATGGCGGGCATTTTATACATTACCTTGTATTTTGAATTATTGAAGAAGCTGTTAGACAAAACAGGGAAAATAAAAATACCTGTAAAGAAATAGACTTACTTTGCTAAGCGTACCTTAATTTTTACATTTGCATACTAAGGCCATTCTATGAAAATACTTAAATTATCCATTGTTGTGCTGGCAGCCTTTTTAGCAGCCTGCGGAGGCAAAAAGGAGAATGCTGAAGAAGCATTCTTGAAAAGCCTCGATTCAACCAAACAAGAAGGACCCTCCATTTCTGAAGAAGTTATTGGAGACATCTTACAACAGATACCTGCTCCATTAGAAATTTCCGTTCTTTTAAAGGAATCAGGTCAGAAATACAATGCATCTTTACTTAATACTACAGATAACACCTCTCGTTACAATAGCAATTTCAAGAAAGCCCTGAATTTGGGAATCTATGGTACCGATTTAGGATACACCAATATTTACGAACAAAACCAGGATGGTGTAAAATACATGTCATCTATTAAGGAATTGGCTGATGGCTTAAACATCGGGCAGTTTTTTGATATTGAAACCATTGGTCGATTAGCTACCAACAGCAAAAATTTAGATTCTCTATTGTTAATTACCACACAAAACTTCAATAGCATTAACCACTATTTACAAACGCAAAGTAGAGCTAACCTAAGCGTTTTATTGCTTACAGGCGGCTGGGTGGAAGCTTTACATGTTGTTTGTAATGTGGCACAAGCCAATCCAAGCAAAAAAGAATTGCAGGAAACCATAGGCGAACAAAAAGTAATTCTGGAAAACATCATGCTTTTACTTTCATTTTACAAAGATTCAGATCCAAATATGGCATCATTATTGGCTGATATGGAAGGATTGAAGAAAGAATACGACAAGGTGAATATTACATATACATACAAAGAATCAACCTTTGAAATTGTAGATGGCGTTATGGTTATTAAAGACAATAGTACCACCACTATAGATATTACTCCCGATGACATTAAAAACATCGCAACTTCTATTAAAAACATCAGAAACAAAATCATCAGCTAAGTTTAACAGAGCCCTATGAAAAAGTTATTTTTATTCACACTCCTCCTTGTTTTTGCCGGAAGTTTTAGTGTAATCGGTCAGTGTGACTCAGAAGCCCTGAGCAACCAATGTATTCCTAAATTGGCAAGTGGTTTTACCTTCTTAAAAAGTTATAAAATCGATGGCGCAGGTGGCACCAAAGACAAAGTTGAATACAGCTATGTATTCACAAAAGGTACTCAATATATGATTAACCTTTGTGCTACAGGCGCTAACACAGACGGCATCGTTGTTAGTTTATACGACTCTAACCGCAACAAAGTAGCATCAAGCAAAGTAAATAATCAGTTCATTACTGCGATTGCTTATCCATGTAATGCAACAGGTATTTATTACATCCAATACACTTTTGATGGATCTTCTTCCTATTGTGGAGGAAGTGCTTTGGGTTTCAAGCGTTAATCCAACCATTTATTTATAAATTGAAGGCTTCCAAATTGGAAGCCTTTTTTTATGTTCCATCAATCCATACACTTTCAGTTTAAAGCGAGATACGTCAGCTCGGCCCCAATTGATAAACCTTATTCCAACATCTGGATTGTTTTGCATGGCTATGGGCAGTTGGCGCCTTTCTTCATTAAAAAATTTCAGCGTCTTGTAGATGATGAAACATTGATAATTGCACCTGAAGGCTTGAGCAGATTTTATCTGGAGGATGTCACCAAACGCGTGGCAACAGGTAATAATCGAGTGGGTGCAACTTGGATGACGCGTGAAGAGCGTTTAACTGATATTGAAAAC
>JAPZUF010000032.1 GCA_027533395.1 Cyclobacteriaceae bacterium
CTTCTGTAGAAATTATCAACAGGAACTCGTTCGGATAACTTAAAACTTGTGAAAAGCTTTTCTTGAAAACCTTTATTGCCTTGCATGGCCAAATATAATTTGAATGCGTATATTTATAAAGTAGTTGTGCAACAAGCACAATATATATAGTCAGTCTTTCGATCCCTTGGATGTTAAACAAACAAGCGATGGTGGATTTTTGATTTTAGTCCGTAAGCTGAATAATACTTCCGGTTATAGCGATCCTTATCTATTAAAGACAGATAAGACCGGAAAAATAATTTCAGAAATCAATGAAGTTGGAACAGATACCGGACATCCTGTTGGTCCACTCTTGTTTACTGGCGGTGCGTATTACTTTTTCTGTTTGAATAAAACAGATACTCGCGTGGTGTTGGTAAAAGTATTACCTGATGGCACAGTTGAATCTACCCAAACTATATCCAACAATAGTGGCGAAGGAGATGCCACACGCTACTTACCACTAGCAGGTGGTGTCGATGGTAACAATTTACTTTTATTAAGCTATGATAATTTTGGCCGATCAACTGTTGCAGATGTAGTAAATACGAATGGTGTAGTTACAGAATCGCAAGCTTATTCTATTGGCGAAGGAGATGATTACATTGAAGATGTGATTATTAGTCAGTTTAACCAACAAAACAGACAATATCCGTATGCGATTGGTAGAGTTCCAGGCAGTTCCCTCTATTTTAATGGATTTATTGATTACACATTTACTTTAGCTTTCGTAAACTTAAATACAGATGCACCTGCTCGAACCATCAGAGGAACACAAGCTGATGGAGGATTTTCTTGTCTCTATCCACACAGTGCCAATCAATTTTCATCAGCCATTTTTAATTTTAATCAATTGTTCTACACACCGGTAAGTAGTTTAGCTCAACAAAACATTGACGATATTATTCCACAAACAACAACCTTTCAAATGGCCGAGGTTGCTGCAACCAGCCATGTTGCATTTACTTCCACCAATGTTGATAACGCGAATTATTACTTATTTGCTTCTACTTCAAAATCAAATCAAGTGATTATACATGCCTACCAATCGAATGGAACATTGGCAGGCAGTAAATACTTGGGATTTTCTAATCCCTACCAAGCAAAATCAATCATCAACACTAATGATGGTGGATTAGCTATTGTTGGTACCACACAAGTTGCAGGCAGATTCCAAAGAATTTGTTTATTCAAACTATCCTCGCAAGAAGTGAAAGACATCGTTTTATAAACTCAAACATCAATTAAAAGGTTGATAAGGTTGCAAAGGCAACCTTTTTCTTTGTTCATTACTTTTTTCAACCTTTGTAAAAAAGTAATTATGCCTGTAATCGACAAAAACATATCATTACTACCATTCAATACCTTTCATTTTGATTGTTTAGCAGGGCATTTTACCATTATTCAAACTGAAGAAGACATCCATCAGATCATCCAACAAGGCTTATTAAAAGATAAACAAGCCATTATAGTAGGTGGTGGCAGCAATATTCTGCTAACAAAAGATTTACCACTACATCTCATCATCAAAAACGAAATCAAAGGCATACAAGTATTACAAGAAACACCTGATGATGTGCTTGTTGAAGTAGGTGCTGGAGAAAATTGGCATGAATTCGTGATGCATTGTATTCAATATGATTGGGGTGGATTAGAAAATTTATCGCTTATCCCCGGCACTGTTGGCGCTGCACCTATGCAAAATATTGGTGCGTATGGTGTTGAGATAAAAGATTGCCTGGCTTATGTTAAAGCAATCGATAAAGAAAGCACCGAAGAAAAAATTTTTAGCAAAGAGCAATGCAACTTCGGTTATCGCGAAAGTATTTTTAAGAAAGAAGCAAAAGATCAATACATCATCACACGAGTTGGCTTTCGTTTGAGCAAAACAAATCATGTCTTTCATGTTGGATATGGTGCTATTCAACAAGTACTTAGCGAAATGAAAATCAATAACTTAACACTACGTGCTGTAAGTGATGCTGTCATATCCATTCGCAAAAGTAAATTACCAGATCCTGCAGTGTTAGGTAATGCGGGAAGCTTCTTTAAGAATCCTGAAATATCAATTGAACAATACAATCAATTACAAATTTTATTTCCGAACATTCCATCTTTTCCAATTAACGAATACAAAATTAAAGTTCCTGCTGCATGGCTCATAGAACAATGTGGATGGAAAGGAAAAAAAGTTGGAAATGTTGGTGTGCATGCACATCAAGCATTGGTTTTAATTCATTACGGCAATGGAAAAGGTGAAGATGTATTGATGTTAGCAAAACAAATCCAACAAAGTGTTATTGATACATTCAATATCACATTACAAATGGAAGTGAATGTGATTTGATGTGTGTAATCAATCAACTTAAAGTAAAAATGTGTCATCACATTTCTGAAAAAATTCGATTAAGAAAAAATTTTTTGCTAAAAATTTTTGCAGATTAATTTTTTGTTATAACTTTTCATCAGTTTTTAAACTAAACACTTAAGCGCTATGGCAAAAACCGCTAAGAAAGCTGCTAAGAAAGCAGGTAAGAAAGTAGCTAAGAAAGCTGCTAAGAAGACCGCTAAGAAAGCTGCTAAGAAGAAGAAGTAATTAGGTATATCCTAAAGACTTTGCGAAGGGAAGAAATCTAGGATTTCTTCCCTTTCGTTTTTTTATGTAGTGCATGTAAGTCGAAGTTATCCACAATCGACTTAACATTACACAAAATCAAAATACGTTTGCATAGAACGATTGCATAGATTTAATGACTTTAATCCTTTTCATACATCATGCAGTGTTGTAAATTCATCTCACAATTCAAATTACAACTATGGCAAAAGCAAAATTATCTAAGGCAAAAGCTGATACACCAAAAAAAACAAGTGCTCCTAAAAAAACAGTAGCAGCTAAATCAAGTGCATTACCCACTTTAGAAACTGTTAGCACACAAGTTCATAGTGCATTAGAAAAGTTACAACTCGCTCCTGCTTTGCGCAACGACATCGAATGGTGTTTAGGAAGTTACAGACACGATCATAATCCTGCAGGATTATTAGAAAAACTCCATGAGGCAAGCAACATTCTTGAAAAAATTAAAAAAGAAAAACCAAAATCAGTTACTGCTAAACTTCTAAGCGATTTACAGAAAGTAACGAAGTCTTAATGCTTCGTTACTAAATCATGTGCGTTACATTTTCTAGTGTGCCTTTGTATTGTTGTGTAACCACTCCAAATTTTTCCAAGAAGTCAATTCCTTCATCGCTGGGTAATCCTTTAAAAGCTGCATACGATTTTAAATACACAACTTTATGAATACCCATCGTATAAATGATTCTAGCGCACGCCAAACAAGGAGAAAGGGTTACGTACAAAGTTGCTCCATCAACTGAAGTTTTATTTTTTACTGCATATAGAATTGCATTCTGCTCAGCATGTAAAGCAAGCGAACATCCTCCTTTAGAATCTCTTGGACAACCAGTCTCCGGAAATTCTTCATCACAATTATGCGTACCTGCAGGTGGCCCATTGTACCCGATGGAGATGATGCGCGTATCTTTTGTTAAAACAGCACCCACATGTCTTTTTACACAATGCGAGCGCTTCGCCAGGTTAACTGCGAGTTCCATAAAGATGTCATCAAAAGCAGGACGTTGCATGATTTTTGTTATTTTAGAACAATATTAAGGAGAACACAATGAAAACCCAATTGATTACTTTTTCCCTTCTTCTATTGAATCTGCATGTTGTGGCACAATCGGCAGAATTAGAAAAAAGAAATGGATTCAAAGACATTAAGTTAGGTATGCACATTGATTCAGTGAAAGAAACAATATTTAAAAAAGAAATAACCAATAAAGAAGGTCAAGTTTCAAAAATTTATGAAACCAAACATCCCGATTACTTAAAAATAGGAGAAGTAAAAGTAGATGAAGTAGAATTAACTACTTATAACGGACTCATCTACATTATAAAAGTAACTGCTGATAAAGATCCGCGTTTAATGAAAGGAATGGAAATGGCTTTAGGAAAAGCTGAATGGGATCTCCGCAACGATCAATATTTTTGGAAAGCAACTTCTTTAAATCTCACTTTTAAAAGCATAGAAAAGAATCGTGTAGAATTAACCTATAATTCTTTTCCGGTTATACAAAAAATGAAAAGTGATTTGAAGAAGAAGGTGGAAGAGATAGCTGATGATTTTTAATGTAATTCGTTCCTGGTTGATTGTTGTTCGTTAATCAATTAATAATTGATAATTCCTTTAATAAATCTACCAATTTAAAATATTAGTATCATTATCGATTTACGAAATTCGAATAGTCAACAATGAAATTCTATTAACCAAAAACGAATAACCAGCAACCAAATCCCATTACTTCTTATACGTTATCCTATAAACTACATTCGCTTGGTCGTCTGACACCAACATGCTTCCATCAGCCAACACTAGAACATCAACTGGCCTTCCCCAAGATTTTTGAGTAGCTTCATCTAACCAACCGCTTGCAAATGTTTCGTACGATGTTGCGTCTTTGTTATCTTTAACTTTAACCAAACTTACCCGATAGCCAATTTTCTTACTTCTGTTCCAACTACCATGTTCAGCAATGAATAATTGATTCTTATAAACTTCCGGAAACATATTTCCTGTGTAAAACTTCAAACCTAAAGGAGCAACATGTGGCCCAAGATTTTGAGCAGGTTTGGTAAACTCATTACACGCACGCTTAGAACCAAACTCCGGATCTGAAATAGTACCACCGTGACAATATGGATAACCAAAGTGCATTCCTTCCTTTGGAGCACGATTCAGTTCGCAAGGTGGTGTATCGTCTCCTAGCATATCTCTTCCATTATCTGTAAACCATAATTCTTTCGTTATCGGATGCCAGGTAAAGCCAACTGTATTGCGTACTCCACTCGCGAAAACTTTTCTCTCTTTTCCATCAGGTGATAATGAGGTGATACTGGCAAATATCTCATCATCCGATTTACAAATGTTACAAGGCGCACCAACCGGAACATATAAATTTCCATCAGGACCAAACGCAATGTATTTCCAACCGTGGTGCGTTTCTGTCGGATAATCATCGCGCAATACGGCTGGAGAAATATTCTTACCTAAGTTTTCTTCAATCTTATCAAAACGTAATATTTTGCTTACCTCTGCCACATATAAACTACCGTTTTTAAAGGCAACGCCACATGGCATATTTAAGCCAGATGCAATAACCCATTTTTGATCAGCTACTCCATCACCATCGGTATCTTTTACAGCATACACTTTATCTCCATTTCTATTACCAATAAACAACGTGCCTTTGTCGCCCATAGCTAGTGAACGTGCGTTGTTTACTTCAGCAAAAACTGAAATAGAAAAGCCAGCAGGCATTTTTACTTTTTCCAATGGTAAAGTTTTGCTGTAAGAAGTAATAGCGGGTTCAACGGCAGTTAATTCATTTTTCTCATCAGTATTGATTGATTCCTGTGGTTTATTTTGGCAGCATACCAAACAAACCAAAACGAAGGCTGATATCTTTTTCATATTCTTTTATAAATGTAAAAATCCTAAAGCAATGGAACAACCAAAATATTATAAGTGTAAAATAGGTGGATTGGTTAAATTGCATCATGATTTCTATCTCGGATATTTCGTATTTTATTGGTGGTCGTGCTTTGTATGAAGAGGCAAGTTTGTTTATCAAACCAAAGGATAAAATTGGTTTGATTGGTTTAAACGGTAGAGGTAAATCAACTTTATTAAAAATAATTAATGGTGAATACAAAGTTGATGCTGGCTCCATCAGTAAAAGCAACGATTGTACGATTGGTTTCCTCAATCAGGATTTACTATCTTATCAATCTGATGATGCCATTGTAACAGTGGCCATGCAAGCCTTTAAAGAAACCGTTGAAACACAAAGACAAATAGAACAAATCCTCCACGAGTTAGAAAATCATTATTCCGAAGATCTGGTTAATCGCTTAACCAAACTACAAGAAAGATTCGAAGAAAGTGGTGGCTATGTTATGCAAGCTAAAGCTGAGGAAGTATTAGAAGGCATTGGCTTTACAACAAAAGATTTACATCGACCCCTACGTGAATTTTCGGGAGGATGGAGGATGCGCGTAATGTTAGCGAAGTTATTATTGGAAAAGCCTTCATTATTAATGTTGGATGAACCAACCAACCACCTCGACTTACCTTCTATTGAGTGGGTGGAAAATTATTTGCGCAATTATGAAGGCGCGGTAATTGTTGTTTCGCACGACAGAACTTTTTTAGACAATGTGGCAACAAGAACAGTAGAAGTTACCTTCGGACAATTGGTTGCCTACGAAGGCAATTATTCATTTTATCTAAAAGAAAAAGAATTAAGAAAAGAAATCCAAAACAACGCTTACGAAAATCAGCAGGCTAAAATCCGACAGACAGAAAGATTCATAGAAAGATTCAAAGCTAAAGCCACAAAAGCCCGTCAGGTGCAATCACGCGTGAAAGCGCTTGAGCGCATGGATTTGGTAGAACAAGTGGTAGATGACGTGGCCGCCATCAATTTCAGATTTAAAATTAAGCAAGAGAGTGGCAGACAAGTTATTCAATTGAATAATGCTAGCAAGGCTTATGGCAATCTTACTATTTTAAAAAACACAACTGCCACCATCGAACGAGGAGATAAAATTGCTTTAATTGGTGCTAATGGAAAAGGAAAATCAACTTTATTACGCATAATAGCCGGCACAGAACCTGTTGATGGCACACGCACACAAGGTTATAATGTTATTCAGGCTTTTTATGCGCAACATCAATTAGAGTCCTTGCATGTAGAAAATGAAATTTTAGATGAATTGAAACAAGCTGGTTCAGGCAAAACAGAACAAGAATTACGAAATGTGTTAGGCTGCTTTTTGTTTTCGGATGAAGATCAATATAAAAAAATAAAAGTGTTATCGGGTGGAGAGAAATCGCGTGTTGCGTTAGCTAAAACTTTAATTTCTGATGCTAATTTTTTATTGCTTGATGAACCTACTAACCACTTGGATTTTATTTCAGAAAATATTTTAATACAAGCATTGCAGCAATATCAAGGTAGTTACATTGTTGTTTCGCACAACCGACATTTTATTGCTCAAATTGCCAACAAGATTTGGTACATTGATGACCACGAGATCAAAGAATACCCCGGCACTTACGATGAATTTGAATATTGGAGAAAGCAGCAAGCAGAGAAAATAGTAGATGTTAAACCAATTGAAAAACCAAAAGTTGTTAAGAAAGAAAACCCATCTACCCCTGCGAATGAAGCGAGCAAAAAAACACTCGCTAAAGAAATAAAAAAGTTGGAAGAGATGATGGAGACTTTAGAGAAAGAAAAAAGCAAGTTGGAAACTGAGATGGCAAAAGAAGAAAATTATACTCAGGCAGAAAAAGCAAGAGAATTGCAAAAAAATTTAACTAATACTTTAAATAAATTAGAAGAAATTAATAATCAGTGGTTGAATTTGTCTGAAGAATTCGACTCGTTGTAAAAAAAGGAAGAGCTGCCGAAACTGAAACCCAGAGCCTTTATCAGCTATCGGCACGCTCTCTACCCAAAACACTCATTTTACTTCTATCTTTCTAACAGTACACTTAGTCCCAGCAATACAGTTAAAAATAACAAAGCATATAAAGAGACATTAATTCTCTTTTGTAGCCTGTTTTCCAGAGTTTCTGTTATTTTTTGCATACTATCCCTTTGACACTCTTAATCCTGAAAAGGTTGGAAAGGGAAACCCAATTATTTAAAAATATATTTGAACCTAAGCCCTAAATCGAAAGTAAGGGGTGTAGATTTTACATCCAGCCTGTCTTTATAAATGGATTGAAAAGGATAACGAATGCCAGGCGCCAAAGAAATTCTGTACTGTGTACCAAATCGATAACTGATTTCTGAGCCAATTAATCCTGCAAAATTTATCGGACGGTAAGGTGATTCACTTCCTCTACCTGTTGTAGTTGTCGCGATGTTTTCAGCATTAGGAGCTAGTGTATTTTGTAAGAATAAATCTGTTGCAATACCTGTATTAATAATCAATCCCCACTTTTTCTCGAAAACAATATAACCCGCTTGCACAGGAAAACTAATCATCTCAATAGAGTTATTAACCGTGTATGGTGTTGTAGCTACAATTGATGCGGATTCATTGTCTTTATTTTTGTCGAACTGATTAACAGAAGCTACTTGCAAAGATGCGTTTTCTGTTAACGCAGAGTTTGCCGAATAATTAGAAACCTGATTCATGTAACTAACGCCACCTTGTAAAATCCAATGTTCACTCACTTTCGCTCCTACCAGTAAGTTTACTGCATAAGTGTAACCGGGAGAATTGCTCTCCTCAGATGCAGTTTGGCCAGCTAAACTTGAACGAAATGTATTGGCTGGTGCAGCTGAATTAGTTGGTGTAATGTTATTGAAAGAACCAGCAGAAAAACCAACTGAAGTCCAAAATTTTTCATCAGCGTCTTTTGCTTTCTCTTCATCCTTCTTTTCATCCAACGCCAAAGCGTTTTCATTCTGATTCAATATTAAAGGAGAAACCTCTGTCTTTCTATCTTCTTTAACTTCAGATGTTAAGTTAGTATTGACTAAACTTTTATTTTCTTGATTGGAAAAATTAAGCTGGGTAGAAAGAGCAATTTGATTTTGTAGGATTGATTGGTTTTCAACTACTTCATACTTTTTAAATGTCGAAAGTTTTATTCCTGATAACTCCTTTCTTTCAATTTTATTTTCTTCTGTATTAAGGCTGGTAGCTATGTTTTGATTCTTTTTAGCAATGAGTGTTATATCAGTTCTTCCTTTACTCTGATTAAAAATTGCTTCTGATTTAGGTTGGTCAGTTTCAGTTTTGTCTAATCGTTGGTTTCTTTCTCTCGATTGATCAAACAAATTATCTTCTTTAATAGTAATTGATTGTTCAGCTATTTGTAATTCAGCTATTTGATTGCTAAGCTGAATAGATTCCTGCTGTTTTTGTTCAATAAATCGATAGGAAGCATATCCTAATCCAAATAACAATAGCGTAGCTGCAGCAGCTGTCCACTGAAAATAGATCAGTCTTCTTTTTAATTTTTTTACTTCCTCCTCTTTATCTAAGGAAGTTTGAATGTTGTCCCAAACGTTTTCACCGGGTTCAAACTCCGCTCCCGCTAATTTGGATTTCCAAATATTATTTTCTTCACCACTTTCCATACTTCAATTTTTCTGATTCTGAAATGATTTGATTTTTCAGCAACTCCTTGGCTCTCGCGTATTGCGATTTGGAAGTGCCTTCACTGATGCTTAGAAGATCTGCAATTTCCTGATGGCTGTAGCCTTCGATGGCAAAGAGATTAAATACAAGTTGGCAACCGGTAGGTAATGCCTGGATCATTTTTAGCAAATGTTCAAAAGAAAGATGTTGAAATATATCTTCCTGAACTGGTGCATGAATTTCCGTTACATCCACCATCGGAAATAAATACATTTTACGCCTATTACTGTTTAAAGCCGTGTTCACCATGATTCGGGTTATCCACGTCTCTAATTTCGACTCACCTTTAAAATTTTGTATATGTTGAAACACCTTGATAAATCCTTCTTGTAAAATATCTTCCGCTTCCGCTACAGATTTTGTGTAACGTAAACAAACCGCCATCATTTTCTTACTAAAAAGCTGATAAAGCTGATATTGCGCTTGTCTATTTCCTTTGCAACAGCCCTGCAACAACTCTTGTTCAGTATTTTGGCTTACATTAGACACGCAATTTGAGTATTAGGTTGTAATTAAAGGTTAATATTTTATGCTTAGAGTACTTTTTATTCTTATGTTTTTTACTGCATGTGTACCCATGGGTAACTTATCAAATAGTAGTAACGAAAACAATTTGCTACAGGATGCTGCTTTTGTTACCAACATCAAAACCATTCTGCTTTACCCTCAAACCAACGCGCCTCAAAGCGTTTTATTACCTCCAGCAGCTCCGCTTACTACACAAAATCTTATTCTTGCCTTTGATGATCTCGCAGAGCAATTTAATCATTATACAATAAAAATTACTCACTGTAATGCGGATTGGACTAAATCTGGCCTAGCCAATCTTGATTTTTTGTATGAGTATAATAGTTTTCCAATCCAAACTTATTCTTTTTCTGCTGATACGCACATTCCCTACATTCATTATTCAATTAAAATACCGAAAGTTAAGTTAGCTGGCAATTATGTTGTTACTGTTTATCGTGATGATGAATACCCGGTTTTATCTAAACGATTTTATATTTACCAGCAAATGATTCAGGTTGCAGACCGAAGAGATATTTCAGCAGCTCAACAACTTGGCAATAAACAACCTATCAGTATCAAACTCAACTACCAATCATTACCTATAATTAATTCGAATGATCAATTTGTAGTAACGCTCAGGCAAAATCAAAGATGGGATAACATCATTTATAATCTCACACCCACTATCATTCGTGAGCAAGAAAAATCTATTGAATATCTGGTAACTGATGAAAAAGAAATGCACAGCGGTGGTAACGAATATCGGTTTATTGATTTAAGAACTATCATTAATACAGGACAAAATATTAGCAAAATTGATAGAAGCACAAAACCTTATGTAGCTCACTCAGGACTAGATATAAATCGAAACACAGATCGATATTCTCAATACTTAGATTTCAATGGCAATTTTGTGATACAAAATTTCGATAGTCCTCTTACATTCTCTGAAAATTATGTTAAAACAAGACTATACTTAAAAGCCAGTCTCCCAAATAACGCTCGTGTATATGTAATTGGTGCTTTCAATCAGGATATCGCAACAAAAGACAAAACCATGCGATATGATTCTTTAAATGGAGTTTACACGCAAGAATTTCTATTGAAGCAAGGTTGGTACAATTATCAATATAAAGCCCTTGATGGTAATGGTAAAAGTATTAATCTTGAAGGAGAACATTTCGAAACCGAAAACGAATATGAAGTGATGGTTTATTATCGCTCTATGCAACCTCAGGCAGACATTTTAGCCGGATATCTGCGCATAAACAGGAACAAACGCTAAGCGTAAATCGCTTCTTGTGGTTCGTCTTTATTAATTGTGTTTTGATTGGATACATCCAACATGCCAAAGCCTTTGGCCGTGTATAATCCTAAGCCATTTTCGTATAAGAAAGATTGAACTTCAACACTGGCAAATAAAGTAAAAGGAAAAGTATACCCTCGAACTTCAAATTTTACATCGTTGTCGTATAATGGATAAATCCTTGCAAATTTTTTATGTGATTCCTGCAACCTCAAAATATAATCTTGGTCTGGCACTAATTGAAATTTATAGAACGATGCTAATTGTTCTGCAGAAAACTTTCCGCTAGCTTCCATTCTACTTAAGGTTGAGTCATAGAGCAAATCAGAAAACTCATCCGTTCCAGGAATAATAAATCTTTTACTGGCTTCGTCATTAAACTTAGCTGGCAAAATAACAATGGGCGAAATACAAAGAAACTTAACCTCTCCTCCTATCGAAACCGGTTTTTCTTGTTCGTATGATTCAGGTGATAGTTGCAGATTGCCCACCATGATTTCCTTAAGTTGAAACAATTCTTTCAAAAAATATTCCATGAATGCCTCATCCGCGCAAGCGAAAACCAAGGTTACTTTGGAAGAATAAAAATGTAAGCCTTTGCGGCTAACTTTTGTTTGGCCTTTTAATCCGGAAAAGTTGAATAATGAAAATGATTTATAATCTTCCCGAGAGCCAAAAACTAACACACCTTTGATAAACTGTGCTATCAGGTATTGGTGGTGAAAGGGAACATACGACCCCCTGTTCTTCAATGAAAAAACAATACGAACTCTCAAGCCTAAAAAAATTTTGGGGTTAAAAACTATGGCAAAAACCCAACTATACGGTAAAATTTTCCGAGTAGTTTATAAAGCTAAAAAAGATACTTTATTTATACTAAAGACTTGAGTAGATAATTTACACATTAAACCTAAAATGCATAATATCGCCATCTTGCACCACATATTCTTTTCCTTCAATGGCCATTTTTCCGGCTTCTTTACAGGCTACTTCTGTTTTATATTGCTGATAATCAGAAAGTTTGATTACTTCCGCTTTAATAAAACCTTTTTCAAAGTCCGTATGAATTACGCCAGCGGCAGCCGGAGCTTTCCAACCTCTTTTGATAGTCCAAGCACGAACTTCTTGTACACCAGCCGTGAAGTAAGTAATCAGGTTGAGTAAAGCATAACTCGCCCTGATCAACTTGTTTAAGCCTGATTCTTCTAAACCGTATTCTTTCAAAAACTCTTTTCTATCTTCTTCACTTTCTAGTTCTGCGATTTGAGCTTCGATGGCAGCACTGATCATCACCACATCTGCATTTTCTTCTTTTACCAAATTCCTCAAGGCATCAACGTGTTTATTGCCATTGTGCAATGAAGCTTCATCAACGTTTGCTACATATAAAACCGGTTTGGCAGTTAGTAACTGCAAATCACTTATTGCTTTCGCATCTTCACCATCTAAAACCAAAGCACGAGCATTTTTGCCAGCCAATAAAGTTTCTTTGACTTCTTGTAAAATGCTTAACTCTTTTTTTGCTTTTGCATCGCCTGATTTGGCTATTTTTTCTACTCTGGAAATTTTCTTTTCTACAGAGTCTAAATCTTTTAACTGTAACTCAGTATCAATAATTTCTTTATCAGCTACTGGATTTACTCTTCCATCTACATGCACAATATTGTCATTATCAAAACAACGCACAATATGTAAAATGGCATCTACTTCGCGAATGTTCGCCAGAAATTGATTACCTAATCCTTCTCCTTTGCTTGCTCCTTTTACTAAACCAGCAATGTCAACAAATTCGATGGTAGCAGGCACAACTTTCTGTGGATTTACCAACCCTTCCAAAATTTTTAATCTATTGTCAGGCACAGAGATAATACCCACATTGGGTTCTATTGTACAAAATGGGAAATTGGCTGCTTCTGCCTTGTTATTTGAGATAGCATTAAAAAGTGTTGATTTACCAACATTGGGTAGTCCTACAATTCCGCACTGAAGTGCCATAAGCGTTTTTTAGAAATGAGGTGCAAATATAGCTTAGTTCATTGCGGGCACAAAAAAGAAAAAGCCTCAAATTGAGGCTTTCTGTTTTATCTTATTCCCATTTCAGTTCCGAATCACTTGAACCGTTGTTCCGGTTGCTGATTTCAACTATTTCCGAATCAGTTTCGTGTTCTTTCTCAAATTGATCGAAATCTACATCTGGCATCAATGTTTTGATATGATCGATAGAGCCATTTAAGGCTTCCATAAATTTTCTGAAATCTTCTTTGTAAAGAAAGATTTTGTGCTTTTCATAAGTAAAGCCATCATCTTTAAAACGTTTTTTGCTCTCAGTAATGGTAAGGTAATAGTCATTAGAGCGCGTTGATTTCACATCGAAAAAGTAGGTTCTCTTGCCCGCTTTTACTTTTGCAGAGTAGATTTCATCTCTGCTGTTTGCTTTATGATCTTCCACAATCCAACTTGGTTTATAGGTACGGTTTGGTATTTATTTCCGAAATATAATATTTTGCCATTTCAAAGCAAATAGTACTATTATTTGGGTTATTTGCAATGCATAAATTATTCGATGGATGGCGCATTTTAACCTGGCAGATTTAAAGCAAAGTACAAGTTTAGACTTACTAGCCAGGCATTTGGTGGAAGGTTTTATTACAGGTTTGCATAAAAGTCCTTACCACGGATTTTCTGTAGAGTTTTCGGAACACCGCCTTTATAATGAAGGCGAAAGCACGCGTCATATCGATTGGAAGGTTTTTGCAAGAACCGACAGGTTATATACTAAACAATATGCCGAAGAAACCAACCTAAGGTGTTTACTCGTTGTCGACCAATCGCCAAGTATGTTTTATCCAAAACCGGGAAATGAAAAAATGAAATTTGCAGTGTTTGCATCTGCTGCTCTCGGATATCTTTTGCAAACGCAACGCGATGCTGTAGGACTATGTACATTTGATGATAAAATCAATTTATTAACACCTATCAAATCTACTTCAGCACATCTCAATCAAATCTTTCATCATTTACAAGAAACCATAGTAGAAAAGAAACCTGCTGGTAAAACAAACACTGAGGTAGCCATAGTATTAGATGAAATTGCAGAGAAGATTCATAAGCGTTCGTTGGTCGTTATTTTTTCAGACTTCTTCGAGTCATCGCAAGATGAGCTCAAGCTTTTTAAAGCCTTGCAACATATCAGACATAATAAACATGAAGTAATTGTTTTTCATGTAAGCGACAGAAAAACTGAGGAGAATTTTGAATTCGACCAAAGACAAACTGAGTTTGTAGATTTAGAAAGTGGCGAGAAATTAACTATCAATCCACTAGAGATAAAAACCCACTATCAAAACCAAGCAAAGGCCTATTACAAAGCAGTGAAACAAAAATGTCTGCAATATAAAATTGACTTTATAGAGGCAGACATTTCTGATGGTTTTCAACACATTTTACAAAGCTTCTTAATCAAGCGATCAAAAATGAAATAACTAACCTTCTTGGTGCAACCAAGATTTTTTAGCTTCTAACTCTTCTTTAGTTTCTACATTATCAGGGTCTGGTACACAACAATCTACAGGACAAACTGCCGCGCATTGTGGTTCCTCATGAAATCCAGTACACTCCGTACACTTCCCACTTACGATATAATAAAACTCAGGAGAAACAGGTTCTTGCATGGCTTTAGCATCTAAAGATGAGCCATCTTCTAATTCTATGGCTGTAAGTTTAGTTCCACCAGCCCAATTCCACTCTCTTCCTCCTTCGTATATAGCAGTATTCGGACATTCTGGTTCGCAGGCACCACAGTTGATGCACTCCTCAGTAATCATGATAGCCATGTATTCCTTAATTTTGGGTTTAATTGCGGTGCAAAAATAATTTTCGCACGTTAGTAAACAAAAACACATAATACCTACTAAAAGTTTATTTCATGGAAAACCGATTGCAAGCCTTGCAAAGCCTTAAATTTTACTTAGAAAAGATGGATCATTCATTATTTAAGGAATGGTGTCAATTGGCTAAGGCTGAAAATGCATGGTTTACAGAAGAAAGTATCCGAGCTGCAATCGATGGCATTATTTACTTACTCGATGAAGAAAATCTAAGAAGTTGGCTTTCAAAGTACAAATTAACAGATAACCCAAAAAAAATCGCCATTATCATGGCAGGCAATCTTCCTCTAGTTGGCTTTCATGATTTGCTATGCACGTATATAAGTGGACATGCCAGTATCTTAAAGTTTAGCTCAAAAGATTCCCGCTTGTTTCCCTTTTTGATTGAAGAAATAAAAAAAACTGATGAGAAGGCAGATTTTACAATAGAAATCGGAAGATTAACTGGCTTTGATGCAGTTATTGCAACAGGAAGCGACAATGCTTCTCGTTACTTCGATTATTACTTCGGCAAGTATCCACACATCATTAGAAGAAACAGAACATCAGCTGCTATACTTAACGGAAATGAAAGCATGGAAGAATTGGCATCGTTAGGGAAAGATGTATTTCAATATTTCGGTTTAGGTTGTAGAAATGTTTCCACTCTTTTTGTTCCTGATGGGTTTAACTTCACAACTTTATTAGATGCATGGCAGACTTTTTCTTTTGTTTCACAGCATCATAAATATTTTAATAATTACGAATATCAAAAAGCAATCAAGCTTATTAATAGCGAACCTCACTTAGATAATGGTTTTGTATTGTTAAGCGAAAATGAGAAATTAGTTTCTCCTATCTCTGTTGTTCATTTCCAATATTATCATAATGAAAACGATTTAACTGAAAAAATAAATTCTAGCCATGAAAAACTTCAATGCGTTGTGGGAAAAAACAAGCTATGCAACGTTGAATTCGGAAAGTCTCAACTTCCGGCTATATGGAATTATGCAGATAACGTGGATACCATGTGTTTTTTAGAAAAAGTGTAGCAAGCTTATTATGGCTTGCTACCTCTTATAATTTCAACCCATCCTGAATATTTACTTCCACCTGAGTTTAACTGATAGAAATAAATTCCTTCAGGTAAGTCACCACCATTCCAAGAATTATCATAGTTGTTATTTGAGTAAACCTCGTTACCCCAACGATTTGTTACAACTAATTTAGAATTAGGTGCGAGATTTCTAATCGTAAAGAATTCATTTTTATTATCTGCATCATTATCTGGCGTGAAAACATTAGGAATAAAGATTGCCTGATTAACTTCAATCACCAATTGATCTTCTAATCTACAACCATTATCATCCTCAACAATATAATCATAAGTTCCGGCTGGTAGCTGGTCAAATCTTTTAAAGAACCTGAAGTCAGCATCTTGTGTAGTTACTAAAGTTAACGGTGAACTATAAAATTGGTCAGGAGAAAATGGTGTGGTCAATTCTAATGCCATAGAGAAAGGTGCTAACCCACCCGACATTATTTTTATCGACACAACACCTGCTGCCTCATCCGGATATGATTGCTCAAAATCGGAAAGACTTACTACCACTTGTTGGTTAATTGTAACATTTGTTGTTTGTGATAAATTACAAGTACCTTGAAGCTGCGAAAGAATAATAGCATATTCTCCTGCTTGAGATAAGAATGAATTAGTATTAGCGATTAAATAACTTCCGGTAGGGAAAGGATTAACATTCAAATCAGAAAATACAACTTGATTATCACTCACTCTTCTTACTTCTAATTGAAGATTCTGTGCAACGTCACCTGTAATACTCGTCACCTGTAAATCTTGGTTGATACATACAGCTGCTGTTTCAAAAGACACCGCTGTTGGTCCTGATATATTACCAGTAACATTTAGTGGACAAAGCGAAGATGTCCCTGAAGGTGTAATGATAACTCTGTAATCGCCAGAAATTAAGTTGCCAAAATTTCTAGCCTCGCCATTATAAGTGATATTAACAACTTCTACTGGTGTAAACAATCCTCTTTCAATAATCAAATCATAAGTTCCTGCTTGAGGTAACTGATTAATGGTGATAGCACCACTGGCTCCATTATTAGCACATAAAGCATTTACAAAAGCAATATCAGAAGGAGCACCAACAGGATTAGGTGCAGTAATTCCTATGGTTTGTGATACTTCACAGCTAGCCGCATTTCTCACTCTTACTATATATGAACCTGCACTAAATCCACTAAATGATGTTGCTAAAGGCAGATTGGTAAATGGTCTCAATTGGGTAGTTCCTGTACCATCGAAAATACCAACTTGATTACCCGCAGTGCCGGTTACCTGTATAGTGCCATCGTTACCAGTACATGTTGTTGTATTAGTAGCAGTTGAAACAAAAGTTATTTGAGTAGGCGGAGGAATGTTAATCGTAACTTGTGCAAAACAAGGATCGCTAGCATTTCTTCGAACACTAATTATTTGATTAAAAGAAGGCGATGCCCCTGCTGGAATACCTGTTACTTGACTACCAGCAACAAATGGCTTAAATGGATCTGAAATTCCTCCATCGAACGACCACTCTAAAACATTTCCAGTTTCACCCGCAACATCAATTGTTGCCGAACCTGTTGCATCACCGAAACAAACAGGTGAGATAATATTAGAAGCCACTGGTGTACCAACAGTACCAGATTGATCTACAGTAACGAAACCAGTTTTGATACAACCTGGATCACCGTATTCAATTGTATAGCTGTAAGTACCAGAAGGTAAATTTGTAAAGATGAAGTTATTGAAGTTTGTCCTTGAGATGGTCAGGTTGGTAGGTGAAACCCCTGTTATTTCTATTCTTACTCCTGTATTATTAATAACAGGAACCGCTGGATTAATATCGAAAACTATACCACCTGTTGATAATGTACACGTTGCTGGCGAAGGATTCGGAGTGATCACAACTGTAGCACAAGTTCCTGTTCCTGAACCACAGCTTGGATCAGTGCTATCCGTAATCGTTATGTTAAAGCTTGATGAAGCCGTACATCCACCTAGATCATAGGATACATTTATGCTAACTGTTGAACCCCCTAAAGCAGCAGGATTCAAATTACTTCCTGATATAGCTGGACTACCACTAAATGTAAAAGTACCGCCAGAAGGATTTGCGCTTACAAAGGTTAGTAAATTGATTACACCTCCATTTTCACAACGAGGTGCAGCGGGTGTTGTTACCGTTAATACTGGATTTGAAACTACATCAATCTGAAATGTTGAATTTGTAGTGCAAGTTCCAGAAGTATAGGTGACGTTAATTGTTTGTGAGCCATTCAAAGCCGTTGGATCAAAAGTGCCAGTTGCAGTATCAACACCTGTACCTGTAAAGGCAAAGGTTCCTCCAACTGGTGTAGCGCTCACTAATGTTGATAATGAGATTGGTGCCGATGCTTGACAAACTGATGGAGCGACTGTAGGAACGGTAATAGTCGCATCATCAATAATTTCAATATTAAAGTTTACGTTGGCAGGGCATGAACCACCAACAGTTGCATTGATAACATAAACTCCTAAAGCTTGAGATGCATCAAAGTTACTACCCGTAACACCTGTACCTGTGAAAGTAACTGTTGATGCGGGAACTACATTTACTAATGTATTTAAATCAATGGTTGTAGCTGACTGACAAACTTGTAATGGATTGGAAATTGGAGTTATGGTTGTACTGTTAACTACATTCACATCAATTTGTGCAGCTGGTGTTTGTCCACAAGCAAAGGTTGCAGTTACATAAAAGTCGTTAATAGCAGCAGTTGTCATGTCTAGCTGGGCAGCTGTTGGTGTAAAATTAGGAGTTGCTGTTGTGTTCAATAAAGTTGTTAAAGCTGCATCAGCATACCAATTGTAACTTGTAGCACCTGCAATGGCATCAACGGATAATGTTGGGATAGTTACATTTACACAAGTAACAATAGGTGACGCAGGATTTGGAACAGGCGCAGGTGTTGCACTGTAATCAAAACTTACCCGAGCAAATCCCGCATTTTCAAAATATTCTATTTGAATTTGATGTGATCCTGCTGTTAAACATACAGGAACTGATGTGTAAACAGTATAACTGTGGTTGCTAAATGAATTTGCTGGAGCAAGTGTAATCACAACACCATCAATGGTTAAACGAACACCATCATCTCCTCCCACTTGAAAAGTATAAACACCCGCAGCAAAGGACTTATTCATCCTAAATCGCACACTAAAGTTATTCAAATAGCTTCCACAAATATTGGCACCTTGTAAGGGAATGTTATTACTTAGGTTAAGGTTAAAAACATCTGTTGTTGTATTGTAAGAAGATGTGCCAAAAGCTGCTAATTCAGTTTCATTAAAAAATCCTCTGTACTTGGATAAGTTATAGTTTACATTATTTTGATAAGGTGTTAAAGGTGTAGTAGTAAAATCATCATACACATAACCAATCCAAGTTTCAGCTCCAAAAGTATTTGGATTGCCGGGTATAGGCGTTACTGCAACATCTGCGGCTCCTGAAACTGTTCCCGCACCGCAGGCATCAGAAACAGAAACCATGGTATACGTTGCACCTGGTGCCGCAGGTGCTACATTGAATACATAAGGTGAGGTAAGAATATTTGTCGCTGAGATATTGGTTACTCCGTCCGTATAAACAATGTTCCAAGGCGCAACTCCAGTAAGTGTAATGGTAACATCGGCATTTCCTCCAACACAAATAGAAGTAGTGCCTGAAATAGTTGCAGTAGGATTAGGACTGACTGTAATAGTTTGGTTGGCTGTTGCCGTGGCGCTTGTAACACAAACTTCTGATGAAGTAAGAGTGACACTTATAACATCATTATTGGCAAGAGCGGCATCGGTATAAGTTGTATTTGTTTCTCCTGGTAATGGATTTCCATTCTTGCTCCATTGTAAAGTTGGAGTTAGTCCTCCATTGGTAATACTTGCGGTAAATGTTACTGAGGTTGCGGGGCAAATAGTTGTACCCGGATTGGCTGATATTGAAACAAGTGGTGTTAGCGTTGAATTTACAACTGTGGTTATAACGTTGCTGGTAATGGTAGCTGGAGAAGGACAAACTTCATTGCTCGTTAATGTAACTGAAATTTGCTCCCCATTCGTTAATGCTGTGGTAGTATAAGTAGCATTTGTCTCTCCTACGATAGGATTTCCATTTGATAACCATTGAAACGCTGGTGTGACACCACCGTTTGTTGGTGTTGCTGTAAAAGTTACGGATGTGCCTGCACAAATTACATTATCTGCATCATTAGAAGTTATACTAACGGTTGGTGTTACTAGAGGTAATACTGTATTATTAATTACATTACTCAAAGCTGTAAGAGGAACTGCACAAGGTGAACTACTCGTTAATTGTACGCTAATATTATCATTAGTAGCGAGTGTATTTATTACTAATGTTGAACTTGTTTCTCCTACTATTGGATTTCCATTTAATAACCATTGAAAAGTTGGCGTAGCTCCACCATTAACAGGCGTAGCTGTAAAGGTGACAGAGGTTCCTGCACAAAAACTATTGTCTGCATCAGATGAAACAATTGAAACAGATGGAGCAGATGTTGCAGGTACACTTATCGTAATTACATTGCTTGTTACTACTAATATAGTGGTACATGGTGCGTTTGAAGTTAACTGAACTGAAACCTGATCGTTGTTAGCTAAAGTTGTAGTTGTAAATGTATTATTGGTTTCACCTACAACTGGATTTCCATTCAAAAGCCATTGAAATGCAGGTGTTGCACCACCGTTCGTAATAGATGCAGTAAAAGTTACAGATGTTCCAGCGCAAATTGTATTATCTGCATCATTAGAAGTTATTGAAACTGTTGGTGTAACAGCAGGCAAAACAGTTGTCTTAATAACATTGCTTGTAACAGTTGTTGGAGAAGCACAGGTTGCATTGCTAGTTAATGTTACTGAAATCTGTTCTCCATTTACCAAACTACTAGTCGTGTATGTGGCGTTGGTTTCTCCTGCTATTGGATTACCTCCTGATAACCATTGAAATGTTGGCGTAGAGCCGCCATTAACTGGAGTCGCAGTAAAGGTTACTGAAGTACCAGCGCAAATAGAGTTATCAGCATCAGATGATGTTATTGTAATAGCAGGTGTTACTAAAGGTAAAATTGTAGTAGAAATTGTATTGCTTGTAACAGTAGCAGGAGAGGCACAAGTTGCATTACTGGTCATGCTAACTGAAATATTCTCACCATTGGTTAAAGTACTTGTTGTATAAGTGGAACTTGTTTGGCCGGCAATCGGTGCACCACCCGATAACCATTGGTATGTTGGGGTTGTTCCTCCATTAACTGGTGTTGCTGTAAATGTTATTGATGAACCTGCACAAACAGAATTGTCTGCATCAGATGATACGATGCTAACACTTGGCGTTACCGTTGTTGTAACAGTAATGGTTACTGATGTTGAAGTTACGGTTGCTGGCACAGCGCAATTCAAAGAACTAGTCATACGAACAGATACCTGATCATTGTTCGCTAATGTTGTTGTATTAAAAGTTGAAGCAGTTTGACCAACTACATCTGCGCCATTTAAAATCCATTGGTAGGTTGGAGTGGCTCCGCCATTTATAGGCACTGCTGTAAACGTAACATTGGTTCCTGCACAAATGGAAGTTCCCGGAGCTGTTGTAACTGAAACAGATGCTGTAAGTGGGCTAGCCACAGTCATATTGATTGCATTACTCGTAACACTCGCAGGTGTAGCACAAGTTGCATTGCTTGTAAGAACAACAGTTACTATATCTCCATTATTTAAAGTGGAGGTTGTGAAGCTTGTTCCCGTTTGACCTACAACATCTGCACCGTTGATTCTCCATTGGTACGTTGGCGTTGTTCCGCCATTCGTTATTGATGAATTAAATGTTACCGAAGTTGCTGGACAAATAGTCGAACCAGGATTAACAGTTATTGAAACGGTTGGAACGACTGAAGGTGTAACATCCATTAAAATTGTGTTACTAGTCACAGTTGTTGGAACAGGACAAGTTGCATTGCTTGTCATGACCACGCTTACCTGATCATTATCATTTAACGTTGTTGAGACAAAAGTTGCGCTTGTAGCACCAACAACATTTGAACCGTTTATTTGCCATTGATAAGTAGGTGCACCTCCGCCATTAGTAGGTGTAGCGGTGAATGTTGCACTCGTTCCGCTACAAATAGCATTACTTGGTGCAACTGCTATACTAACTGTTGGAACAACTGTAGGATTAACAGTAAAATTAATAGCATTACTAACCACTGTTGTTGGCACAGCACATGTTGCATTGCTCACCATTTCAACTGTAACAATATCTCCGTTATTTAAAGTCGATGAAGTAAATGTTGCATTTGTTGCAGCAGGAACATTAGTTCCGTTTATTCTCCATTGGTAAGTTGGAGTAGCACCACCATTGGTTGGTGTTGCTGTAAAATTCACTGTTGCACCAGAGCAAATATTATTTCCTAAATCTGACACTATCGTAACACTTGGTAATACACTTGGATTAACCGTAACTGTTACTTCATCAAATACAGCTGGGCAATTATTAGCTGGATCATCGGTTGTTAATCTTAAAATATAATTACCTGCAATAGTTGCCGTGAATGTTACAGTTGCTGGTGTGGCAGTTGGCGTTATCAAAGATAAATTACCATCTCCACCCCCAGGTTGGCTAACAATACTCCATGTACCAGTCGATGCTGATCCGCCAATCGAAGCATTGTTTAGATTGAGTATAGTTCCAGAACAAATGGGTGTATAAGTGCCTGCTTCTACAGTTGGTGCTTGATCAAAAGTGATGGTAACTTCATCAAAAACTGCGTTACAAGGTCCTGCAGGATTATTGGTTGTTAATCTCAATACATATGCCCCCGGTACTGAAGCAGTAAAAGTCACAGTAGAAGGGTTCGCAACAGCTCCTGTATTACTAAGTACGCCATTACCACCCACTGGTTGTGTCCTAATTGTCCAAGTAGCATTAGTAGCACTTCCTGAAATACTTGAGCCAGATAAAGGCACAACAGCTCCAGCACAATTGTTTGGATTATTTGGTCCTGCTTCTACAATGGCTGGCTGATTAACTGTTATAGAAATATCATCCGTATCTGCTGGGCAAATTCCAGCAGGGTCATCAGTTGTTAAGCGAAGGACATACACACCAGCGACAGTTGCTGTAAAAGTTGCAATAGCTGGGTTGAGTGGATTAAGATTGTTTAATAGACCATCACCAAGTGGTGGTTGAGTGACAATTGACCAAGTAGCACTTGTAGCCGAACCCGAAAAACTTGAACCGGTCATTGTTCTGATGGTACCTCCACATATTGTAGCCGTTGCTGGGCCCGCATCTGCTATTGGAGCAGCGTCAACTGTAATAACAACATCATCAAAAACAGCAGTACACGCGTTGGCTGGGTCATTGGTAGTTAACCTTAAAGTATAGTTACCCGCAACTGTAGCAGTAAAAGTTACTGCAGATGGATTTGCTGTTTGGGCTGTTGAACTTAGACTTCCATTACCTCCAACCGGTTGCGCAACAATTCCCCAAGCACCTGTAGATGCAGAACCACCAATTGATGAGCTCACTAAGGTTGCGTTATTACCTCCACAAATATTCTGAGGATTTCCTGCTTCAACAGTTGGTGCTGGCGCAATGTTAATTGTAATTTGATCAATTATTGCAGGACAACCACCACCTGTAGTAGTTAAAGTAAGTGTGACAGTTCCATTGGTTAAATCTGTGCCCGCTGGCGTGTAAACTGCATTAAGTGCATTAGGATTACTGAAAGTCCCCGCTCCTCCTGACCAAACTCCCCCTGTTGCAGAGCCACCAACACTTCCTGAAAGTGTATAGGTGCTTCCACTACAAATCTCTATCGGACTTGTACCCGCATCGACTGTTGCACCACCCGGTACTACAATGTTGGTTTGTGTGGCTGTACATCCATTAGCATCCGTTACAGTTACATCGTAAGAATCTGCAGGCAAGCCTGAAGGGTTGGCTGTGTTTCCAGGGTCCGGTATGATTGACCAATCATAGGAATAAGGTGCAGTTCCGCCACTTGCCGTAATGGAAATACTTCCATCATTACCATTACAACTTGGTGTGATGGTTGGAGTATTGAAAGACAATTGTGTAGGTTGTGTGATATTAACTCCAGATACCTGTCTTCTTGTACAAGTTAATACAGGTGTACCACCATTAGAGGTAATTACATTTACTCGATAAGTTCCGCCAATTACATCACTTGCAAAGAGGTTGTTGAAAGTTACAGTTTGTAAATTTGAGTTAGATATCGTTTCAATGGGTATTTCACCAAAACCTGTGTCTACAACAAGTGAATAAGAAAAAGGCGCCTGACCTCCTGACAAAGTAACGGTTATCGAACCATTGTTACCATTGAAGCAACTTACGTTGGTTGTTCCTGTTAATACAAAACTCGCAATGGGTGTTCCGGTACACTGAGCCTCAACGCGATTATTAAAAGCAGTTAAAGCCAGAAAAAATAAGACCGATATGTAAAAGTGCTTTCTCATTTAGATGAAAGTATAATTTGAGATCTTGATAGTTGTTTGCAAAATTTATTTTCTTCTCCTACGAAATTAACATCGACCCTGTAAATTAGTGATGGATCTAATTTTTCAAATTTTAGAATTTGATTACCAGCTTGATTTAATTCTTTCACCACTTCGTTGCCAGTTGCTTTCTCAGCGTATAAAGTACAGCTATATGATCTAGATGTAGAAATCTTTATTTCTATTATACCCATATCTCGGGTAGTGACTGCTTTTTGTACCTCTACCTTGTTGCTGCATTGTGCCTGCCCTTGAGTTTGCAAAGCGAAAACGAATACTATGACTAAGATATATTTTAACATATAAGTGTCCTTTATCGTTATTAACTGGTCTATTGTAACCTTTTTAGGTCTTACAAAAGGCAATTCAAATATCATATTTTAAAAAGCTCTTAAAGTTTAAAAAATCGGTCAGATACAACCACGTAAGATAATATTCAAAAAATAACATTTAAATGCAACGTGTTGACTTCAAAACCAATGAGCAATATACACTTAAAGTGTTAATTTAACTAAAAAAGGATGTTTAGTATTTCCTATTTAGAATTTCTGCCATGATAAAAGCTCGCTTAACTTTATCATTATCCTCAAAATCTAAGGCAACTTGTCTGGCCAAGGAGTTATTTTCTTCTTTTTCAAATTCTTTAAACTTTTTAAACTCAACTTTTGGTGTTTCAAGCGCTCCTTCTAATTGCAATTCTTCGTAGGATTTTCTGTTAAATGCCTCAAATCGCGATTTTTCGAATGTCTTGTAGGTTTCTTCCTTTTCAAAATCATAGCCTTTCGGTTCATCGTAAGTTTCTTCTTTGATCGTATCGTATGACTTGTATTCAGGAATAGTTTCCTCTTCAAACTCCTGATAACCTCGTTTTTTAGTTGTCACTTCCGGTTCGGGCTCAGGCATTTTTGCTTCCGTTATTTCCTTAAGCAATTCTTCGAAAGTCAGAGGCTTTGGTCCACTGGGTTGACTATCAGTACTTTGCCTGCGAGTCGAAGGTCTTTCTTCTTCTTTTTTCTTTTTACTTGCACGACCAAACAGGTAAATCACACCCAAAATCACATAAATCCAAAACTGCAGGTTATCCATTTAAATGTATTTATCGGGTTAAATTAGTCAAAATGCAGGGTTTTGCCACATTTTACGACAACAATTGACGGCTTAATTTTTTATTTTGAAATGGTTCGGCAGGACTTTTATCTTTGCCTTCCTTTTTACAATCAACCCCATAGTTCACCATGCAATTAGCCAAATTGGAGATTAAAGGTTTTAAGAGTTTTGCCGATAAGGTTGTCATCAACTTTGACGAAGGCATAACCGGTATTGTTGGCCCCAATGGATGCGGCAAATCGAATGTGGTGGATTCGATTCGCTGGGTATTGGGCGAGCAAAAAACCAGCGCCTTACGCTCCGAAAAAATGGAAAACGTAATCTTTAACGGTACGAGCCAACGATCAGCTCAACAAATGGCTGAGGTATCCTTAACGATTAATAATACCAAAAACATTCTTCCTACAGAATACTCTCAGGTAACTATTACCAGAAGATTATACAGAAGTGGTGAAAGTGAATACTTACTCAATGGTGTTACTTGCAGATTAAAAGACATCACAAATTTATTTCTTGATACTGGTGTTGCTTCCAATACCTACGCCATCATCGAATTAGGGATGGTAGATGATTTGCTTAACGACAAAGACAATTCTCGAAGAATGCTTTTCGAAGAAGCAGCGGGTGTATCTAAATTTAAGAAGCGTAAGAAAGAAACAATTAAAAAAATTGAAGATACTGATGCTGACTTAGAGCGTGTAGAAGATTTACTTTTCGAAATAGAAAAGAATATGAAAAGCTTGGAGAAACAAGCCAAGCAAACTGAAAATTATTACCGCATTAAAGACGAATACAAAGATAAAAGTGTACAACTCGCCAAAGTTACCGTCAACAAACAACGCGAAAACTTTAATGAATTAACCAAGAAGATTGAAGGAGAAAACGATAGAAAAATTTCTTTGGCTTCACAAATTGCAGAGAAAGAAGCGTACATAGAAAAAGCAAAGTCTGAGTTGATTGTTAAAGAAAAAACACTTTCATCACGACAAAAAACCATTAATGATCACGTTGCTCGCATACGTCAATACGAAAGTGAAAAACAAATTAAAAACGAACGCCTTAAATACCTGAACGACAAAGCCAACAATTTAAGAGAGCAAATCGATCAGGATAAAAAAAGCAATGAACGTGCACGCTTCTCTATTGGTAGTTTAGAAACAGAAAAACAAAGTGCAGAACAAATTCTAAAAGACATTCAAGGTAAACTTGAAACCTTAAAGCTTGATTACGAAAATCAAAGACGTGTTACTACCGATTTACAACAACAATCGGATGCTTTAAGACGCGATTTGCGTGCTAAGCAAGAAGAAAGTTTTCAAATCAATAAATCAGTTGAAATCCGACAAATTCAAATTGCTTCTTTTAAGCAAGAGTTAGAAAAAACAGCAACTGATTCTAATTTACAAAGTGCTAGTTTAGTTGAGTTCGAAAAGAAGTTAGTTTTATTGCAAGAGGAACTCAACGAGAAAAATAAAGAACTCGAAAACTTAAAGAAGGAAGAGGAAGACATCATCGCACGAATTGCTCAATTGGAAAAAACCATTGACATGATTCGCGATGAGATGACTTCCACCAGTCGTATTCTCGATGCCAAACAAAACGAATTCAACCTTACCAAATCTTTGGTTGAGAGCCAGGAGGGATTTCCGGAGGCGATTAAATTCTTAAAAAAGAAGATTGCTAAAAATGCTCCTCTCCTATCTGATATCTTAACCACTTCAGAAGATTATCGTGTAACGATAGAAAACTATTTAGAACCTTATCTCAATTATTACATTGTTGATCACGAAGCGGAAGCTTACGAAGCCATCAATATATTGAGTGATGCATCGAAAGGTAAGGCTCACTTTTTCATCCTCGATAAATTCGAAAGATTTGAATCTACTCCGGGAAGAATTTATGAGAATGCTTTTCCTGCAACAGAAATCATTGAATATGACGCGAAGTATAGAAAACTGATGGCTCATATTTTGGATAAAGTGTACATCTACGAAGGAGATATTAAGAATATTCCTTTGGATGATGACAACATCTTTATCACCAAAAGTGGAAAACTTACTAAGAAGAAATACAGTTTATCCGGAGGTTCTGTTGGTTTATTTGAAGGAAAGAAAATTGGTAGAGCCAAGAATTTAGAAAAACTGGAGAAAGAAATAAAAGAACTCAGCGCTAAGGCGGAAGAAATCAAAAGCAATTTGCTGATGAAGCAATCTGACTTAGAGAAGTTGAGAAACCATCAGCTGCGCCAAAAGATTGAAACGGCACAAAACTCCATCAGACAAATCAACGAAGAGTTTGTTTCTGTAAGAACCAAGCGCGAGCAGTTCTCGCAAATGTTGAGCACAGCAGATTTAAAACGCGAAGACATTCTCGAGAAAATCGACACCTTGTTAAAGGAGTTGGACGAAGCAACACCAAAAGCAAAAGCAGCAGAATTGGATATGCAGGAAATCGAACAACGCTTAGCCGTTGTTATCGAAAACCTGGCTTCGCAAAACGAAATGTTGAATCAGAAATCAGCTGCTTTCAATGAACAAAATATTTTCTTCCATCAGCAAGAAAACAGAGTAAAGAGTTTAGAACAAGAAATTCGATTTAAGCAAGAATCTGTTGAACAAAGTGGTACGCGCATAGAAGCCAACACTACTGAGTTGAATAAGAACGAACAAGAGATCAAAATCATCTTAGAAAATTCTGAAAACAACGATGAAGAATTGATTGGCTTGTACGAAGAAAAAGAAGCTTTAGAAAAAGGATTAAACGAAGCAGAGCGCGAGTATTACGATTCACGCGGGCAGATTGATACTTTCGAAAAAGAATTGCGTAGCATTCAACATGCGCGCGAGACAAGCGACACAGATTTGATGCAATTGCAAAACGCATTGAATGAAAGCAAACTGGAACTCAACTCAGTTAAAGAAAGATTATCGGTTGAGTTTAAGGTTGATTTGGATGAAGTATTAGCAGCCGTTACTGAAGAAGAAGGCAAGTTATTAGCTGAAGCTAACGAAGCTGAGATGCGCGCGCAAGTGCAAAAAATTCGCGACCGTTTAGATAACATGGGACCTATCAACCCGATGGCCATGGAGGCTTATCAGGAAATCAAACAACGCAATGACTTTATCTTAGCACAGAAAGATGATTTGTTAAAAGCGAAAGAATCTTTATTGAATACCATTAATGAAATTGAAGGTGTTGCCAGCAAAACTTTCATGGATGCTTTCAATACCGTGCGCGAACACTTTAAACGTGCGTTCCGCTCGTTGTTCAATGAAGAAGATGATTGCGATATCCGTTTGGTTGATCCTAACAATCCTTTAGAATCTGAAATTGATATCATTGCGAAGCCTAAAGGAAAACGTCCGTTAACCATTAACCAGTTATCAGGTGGAGAGAAAACCTTAACAGCTACGGCATTGCTATTCTCGATGTATCTGTTAAAGCCTGCGCCTTTCTGTATTTTTGATGAGGTGGATGCTCCTTTGGATGATGCCAACATTGATAAGTTCAATAACATTATCCGCACCTTCAGCAAAGACAGTCAGTTCGTGATTGTTACTCACAACAAGCGCACGATGTCGAGCACAGATGTTATTTATGGTATCACGATGGTTGAGAAAGGCGTATCGCGTGTTGTACCGGTAGATTTGCGCGAGCTTGCTTAATTGATTTTGCATTTAGTTTAAAACAAAAAACCTCGGAGCTCCGAGGTTTTTTTATTTCATCTGTTTCTCTAAAGTCTAAACTGCTTCTTTTTTTCTTTTTCTATCATTTATACTAAGCGAGGTGCAAGCATCTTCCTGCGAGGTACGAATATCTTCACTCGAGGTGCGAATATCTTCCAGCGAGGTGCTCTCTGCAAACTCCGAGGTGCAAACATTTTCACTCGGGGTGCGAACATCTTCGGTCGAGGTGCAAACATTTTCACTCGGGGTGCGAATATCTTCGCTCGAGGTGCATACATTTTCACTCGGGGTGCGCATATCTTCGCTCGGGGTGCAAACATTTTCTCTCGAGGTGCGAATATCTTCACTCGAGGTGCGTACATTTTCACTCGGGGTGCGTATATCTTCGCTCGGGGTGCAAACATTTTCTCTCGAGGTGCGAATATCTTCACACGAGGTGCAAACATTTTCACTCGGGGTGCGCATATCTTCGCTCGAGGTGCTCTCTGCAAGCTCCGAGGTGCGAATATCTTCCAGCGAGGTACTCTCTGCAAGCTCCGAGGTGCGAATATCTTTGCTCGAGGTGCTCTCTGCAAGCTCCGAGGTGCGAGAATCTTCACTCGAGGTGCGTACATTTTCACTCGGGGTGCGAATATCTTCACTCGAGGTGATAGATGTAACTCTAGAAGTGCAAGAACTTTCACTAAAGGCTCATCAATTTGATTATGGTAGTGTTGTGAACCTAAAGCAAATACTTAAAAAGAAATGATTGGTATAAAATGAAACTGTCCTGAGTTATAAACTCAGGACAGCGGGGGTAATAGCTTTTGTTGGCGGTAGTTACAATTTCAACTTTTTCCCAGTCCTCGCCTCATAATCCTTTCTTGTGATTATTTCTAAAGTCATCTTATCCATATCAAAAACTGACACATATTTGTTTGAAGTCACCAGATGTCTTGTCCAATCGACTTTCTGTTTGTAACTCAAAATTGTTGCAATGTCTAAAGCGGTGATAAAGTCGTCATTACGATTAGCATGAGTATGAAGAGTCCCTTCTAACTCGTCTTTGTTTTGAAATTTTGTCGGAATCGGTATGGCATTACTATGTAGGTGTTTGAAATCTTTAAACTCTCCATTTGGTTTGTATTTGAATAGGAAGTCATTTCCAAGAATCAACTCTGTGCTACTTTCTTGTCGAGGTATTAAGTATGCAGAAAAAGCTCCGTCTTGGTTCTCGATAATCGCCCAAAAGCTCTTTGGTAAAGGGAAGTACATAGTCGATGCATACATGTTCAGAACCATCTTCTTAAAAAGTCGTTCCGTTTCTGTCTCTGTTCTTGATTCTTTATTATCTGAAATCATCTCCAGTGATTTCCAATCAAATCTAACTGTCCGCAAAATTTTGTTCGACTTGTCTTTGGGAAAGACAATTGATACCAATTGCTCATTCTCTTTGTAGCTAAATATTAAGTCATCTGTATTGTTTAGTTGAAGTGTCTTAGAATTAGCAACAAGTAATCTGTAAAAATTATCGCCTTGTTGTAAGATTTTGTCAGCCTGTATTTTTAAGTCAACAGTTTGTCCAAATGATGGAAAGCAAATAAATAGTAGTATCGCGTATTTTTTCATCGTCTGTCTGTAATTACCGCCAACCTGGCGCTTGGCGAAGAAGCGGATTTCGAAGCACTAAACTGTCAACCCAGCACAAAAGTTGATACGAGGATGAATGCTGAATTAACCACTGAACCCGCTTTTTTGCCAAACGCCTGTTATAGCCAGTGCATATAGCACTATTATTTACCTTATTGTTTCACATTATTGATAGCAGGTCGGATACCATAAATTAACAAATAACCAATCATCCAAAATTCTCCAACTGTCGCAGGTATAACAAGGATACCTAAATATGGACTTTGAACTCCTGCACAGATAACAAAAGTCTGCAAGATGTAACCTATTCCGCCAATAAATAGTATTCGTCCGAGCCAAATTGGCATTCTTCCAGAACTGATTACAATAAAACCCATTGGCATAAGCCAAAGTCCAAAGAAGAGACCACCAACTGACCAAGCATTTGTGATTATTTGTCCCAATAGCTGTATCATTATGGTTTTCTCTTGCAAATTCGGCAAAGATGAATTAGCAATCTCAATGGCAGAATTCATCGTTATTGCACTAACCACAATTACAACAGCGTTAACTGTTCCCCAAATTCCAAGTGTAGAAGCAGCCCACTTGTTTATTTCACAAAACAGTTTATAAAACCATACTGCGGCAAGTGCTTGCGAAACAATAATAACCAACTCAAATAGAAGTCTCACTCTTGAAATAGACCCAAGATTGATCAAATTGTTTAAGGTTTTCTGAGGGTCATCAGTAACAAAAATCTGAGGATGGAAAATCATAAATCCAAAAAGTCCAGAAATTGCCAAGATCAAATACCACAATCCTGTAAGTCTTGCAGTCTTAATTAATTGTTTTTGTTCCATTGTCATTTTTCTATTTGTTTACTGTCTAATTGCATTGGCTATAACATACCTGTAACAGCAATTAGTTGCTGTTATTTTGTTGTAACAGTCTTTTGTTGCTGTTATTTCCTGTAGGAGCCTTTATAAAAGTAATAAGCACTTTTCTTTTTTACAATTAGCTGAGGGTTGGTTAAAAAGAAAATGGTCGGTAACAAAACCGACCATAGGCAAATGTTTAACTGACACAAGTCTCGCGCATGCCCTAGCGCAAAGCCGAAGACTTGCGCCAGTGTGAATAAACACACTGTTATGCACCGTTTTTTATGTAGTCCAAATGTTCATTTAACTCTATCAGGTCGTGCATTTTATAAGTGTTGTCATCTTGTCTAAGTACGTCAACATAATCAATCTCAGTCATCATTCTTTGTTCTCCAACTAGATTAATCAGCACCATTTCAGCAACACCAACCTTGTAATCTGAATCAATGTCCGCAAGACTATCACCCTTTATCAGTACCTCTTTTTTGCCGTCTTCATACCTTAGTAGCGTAAATGTCCAGTCTGAAGCTGAAATTTTAATATTATACTTGGGCAATTCTAATCTGTCCCAGTGATTTGGTTTTGGTTGTTTGAAATTAAAAAACTCCCATGTGTCCAGTGTCGGTGCGTTGTCGATAAATTGTTTTACTAAGTCCAATTTTTCAAAGTCCCCATTTGGTGAAATAGTCAACGAATTAGATTTTGTAATTCCAGGTCCAACTTCCCAACGAAGTCCAAAGTTTGATATTCTTTTATCAATTGCTTTTATGTTTTCTTCGTCAATGATGTCTGATTGGAGTCGGCTAGAATTTAACTTAAACCATTCCCAAAACTCTTGTATTTCAGTCATATTATCTATTGTCCAAATTGTTCGATAAAAAATGGTGCATAACGGTTTGCGGCTTGGCGTAGTGGCGGATTTTTAGCACAAAATTTCAATCGAAGAACTACACTTGAACCTACCGCAAAACTGTCAAACGAATCACTGCACCCGCCATTACGCAAAACCGCTGTTACCAGCTGGCGTTCTGTCGTCTGTGTCTGTAAACCATTGTCCTTGTTGAGTTTCAGTGTCATTTTCTTTGTCGTGTTGGTCTGTGCGGTTGCGTGTTTTAATTTTTTTTAAGCGTGGGAGAAAAATTTTGAAATTCTTCTCTGGTGGCAAAGGTGGAAGCTCTTTTGCAATTTTTGGTCTGTGTGTTGGCTTGTGCGAATTGCAAATGTGCTTACACCTATGGGTTGGGTATGTCTTTTACTTGTTCCTTTTCTTTTTATTTTTTTGTTTGTATTCTAGATTATCCACTGCCGCAAGACTAATGTTTTCATCTTTTTGGATGTTGTAGCGTTTAATAATTTGGTTCACTGCTGGGTCATAAACATACTCACTCAACTCATTTTGAAGTATTAGTTTGATTACATCTTCAATAACATCTAAACTTATATTGAACCATTCTCTTGGCTTGTAAATATTTCTATCGCTATCCAATAACTCAATGTCAAGTTTAACGGCAGAAAAAAAATCATGAATTGTTTGTTCAAGATTGTATGACTGAATATTTAAACATCTATATGTTGTTACAATATCTACTTCTGAAAACAAATAAGTTGCCTGACTTTTGGCATTCTTAATTCTCTCAGCAACTGTTCCTGTGGTGTGTCCAATTTTAAAAAGGTCTTTTATGTTTTGAACTTCAGGGTTCTTACTTCTTAACACATAAATGTAACCATTGAGAACATCGTTTTCACTCTGAGAAATTTCATCAGCTATTGGAGGAACAATGTCGCTTATTGAGTAGCCGTCTAATTGCATTGCTTTATCAAGCGAACGGAAAAGCATGTCGGATTGTGTTCCGTTATCAAAAATGCAAAGCGTTCTTCCGTCAAACCTTTCTCGTTCACCACTATTAAATATATAGTTGCTACTCTTTCCTTCAATTTCTTTGAATAGTAACAGAATTCCATTCAATGCATAAAATTTCCCAACATTTAAGTCAGAGGGAACATACTTAATTAAACGCCTTTTTTTAGAAGCTAATTCGTCATGCAAAGTGACGAACATGTCTTTATATTTTTGAAAATCTTTACAGACTTTTCTTCTTGAAAGGAAATCTGGTTTTATCCTGTCAGAAGATTTAACATGTTTAAGTCTAAAAATATCATCACTTACATCTGCATTCAATAACCCAAATGAATCATCTGCTATTATGTCATCTACAGTTATTTCCTTTATGTCACTGCCTTTAAGCAAATTGTTAAAATCATACTTTGATAGGACTTTAACCTTTTTAGGGTCTGAACGAATTGCTTTTAATCTTGAAAAAAGTTTGAATTCATTAATGTTTGTAATGTCTGATATTGGTTCACGCCCATGTTCCTCAATAAATGATTGTATTTCTTCAAAATAGGAAATGAGGATTGCGTTTTCCTCAGATACATTATTTGAAGAAGTAGATGATTTAAGAAGACCTAAAGGGTCATCTTTTATCAAACCTAAAAGTTCATCACGCTTTTTCATTGATTCACTTCACTTTTGATTTGGCGCAAATAAATTAATGCTTCTGCCATTCTTCTTTCTAGCGGGTCAACTGCATCTGCACTTGGTTGTTTACCTTTTATACGATAGAATTCTTGAATTTTGGGCCATAGAATTATTGCTTCATCATCTGTCATTTGAATTCTCATTGCTTGAATGCATTGTTGAACAGCTTTAAAAACCCTTGCACTCAATTGCTTTGACATTATTTCAAATGCGTTCTGAAATGGATTAATTGAATAGATTAAATCCATGTTGAGTTCATTCACATTTACTAAGCGATTGGCGAATGAAATTAGTTTGTCGTTTCCTTGCTGAACAATGTTGCTTGACCTTACAACCGAACTTGCAACAATGTAATCCCCCAACTCAGTTACTTCTTCTTTGGCTAAGTGAGGGTAAATTTCCGTAATCACTTTTGGAATTAATCCTTTATTTAAAACTTCAGGGTCAATAAGCCCTGGAAATGTGCTTTGAATTTCAGGAGACTGAAGTATCTTTGCTTTTAAATCAACAATATCATTCTCAATAATCTCTTTAACTTGTTTGGATGTTGGTTCCTTAAACCCTTTAATCACTACATCAATACCGCTACCACCCCCGTCATTTGATGCTTTCGCTTTGAAATTAAATTTTGGAGCAATCACTTCCTCCATCAGTAAAGAAGCAGCAATAGCTTTCAGAATACTATTCACACTTTCAATTATTTCTTCGTTGTCAGCATCAGGTTCAGCAATCAAATTAGTGAATTGAGCATGGGTCTTGTTTTCGCTATCTCTGGTGCACCTTCCAATGATTTGAATAATCTCTGTCAAAGAACCTCTATAACCAACAGTTAAAGTTGTTTCGCAATACGGCCAATCAAAACCTTCTTTGGCCATACCAAGAGCAATGATTATGTCAATGTCATTAACATTATTGATGTTTCTAAGATAGCTAATGACTTTTTCTCTTTCAGTTGAATTGTCATTCACTAAGTCCGCAACTTTTATATCCTTACCATCTTTTGTTTTTAAATGAATTATGCCATGCTCATCAGTCATTGAATATTCACCAATGTGGTCAATTATTGAATCGACTTCAATCATTTTCTCTTTGGTAGACTCAGAGGCATTTACATTCGGTATATGGATTATAGTTTTCTTGTTTATATCGAGAATATCAGAAATTGAATCCAAATACCTTCCATGATAAAAATGGAAGCCTATTCCCAATGACTTTAGATATTTATATCCGTTAAGTTGTTCATAGTAATTATAAGTAACCTTTGTAAACTTCAATTCGTCTCTTGGGGAAAGCACGGCAATTGAATCGCCACGAAAATATGAACCAGTCATTGCAAGAATATGTGCGTTGGTGGTTCCCATAATTGTTCTTAGCAATTCTCCTAGTTTACTTTCAATGTCTATTGAAACATGATGAAATTCATCGATTGCTATTAAGCAGTCATTGAAAGCATTTGAACCAATTTGGTCAAAGGCAAATCTCAAAGTAGCATGGGTGCATAAAATTATCTTTTCCTCCGACTCCATGAAGTTTTTAAACGCTGTAGTTTTGCGTTGCTCACCACCGGGTGAACATAAATCATATTGAGGAAGAATAGTCCAATTGGTGTGAAAGCCAGAAGAAATTAAATCTGTAGTAGCAAATGATTTTGCAATTGACCTTTCCGGAACTGCAACAATTATTTTCTTTACCAACCCTTTTTTCAATTTCTCAAGGGCCACATACATTAATGCCCTTGACTTTCCTGAGGCTGGCGGTGCTTTGAGTAATATATATTGTGACTCGTATTTTTCATAAACACGAATTTGCATTTCACGCATACCTGCATTATTTGTCTGAATGCTTTTGCCGTTGCAATCATATTTGGCTGTGATAATATTTTTCATGTCAATTTTGCTTTTGATTCGTAAAGATTAAACAGTGTTTTAATCCTATCCATGTCTGAAATAAACTTCTCATTTTGATAACAGCTATCAATTAAATCATCAAGGTAGCCGTGCAAAATTCTTAGACTTTCAGGAAGGTTGCTGTATATATCGCCTAAACTTTTCTCGCAGTATTGTTCACGGTCAGTAATTATATCAAAAACTAACGATGAAATTTGATTCTTTCTTTCAATGGAAATATCGGGAAATGGGAATGTGTTATAACCCAATCCGCTTGAATATCTTAATCGTGTTTCTAAATTTCCGCAGACTGTTCTTATCCAAACCATGTGCATTCGTGAAGACACAAGACCAAAAATCCAAGGTTCACAATCATAAATTGCAAAAGCAAGATTTGAAATTATAGTGTCTGGACCTATGAAGCCGATTGGAATGTAGGGTCTGTTTTCAGACGAAACAGAAGGCACAACCAATGTTGATGAAGTTGTTGATCTGAACTCTCTAAATTGCTAAGGTCTTTCAGCCAATCTTCTTGCACCCGCATCACTTTTAGATAAACGAAACTCTCTTACATTTTGAATTCTTCTGGCAATGGCAGGAATTTTATTTGCTTCAATAAGTTCTTCACTTTTAATCCAAAGACACCATCGTTCAATTTTTTGAATGAACTCTTTAGAGCCAACTATTCTCTTAAGAAACTTGATTGCAGTAGGACTTTCTAAAAGCAACTTATCCTTTTCATATTTTGTTAGCAGTAATTGCTGATTATCATAAGGCATATTTCCTTTTTGCATTAAGGGTAGAGAACTTGACAGCGGTTTTGTTCTTTCCTTAATAATTGTTTTGGTTGAATTTATCAAGTAAGGACCAATAAAATCCGCTGAAATAATTTTGTTGTCCGCAAACAGAAATTTAATTTCCTTTTAAAACCTGCCCGCCTCAGCGGGCCATTGATTCAACCTCCTTTCTTTTTTGGTAATAGTTAGTCCAACGTTTATTGATTGATCCACTCATCATGTGAGCCTGTGCTGGTTTAAGATTATCAATACTTCCATGTGGGCGTAGATGATTATATGTGCTACAAGCAATCGCCACCTCTCGTTGAGCTGTTTCAAAGTCCGCAAATTCTTCTTCTAAAAGTTCATGTTTAAGAATGCCGTTTACTCTTTCGGCTAAAGCATTTTCAAGCGGGTCACCGTTTTCGGTCATGCTGATTTTTACTCCCGTACGATTGAGTAACTCAACATATTGGTCGCAACAATACTGCACGCCTCTATCGCTATGATGAATGAGTCCTTCTCTATTCGGATTCGATGCAAGCGCCATCTTTAAGGCAAGTAATGGACCACTTGCAGATAAATCACGACTCAAACAGAAGCCTACAATTTTTCTGCTATAAGCATCAGTGATGAGTGATAAATAAGCAAACCCTTCTACAAGGTGAATGTATGTGATATCACTTACCCAAAGCTGGTTAGGAGCTGTAGGAATAAAACCACGAATAATGTTAGGATATTTTTTAAAACGATGTTTCGATAGTGTAGTCACTGGGCTTCTCCGTTTTCGTTTGGTTAACAATAGTTTGCGTTCAGCCAGTAAATCGAACATAGCATCACGACCAATTTTGAATTGATGATTAGCTAGAAAAGTTTTCATTTCTCCAAACATCTTGCGGGTGCCTATACGCTTGATTTGTTTTCGATATCGAAGAACTTCTTCGATAATGATATCAGCTTCATATGCTTTCTGCTGAATGTAATTAATGCCTTGATAGTAGGATTGTCTACTGTAACCAAGCAGCAAACAAAGCTCGTTAGTGGAACGAGGCTCGCTTTGCCTTACCTGCTCTACTGCTTGGTGCCAGACTTTTTTCGGATATCAATGTTAAGTTGCTCTTCGGCAATATCAATCATGGCGTTGAGCAACTTGTTATGAAGCTTGGCCTTACGGAGTTCTTCCTGTAATTGCTTCACATCGGTGGGCAAATTATCTTGAACAGTTGCCTCCGACTGCTTCTTTTCTTTTGATTTTTTCTTTCTCACAATTTTTCCTTGAAACTGAGATACCCAGTAATGGATTAATCGAAAATCCACACTGTGTTTTGCCCCTAATTTACGAAAGCTTAATTCTCCTGTTAAATATTCAGCAATGATTGATTCCTGTTCTTGAATAGTTTTTGTCGATTTTCTCATCATGTTTACACGTTAATTCGTGTAAACCTATTTTAGGACGAGACA
>JAPZUF010000017.1 GCA_027533395.1 Cyclobacteriaceae bacterium
TGAATGGTTAAAGAAAAACTTCTTAACTCTAATTGAGAATACAAAATGTGAGCATCCTGCTAAAAAACAAACTCATTATCAAATTCTAAATCTCTTAAATGAACTTCCTTAAGTTAACAACTATGGTGACAACACCGACCAAAGGCAAATACTGGCATGTTTGTAGCCGACTAAGAATCCATCCAACTTAGGTAGTCAATGATGAACTAAAATCAAAATCTTACTTTACAAATCCTTTTAGATAAATAAAAAAACTGTCGAAAAAAGAATTAAGCTTTAAAAAGATTTATTTCTAAACAAACATATTTTATCAAATTAACAGTTTTCAACATTAAGCCTGTTGAGATATTTATTAACCACAAACAAGTTAAAAGATTTAACAATCAATCATCGAATAACATTTTTTACAGATTAAAGTTACACCAGGCATTAAAGAAATTGTTTAAGCTTGACTGATGATAACATCATCTTTATTCTCAATCAGTTTTAATTGTTGCTGAATTAATTTAGCTATGTCGGATACTTCATATTGAGTAGTGTCTATCGCTAAACTTCCTCTATTGTACGGACGATAAATCTCTACATCAGTAACATTAAAAAATCCAAAAGTTGGTGTATTCGATGCGCTAGCTAAATGCATAATACCACTATCAGCTCCAATAAAACATTTACAATTTGCTAGAATACCTCCCATTTCTCGTAAATCTTCACTATAAATTGTTGGAAGTTTAAAATCAAGCTGAGAAACATTCTCTTTAGGAAGCAACTCGAAAAAAGTATGATCAGGAAATAACTTTTCTAATTCATCGAAAAATCTTTTCCACCATTCTTTGCTATGCATTTTTTTTGCTGTTGCAAAAGTGTAAAGACAAATTATCTTTTCTTTCCTTGGTAATATTTTATCTAATAAAACCTTTCCTCTTTCTATTTCGCCTTCACTTAACTTAAGATTCAAATAAGGAACATCTCTATCATGCACATTGCTCTTAATAAAAAATCGCAATGAATAGACAGGATATTTCCCCATATGTTTATACCCATCTAATTGTAATTTTGTATCCGTTCGACAAGAAAGTTTCATAGTTCCTCTTGCAAGCTTGGCTGCAATCGAACCAGACTTAGAACTTTCATTTACATTAATAACTAAATCGTATTTCTTTGTTAAAATTTTAAACCAACCTTTCAGATAATTCCAAAAATCTTTAAACGGTTTTCGAGGTAGTTGAATGATTTCATCTAAACTGCCATATTGTTTAAATAATATCTTTGCGATATTACCTTTGGCAAATAAATCTATTTTGGCATGTGGAAATTGAAATTCTATTTCTTGAAGTAAAGGCGTTACTAATAATAAGTTGCCAACCCGGTGGTTAGGCCTTATAACCAGAATTGTTTTGATTTTTCTTTGTAGAGCATCAAAATCTTGATTTACATAGTTTTCTTGCATCTTTTAGATTCTGTATTTTTTGAATTACTAACTTATTAAATAAATTCTTTACTTTTGTAAGTGTATAGTATTTAATTTTCTTTCTAAGATTTCTTAGGTAACTCACTCTAGCACTATATGCCTGCAATTCTCTAATCAGATTTTCTTTTTTGTAATGGTTGAGTGAAGCATACATTTGTAAAAAATTTTCTAAATCCTCTTCATACTTAAATGATAACCTAGAAAGATTCTTAATTCTTTCGTTATAGGTAATCTTTGTGAATTTGATTCGATTTAAATCAACGAGCGAAAAATTTATAACATCCTGATTAAAATATACCAAGACATTTGATATAGAAAGATCATCATGAAAAATTCCTTTGCTATGCAATTGGTATATAAAAACAGCAAAGTCGTTTATAAGTTGTTGTCTGTTAATTGTAGTATGACCTGATTCTTGATTTAAAATCTCATACAGATTATTCACCGGATCGTAATGACTGATGTAATAACTCTTAGTTAATAAACCCAACTTATAGACATCAAAATATCCAACAGGTTCTGGTGTATGAATAGAAAGACTCTTAAGTTTTATTGCAAATTCAAATGAACGTTGCGCTTTGGATTTTCGAATAGTGGAGTACGCCAACCGGTTAAAAAAGTACATACCAGCGAAGGATTTTACTACCAAGTTTGCCCCTTCAAAGTCTAATTTTTTAATAACGTTTCTATTATCTTTTATTACCTCTCCACTAGTTTCGAATAGCTGGATAAGCCTGTTTAACGTATTTTCTGAAAATTGATTTTTATCTGCTATGCTTAATTTCAAGCCCATTCTTTTCTGCGTTATAGTCATTTAACAATTAAATCACTGAAATAGTCTATATTATATATAGTTTTTATATTTTTTAAGGCAAATTAATACGTTAATAACATGGAGTTAACATAAAATTAACAGAAGGTGAAGCTTAGCATTATAATAAGGTAAAAATTCAGGAAGAAAGTCTTATTCCCAAAACACCTATTTCAAAAGTCTCACTAACAGTTATACCCAATTTTAAAAGGTCAATCTTTTACAAGTCCAATTCAAAACTTCTTAAAGATATATAACAAATTAAAAGCTTTATGAGGTTTAATCTGGTTAACTTATGTTAAGAATTTAATTTTGGCTGAGAATCGATTCTACTTTATAGATTTTAAATAACTAAATCCATATCTGGCGCGGAAGTTACTTCCGTGCCACGAATGTTGAAATAGATATTTCATTTTACCATACAAACGCATTCGTTTATTGGCACGGATGAACTGCCCACATCCCAACACACAACATCCGCGCCAGTTGGGGTAGGGGCTTGGTGTGTAACGAAGTGGAGCACCGGAGTCTAGCCGTACGGCTAGAGAGCCCCGCACAGCCCGGCTGCCGCCCATTTCATTTAGTTGTTGGTTGTTCGAAAGAGACGTAAGTAGTAAGTAGTGAGTAGTTCGTAAGATGTTTGTGTGACAATAGAAGGTATGCTGAAAATGCAAGGAAACAACACCGATTGTAGGAAAAGGGAAAAGATTTTCTTAATTCAATTTGATTACCTGCATGTAATTGCTTGCTGCTACTAGCAACTTAACTTCTTTTCCATCTTGGAATAGTTTGAGTTGGGTGGCATTGTAGGGTTGCTGGTGCTGCATTTCTCCGTTGGCGTTGTACACGTAGGCGAGTTGTTGGGTTTTATCGTGTATGGTAAAATACAATTTGTTGTTGCCGAAGTCGTAATACTTTACTTCAACGTTATTGAGGCCAATGAATTCGTTGGTTACTAAGGTTTTTCCTTCTTGGTTGAGGAGTACGGTTTTTCGGTTGTCTTGGCGCACTACTACATAATCGCTTTGCTGCTCGGATTTTACTAAGGCGAACATAGAGTTGGATTCTTCTTTGACTAAGGTTTCGCGCATGAGCTCTTTTCCGTTTGCATCTACTTTTACTTTGTAGCCATCTAAGAGCACAATTACGAAATGGGCGGGCTCTTGCTGGTTGGCATTTTTAGCAAACCACTGCCCGCTTACACGGCCTTTTAAATCGAAGGGAAATCCTTTTACTGCTTCTCCTCTCCTAGTGAATAAAACTAGTTGTTGATTTTTTTGCAGAGCCACTACATAATCTTTTCCAGCTAAGCGTACGTGCTCAGGCATAGGCATGGCGGGTGCTGTTAATTTTTTAGGGTTCCACCCTTCGAGGGGTTCTCCTTCTTTTGATAGCATGTACACGGTACCGTTTTGCGCTTGCGTAAGCCAACGGTATTTTCTGCTTTTGTCGTAGTCAATTACTTGTAACCCATCTGTTTTGGCAGGCAAGGTTTTGGGAAATCCGGTAACGGCATTTCCTAATCTATCAATTATATAAAGTTGTGTGCCATCGTGCAGCAAATATTGTAGCTTACCGTTGCTGAGGTAATCGACCTGGTAGGCATCTTGTAAAAGGATGTTGTTCATCGAAACATTCCATAGTTCTTTGCCTTGCAGGTTGAGTAAGCGCAAGGTTTTGCTTGAGTCTTGTACGAGGATTTCTGTGGATTTATCGTTGTGGTTTTTTACTGGCAAACAAACCTGTGCAATGCCGGCTGGCAAAGTAATGTTCACATAGTTTTTAACTGCTGCTACTTTTTTGTTGTTGCTCCACTGTAAGCGATAGTTCGTGTAAAACTGATTGTTTAAGTTGCTATACTGAAAGGCTAACATGCCTATTTGGTTGACAGCTTTTTGCTTCTCTACAAATTGTTTCCAACTGGGTTTTAATTTTCTTTTGAGGTATTGCACTGCACGTGAGCCATCTACAAAGAAGCTGAGGTTACTTTCTAACAAAACGCTTTCGAGGTAGTTGTTTACTTCTACTGTTTTGCCCCAGGTGTTTTCTTCGTTGAAATCGTCTATCCAGATTTTTAAGGCTTGGTTGCTAGACGAAAACGCCACTACATTGCCTAAGCGTGTAAAGTAGGTTTGATTGAATTCTTTCTTGACCGGAAAAAATAAAGTAGACAAATATCCATTATCGATTTGATGGATGTTTACATCGGCATAGGTTTCGAGGTAAACTGAGTCTTCGGCCGGGTTGTTGGCAATTTTTAGTAATGCCGGGTAGAGGGCATCTTCTTTGCCCATGGCAATTAAAAAGATATCTTGATAGTTGCCTGAGCTTGTTTCTAGTTTCATTCTTGTCCACTCTTTGTCGGTTGAGGCATAGAGGGAGGTAATCTCGGCTTCGTTCCACTTAAACAAGTGTTGAATAGAATCTTTGTTGGCTTTGGGGAGGGCGTTCCAAACTTGTTTGCCGTATAACTCAGGGTTAGTTATGCCGATGTGCCACACGGCCAGGCTTCTGTTGCTGATGTAGGCTTTGGCTGAAAAGGAAACAGGGTTCTGACTTTGAAAATAATTTAACCAATCTGTTTTGTTGGTGGTATCGGCAAGGGTAAAGCCGCTGGCTACGAGGGCATCTTGTTCTTGCTTCACATCGAGTTGTGAAATAGTACCTGTAATGAGGGGGGTGCTGTTATCTTTCTCAATTAGTACTTGCAGTATCTGCATTACTTTGGCTTGGTCGACCCAAACATCGCCCATGTCGTTTTTAATGGTGGGAATGGCGTTGAGGGTAGTGTTGCGTTGTAAGATGCTTTTTTCTTTTTCTTGTAGTTGTCTTACTACATCTTCAATTAACAGCGCACTGGTGCTGGCCGCTGCCAAATTGTTTTGAATGATATAGCTAAACGTTATTTTATCGAACACGATTTCTTCTATGGTAAAGCCGCTGAGTAAACGGTTTTGTTGCCTTACTTTAATGCCTTTGGCTTTTGCTTTTTTTACCAATTGGGTCGTAAAACTTTGAAGCGCTTCTGTTGGCAAATAGGCTACGGCATCGAAACCGGATTGGTCTTTTAAGTGGACGGATACCAGTTCTGCTTGCTGAAACAGTGTGTTGAATTCTTGTTGTATGTTTTCTTGTATGGCTACTCGTGTGGCTTGTGTGGCCACTTGCAACCAGTTGCTTTCTGTTAATTCTTTTAAACAGTTTTCGCAAGCGCCTGGCTTAAAGACAAGGGCTGCTTGTGTGGGCACCCATTGCGCAAAAGTTTTGGCTCCTGCATTTTTGATATATTCTGTTATGAAATAAGCACCGGCTACTAATGCCAGTATGATGCTTGTAAGGATGATGGCTCGTTTCTTCACTCGCTGTTAAAAAAGCGAAGATACGGGATTATGCTTTAAGATTTTGTAGGGTTAATGTATTGTTAGGGGTTTCTGATTGATATTGAAATGCTTTTGACGTATAAGGCATAATAGTATAGTGTTATTCGTTGTACTTTTTGCCCCAGCCAAGGCGGGATGTACCACTTGATGCAAAAAGTACCCAAAAAATCAAGGCCCAAAAATGCTTCCACCCACTTGCCAACGCACACCCCGCTTTTGGGCCATGCTAAAGCTTGGCAGGCCGGGCCAACGCACATTTATTGTTTGACAAGTCTATGAATGTTTGAATTAAAATAATTCAATATAGCTTAGGAATTACATATTCGGAATACCAATAATTATGTGTAGTATTTAAAAAAAAGTCCACGATTTAAATCGTGGACTGTTGTAAATTAATTCTATGCTTATCGACAACTATATTGTTGAGTAAGTTTGGTATTGTTTGGATTAAAAATCCTCTGATAATGCTTCCGATTTAATTAAGTGATGGATTGTAATTGAACCATTAAGTTGTTTTACTATTCCATGTGATTTACGCTCAGGCCGCTGGGCCTCGCACAGTGCTTTTTTCGCTGTATGCAACCCGCACATTCCCTGCGAGTCCAAAGGTTGCATAAGGCTTAAAAGCACTGTGCTGATATAAACCTTTATTCTTCACGTGTTCATTTACCTTGACTTGATTATAGGTACTTCTTTGCCAAGTGTTGCTAATCTTATTTTATGGTTAAGGCTATGGCCAGCAGCTTATCTCTTGTATTGGTGTTTAGTTTCTTTTGTACACTATTTTTCCGCCTACGACTGTCATGGTTACTTGTGCTTCGAGTATTTCTTGCTCGGGAACTTCCATGATGTTTTTACTAAATACAGTGAAGTCGGCTAGTTTGCCTACCGCAATCGAGCCTTTTATGTTTTCGGCAAACTCGCCAAAGGATGCAAAAAGTGTGTAGGATTTTAAAGCTTGTTCGCGTGTCATTTTTTCTTCGGGTTCGTAGCCATTCTCTGGTGTGCCGGCTAATGTTTTTCTTGAAACAGATGCATAGAAGGATGGAATGGGATTTAAGGGTTCAACAGGTGCATCTGTTCCATTTACAATAACAGCTCCTGATTTTAATAAGGTTTGCCACATGTAGGCGCCTTCTTTGATTCTTTTTTCTCCTAAGCGTTCAATGGCCCAAGGTCTGTCGCTGCTCATGTGGATGGCTTGCATGGCCGGAATAACGCCCATTTGTGCGAAGCGCTGGATATCGTTGGGATGAAGGTGTTGTGCGTGTTCAATTCTAAAACGATGTTCTTTTGCTTTGGTAGGATTTTCTTTGAAAGCAATTTCGTATCGATCTAAAATTTCTTTGTTGGCGCGATCGCCAATGGCGTGCGAACAAACCTGGAAGCCAGCGTTTAAAGCATCGCGTGAAACTTTTAAAACGGTATCCATGGAGTATGTGGCCATGCCTGAGAAATCGGGTCTGTCGGTGTAGGGTTCTAACAACCATGCACCGCGCGAACCTAAGGCGCCATCACAATTTAATTTCACTGAGCGAATGGTTAAGAAGTGTGTAGAGTCGATATAGGGACCTGATTTGAAATATTCATACACCTGGCCTAAGTCCCAACCGGTAAGCATCGGATATAATCTTACGCCTAATTTTTTCTCAGCTAAAAACTTTTTGAACAAGGCAATATTTTCTCTGCTTGCGCCTGCATCATGAAAACTGGTGATGCCATTTCTCCAGCAGGCTTGAATGGCCAACTCTAGTGCTTGTTCATCTGTTTCGGCTGTGTTCTCCGGAATCTTAGTAGCTACCAACATCATCGCGCGTTCATTGAGAATACCCGTTGGATTGCCTAACTCATCGCGAATAATTTCTCCGCCTTCTTCTGTATTTTGTTGTAAGGTTTCTTTTGCTAATTGATTAAGTCCTGCTATTTCCATGGCTTTTGCATTGGCCAATGCTGCGTGGCCGGAAGCATGACGCAAGAACACTGGATTGTTTGGCGAAGCTTCGCTTAATAAATGATGGGTTTGAAATCCCTTCACCATCTTCGCAGGTTTGGTTGTCCATTTGTCTTGGTGCCAACCACGCCCAACAATCCATTGGCCGGGTTGTGCTTTGGCAACAGCTTCTTTTACTTTCTCAACCAGTTCTTCATAACTTTTTACTTGCATTAAATCGAGGTTGAGTTCGTTATAACCCACGCCCATGATGTGTGCATGACCTTCAATGAAACCGGGTGTCATGGTTTGTCCTTGTAAATCGATTACTTCGGTTTCATCGCCAATCCAATTCTCTATTTCTGTGTTGCTGCCGAGTGCAACAATTTTATCGCCTGTAACGGCTACAGCTTCTACTTGTGCTTGTTTATCTTCTGCTGTGTAAATATTTCCGTTTTTAAATACGCGTTCAGCTTTCTTATCGGGGCTGCACGCGAAACAAAATAATAGAAGTGAAAGAAGGATCGTAATTCTCATGTTCTTAGGTTTGGAATGTGAATATAAAGAATAATAAACAACAATGAAGAAACTCACTTCAATTGTACAAACCATTAACTTAACTCCCTTGTTTGAAGGCAAGAAAGCTTCTACTCATCTATTGAGTTTGACAAAGCAAATAACTTTAAACAAAAAATCAATTTAATTTCTAATTTCAATCCACGAAAAAGGATTATTGTGTTATGAAAAAAATCATTATGATCTAATTCTGAAAGCCATCAATTCATAGTAAAATATATTGAGAGTCAATGAGCCGAATACTCATTTTTCAACAAAGAGTTTGTTTATGTACTTTTTGCCTTGATGCAAAAAGTACGAAAAAAATCAAGGCCCAAAAATGCTTCCCCGCACTTGCCATCGCACACCCCGCTTTTGGGCCAGGCCAACGCGCATTTAGTAATCTATAGCTAAACAATAATTTTGGGAGAAACGCATTTTGGATATCTGACAGCATACAAAAAAGAAAATAGGATTAGAATTAATTGAAAATATCTTAAAATGGATAAAACCTTTGTGAACTGGCAGACTATTAATGCGTTGGAATTCTGAAGAATTAACTATACCTATTAGCTTGGCAATGACAGATTGATGTTTCATTAAACTTGAAACAAACGTTAAGATAAAGAATAATTAACAGGCATGACTTGTATTATTATCTTTACGGATTAAAATGTGTTTATGCGCGAAAGATTAGTTGCTGTTCTTAAACTTTTCATCTTTTGGGTGAGCGTGATGCAACTGGCACGTCTTGTTTTTTTAACCTATAATTTCGCTTTAACTGCTCAACTAGATTTTTCTGAAATTATGTTAGCTATGCTTTATGGCATGCGCATGGATTTAAGCATGACAGGCTATTGGTTGGCGTTTTATGGTTTGTTGATTCTGATTTCTTTTTTTACACAATCTATTTTTATCAGTAAACTGTTTCGATACAGCACTTTTGTTTTTCTTCTTATTACAGCAACACTGGTTACCATCGATGCAGAACTTTACAGGCATTGGGGCTATCGCATGAATACAACGCCTTTGTTTTACATGGGCTCTGCTGCAACGGGTAACATCAGTATTGGGTTAACTATTTTTCTAGTATTGGTTTTGATCGTATTGTTTGTAGCGACTGCGTTCTGGTATCACAGGTGGATTCATCATCATGTTGTTGATTTAAAAGCGGCCCCTAAAAAATTTCTTATCGTTTGGCTTCTTTTATTAGCAGCTAATGTCTTGTTGATTCGTGGAAGTATTTCAGTTGCTCCGATGAACACTGGTTTTGTATATTTTCATAAAACAAAAATGTATGCTAACCATGCTGCCATTAATGTAGTATGGAATTTCTTTAAAAGTTTGAGCAGAACATCCCACATCGAATACCCTGAAAATTTTTACTCCAAAGAAAAAACCAATCAACAGTTTGATAGCTTGTATCGCTACTCTTCTGCTTCACAACAAATTTTTACTAAGGAGAAACCCAACATTATTTTAATCATTGTAGAAAGTTATACGGCACAAGTCATTGAAGCATTAGGCGGAGAACCGGGCATTACTCCTCGACTTAATGAATGGATGAAAGAAGGTATTTCCTTTTCTAATTTCTATGCAAGTGGCGATAGAACAGATAAAGGTTTAGTCGCCATTCTTTCTGCTTATCCGGCTCAACCACAATCTTCTATCATCAAGTACCCACAGAAAACTCAACATCTTCCTTTTCTCAACCGACACATGCAAAAGTTAGGCTATCACACTTCTTTTACCTATGGTGGTGATGCAGACTTCGCGAACTTTAGATCGTACCTTACTGCTTCCGGTTTTGATGCGATTACAGATGTAGATGATTTTCCTGATTCGTTGAATGCCAGTAAATGGGGTGTGCATGATGGTTATATGTTAGACAAAGCCTGGCAAGAAGTTGAAACTAGTCAATCGCCTTTCTTCAAAGTTATTCTTACACAGAGCAGTCACGAACCCTTTGATGTACCGGCTAAACCTTTTCTTCCACCCACGAATGAAAAAAATCTCTTTCTAAATTCTTGTCATTATACCGATAGTTGTTTAGGTGCATTTCTGGATAAACTTAAAAGCAGCAAGCAATGGGAGAACACGGTTGTGTTGTTAACTGCCGATCATGGACATCGGTTACCAGGAAATTTACCTTTGCAACACCTAGAAAGATTTAGAATTCCTTTTTTAATAACAGGAGGTGCCATCTCGAAAAAAAATATTGGTAATCAAACAGACATTGCCAATACGTTACTCACGCAATTACAAGCCGGAAGCAAAGACTTTATCTTCAGCAAAAATTTACTGGCAGACTCTGTTACTAGTTTCTCAGCTTCTTACTTTAACGATGGTTTTTTATGGGTAAGCGATACACAATTTGCCGTATACGATAACGTTATTCGCAAGTTCATTGAAGTGAAAGGCAATCAAAACAAAGCCGAAGCCGCGTTGGCGCATCAACAAAAGTTATATTCCGATTACAACAAAAGATAAAAATTGCCTATGAAAAAAATCTTCATTCTTTTATTACTCGGTTTCAGTTTACAGACATACGCGCAAGATTTTGGTTTATCCTTTTCATATTTTATTCCGCGCAATGGAGAATTCTCCACACCGGTTAGTCCGTTTTCGCTTCGCGGTGTTGGTGTTTCTCTTAACAATTATGTATCGATTGAAACAGGAGTATCCTTATATCGAATGGCCGGATTAGGTGTTGTGGATTTACCTTTTGAAACAGACCGCGCCATTGTTGGTCCGAATTTTAATTTGATGGTTCCGGTTGAATTGGTTTTTACTTTAAAAGGCAACCGACTGCAATTTGATGTTAAAGGCGGAGGATTTGGTTTTGTAACTTTCGATAATCGAATAAACTACGGCCATCTTGATCGCGCCTTGCTTGAGTTTACACAATGGCAAAGTTTAAACAGCAGCGCAACCTTTTCCAGTTCACCGGGCTTTGGCTGGATGAGTGGCGCTGAGTTAACGATTTACTTCACCCAACAATTTGGTCTTTCTTTTGAAGCCAACTACCTCGCTTCTACCGCCAGGTTTCCTATTGAAGGAAGTTATACGGGAAGTAATAATAACGTTGTTACCACAGAGAATTTCAATTTTTCTGAAGCGAAAATGGATTTTACAGGAATGGAATTCTCCATTGGTCTTATTTTCTCCAATGGAGGAGGTGGCAATAAACCTAAGCGAAGACGCTAAACCTTTTTGCCTTTTTCGTGTTATCAAAGCATGAAAATTTATCACCTGAAAACTGTTCAAATTCTACCCATTTCATTAGCCGAAGCGTGGGATTTCTTTTCAACACCTGATAACCTCGAGAAAATTACACCCAAGCACATGGGTTTTAACATATTGTATAAATCGGGTGGCCATAAAATGTATCCAGGACAAATCATTCGCTACATCGTGCACGTTTTACCTGGCATTCCTATGCATTGGGTAACCGAAATTACGCACGTGCAAGAGCCTCATTATTTTGTGGATGAACAACGCTTTGGCCCGTATGCTTTGTGGCATCATCAACACAGATTCAGAGAAGTAGAAGGTGGTGTAGAAATGATTGATGAAGTTAATTATGCCATTCCACTAGGATTCTTAGGTAGAATTGCGAACTGGCTTTTTGTGGGTAGAGAAGTTAACCGTATTTTTAAACATCGTTATGAAGTATTAGAACAATACTTCAAACAAAATAAAACAACAGAAATTGCTGCTTAATATGGATTGGAAAGTTTGGGTGCTGTGTTCTTTGATTGCTATTGGTACTTTTTTGTTTTGGGAGTTTGTTGCTTGGTTCACCCACAAATATGTGATGCATGGTTTCTTATGGATCTGGCATAAGTCTCATCATACCGTGCACGATCATGCCTTAGAGAAAAATGATTGGTTTGCTGTTGTGTTTAGTATCCCTTCTATTATTCTATTTGTTGTTTCAACAAGCGTGTATAAAAGTCCTTATTTATTTGCAGTGGCTGTTGGAATAGCATGTTACGGATTGTTTTATATTGTTTTCCATGATGTAATCGTGCATCAGCGCATCAAATGGAGACCCTTGAAAAGAAGTGCCTATTTAAATAGAATGATTCACGCACATTACATTCACCACAGTAAACACACCAAAGACGGCTGCGAAGCATTCGGTTTTTTAATCGCACCTAAAAAATATGATGCGCAAAATTTAAAATTGAGAACGAACCGTCAGGCAACTCAATAACCATGCAGTGGGAAGACCAATACTTGTATCTCTCCGTTAATTTCGGGTCGTTTATATTTCCTTTTATCTTTTCGTTTCTCACCTTCGCTAAGTTTTATAAAGAATGGAAATTTGCTTTGCCTGCAATTATCTTAACAGGTATCATTTTCATTGTTTGGGATGAGGTATTTACCCAATTGGGTGTTTGGGGGTTTAATCCGCGGTATCTAACCGGTATGTATTTGGGTAGTTTACCTTTAGAAGAAGTTCTATTTTTCTTTTGCATACCCTATGCCTGTGTGTTTTCGTACTTCGCAGTAAAAAATCTGATAACAAAACCTGTGCTGGCAAAAGTTGAAAGTAAAATTACCTATGCACTTATTATTCTTCTTTTGATACTTACTGTGGTGTATTACGATAGGTGGTATACTTTTATTACAGCGTTGGTGTTACTGGCTTTATTGATTTTTCATTTGTGGTGGAAACCAAAACACTTGCATACTTTTTATCTTTCTTATTTGTTTGTGTTGATTCCTTTCTTTTTGGTGAATGGCATCTTAACAGGATCTTGGATTGATGAACCTGTTGTTTGGTATAACAATGCTGAAAATATGAACTTAAGAATAGGAACTGTGCCAGCAGATGATTTATTCTATAACATGGCTATGCTCTTAATGAGTGTGAGCCTTTACGAATACTTTAAAACAAAAAAGACGCACTAGGCGTCTTTCTTTTTCTCTGATTTAGTTTTCTTCTTTTTTCCGGCTTCACCACCTAAGGCCTTTTCCATTTTAGCCAAAGATTTTTCGGTTCGCTTTTGTTTCTTTTGTTCTTTCTTTAATTGTTCAGCAATTTTATCGGCTATCTTTTTTGAGCTGCGTTGCACTAGCTTCTTCAGCTTTTTGCCTTGCTTAACATTTTCTATTGCTCCAATAGCTTGTTCTACAGCTTTGGACACACTGGAAGTAATTTCTTTTTTATGAATACTCACTTTTTTCATGGTACAAACTTATTTGCAATGCCAATATAGAAAGGTATTTCTGAAAAAACCTAGTGCTTCGAAAAACTTAACATTGGACTATCAACGCTATTAATACAATTTAAAAGCCGATAAATATCATTTCTATTCTTGCCTTAATGAGTTTACAGGCTTACTGACAGCTGCTTTTATAGCCTGATAACTTACTGTAAGCCATGCGATTGCTATGGCCGCTACCGAGACTGCCAAAAATAATACGGGGCTTAACGTTATTCTATAAGGGAAATCTGCCAGCCACCAATTGGCAACAAAGTAACCTGCCAGACAGGCTGGAACGATGGCAATAATGACCAACACAACAAACTCTTTCGATAACAATAAGGAAAGATTGGAAACAGATGCACCCAATGCTTTTCTTATCCCAATTTCTTTTGTGCGTTGCTCAGTAGTAAAGGCAGCAAGTGCAAACAAACCTAGACACGCGATAGCGATTGCTAATCCTGAGAACACACTGAATAAAGATCTTAGTTTTACTTCTGCTCGGAACAACGTATCAAATTTTTGATCTAAAAAAGTATACTCGAAAGGTGATGTGGGTGCCAACTTTTTCCATTTATCTTCTAATGACTTAACCAAATCATTAGGGTTTCCTTCATACCTAATCATCAAATTAGATGATTGCTTGGTAAGTTGTATGATTATCGGGCGTACTTTCGCCTTTAACGATTCAAAATTAAAATCTTGAACCACACCAACAACTGTTAATTTTTCAGGTTGATCACCATTAAAATCTAAAATTTGTTTTCCTACTGCATCTTCCCAACCAAACTCTTTAACGGCTGCCTCATTCATCACGCAAGAAGCTGTATCGACTGGAAAATCTTCCGATAAAAATCTTCCTGCTAGTAAATTCATTTTTAATACTTCAAGATGATCGTAATCAGCGCGATAAGTTCCGGACAAATAATCTTTGTCGTTTCCAACTTCTCTAAATACAGTTGTATTATTTACACCCGGAAAAATATTATTTGTATAGGTTGATGCTTTAACGCCTGCTAATTCGTTTACTTGATTCTTAAACGAAATGCGACCATCATTTAAGGCTTGTGTGTTGCGGATAAGTAAGACATTGTTTTTATCTAATCCTAAATTTTTATCCTGCATATGTTGCAGTTGCTGAAACACAACCATTGTAGCCAACATTAAAAAAACAGATATCGCAAATTGAAATACCACTAATGAGGAACGAATACCTTTTGTTTTCATTCCACTTCGTACTTTACCTTTAAGAACTTCTACGACTTCAAAAGATGTTAAATAAAAGGCAGGATAACTTCCGGCAAACAAACCAATTAATAACCATAGAGCAAATGCAGCCACATAAAAGTAGGGATCGAATAAAGATGAGAATTGTAAACTCTTTCCTGCCAATTCATTAAAGTAAGGCAGCAAAGCATAACAAGCTACAATAGAAATAAGTATGGCAAGTAAACCATAAACCAACGACTCTGCTAAAAACTGGCCAATCATTTGGCTTCTTTGCGAACCTAATGTTTTTCTTAAACCAACTTCCTTTGCTCTTCCGGCAGATTGTGCCGTAGATAAATTCATGAAATTAATGCATGCCAATATCAAAATAAAAATACCAACACCGGCAAAAATGTAGACATAGCGAATGTCACTGCCAGGTTCCATATCATCCGCAAAATTACTTTTTAAGTGCGAGTCAGTTAATGGATAAATATAGTAAGCATAAATTCCTCCTTGCTTTCTAAACTCATCGAATTTAATACCTAAACCTTGTTCTAATTCAGCGCCTACATATTTTGCTACTAAATCTTCAAGTTTTGCATTAACAGATTCTACCGTTGTTCTCTCATCTTTCTTAACGTAGGTATACATGGAATTGCCAGTCCATCCATTGTAAAACTGATCGGGATTGCGCGTTAATGTTGTAAAAGAAAGTAGCGCATTGAATTTAATATGTGATTGCTGAGGTGCTTCCTTTGCTACACCTGTTACTTTATAAGCGTTCTGATCGCTTCCTATAATTAACGTTTTACCAAGTGCATCTCCATTAAAATATTTATCTGCTAAAGCTTTTGTAATAACAATGGAGGAAGGTTCATTGAGTGCAGTTTTAACATCACCTTCTAACAACTCAAAACTAAAAAACTGAAAAAAGTTTGAGTCTGCGTAATGAACCATACTCTCAGAAAAGATTTTTTCTTCATAACGAAAAGCAATTCCATCTCCATTTCCTCTTGTTAAAGGTAATATTCTTACAGTTGAAGCAATACCGGGTATTTCATTTTGCATGGCTTCTCCCACCGGAGCACTAGAATTACTGGTGAAGATTTCTTGGCCTGCTATTTTCCCGTGTAAACCTACCCGATAAATTAAATTTGCATCTCTATGAAATCTATCATAAAGTAACTCATCTTTTACATAGATGAATACCAGTAAACAACAAGTAACGCCAATAACTAATCCTGATAAATTGATGGCTGCAAAGAAACGATGCTTTAGCATGCTTCTGATGGCAACTGTAAGGTAACTTTTGAACATATAGAACTTGGATGGTTGGTTTAACTATTCACTCTTTAGATTATCTACAGGATTTAAACGCAAGGCTTGCAAAGTTTGTGAGCCGATGGTTAAAATAGCAAAGCTCGTCAACAAAACTATTCCTAAACTGATTGTAAAAATATCTACAGTAACGTGAACAGCCAGATTCTCTAACCATAGAGTATTCATAAAGTATGCAACAGGAACTGCAATAAGTAAAGCAACTGCAATGATGATTAAATATCCTTTTGACAAAGTATAAATTAAAGATGCTGATGAACTACCTAATACTTTTCTGATGGCAATTTCTTTTCTTCTTGTTTCAATCGTATAAGTTGCCATGCCTAATAAGCCTAAACATGAAATCAACACAGCAAAGAAAGCGAGGAAACCTAATACCTTAAACATCGTCCCAAAAATGATTTCATACATTTGTCCTAATTGCTCTTTGAAAGATTTCACTTCGACAACTGTACCCGGAAAAATATTTTTCCAAGTAGCTGATGCTTTCTCTTTTGCTTGCGTAAAATTTCCTACATGTTTAGCTTGTACAATCGCAAACCTTGAAGTATCATAAACCAAACCCATTGCGTTTAACTTTTCTGCCATCATTTCGTGATGATAGTTTTTAACAACACCAATTACAGTTAAGGCAGTTGAATCTTCCTGCCGAATTAATGATTTACCGATAGCCTCATGTTGGTCGACAAGATGATACTGTTTGATTGCTTCTTCATTGATAATGATTGAATTATTTTTGCCTGCGTCTTCTGCATTGAAAAATCTCCCAGTTAAAAGTTTCAAATCCATATTCGCAAGGTAATTTTCATCTACACTATAGGTGTGCAAAAATGTAAACTCTTGATTATTTTCATCCTTGCGATAGTTCTCTCCGAAAGTTATGCCTGTCATTGGTAAATGAGAAGCCAAACTCACTTGCTCAAATTCAGCTTGTTTGGATAATTCTGTTTTTAATATCTGTAAATCAGCAACACCTTTTTGTAAGATAATTTTATTCTCTGTTGAGAAACCATTATCATTTTGCATTAATAAATTCAATTGATTATATAAAACCAATACTGTTAAAATAAAAATAGCAGATAAAGCAAACTGTACAACTAATAAAGCTTTGCGCATGCCTACTTTAGACATGAGTTTATTTTGATGTAAATTTTTTAAAACCTGAATAGGTTTAAAACCAGAAAGTACAACCGCAGGAAAGAATCCTGCTATGATTCCTACAAGTAAAGTAAAGGCTGCAAAAATAACATATACATAAACGTTAGCTGTTAGATTCCACTTTAAGAATCTAGCAAACGCCAAATCTTGTATGAAAGGTTTTACGAAATGCAAAATTCCCAGAGCTAAAACAAAAGCTACAAGCGCAATCACTATGGATTCACTTATGAATTGAACAAAAAGTTGCCAACGTATGGCGCCACTTGTTTTCCTCACACCAATCTCTTTGGCGCGAGTTAGAGCGCGTGCTATTGATAAATTGGTAAAGTTGAAACAAGATGTTATCAAAATTATACCTGCTATACCCGCTAAGAAATAAATGATAATCCAAGGCATAAATGGACCAATGGGATTGTTAACCATTTTTCCGGGTACAATATCTAATAAGGCTTGTGTTGTATAATGAATATCTACACCATTCTCTTTGTTTGTGTTAGGATGCTCACTAGAAACTTTCTTTAGCTTTTCTTGTAAAGCCAACTCATTGGTATTTTCATCTAACTTTACATAAACCCAACCCATTGTGAAGTTATTCCACTTTTGTAAATCGTTTCCAAAAACTCCTTGTTTAGTTAAACTCTCAACGGTTGAAATACTGGCAAATGCATCCGCCAAAATATGAGAACGATTACCATTATCTTTTAAAACTCCTGTAACCGTGTAGTTACCGAGTTTACCCACTTTGATTATTTCACCTACAGGATTTTCAACTTTAAACAATTTTCGCGCTGTGGCTTTGGTTATCACAACGGAATAAGGAGCTTGTAAGGCTTGTTGAGGATCGCCAAATTCCAATTCATATTGAAAAAGATCAAATACTTCTGGGTCTGCATAAAAACCACTAACCGGAATGTTAACATCATAGTTTGGTTCTAATTCTAACCAAGCGTTACCGAAACCTCGCATTAATCTTACTGAATTTTCGATTCCGGTATGATTTAGTTTTAACTCTTCACTCAATGGTAATGTAGTTGTAGCAGTTTCAGTTCCGGGAAAGGTATTACCATTATCATAAAAGGTTGGTAATGTATTAATGCGATAAATGCGATTTGCACCTGTATTAAAACGATCCAATTCCATTTGATCCGACACCAACATGATGATGGCCATGCATGCAGACATCGCAAGCGCTAAACCCAAAATGTTGATAAAGGAAAAACTTTTGTGTTTAATAAGATTTCGGATGGCAATTTTAAAATAATTATACAGCATAATGATAATTTATTTTATTAGACGCCAATGTTGTTAACTAAGTTACATTCGTAAAGCGTTTACCTCTATTGGGTAATTCATAAATTATTCATCGCGTAAAACATGCGCTGGATTTAATCTAGTAGTTTTTAAAATTTTATAGGCAATAGATACTACGGATGCCAATAACATAACTATAACTGAGATAAGTAATGTCAACATTGTCGCATTTAAATAGTAATCCCAAATGCTTTGCATCAACATTTCAGCTAAGAATCTACCTGCCAAACAACCTAATAAAGATGCTATCATTAAAATGATAATAAACTCTTTATTAATGACTTTAGTGATATTAGCAGACGTTGCACCTAATACTTTACGTACACCAATTTCCTTCATCTTCTTGATTATGTTTAAAGAAACCAAGGTGAATAATCCAGTTGTAGATAAGATCAAAGCAACTAATCCAAGGAATACAAACATTTTAACAATATTGTTATTAACAGTGTTTGCTTCAATCATATTCTCATCATTAAATCTTACATTGGCTACACGGTCAGGAAATAATTTTCTATAAATACTCTCCATTTCTTTTTTCAAATCCAATGCTTTATCGGGTGTTGTACTAGCCAATATATGAGAAACTTGATCTTTTTTGGCGTAGCGCAACATAACAGGATCCATCTCATCCCATAAGCCATTGTTGTAAATATTTTTTACAACACCAACTACATAATACTTATTGGTATCTGCCCAAATTATTTCTTTACCAAGAGGTTTATCCCAACCAAATTTTTCTGCTAAGTTTTCTGTGATGATTACACTTTCTTTTCTATCTGTTTCAGAATCATTAACAAAATCTCTTCCTTGTAATAAAGTTAACCCAACTGTTTTAATGTAATCATCACCAATATCAAGTATATCTACTTCTATTTCCTTTTCATCAGCTTTAATCGGATCATTAAAAGAGCTTGAATAAAAATGATTTGGTGAACCGCAAATAGAAATTACATCTGGGTATTGCGCTAATTCATTTTTAAAACTTTCATATTCTGATTGATTATTAACATAAGTAAAAGCCACGCCTTTTTGATCCATTCCTATGTCAATACTCTTTTGATAGTTGGCATTGTCGTAAAAAGCAAGACTGCAAACAATGCCAATTAAAGAAATAGCAAATTGAAGTGTTAGCAATACCCGTGTAAAACTATTGGTTCCTCCGAATTTCAACTTTCCTTTTAAAATACTAGTTGGTTGAAATTTACTTATGTAGAATGCCGGGTAACTTCCTGCTAATAATCCGGTAAACAACAAAGTGCCAACCATGAAATATAAAAAGTTTGGTCGACCGAAATAATCAGTAACAATTTTTAAATCTGGCCAAAGCGCATTAAATGCAGGAATCAGAACGAACTCTCCTAATAAAATACCTACCATTAAAGCGAGGAAACAAATCAGCATTGTTTCTCCTATAAATTGAAAAATAAGATGCGTGCGTGTACTGCCCATTACTTTTCTTACCCCAATCTCTTTTAACCTTCTGCTTGAGATAGCAATGGAAGTATTTGTAAGATTGAAACAAGCAATCAATAAAACTAAAATGGCCATTACTGCAATACCTACCACGGCAGCCAATGGTGACGCAGAGCGCGTCCATGTGCCGTTTACTTCATTATAGGAATCGCGAACTGCCATTCCTTCTAAAGGCTCTAATTCAAATTTTTTGATAATAAAATCCTCTCTGATTTTGTTGTTATTTTCTGTGTATGCCAACAACTGTTTTTCAATTTCAGGAATTCGCTGAGGATTTTTTACTTGCACAAAAAGTGTGCTTCTAAAACGCCAATTATTTTCATCTAATTGTTTGTTGAGTTCAAAATAATTGTCGCTGTGCGCTATAGCATCATGAGAAAAACTAGAGTTTGAAGGTTGCTTTTTAAATACACCACTTACCAAATATTCCTTTACCTTACCACTATCTAATTGTTGGGTTACTGTTTTACCTATAGCCTCTTCGGTATCAAATAGTTTTTTCGCTAATTCATCGCTGATAAAAATTTGCTTTTTGTCTTTTAAATCACCATTTCCATATAAAAACTCATAGGTGAATAAGTCAAAGTAAGGAGTATCCACAAATACAAGACTTGCGAAAAAAATATCATCTCCCTTTCGCAAGTTAGTTACCCATGATGGATTAAATCTTACTACAGCATCAACATCAGAAATGTTTTGCCTTACAACATTGCCAAGACCAACAGGAGTAAATCCAAACTTAGTTTGATTATTTTGAAATTCTCTTATTGAATTTATTCGATAGATTGTGTTAGCATTTTTGTGATGACTATCAAAAGCCGCATTAAAATCGTAATTGAAATAGGCTACCACACAACAAGCTATTGAGATGGCAAGACCTAATACATTAATTGTAATAAAGATTTTGTTTTTAGCCAGGTGTCTGAGTGTAATCAGTAAATAATTTTTAATCATGAGGGGTTGGTTGATATAATACTAAGACTGATTTTCAATCCCAAGGGTTGCATTATAAGCACTATTTTTATGCCACAATCATAAAATTCATTTTTAGCGTTATAAAGAACTAGCAATAATTTTTAGCTGTTCAGTTCTGAACAATTTACAATCATCAATTTTCAACTATGGACAACAAAAAAAGAAGGCTTTCACCTTCTTTTTAAAATACCTGTTACCTAAAACCTATATGTGAAATTGTTCTTTCACGTTTTCAGTAATCACTTTACCATCGAACAAGTTGATGATTCTATGAGCATAATTTGCATCGTAGGGAGAGTGAGTTACCATGATGATTGTTGTACCCTCTTCATTCAATTGAGAAAGTAACTTCATTACTTCTTCACCGTTGGTAGAATCGAGGTTACCTGTTGGTTCATCGGCTAAAATTACTTTTGGCTTAGCCACAATTGCTCTTGATATAGCTACACGTTGTTGCTGACCTCCCGATAATTGTTGAGGAAAGTGATTTCTTCTGTGCATGATGTTCATGCGTTCCAACACTTCTTCTACTCTTTTCTTTCTTTCATCTGCAGGAACTTTCATATACAATAAAGGAAGTTCAACATTTTCAAACACGGTTAACTCATCAATCAAATTAAAGCTTTGAAATACAAAACCAATTGATCCTTTTCTTAATTGTGCACGTTGGCGTTCAGAATATTTAGCTACTTCGTGTTCACCAAAATGATACTCTCCTCCAGAAGGATTATCCAGTAATCCTAAAATATTTAACAAAGTAGATTTACCACAACCAGAAGGCCCCATAATCGCTACGAACTCGCCATCTTTAATTTCGATGTTAATGTTGTTGAGCGCTGTTGTTTCTACTTCTTCTGTTTGGTAAACTTTTTCTAGGTTCTTTAATTTTATCATGGTTTGTTGTGTTTCGTGTTTGAAATATGTTTAAGACGTTAATTTAAACGTTTGGGTTACTAATTTAGAACTAATACTTCGTTATCACCAAAGTTTTCATAAGAGGATGTAATCACTTTATCACCTGGTTTTAATCCTTCTAATACTTCGAAATGTTCTGTGTTTTTACGGCCTAACCTGATGTTTCGTTTCACAGCTTTTCCATCTTCTTCTAATACATATACCCAGTTTCCACCTGTATCTTTATAGAATCCACCTACTGGTAATAATAATTCTTCTGATGATAATCCTAATTCAATTCTTAATCGTAATGATTGTCCTCTTCGTATACCTGGAGGTGTTTCACCAACAAATCGCATGTCTACTTCAAATCTTCCGCCAGATATAGTTGGATAAATGTAAGTGATTTCTAATTCGTAATCTTTATTGTTAAAATTGGTTGTTGCGTGTAAACCTTGTGTTATTCTTGGTAGGTACAATTCATCTATCGGAACTCTTACTTTATACGAACCAACGATATCAATTTGCCCTAATCGTTGTCCGGTGTTAATAGCTTGTCCTACTTCAAGTTGTGGCCTTGAAAGTTGGCCATCGATAGGTGCACGAATGACCAAGTTATCTAAAATTTTTCCCACTCCTTCTAAATTTAAACTCATGCGTTTTTCTGCAACACTTATTTCGCGAAGTTGCCGAATTCTATCTATCGAATCGTTTTTATATACCTCATACGTTATTTTTCGTCTCTCCAAATTGTATTTGTAATCAGCTTCTGTTCTCTCAAAATCTTGTTTGCTGATTAACTTCTTTTCAAACAATTGTTTTTGTCTTCGGTATTGTGGCTCTAAAATAGCCAACTGATTATCAATCAAAGCTAAAGTTTGTCTTTGTTCTAAATCATTTCGGGTTATCCCTAAGCGAGTGTCTCTCGTTCTGTTGATACTTTCATTCAATTGTGCTTCTTGTTGTAACACACTTAACTCACGATTTAAGTTGCTCAACTCCATAATCACATCGCCTTTCTTTAACATGGCTCCACTTTCAGCAACCATACGTTTAATGTTACCACCTTCGATGGCATCTAAAAAAACAGTTCTGCTAGGCTCTACTGTTCCTGTGTTAGGAATAAACTCCTGAAACACACCACGACTAACTGTTGAAATGGTTATTTTCTCTTTATCGATTTTTAATTTAGATCTTCTATCGCCAAAACCTAATTGATAAACTATAACTGCAACCAATAATACACCGCCACTGTAAGTAGCTATTTTTTTAAAAGTCCAATTCTTCTTTTTAATCTGTTTGTCCATTGTACTGAGTTAGTGGTAAAACCTAAAGGGCAGAAAATTCTTCGTTTAGATTCCATTGCCTATAGCCAAGAAATGTGCCAAGGCATAATCTTTAAATTTGGCTTAAAATCGATGTTTTAGGTATTCATTTGCAGTTCAGTACTGAACGTGGCTGTCCGATTGCGAACAAAAAAATGACCATAAGAAGGTCTAAATATGCGCTGATTGCTTACATTTCAACATTTAGTGTTTCGGTATAGCCTTTGCGCGTTGCACCATTAATTAAAAATCGAAATAACATGGCAGAAGCTAAGCATGGCAAAATTCTGATTGTTGATGATAATGAAGACTTGCTAAAAGCAGCAAAAATGTTTTTGAAAAGACATTTCGCGCAAGTTGATATTGAAAAAAATCCTGAAGCTATTCCTGGCTTGATGAGTCACGAAGATTATGATGTGATTTTGTTGGATATGAATTTTACCAAAGATGTGGTAAGCGGACATGAAGGCTATGTATGGTTAGAGAAAATATTACAACTCGATCCTTCCGCAGTTGTCGTACTCATTACTGCTTATGGTGATGTACAAATGGCTGTGAAAGCCATTAAGGCCGGTGCAACTGATTTTGTCTTAAAACCCTGGGAAAATGAAAAACTGTTAGCAACACTTTATGCAGCCATGAAACTGCGCGAAACAAAAGATGAAGTGCAAACTTTGAAAGTAAAAAATCAGGAGATCAATAAAGAAATCAATCAGAAGTACGCAGAAATAATTGGGCAAAGCGCCTTGATGCAAAAAATTTTTCAAACCATTGATCGCGTAGCTAAAACCGATGCCAATGTATTGATATTAGGTGAAAATGGAACCGGTAAAGAATTAATAGCTCGTGCTATTCATAAGAACTCTATTCGCAGTCAACAAAATTTTGTAAGTGTTGATTTAGGATCTATCACTGAAACGTTATTTGAAAGTGAGTTATTCGGACATAAAAAAGGTTCGTTTACCGATGCTAAAGAAGACCGAGCCGGAAGATTTGAATTAGCTAATGGGGGCACTTTATTCTTAGATGAAATTGGAAATTTATCCATGCCTCTGCAAGCTAAATTGCTTACAGCCATTCAAAGTAAAAGAGTAAGTCGTGTTGGCTCTAACAAAGACATCAATATTGATTTAAGATTGATTTGCGCTACCAACATGCCCTTATATGAAATGGTAAAAGAAAATAGATTCAGACAGGATTTATTGTATCGCATCAATACAATAGAAATACAATTGCCCTCCTTACGCGAAAGATTTGAAGACATACCAATTTTGGCAAACTTTTTCCTGAAACAATATGCGGAGAAGTATCAAAAGGCAGTAAGTAAAATCAGCGATGCGGCTCTAACACGCATGCACAAACATACTTGGCCGGGTAATATCAGAGAGTTGCAACATGCCATTGAACGTGCTGTTATTTTAAGTAATAGCACTGTACTACAACCTGAAGATTTTAACTTTAATGCAAGCCCAGCAAAAGAAGAAGGACAATTGAGCTTAGATCAATATAATTTAGATGAAGTAGAGAAATTATTAATTAGAAAAGTGTTGAAAAAGTACAATGGCAACATAACACAAGCAGCAAATGAATTAGGCTTAACCCGATCTTCGCTATATCGCAGGTTGGAAAAACATGGATTATAAATTTTAATATGTTAAGAGACTTTTCTTCGCGGGTAGTTTTACGCACTTTATTGATTGGCGCAACTTTGATTGTGGTGATGTACATGTTCACCCAACCCAATATGGTTTTCGCTTCCATATTGTTGTGTTTGGTGGTAGTAGCACAATTAGTGGAGATGATTCGGTTTGTCAGCCAGACTAACCGTAAACTAACGCGCTTTCTGGAATCCATAAAATATTCAGATTTTGTTTCTGGCTTTGCTGCCGATCATAAATTAGGTAAGAGTTTTAAAGATTTAAATGAATCGATAAACGATGTGATGGAAGCCTTCAGAAAGGCTAGAACTGAAAAAGAAGAAAGTTGGCAATATTTAGATACAGTAGTACAACAAGTTAGAACAGGCATCTTATCTTTTGATAGTGACGGTAAAATTCAATTAATCAATAACCTGGCTAAAAAATATTTAGGAACAAATACAATTAAAAATATTCAAGAACTAAAATCAAATAACCCTCGACTATACGAAACTATTCAAAAAACAGAATCAGGCAAAGGAGAATTATACAAAGCTAATAACGACATTCAGCTTTCTGTACAGTGTACCCATTTGCGCATTCGTGGAGTAGATATAAAACTATTAACGATGCAAAACATTCAAGGAGAATTGCAAAAGCAAGAAGCAGAGGCGTGGCAAAATTTAACACGCGTATTGCGCCATGAAATTATGAATTCAATTACACCTATTTCTTCGCTTACCTCCACCCTACGCGAAATTCTGGAACATGATTTAAAAAAAGAAAACGAAAACTATGTTTTAAATGATGAAACAACCAGCGATTTAAAAGAAGGCTTAAGTACCATTGAAAACAGAAGCAAAGGCTTAATCAAATTTATTGATGCGTACCGCGAGTACACTTCATTGCCAAAGCCAAGTATTAAAACTGTTAACCTGAAAAGTTTGATTGAAAAAGTTTCAAACTTGATGAAAGAGGAATTAAAAAGAACATCTATTGAATTTTCTTACACTTGTTCATCCGATTACTTAACGATTCAAGTGGATGAAGAAATGATTGAACAAGTTTTAATCAACTTGTTGAAAAATGCCAAAGAAGCTTTACATGAAACTAAAAATCCGAAATTAAATTTATTAGCACATTACCAAGATAATGCAGTAAAAATTGAAGTAAGCGATAATGGCCCGGGTATTATTAAAGAAGCAATTGAAAACATCTTTGTTCCTTTTTACACGACAAAAAGAACAGGGTCTGGCATCGGTTTAAGTTTATCTAGACAAATCATGCAATTACATGGAGGTTCCTTAACTGTTGTTTCAGAACCCGAAGTGCAAACAACATTTACACTTCGGTTCTAAATTATCATTTTTACTGCTCTATTTTTAAATTTACTTTGATGGTGAAATCATTGTAAATAAACCAATCTTTATCTGAACCTTTCTTTCCTTTTACTCCATATTCTACTCCAAATAATGTTCTATCAATATTAAGCGTAGCTTCTGCAAATTGTTGTTGATTTCTTTCGGTAATCTTTACTGTTACCGAGGTTAGTTGTGTTATATTTTTGATTGTTAATTCTCCCGTTACCAAAAACTCATTTTCTTTATCAGGTTTAACCTCTGTAATAATAAATTTAGCTTCCGGATAAAGATTCACTTCAAAGAAATCTTCATTAGAGATATGACCGATAAAATCAATTTTGCCTTGAGGATCTTCTATGTCTTCAACAGTTATGCTTTGCATGTCCATCGTTACATAGCCGCCCGTTAGTTTACCTCCTTGAAAAAATATTTTAGCATCTTTGATGCCTACTTTTCCGTAATGCCCACCCGAAACACTTTTGCCACTCCAGGCAACTTCACTCAACTCTTTATTGATGGGAGGCTCAACTACTCTAAAATGATTATACAACAACCAAGTTGCTACAACAGCAACTAATACCATTAATACTACGATTACTTTTTTCATATTTTTTTGAAGCAAGTAACGTATCTAATTACATACAAAATGTTAACAAAGTGTTAAACCTTTCTGAAAACAGCTGTTGCATTGTGTCCACCAAAACCAAAAGTATTACTCATCGCTATATTGACTGGCTGATGAACTGCTTCATGCAAGATAATATTCAAACCTTGAGGTAAAGTTGGATCTAAATTTTGCGTATTGATAGTAGGTGGAATAATACCTGTTTCGATTGCTTTGATACAAATCAACGCTTCGATGGCTCCGGCTCCACCTAGTAAATGACCAATCGCTGATTTTGTTGCACTGATTTTTACTTTTGCGTTTGCGCCAAACAAAGCATAAACGGCTTTCATTTCACTTTCATCACCAACTGGTGTAGAAGTAGCATGTGGGTTAAGGTAATCCACGTCTTCGGGTTTTATTCCAGCTTCTTCCATTGCCCATAACATACCCAGTTGCGCGCCTTTTCCTTCGGGATGAGTAGCTGTTAAATGATAAGCATCAGCCGACATGCCTCCACCTGCTACTTCAGCATAAATTTTTGCTCCGCGTTTTATTGCATGTTCGTACGATTCTAACACCAATGCTGCGCCACCTTCACCCATCACAAATCCATCGCGAGTTATATCAAACGGACGTGAGGCTGTTTGTGGTTCATCATTGCGGGTTGACAAGGCCTTCATTGCACTAAATCCTCCTATACCTGCTTCGTTAATGGCAGCTTCAGATCCTCCTGTTATCATCACATCTGCCTTCCCCCATTTAATGTAATTCATGGCTTCAATTATAGCAGAGGTGGATGTGGCACAAGCCGAAACAGTGGTAAAGTTAGGTCCCATAAATCCATATTTCATGCTGATCCAACCCGAAGCTATATCAACAATAACTTTTGGAATAAAAAATGGATTGATCCGTGGCGTGCCATCTCCTTTAGCAAACTCCATGATCTCATGCTGGAAAGTTTGAAAGCCTCCGTTGCCCGATCCCCAGATTACGCCAACTCTTGTACTATCAGGATTGCTTTGCATGAGTTGCGCGTCTTCAATGGCTTCTTTTGCTGTAACCAAGGCATATTGTGCAAAAGGATCCAGTTTCTTCACTTCATTTTTTTCAAAATGTTGGAGTGGATCAAAGCCTTTTATTTCGCAGGCAAATTTTGTTTTAAATTTCTCTGTATTGAATTTAGTTATCAAACCTGCACCACTCTTTGCGGCTGTTAATTGATTCCAAAAATCATTGACGTTATTTCCTAATGGTGTGATGGCGCCCAAGCCCGTTACAACAACTCTTCTTTCTTGCTTCATGATGTAGTTCGTTGATTATTTATTGGTGTATTGGTTGATGATAGATTTACCATGTTGTACAACATATTTCATTGCGTCATCCGATCGCTCCAAGCGAGCCATCATCAATGCACCTTCTATGTTGCAAAACAAAATGGTCGCAATCTCTTTGCATTTCATCTCTCTTTTAAATTCGCCTGATGCTATACCTTCTTCTAAAAGAGTAGTAAGACTTTGCAAAATATCACTCGCTTCTTTGGCTACTACTTTGCGCATGTGGGTGCGGTAATCATCTACTTCTATTGCTGCGTTTAAAATAGGACAACCACCAGCTATTGGCGATGCAAAAACAAACCGTGCATAAAAATCCAGAAAGGCAAAAACTTTCTTCTTGATACTTGTGTGTTTGTCCATTTCATCGCGCAAAGCTTGTCGGCTTTTTTGTACAGCGTATCGAAAGGCTTCAGTCGCTATCTCTTCTTTGTCTTTAAAATTGCCGTAAAGCGCACCTTTAGTTAAGCCTGTGCAGGCCGTTAAATCTTGCAATGTCGTTCCTTCAAATCCTTTTGTATTGAACAAAACTGCCGTTTTCTCAATAATGGATTGTCGAGTACGTTCTGCCTTTTTCATTCGAGTGCAAAAATATACCGTTCGGTATAATTATGCAAAATATCAGTTCAAATATTTTGTATTTATGTTGATTTTAATGGTTGAACGGCTAATTTTGACCTGCTTTTTGAGAACTAAATTTTCTATATACAATGACAAAAGTTGGAATTAACGGCTTCGGCCGCATCGGTCGCCTGGCTTTCAGAGCAGCCCTAAAAAGAAACGACATCGAGATTGTTGGTATCAACGATTTAATTGATGCCAATTACATGGCCTATATGCTTAAGTATGATACCGTTCATGGTAGATTCAATGGTACGGTTGAAGCAAAAGATGGTAACTTAATTGTAAACGGTAAAACCATTCGCGTAACAGCTGAAAAAGATCCGGCTAACTTAAAATGGAATGAAGTTGGTGCTGAAGTAATCATCGAATCTACAGGTTTGTTTTTAACGCAAGCTGATGCACAAAAACACATTACAGCTGGTGCTAAAAAAGTAGTGATGTCTGCTCCTGCTAAAGATGATACGCCCACGTTTGTAATGGGTGTTAACCACAAGAAATTGACGGCACAACATACGATAGTATCCAATGCATCTTGCACAACCAATTGCTTGGCGCCAATCGCTAAAGTATTAAACGATAAGTTTGGTATTGTTGAAGGTTTGATGAGCACTGTTCACGCTGTAACGGCAACACAAAAAACTGTAGATGGTCCTTCTGCTAAAGACTGGAGAGGTGGTCGTGGTGGTTTTTCTAATATTATTCCATCTTCAACCGGTGCTGCTAAAGCAGTAGGTTTAGTATTACCTGAATTAAAAGGCAAACTGACAGGCATGTCTTTCCGTGTGCCTGTTGCTGATGTTTCGGTTGTTGACTTAACGGTGCGCTTAGAAAAAGCTGCCAGCTACGAAGATATTAAGAAAGCGATGAAAGATGCCTCTGAAGGAGAATTAAAAGGTATTCTTGGTTATACGGAAGATGAAGTTGTTTCTCAGGATTTCATTGGCGATGAACGCACATCGATTTTCGATGCAAAAGCAGGTATTGCTCTAAATGATAACTTCGTTAAAGTAGTATCTTGGTATGATAACGAATGGGGTTATTCAAACAAATTAATTGATTTGGTTCAGGAATTAGCCAAAATTAAATAAAATGAAAAGCCCTCTTCGGAGGGTTTTTTATTGTTACCTCATCTGCTTTTGAACAATTAATAGACAGTTTTACGTTATTAACTGCAATGGTAGATTATTACCAAATCATGGGCTTAAAGCCGGATGCTAGCAGTACCGCTATCCGAAGCGCGTACAAAAAATTGGCTATGCTCTATCATCCGGATAGAAACCCAAATAATCCGCAAGCCGAAGAATTATTTAAAGTAATCAACGAAGCTTATCAGGTTTTATCAGATCCTATAAAAAAACAACAATACGATTTACGTTATCATGGTTTAGATAATAATATCAAACACAGTAGCGCTCATGATAGACGAGCTTACTGGCGCGAATATCATCACAAACAATATGAACATTGGCGACAAAGCCAACAATCAACTTATCAATTTGATAAGCGCTATTTTAAAATTCAAGGTTTGGCCATCGTTACATTTTTAACGATTGCAGGAATTTGCTTTCTCTTCATCAACATTGTTCAATACTTTCAAGAGCAGCAAATAGCTGAACAAACTCGGCAAAATAATTTAGCCATTCAAGAAGTACACAGTTTGTTTAATGAAGGAAAAAAGAAAGAAGCATTTACGCTGATTCGCAATCTGCAAAAACAACAACCACACGAATATTCATTTTATTTTACTGAAGATACATTATTAATAAACCTTCACAATGAATCTGAAAAACTAATGCAACAGGCAAAATTTGATTTGGCTATGCAAAATCTATTGGTTTTAAAAGATTATGAAGATCCGGTCTCTATCAATACATTACAAAATCTGGCGACCTGCGATATTCACACTGGAAATTATAGTTCAGCGTTAGTTAGCTTACAAAATTTATTAGAACAACAGCCCGAACGTGTTTCTCTTCTCTTATCTATAGCCATTATTTATCAAGATAAGTTAATGAACTTAGATGAAGCGGAAAAGTATTTAGCCATGGGCAAAAAATTGTTTAAGCTAAGGATGATTGCGCAATATGGTGAAGCCTTTCAATTAGTAGCCGACCCCAATGATATATCTCAGGTTTACTATGATATTTTTATTAGAAGGCTTCAGGTTAATTTGCAATTAAAACGCTTTGATGAAGCAGAGAAAGATGGCAACTGGGCTATCTATTTACGTCCCCAAAATGCTGAAGGCTATTATTGGAGAGCGCAGGCAGAGTTTGAAAACAAGAATAAAAGCCAGGCTTGTGCTGACCTTAAACAAGCCCGAGCACTAGGGATTAAGCCCGAAAAAGAGCTCCTCGCGAGTTACTGTCGATAATAAAAAATACCATAGCAATACTTTGCTTCAATCTGTACAAATTGATTTTGCATTTTAAAAAAGATTCAAGTTTTTTTACGATATTCATACTTTGCCAAAAAGATGCGTTATGTTAAGAGCCCAACTTACACCCGATCAACAGGCAGCTATAAAAAATAGCTATCTAAACGTTGTTTCGCTTTTTCTTGAGCAAGCGTCTATCAAAGGTGAGTATGTTCGTTGTTTGCTAAAGTGGGGTTTTCAACTCGATTTATCGCCTGCAGATTTAAAGCATAACCATGCTGATTTTGATAAACTTCGTTTTCAACAACCGGAAGATAAAGTCCAAAAACTAGAATCTATTTATCATTTGGTTTATATGATTAACCTCGATAAAGTAGTTGAAGATGTTGAATTAGAAGTAGCCTCCGTTTATGCCAAAACATTGGGCTTTAGAGAAAATGTTGTAACAGAACTTTTTAAATCAATTGCAACTGCTAAGGATGATGGCACTCTAGTGCGTGATGTACGACAAGAAGTAATTGACTTTTTAAGTATGCAATAATAAGCTATAAGAGATGTTTGATTTTCTCAACATCTTCCGGCACATCTATGCCAATGGTCTCTAATTCTGTAATGGCTGCTTTTATTTCAAAGCCATTATCCAACCAACGAAGTTGTTCTAAGGATTCTGCTTTTTCTAATTCACTTACTGCTAATTTTGTAATTTGTTTTAGCACTTCACTTTTATAAGCATACATGCCAATGTGTTTATAAAAAACACCCTTACTTATCCACTCATTTACTTCCACGCCACGTTGAAAAGGAATGGCACTTCTGCTAAAATATAAAGCCTGCTGCTGCTTATTGATAATTGCCTTAACCACATTGGGATTAAATACAGTTTCTGTATCTTTAATTTGTTTCACCAACGTTGCTATATGGGTTTTGCCATCACATAGGGAAGCTAACAAATCTATTTGCGCAGGTTGAATAAAAGGTTCATCACCTTGCACGTTTATCACATAATCAAAGGGCTCTTGCAATTTTTCAAAAGCTTCGAAACACCTATCAGTTCCACTTGGATGCTCTTCTTTTGTTTTAACGGCAGCACCCCCAAATGATACAACATGTTGAAAAATTTCTTCATTATCGGTAGCAACCACAACTTTTAACAATGACTTGCTAGTGGACGCTTGTTCATATACCCGTTGAATCATGGTTTTGTTACCCAGCTTAATCAACGGTTTTCCCGGAAAGCGGGTGGAAGCGTAACGCGCAGGAATAACGCCTAGAATTTTCTGACTCATGCTGGGCGTTGCTTTACTTGTAAAGAAGTTGTGTCTTCACCAATTACTTCTATCTCAGTATCTTTTTCAATGTATTCGCCCCGCGAATAAGCATCATACACTTTGCCTTCAATTTCTATTTTACCTGCAGGACGAAGAACTGTTATCGCTTTGCCTTGTTTACCCGTCATCTTTTCTGGAAAGAATGTAGCTACAAATCCTTTTTCTTTATCCATGGTTTCTGTTAAAGCAATGGCTTGAAAACGTTTCGACTGCATCAACTTTCCTCCGCCTACAAACAGTAAAACAATTCCACCAAACAAACCAGCAAAGGCAGCTGCAGCTGCATAAATTAAATTTTCTGACGCTACAAATTCAAAATCAAAAGCATCGTTGTTTACCATAATTAAAATCAATGAACCAACAGTTAAAGTAATGCCCGCTATTCCTGCGATTCCAAAACCGGGTAATACAAATATCTCGACTGCAATTAAGGCGAAACCGATAAACAATGTTATAATCTCCCAATTTTCTGCCAATCCGTTGAGGTAGTATGGAACTAAATACAAAACCAAAGCAACACCTGCAGCTAATAATGGAAATCCTATGCCAGGTGTTTGCATTTCAAAATAAATACCAGCAATAATGACCAATATTAGTATTCCACTGATGAAAGGATTTAAAAATATACTGACGATTTTATCTACTGCAGATAACTCAAACTTTTCGATAGTATAGGTCTTTACCTTATTCAATTCCAAAATTTCTTCAATGCTATTAACTTTTGCTTCGCAGTAACCATATTTGATGGCTTCGGATGTGGAGAAAGTAATAACCTGACCTTCTTTCTTGATGCTATCAATAACTATGGATTCATCGACCATGCCTTCAGCAATACTTGGGTTTCTTCCATTTTGTTCTGCAGTAGAACGCATGATACCGCGCATATAGGATTGATATTTATCCGGAGCACGCTCACCTGTTGCATCAACAACTGTTGCAGCTCCTATACTTGCACCCGGAGCCATGTAAATACTATCACATGCAATTGAAATTAAAGCACCTGCGGAAGCCGCATCAGAATTAATATATACCCAAATCGGTTTCTCCCAATCCATAATTTTATCTACAATCTCCTTTGCGTCTGTAAGCACACCACCATAGGTATCCATCTCTATAATAATGATATCAGCTTCTATTTTTCTGGCATTCTCTAATGCCAACTCAACAAAACGATTGGTGCGTGGATCAATTTCAGACTTGATATCCATGACCATCACTTTTTGAGTAGCATTTTGTGCGAAGGCAGCTGACGTGCAAAAGAGAGCAACGAGGATAAAGAAACAGTTTCTCATGGAAAAGATTTTAAAACTTAAAGTTAAACAATATTTCACTGGATGCAGTTCGTTATTAAATCGAACATTCGGCCTGAATTTTGCAAATTGTTTCACTAATTTAGAAGCGATTTTCGATTTTTTATGATAAAACTATTGGTACTTTTTGGCTCAGCATTTTTTCACGCTGATGCACCAGCTGATTCTTTAGGAAAAGAAGTGATAGATGGTAAAATTTTTGTCATCCATCGGGTAGAATTAAAAGAAACACTTTACGGCATCGCGAAAAGATACGGAACTACTGTTGAGGCCGTGTTAGAAAAAAATCCTCAAGCAGATGCCGGTTTAGAAGTTGGCGCTATTTTGAAAGTTCCATTCGTGCAGGCTTCACGCAAACCCAATGGCGGAGTTATTCATGTGGTGGCAGAAAAAGAAACACTTTTTTCGATTGCGCGGTTATATAATTTAAGTGTTGATGAATTAAAGTCTTTGAATAATCTCAGCGGAAATACACTTTCAGTTGGACAAGAATTAACAATTCGCAAAAAGACTGTTGTTTCCATACCAACAGTTGCAGAACCCATTAAAGAATTAAAACTTAGCGGCACACATACAGTTGCAGCGAAAGAAACATTATTTGGAATTGCGAAAAAATACAATGTTAGCATTGAACAATTAAAAGCTTGGAATAATCTGGAAGGGAATGAATTAAAACTCGGACAGATATTGATTGTAAGTGAAGCCAATGCTAATCAACAAATTATTTCTGAAAAGAATATTACTACTGAAATTAATCCAGTAGTTAAAACTGCTGAACCTGAGATAAAACAAACAACCCCATCTATTGAAGAAACTGTTAAAACTCAACCCATACAATTATCCGAAGGATATAAAGATGGTAAGGAAGTAAAAGATACCGGTTTAGCAGAGTTGATAGATGGCACGCAAAGCAATCGAAAATATTTAGCTTTGCACCGAAGCGCACCTGTTGGAACCATTTTAAAGGTGAAAAATTTAATGAATGACAGAGAAGTTTTTGTGCGCGTAATTGGTCAGTTGCCTGACATTGCAGCTAATGACAAAATCGTTTTAAAAATTTCTCGATCAGCTTATGAGAGATTAGGTGCAATAGATCCAAGATTTTTGGTGGAAGTAACATGGTTTAAATAACAACATTCTCTCATGCTTCGTCTTTCATTTTTATTATCTCTATTTTTTCTATTTTCAAATTCTTACGCACAAAATGATTTAGAATGGAATGAAAGTTATAAACTCTCATTATCAGATTTTAAATCTCCATCACAAGAAATTGGAAATTTAAATCAATATACTTTGTTTTCGGCCATATCTCTTGAATTCAAATATCTAATGAGTAGCTACGAATTTATGGCTACAAAAAATTTTAATGATAAAATAATCAGCGTGATGAAAAGAGATGCAGCATACCTAATTGCACCAGATACACTTTTCGCTCATCAATTGATTGCCTTTACTCAATTTGAATTTGATTTCGCAGAATTATGTGCAAGAAAAATCAGAAAAAAAATTTATGAGGAAAAGAAAGCCTTTTCAAATGCGAATTTATTGCAACAAGTTTATGATGGATATTATCAAGAGTTCGTCAACAAGCTTTCTTTATACGCAAAACAATGTGACTTGGGCAGGAAAAAAGAATTGCTGGAATCTTTGCATAAAGAAATACTTGTAGAACTAAACCAGTATAAAGAATTCTGCAAAACATGCAAACCGACAAAGAATAGAAAATAAGGATTTATTTTATTGATGAGCATAAACCCATTTATATACTTGACCGTTATTTTTAATTAAATATAAACCAAATTGAGGTTGATTTAATTGCACCTCAACGCCATCTTTAACTTCAATCAATTGGAAACTCTGACGAGTGCCATTCACATGAAATACTTCTAATTGTTCAACTTGTTTACTTGTGAAGGGTAAAATAAAAGTTGGCTTCACAGATGGATTAGGATAAGGCTTCATGTTCGTTATGGAAAGGGTTGCACCTTCAACTGATGTAACCAAAGCAGGAATCTGTTCAAGCGCTTTGTTCCTTCTTGTCTGCAAATATTGCAGCAAACCATAATCTACATGTGTACCTGAAATACCTGCGTTCAAAGAATTTTCGAAATCATCAAAATCAAAATCAAAAGCACGAGGATAATAGGTATCTGTTTCAATGGCATTCGTAATCATATCTTTTATCTCATTTAACTTGGGTTGCATAAACTCCGTGTTAAAATATTCATTCAATAAAATGCGTAAATAGTTTTGATACTTAAGCTTATATTCTTCCACTGCCATTAGCCTAGAAACCAAAGGCCTGGCTTCGCTTGATCTATGCCAGTTATTTAAATCACGAGTAGCCCAATCTCGGTTTACCCAATCAATTCCCCAGGTGTTGTCTGTATCGTAAGGTATAAAATCTACTTTACCACTTTGGCTATTATAGTATAGATAAAAATTATTTTTGTTATAAGCATAAGCATCCCAATGCCCGAGTAAGGCTTCTACAGCATATTGTCTTAAAAAGCGATCTACTTCAAAAACTTTTTCCAATTCAGTTTTTAAATCGTTGATAGGCGTGTTATTCAATACATTAATAAAATTTCTTAACTGTGAACGATCATCTGGTAGGTTATCATTCATTTGAGATTCAAAAAGAGAAGTGTTGTTAGCTTGGTTAGCATTACCAAGATCTGCACCGTAAGAAGCTTTATAAAGAAAACCATCTTCATGCCCGAAACGCAAATCGATAAATTCGTCATCAATACTTTCAACATTGATGTATAAACCCATGTATTCGCCATTCATATAGAGTTTAGTGTAATGCGTTCGTGGTGCTAACACATTCATCTCCCTATATAAAAAGTAAGTCATGGGCTCGCGCATGAGAGAAGGATCGTTTACATCTGGCTTCAGATTAAATTTTTTGTAAGTGTAAAATGAAGACCCACCATATTCTCTAAAATCTATTTTATAACTTTTCTTTTCGTGTTCCCTTGAAGTATTGCCTCTTAGCCTAACACCAACCTGATAATTTAAAGTTTGGTCTGTTAAAGAATTTACGAATCTGAATTGAGCCGGAAAATATTGTTCACTAAACTGATTGGAAGGATTTAAAAAATGAGCTTTAGCCTCGGCACTTAAGGTTAAATAAATAGAAGCGACTTCATCTGATTGATAAACAACATCATCAGCGGGATTGATAGGCTGAGCTATTACCTGAATAACCCAAAACAGGTTTAGAATTAAAAAATACTTTCTCACTATCAAATATTCAATTAAATAAGAGTTTGCGCAAACCGTTCATCAGATTAAAATTTATAGTCTATAGAATTGAACTACTAGATAAATTTAAACCCTACTTCTTAAAATTTTTAACAATTTTATTTGATTATGGGTATTTTTTAACCTTTCTCTTCTAAAAAATACTACTTTTGCACCCATAAATCGAAAAAATCGAAAGCATTATGGCTCATTTAAGATTTAAAGCGTTAGACCAATTGGCTACTCGCCCAAAAATTCAGGTTGAACTTCCTTCAACAAAAGTATCCGACTTCTTTGGTGAGAGTGTATTCTCCATCGAAGAAATGCGCGCCACGCTAGCTCCGGCTGTATTTAAAAAAGTAAGCCAAGCGATTAAAAAAGGCGAAAAAATTGACGAAGAAACAGCTGATGCTGTTGCTTCTGCTGCCAAAAGCTGGGCAATTACTAAAGGTGCTACCCACTTTACACACTGGTTTCAACCATTAACCGGTGGAACTGCGGAAAAGCACGATAGCTTTTTTGATGGCACATCCGGTATAGAAAAGTTTAAAGGAAGTGAGTTGGTGCAACAAGAGCCAGATGCATCTTCTTTTCCGAGTGGAGGTATCCGCTCAACTTTTGAAGCACGTGGTTATACAGCTTGGGATCCTTCTTCTCCCATGTTTTTATATGGCAAAACGCTTTGTATTCCTACCATTTTCGTTTCATATACTGGCGAAACTTTGGATACAAAAGCTTCCTTATTAAAAGCCTTAAAAGTGGTTGATAAAGCTGCAACCAAAGTAGCACAACTTTTCGATCGTGATGTGCAAAAAGTAACAGCATCATTAGGAATAGAACAAGAATATTTTTTAATCGATGAAGCGCTATTCATGGCTCGTCCTGATTTAGTAATGGCAGGTCGCTCTGTTTTTGGTCATGCTCCAGCTAGAGGTCAACAATTAGAAGATCATTATTTTGGTTCAATTCCTTCTCGCGTATACGATTTCATGAAAGAGTTTGAAGTCGAGGCATGGAAATTAGGTATTCCATTGCGTACGCGTCACAATGAAGTTGCACCAAGCCAGTTCGAAGTAGCTCCTATGTTTGAAGAGGTAAACGTAGCCAATGACCACAATCAATTATTGATGGATATCATGGCACGTGTTGCTGAAAAACACAACCTACGTGTGTTATTCCATGAAAAACCTTTCGCAGGTGTTAATGGTAGTGGTAAGCACAACAACTGGTCTTTAATTACAGATACAGGTGTAAACTTATTTGCACCAAGCAGCAGCGCCCGCGACAACCTCATGTTCTTAACATTTTTTGTAACAACAGTTAAAGCTATTCACGAACATGCAGATTTGCTAAGAGCTAGTATTGCAACTGCTGGTAATGATTTCCGCTTAGGTGCAAACGAAGCACCTCCGGCTATCATGTCTACTTTCTTAGGATCACAGATGAGTGCAGTACTAGATGAGTTAGAAAGCAAAGGAAATGTGAAAATCGAGAAAGGCGATAACATGTACATGAAATTAGGTATCGACCATATTCCTGAAATCATTTTAGATAACACAGATAGAAACAGAACTTCTCCATTTGCATTCACTGGAAATAAATTTGAATTCCGTGCTGTCGGTTCTTCTGATAATTGCGCAACAGCAATGACTGCCTTAAACGTAATTGTAGCAGACCAATTAGAAAAACTTTACGAAGAAGTAAACAAGGAGATCGAAAAAGGCACAGAAAAAAGATTGGCAATTGTAACGGTACTAAGAAGATACATTGCTGAATCGAAAGCCATTCGTTTTGAAGGTGATGGTTACAGCGATGAATGGGTTATAGAAGCTAAAAAGCGTGGCTTAAATAATTTCAAAAACATGCCGAGTGCAATTAAAGCTTACACTACTAAAAAATCTGTTGAGTTATTCGAACGTCATGGCATTTACTCACACAAAGAAGTAGAAGCCAGACAAGAGATAAAATTGGAATCTTATATTAAGCGTGTGCAAATAGAAGCACGTGTAATGGGTGACTTAGCGATGAACCACATTATTCCAACTGCCATTGCCTATCAAAGCAAGTTGATTGATAATGCCAATGGATTAAAAGGCTTAGGCATTGACAACAAAGCTGTAGTGAAAACGATTGAAGAAATCAGTGCCCATATCGAAACGATTAAAACTAACGTTCGTAATATGGTCGAGGAGCGCAAGCAAATCAATAAAATGGCAGATGCTTTCGAAAAAGCTGAAGCCTATTGCGATAAAGTAAAAGAAAAATATTTCGATAAAATCCGTGAAGCTGTAGATGAATTAGAACTTTTAATTGACGATGAAGACTGGCCTCTTGTAAAATACAGAGAACTTTTGTTTCTTCGTTGAACCTTAACCTAAACCTGGAAAAAGCGGTTAGCAATGCTAAACCGCTTTTTCCTTTTTTAGTCGGGCCTAAACAATAATTCATTTGCACACACATTCTGTTTTTCAAACAAAGCCCTGGTGTCTTTTAAAAAAAGTTGAAAAGCTTCAATGGCAGTTTGATTATCTAAAAATTCATTTTCACGTCCTTCCGTATATGCCGGAATAGCAACATATGTTTTGTTTGCATCTTTGTGCATGTAATGCAAATAATAGCCTGCATTTTTAATCAATATATTTTTGGGGTTGTTAGCAGTTTGGATTTTTTCCAATTCAATTTGCAATAACATACCACCATTTTTGTAGCGATCACGCTGGCCGGAAATAAAATTCCCTAATGAATACGCAACTAATCTTTGTTTGATGGTATCTCGAACAATAGGCTGCAATACATGGGGATGCGCTCCAATCACCAGTTGAACTCCTTTGTTATACAACCAATTGGTTAGCATAATCTGATTTTTATCCGGAAGCGATTGGTATTCTAAACCCCAATGCATGAAAGCAATAATTACATCCACACTATCTTTATTGATTTGTTGTAAATCTTTCGCGATTTGGATTGTGTCAATCAAGTTTACAATAGTTGGTTTAGGTACTGCAATACCATTGGTTCCATAGGTGTAATTCAACAAACCAATTTTCCAATTATTCTTTTTTATAATTAAAGGATAAATGGAATCTCTATGAACTTGATTATAAAAAGTTCCGGTATGCAACATTCCCAAACTATCTAATACATTGATCGTGCGTATAATGCCTTTTTTGCCTTTATCACAAGAGTGGTTGTTAGCCGTTACCAACACATCAAATCCGGCTTCTTTCAAATTGGTAGCTAAAGCATCTGGTGAGCTAAATGCAGGGTAACCTTTATAAGGCGGACCAGCCAACGTAAGTTCAAGATTACCAATAGCGATATCAGCTTGCTTAATAATTGGATTGAGATGTGCAATACATGATGAATAATCATATTTTTTTTCTTTGACGTTCCAAGCTGCCTGAATTTGTGAATCATGGCCCATGATATCGCCTGCAAACAGAAGCGATATTTTGCTTGTATCGCTTTGTGCGTTGGCTATCCAATACAATAAAACAAATAAGTATGTTAAAATGACTGTTCTAAATTTCATGCTACTTTCAATATCGTTTGATTAGTAATAACGTATAGCTGATCGTTGTCTTTTATTTCAATTTTACTTAAGCCGGTAAAAGTTCCAAACGCAGGCAGAATGCCATTTTTTTCACCAAAATAAAAACACGGTAAAGTAATAGTTTGCTTGGCTTTGCCTGTTAATCGAAAACCTGGGTGAATGTGGCCGGCTAAGTTATAATTTCCATTAGTTAAAATCTCTGGATGGTGCGTGATTTCTATTCCATTTTTTGAATAACGTTCTACTACGTGCAAACCAAATTTTTCATATTGATGCAAACTTAATACATCGTGATTGCCTACAGTAAGATAAAACTGAATGTGTTTATAATTTTGTAAAAATTCGCCAACCTCCTCCCAAGCCTGGTTGTAAGCACTGTGAAATAAATCACCGGCAAAAATTACTTTCTCAGGCTTATATGCCATCATACAACTTAATAACTTCTCGAAATTTTCTTTATTGGCAGCTTCTGGCACGGCTAAACCTGATTTTCTAAAATGGTTGGCTTTTCCAATATGTAAATCCGCTACAATCAAAGCTTTTTCTTCTTGCCAAAAAATTGCTTTTTCTGGAATCAGAACCAAAGTATTGTTTTTAATTGAAATTGTCGTTTCCAGTTTTTTCAAATTTTTTTTGATAATATTTTGATTAATATAAATGCAAACTAATTAGAAAATTCAGACCTTGTACCAACCTTAACCAAGCCATGATCAAGTATTTTGTTCTCATCGCATTTTGTTTTGCAAGTGGATTTATTTTCGCACAGCAACAAAACCACCAACACGAAACACCCAGCCCCTATTATGCTTATGGAAAAGGATTAGGCATCACCAGCCCTGATAGTCTTTTTAATCTCAATATTCGTTTTCGTATTCAGAATCGATTTGCTTTTACAACAAATGATGTGGATGATTTAAACATTGATGAAGTAGAAGCCCGTGTACGAAGAATGCGTTTGCGTTTTGATGGTTTTATTTATGATCCGAGGTTAACTTATATCATTCAACTTTCATTCTCTCGAGGTGATTTAGATTTTGATGATACAGGTTTCCCAAACGTGTTGCGCGATGCAATGATTCAATATCAAGTAACGAAAAAATTCTCCATAGCAATCGGACAAGGAAAATTACCGGGCAACAGACAACGTGTTGTTTCTTCCGGTGACTTGCAGCTAGCTGACAGGTCGATTGTAAACTCGACATTCAACATCGACAGAGATTTTGGTTTACAAATGTTTTATAGAGAAAAATATTTTATCCTGAGAGGAGCCATGAGTTCGGGTGAAGGAAGAAATGTTAATCGCTCTGACCAAGGCTTAGCTTATACTGCCAGAGTAGAATTATTACCCTTCGGCCAATTTACCAATGGTGGCGATTTTTTTGAAGGTGATTTAATGCGCGAACCTAAACCAAAAGTTTCTATCGGTCTAACTTATTCTGATAACGAAAACACTTTGCGTACTGGCGGACAGTTAGGTAAACCTCTTTATGAAGCCAGAGACATAGAAACCCACATGGCTGACGCCTTACTTAAATACAAAGGATTCGCTTGGTCAACAGAGTATTTTTATCGATTTACGAACGAAAATCCTATCACAACTGATACTGAAACTGGAGATACCAGATATGTTTATCAAGGTCAAGGTCTTAATTCACAGGCAAGCTATTTGTTCAAAAGTAATTATGAGGTAGTTGGCAGATATTCTTCAATTCGACCATCCTCCAACATTGCTTTGTTAACAGAAAACATAAAACAATACACTATCGGTTTAACGAAGTATGTTAGAGGACATAGAGTAAAGTTACAGAGCGACATAACCTATGAAGACAGAAACTGGCGATTGAATAACAATTCAGACAGTCAATTCTGGCAAGTTCGATTTCAAGTAGAAATGGGTATATAATTAAAGTTCTGATAATCAATATATTATATTTCTTTAATCATGATAACTTAAAAAGGTTAACATTGCCGTAACAATAGTTTTGGGGCTTTCACTTACCTTTCCAACCCAATTTATTTTATGTTTGAACTGGATTTCTCCTACTCCGCATTATTGGTTGTTTGTCTATTGGCCGCCTGCGGATTTGAATTTGTCAATGGTTTTCACGACACAGCTAATGCAGTAGCAACTGTTATTTACACAAACTCATTAAAACCATGGGTTGCTGTAATTTGGTCTGGTGTTTGGAATTTTATAGGCGTTTTAGCGGGAGGAATCGGAGTAGCAATGGGTATTGTTTATCTGTTACCCGTTGAATCTTTAGTTGATCAATCGGTTTCGCACAGTATTGCTATGGTCATGGCGCTACTTATTAGTGCGATAGCCTGGAATTTAGCTACATGGTATTTAGGTATCCCTTGTTCTAGCTCCCACACTTTAATTGCTTCTATCCTAGGCGTAGGCATAGCTTATTCACTTTTACCAGATGCCAACGAAGCAGCTGTTAATTGGGGCAAAGCACAAGAAATTGGGATCTCCTTATTGGTATCACCGCTTTTCGGATTTTCAATGGTAATTGTATTGATGTTCTTGCTTCGATACTTTACCAAAAATACCAGACATGGCGATAGCCTCTTCAAAGAACCAAAAAAGAATGCACCTCCTCCACTTTGGATACGCTCTATTTTAATTCTGACCTGCACTGGAGTAAGTTTCTTTCATGGCTCAAATGATGGACAAAAAGGTGTTGGTTTAATGATGTTAATTTTGATTGGAATTGTTCCGGGTTATTTTGCTTTGAATAATGCAGTAGCTCCTGAATCTCTTCAAGGTTCATTCAAAAAAATTGAATACGTTATCAACGCTATCGATTCAAGTCAATTGGCAGCTCCAGATAGAGTAAAACTTTCGCAAACTATTTCAATGCATCAAAAATTATCTGCTAAGTTAAACACAACCGCAGATGTTGAATTGATTGCAAGAAGCGAAAGATTTGATATCAGAAAAGACATTATGGTGATGGATAGAAACCTTAATGGCCTATTGAAAAAAGAAGAATTGGTAATGAGCGAAAAAGACAAAGACTTACTAAAGAAATCTTTAAAAGAAGTACGTACTCTAACAGACTTTGCTCCGCAATGGGTGGTATTAATGATATCATTTTCACTAGGTATCGGAACCATGATTGGTTGGAAACGCATTGTTAAAACTATTGGTGAAAAAATTGGAAAAGAACACTTGACTTACGCTCAAGGCGCATCGGCTGAATTGATTGCCACCAGCACCATCGGTGTATCTACTTATTTTGGTTTGCCCGTAAGCACAACGCACGTTTTATCTTCCGGCATAGCTGGTTCAATGGTAGCGTCAAAAGGGATTAAAAATTTACAAGCCGATACAGTTCGCAATATTTTAATTGCCTGGTTCTTGACCTTGCCCGTTGTATTGCTTCTTTCCGGAACGCTGTTTTTATTGTTTAGAAGTATTTTATAATACTTTTTTTACCAGTCGATAGGTTTTAATCCTTGTTGAATCAGGTATGCATTTGTTTTGCTAAAATGTTTGTTGCCAAAAAATCCTCTATCTGCCGAAAACGGAGAAGGATGAGCAGAAGATAATATCAAGTGTTTTTCAGCATTTATTAGTTCTGTCTTTTTTTGTGCATAGGCACCCCACAAAATAAAAACAACATGCTCCTTTTCATCAGAAATCTTTTTGATGACAGTATCTGTAAATGTTTCCCAACCTTTTTTTTGATGCGATCCGGGGCTAGACTCTCGCACGGTTAAAGTTGCGTTCAACAATAAAACGCCTTGCTTGGCCCATCGGGTTAAATCCCCATGAGATGGCATATCTTTACCTAAATCTTGTTTTATTTCTTTAAAAATATTCACTAGCGATGGAGGCGGCTTAATACCTTGATTGACTGAAAAACATAATCCGTGTGCTTGACCTGCTCCATGATAAGGATCTTGACCTAAGACTACAACGCGCAAATCATCGAATGAGCAGCAATCAAAAGCTTTAAAGATTTCTTTCCCGGGAGGAAATACGGTTGCGCTTTTATATTCTTCCTTAACGAATTGAGTGAGTTCAACAAAATAAGGTTTGTTGAATTCATCCTGTAAACGAAGTGCCCAGGAATTTTCTATTTTAACTTGCATGCAGGTAACCGATAAACAAGCGCAATATTTACAAAAAAGCTTAGATATTAGGTCTTTGCAAATTTGAAAAATCTTGTACTTTTGAACCGATGGTAACTGAAATTACAAAAGGTATTAAAGTAACGGTAGAAACGGAGTATCAGCCCGCCTATTCTAGTCCGAGCCAATATCATTATGTTTTTACCTATCGCATTACCATCGAAAACCAAAGTGAATTCACGATTCAATTATTGCGCAGAAAATGGAATGTATTTGATGCCGGCTATACGCCTCGCGAAGTTGAAGGTGAAGGTGTGGTTGGTCAACAACCTGTAATAGAACCTGGTCAAAATCACCAATATGTTTCAGGATGCAATTTAAAATCGGGCATCGGCAAAATGGTGGGAACATATTTGATGGAACGCATTGTAGATGGAACAAAGATTGAGGTAAAAATTCCTGAGTTCATCATGGTTGCTCCAGTCCGCTTAAACTAATTCATGTTCTTATTTCGAGTTCAATCTTATTTAAATTATTGGCTTCGTTGTGTTGATAAACATTCGCTGCATAGTCCGTTCTTCTACGATTTCTACACAAAAGTAATTGCATCCAATACCAAAGAAGTTAATCAACTAGCTGAAACTCTCAGGCAAAAACTATTAGATAAACAACAACCAATCTCTTTTACAGATATGGGAATGTATAAAGGGAAAAAGGTTATCACAAGTGTTCATCACATCGCTAAAAAGAGTGTAAGCCATAAAAAGTTTAGTGAAATTTATCTCAAAGCAATTCAATACTTTAATGCGAAACAGATTGTTGAATTAGGTACTTCATTGGGCATTAATAGCCTGTATCTGTCATATGAAAATAAAACTACCTTACACACTTTTGAAGGCGTAGCAGAAATTGCCGGCATAGCCCGCGATACTTTCTTTTTCGCTGAGAAAACAAACATCAATCTTATTGAAGGTGATATTCAAGTTACTTTGCCGCAGTTTGTGCAAAAAGGAAAGAAAGTTGATTTTGTTTTCATTGATGCCAATCATCAGAAAGAACCTTGCTTGCGATACTTTGAACAACTGCTAAGCATCAGCCATTCAAAAACGGTATTTGTGTTGGATGATATCCACCATAACCCATCTATGAAAGAAGCTTGGGAAACTATTAAACGGCATCCACTAGTTTATGGAAGTGCTGATTTGTATCGATGTGGCTTTGTATTCCTTGATTCGTCTATTAATCGCCAACATTGGCAATTAGAAGTTTAAGGTTGTTCAATTAACTGCTAATAATTTATCTTGCAAAAAAAATCGTATGAGCGAAACAACCCCAACACCCGCAGCAGACAACCAAAAGAAAAAAGGTAGAAATAACATACTTATCATCATATTGGTTGTGATTATCATTGGTCAGTGGGCAAAAATTTATTACGATTCTCAAGAAAGAAAAGAAACCCAATCTCAACTGGCTAGTACTGAAGAAGAATTGGCTAGTACTATGCAGAGATTAGAAGAAATTAAAACAGAACTCGATCAAAAAATTGCTGAAATAGAAAAGTTAGGAGGTGATATTACCGAATTACAAAAAGCCAAAGAAGAAGTTCAAAAGCAATTAGCCAGCAAAACAAAAGCAACTGGCAAATTAATATCTGAATTGCGCAGCAAAGTAGAAGGCTATGAAGAATTACTCAAGCTAAAAGACCAAGAAATAGAAAAACTGAAATCAGTAAACAAAGAATTACTCACAGAAAATTCTACGCTTAAAACTGAAAAAAACCAATTAGGTGATTCAATCAATCGCTTAGAAAAAAAGAAATCAGATTTGCAATCTAAAGTCTTATTGGCTTCTCAGCTTAAAGTTGAAAATTTCAGAGTATTAGCCGTTAGTGAAAAAAATAAAGAAAGAGAATCACCTTTTCGCGCAAGACAAATTGAAAAGTTAAAAGTTGAATTTTCATTAGCAGAAAATAAAGTGGCGCCCATTGAAGGCAAAAAAATCATGATTCGTATTGTTGATGAAAATGGAAAAGTAATTTTTGATGTGGCGCGTGGATCTGGAACATTTATCTTCAATGGTAAAGAAGAATTTTATACAGCTGCTCAAGAAATTCTTTTCGATAACACAAAGCAGAAACTAGTCTACCTTTACGACAAAGGAAGCGAATACAGCAGCGGAATTTACCAAGTAGAGGTATATACAGACGATTACCTTATGGGCAAAGGAACTTTTGAAGTAAAGTAGTTAGAAATTTATTCTACTTCTACATTTACAACTCCATATACTGGTTTACCTTTTTTAGTTAAGCCTTGAATTGTTCCTGAAATAATGCCTGGCATATCGCTAGCAAAGAATGAGATTTCGAAATCACCTTTTTTGTTCACCTTTAAATAAGGTTGCCAATGCAAAGTGATTCTTTCATCAGGCTTAATGTGTTCTGGTTTTTTAACTTCATAAGAAGCTTCGTAACGTTCTCTCTTTACCTGCAATCCAAAATCTTTTGCTGTTAAACTACCTGGGGTCTCTGCATACACTGAACCGATTCCTTTCTTTGAGTAAAATGCAATAACTCCATTTGCACCTTGCGTCCCAAAAATAGAGGCATCAGCCCCTTTAAAAATATCTACACTTTCAATATTAATGGCAGGAATTGAGTTTAAGCTAGCGATTGAAATTGGAACATTATCAAACAATATAAGTGGCTCGTTACTTGCAGTTACAGAACCAATACCTCGAATAGTCACTGTACTTGAAGGTCCGTTGCCAGTTACGGAAACACCTGGAACGCGACCTTGTAAAAACTGCAACGGACTGGTGAACGTTTGGCTACCAACAACGTTTTCAGCTTTAATAGTAGTTGTTCCAGCACCATAAATTTTTCTTTCTTCGTTTTCAGATTTTACTCTTTCACCTTTTACTTCTATTCCTTCCAATAAAATTGTTTTCATGCCTGCATAAGCTTTTTCTATAGCTTCAAACCTTGTAATTCTTTTTATAGCCAGTGAATCTGTATTGCTTTTGAATGCAGGTAGAGAAATACTTTCTAATTCTTTTACGAACGGATTTTCGTCTAAAATAATTTTAACAACTTCCTTATTTCCTCTTTTATTTTCGGCTACAATTTTAAATTCATTGCCTGATTTTAAATTTAATTCAGAAAACAAGAACTTTCCTTCACTATCAGTTTTTACGATAATCACATCACCATCAATTAAATTGCCTTCAATTAAAGTAACTTTTGCACCATCAGCCGGTTTGTTATTGAATTTATCTAACACTTTACCACTTAATGATAAATTTTGCTCAGGCAAAAATTTAACAGGATCTTGATTTGTTTTCTGTACATCCGTCCAGGTTATTCTTCTCCAACCTTGGGTTAACAACAGTAATTCTAGTTTATCCCATCTAGCAGGTTTATTCTTGTCAATATACTGAGATGGATTCTCTATATAACCTGTTATTTCAGAACCTAAGTTTAAATAAGAAAGTATATCTACTTGATTAATTCCGTTTGCAAGCCACAATTGATCTACAAAACTAGCTGATAAAAAAGCCAAGTCATCTTCTTTAAGCGGGATGTTTCCTTTAACAATTATTTTTTGTCGTGGTTTTGCTGTTGATAGTGAAGAGAAGGTTAGCGAAGGAATAGCATCATCATCTTTATAAATTATTCGTTCAGCCACCGGCTTAAAGGTAGCATCAAATAAAGTTAAACGACTAATACCCGGAAGCAGCTTTTCTTTAGGAAACTTAACAAATACAAAACTTGTTTGAAGATTAATTTCAGTTGCATGAACTAAAAAACCTCTTGAATCAACAACTAAAAAAAACTTTGCTGGCTGCGTAGATAAGACTTTTACCACTACATCCGAATTTTCCTGCTTATTGGTTACAGTAATGTTGGCTCCGCTTTGTAAGACTTGTGGTAATCTAAATTCTTTTAAGCCATTAGCAACTTTGGCTATATAGGTTTCATTCTCTTTCGGAACAAAAGATACAATTCCAAAACCTTCCTCGTTGGTAGAAAATGAAGTAATTGCCGAATTGCTTTGGTTGAAAATGGTCCCATTCGTTTTTACTCCCAAACCATTGGTGTTTATTGCTTTTACTCCAACCTTAACAGCTAAACCATTAATTAAATTTCCACCTTCAGGAAAAAACTGAATATCTCCTAATTCTAGATTAGTTTTATTGTCGTCTGTTGGATTACTAATGTCAATAAATTCAACTGGCTGATGGAAAAGATAATCTTTAGAGAAGTTTAACATCCACTTTGTGTAAGCAACTACATGGTATTGACCAGCTTTTTCATCTTCCTTCAAAGCATAGTATCCATCTGCTAATCCGTCTTTTAATTGTAATATAATTGAATGCTGGACTTTCTTCGTTTTATCTAGGATATCAACATATAATACTTTACTTAGTGGCGATGGCCTGTTTTCTAAACCTGCTGTAACATAGGCTTTGAACCAAAGTGTATCTTTTACACCACATTTTACTTTATCAAAATGAATAAAAACTTTTTCTTGTGGATTTCTTTCTAAAAAAGTTTGTAAAGAAGTTAACAATGACTTTAAATCTGGAGTTTCTGTAAATGATAAACAAATACAAATTGTGAGTAATCCGAAAACGCCCAATAGTTTCTTATTCATAAAGTACAACGAGTATTAATGTCAAAATCTATTCAAATTTTCTTTTCGTACCAGCGTATAATTCATACGTTAACAACCTACAATCAATTTTAGCGTTAAAAAATTCTATCCTTCGGCTGGCCTTCAAACCAATTTTTTTAGCCAGCTCTAAATTACCTGTAAAGATAAAAGCTTGATATCCGGCACATTTTTGCTTTAGAAAATGGCCAATTCTGGCATATGTTTCTTCTAATTCTTTCAACTCGCCTAATCTTTCTCCATACTCAGGATTGATGAAAACAAAACCAGAATCAGTTGGCACTGGTGTATCTGCAAAATCACATTTTTCAATATGAAGCAAATGTGATACTCCAGCAACTTCTGCATTTGATTTCACCACATGAATAGCATCTTTGCTGATATCAGTAGCAATGATGCTTCTTTTATTACGGTCGATTACAAGATTCTTTATTTCTTCTAATGCTTGTTGATAATATGCAGGGTCAAAACCTTTAACCTGAGAAAATGCATAATGCTTTCTAAATAGACCCGGATAACGATTAGTTGCCATCAAGGCAGCTTCAATGGCTAAGGTGCCAGAACCGCACATAGGATTGACAAAAGGTTTTTCTCCATCCCAAGCACTTGCATAAATGGTAGCTGCGGCCAACGCTTCTAACATGGGTGCTTTACCCGGTATTTTGCGGTAACCATGTTTGGCTAGGGTTTCGCCACTGGTATCAATAAACAATTCAGCTTCATCATCCTTCCAATACACATGAACAACGACACCTGTTAACAAAGGACCACTATCAGGCCGTCTGCCCATTACTTTACGTAGCTTATCAACAATTGCATCTTTTACCTTTACATTTAAGAACATTGTGTTGTTAATACTTGGTGTATTTACATTACAAGTAACACTTAGGTAATTATCTATATCAATTAATTTCTCCCACGGATAACTGTAAACAAAATCATACAATTGTTGTGGATTTTGAACTTTTGCTTTTGCCAAGCTATATAAAATCTGACTGGCACAACGTAGTTTTAAATTTAGCGCAATGGAAGTTAAACCATTTGCTTTTACCACAACACCTGTTTGAAAAACTGACGAAGGTGTGATGCCTAACTTAATTACTTCTGCCTCTAAATAAGGCGCTAACCTCTTGTTACAAGTGATAACGAGGTTCGATTCTTGATTAAATATATCCACCAACAAAGTTACTAATTGTTAGGCATATTTGTCGATTATCCTAACCTTTGCCTAATTTTGAATATGAACAGACAAGAACTTATCGCACAAATTAAAAGCAAACAGTCTTACCTCTGTGTAGGTTTGGATACAGACATTGATAAAATTCCTGCACACCTCAAAAGCGAAAAAGATCCTGTTTTCGAATTCAACAAAAGAATAATAGATGCTACTGAAAAATATGCAGTTGCTTATAAACCCAATCTGGCATTTTATGAAGCATTAGGAAGTAAAGGATGGGAAAGCTTAGAAAAAACTATTGAATATCTGCCTAAAAATGTTTTTACTATTGCTGATGCCAAGCGCGGAGATATTGGAAATACTTCATCCTTGTATGCAAAAGCATTTTTCGAAACTTACAATTTCGATTCTGTAACCGTTGCTCCTTATATGGGAGAAGATTCTGTGAAACCCTTTCTTCAATTTAAAGATAAATGGGCGATTGTTTTAGCTCATACTTCGAATGCTGGAGCATCTAACTTTCAACTAATTCAATCTAACAAAGATGGTTCATACCTATATGAAGAGGTAATTAAACAAACGCAACAATGGGGTAACGCCAATAATATGATGTATGTAGTTGGTGCTACACAAGCAGATAAGATTGGAACCATTAGAAAATTAGCACAAGATTATTTCTTTTTAGTTCCTGGTGTTGGTGCACAAGGGGGAGATTTAAAACAAGTATCTCGACAAGGCTTTAATAAAGATGTTGGTTTGCTAGTGAATGCATCACGTTCTATTCTTTATGCATCTACAAATACTGATTTTGAAAAAGCAGCAGCAAATGAGGCAGCCACTATTCAAACAGAAATGAAAATTTTATTACAAGAATTTAATTTATAAACTATGGAGGAAAAACTGTTGCACTACATTTGGCAAAATCAGTGCTTCACCACCTCCTCCCTCCTAACTTCTCAAAGATTATCTCTGTTAGTTCTTTCGCCTGGTATATACAATCACCATGCAGGACCAGATTTTGAACAAGTAAAAATTATACTAGACAACATTATCTGGCATGGCAATGTTGAAGTACATGTTTATGCATCCAAGTGGATTGAACATCAACATGAAAAAGACTTGGCCTATAATAATGTGATTTTGCATGTTGTATGGGAAGAAGATAAAGTAATTTACAATCAGCAAGGAGAGAAAATTCCTACATTGGAACTAAAAAATTATGTTGATATCCTTTTACTAGAAAGGTATCAACAACTTATGGAGCAAAAGAAGTTTGTGCTTTGCGAAAACATAAGTTCAAATGTACCATCTGTCTATCAAGCCTCTGCTATTGAATCAGGTACGATTCATAAATTGAATAGAAAAACAATTGACATCCTTAATCTACTTCGGAAAAATGAAGGTGATTGGGAACAAACAACTTTTCAATACCTGGCTTTTGCTTTAGGGCAGCCCATCAATGCTGAAGCCTTATTGCTACTTGCATCTCGCATAAAAACTACTACGCTAAAAAAATATGCAGATAACATTTTTCAATTAGAAGCTTTTTTATTCGGCTTAGCAGGTTTTTTACAAGAAGAATCAACTGATGAGTATCAACAAAAATTAAAAAATGAATTTCGATTTTTAATGAGCAAGCATAATCTACAAGATCAGATCTTGCCACAACATATTTGGAAGTTTTTAAGGTTGCGACCAGCCTCCTTTCCAACAATCAAAATTGCTCAACTTGCAGCTATCTTACATCGTCAAAATGCTTTATTATCATTATTATTAGCGACAGATGAATTGAAAGAACTACAAAATTTATTTTGTCCGAATTTATCTGTTTATTGGGAAAAACATTATCGATTTGGAGCACAAACACAAATAAACATAAAACCAGGTTCGCAATCTTTTCAACAAATCATGTTGAATGGTGTCATACCGTTGTTATTTACTTACGGTCAATATTTGAAAGACGAAAACATAAGCGAAAAAGCTTTGAACTGGTTACAGAACATAAAGCCAGAAATTAATCATATTACAAAAAGTTGGAAAGAAATAGGTTGGAAAGCAGAGAATGCTTTTGAAACACAAGGACTAATCGAATTAAAAAAATATTGGTGTGATAAAAAAGCTTGCTTAGATTGCACTGTTGGTCATTACTTATTGAAATAAATGTATATCGTCTTAACTGTTTTAGCCTGTACAGCTTTAGGTTTTTACCTGAATCGCTTATACCTAACTGAAACTTTTAAGAAGTTATTTCTATTAAGTTTTGCCTTCCATCTAATTAGTGGAATGGCCGTTTGGTTTTTGTATCAATATCATTATCAAAATGGAGATATACTTTTTTATATCAAAGATTTACAAAGTGTCTGGCTCAAGTTTAGCCACTCACCAACCGAATACTTCCAATTTTTATATTCAGACAACAACTCATTGCTCCCGCTGATTAATCAGCAAGAGCGCTCACTATTCTTTATAAAATGCATTTCCATTCTTCATTTTATTAGCAATGGCAACATTGTATTAACACAACTTTTTTTGAGCATCTTATCATTTGTTGCTTGTTGGTTGTGTATCAAAAAACTCAATACTTGTTTTCCCAATCATGAATTAACCTTCATCATCAGTTTTTCTTTTATCCCATCTGTTTTATTCTGGGGCTCGGGCTTGGTAAAAGAAACAGTAACTTTAATTTTCATTTACATCATCATTATTTGTGCGCTTCATCTCAGCTTTAGCAAAAGAAAAAAGCAAATTCATCTTTTCTTTTTATTACTATCAGGTTTCATGCTTTTTGAGTTGAGATATTTCGTATTTGCCATTTTTTTTTCTTTCGTATTGTTATTGCTCCTTTTTCATTTTGTAAAATCATCCCATCACAAAAAAAAGATAGCTATTGGGTCAACTCTCCTATTAATTATTACAGTTATCAGTATTTCATTTTTACATCCTAATCTTCATATCAATAATATCATCGATGTGATCATCCACAATCATAAAAGTGTTGTGGACCTATCGCAGCCAGGTGACTTTATGGTTTTTCCACAACTTGATGTCGATCATTGGCGCTTGTTTTTGTATTTGCCTTTCGCTTCATTCTTTGGCATATTGCGTCCTTTTCTTTGGGAATCTACCAATGTCTTACAGTTTTTATCTTCACTAGAAAACACCGTTTTCCTTCTTCTTATTTTTTACCAAATACGCAGACTTCCAACTTTATGGAAAAATGCTAACGTAAAATATTGGTTTATCCTCTCTATTGGTTATGCATTAAGCATGTCGGCTGTGTTAGCCATTTCAACACCTAATTATGGAAGTTTAAACAGATATAGAATTGTTTTTCTTCCTTTCCTTGTTTTTTGGTTGTTGTATCAAAATCCTATCCTAAATAAATGGCAAAAGAAAATGGTTAAGACCGCTTAATGATTTAATTTTGCTTGTTAAATCTCTTATATGGAAAATCCGGTAATCATTTTTGGCGCCAACACAATAGGCAGAATTGCAAAAGACATATTCGAAAACAATGGCAACGTGGTGTATGGATTTTTGGATGATACTAAATCATTACATCATACAGAGTTGGATGAAGTTGTAATACTTGGCGCAACAGACGATGATGGATTTTTAAAATTAATCGGTAAAAAATGTGAAGCCTTTGTTGCTTCTGATGATATCAAATTAAAGAAACATTTAACCGATATGATCAATAAAATGCGACATGTGCAAACGGTTAATGCCATTCATAAAGATAGTTCACTCGGTTCGCATGTTGAGTTGGGACATGGCAATCTGATTGATAGAGGCGCAAGGTTGGCACCAGGTGTTAAATTAGGAAACCACTGTATTATCCATGCTAATGCTGTCATCGGTGTTGGAACAACTTTAGGGGATTATGTACAGGTTGGTCCCGGCTCAGTAATTGGAGATGGTGTTACTATTGAAAATGAAAGTTTTATTGGTGCGAGTGTTACCATTGTTGCTAATTTAACCATAAGCGAAAAAGCAAGAATCGGAGCAGGAAGTGTCGTAATCGCTCCTGTTAAAAAAGGTGAAACGGTTTTCGGAAATCCAGCACAAAAAGTGAATAATGCTTAGGTAAAATTAAGCTAAAGCTATTACCTTTAAGTAATGGGCAAAATAGCTGAAACCGATTTAATCTTAAATAAAGATGGTAGTGTTTATCATCTAAATTTATTACCACATCATATTGCAGATACTATCATTGCCGTTGGTGATCCTAATCGCGTTGATCAGGTAAGTCAACATTTTACTGACATTGAGTTTGAAATGAATAAGCGTGAATTTATTACGCACACTGGCAAATTCAACAACAAACGCATCACTGTTATTTCAACAGGAATAGGAACCGATAACATCGAAATATTTTTAACAGAGTTAGATGCCTTGGTTAACGTAGATTTAAAAACACGCGAACCAAAAACTAAAAAGAAAAAACTTCGCATTATAAGAGTTGGCACAAGTGGAGCCATTCAAGAAGATATACCTACCGGAACTTTTATCGCCAGTGACTATGCCATCGGTTTCGATAACCTAATGCAATTTTATCCTTTACCACAAACTGATTATGAGAAAATGTTGGCGCAAAACATTCAACAACATACACAACTTAGTTTTACCCCTTACCTGGTTAAAGGTAGTGAGTCATTACTCCAAACTTTTTCATCCGCACATGGATTTAGAATAGGAAACACCATTACCGCGCCTGGTTTTTATGCGCCTCAAGGCAGAAATGTACGCATCGAAACAAAGTATCCTAAGTTGTTGGAAGAGTTAACTTACTTTCATCATGCAGAAAGCAATTTTTGGTTAACCAATTTCGAAATGGAAACTGCCGGATACTATGCATTAGGCAGAATGCTTCAGCATGAATGCATCAGCTTAAATGCTATCATCGCCAACAGAGTTAATAATCAATTCGCGAAAAATGCACATCAATTAGTCGATGACCTAATTGTAAAAACCCTCAGCCTACTTTAAACCTAAGAAGCAATGCCTGCATCCATTTTAATAATGTGTTTGCCAGCCAGAAAAGGATTTTCGTTGTAGAAGCCCGACAGAATTCTGTGTGCAATCTGTTCAACAATTAATTCATCATCCGATTTACCTTCTTTGCCGCGCCAAAATACCCTGGCAGGATGTTTACGCATGTCTTCTACGTAAGATTTAGCTTGCTGGTATTGGTCAGCTGTAAAAGTAATGGTAAAGCAGGTTTTCACTTTTTGAGTTTCCATACAATTCTTTCTTTGCAAAGTAAATGCCATTAATTGTACGCATTTTAAGATAATTTTAAAGCTTCGAAAAAATAGACGACCGTAAGCGGTCAAAGATGTTCGCAAGTGGAAAAAAACTTCCTATCAATCGAATACTTAATTTGTATTTTTGCAAGAATGAAGCAATATAATCAAGTAACACTGAGCAATGGAATTCGTGTTGTGCATCAGCAACTCAGTCATACCAATATCATTCATTGTGGTATTTTTTTAGGGATAGGAAGCAGAGACGAAACTTATCAAAACCAAGGTATTGCCCATTTTTGGGAACACATGGCTTTTAAAGGAACGAAGAAGAGAACATCTTTAGATATATTAACAGCGCTCGATGCCGTTGGAGGAGAGTTGAACGCTTATACCGATAAAGAAAAAATCGTTTTCTTCTCATCAGTTCGTTTGCCCTATTTTAAAAGAGCTGTGGATTTGTTATCCGACATTGCTTTTCATTCAGAACTGCCGGCAAAAGAATTAAACAAAGAAAAAAGTGTGATTTTGGAAGAGATGTCGATGTATGAAGACAATCCCGAAGATTCTTTACAAGATGAATTTGAGAAAATTATTTTCGGTTCGCATCCTATGGGCATGAATATTTTAGGAAGAAGAGAAACCGTAAGCCAATTTCAACGAAAAGATTTTTTTAACTTCTTCGAAAGTAATTTACAGGCAGATAAAATTGTTTTCAGTTGTGTTGGCAATATTTCATTCGCAGAAGTAGAAAAAATTTGCAAGCAATACTTAGGTAAAATCAAGTTTAAAAATAAAGTAACAACAAAACGCATTCAACCTACAACTTTTATTGCCCAACAAAATTTGCTCAAACCCATTAAACAATCTAAAGTTGCTTTAGGTGGTGAGGCATTTTCCTTGCAGAATCAAGAGCGAGTACCCTTCTTTATGCTAACTAATTTATTAGGCGGGCCAGGTATGAATTCTCGACTTAACCTAAGCATTCGAGAAAAACACGGATATGTATATGCTATCGATGCACATTTTATTCCTTATTCTGATTGTGGTATGTTCGCCATCTTTTTTGGCACAGAACCCAAACAAGTTAAAAAATGCATGAAGCTTGTGCACCAGGAATTAGAAAAATTAATGGATAAACCTATGCTTCGTTCGGAGTTAACTTCATTAAAAGAACAAATCAAAGGCCAGATGGCCTTATCCGAAGAGAATAATTTAAATGTAATGATGATGATGGGAAGAAGTCTTTTAGACTATAACCGTGTGCCATCGCTTGCAGATGTGTTTAAAAAAATTGATGCCGTTACACCTAAACAATTACAACAAGTAGCGCAGCAAGTTTTTCAACCTGAAAAAATTTCTACTTTAATCATGCATCCATAAAATGGATACGTTTATCACCCATCCTGCCATTCAACAATATGCTGAAGCATACACGAGTGAACCCAATCTGCTGTTACAACAAATAGAGCGCGATACACATGCAAATGTTTTATTGCCACGCATGCTATCAGGTAAACTGCAAGGTCGGTGGTTAGCAGGTATCAGTTGCATGCTGCAACCTAATCGCATTTTAGAAATTGGCACTTTTACTGGTTATGCGACATTATGTTTAGCAGAAGGTTTAACTGATGATGGTGTGATAACAACAATCGATATCAATGAAGAATTAGAAAACCGGGTTCGTAAACATTTTAGTCAATCCACCTTACATCATAAAATTGATTATCGCATTGGAGACGCCAAACAAATCATTCCTACTTTACAAGAAACTTTTGATTTGGTTTTTATTGATGCCGATAAAAAAAACAATAACACTTATTTCGATTTAGTATTCGATAAAGTAAGAAGCGGTGGATGGATTTTAGTTGATAATGTATTATGGAGCGGAAAAGTAGTACAAATTCAGACTGATAAAGATACTGCATCTATAACAGCATTTAATGAAAGGATGAAAGAAGATAAAAGAATTAATACCTTGCTTTTACCTATACGAGATGGCATTATGATGATACAAAAAAAGTAAATTTACAACATGCTTAAACGAGCTTTTATTTTTTGCTTCTATTGCTTGTGTTGGCAACTTAAGGCGCAACCATTAGCAGTTCCTGAAGTTCCTCACAAAATGAATTTTGCCGGCATCACGCTAACCATTCGAGATGATGCACGTAGAGAAATACAAAAAGATGTAGATGCGTTAATGCAATCTCCTAAACATTATCAAATCAAAGTTGAACGCGCTAAAGCTTATTTTCCTATTATCGAAAAAATATTTGCAGAAGAAAAATTACCTGATGATTTTAAATACCTTGTTTTACAAGAAAGTGCTTTGATTGGCAATGCAGTTTCTGTATCCAACGCAGTAGGTTTTTGGCAATTCAAAGATTTTACAGCTAAAGAAGTAGGCATGCGTGTTGATGATTTAATCGATGAAAGAATGAACATCGTTTCAGCCACCCGAGGAGCTGCACGTTATATCAAAAAAAATAATTATCAATTCAATAATTGGATTTACGCCTTGCAATCCTACCAAATGGGAGCGGGAGGCGTGTTGCGTTCCGTTCCTGATGTTGAAAGCGGAGCGCGCCACATGACAATTACTTCACAAACCTATTGGTATGTCAAAAAATTTCTGGCACACAAAGTTGCTTTCGAAGTTGCCATGCAAAACCAATCAACTTCATCCTTAAAAATTACGGAAGTTTCCGGAATTGAACTTGAAAAAATTATATCGCAGACCAGTTTATCCGAGGAAAAATTACGGTCATTGAATCTTTGGATCAGAAAAAACTATATACCCGATGATAAAACATATGCATTAATACTGCCTAATCAAGTAGCTGACAATAGTCTCATCAGTGATGCTCCTAAAGTTTTAACAAAACAAAACAGTAAGCCAACAGTTCCAATTGTTGGTCAAACAAGTTTACATGGCTTAGCAGTTACTTATTCACAAAGTAATGAGACCTTGCAAGCAATAGCACAAAGAAACAACGTATCTCTTCCTTCTTTTATGCGATACAATGATTTACATGGTTTTGAAAAAGTGATGCCTAACATCCCCTACTATTTGCAACCAAAAAATAAAAGTTCAAATAAATCAACTGTAAGCGCAAGAGCAGGACAAGACTTATGGCAAATCAGTCAGCAAGAAGGTATTCGATTAAAAACCTTAAAAAAACTCAATAGAAAAAAAACACTGACACTTGAAGCAGGAGAAGTTGTTTGGTTATCTGGAAAGAAACCTAAAGTAGCAGAACAACCATCAAAACAATGGCAAGCAAGCGAGTTTATCAAAGACATACCGGAAACCGATCAAAATTATTTTAATTGGGAAATCTTAATCCCAACGGAGAGCGGAAATAAACTGCAAGTGGAAACTGTCCCGATTCAAATTCAAGATATTCAACCCAACGTACAGAAAAGCAAAGCGATTGTTCCACAAACTATTCCTATGGATGGTAAACATGAAGTTCGTGCCGGAGAAACTTTATATAGCATCAGTAAACAATATGGAATATCAGCCGAAGAAATCATTAACATCAATCAATTAAAAAACAACGCAATACAACCCGGGCAAATACTAATTTTGATCAAACCAAATGCAGAAAAAGATTTGCAAAAGTCAAACAACCTTAACACTATTTGGCATGAAGTAAAAACAGGTGAGACACTTTATAGTGTGGCGCGGCAATACGGTGTTACCATAAAAGAATTATGTGACTGGAACGGTAAAAAAGACTTTGAAATTAAACCGGGTGAAAAGCTAAGAATAGAAAAAGTAGAATGATAAAAAAAAGCTTAGAAATAAGTTTTTCAATCAAATTCAAGAAAATAGATATTCCGAATTAGCTGAAAATAGGTATTTTTACGCTTGATTTAAACGGAAATCGCCAAAAGCGAAGTTAAGAGGACGATTTAATGCAAACTGCAACAAAGGCAATTGATTTAGTAATGTTGGTGGACGACAACGACACCGATAATTTCATTAGCAAAAGAATTATTGAAATAACCAAGTTTGCCAATCGGGTTGAGGTTAAAAGCTCGGGCAAGTCAGCTTTAGATTATTTACGTGAAAATCAAACGATTGCAGAGAATCTTCCGAGTTTAATTTTCCTCGACATTAATATGCCAATTGTTGATGGTTTTGTTTTCTTGTATGAATTCGAAAAATTTAATGAATTGGTAAGAAATAAGTGCAAGGTTATCATCCTTTCAAGCTCTGATAACAAGCGCGACATCGATAAAATCGTGAATAATAATCACGTTATTAAATTTATCACTAAGCCTCTTACTGAAGTGGCTTTAGATGAAATCAGATTGAACAACATCTGATTATTGGGGATTCTTCCCTTTTTTTCCTTATTTCAATAAAAAATTACTTTATGAAAACCTCCAACCCATTGGCTTGGCTTATTGGTCTTTGCCTAATTACTGCTATACACACACATGCACAAGTTGTAAAAGTAGACTCAACTGCTAACTGGAAAAAGAAATTCAACTTCGGCTTTAATTTTAATCAAGCAGCTTTTTCATCTAACTGGAAAGCGGGTGGCGTTAACTCAATCGGACTAAATGCCCTACTTAATTATAAAGCGGCATACAAAAAAGATAAAATCTCTTGGGACAATGAATTCGATTTAATTTATGGATATGTAAACAACGATGGTCAAGGCTTTAGAAAAACATTAGACAGAATTTTCATTGATTCTAAATTTGGTTACCAGATCAGTAATAAAGTCAATCTGTTTTCCTCCTTAAATTTCATCTCTCAATTTACCGAAGGTTTTAAATACGAGAAAGATGCTGCTGGTGTAGAACAAAGTGCATTGATAAGTGATTTATTTGCACCTGCGTTTATCACCTCCGCCTGGGGTATCGAATATAAACCAGTGAGTTATTTTAACATGCGCGTTTCTCCCTTTGCGCCACGTATTACCATTGTAAACGACCCAACCCGATTTACCAAAACAGTAGGCCCAACACCTTATGGTGTAGATTCAACGAGCACCACACGTTTCGAATGGTTGGCCTTTCAGTTAACAGCAGATTTCAATAAAGAAATTGCTAAAAACATGACTTTGAAAATGCGTTATCTACTATTTGCCAACTACGAAACACTCGAAGCTAAAACCATCGATCACCGATTCGATTTGTTATTAACAGCAAAAGTAAACAGATTTATAAATGTTAACGTTGGAGGTATACTCTTATACGACTTTGACCAAGACAGTGGCGTGCAATACAGCCAGCTCTTTAATTTAGGTTTTGCTTATACTTTCCAGAACTATCAGGAGAAAAAATAAATTAATCTTATCAACACAATGAGTAAACAAGCTTTTGTAGAAAAAATCAATCAGTCGTATACATTAAAGGGTGCTTCTATTCACTTAGGCAGCGGTGTCTTTCAAGGCGAAATTATGGCAGATGCAAAAGTTCATCTTCCATTAAAAATGATGAACCGCCACGGATTGGTTACAGGAGCAACCGGTTCTGGTAAAACCAGGACACTACAAGTGTTAGCCGAACAACTATCGAATGCAGGTGTACCCGTTTTTATACCCGATAAGAAAGGTGATTTATCGGGCATGGCGAAAGAAGGCGAAGGCAATGAAAAGATAAACGAAAGAGTAAATGCATTAGGCGTTTCCTTTCAACCTACTGCATTTCCAATTGAGTTTTATTCATTGAGTGGTAAAAATGGAGCACAAATGCGTGCCACCATTACAGAGTTTGGCCCGGTATTGCTCAGTAAAATTTTAGAATTGAATGATACACAAAGCGGTGTTTTAAATATTCTCTTCAAATATGCTGACGATAAAAATCTGCCAATGGTAGATTTTAACGATCTGAAAAAAGTACTCAACTACCTAAGCGAAGGCGCAGGAGCAGCTGAGATTAAAGCCGATTATGGAAAAATTTCTTCTGCCACAGCCAGCACAATCTTAAGAAAAATTGTTTCATTAGAACAACAAGGCATCGATCAACTTTTTGGAGAAACCTCTTTCGATATTCAAGATTTATTTGAGAAAGTAGATGGTAAAGGAGTTATCTCCATGCTCAACGTTTCGGATATACAATCTCAACCTGCTATTTTTTCTACTTTTATGCTTTCGTTGTTGGCTGAATTGTATCAGCAGTTACCCGAAGCAGGAGATTTAGATAAACCTAAACTCGTTTTCTTTTTAGACGAGGCACACTTGCTTTTTAAAGATGCACCAAAAGCTTTTTTAGATCAGATTGATCAGATCATCAGATTAATTCGCTCGAAGGGAGTTGGTATTTTCTTTTGTTCACAACTCACACAAGATATACCCGCAAATGTACTTTCTCAATTGGGTAATCGCGTTCACCATGTTATCCGGGCTTTTACTCCTAACGATACCAAAGCCTTGCGCGAAACAATCAAGACTTTTCCAAAATCAGATTTCTATGATATGGAACAGCAGTTTACGCAATTAGGCACTGGGCAAGCTTTCATTACAGTTTTAAATGAAAAAGGAATACCAACGGAAACAGTGGTGACACATTTAGTACCACCAACATCGTATATGGGGCCGTTAGAAGAATCTAATTATCAACAAATGCTTGCGCAAAGCGATCTTTACAAAAAGTATAAAGAAAGAATCGACCCGCAAAGTGCTTTCGAAATATTGAATGAAAGAATGGCTGCAGCAGAAGTTAAAGAAACAGAAAAGAAAATTGAAACAACTCAAACAAAAACAAGCACTCGCAAAGAGAAATCAACTTTTGAAGAAGTAATGGCCTCGCCTGTAGCCAAACAAGTGGGAAGAGAATTAGTACGCGGTGTTTTTGGTATGTTGTTCGGCACAAGCACGAGGCGAAGTTCCAGAAGATCATTATTTTAAAAAAAGCATATGGGAATATTTGATTTCTTAAAAAAAATGTGGGAATGGGAACCACAACCTGTCAGAAGAAAATATAATGGAAATGACAGCGGTTCAAGCTCTAGCGACCATTCTACAAATAGTAGCAATTCTGAAGATACAAATAGTGATGCTGATAGCTTTCGTGGGCAAGGTGGAGATTTTGATGGTGCCAGAACTTCTGATAGTTGGGGTGATACATCAGATGGTGGAGACAGTGGTGGTGATGGTGGTGGTGGTGATGGTGGCGATTAAATAAAACGCAACTATTTTAAAACGAATTCGTTTGGCTTTTATAAAATTGCTACCAAACGATGAGGCTCCTCCATAAACTATTCTTGATTATTTTTTCTGTTTTGATACTCATTTCATGTGAGGACAGAGAAAATGAAGCTGATATCAAGATACCAAAAAACATAAAATCAAAAATAAACTTAGATTTTTCTGTTCAGCTTGGTGACCCCTACCCGATTGCTTTAGACTTAAATGAAGACAATATAGTTGACTACAGTTTGTTTCTGGAATTAACTGCTAATAGCAGTGGCGATCATTTGTATGCTGGCATTAACCCCATTGGAGCCCATCAAATTATTTCCTCACCGGAAGATGATGATCAATTTCTAAATATGGGTTTTGTTCAAGGTTTTGGAAATAATAGAAAAATCCATTCACAAACTGACACGGGTTTCGAGTGGACCGGTAACTTCTCTACTTTAGTTATTCGACACAAGAGTAACAATCAAGCAGATTGGCACGAAGGAAACTGGAAAAACAATCAACTGAATTACGCACCTATCAGACTATTCATAAATAACGCTTACTTATATGGTTGGATAGGTATTCGCTTTGATATTGAAACAGAAAGGTTGTATGTTTCATCTTTTGCTTATAATCAAAATCTGAATCAGGAGATTTTAGCAGGAGAAAGATAAATTATCTAATCTTGAAAGTACTTTTTATAGTTGATACAATGGTAGTGGCTAAAACTGCACCTGTTGTTGCTAAGAAAATATCTTTTTGTGCATCCCAAATATCGCCTTGTGTACCTAAGTAGGCTGAGCCTTGTGCTGGAAAAAATACATCAGCTACACCCCACTCTATTAATTCATAAAAACCTGAAACGGATAATGTGATTTCAATGGGCAATAGCCAAGCCACCCATACCGGAAATTTAAGCCAACTTAAAAACATTTCGCGCATAGGATACGCTAACAAAAACCCAAAGCTAAAATGTACAATTCTGTCGTAATGGTTGCGATCCCAACCGAACGCATCTTTTAGCCAATAACCTAATGGATTTTCTGCATAGGTGTACATTGAACCGTAAATGTGCAAACACAAATACAGACAAATAAGCAAATAACTTAAATCGCTAAACTGGTACTTTCTAAAAGTAAAAAGTAGAAAACCAATAAATAGAAAGACAAGGGCGTTTTCTAAAAACCAATTACTGTAGTCCGGAGTTCCTATAAATGTGTAAGCCCAAAGCGATGTAAATAGTAGTATATAAGAAATCAACCACACATTTTTCTTTATTGGTGTACGGTGTTGGTCTATAGCTAAGGTAAAAGAGCGCATTTTTAATATTGGTTTACAGATTAATGTTACACCAATATTTTTGTTAAATCAAATACCTGAACAGATTTAATAATCCGGATCAAGGCCCAGTTTATCTTTTAATTCGGCAATGGCAGGATTTTTATCGATCAGAAAAGCGAGCTTATCTTTATTGGTGTATACCATTTTTTTCTCATCGGGTAGACGTAACTCGCCAATAACGTTTATGCTATAATTTTGCAAACTCTCTCTTAAATGAGTAATTAAGTCTGAGCGAAACTCATTGAGCATGGTTTCTTGCACAGGATTAGACAAAGAAATAGTTATCTGATTTCCATTCTTTTCAAATGGCTGGCTTAACAAAAAATAATCTACCTGATGTTGCTTTCTTTTATCAGCAAAAATTTGCCAAGCGTTTTGCAATTGTTCTTCTGTGTATGGCTTATCGACTTTTGTTTCTTGTGCTTGGTGCGTTTGTGTTTCTTGTTTGCTCTCAACTTTTAGTAAGTCGTTAAGTTTAGGTGTTTTAGGAGCTGTTTTAAAACGTGTTTTTTCTGCGAAGTCTGGCTTTAAGGATTGTTGGTTGTTCGTTGTTGGTTGTTCGTTGTTGGTTGTTGGACGGTCGTTATCGGCTGTTTGTTTTTCGTTATTAGCTGAACGATTATCAGAATTGATTTCAGTTGTTGTATTAGAAATTGATGACTTGGTTGTTAGGCCATCACTTTTTTTTTTAGCTCTTCGGATGTAAGGCTTTCGATGGGCAAAATGTGGCTTATGTGTGCCATTTTCATTAATGCCAACTCAACTGTTAACCGTTGGTTTTTGCTTGCCTTGTATTGTAAATCAGCAGCATTGGCTAAATTTAACCAAGTTAACAATAACGCTGGGCTACATGCTTTTGCTTGTAGGGCGTAATTTTTCTTTACACTGTCAGGTACTTCCATTAGCTGTACTGTACGTTCGTCTAACGAAACTAATAGATTTCGCAAGTGTTCGGCTAAACCAACAATGAAATTATGACCATCAAAACCTTTTTTTAATACTTCATCGAAGAGTAATAAAGGTTGGGTGTGGTTTTGACTTAACAAAGCATCGATTATCTGGAAATAATAATCGTAGTCGAGGATGTGTAAATTATTGAGAACACTTTTGAATGTAACACCTTTGCCTGCACCATAGGTTACCATTAAGTCGAAAATAGATAAGGCATCGCGGAGGGCACCGTCTGCTTTTTGTGAGATCAGGTGTAAGGCTTCGTCTTCTACAGGAATACTTTCTACTTTAGCAATCTTTTTTAAATGATTGGCGATATCGCTGATTTGAATTCGGTTGAAATCAAAAATTTGGCAGCGTGAAAGAATGGTTGGAATTACTTTATGTTTTTCGGTAGTTGCCAAAATAAAAATGGCATAAGAAGGTGGTTCTTCCAATGTTTTTAAGAAAGCATTGAAGGCCGCATTGGATAGCATGTGCACCTCGTCTATGATATAGACTTTGTATTTTCCGAATTGAGGTGGATAGCGAACCTGATCGATAAGGTTTCGAATGTCTTCCACTGAGTTGTTAGAGGCGGCATCGAGTTCGAAGATGTTGAGGGCGTTTTGTTCCGCCTTTTCTTCGAAGCCATTGATTAAGCGGGCCACTATACGCGCGCAAGTTGTTTTACCTACACCGCGCGGACCACAAAATAAAAGTGCCTGAGCGAGCTTATTGTTATCGATGGCATTTTTGAGTGTGGTGGTAATATGCTCTTGGCCAACGACTTCATCGAAGCCGGAGGGGCGATATTTACGTGCCGATACTACGAAACCGTCCATGGTGGCGCAAGATAGTTTTGAATACAGAAATTACCTAAATGAAAATGTAGGAATCGGTGATAAACTAACCTGATTTGCAAAACAAATCGGCCAGGGATGCGGAGGGCACCGACCGAAGGGAGGTGGTCTAGTCTAGCTGTACAGCTAGACTAGACGGAACCCCGCAGCAGCCCGATGCCAATACTTGCGTAGCTTGTGTTGGCAGGCCGCCAAATTATTTTAATAACTTATAAAAACCACATGGTAATATAGAACAATGATATTCGGTATAAATCGATTGTTAAAAAAATAAGGTAATAAGTAAGAATTGCTTTTGGCACAGCCCAATACCATTTTGATTGATAGAAAGTGAGTTGCCCTCGAAAGATAAAGTAAGTTAATGCAACTTGGCCAATGAAAGAAAAAACAGAATCGCTAAGCAGTATGCGCCAATCTGAACCATATTGTTTGGCACACCAAATAAGGAATACAAAAAAATGAGCCATAGCAAGTAAGTTGAATAACAATTGAAAGGAATAAATTTCGAGAGAGAATAATAGGTGATCGAAAAAATATTTTTGTTTGGAATAATTGACAACAAAAAGAATAGCCGACAGCATAAGCACCAACAACACAATTAAAAGTTTTGATAGATTAGTTGAAATGCTTTGATAGCTGTTTTGAAATTCTTTGAGGTTGAGGTTATGCTTTTCTAAATGTGTTTTAACTATCTCGGTAGCGTATATGCTGTGTTGACCTAAGCTGTTTAGTTGAGTATGTAAACTAGAATTGTAAGTATCGAATACCGGAAATAGAAAGTATAAAAAGTTAGCAAGAAAAAATAGAGAGACTAACTTCATGTAAGGCACGCGTATGCCTTCAGAAATATTATGTGATAAACTTCCAGGAGATTGAAGTAATAATTTGATGGTGCTAAAAAATTTACCTTCGAAGAAGGTGAATCCGTTTAAAATACTTTCAGCGAAATATTTAAATGATTTTTCGTCTGGCAAAGGAATTTTTTCTCCGCATGCATTGCAATACAAACCAGTGAAGTTGTGTGAACATACTTTACAAGTATGTTTCTGTGTATAATCGATTGATTCAGCTTTAACTTTAAATTTTTGAAGCATTAATCAATTTACACATTATGGAGTAAGAATTTATGCTTAATAGATAAATTTATCATTTATCAACATACTCCAATATATCACCAGGTTGGCAATTCAATGCTTTGCAAATGGACTCTAAAGTAGAAAAGCGAACTGCCTTTGCTTTGCCTGTTTTTAAAATAGAAAGATTAGATAAGGTTATATCTACTTTCTCCGATAACTCATTAAGCGACATTTTACGCTTGGCCATCATCACATCTAAATTGACTACGATAGGCATAGTTATACAGTTAAATCGCTTTCGCTTTGTAGCTCAATTCCTTTTTTGAAAATCAAAGCTATAACAAAAAGTATAGCCGACATCATGAGGTAAGCGCCCATATCATCCCAATATTTACTCACATCTCCAACGTTGTAACTTTTATGCATTAAGTTGTTTACAAATCGGTCGGCCACGTAGGCTACTACTCCAATAGAGAATGCGTGATAACTAATTTTTGAAATCAGTGCCGATACTTCTGTTGTAAAGGGTTGGGTTAATTTTATTTCTTTAAACAATCTAATGACGTAATAGAAAACTATACTCTTAATTATGGAGATTGCAATGACAAAACTAAACACACACGTGTATAGCCATTGACTTTGTTTGAATAACTCAGATAGATCTAACCCTAAATGAAGGTTATGCGTAGCGATGGGTCTAAAAAGACTGTATATGTAATTAAAAACAAGGGCACCACTTTGTACGCAAAGGCCGGCAAAAATTAACCAACATACCACTTGTATGGCGTTCCAGATGAAGTCGTTTCTCTTTGACATAGTATTGAAATTATGTTTCAAAGGTAAAATAAATTTATTGTTTATCAATATATTTTAATTATATTTCAAATAAATAACAGCGTTATTCAGTTTATTCAATCCATTAAGGTAAAACAAAGGAGTTAAATATCTGCGTGTCAACTTTTTGAAAAAATGAATAAGAATTAAAAACTTAGAAAAGCTAAAATTTTAAACACTTTTCCAATTTTCATTGAGGTATAACTTTAAGGCTTGATCTTCTCAATCTCAGATTAATCTAAGTAGTTGCATTAAATAAAAGTGGAACTCTTTTTTAAAATAAAACTGTTTAATCAATAAATAGAGCAGATTGTACAGAAATAATAGAGTTCTTTCACTGAAATAATAAAGTTTTTTCAGTTTAAACAGAATTTAATTTTGAAAAATCAACATTGATTTTTAGAAATAATAAAGTTTTTTCAGTTTTAAAAACCTCAAAAAATCAAATTAGAATATTTAGATAAAGGAAAAATTCTAAAAAGAGCATTTTATAACCTTAAATCAGCAAAAGGCTTTTTAATTTTCTTGAGTTTTAATTCGAAACCGAATCGTAACTCGAATTGATTTATGCGTAGCGTTTTACCTACGTTATTGATGTCGTATAACGCTGTCATTGTTCCGTCTATCTTTCTGGAGATAAAGTAAGTTTTATATAAACCGATATTGTAACGCTTTTGCCAGGAATAACTTTCTACTTGATTGTTGTTTACAACAGCCTGCACTTTTGGCGAGTAAAGTATCTCTGGTTCGAAGTATGCAAATACGCCATGCTTTAATTTATAACTTACAACTTGCCTAACGCCATAAATATCATTTCTAAGTGTTACTTCTTCCAGATTATCAGTGAACCAGGTTTCAAATACAAAGCCTGTTCCCAAACGTAATCTATCCGTCATGAAATAATCTAGGTACGGATTTACCTGAATAGCTTTGTATGTATTATTCCTAGAAAAAGAAACTAACCTTACACCAATTACTGCCCTATCGCGAAATGGTTTACCTTTCATTAAATTAGGCCTGAACTTCGGAATGTTTCTTGTATCATCCAGGCTTGGGAATTTCTTCATCAGTTTCCCCATTTTAACAAGTTCATTATTAACTAATGCTTCTTGCTCCTTAGTTAAATCTTCAATTTTGTTTTTTGATTGATTAATTTTCTTTTGTTTCAATTCTTTGTCCGGAACTGGTTTTATTTCTTTCAACTCCTCTATATTCTTTTGCTGAGCTGCTAATTCACTTTGCTTTTCATTAAGTGTCTTTATTTCTTCTACCTCCATCAACTTTTGATTGGTATATTCATTTGCTTTCTCTTTAACTACAGAATCTGGTTTCAAGTATGTTGAATCTATTTGGAATAAACTGCTATCAATCTTTGGTATAGAATTTTTAATTTGATTACTTCTATCCTTAAATTGATTCAATTCTTTTACACCTTCTGTTACTTTTTGTGTGTGCTCAACTTGAGGTATTTTAGAATGATTAGTTTTCTGATTCGGAACATTTAAATTTACAGGCTTCCCTAGAATCGGAACCTGACTTTCTAACTTTAGATCATCAGCTTTAAACTCGTCTGTTTTCGAAGTATTGATGGTAGAATTTATTTTCGCTCGCTTTAATAATGCATTGATACTATCGCCTTTATGTTTCAAAGTTTGATTTATTGAATCTACTTTACTTCCTAACACCTTAATCGAATCTTGTTGATCTGATAAAGAATCTAATGGATTAAATCTCAATTCGGGTTTTCTTATTCTTTGCAATGAATCTATTCTGTAAGCAACTCTTTCTCTTCTCCTTCTTAAAGAATCGTTTAACTCTTTTACTCCAGAATTTACTTTTACCTTTTGCAATGAATCTTTGCGTTCAATTGATTTACCAAGACTATCTATCTTGACTTTTACTTGTTTAACCTTATCTTGACCATTAACAAGTATTGGCAAACCAAGTAGCAGAGCAAACCATATCGTGGCAATACATTTCATCGAATTAAATGGATATAACCGGATTTTTCTATAACTTTTTTGGTTTCATCTTGGTAAGCACAAACATATTTCAACTCATAAAAATACACCCCTGCATCTAATAGCTTACCGTTGTGTGTTCCATCCCATAGTATTGAGTTATTGCCAGAAGTTCGGTGCATTACCTGACCCCATCTGTTTATGATTGTTATTTGAAAGTCTTGGACGCGTTGATGGGTAATCGGTACAAATCTTTCATTTTTGTTGTCACCATTTATCGTTATTACGTTAGGTATAAATATTTCACAGTCGCAATTTTCTTCTATCACAGTGTAGTTCTTTGTTGTAAAAAAACATTCATTGCTAATCTCAACACTATATTCTCCAGGTTGATTAACAGCGATAAAGTTTTCTAAACTGCCAGTTGACCATGTATAATCAGATGTTGGATAACTTTCTTCTAATGTTATGGTCTCCCCACTGCATAACATCCGTTTTACATCTAACTCAAGCGGTATAATACCGGAGTAAACATTAAGGGTATCGGTTCTCTCGCAATCTCCTAAACGTGTTGTTAACCAATACTTACCAATTTGCTGTATAGGCCAATTCAGGTTTGTACTCTCGCCATCGTTCCAACGATAAGCTACATTGTCTTCGAAATTTGTAAATCGTATAGTTTGATTCTTACATAACAAAGTATCAGGCCCGGTAAATACCTTTTCGGCATAAGGTAAACGATTGATAGTTACCGTATCAATTACAGAACATAATTCATTCTTAACGGTAAGCCAAAATTTGCCACCTTCTTCAGTAACTAATTCGTTACTCTTTACTCCATTCGACCAGGTGTATTCTCCTTCATTTGATTTTGCTGTAACAACAATTTCATCGCCTGCACAAGCCGTAATTTCCTCAGGTAAATCTGTAACGGGGTCGTAGTGAAATTTAATAAAGGCAGAATCTCTTTTTGTACATCCAGCTTTTCGAACATCAGCCCAATGCCAACCACTCGTTTTAGTGGTTATCTTCGGTGTTGTTTCACCATTCATCCATTGGTAACAGGCTTCTTCATCTTGCGTGGCATCTAATAAAAATTTATTGTCTTTGCAGATAATTGTATCCCGGCCAATATTTACCTCATAGCTTTTTACAATTGCATTAAACTCTCGTTTAATAATTTTGCCAGAATTGAGTTGTATGTCGGCAGTTACTTTGTATTTACCAGGTTTATTGTATTGATATACAATAGTTGAAGTTGATAAATTACTTTTTACTAAGCCCAGTTCATCACCAAAATTCCAATTTACAGCTGCCACTGAATCGGGCTTGCTTAATGTAAAATTTACTTCGTTAGTATGACAAATTTGGTGCGCGTAAATTCTTGGCATACGGTCGAAATAAGTCTGAATAAAATTAGGTAACCCGACCCGTGTTGTTAAAGGCAATGGCAATGGCTTGTGTAACTCAAAACCGCCTTTGTTTGCCACACTATCCGGATATTTAACGCGGTGTAACCCACCTGTATATAGGTAGCCATCAGGACCGTATTGCAACATGCCAAGCTGTTGTTCGTAAACACTTTCTTCAATGTGCCTGGGTTTACTAAAGATTAACTTGTTGGCAGTAATAATATCTTCAGCAGGTTCGTAGTTTAAGTCCCATTGCGCGAAGATGTTATCATTATAGCAAGTACCGTATAGGTAACGGTTATTAGGAGAAAGCGCCACACCGTAAACCGTATTCATGCAAACGTTCTTGTTTGTTTTGTGAAATTTACCCGTTGCACTATCAAAGTCATATATTCTAACATGGCCTTCGCAAACAGCACCATTCCAAGTATAATTTATATTTTTTAAAGCCATTACAAACTTGGTACCATCTACACTAAAGGCAATTTGCCCTGTAGAAACAATATCGAGACTACTATCGAAAAAGCAACCTGCATCTGAAATAACAGGTGTAGGATTTACACCTTCATCTGTTACTAAATAAGCGTGTATGTTGCTTGTTCCTAACTCAATGGTTGCTACCCATACATCTGTACCGTTGGCGTGGCTAGTGGCTGCCATTTTTTCTGCTGTCTTCTTTAAAAGAAGAATATTTTTCTTGCCTTCGATTATATCTCCTTTTCCACCATTTTCGCATTTGTTGACGATGGAATAATTTAAGCCTTTATAATCCGGTTCTTCGTAACGATCTACACCAACGGTAAATAAGTAATGAACATCCGGGTTGCCCGGTTTGGGTATAAACATTGCCGAATGCGTAGAAGACCAATGCCCAAGCAAACCCGTTCCGTTAGGAGTAATCTGATAGTTTCTATCATAAAGATCTGCGCCCATGGAATAATACAGAAAATTGCCGTCTTTATCGCAGATGGTGCCTACACCTTCATTGTTAAGTATAACAGGAAAGTTATTGAGATGAGTGGGTGGGTGGGTATTAAAATCAATAACGTGGCTAGTGCCAAAAATCCAATAGTTGGCTTCTTTTTGCGCAAATACACTTTTGCCAAACAAACTGAAAAGAAAAAAAAAGAAAACTATTTTTTGCTTTGCTGCCACCGCTTTACCAATAGAAAATTAGATAACTAAATTAATTGATTACTAGAAATTTAGAAAGTTAATCTTGGAATTTTCAAATCAAACTAGCAATATGTTTAGACTATCAAAATTTTTACCTCGTTTTAATTTAACTCTCACACCTAGCTTGGGAGTTACATTATTGCCACAAATGTTGAACTATATATTTATCTTTCAGATACTAGGCTTTAAACCATAGTCATGCATGAATTGCACACATTCAAACACGCTACTTACGCGATAGTTAGGGAAACTTGTATCCAAATTTATTATATAAAAATTATTAAATTAACTAGAGAATCTTTATCATTAAACATAAGACTAAAGTGAGTAATTTTTTTTGAATTGGCAATTACCTTAAAAAAATTTCTAATGATTTTCATATTCAATTTTTCTTATTTGAATTTTACCTCTTTCTGTTGTAGGCATAATTGATTTTTTTAACCTTTTAATCCAATTACCTCTTTCATCAAATTCTAAATAAATCAATGTATCCACTCTTGACTCCATTTTTCTACCTTCATTATTAAAAAAAGATTGTATAATTTTTTCAGGTAATCCAATATCGTTTAAGCATTTTACAGTAGAACTATATAAAGAGCCATCAATTAATTCTTTGTATACAATAGAATCATTATAATAATCTATTCCTAAAACAAAATTCCATATCGAGTCAGAATCATTAAAGTGCTTCTTTTCTCTGCCATATTCATCAAGTATGACTTTTCCTTGTTTTATTAAAATGTTATTCTCATACTGATATTTTTTATAAAATTCATTCTTCTTATCATATTGATAAACAATTGAATAAGTGTTATCACCCTCAGAAAAATTCTTTCTCTTAATGCTCTGATCTTGATCTAAGATAACTAATTCCTTAAAAATTGGCTTTCTACCATTAACGTCATTTTCTTTACTAACTATGATGGATTGTTGAAATGTTAAAATTTCTAACTGTCGAATTGGTGCATCATTAACCATTTCTACCCCAAACGCTATGCTAGTCTTACGCTGATTATTACAATTAATAAACAATGTAGAAATTATGAGAAATGAAAATAAACGTCTCATTTTTGTTTGAATTTCTTAGTAAAGCTTTTTGAATCCCAATCTTCAGCCCACTCTGGTCGTTTCCCATAAACAGTGCCACTTATTGTGTCGCCCTTTTTAACTTCAAAATGCAACCAGCCAGTTCTCCAGCCAGTTTTATCAAGGCTATCCTTTAAATCTCGCATAATTTGAACCTTTTTCCTTATTGCTGGTATATATTTATTTTTAAATTCTATAAATTTTTCAATTGCATCTTTTGCTTCAGAAATAGATTCATTTAATTCCTTATTTTCAAATTGTCTTGTTTCGGGATTAAATTTACTATCTCCATACTTCTTATACGACTCATTTAACTTTGTAAGTTTTTCGTAATCTTCCCATTCAAATGTAACAATATCTTTTCCATAGGTATTTTGCTGACCTAAATTCATACCACCTTTACCTATGATCATGAATCCAAGTTTGCCGCGAAACATATCTGCTAAATCATCGAGAAAATCCCATGGACGAGATCGTACAATTGTTTCATTAAGCCAAGGTGAAAAATCCTGTACCAATATCCTTAAATTTGCAACTTCACTATTTAAGAAATTTGAAATTCTCATCATATGGTCCGGACTAATAACTAATCCTCCGCTAGGATCAATTAAAGAATTCGGATTATTACCCATTCCTAAATAACTAGAATAGAACTGCCCATATGGATCTACAGTTGTAAATCTACCAATGCGTGCATCGTAAAAGCGTAACTCAAATTCGTTGAACTGGGTTAAGCTATCTCGCTCGCTATATTGTCCTTGATATCCATATTTATATTTTTCTTCTTTAATCTCTCTACCGGCTTGTGGCAACCCAAAAGGGTAATAGTCGGCACCGGCAACTATTGGGCTGTGTTGGTGAGTAATTTTCAGGTCGTCCCAGTAAACAAAGTTTGCGCTATTACTTGCGTTATATAAAAAGATGTAAATAAAGCCAGGCTTTTCAATGGTAATGGTTGGTCGGGTTACTTTCTCTTTTGCAAAATTGGCGGCCTCGCTTATGCGGGTGTACCCGCCAAACTGAAACTGATCGAGGTCATCATAAACCATGAACTGCATGTAGGCCCCAGGTAAGGTTGCGCTTCCGGCTCCACCAATTCCCATATTAGGGTTGTTTAGTCCCCCCGAAACAGTGTTATAGGTTTTACCCGGATCGCCCGGTGCGTTTAACACACCGCCAAAAGCTCCTGCAATTGCATTTACAATGGTAGATGCGGCCAATACGTTTTGGTAGTTGCTTCCGCCTTCGTAATAGGCATAGGCTTCCATGTCAATTTTATCACCAGGTGTTACAGCTAGTTTAATGGCAGGGCCAACCGGCAATACATTGTTTAATCTGATAACTTCGTTTCCGTTTGGAGTATTATTAGCAGTTGGAAAAGTCCACCTGATGTTATTGCTGATATTTGACTCATTCGAGATATTCCGGAAAGGTGGCTCTTCATCATTTTCACTTTCCATGGTGGCCAAGAAAGTATCCGTTTCAGGAGCGCCAATTAAAGCACGAACATTACCCAAATGGTCGTTTACTTCGTATAGATATAAATTTTGTGCATTCTTGTATGTGGCTATTCGCCCAGAACCATATACAGGCAATTCAATTAAATTAACTTCACCATTGGGCAAACTTTGTTCGTATATAGCCAAAACGTTACCAGTTGCATCAGAAACATAAACTTGCTGCTTTACGGGATTGTTATTCTGGTAAAATACTTTACGAAGTAAATCTCCTCTATCTGAGTAATGATAAGCTTGTAAAATTTGGTTGCTGTTGTTCCTTATTTCGTTTACTAATCCGTACGCATTATAAGTAAAGTTTAAAGTTTGGTTGGCTTTCTCTTCTTTGGTTAGTTGGCCAATGGCATTATAGGTGTAATCGGCATAGTTTACGCTATTCTGCGTTACTTTATCCAATCTGTTGGCGTGAGACCCGTAAACGTAGGCAAAATCATCTTCCAAAAGATTTTTGCCGTTTCTGCGTTTTAAACCTGTAATATTTCCATTCTTGTCGTAGCCACTAATCTGTTCCTGATAGGCAGTCTCAGTCGGTAAAGTTGTTGCTGTTCCACTTACGAATCTGGCATTAGATAATTGATAACGGCTGTCGTAATTGAACGCGTATTGTTGAGTTTTATTATTATCGACAATGTTATGATAACGGATGGCCTTTGGTAAACCATTAAATAAATCCGTTACTCCTGTAATGGAGTTTGTTCCTGGGTTAAAGCCATTCCCAGAGTAATCACCAGAAAAATAGTCAATAGCCATTCCAAAGGCATCGTTCGTATCTAAGCCGGGGTCATTGTTTTTCGTAGGTCCATTAATTGCTTTTAGCTCACCGTTAATGCCGTAAGTATAATCTATACCTTGCAGATTATTACCCAGCACAATGCGCTTTAAGGGATACCCTCCTTTTTCAAAATTTTATTAAAATAAGATGAGGTTAATGGATATCTTTCATGATTGGTAGCACGAGTTGTAAGTCCTTTAACATTTAAATAGAATAATCCTTTATTAATTTTTAAGTTGCCATTCTTCTTTTTCAAAAAAATATAGAACTCTTTAAGCTGCTTGAGTAATTTATGATCTCTTTTTTTATAAATATTAGGGCTGACGGTTATCTTTCTGTTAGCAGATAGATATTTCCTATTTTGTTCTTTTATCCAGTTATTGTTATTTTTATACAGCCATAATCGAAGCTTATTATAAGTTTTAGGAATTTCAGCAAGCGTTTTAAAATGACCAGAACTTACTAAGTCTTTCCACTCATTCATTCTCAATATTCTTCTTTTGTTATAAATTTTCTTGTCAATTTTTTTTTGCATATTCTTTATAGTTCCATCAACTAAGATTTTTTTTAAAGAATCTCTTCCCAATCCAGTATCTTGCCACAATGATCGAATAGATTCACCCTTATTTCTCCTTCTTTTAAGTGTATCAATAAAACCATTAGAAATGGAAATACATATATAGGTATTTGAATTTGGGTAATACCAAAATTCAGATTTGCAATTAGGACAAACGCATAAGTACCTTATAATACTTTTCCTCTCTTTATTATATATTTTTACAGAACAAATCTCATCGATTGAAGTAAAATAATTTTTACAAGTTTTAATCATGCACTTAAAATTAACATTCAAACTTTTAATATTAGATTCAAGAAATAGATAAATTAAAAATGTAAGAATTGGATGTGTACCTACTCGCGTCTTACCAAGAATATTTGAAATTTTACGAGATGCTAATTTTTCATTTTGCACTAAAAACTTAAAGTCAGGAAAATTAGTAATAATATATTTTTTGAAATCAAATCTCTTTATATATAGATCTCTACCGTTACTTTTAACAAATAGTTTATATGAATTAGATGTGAAATAAATATTGTCCATTATTCGAGATTTGCTTAATAATATTTCATAAAAGCTTTTCGCAATAAATATCTGATCTTTAGTTGTACTTTTAATTGGACAATTTAAATCGATGATTTTATCTGCTAGGAAAAAAGTAGTCGAATAAAAATTAGAAATCTTTGTATTAAATGTTTCAAGTTGGCAATTATGCTTATAACATGCATTTACTGATGGAAGATTGTGTGATCTATGCCAATATGTTTCACCATAATTACCTATATCCTCTTGAGCACATAAAACACAATACTTTAATTTACCTAATTCCAAACCATCAATTTTATAATTAGAAAAATTACCCTCTCCAAAGGCTATATATCTATACATTTTTTCCTTTCTACTGATCGAGCCAAAGGATGTTAAAAACCCGAACAAAGTATGCTTTTCAATCAAATCATCAATTTCAACACGTATTACTGATGAAATTCTCTCAATAAGTTTATCTAAACTATGTGGCAAATGAAAACAAATAGAAAAAGGTCTTCCAAATAGCTCTGTAATTGCAATTTGGGAAGGATGGCCAGTATGATAAATATACCTTGCAATTAAACTATTTAACAACTCATCTGGATATGGCAAAGGAAAATACCCGATTTTAGAATTCAGCATAATTAATAATAGATATCCAATGTTTTATTCGAATAAATTGAACAGACTGCACATAAAATTTAGTCAAAAATTCCCGCTTAGCCTTCTTTTAATCAGTTAAAAAAAAGATGTTTTCATACATTTTTGTAAACCATATCAAGGCGAAAAAACTCTATTATAAATCGTAAAAACTTTATTATTTTTGAAAGAACTCTATTATTCGTGCACACAGATGTGCGGAAATAATAGAGTTCTTTCACTGAAATAATAAAGTTTTTTCAGTTTAAACAGAATTAAATTTTGAGAAATCAAGATTGATTTTTAGAAATAATAGAGTTTTTTCAGTTTTAGAAACCTCAAAAAATCAAATTTAAATATTTAGATAAAGGAAAAATTTTAAAAAGAGCATTTTATGAACCTTAAATCAGCAAAAGGCTTTTTAATTTTCTTGAGTTTTAATTCGAAACCGAATCGTAGCTCGAATTGATTTATGCGTAGCGTTTTACCTACGTTATTGATGTCGTATAACGCTGTCATTGTTCCATCTATCTTTCTGGAGATAAAGTAAGTTTTATATAAACCTATATTATAACGCTTTTGCCAAGAATAACTTTCTATTTGATTGTTGTTTACAACAGTCTGCAATTTAGGCGAGTAAAGTATCTCTGGCTCGAAGTATGCAAATACACCATGCTTTAATTTATAACTTACAACTTGCCTAACGCCATAAATATCATTTCTAAGTGTTACTTCTTCCAGATTATCAGTGAACCAGGTTTCGAATACAAAACCTGTTCCCAAACGTAATCTATCAGTCATGAAATAATCTATGTACGGATTTACCTGAATAGCTTTGTATGTATTATTCCTAGAAAAAGAAACTAACCTTACACCAATTACTGCCCTATCGCGGAATGGTTTACCTTTCATTAAATTAGGTCTGAACTTCGGAATGTTTCTTGTATCATCCAGGCTAGGGAATTTCTTCATCAGTTTCCCCATTTTAACTAGTTCATTACTAACCAAAGCTTCTTGTTCCTTAGTTAAATCTTCAATTTTATTTTTTGATTGATTAATTTTCTTTTGTTTCAATTCTTTGTCTGGCACTGGTTTTATTTCTTTCAACTCCTCTAATTTCTTTTGTTGAGTTGCTAATTCATTTTGCTTTTCATTAAGTGTCTTAATTTCTTCTACCTCCCTCAATTGTTGATTGGCATACTCATTTACTTTTTCTTTAACAACAGAATCTGGTTTTAAGTAAGTTGAATCTATTTGGAATAAACTGCTATCAATCTTTGGTACAGAATTTTTAAGCTGATTACTTCTATCTTTTAATTGATTCAATTCTTTTACACCCTCAGTTACTTTTTGTGTTTGCTCAACTTGAGGTAAATTAGCCTGATTAATTTTCTGCTTAGGAATATTTAAATTTTCAGGTTTTTCTATAATTGGAACCTGGCTATCTAACTTTAGATCATCTGCTCTGAACTCATCTGTTTTTGAAGTGTTGATGGTGGAATTTATTTTCGCTCGCTTTAATAATGCGTTGATGCTATCGCCTTTATGTTTCAGTTTCTGATTTACTGAATCAACTTTACTTCTTAACACTTTAATCGAATCTTGTTGGTCTGATAAAGAATCTAATGGATTAAATCTCAATTCAGGTTTTCCGATTCTTTGCAACGAATCCATTCTGTAAGCAACTCTTTCTCTTTTTTTTCTCAAAGAATCATTTAATTGTTTAACTCCGGAATTTACTTTTACTTTCTGCAATGAATCCTTGCGTTCAATTGATTTACCAAGACTATCTATCTTGACTTTAACTTGTTTAACCTTATCTTGACCATTAACAAGTAGTGGCAAACCAAGTAGCAGAGCAAACCATATCGTGGCTAAACTTTTCATCGAATCAAATGGATATAGCCAGACTTTTCTATAACTCTTTTGGTTTCATCTTGGTAAGCACAAACATATTTTAATTCATAAAAGTATACCCCTGCATCTAATATTTTACCGTTGTGTGTTCCATCCCATATTATCGAGTTATTGCCGGAAGTTCGGTGCATTACCTGACCCCACCTGTTTATGATTGTTAATTGATAGTCCTGAACTCTCTGATGGGTAATCGGTACAAATCTTTCATTTTTGTTGTCACCATTTATCGTTATTACGTTGGGTATAAATATTTCACAGTCGCAATTCTCCTCTATCACAATGTAGTTCTTTGTTGTAGAAAAGCATTCATTATTAATTTCAACACTGTATTCTCCCGGTTGATTAACATCAATGAAATTTTCAAAACTTCCTGTTGACCATGTATAATCCGATGTTGGATAACTTTCCTCTAATGTTATGCTCTCGCCACTGCATAACATCCGTTTTACATTTAACTCAAGTGGTATAATACCTGAGTAAACATTAAGGGTATCGGTTCTTTCGCAATCTCCTAAACGTGCTGTTAACCAATACTTACCAATTTGCTGAATAGGCCAATTCAGATTTGTACTCTCGCCATCGTTCCAACTATAGGCTACATTGTCTTCGAAATTTGTAAATCGTATGGTTTGATTCTTACATAACAAAGTATCAGGCCCGGCAAATACCTTTTCGGCATAAGGTAAGCGATTGATGGTTACCGTATCAATTACAGAGCATAATTCATTCTTAACGGTTAGCCAAAATTTGCCACCTTCTTCAGTAACTAATTCGTTACTCCTTACTCCATTCGACCAGGTGTAATCTCCTTCATTCGATTTTGCCGTAACAATAACTTCATCGCCTGCACAAGCCGTAATTTCTTCAGGTAAATCTGTAACAGGGTCGTAGTGAAATTTAATAAAGGCAGAATCTCTTTTTGTACATCCCGCTTTTCGAACATCAACCCAATGCCAACCACTCGTTTTAGTTGTTATCTTCGGTGTATTTTCACCATTCATCCATTGGTAACAGGCTTCTTCATCTTGCGTGGCATCTAATAAAAATTTATTGTCTTTGCAGATAATTGTATCCGGGCCAATATTTACCTCATAGCTTTTTACAATTGCATTAAACTCTCGTTTAATAATTTTACCAGAATTGAGTTGTATGTCAGCTGTTACTTTATATTTACCAGGTTTATTATATTGATAAACAATAGTTGAAGTTGACAAATTACTTTTCACTAAGCCTAATTCATCACCAAAATTCCAATTTACAGCTGCCACTGAATCGGGCTTGCTAAGTGTAAAATTTACTTCGTTAGTATGACAAATTTGGTGCGCGTAAATTCTTGGCATAAGGTCGAAATAAGTCTGAATAAAATTAGGTAACCCGACCCGTGTTGTTAAAGGCAATGGCAACGGTTTGTGTAACTCAAAGCCACCTTTGTTTGCCACACTATCCGGGTATTTAACGCGGTGTAACCCACCTGTGTATAGGTAGCCATCAGGACCGTATTGCAACATGCCAATCTGTTGTTCGTAAACACTTTCTTCTATTTGTCTGGGTTTACTGAAGATTAACTTGTTGGCAGTAATAATATCTTCAGCAGGTTCGTAGTTTAAATCCCATTGCGCGAAGATGTTATCATTATAGCAAGTACCGTATAGGTAACGATTATTAGGAGAAAGCGCCACACCATACACTGTATTCATACAAACGTTCTTGTTTGTTTTATGAAATCTACCCGTTGCACTATCAAAATCATATATTCTAACATGGCCTTCGCAAACGGCACCATTCCAGGTATAATTTATGTTTTTTAAAGCCATTACAAACTTGGCACCATCTACACTAAAGGCAATTTGCCCTGTAGAGACAATATCGAGACTACTATCGAAAAAGCAACCTGCATCTGAAATAACAGGTGTAGGATTTACACCTTCATCTGTTACTAAATAAGCGTGTATGTTGCTTGTTCCTAACTCTATGGTTGCTACCCATACATCTGTACCGTTGGCGTGGCTGGTGGCTGCCATTTTTTCTGCTGTCTTCTTTAAAAGAAGAATATTTTTCTTTCCTTCGATGATATCTCCTTTTCCATCATTTTCGCATTTGTTGATGATGGAATAATTTAAACCTTTATAATCCGGTTCTTCATAACGATCTACACCAACGGTAAATAAGTAATGAACATCCGGGTTGCCCGGCTTAGGTATAAACATTGCCGAATGCGTAGAAGACCAATGCCCCAGCAAACCTGTTCCGTTAGGAGTAATCTGGTAGTTTTTATCATATAGATCTGCCCCCATAGAGTAATACAGAAAGTTGCCGTCTTTATCGCAGATGGTGCCTACACCTTCGTTGTTCAGTATAACCGGAAAGTTATTGAGATGAGTTGGTGGATTGGTATTAAAGTTAATAACATGGCTAGTGCCAAAAATCCAGTAGTTAGCTTCTTTTTGCGCAAATAAACTTTTGCCAGACAAACTGAAAAGAAAAAAAAGGAAAACTATTTTTTGCTTTGCTGACACCGCTTTACCAATAGGGTATTAGATAGCTAAATTAATTGATTAGTAGAAAATTAGAAAGCTAACTTTGGGATTTTATAATGAGAATTTATCTAAAAAAGTAGGAATTAATTATAAATACTAAAACGTAGGAAAAACTATAAAATCATCTAAAGAAATTAAGCGATTGTTTGGGTGAAAGTCTGATCCTAAATCAATCAATGGCTTGCCAGTAATTGGACTAAGACTCCATGAAAAGTTATTCTTTTTTGTTCTATCTACATCATACCAATAAAAAAATAGCACTTCGTTATTATCAAAATTGAATTTTTTAATCGCTAAAAGTAAGCTAGAAATTAAGGGGTTGTCTAATTTATAAACAAAATCTGCATCTTCTTCAAGCCATTGACTATAGAGAGTTTTGAATTTTTTAGACCAATCGACTAAATCAAAATAATTACAAAATTCAGAAACAAGTTTTGAATCATATTTTAGATTTTCTTCACTTTTCATATCCCATACAACTGTTTCCTCTTCAGATGTCCACATTACTTTGAGTAGAATCTTTCCCTCTAAATTATTTTCTTTCATTTTCTAAATCTTTTATCATTAAGTAGTTTCCATGCTTTTTTTGCTCTTGCATTTCCTTTTTGTGCTTCAGCTTTAATTTGATCAAGCGTCCAATCTAAGAATTCTTCTGGAAATTCACTTCTAATAGATCCCTTACAATATTTTCCAATCCACTCTTCAGCGGTCATTTTATTTATTACAACTTGATTATGGTGAACACTATTCATTTGCTCTATCACATTGTATACTTCAACAGCAAAAACTGATATCGTAACACCTGTCATTACAATTTCTCCAGCCACCGTTGGCTCAGATAATCCTATTAGCCAACCTGCTCCAGTTCGGGTAGCTGTTCTCGAGACCACTCTTGTAACGGCTGGATTTGACGCTAATTCCATAACAAGTCCTGGGCAACATCCTACATTATTGGATGCTAAGGCATATTTAAGGTTAGAATTTGCATTTAAAGGATTGACCAATCCTGTTTTTTGGTTAATGTCGTTCTTAAAATTTGAAAAAGAAGATGAAAAATTGTTCAAATAATTTGAAAATAATGATGGAGCATTATCCTTAATCGCATTACCGAATGTTGATAATGCAAGTGATTTCTCAGGTATCAATGCATTGGTTTGGCTTCCAGCACTTACAAATTTCACATCATGCTTAAACGAAGCTGCACCAATAAATCCACCTATAACTCCACCAGTAACAGCCCCTTCAAGATCTCCCGTAATTGCATAACCAACTCCAGCACCAATTGCTGCACCTGCAAGTCCTGTCCAAAAATTCCAACCACCATCAGGGTCTACACCCATTTGTGGATTATTGCCCATTGCCATGTACCCAGAGTAAAACTGCCCGTATGGATCTACCGTTGTAAATCTACCAATGCGTGCATCGTAAAAGCGCAACTCAAATTCGTTGTATTGGGTTAGGCTATCTCGTTCGCTATATTGCCCTTGGTAGCCGTACTTGTATTTCTCTTCCTTTATTTCTCTACCGACTTGCGGCAAACCAAAAGGGTAATAGTCGGCACCGGCAACTATGGGGCTGTGTTGGTGTGTTATTTTTAGGTCGTCCCAATACACAAAATTGGCGCTGTTGCTCGCGTTGTATAAAAAGATGTAAATAAAGCCAGGCTTCTCAATGGTAATGGTTGGCCTGGTTACTTTCTCTTTTGCAAAATTAGCTGCCTCGCTTATGCGTGTGTACCCACCAAACTGAAACTGATCGAGGTCATCATAAACCATGAACTGCATGTAGGCCCCAGGTAAGGTTGCGCTTCCGGCTCCACCAATTCCCATATTAGGGTTGTTTAGTCCCTGGAGATTCCGCGTAAAGTGACCACCTTTTTTCGTGGTAAACTGACCACCTCTTTTCGCGACAAACTGACCAGTGTTTTTCGCGGCAAATTGACCACCCTTTTGATGCTGTAATTGTATAGTGATCGG
>JAPZUF010000008.1 GCA_027533395.1 Cyclobacteriaceae bacterium
GTGTTTTGCCCCTAATTTACGAAAGCTTAATTCTCCTGTTAAATATTCAGCAATGATTGATTCCTGTTCTTGAATAGTTTTTGTCGATTTTCTCATCATGTTTACACGTTAATTCGTGTAAACCTATTTTAGGACGAGACAATTTCCACATTCCTGAATTTTGTGGTCTAGAACGGATCTTAGTAATTGTGTCAACCCACAAAAGATAATAAATTCTCATCCTTTTTAGTTATAATTTAATTAACCCTCCTCAGAGTTCCCTACGGGCGCACCTTAGAGGTTGAATGTTCTTATAAAACAAAAACCTCGGAGCTCCGAGGTTTCTTTATTCTTCTATTTATCTAATGTCCAAACTGTTTCTTGTTTTTCCTTGCCTACAATCAATACAATGCGAGGCGGCCCTGCCAGCAAAACCAATCGCGTGTTTTTACCGGGATAATCGTCTGCATCAACCACTACTCCATTTCCGAGATAAGCAACTGGCATCAACACATCATTATCCGAACAATACTCATCGTGCACATCTTGCAGCACACCTTCCAAGTAATCACCGAAGTTGTCTTGAAAATCGTCCTCTAAATCGTGGAGTTCGTCTTCCATTTCATCATATTTCGGATTGTTGTAATCTACTTTAGCCAAGGCTTCTTTTTTGGCTATTAACTGCGTTAAGGCTTTGTCGAGTGCTTTTGAATCCATGCGTAAAATTTTCACAAAGATTACAGAAAGGTTAATTTTTAAAAAGCCCGGCTTATTTTAATTTTACAAACGTTTGAAAACAAAATAAATATGGCTGAAGACTTCTTACCCATTAATGGTACCGATTATATCGAATTGTATGTTGGCAATGCCAAGCAATCTGCCTTGTTTTATCAATATGCCTTTGGTTTTGAGCTGATTGCGTATGCCGGACCGGAGACTGGGCAGCGCAACATCGCTTCGTATGTATTGAAACAAAACAAGATTCGGTTGGTGCTCACCAGTGCTTTGCAGCCTGACCATGAGGTGGCAGAACATGTTAAAAAGCATGGAGATGGCGTAAAAGTATTGGCTTTGTGGGTGGATGATGCCGAAAAATCGTATCGAGAAACAACTTCGCGAGGGGCAGTGGGTGTTAGTCAACCTCAGGTTTTAAAAGATAACCACGGTGAGGTAAAAGTAGCGAGCATTAAAACTTATGGCGATACCCTTCACACTTTTGTGGAAAGAAAGAATTACCAAGGTGTTTTTCTGCCAGGCTATCAGGCCAGAAAAAGTTTATATCAACATCAATCAATTGGTTTAGAATATGTAGACCATTGTGTGGGTAATGTAGAATTAGGCGCGATGAACAAATGGGTGAAATTCTACGAGGAAGTAATGGGTTTCAAATTGCTTATTACTTTTGATGATAAAGACATCTCAACAGAATACAGTGCATTGATGTCGAAGGTAGTATCTAATGGCAATGGGTATATTAAGTTTCCGATTAATGAACCGGCAGAAGGAAAAAAGAAATCGCAAATTGATGAGTACTTAGAGTTTTACAAAGGACCTGGCGTGCAACACATTGCCATTGCCACTAACAACGTCATCCATACAGTAAGTGAATTAAGAAAAAGAGGTGTAGAATTTTTGCAAGTTCCTGCTGTGTATTATGAAGATGTATTAGACAGAGTTGGAAAGATTGATGAAGACCTTCAGCCACTAAAAGATTTGAACATCTTAATTGATAGAGATGAAGAAGGTTATCTCTTACAAATCTTTACCAAACCGGTGCAAGACCGACCCACTTTGTTTTTTGAAATCATTCAGAGAAAAGGAGCTAAATCATTTGGTAAAGGAAACTTCAAAGCTTTATTTGAAGCCATAGAAAGGGAACAAGCATTAAGAGGAAATTTATAAATCACAATAGGAAACCATGTTAAGTAAAGAAGTAAGTGATCGAATTGAACTTTGGCTAAACAGTAAAGTGGTTGATGTTGATGCTAAAAATCAAATCAAAGCCTGGCAACAAGCCAACGATGAAAAAACATTAACAGATTTCTTTTACAAAGAATTAGAGTTTGGAACAGGCGGTTTGCGTGGTATTATGGGTGTTGGCTCGAATGGTGTAAACCGATATACAATCGGCAAAGCCACGCAAGGACTTGCTAACTATCTTAAGAAAGCAATTACAAACAAACAAATTGCAGTGGTTATTGGCCATGATAGCCGAAACAACAGCCGCTACTTTGCTGAGTTAACTGCCCATATTTTTTCTGCCAATGGCATTAAAGTTTATTTGTTTGATGAATTAAGGCCGACTCCACTCCTCTCTTATGCTTTGCGTTTTTTAAAATGCGATTCGGGTGTTGTTGTAACAGCATCGCACAATCCAAAAGAATACAATGGTTATAAAGTTTATTGGAACGATGGCGCACAAGTAGTGCCTCCACACGATAAAAATATCATTGCAGAAGTAAACAATATTCCATCTTTCGAAAGCATTTTGTTTGAACCTAACCATCAACTTATTCAAGCTGTGCCTAAAGAAGTTGAAGAAAGTTACTACCAAACTGTAAAGCAGTTGATCCCTAATCAAGCTGTCATTGCTAAGCAAAAAGATATGCCTATCGCCTATTCAAGTTTACATGGGGCGGGCATAACGATGGTTCCGAATTGTTTGAAAGCAATCGGTTTTGAAAATATTCATGTTGTGGCTGAGCAGGCTACTCCTGATGGTAATTTTCCTACTGTTCAATCTCCCAATCCTGAAGAGCGCAGTGCAATGGCTTTTGTTATTGAAAAAGGAAAATCTATTGGCGCTGACTTAGTGATGGCCACAGACCCAGACACTGATCGTGTAGGTATTGGTATCAAAAACAAAGAAGGTCAATTTGAATTGTTAAATGGTAATCAGGCTTTCAGCTTGTTGATTTACTTTTTGCTTAAAAATCAAAAAGAAACTAACAGAGCCTATATTGCTAAAACCATTGTTACCTCTGAATTGATTGATGCTATTGCTAAAAAACTAAACATCACTTGTTACAATACCCTTACTGGTTTTAAATACATTGCTGAGGTGATGAAAGCCAAAGAAGGGAAAGAAAGATTTATTGCAGCAGGTGAAGAAAGTTATGGTTATATGGTGGGCGATTTTGTGCGCGATAAAGATGCAGTTTCTGCCTGTGCGTTCTTTGCTGCCATGGCTGCTGATGTAAAAGACAAAGGGCAAACTTTGTACGATTTACTCATCGAGATGTATGTTTCTTTTGGATTCTATTTAGAGAGTTTAATTACTTTAACTAAAAAAGGCCAGGAAGGAGAATTAGCCATCAAAGCCATGATGGAAAAATTCAGAAACAACACGCCCGAGCATTTAAACAATGTTAAAGTTGTGCGCGCACTCGATTACAAGTTATCAACTGAAAAAAACCTACTCACCGGAAAATCTGAAACATTGCATTTTCCTTCTTCTGATGTATTGCAATATTATTTAGAAGATGGAAGCAAAATTTCTGTTCGACCATCCGGCACAGAACCGAAAATCAAATTCTACATCAGCGTAAATACCAACTTATCTTCTGCTTCAGATTATCAAAAGACTAAAACTGAATTAGAAGCAAAATTGAAACATTACGAAAACTACTTGTTGGCTTTGTAAAGCCTTGTAGTAAAAGTTGTTATTGCTACCTTTGCAGTCCATGAGTAAAAAAGTTGCTTTTTATACGCTGGGCTGCAAGCTTAACTTCTCTGAAACCTCCACCATTTCCAGGATGTTTGAGCAGAAAGGTTATGCTAAAGTAGATTTTACTCAAAACCCCGACATTTTTATTATCAACACTTGCTCAGTTACAGAAAACGCAGATAAAAAATGTCATAAGGTTGTGCGCGAAGCAAGGAACATCAACCCCAATGCGTATGTTGCCATTATTGGTTGTTATGCCCAGCTTAAGCCAAAAGAAATTGCAGAGATACCAGGAGTTGATGCTGTATTAGGCGCAGCAGAAAAATTCAGATTGGTTGAGTTGTTAGATGGTTTTGTTCGGCCGGAACAAACACAAGTAATGGCATCTGAAATTCAGGCAGCCAACACTTTTAATACATCTTATTCTATAAATGATAGAACCCGCACTTTCCTAAAAGTGCAAGATGGCTGTGATTATTCTTGCAGCTTTTGTACCATTCCATTAGCACGCGGAAAAAGCAGAAGCGACAGCATCTCTAATATTGTAAAGCTTGCGCATGAAATAGCACAAACAGAAGTAAGAGAAGTTGTTTTAACAGGCGTAAACACAGGAGACTTCGGTTTACAAAATGGCAAAAGAGAAGAAAGATTCATTGATTTAATAAAAGCCTTAGATGAAGTAGAAGGCATTGATAGGTTTAGAATTTCTTCCATCGAACCTAATTTATTATCGAATGACATTATTGAGTTTGTAAGCCAGTCGAAACGTTTTGTGCCTCACTTTCATATACCCTTACAATCGGGTTCGAATAAAATTTTAAAGTTGATGCGCAGGCGTTACCAGCGTGAACTATATGCTGATCGCGTTGCGTTTATTAAGTCATTGATGCCACATACTTGTATTGGAGTAGATGTAATTGTTGGCTTTCCTGGCGAAACAGATGAAGGCTTTCTGGAAACCTATCAATTCTTAAATGAATTAGATATCTCTTATCTGCATGTATTTACTTATTCAGAAAGAGAAAATACACTAGCTGCTGAAATGAGCGAAAGTGTTCCGGCTAAAAAGAGAGCAGAGCGGTCTAAGATGTTGCATATCCTTTCCGACAAAAAGAGAAGAAAGTTTTACGAAGAAAATATCGGTACAACAGCCACAGTTTTATTTGAGAATGATGTAGAAAACAACCGCATGCATGGCTTCACCCAAAACTACATCCGCGTAAGCGCCCATTACGATCCGTTGTTGATTAATGAACTCAAAACAGTGAAACTTACCTCAATCAATGAACAAGGATTGGTAGAAGTTGAAGAAGTCGAGCATGAAGTATTCGCGCACTAGTTCGATAAAATACATCTTCCATATTCAATTCATCGGCAAATTCGACCAAAAAACATCAATTCTTCAACCTATGAGGTCAAATCCAACTCAAACTTCTACTTGTAAGTTTTAAGCAGATTTAAAGGTTATTTGGTGAAAAAGTATTCGCTGTTCTTTATCAGATTGATCTTTATAGCATTGATTTACTGACAATTAGAAATAAAAACTTTGACGAAAAATGTAAGTCGTTAGTTCTTAAAGATTAGTAACAAAAGGATGTGATTTTTACGATTTATTGTCATTTTTCAAGGCTTTTTAAAAGCAAATATTCTATTACGAGAAATATTCTTACACAGCTACTATCAGTTCATTCATCGGAAAAATAAGCGTTTTAACATGCTGTTACTTTGTTCTATCAAAAAACAAAGCACCATGAAAAAAGTAATCTTGATCGCGTTAGTATTAGTTGTAACACTTTCTTCTTGTAGTTTAGAAACTTTCCAGTGCCATAGCTATGGCCATACTAACCACCACACAAAACATGGTGTAAAAGCGCAAGATAAATTTGCTAAAAAGCACAGAATTTAATTACTGAATCATCCCATCAGCCATCACAATCTGCCTGTTGGCCATCGAAGCCAACTCCTGATTGTGGGTAACGATGATTAAAGTTTGTTTGAATTCTGCTCGAAGCTGAAGAAACAACTCGTGCAATTCTTTAGCGTTTTTAGAATCCAGATTACCACTCGGTTCATCTGCCAATAACAATAATGGTTTATTAATCAAAGCACGCGCAACAGCAGTTCTTTGTTGCTCACCACCTGAAAGCTCTGAGGGTTTATGGCTTTCTCTTCCTGATAAACCCAAACGCTTCAACAGTTCCATTCCATCCTTTTGTAAATCATTAACATTTCTACCAGCGATTAAGCCAGGCATCATCACATTTTCTAAGGCTGTAAACTCTGGCAACAGATTATGAAACTGAAAAACAAATCCAATCTTTTTATTTCTTATGGATGATAATTCAGTGTTTTTATTCCAATCCAAATTTTTTCCATCAATAGTAAGTGTTCCACTATCCGGTTTATCCAAAAGACCCATGATATGCAAAAGTGTACTCTTACCTGCACCAGATGCTCCTACAATTGCCACAACCTCAGCAGGTTGCACTTCCACATCTACACCTTTTAAAACTTGAATGTTTCCATAAGTTTTGCGAATACCGCTTACTTTTATCATCAGCATTTGAATTAGAGTTTGAAATAAACTAGTTTCGCTTCAAAATAAAAATCCATGAACATCCACGAATACCAAGGCAAGGAAATTCTAAAGAAATACGGTGTAACAGTACAACGCGGAATTGTGGCTGACACGCTTGATAGTGCCGTTAATGCAGCAAAAGAATTGCAGGCAGAAACTGGCACCAAATGGTTTGTTGTAAAATCTCAAATCCATGCTGGCGGTCGAGGAAAAGGAACCATTAAAGAAACAGGATCTAGAGGAGTTGTTTTAGCTAAAGGCATTCAGGAAGTTCCGGAAAAAGTGAAGGGTATTTTAGGAGGAACGCTTGTTACCATTCAAACCGGTGCCGAGGGTAAAAAAGTGAATAAAGTTTTAATTGCTGAAGACGTTTATTACCCGGGCGAAAGCGAACCGAAGGAATATTACATGAGTATCCTATTAGATCGTGCCAAAGGATGCCCTGTAATCATGGCTTCTACCGAAGGAGGGATGAACATAGAAGAAGTAGCAGAACATCATCCGGAAAAAATTGTAAAAGAATGGATTGACCCACTAGTAGGTCTACAGGCCTTTCAAGCTCGCAAAGTTGCATTTGCATTAGGCTGGGAAGGAAATGCCTTTAAGGAAGGTGTGAAATTTATTCACTCCATGTATAATGCCTACATGGGTTTAGATGCATCCATGTTTGAAATCAACCCTTTGTTAAAAACATCTGACAACAAAATTTTAGCAGTTGATGCTAAAGTGAATTTGGATGATAATGCTTTATATCGCCATAAAGATTTGGCAGAATTAAGAGATATAACAGAAGAAGATCCATTGGAAGTTGAAGCCGGAAAATCTGGGCTCAACTATGTGAAACTCGATGGTAACGTTGGTTGTATGGTAAATGGTGCCGGCTTGGCTATGGCAACCATGGATATCATCAAATTATCAGGAGGTGAGCCCGCCAACTTCTTGGATGTGGGCGGTGGGGCCAATGCTGAAACAGTAGAGGCAGGATTCCGTATCATTTTAAAAGACCCTAACGTTAAAGCGATTTTAATTAATATTTTCGGTGGAATTGTGAGATGCGACAGAGTTGCTAACGGTGTGGTAGAAGCTTACAAGAAGATTGGTGATATTCGCGTACCTATTATTGTGCGTTTACAAGGAACAAATGCTGAAGAAGGAGCTAAAATCATCGAACAATCGGGCTTAAAAGTATATTCTGCTATCGTTTTAAAGGATGCAGCCGAGAAAGTAAAGGAAGTATTAAAATAATATAAAATTAAAGGCTAACTTGAATTCGATGTCGTAAAAAATGCGGAAAAACACACTTCTATTTATCTCCCTTCTTCTATTAATCAGTGAATTTAGCTGGTCGCAAAGTTTCTATGCGCCAAGGAGAGATAGAGATTTGTTGATTTCTGTTGGTTCTGGTGCAACAAAATTCTATGGTGATATTGTTAACCCTAATGAATTTGGAAAAGCCAGACTGAATATCAATATCGGAGCTGAATATTTCCTTACCAGAAGAATCAGTGCCAGAACTGATCTCACTTGGTTTCAATTAGCAGGAGATGATGCCTTGGCCAATTCTGATAGAGTTGAAAGAAACTTATCTTTCTTTTCTAACAACATAGAATGGAATTTAACCGGAGCCATTCAGTTAATACCCAATGGTGGTAAATTTTACCAAAGACCCAGAATTAACTTCTATGGTTTCGGAGGAATTGGTTTACTTTACTTTAACCCAAAAACACGCTACAATGGTGAAACCGTTGCTTTGCAACCCTTACAAACAGAAGGTGTTAAATACAGCAGATTTCAGTTTGTAATACCAGTTGGTATTGGGGTAAAATACAAAGTAAACCCCTGGTTCAACATCGCAATTGAAGGCTGTTATCGCGAAACTTTCACTGATTATTTAGACGATATAAGCTCTAGAAGATACGCAGACCCTGCAATTTTGAGTAGCCCGTTGGCCGTAGCATTATCTGATAGAAGAAAAGAAAGAGACCCAGATTATCCATTAGATTTTACTCGAGGTGTGAGAGGAAATCCTGAAAATCAGGACGCTTATTTCATGATTACAGGGAAAGTACAGTATTATATCCCTTGGAAATTTGCTAACTCAAAGAAACTTTACCGTTCAAAAAGAAAGTCTTATTATAATCAACCAAAACGAGGTTTATTTGGCGGCAAATCTAATCGCCCCAAAAGACGTTAATAGTTATCTCAAACTCTCTTGACATTGTGATTTGGTACAGGAATTTAAGTTGGATTGAATTACTATTTGTTGGTTTATTTCTAACGTTTTATTTTATCTATCTCCTAAAACTTTATCGAGTTGCTAAGCAACTTCATACTTCATTCGGTAGTGCTTTTTGGAAGTTTACTTTACGTTCTATCGTTTTTGCTTTGCTGATTATTGCCCTATTAGGACCATCATTTGGCTCCGCTAAAAAAGAAGTAAAATCAGTTGGCAAAGACATTATGATTTGTGTTGATTTATCAAAATCAATGGATGCCTTCGATATCCAGCCAAGCCGTTTAGAGAAGATAAAATTCGAAATGAAAAGAATCATTGATGCTTTTAATTCGGACCGGGTAGGAGTCATTATTTTCTCTTCTGAGGCATTCATGCAATGTCCGTTAACTTTCGATCAAAATGCGCTGAGTTTGTTCATCGAAACCATGAACACCAACTTAGTACCTGGAGGAGGAACAGATTTCGGGCCTCCCTTAAAAATGGCTTTAAAAAAACTTGAGGATACAGAAAACACAGTTGCACAACCAAAATCAAAAGTCATCATTCTCATAAGCGATGGGGAAGATTTTGGTGAAGAGACTGAATCAGCCCTCAGTGATGTGGAAAGTGAAAATATCAAACTCTTTACCTTAGGAATTGGAACTGAAAGAGGAGGCAATATTGCTACTAACAACGGAGTAAAATTAGATAAAAGCGGACAGCCTATTGTTACTAAACTTAACAGCTCATCTTTGCAAGAATTGGCTCGAAAAACTGGCGGTGAATATTTTGAAATCAATGAAAACCGAAACGATGTTGCCAAATTAATTTCATCCATTAGTAAAATTGAAGGTCAGTTTAGAGATGCGAGAACCATCGATGTTTCTGCTAATAAGTATTTTTACTTTCTGCTTGTAGCCATAGGTTTGTTATTGCTAGATGTGTTAGTCAATATTAAAACAGTTCGTATATGAAATTACTGTTGTTAATCTTCGCATTGGTCACCTCTCCTACTGATCCCAATAAGATTGGGAAAATTAATTCCTTAAAAACTGAAGCAAAAAAATCTTACCTCGCTGGTAACTATCCTGAGGCGATTAAACAATACACACAATTAATTGATTCCTTACAAGTTGATGAAGATGAAGTGAAATTGAATTTAGCGCATGCTTATTTCCACAGCAAAGACACTACTAACGCAGTTTCAAAGTATCAAAGTCTTTTAGCAAGTAGCAACACGGCCTACAAAAGCATTGCACACCAACAATTGGGTGTTATCAAAAATCAACAAGGACAGATAGAAGAAGCGTTGCAGTATTTTAAACAAGCTATAAAAGCAGACCCTGCCAACAAAGATGCACGTTACAATTACGAAATGGTAAAGAAGAAATTAGAAGAAAAGAAAAAGCAAGAGCAGCAGAAAAATCAAGATCAAAACAAACAAAATCAGGATCAGCAACAGCAAAAAGACCAACAACAAAAGCAAGAAAACAAGAAAGAAGACAAGAAGAAATCTGAAGAAAACTCGAAAGATTCAGACGAAGAAAATAAAAAGAAAGAAGAAGAGAAAAAGAAGCAAGAGCAAAAAGAAAAAGAACAAGAAGATAAAGATGCCAAGGAGAAAAAAGAAACCCCTCCTGAAGTATCAGAAAGATTAAAGCAAATGAAAATCAGCGAAGAGAAAGCCAAAATGCTTCTCGAAGCCATGAAAAACCAGGAGATTCAATACTTGCAACAGAACAAAAGAAAACCAACAAAACCTAAAGAAAAAGGTAAGCCCGATTGGTAATCATTTCCTTAAAAAGAGAAGTTAAAACCTTCTCTTTTCTTATTTTTGAAGCCGTAAACGATTTCGGAAAATCTAGTGTTATGGTAAATAACTTTCTAACTTTTCCTCCATCATGCATCATCTAATCAAGTAATCATATAAACATGAAAGAAGTATATATCATATCTGCTGTTAGAACCCCAATCGGAAGTTTTTTAGGAACTTTATCTTCCTTTTCAGCCGTACAATTAGGCGCGATCGCTTACAAAGCTGCTATTGAAAAGGCCGGCTTGCGTGCAGATCAAATCAATGAAATTTTTGTTGGCAATGTTTTAAGTGCAGGATTAGGTCAAGCTCCTGCTACTCAGGTTGCTGTAGGTGCCGGTTTAGGATATAACATTCCTTGTACCCTTGTTAATAAAGTTTGTGCATCAGGAATGAAAGCCATCATGCTAGGCGCACAATCTATCATGACTGGCCAGAACGATGTTGTTGTAGCAGGTGGATCTGAAAGTATGAGCAACATTCCTTTCTATTTATTAAAAGCCCGCACAGGTTATAAATATGGAAATAGTGAATTAATTGATGGTTTGCAATTTGATGGATTAACAGATGTGTATAATCATTGTGCTATGGGAGTTTGTGCTGACAACACTGCTAAAGAAATGAACATCAGTCGTGTTGCTCAAGATACCTATGCTATTGATTCGTATAAACGCGCTGCAGCTGCTTGGACAGCTGGCAAATTTAAAGATGAAGTAATCGGTGTTGAAATTACTGACAAGAAAGGGAATAAGACATTTTTTGCCGAAGATGAAGAATATAAAAACGTGAACTTTGATAAAATTCCTGCGCTTAAACCTGCCTTTACGAAAGATGGAACAGTAACAGCCGCCAACGCATCTACTTTAAATGATGGCGCTGCAGCTGTAGTGTTGATGAGTAAAGAAAAAGCGGAATCATTAGGTATAAAACCTTTAGCCAAAATCAGAGGTTTTGCCGATGCAGCGCATGACCCCATGTGGTTTACAACTGCTCCTTCTTTAGCGATACCAAAAGCCATGCAAAATGCTGGTATAACCGCTGGTGAAGTTGATTATTATGAAATCAATGAAGCTTTTTCTGCTGTTGCTATCGCTAATAACATCAAGTTGGGCATCGATCAAAATAAAGTCAATGTAAACGGAGGTGCAGTTGCCATCGGGCATCCATTAGGAGCTTCAGGAGCGCGTATAACCATTACATTGTTAAACGTACTCAAGCAAAACAAAGGTAAGATTGGTGTTGCGGGTATTTGTAATGGAGGTGGCGGTGCTTCTGCATTGGTTATCGAAAGCCTTTAAATCATAACAAAATAATGAAGATAGCCTTGCGTTATTTCGCAGGGCTATTTTAATTTCAAGTCAATAATTTATGCGCTATCTATTACTGATTTTTTTCTTGAACCTTTCAGGATTACTTCTTGCTCAACAAGAAGTAAAAAAGTTTTATAATGGCGATCAATCTAAACCTCAAGAACTTTTTTTTGTAGACAAAGATGATCCAACGATGGTTGTTGGTAAATACAAAAAGTTTTATCCTGATGGAACACTTGCTTTCGAAGGAGAGTTTATTGAAGGTAAAAAATCAGGAATATTTACAGAATATTACGACAACGGAAAACCATCTCGCATCATCTCTTATCAAAATGGTTTACGTCATGGTCCTGCAAAAATTTTTGACCGAACTGGTAAGCAAATTCAATTTGCCTTCTACGAGAATGATAAATTAGTGGATAGTGTAAGAACTTTTTTTGATAATGGAATTCTTAAAAGCGAAACACAATTCAAAAAAGGAAAACCTGAAGGAATGGTTTTAGAATACTACCCTGATAGAAAACTTAGAAAGGAAATCACCTATGCCAATGGCAAACCCAACGGCATCACCAGAACTTATTATCCATCAGGTATTATCGAAACAGAATTCAATTGTAAGGATGGGGTGATCAGTGGTTTTTACAAAACTTTTTATCAAAACGGTCAATTAGAGTTTGTTTACGAAATGCAACAAGGTTCTAAAAATGGTGAGTACAGAAATTATAATGATGATGGAAAACTTTTATTAGTCGGACATTTTCAAGAAGGAAAATTACATGGAGAAAACACAGGTTATTTTCCAAACGGACAAATCAGGCACAAGCTAAAATATTACCAAGGGAGAAGAATTGGTAATGGTTTCGTTTACCATGATAACGGTGAATTAAAAACTAAAGAAACAGTGGCTCTTAATGGTAAAAATTCAACTGTAGAAGAATTTGATAAAAATGGAATTAAACTTTGGGAAAAGGAATTTGAAGAGGATAAACCTCAAGGGAAATGGCTAATCTATCATCAAGATGGCAAAACTGTAAGAGAGAAATCTTTTTACGATAAAGGCAAGCTGCATGGTATTCAAACTTCGTACTATTCAAATGGAAAAACAGAAAAAGAAGAAGAATTCCGTTTTGGTTTGTTAGCAGGACCGTTTAAAACATATTATGAAACGGGCGAGCTCCAAAGTGAAGGAGAATTTAAAGCCAACCGATTACACGGCTTGTTTACAGCTTATCACAAAAACGGAAAATTAAAGGAACAAGGCGAATATGTAGGCGCCAGAAAACATAAAGCTTGGAAAGAGTTTGATGAGCAGGGAAATTTGATAAGAACCCTTAATTTTAAGGCTGGAATCCTGATTGAAAATCAGGACTAATTATGAGGGCCATAAAAGAAACAAATTTCAAATTTGAAGGTCAAACCGGGTTTTACAAAGGCAAAGTAAGAGACGTCTATTACTTTGGCGACATCATGGCGATGGTGGCTACTGATAGAATATCGGCATTTGATGTTATCCTTCCTAAAGCCATTCCTGACAAAGGACGAGTTTTAAATCAAATCGCTGCTTTTAACTTACAAGCTACCAAAGCGTTGGTTCCCAATTGGGTATTAGAAACACCCGATCCAAACGTAACCATTGGCTTTACTTGTAAAACTTTTCCAGTTGAAATGGTGGTGCGCGGCTACCTGGCAGGCCACGCCTGGCGCGAATACAAAGCAGGTAAAAGAATATTATGTGGTGTAAAATTGCCTGATGGCTTAAAGGAAAACGACCCCTTCCCTACTCCCATCATCACACCCACAACAAAAGCACACGAAGGCCATGATGAAGACATCTCCAGAGAAGAAATCATCAACAAAGGTTTAGTTTCAGTCGCACATTACGAACAACTCGAGCAATATGCCCTACAACTATTTGCTAAAGGAACAGAAATAGCCGCCTCTAGAAAGTTAATCCTCGTTGATACAAAATATGAATTCGGTTTACACAACAATACTATTTACCTAATTGATGAGGTGCATACACCTGATTCATCCCGCTATTTTTATGCTGAAGGCTACCAAGAAAGACAAGCCAAAGGCGAAGCGCAAAAACAACTTTCTAAGGAATTTGTGCGCCAATGGCTAATAGAAAATGGATTTCAGGGAAAAGAAGGCCAAACGATACCTGAAATGACAGACGATTGGGTTAAATCCATTTCAGAACGCTACCAAGAATTATATTTGCAAGTAAGAGGAGAAAACCTTTTACCCATTAATTACGATAACATAGAAGAAAGGATTGGCGACAGCATTCGTAATTCAATAAAAAAATTTAAATTGACCTCAACACTTCAATAGCATGAAATACACTATCGATAAACAAGAAAAATACAGCGCTTTACGCTTACACGAAGAAAAACTGGATTCTAATGTTGCACCTCAATTAAAGTCTGAACTAATTACTTTACATGCTGAAGGTGTCAACAACGTTATCCTTGATTTATCTGAGGTAAAATATACCGATTCATCCGGCTTAAGCGCCCTATTAGTAGGAAACAGAATCATGCAGGAAGACAATGGAATTTTTGTTTTGGCTTGTCTATCTGAACACACAACCAAGCTGATAAAAATATCTCAACTAGATACAGTACTCAATATTCTACCAACAGTAGAAGAAGCAGTAGATACAGTTTACATGCATGAAATAGAAAAAGATTTAAAACAAGGAAGTTAATCCAACAAAACTCAAACAAAAAGCCAGACAAAAAGCTGGCTTTTTTGTTATCCATACATCGTGTCATTTGCTATTACAATTTTAGGTTCAAGCGGTGCCTTGCCACAACATGGTCGTTACACCAGTGCACAATGGTTAGAAATTGAAGGTACACACATGCTAATCGACTGTGGTGAAGCTGCACAGATGCAAATCAAACGTTATGATTTATCGCTTTCAAAAATAGATTACATTTTTATTTCACATTTGCATGGCGATCATTACTTAGGTTTGCCAGGCGTTTTATTCACACTCCACTTATTGAAGCGAACAAAACCTTTGCATATTTTTGGTTTGCAAGGATTAGATGAAATCATTACGATTCAACTTAAGTATTCGAAATCGCATTTAAACTATCCATTATTTTTTCACACGCTTAATCCTGAAAAAACTACTGACCTAATTTTGGATGAAGATAAATTTACGGTTACTTCTTTTCCTCTCAACCATAAAATTCCGACCTGTGGTTTCTTGTTTAAGGAGAAAATAAAACCCTATAGAATTGACAAAGACAAATTAAATAAAGAAGTAAGTCTACAAGCCATTGCCCAATTCAGACAAGGAAATGATTTTATGTTAGAAGGAGGGAAAATATTGGCGTATCAAGATTATACACTTCCACCAAAGCGCAGCAGAAACTACGCATATTGTTCCGATACTGCTTATCATCTTCCGATAGTCGAAACGATCAAAGAGGTAGATTTACTCTATCACGAGGCCACCTTCATTAACGAAGACCTCGACAAAGCGATAGAAACCAAACACAGCACAGCCCTACAAGCAGCCGAAATCGCAAAAAAAGCAAACGTTAAAAAATTATTGCTCGGCCATTTTTCTGCACGTTATAAAGATTTACAAGTCATTGAAGCAGAAGCTAAAACAATTTACCCTCATTCTGCATTAGCTATAGATGGAGAAACCTTTACCATCGAAGAATGAAATCCACCTTTGAACAAAAAAGAAACAGATTATTTCTAGTGCTTGCTGGCATCTTTTTAACCAATGCCTTAGTAGCTGAAATGATTGGTGTTAAAATTTTTTCAGCTGAACAAACTGTTGGCTTATCACCTGCCCATTTGAATATATTAGGCTTTACCATGGATTTCAATCTCACAGCGGGTGTTATCATTTGGCCGGTTGTGTTCATCACCTCTGATTTAATCAATGAATACTTCGGAAAGCCAGGTGTTAAGAGAATCAGTTTCCTGACTGCTGCATTGATTGCATATGCCTTCGTTGTCATCTTTACAACCATGTCTTTACCACCAGCGCAATGGTGGTTAGATGCCAATAATGTAGACACAAAAGGAAATGCTTTCGATATGAATTTTGCCTTCAATAAAATTTTTGGGCAAGGTCAACGCATTATTATTGGCTCGCTGGCTGCTTTTTTAATTGGCCAATTATTAGATGTTTTTCTTTTTCATCAATTACGGAAAGTTACAGGTAAGAAATATCTTTGGCTTAGAGCAACAGGCTCTACTTTGGGTTCACAACTGATTGATAGTTTCGTTGTTTTGTTTATTGCTTTCTACAATGTGTTTCCCACTAAGCAAATTGTCGCGATTGGTATCACCAATTACATTTACAAATTTGCAATTGCGATAGCGCTAACACCACTTCTTTATTTAGGGCATTATTTAATCGATCAATATTTAGGAAAAGATAAAGCCGATAGTATGGCCGAACAAGCTGCCAACAAGAGCGAAGGTTTTCTTTAACTGACCATTCTATCGAGTAAAATAGCAGTGGCAATAGCAGCATTTAAACTCTCAGCTTTGCCATATTTTGGAATGGTAATTTTCTTTTGAATCAAGGGTAGAATTTCAAGTCGAATGCCATGCGCTTCATTGCCAATAATAAGGATGGCATTTTCATCAAACTCTGTATGTCGAACATTTTCTCCACCCAACAACGCCCCATAAATTGAATGCTGATTTTGTTGTAACAGCCAATTCTTTATATCGGTGTAAACAACCTCAACACGAGTAAAAGAACCCTTCGTAGCAGCAATAACTTTAGGGTTATAAAATTCGACAGTATCTTCAGAAACTATGATCTGTTGTATGCCATACCAATCAGCAGTGCGAATAATGGTACCTAAATTTCCAGGGTCTTGAATATTATCTAAAACCAAATAAAGTTTACTAGGCTTTAAATTTTGAAGAGTTGTGTGTTTTATTTCCACAACTGCCAAGGCACCCTTATTGGTTCTAAATTCGCCCAAACCTGATAACTCCTGTTCAGTTGCCTCAATACAGTTCAGATGGTTTAACAAATGGTGATGCGTTGATAAAAATGTTGCTGTGCCCACAATCATTTTTGACTTAAAGTCAGATTCTAACAATTCCAAAACGCTCTTCTCGCCCTCAACCAAAAAACATTGCTCAAGTTTTCGATATTTTTTTTCTTGCAATGACTTGATAAACTTAACTTGAGCTTTTGTTAACATTTCGTTTTGACTAAAACAGTTTCCAAATATACCTTTTTTTTCATCCTCTCAGGTTGGTTGCTTAGCTCATGCCTTGGCATCAAACATCTAAAAGATGGAGAAAAACTTTTGTACCAAGAAGGAGTTAAAGCACCGAAAAATATTAGCAAAGACGATCTATCCAATCTATTTGAGCAAACACCTAATCGAAAACTTATTAGCTTACCAATCGCACCTTTAGTTGGGATGTATTATTTCGGTTTAAAGAATTTTGATTCTACAAAAATTGCCAATAGGAAAGAGAGAAAACTCCATAAATTCGATTCGAAAATAGCGGAGACAACTAAGGCAAGAAGAATTGCTAATCTTCAATTCAGAAAACAGAAAAAAGCAGACCGATTTAACAACCGATTAGAAAATGGTAACAACTTTATGCAGTGGGGCGAACCAGTTGCTGTATTTGATAGTTCTAAAGTCACAATCACACAGAATAGAATTAAAGATTACCTCTTTAATCTTGGATATTTTAACAATGCAGTTACAAACAAAACTTCTACCATAGGTAAATTTGTTTACGTTACTTACAAAGCAGAACCAGGCATAGCTTACACCATTGATTCTGTTACATACAAAGTAAAGGATAGCATTATCCATAACTTGTTACTTGGTACACAACAAAATGCTTTTATTAGAAAAGGTAAAATTTATCAATCAGATGATTTTACAAAAGAAAGAGAACGAATTGATTTGCTTTTGAAAGACAATGGCTTTTTTGATTTTAGCAGACAATACATTGAATTTGAAGTTGATACTGCATTGCTAAAAAATCAAGGCGTAATGGTTTCTCTCCTCATTAGAGATCCGGCAGAAAGAAATTCGCATAAACAATTTATGATTGACTCTGTACGTATAGGACTCAATGCCGGAGTAATTACTGGCAATTCTGGTTTAGACATACAGCGCTATAAAGGCAGAACTTATTTCTCAAATTTTAATCAATACAAACTAAAAGTTTTACACAATAGAATTTTTTTAGATAACGGTCAGCTGTACAATCGATCAAATACTTTACTAACCCAAAGGCAATTAGCCAGCTTAGATGCCTTTAAGTTTGTTAATATTAATTATGATACCAGTGGCGGGAAATTTATTGCTAACATTTTTACCAGTCCATTAGAAAGATACGAATGGTCGAACGAAGTTGGTGTCAACGTTACACAAGGTCTTCCTGGTCCTTTCTATAACTTAAACTTTAAAAAAAGAAATATTTTTAGAGGGTTAGAAAATTTTGATATTAATGGCAGAATTGGTTTTGAAGGCGTTGCCTCAGCCGCTAGTGAATCCGATATTTACCGAAGCGTGGAAGCCAGCTTAAATGCTTCTTTAACTTTTCCGAGATTTATTTTTCCTTTAAAAGAAAAGTTACGCGTAAAATTCAATCGATATAATCCTAAAACAAGGGTAACACTTGGTTATGGTTATACCGATCGTCCTGAATATAGAAGAAGCAGTGCTAACGCCTCAGTAACCTATAACTGGCAACGTGGTCAAAGTCATTTCTATTCTTTCGCGTTAGCTAACTTATCTGTTATCGATTCGCGAATCACACAAAACTCATTTCAAGATTTTCTAACTAATCAGGAAACACTTGGCAACTTCTCTTTGTCAAATTCTTTCAAGCCTTCCTTTGTAAGCAGCATGCAATTTACTTTCACCTGGAATCCGGATAATTATGGAAATGCTGAACGGAGCTCACACTTTTTACGAACATCCATTGAGAGTGGCGGTAATATTTTTAGTTTGATAGATTCTATTCCATTTCTAAATAGAAACCTAGCCTACTTTAAATTTGTTCGGCTCACTTTGGATATGCGCAGGATTACCGTGCTAACAAAACAAACAGTTTTAGCCACAAGACTAAATTTTGGATTAGCATACTCTTTTAATGATAACAAGAGTTTACCTTACGAAAAATTCTTTTTTGCCGGTGGTAGCAATAGTGTAAGGGCATGGCGACCGCGAAGATTAGGTCCCGGATCATTTAAACCACCGTTGGCAGGAGATCCTGCTGCTGATGGTTTGTATAGCTATCAGATTGAACAACCTGGAGAAGTATTAATTGAGGGAAGTATTGAATTACGAAGAAAGCTTTTTGGATTTTTCAGTGGAGCCATATTTGTTGATGCCGGAAACGTATGGACGCGTGTTGAAAGAAAAGCTGATGAAGGAGCTACTAGCCCTGGAAGTGCACAATTTGATATCACAGAATTTTATAAACAAATCGCTGTAGGCACAGGCTTTGGTTTCAGATTCGATTTCTCTTTCTTGATTTTACGATTGGATATTGGTATGAAGATGATAGACCCTGCCAGGGAAGGATCTGATAAATTTGTACTTGATAACGTGAAATTCTTTAAACCATTCAGCACCAATAGAGAGCCAATATTATTCAACATTGGTATTGGATATCCCTTCTAACTTTTCTCAAGCCGATCTAGTACTTCAAATTTAGAATAGTTGCTTTTAAACTCAGGCACCAATTCTTTCATTAGTGCTACCATTTTTAATTCATTCTTATCATTAACCAAATCCTGAAACAATTCAATCATACTGTTTACCTGCATGTAAGATTGTTCTTGAACTTTTGCTTTTAAGATTTTTTGATGATGGGTGGGAATTGAATTTTCTTTGTCGTTGAGTAGTTCTTCGTACAACTTTTCACCTTCACGTAATCCGGTGAAAACAATATCAATATCTTTATTTACCTCTAAACCAGATAGCACTACCATTTTCTTTGCCAAATCGAAAATGCGCACAGGTTTACCCATATCAAAAATAAAGATCTCTCCTCCATTGCCCATTACGCCAGCTTCCAAAACCAAACGACAAGCCTCAGGTATCGTCATAAAGTACCGAATTACATCGGGATGTGTAACGGTTATAGGACCACCTGCTTCTATTTGTTTTTTAAAAATTGGAATCACTGAGCCATTAGAACCTAAGACATTTCCAAATCGCGTAGTAACAAACATGGTACGTCCGGTACTAGTAACCAATAAATGATTGTTCAAAGCTTGAACATAAATTTCAGCAATGCGTTTAGAACATCCCATAACGCTTGTTGGATTTACAGCTTTGTCAGTAGAAATCATTATAAATTTTCTAACCTTAAAAGCTACAGCTAGGTCCGCCAGATTTTTTGTTCCTAAAATATTGCAAGATACAGCCTCCGCAGGGTTACTTTCCATTACGGGTACGTGTTTATAGGCTGCTGCATGAAAAACAATCTCGGGCTTATATTCTGCAAATAAGGATGCAACGCGTTCACGATTAGTTATATCACAAAGATGAAAACTTACCAGAGCTGTTGTTTTCACTTCAGCTATTTCCCTTTCCAATTCATAAAGAGGTGACTCAGCTTGATCAATTAACAAAAGCTGTCTAGGTTGATAGGAAATCACTTGTCTCACCAATTCACTTCCTATTGAACCGGCAGCACCTGTAACACAAATAACTTTACCTCTAATCGATTCATTAAGGTGAGTATTATCTAAGTGGATGGTATCTCTACCCAATAAATCATCTATGTTAACATCTTTGATTTGTCCTGCTTTGAATTCACCCTTTACCCATTTATCAAAGGAAGGAACAATTCTAACTTTAACTTGATTTTCAATACACGCTTCTACTATTTCATTTTTACGTTCAGGCGATAAATTACGTACAGCAATAATCAATTCGGAAACGCCCTCTTGCTTTACTTTTTTAGGGAAATCATTCCAATCGTAAATTTTTACACCTGAAACAGACTTACCTATTTTGTTTGTATCGTCTTCAAAAAAAGCAATCAGTCTGGAACGATGTCGCCTTTCAGAATCTAGGGCGTGTTTTGTTAACATTCCAATTTGACCTGCTCCGAAAATAGCTGTATTAACTCGGTTGTGAATGTCTGTTTTAAAATAAAGAAAAACACTCTTTACCAATAAGCGGTAATACAAAAGAAAAAGAAAGGAAACAAAAAAGTGAATTAAGATTACTGAGTAAGGTATAAGATTTGATCCAGAATTATAATAGTAAATGAGGTTAACCACAATTGCCAAACAAAGGCTGAGAAGCGAAGTATAAAAAATCCTAACTGCATCGTCAATGCCAGTATAGCGTACAATTCCTGCATAACTCTTTGTCAAAACAATCGCGAAAGCACCAAATCCACTTAAGAATAAAACACCAATTAATGGGTTATAAGCAGCAATTGCTTCAAAGGAAAAATTAAATCTTAACAGATATCCTATGATAGCAGATAGAACTAATACAGCAATATCTATAAAGATGATAACCCATCTAGGGAGAATAGTTAGCCTTCTAACGTATGATAAAAGCAAAGTCTATTTCTTTTTTTTTGTTAAATAACGTACTCCTATAAGTGCACCACCACCTATTAAGATTTCCAAGCCACCTAGTGGTACCGGACCTCCACCACCGGGAGGAGGACCTCCACCACCAGGGGTTACCTGAGCTAGTGAAACACTTAAAGTGCAAAAAAACAGTATACCTAAAATCAAAAGGTTTTTCATTTCTTAATCAATTTTTTATTGAATAAACCATCAGTTGTTTTCACTTTGGCAATGACAATACCGGTTTGAATGGTTGATGCGTCTATTCTTAGAATTTTACTTCCTTCAATTAAATTTTGTTCAAACAACTTCTTCCCGTTAATATCTATCAACTCAACGCTCAATATTTCATGAGGAGCAGTAATTTGGATTTCGGATACAAAAGGATTAGGAGAAACTGAAATGTCGACATTAGAAAGAGAAACCTCACGCATTAAAGTAAATCGATTATTAGACTCTAATTGATCGGACGCGATTGTTACTTTCCAGTTTTTAGCCACAGCTAACGGAATTGAGGATTGAGTAACTTTATCAACTAAATACCAGTTTTGTAAATCAGATAAATCACCTTTCGATCTCAAATCAAAATAATAATCACCCGGCTCAGCAACTCTAAAACCAAGGCGTAACTCATTTTTGTTTTCTACGCTTGGCACGGTATGCATACCTAAATTTTGTCCGTAATCATCAACAAAGAAAACACTAAACTTTTCGTTAAAAAGTTTAGGTGCATCAAAGCGCATATCTAATCCTTCTGTTGATTCTTCATTTATTTTAAAGTAGGCTTCATCTTTTATGTTTTCATTTCCAAAAGAAACAGTAAGCTGATTGAGTATATTATCTTTAGTTCTATAAAAATTCTGTCCTGCAACATTGCCAGGTACTTTTGCTTGTTCATTTATGGTGATGCTGGCTCCAGGATTTACAAATACCCAAAATGCTTGGTTTCGGGCAATAACACCATTGGTTAATAAAGGATATACAGAACCACTTCCATCTGCACCACTTCCATCTGCATAATTATAAGCAAAGTTTACACCGGTGCTTTCATCTGTTACATATACAGTTGTAGCTACAAGATTTACATCATTTATATTCCATTTAGCTGGGTCACCATCCCAAACAATCGGAGAAGGATATGGATTGCCTAATAGATTCCATTTATCTCTATCTGTATTAGAAGTTGAGGTAGAACTTGTAAGACGACCATTCGCTGTACTCCAAGTAAAACTACCTTGGTAAACAGATCCTGTGACATCCCAGTTAACTGGAACATTGTTATACATCCAAACATGGTATCCACGACCTTGTACTAATAATTCAGCTGTTGTTGCTAATGCTGTCCATCGTGATGATTGATTGATTAATGATTCGCGGTACCATCTTATTGATTGCCTGATAGCCTGCATGTCATCAGTAAATTGTGAAAGTCCAACCCCGCTTACTGGAGAAGAAATATAACGCCAAACATTTATCTCCTGTCCCATTGCTCTTTCAACCCGCACGTTGCCTATTACGTTTGCACCGTTTAACAAAGGACCAATACTTGCATCAGGAGAATTGGTTACGCCTGATGATTTTAAAGAGAATATTGAGGTATTTGCAGAACCATCTGCATCGAACGTTACATTGTTTCCAATGGTTAAAACATTAATTAAATCTTTAGATGTTTCCACAAACTTGGTAACGCTTACTCCAGAATTTGCAGCCGTTAAGTTATAAAAAGAGGTTTGTGAGAGACCATTAATGTTTTGGTTACCTCCGTTTAGTACTAAAGTTCCATTGTTATGATTGAAAGTACCATTGTCGACAAAATTTCCAGCTACATTCATTGTGGCAACACCATTAAACGTTGTTCCGCTACCAATATTTAAATTACCGGAAATAGATAAATCATTAGCTGGTACTACAACAACTGTTCCTGATGTTGTTAAATCTCCGGCAATTGTTATGGTGCCGGCAGCAAAAGTTTTTGTGCCCGAGCCAGACAAATTAAGATGATGATAATTGACAGCACGAACTGTTTGATTGCCTATTGCATTATAGTTAACAGTGTTGGGATTTGTACCCAACGTTAAATTGGTAATACCAATTGCTGCCGTTTGGCTAAGCGTTAAAACAGCACCAGTTGCTTGCGTTAATCTTCCTGTCCCAGCCAATGCAGTATTTACAGTTAAATTATTGTTATTGCTTAGATTTACTGTGGCGCCAGTAACAGTTACTCGCGCAAAAGTAAAATCTCCATTTAACGATTGAGAATTGGTATTAAAGGTATACGTTCCGGTACCTGCTGTAAACGTTCCATTATTCGTAATTCCGTTTCTAATCACAATATTCGAATTTGCTGTATTAGCCCATGTTCCGTTTACAGTTATCGCACCAACAAATGTTTTGACTCCTGTTGTAGAAGTAATTGAAAGTGTACCGTTTACTTGAGTTGTACCATTCACAGTAATGCCAACTGCAGGTACAACAAAGTTGGCGCCTGATTGTATGGTTAAATTACTGTTGATGGTTGAAGTAGAAGCACCACCTAATGTCTTGTTCCCTGTACCTGATAAAATCAAATTTTGATAAGTTAAGGCTCTTACACTTTGGTCAGTATTACCATTGTATTCAACCCTGCTTCCTGTTGCATTTGTTAAAGTACCTTCAGTGGTAAAGAAAAGGGAACCACCAATTTGCAGTAATCCAGCCCCAGTAAAATTAAGGGTACTGCTTAATCCTATACCAGTTATGTTTCCAGAAAAGGTTGCTGTTCCAGTTCCTATCTGCAGTTGATGTCCCGCTCCTCCAGAAGTTGCTGTAAATTCCAAATTAGTTGCAGTTAAAGTGCCTCCACCAACGTTTAAAATATTAGCTCCAGAAGTTGCTGTCTGAGGTATGGTTATTGCGCCATTTACTGTTAATGCTACTCCATTATTTACATCAATCCGATTAGTTAAAGAGACACTTGGATCAAAACTTATGGAACTTACTGTCGCATTAGCTGTTACTGTAACTGTAAAACCTCCTCCAATAAGTACAATATCCGCTGCACTTGGAGCTGATAAAGCTGGCGCACCTCCTATTCCAACCAATGACCATGTGTTAGGATTATTCCAATCACCATTTGCTCTTGTATGGTAAGTGTTACCAACTGCTAGTACGTTGAGTAACCCTGTGCCTGCGGTAAAGAAAGTTGAATTGATAAAAGTAGCACCAGAACCAGTACCTCCATACGTTCCTGCATTGGCTTGTAAATCACTATCTAAAATTAAAGTATTCGATTGGTGAGTATTGATGCTATTTAAATTAACCAAAACCCCATTTTCAACAGATAAGAATCCATTAAATGTTAAAGAAGTTGAAAATGTTTTTGTACCAGAACCACTTAATCTTACATTTACAAATGTACCAGCACCGGAAATAGATTGATTGGTTCCATTAAAATTAAATTGTGAATTATCTGAAGCAGTAAAAGTTCCAGTGTTGGTAAAGTTGCCGCCAACATTGTGTGTAAAACTTCCGGATGTAAAAGAAGCTCCTGCATTTATTGTCAAGTCTCCACCTATCGTCAGGCCAATTACTCCTGTAGTAGTAGCAGTTCCTGATAAAGTAAAGTTGCCGCCAATGTTTCTGGTTAACTCTGATAATGTTTTAACTCCACTTCCTGACAATCCCAAATTTTGATAATCAATTGCATTAACAGTTTGGTTTGCTCCTGTAAAATTGATGGTATTATTAACAGCAACAGTAGATAAAGTTGTTATAGCGCTGGTGCCTCCTAAATTTAAAGTTGAGCCTGTTCCTTGAGTAAAATTACCAGTACCTGCTAACGCTGTATTAATCGTAACAGTACCATTGTTAGTTAGTGTAATACCGGTAACTGTTATTCTCGGAATTGTTAGGATACCATTTAAAGCTTGAGGATTTGTATTGAATGTGTAGATACCTGTATTGGCATTAAATGTGCCACTATTAGTAATACCCCCTCTTATTGTAAAAGACTCCCCTACGGTTGCATTCCAAGTGCCAGCTACAGTAATTAAACCAACAAATGTTTTAACACCAGTTGTTGAACTAAAATTAAGAGTTCCGTTTATACTAGATGTACCATTAACTGTGAGGTCTAATCCACTAACAGTTAAAGTTGACCCATTATTAACTGTTAAATTACCATTAACAGTTACAGAACCTGTTGCTGAACTTGTTTTAGTACCGGAACCACTGATTGTTAAATTTTGATAATTAAAGTTTTGAATAGTTTGAGCAACATTCCCTGCATAATTAAAGGTTGAACCAGAAGATAAGGTTAACGTACCTTCCGAAGAGGAGAAAAGTGCTCCGGAAATTTGAATTTGACCAGTTCCTGTAGTTTGAATTGTACTTGATGCCCCTACGCCTGTAACATTACCTGAAACTTGTAGCGTACCGTTATTAATGGTTATAAGATGACCAGCACCACTAGTGGTTGCTGTAAAATCAATGTTGTTCGTTATTAACTGACCATTGCCAATTAAAATCTGATTTGTTCCACCGCTAGAAGTTTGAGGAAGTGTTATGTAATTGGAAATTGTAAGTATAACTCCATCATTTAAAGTCAGGGTATTAGTTAAGTTGTTTGATGCTGCGAATTCTACAGCCGTTGCACCCGCGTTCGCGTCAACTGTCACCGTAAAGCCATCACCAATGTAAACGTAATCATCTGCTCCTGGAGTTGAAGGTGCGGCTGGTCCGCCAAATCCTGTTGTTGACCAAGTTGATGGTTGATCCCACGCTCCGGATGCAATTGAATAATAGGAATTACCACCTGTTAGTATATTAATCCGGCCGCCATCAATTGAAAAGAATGTTGAATTGATATTGCTTGCACCTGAGCCTGTTCCACCCCAAGTACCAGTGGTTGACTGCAAGGCTCCATTCAATACAAGACTGTTAGCTTGGTGCGTATTAATTCCGCCTAAGTTTGCAACTACTCCATTTGCAATTGAGAAATAACCGGCAATTGTGGCTTGAAATGCGAAATTTTTGGTACCTGAACCTGATAAAATCAAATTACCAAAGGAAGTGTTCCCTCCCGATAAATTTTGGTTTGAACCGTTTAAAACAAGAGTGCTGGTTCCTGGATTGAAAGTACCGTTTCTGGTAAAGTTACCGCTTATAGTATGCGTGAAAGTTCCAGCATTAAAAGTTGTTCCGACATTATGTGTGAAATTCCCCCCTATCGATAAACCTGTTACCGCTGTAATAGTATGTGTACCAGACATTGAAAAGTTTCCTAAAATATCTGATGTTGTGGCAAATAATGTTTTAGTACCACTTCCAGAGGTATTTAAATTGAAATAAGTGCCAGCTGCTATGGTTTGGTTGCCACCTGTATAGTTAACAGTGTTATTTAATGAAGATGCATTTATAGACGCTATTGAAACACTACCCCCAAGCGAAAGTGTGGCCGAAGATGCTTGAATCAATGAACCCGTTCCAGCTAAAGATGTGGCTACAGTTAAAAATGAAGAATTTGTTAATGTAACTCCAGCACCTGTAACTGTTACTCGAGGTATTACAAAGGTGCCGGTTAAAATCTGAGAGTTAGTATTAAAAGTATAAGTACCTGTGCTTGCTGTAAAAGTTCCGTTATTGGTAATTCCACCCTGAAAGGTAAAGCTTTCTGCTACTGTACTTTGCCAAGTTCCGTTAATAGTTACAAGGCCTGTGAAGGTTTTTGTTCCTGTAGTGGAAGTAAACCTTATTGTTCCATCAATCAAAGACGAACCAGTAACATTAAAGGTAACATCTGGAACAATTAAGGTGATCCCAGCATTGACATTGAGATTTCCTCCTACAGTTGTAGTACCTAATAAAACAGTTTTATTCCCACTGCCACTTAGTGTTAGATTTCTATAAGTAAAAGGTTGAATGTTCTGATCACTTCCATTATAATTTATTGTTGACCCCACTGCATTTGTAATTGTTCCAAGAGATGGGGTAAACAAATTACCTGCGATTGATAGCGTTCCTGTGCTTGTAAATTGGATAGTACTACTTGTGCCAATACCTGAAATATCTCCTGAAACTGTTAGACTTCCAGATCCAATTGATACTCTATGACCCGCTCCGCTCGCACTTGCCGTAAAGTTTATATTACCTACTGCTAAAGAACCATCTCCAACAGACAAAATATTGTTTCCACTGTTAACTGCCTGAGGTATAGTAATATTACCTGAAACATTCAGGCTGATGCCTGAATTGAGTTGTAAAGTGTTAGAAGCATTGAGTCCACCATCAAAAGTAACCGTTGCAATACTAGTGCTGGCAGTTACTGTAACCGTATTACCTCCTCCAATAACAACAAAATCTGTGGCTGTTGGCGTGCTGGAAGCTGCTGCACCACCTAAACCCACTGTAGACCAAGTAGATGATACATTCCAATTACCGTCTAGTCTTGAGTAATAGGTTGTTTGTGCCTTCGCAAAAAGGCTCCCCAAAAGCATGAAAATCGATAAAAAGAGAAATCGATTTTTAACATTTTGGGATGGAAAACCACAAATTAAAGACATGAGGGAGTTTTTAAAACGGTTTATCATGATTAAAGCTTTACCAAACGTTAAAATTACAACAATTCAGGCAATTTTTTAACAAAAAAATAGCCAGAATAACATCCTAAGTATTAAGACGTTAATTCTGGCTCTTTATAGTTAGTAACCGAATTTTTTAGCGAATAATCCGCTTAATCTTTTCCGCTATCTCTGTTACCATTTTTTGACTCATTTGTGTTCCTGATGGCAAGCAAATACCTGATTCAAATAGTTTTTCTGAAATACCATTTGAATAAGCTGGGGCATCTTTAAATACAGGTTGTAAATGCATGGGTTTCCAGAGCGGCCGGCTTTCGATATTGTGTTTCTCTAACTCTAACCTTACTTTTTCCCTTGTCAACTCATTTCCCATTTGGATGTTTGTGAATAATACGGTTGATAGCCAACGATTAGCGTAATATCCTTTAGGTTCCTCTAAAAATATAAATTGACCTGATTGATTAAGCGATGCTTTATACCAATCGTAAATCTGGCGTCTTTTCTCGATTCTTTCATCCAAAACTCTTAGTTGACCTCTCCCAATTCCAGCGGAAATATTACTTAATCTATAGTTGTAGCCTATATGTGTATGTTCGTAATGCGGAGCTTTGTCTCTAGCTTGCGTTGCTAAAAAAGCAGCTTTCTCTATCCAAGCTTTGTTTTCAGATACCAAGGCACCACCCCCACTTGTCGTGATGATTTTATTGCCATTAAAAGAATAAATACCTAAATCTCCGAAAGTTCCTAAGTGCTTTCCATTTACTTTTGAACCTAAAGCTTCGGCTGCATCTTCAATTAAAATAATTTCATAACGCTTAGCTATATGTGAGATGGCTTCTATTTGTGCAGGCATTCCGTACAGATGAACCAAGATAATAGCTTTTGGCTTTTTACCTGTCTTTTTTATTCTGTCTTCAATTGCTTCTTCTAGCAAAACTGGATCCATGTTCCATGTCAATGTTTCAGAATCTACAAAAACAGGAGTTGCTCCTTGATAAACGATTGGGTTACACGAACCTGAAAAAGTAAAGCTCGAACAAATTACTTCATCATCTCGCTGCACATTTGCCAAAATCAGGGCCAGGTGAATAGCGGCTGTTCCCGAAGACAAAGCGGTACAATATGGTATTTTGTTGTACTGTGCTAACTCCAATTCAAATGCAGTGAGATTAGGACCAACAGGAGAAACCCAATTGGTATCAAATGCTTCCTTCACAAATTCTCTCTCAAGTTCGCCAATATGTGGAGGTGATAAAAAAATACGTTCTGTAGACATGGTAATTAATGTGGTGTATTGATGATTTTCTTTTGCCAATAAAAAGCAGGTATTAGCAATAATATTAGAGTTGGATTTAAGATTATTCGGTGCAAAAAATTAATTAACGGTCCATTATAGGCCGGGAATGCTAACTTTAAAAGGAAATAGGGTATCAATAAAAAAAATAATCCTGTCAACTGCACGCCAATGGCAAATACAACATACTTGCGTTGAGGGAATAATGCGTATACCAATAGGATAGCTAAAAAATCATTAATAATAAATCTAACAGTTCTATTCCAAATGAAACGATGAATTGATTGGTCAAAATAAAAAATATAAGATGCCCAGTCTTTATGTTGAAATAAAAATAGAATTAAAAGTCCTAGACAAGAAATTGCACCAAAAAAAATTCTTTTACTGTTGCTTGGCATACCGCAATTGTTGACGAACCCAAATCAACCATAGAATAAAAACAATAACATAAATAAAAGCTGTGAACAAATACTTATGGCTGAAGTACCAATAGTGAGGAAGATACATGTAGACGATAGCTAACAAAAAAATTCTTACCAAGTTACTGATGTGAATAATAACTGTTCCTACTCCTAAAAAGTACCATAGCTTCCTTGAAATTGGTCCGAGAGCAAATAGAAATGCCACAAAAATAATCCACACGTTTACTCCGTTACAACCTTCGTAAACAGATAATGCCACCTTGTTATTAACTAAAAGATCAGCTATATTTTTATCAATTAAAGCTTGAGCTACGGCTTGATAATTAAATAAACGCATCAAAAAAGCTGTATGATTTGTTACCCAATAAGTAATTGGATCTACACCTGGCTCGAATGAAGTAATGAACAATCCGTAGACTAAATTGCCGATTAAGTAAATGCCTAAGAAGCGGAGTAAAAAATATATAACCGGTTTAAACTCTTTCCAATTCATTTTACTAATGGTTTAGCTGGAATTCCAACTACGGTTTGGTTGGGTAAAACGTTTTTTGTAACCACTGCACCAGAGCCAACTTTAGCTTGCAGTCCAATAGTAACTCCATTTAAAACATTAGCGCCACTTCCTATTAAAACTTCCTTCTCTACAACTACTTTTCCTGCAAGGTTTACTCCAGGCATAATGGAAACAAAATTTTGTAGCTGAACGTGATGTCCGATTGTAGAATTTAAATTAATCAATACAAAATCACCAATACTAATATGTGTTGTTAGAATGGCACCTGCTGTTATAATTGTTCCCTTACCTATTTTAATTTCTTTAGATTGTAGTAATGTGGCTTTCGGATGTATAAAAGTTGGAAATTCCAAGTTTGTATTAGAATTGATTTTATCAATAATTTCTCTTTTGAAGAAAGGATCACCAATTGCTACTAATAAATATGTTTTGTTACTAATAGAAAGTAATTCCGAAACATTTCCCAAACAAACCAATCCATGAATTAAACTACCTTTTTCAAATTGATCATCATAAAAACCACTAGCGGCATATTCAGGAAAAGATTGCAGTAATGCTAACATCTCTAATCCTAATCCACCTGCGCCAACAATGTAGATGGGCTTAGCCATGTTGATTGTATTTTATAATTCGACCAGGATTTCCTACTACCACAGCATAATCCGGAATATCTTTGATGATAACACTTCCTGCACCAATGGTACACCACTTCCCAATCTTAATATTAGGTATAATGGTTGAACCTGCACCAATTAAAGTTCCTTCACCCACTTTCACATTGCCACAAAGTACTGAACCAGGAGCAATGTGTACAAAATTGTCAATGAAACAATCGTGGTCAATGGATGCTTTTGTGTTAATGATAACATGCTTACCAACACTTGATCCAATCTGTACTACTGATTGATGTAAAACCATACTCCCCTCGCCTACTAAAACTGAATCACTTACCAAAGCTGATGAATGCTTTACTGTACCGAATCTTGTTTGTAAGCTTAATGATAATTTTTTCCTAACTGCATTATCACCAATAGCAATGATAGATTTATACTGAAAATCTAAATTTGATAAATTCTTATTTAATTGAATACTTAGATAATCACCTGTTTTATTGTTATCAATAAAAGTATAGATTTTATTACCGTCAGAGAGCAAGGCATCTCCCACTACTTTGGCATGACCGCCAGCGCCATATATCACATAGTTATTCATTGCCAGTAAATTTTTCCATCGTAACAGATGTTGAGCTACTGATGCCTTCTGATTTAAAAACCTTTAGCATTGTCAAAAATAAGATTTTAATATCCAACAAAAAATTTTGGTTTTCTACATACCAAACATCATATTCAAATTTTTGCCTCCAAGAAATAGTATTTCTTCCATTTACTTGCGCCCATCCTGTAATGCCAGGCTTTACCTCATGTCTTCTCATTTGCTTTTTGTTATACAGAGAAAGATATTCTACCAACAGCGGCCGAGGGCCAACAAAAGACATCTCGCCTTTTATCACATTTACTAGTTGAGGAATTTCATCTAAAGAAGTTGCGCGGATAAATTTGCCAATATTTGTTAATCGTTTCTCATCTGGTAATAAACTACCCTGTTTGTCTATTTCATCATTCATGGTTTTGAATTTGATGACATGAAAAATTTTGCCGTACAAGCCCGGTCGAGGTTGAATGAAAAATATTTTACCTCGATTTGCTACTGCCAATAAAATGATGGGAAAAAGAATAATCGGCAGTGACAAAACTAAAAGTAGCAAAGCAAATATGAAATCGAAAGCTGGTTTAATGAAATGACGATACATCTTACTTTACTAAAGATTCGTATTCTGCAAGCAACAAATTCCAATAATGAGTTCGACTAAAGTTTGTTCGAACATAATTTGCAGCTACTGTTTTATAATTTTCTATTTCAGTACTGCTTTGCAAGAGGCGCAACATAGCTACTTTTAATTCTTCACAGTCTTTAGGTCTAACTAAAAGGCCGCTTTTTTCATGTTCGATAATTTCATTGCAACCATTGATGTTACTCGCTATAATGGGTACTTCCATACAAGCAGCTTGTAATACAACATTCGGGAAACCTTCTCTATAACTTGGGAAAACAAAAGCATTAGATGCCATTAAATAGGGTCTTACATCTTTTTGAAAACCTGCTAATTTGATTTTAGGATGACTCGTCATCCTATCTAAAACGTTTTGAGGCAATGGATTTAAATCTTGTTCGAAGGGTCCAACCAAAATTAAATAGGCGTCCTTGCATTTAATAACTTCTTCAAAAGCATGTACTAATTCAACAATTCCTTTGTCTATTACTAATCTACCAATAAACAAAAATGTAAAAGCATCGGGTGGAATTTTGAGGGAAGCTTTTATTTCACTTGCCTTATTTTTAAGATTATCAGCGGGATAAAAATAATCAACATCAATTCCGTTGGAAGAACCTTTTCCAATTACTTGGAATTTTCGTGTATCAGAATAAAGATTCTTTTTAATGAATTCAAATAATTGAAAAGAGTTTGGATATACTTTCGTGGCTAATCGATAAGTTAACCTCTCTGTAAAATTGAGCAGTAGCCTTTTCCAACCTGTGTATTCCATTAGAGGTAAACCTGCAACCGTGTGTAAACGGTAAGGAACTTTACATAACCAAGCTGCCAGCATACCTATTAAACCGGCTTTTGGAGTATGTGAGTGAACTATATCTGGCTTGAAAGTAATTATTATGCGAATCAATTTCAACAGTGCCAGTAAATCAGTAAAAGGTGAAATCTGTCTTGTTAACGGTATAATTATATGCTTTACTCCTTCTTTCTCTTTAATTTCTTGTACTTCGATGCCATCAGCACTAATTGTTAAAACTTCCCAACCGTTTTGTTGCATAAAGCGAAATTGCCCTTGCAATAAGACTTTAAGAGAAATTGGGACAGTGGTTATTCGTAAAATTTTACGCATGATTAGTGCTAAAGTTATCACTAATCTCGACCATGCTTAAACTCTGCATTTGATACTTTGCTTTACAGTAACTAAAGTGTTTAAGGATTGCCTCTAAATCAATTAAATTCTCCTCACTAAAATTCCCAAAATTATGAGGATGCCACCATAAATGATATACGTCACTGTTGCGTGCCGCTCTTTCCATCTCTAACTTGATTCTGTCAATCTTGAATTTATTGAGAAATAATTCTTTCTTTCGATAAGGTCTCAATAAGCGACTTGCAGGTAGAAAAAGTGGTAAATTCTGTACTCTAATCAATTCATCTAACTTATATGTATTATTTTTTCCGACAGGAAAGTAGGCATCTAATCCTCGATTTAATCGCTTCCACAATGATTCATCTTGTGTACTTTGGATGTTCCAGAACCAATCTAAGGGATTGGAGCGTACCACTTTAATACCTTCATCAAAACAAACTTTCAAATAGTCATTATTAAATTGGTTACGTGGAAAAACTAAAGATTGTAGTTTCTTTCCATATCTGCTTGCTGCCTTTTGCGCTGCTTGTAAATCGGTACGGAATTGTTCTATGGTCTGACCTTCTTCGTTGCAATAATAATGAGCAAAGGTATGAGAGCCTAATTCCTGATTTGGCGTAGTAAGAATTTGTTGAATCAGCAAATCTGCATAATGAAACGGATCGTTTGTTTCATCTTCTCCAATTCCATTTGTCTCAATATAATGATAGGCGCTTAATTTATTCTCTTTGTATTCGGGTTTTAAATCAGGGAAATTTTCTATCAACTGAGTTTTATTTGCATGCATGAGCATTCCAACTGTGGCCCAAGTAACATGTATCTCATACTTCTTAAATAAGCTCAGCATTAAGGGAATAACTTTTCTTGTATTTAAGAAATATTGATTATATGAATTTTTTTGTAGCTGAACGTTATTCAGACTTATTGGCCACTTTTCGAAACCGCCCCAATGCAATTCAAAATCAAGGGATATGGTAAAGATGCCTTTCATCTTTTACTTAGACTGTTTAACATACTTAACTTCTTACGACTTCTTTTAATTTTTTCTTGTCTACTATCCTCATTTAAAATTGAAAGAATAACAAATAGAAATAAAATCATTATTTGACTTTTCTGACGAATTGCTAAACCGAGATTTCCAGAAACTTGTGCCAACGCAATTGAGACTGTAATAAAACTTAATAAGGAACCTTTTACTAAATAGTCACCTTTAAAAATATAGTTCCAACTTCTAAATCGGTGGAAAACATACAGGGTAATAAACAGATAAAAAACATTTTCGACAGATACAAATAGACCCAAAGCACCCGGAGCATCAAAGAAAAGTGGTCGATACAAAAAAGTAAAAACCTGCAATGGCAAACTATACTGATTGATATTTACACCAGATGTTGCTTTACCTAACTCGCTTGCTCTGTAGCTTAAATCAAGGCCTTGCGTCAAAAATTGATCTTCATCGATGCCTACCAGTGTTAGTACATCCTTATAAATGAAAAAGAAGGCTATTGCTGCTCCTCCTAAAAAAATTATTCTCCATGCAACTGGTAAGCCCTTCGTTGAAAATATGAATCCAACTCCATAACATACTAACATCATCAGCATGATGTGAGGGCGGACATGGTAAATAATAATTCCGCTTATCAATAAAGGAAGCAAACGATAACGTGGATTAATTAATGACCAAAAGAAAAGTGCAATAGCAAAAAAAATAACAGAACCTTTCCCTAGAGATGAAGACCAAAAATGCAGATTAGGCAAAAACAAAATAAGCTTAAGCAAGTCATAACCAAAAATGGTCGGTCTGAATTTTATTATTTCCTTTAAAGCAATGAGAAAAAACAAAAATCCACAGTAACCGATGAAACTAAAAAAAGCCATAGTTGCCTCATAGGTAAATGAAAAATATTGTATTAAAGGATAAGCTAAAAATTTAATAAACGTTGTACTCGTGCCATATAATTCAAACCATGTTGGTGAAGTTAAAGATGTAGAATAGTACGCTTTTGAGTCTGATGGATTAAAAGTAACGTATACAAAATATACAATAGATAGAAACAAATGATACCAAAACAATTCTTTTGCAATACGACTATTCGCAGTGCCAGCCTTAAAAAAATAATCAGCAAAGCTGTGTGCTAGAAATGCTGTTATGAATATGATAATGAAGCCGTAAAGCATTAAAATAATTCTAAATCACCAAGTGACGGAGACCAATTTATGAATAAAAATAATTCATTAGGCAAATCACGTGATACTTGTCGTATCGTGACTATTGGACCAACATTAAGTAATACACCTTTCTTAAAATTATTTGTTTTGCCAGATAACGTTATAACCCTAGCGTGATGCTTTGAAGCAGCTATTTTTATCTGAATCCACAGTGTCTTACTGACTTGTTGTTTATCTGAAAGATATTCTACTACGCGCAATTCCTTTAGTCTTCCTTCTTTAATTCTATATATGACAAATTCATTCTCTTCTCCTTTCAAAATTTGATATGTCGCCACCGGAACTTGCTGATAACGCCATTTTAAATAATTGATACTTTTGGGAGTTGTAATCGTTGAATGGATCTTGTTACTTTCATAGTATGTTTTTTCTAATTCTTCCCAAGAGATTTGTTGAGTGACTTTATTTCTAAAAAAGAATTCTTCGAATGGTGTAATAAACCTTAATCTTATGGGTAGTCGGCCAGCCTTTATCCAGCCCATTTTTAAATAGCCTGGCATTGAATTTTTATTAGGCGTGTTGAAAATAAAATCAACATGGTTTTGCTTGCAATCTTCTATTAACTGTAAAGTGAGTTTTTTGAAAATTCCTTTACCTTGATGATTGGGATGAGTTGCTGTATCTACCGCTCTAGCAGCTTTTAGCGTTTTGCCATTCAGTTTCCAATGCCATTGCATAAATGCTCTGACACCTATAAGTTCACTATTTTCTTCCGCGATAAGAACAGGTGACTGCCCAAAAGGATTTTCTACATGCTTCCAGCGCCAAAAATTTTCTGACTTTGGCATAAGGGATTCGCCCAAACTTTGCTTGAGTAAGTTTACAATTTTGGGCAAGTCCTGATTATTTGCACTTCGGATATTCACTTTTTCTTCCTTATAGTAATTCATTTACCAAGTTAGCACTTCATAACTCAAATCACGCCATGTAGGATTTAACGATTCTATCAACTGAATTTCAAATTTTCTCACTTTACCTTTTAAAAACCTTTCTCTTTCCATTGCCTCAACTATTGAATTGAAGTTTTCATAATAAACTGATTTATGCACATTATATCTAGCCGTAAAACTTCTAGGATAAAATTTTTCTTTTTGTTGAATTAATCTTGCCATTAAACCTGAGATCACTCCTATGTATTAAACCTTGTTACATTTATTTGTTAAAATGTAAACAGTACCGCCTTTTTTCATTTCAAAAACGAATCTCTGAGCGTAAGCGAAGAGTCTTTACTATTTCTTTGAGATGCTTCGCTATCGCTCAGCAATCGTGATAGAGAATTTCCAACTCATTTACCATTCTTTCTAGGCTGAAGAACTCTTGAACTCTCTTTCTTGCTTCAAGGGCTATTTTTTCACGGAGTTGCTTATTGCTAAGCAATTCTTTCAAATCTTCTTCCAGTAATTTCCAATCATTAACATCTCGCAATAATCCGTTTTTTCCTTGCTCAATCACTTCTTTAATGCCTCCAGCGTTTGTGCTTACAATTGCACATTCCATACTCATCGCTTCAAGCATGGCTATAGGTAAGCCTTCAAAAATAGATGTCATCATATAGATGTCCGTTGCAGACAACCACGGTTTAACATTTTCTTGTAAACCGGGAAAAATAATGTTTGGATGGCTCCCTAAATCCTGATAAGTCTTCATGATTTCAGGTTTGAGTATGCCATCACCAATCATGATAAAGTAAATGTTTTTTTCCCTCTCGAGTATCGTATTTGCTATTTGTAACCATTCTGTTAATCTCTTTTGAAATCGAAAAACAGCTATGGTTGAAATAACTATAGCATGTTGTGGAATATTCAATTGTTGTCGAAGCTCAAAGCCTAATTCTCTATTTCTAATAAAGGATTGCGTATTCACACCATTTAAAATAACCTTAACCGGATAATTTTTTCCTATGTTTTGCTCAATAGAAATCTTTACATCCTCTGAAACTGCAACTACTTTACTTTGCCATCCGAAAGTAAACTTATTTAGCCATTTTGTTATACCATGGTAGCGTTCTAGTTTATTATGCTCTGTATAAATAAGAGGAACTTTCGCCAATTTGCATGCTAAACGAGCCACAAAGCCAGCCCAAGGTAAATGAGCGTGAACACAATGAATATTGTTTTGCTTAATGAATTTAAAAAGTTGATAAAATGATAAAAGTAAAGTGACATTATTTGTTTTATTATAGCAATATACTTTAGCACCTGCCTTTTCTAAATCCTTAACTAATTGATTTTTCCATGGAAGAAAGTAGATCACATAAAACTCGAACTTACTATTGTGTAATTTAATAGTTTCAGGTAAAAGCATTTCTGCTCCTCCTCTACCTAAAGATTTTATAACGTGAAGGACTTTCAATTTTATTTGGAATTACCTCTTACTAATACTTCTTTATATAGTTTTTCAAATCTTCCAGCTATCATCTTATTGTCATAACCCCTAGAAACTAAGTCAAAGGCCTGTTGAATAATCATATTTACATTATTTGTCAAAATGTATTGCACAGCCTCCACAAATGCTTCTTCATTATTTTTTTCTATCAACCAACCTGTTTGGTTATTTACCACTAAATCACCAATACCACCTACGTTATAAGCCACCACCGGGGTTTTACAATACATGGCTTCTAATATAACCGCTGGTAAACCTTCAATTATACTTGGCAAAACTAAAACTGAAGCTTGTTGCATGTAATATTCAACATCAGTTTGATATCCAAAAAAAATAACGTCTTTAATATTTTTCTCTTTAACGATATTTTCAATTTCACTTCTAAGAGGACCATCTCCAACAAGCCACAACTCTAAATCTGAATTATTCTTTTTTAATGATTCATAAACATTAAGTAAACCTTTATGATTTTTTTCGAAAGTAAATCCTCCAACATGTATAATTACATTTCTTGAACGTTTTAAATAATCAATACTTTTTGTTAAATCTATTCCTATTGGAATTACATTTATCTTTTGCTCCATCTCTGGAAAAAAATTTACAAAATCCTTTTTAGAGTGTTCACTTACAGAAACAACATGATCTACATTCTTAAAAAGTAATTTGTTAAACCATTTAATGAAAGGGGATTTAATGTAAAGGCTAACTGTACTGGCATTCCTAAATATTATTGGTGTTTTCCACCTAAAAAGCATTTTCGAAAACACAGCAAATTTTAATGTATCTCCTGCGTTTGCCTGAATAACATTATAGCCGTGAGTTTTAATTTCCTTATGCAACAAGTACCAGCCATAAATGTCAAAAAATCGATACTTTATTGATCTATTTAAATTAATAACATTAGGAATTAAGTCTTTATTCTTTCCTTTTCTAAATATGGAAATTAAAGTACTTTGATTACCTAAATCATTTAATTTCTTCGATAAGGTATTAGCAAATGTTTCTGCTCCTCTCAATTGATTACTCTGAATGATCTGTAAAATCTTCATTTTAAGATGCTATCATATATTAATTCATATCTGTTTGATATACTCTCAATATCAAACTTTTCATTTGCAGTACTATATGCCTTCTCAGTTTTCTCTCTCCAGTTCGAAGTTTGCGTAGCTTTTAGCATAGCATTTGTCATATCATCTACATTTCCTACTTTAAATGTGATGGCCATTGTGTTATCAATACATTCTAAGTTTTCTGAGATAGAGGATGCTATGATAGGAACCTTAGCGAACATTGCTTCTATCAATGCACCTGGTAATCCCTCAAAATAGCTTGGGAATATAAAATAGTTGGAAGCCTTTAATAAAGCTGGGATATCGCCACGATGTCCTAATAAAACAACAGATTGTTCCATGTGAAGTTGTTGTATCAACCTTTCCAGCGTTTCCTTTAATATACCATCACCTACAATTAAGAGCTTTGCTCTAGGTTCTTTTCTCTTGAATTCTTTAAATGCGTATAACAGATCTTTCTGTCCTTTTCGTTCTAACAACCTACTTACATTTATAAAAACAACATTATCAATTAGATCTAACTGCTTTTTTAATTGCAAGATTGTCTCCTCTGTTACTGATAAAAAGGAATTTTTGTTTCTACCTCTATATACTACAATCACCTTGTCAAGATTCAAATCTAAGGCACTAGCATTACTACATTTTATTGACTCAGAATTTGAAATATATAAATCAGGAATGCTAGAGTGCCACCTATCATATAATTGATATGCAAACAATTTCGCCTTCCCCAGTAAGCCTAAACTTTTGTAGCGACTTTTAGAATAAGAGTTATTAACTAAACTATTGATAAGTGGAACTTTTAATTTTGCTTTTAATTTTCTCCCAACCTGATCACTTCGATAAAGGGTGGAATGAATTAAACTTACTTTCTTATCTTTAATTAGCTCTAATACCAACTCACTCAAGTGCTTAAAATTGTTTGATGGCGTTTCATTTAAAGACAATACTTCCACGCCACTTTCTATGAATTCATTTTTTAAATCTTCTCCATTAAATAAATGAACAAAAATTGGTTTATACCTTTTAAATTTAGCTGTAATCTCTAGAAGACTTCTTTCTGCTCCACCAATATTTAGGGTATCGATTATGAATAAAATGTTAGACATTTAAATGTTATTAATATATCCACCACTTCCATTGAATGAAATTACTTGAGCTGGATTTCCCATGACAACTGCATTATCGGGGATATCCTCAACAACAAAACTTAATGGGGAAATCAAAACATTGTTTCCAACTTTTATCCCACCTACAATGACTGCGTTAGCACCAATCCACACATAATTACCAATTATTGGAACTCCTTTTCTCTTACCTCGATTTGTTTGACCTATTGTAACACCTTGTGCTATGTTACAATTAGATCCAATCACAGTTTTAGGATTAATAATTATGTTTCCATAATGAGACAAAAAAAGACCTGGACCTATTTTAGTTGTATGAGGAATGTTAATTCCATATAAAACTTGATTTACTTTTAACAAAATTCGCGAAACAAATCCCAATGGGTTTAGTACATTTAATTTTGAACAAATTCTCATTAAGAAAACATAGCGAAAACAAGGATTAAAAATCAGTCCATTAATTAAAAACTTTTCGTTGTATCGTTTAAAATCGGCCTTAAAACTATTCATAAACTAAGCAATCAAGTATCTTATAAGACTTAAAGTAGATTTTATATTTAGGTTATTATTTCTTATTTTTTCAATCTGCAGATAAATCGATTCCTTTTTTAAGCCTAACTTATAAGCTGCAAAAGCACATACTCCTAAATAATCACTTAATTCCTTTCTTGAATTATCTCTTAATAAAATCTCCTTATGTTTTGAAATGAGTGCTTTTGTACCGTCATATACTAATTGAAAGTTATCCCTTATTCTTTGATTATCATGAACATAAACTGTAAGCAATACTTCATTTAACCAATTAACGTAAAATCCTAATTCATAAATTTTCATTGCTAATCTAATACCTAAATCTGTATGATGACCAGAACTTAATGAAATATCAAATCCATTCACTTTAGAAAAAATTTCATTTCTTACCATATAAGCACCAGCTACGAAACAAAACTTATCTTTATCACTTAAAAATCTTAAATTTATAGGGTTTTGAATTTTTTCAATTCTTTCTGATTTCCTTTTCTCAAAGGAACAAGAGATTATTCCAAACTTGTTATTTGCATTTTTTACGAATTTATCTAGCCAATTTAGCTTAACAGCATCATCACTATCCAAAAAAATAATCCACTCACCTTTCGCCAACTTTGCACCAAAATTTCGAGAATCAGCCGCACCTGAATTTTTTTTTGTAACGTATTTGATTCTTTCATCTTCTTTATACTCATCAATTACCTCTGCAATTGAATCCGTGGAGCCATCGTCTACAATGATATGTTCCCAATATTTATAATCTTGAGCGCATACACTGTCGATACAAGTTCTAATCATATGCGCTCTGTTATAAACCGGTGTTATGATTGAAATAAAAATCATTTAAATTGCATCAATTAAATTTTAAAAATGGAAAGGTTTATAATTGCCCGACAAATTGCAACGAGATTTTATTGGATAAAAAAAAACTTAAAGCCAATAAATAGCTCTCATTTTAAAAAAGTATTTTTCTTTCGAGTAGTAAAGCCTTTTTGTGAATTATATTATTTGACTTACAAAAAACTTAATTCTGATACTCCGTGGACATCACCCGCTTCAATTGAGATATTCAAAGCATTATTAACCAAAAACATGAAAGGTTTTGAATATGGCAGTGGTGGTAGCACCATCTTCTTTGCATCTAAGGTTAAGGAGTTGATTAGCATTGAGCACAATAAGGAATGGTATGAACACATTTCTAATCGATTACTTACAGAAGGAGTAAAAAACGTCACCTATAAATTTTTCGATAAAGAAAATGATGAAGATTATACTGAAGAAACAATAAATATTGGTAGTCAAAATCTTCAACATAAATTTCAAAAAGATTTTTATCGTTATGTAAATTCTATCAATCAATTCGATAATGAAACCTTCGACTTTATTGTTGTTGATGGCCGAGCCAGGGTAGATTGCGTGGTTCGTTCTATCAATAAGTTAAAGTCAGGAGGCCTACTTATAGTTGATAATTCTGAAAGAGATCGATATCAAAAAATTAAAGAGCTTTTAAATAACTGGCCCTCTATAACGACTAGCACTGGTTTAACTGATACAACTATTTGGTTTAAAATTTAACATGGTAGCAAAAATTGAAACTCTCGATGGCTTACGTGGATATGCAGCACTCTTAGTTTTATGGGCTCATTTTCCTGTAATGGGCAACCTCTCAAAGTATTCACATCTAGCCTCCAGCTATACCTTTGCTGGCTACATTGGAGTTGATGTTTTTTTTGCTCTAAGTGGCTTTTTAATTACACGCATTTTAATAAAAGAGAAAGAATCAAATGATCTATCGTTCAAAAGATTTTATCTAAAAAGATGTTTAAGAATATTTCCCATTTATTATCTAAGTATCATATTAGTAGGCCTAGTCATCAGTTGGAATGATTTAATCTGGGTAGCTACTTATCTTTCAAATTATTACTTTTCATTCCAATCAGCACCTAACGCTATGCGACACACTTGGTCACTTTGTGTTGAGGAGCACTTTTATATATTCTGGCCATTGATTATTTATTTGTTTACTATTGAGCAAGCTAGAAAAGTAATTCTAGTTTACATTCCTCTATTTGTAATACTCGGTGTACTTTTAACGATTATCATTTCTGATGCTGCTTTAAGCGATAATCTAATTTACAGAGCTTCTCACCTTAGGATATTAACTTTGGCGCTTGGTAGTGGTTTAGCTTTTTTTGAAAAGGACATATTAAGCTTATCTCAAAAGAAAACATGGTTGCTTGTATCGATACTTACTTTTGCATTTATAGTTTGCAGGTTTTATCATAAAATTATATATCTAAAAGATATTAATTCTTCCATAATTAAGCTTTTCACGTTGTCTGTTTTTTCAACCTTACTTGTGTCAATTGTAATAAAGATGAATTCAAATTTTCTAGTTAAGTTAAAATTTATCTTTACGAATTCTTTTATCAAATTTATTGGGAAGATTAGTTATGGAATTTATTTATACCATTATCCAATTTACTTTCTGTTTGGTTATACAATCGATGATTATCAAATTGAATCTTCTATTCCTCAGGCTCTAATTGTGGTAAGCCTTTGTCTTATTGTTCCAACGATTTCATTTTATCTTATTGAAAAACCCCTCCTCAACCTAAAAGAAAAGATAAAATAGTTAATTAAAAATCAAATGTTTAATTCCAACCAACAGGAGCACACTTAAACCAAAGGCTAATAACTTAGGTGCAGTATGTTTAAACCAATTTAACTTAACTAGATTAAAGGTAATGATCAATAAAATTAAATAAGCAAGTGCGCTAAAAATGCTATATATAATTAAAGTGTTTGTAGCGCTAAAATATATCGATGATAACCAAAGCAAAAGTGCTCTTCCTAAAAATAGAAATACATTAAAAACCAAAGTGATTTTTTCCTTTTCTAAAACTCTAAATATAGAAGACATGGGAGACATTATTATCCGAAACATAAAATAGATTGCTAGTATTCCAGCAAATGTTCCTGCTTCTTTCCAACTTTCTGAAAAAACTATTTCAAAAATCTCTTCACCAAATACAGTGAGTATACTAAATGGGATAATCCCCATTAAAAAAAGTAAGTTATTGAGTTTAACTAAAAAATGTCTAAGTTTCTCGGTGCTATTCTCCTTTAATTCTTTGGCCTTTTGAATAAAAACAGGTGATATTGATGAGCTTATTAGATTGTAGGGTATACTTAACATTGAGTTGGCAAAGGCTAAGCTACCTACTACCTGTAAATCATAAGAGTACGTAAAAAAATACAATGGGAAATCTCTGGATAATCTATTAATTAAATCTCCAGGCAAAATATACTTTGGATATGAACTAAACTCAATTGCGGTCTTTTTCAATTCTCTTCTATTTAGCTTTTTAAATAGAATTGACTGAACTTTCATTTTTGCCTTAACAAAAAATGAAATAATATGACTTCCTAAAAATCCAAGTAATAATCCAAATTGTGAACTCCCAAAAATTAAACCAGTCCCTATTGTAATACCTTTATTGCTAATTCCTGAGATTACATTTGCTCTTGCACTTCTTTTAAAATCTTTCAGTCTAAAATTATATTGTGATGCCACTTGGTCTAACACCAATATGATTAGACCAATTGGAATTAAATAAATCCAACTTTCAAAAGCAGATGACGTAATTAAATGTCCATAAAAAAAATATATAACTGATAAGGTTATAAAAGTTAAAAGACTAAAAAATAGAGCAAGATAAAATGAAAGATTGGTAAGCTTCTCAGCTTTTTGATCTTCAGTAGGTATGATAATAGCTGAAGGATACATCAAAGTAGTTATTACAGACATTATTGTAACAACTGATATAAAAAGTGCTGCAGCTCCGTAGTCTTCTTTGCCGTAAATTCTTGAAACAATTGGAGCAAGAAAGATGTTTAAAGCGATATTTATGGCTGAGCTGGTGGAAAGCCAAATAATACTGTTAAGAAAGCCTTTCTTTTTTAGCCTATCGAAAAAACTTTGAATAGAAAAATACATAACTTCTATTAAAGAAGTGGCTATTCGGTATAGTAAGAATTATTTGATCGAGAATCCCTTTTATCGCTATAACCATAACCATACCCAAACCCATAACCATAACCATACCCATAGCTTCCATAGCCATAGCCTAAGCCGGATTTGCGAAGGTCATTGAATACTATACTGATGTTTTGAAGTTTGCCTCTTTGGTGATACTCTTCTAATGATTGTAATACTGGCATAGGTGTAAACCCTTGCCTAACAACAAACAAAATATGATTCGCTAAATCTGCTAACACAAAAGCATCTGTAACCAAGCCCATCGGTGGTGTATCCAGCACAATGAAATCATAACGTTGGCGTAAATGCTCAATTAATTCTTTCATTTGTGGTTTCAATAGCAACTCGCTAGGATTGGGTGGCGTGGCTCCACCAGCTATCATATCCAGATTTTCTATTTCAGAAGTTTGAATGACTTGTTCTAAGGTTGCCAGGTTAGAAAGGTATTGGCTTAAACCTAAATCATTTTTCAATCCTAAGTCGTCATACAATTTGGGTTTGCGCAAGTCGGCTCCAATTAATAAAGTTTTCTTACCGGCTAAAGCAAATACACTGGCTAGGTTTAAACTTGTAAATGATTTTCCTTCTCCTGGCAAAGAAGAGGTAACCATAAACACTTGGTTGTTTTTATTTTCTGTGAAGTAATTCAAATTAGATCGCAAAGCCCTGAACGACTCTGCCATCGAAGAACGTGGCTTATTAATAACCACTAATGTTTCAACTTCTCTATTATGGCCAATTCCTCCAACAACAGGTACGGTTGTCATAAACTCAATATCTTCTCTTGATTGTACTTTGTCGTTTAAGATTTCAACCACAATAAAAATGATTACCGGAATTAAAAAGCCTAGCAACGCACCGAACAAGTAATTCTGTGATACTTTGGGGGTAATAGCGCCACCTGCAGATGGTGGGTTGACTACCACAATATCAGAAGTAGTTGATGCCTCAGATAAACCTGCTTCTGCTCTTTTTTGTAACAAGAACATATACAAGCTTTCTCTTAAAGTAAAGTTGCGCTGTATGTTGGCTAACTTTCTTTCTGTATTTGGGATTTTACGTAATTGGTTTTCTATTAAATTAATTTGATTTTGAATGAACTGTTGGTTGATGGCTTGTGTGGCCTTTGCGTTTGCTATTGCTTTAGCAATATCCTGCTTCAGGATAGCAATTTTTTGCATTTTACTTTGTAGAGCAGGATTGTCAGCCGTTTTATCTACACCTCTTTGCGCATTGTTTTGGTATAAATTAACTGAAGCCTGCTCGGATAATAATTCAGTTATTAAACCTGAAAGAACTTGGTCTTGTATTCCTACACTTTGAGGGGTAAACACATCGTTTAATTTTTCTTGCTTTAACAATGTTATTACATAGTTATTGTAATTCTCTGCCAGTTTATATTGAAAGTTTTGTTCTTCCAATGAAAGCATTTTCTGATACAAGCGTTCTGTCTCCGCTTGCAAATTTACCGTTACGTTTTCCTTCTTGAAATTGACAACTTCATCTTCATATCGTTGTAAAGAATCTCCAATTACTTGTAGCTGTCGGTCAAGAAAAGCGATAGCCATTTTAGATTCACGTGTTTTCTTTTGTACATCGTATAACTGGTATCTTTCAATGAACTTGCTAAGGAAATCAATTTCTTTTTTTTGTACTGCTCCTTGAATTTCTAAATCTAAGACGGAGGACTGCAGTTCTGCCCAGGTTAATTTTAATTTAGAAGAATACTGCTTGGCAATTACTTCCGGATCCCGAATAGAAACCAAAAACGGAATTCCAATAAATTCATTTACATCTCCATTTTTAGCTGCAAAAAAACGAAAGCCATTTACACTTACAGAATCATTGAAAGAAAGACTTTGTAGTTGACGGCCTTCTTTCGTATCTGTATCCAATCCTTCATAATAAATTTGAAAGGTTTTGTCGTCAATAATTTTTATAAAGAAAGGTCTGCCTGATTGTTTATGCTTTTTATCTAACCTAATCTGTAAAGGAAAATCCGGATTGTAATACTCCGTTGTTTTAATATCACCTTCTTTGTACATCGCGATTTCCAAATGAAGAGACTCTACCACTTCTTGCAACAGTGGATAAGATTTCATGATGTACACTTCGTTGAGGTGGTTGCGATACGGGTTAACAAGTGCATTGTTATATAAAAACTTTGCACCTAAGTTATCTTCATTTTCTTTAATGATGATAGAAGCTTTTATAGGATAAATGCGGGTTGTATATCGATTAACAACATATGAAATGGCTAAACCTGCTAATACACTGGCTACAATCAAATACCAAAAGCGAAGTGCTCGAGCAATTACTCGCTTTACATTTACTAATGGTGGTTTAGCATTCGTTACTTCTTGTTCGTTATATAGAGGGTCGTTATTTGCCACGTTAATTGTTATTTGCTAAAGTAATGATTAATGCTGCGAATGAAATGGTAGTAGATAAAATACCAAGATTCTGAACAAAATATCTCCTGAATGGTCTTTGTTTGAGTGGTGGTACAATAATGACATCATTTTGTTGTACATAGAAATAAGGAGACTCAATAAACTCTTCTTCTAAAAGGTTGACATACACAATTTCGGCTACTTCTCCTTTCTGCCTTACTATTTTAACATTACTTCTATCTGCTAAGTCTGATAAACCACCAGCCAAACCGATTGCTTCCATAATGGTTAGTCTTGGATTATTAGCAATTAATACGCGTTCTCCTGCTATCACTTCTCCCATTATAGTAAATCTAAAATTGAGCATGCGAACTCGTACTACAACATCGGGCACATATTGCGCTGCTATTTTTCCAATTTCACGTTCTGCTTCAAAGATGGTTAAGCCTGCCACTTTTATTTTACCTAATACCGGGTAGGCCACATACCCTTCAGGGTTAACGAAGATACCATTCAAGGCAAGCACGTTTCCTTGTCCTCCACCACCCATAGCTTGTGGTGCGAGTTTATCTAAAAAGTCAAATGCGTTGTTGTCTTCGCTTAAAGTTTCAAATTGGATATTCAACATATCCAGCGGTTGAATTTTATACTCGTTGATAACCATTTCGTGCTTTCGCACAACTGTATCTTTCTCAACAATTTTTTTATTAACATCACCTTTTTGCAGATACAAAACTTTTTTATTAGGCACACAGGATGCCAGTAGAGCTAACACTAAAAGTAAGTATACTATATTTCTGAGTTGGTTCATTTTTATTTATCGAAGTAAATTATCAATATTTATTATGGAAAACAATTTTACTTGTTCGTTAATAGTTGTTCGTTGGTCGTTTTTAGTTGTTATGTTTTTATCGTTTAATAATCAACTTTTAAAATCCAAAGACAAATTTATTTACTAATCTTACTCTTACTGACTGAGCAGGTAATATTTAAAACAAACTTTGTAATTACTTAGGTTTATTTAAAGCTCCGCCTCCTCAGTCACAGTGAGTAGGTGTCATTTCATTATTTTGAGCTTATATTGCTATAAGCTTATTCTTTCCAAAGTAACATATAGTGTCCGTTATTTTGCAAGCGTAACTCTTTTTGCATTGCACTAATCACTTCTGCTTTTATGTTTCTTTTTATTATTCCTTTTGCTTTTGCAATTAGCTTTTGCAAATAAACTTTATCTATCTCTCCTACTATTAACAATTCAATCGTGCCGGTATCTAAACCTTTAGCATAAGCACCAATAAGGTAGGCTTCTTCAACTTTGCCTAACTTATGAACTACTTGCTCTACAATTTTGTCCAGCCCTAAATATTTATGTACAATGCTGCTTATTTCATTGAATAATGGATGCTGTGTATTGGCTTTATATTCTACCGTTCTGCCATTTTCAGCATAGGTAAGCAATCCGGCATTGCTTAAGTTATTTAACTCTAATCGAATGGAATTCGTTGATTCGCCAAATTCATCTGCCAAACCACGCAAATAGGCCGAAGAATTGCTGTTGGTAAAGAATTTCAACAGCAAGCGCAACCTGGTTTTAGATGTGATGAGCGTGTCTAGCACAGCTCAAATATAAGTGGAAAAAAGATTGAGTAAAAAAATTACTCATTGAAATATTTAAAATCTGATTATCAATGTTTTATAAGGATTGCAGAATCTATAGTAACGGTCATATTTACTCCTAAGGAATCAATTAAAACCCTGAATCGACTCTCTGAACCTTTGCTTAAAATCGTTCCTTCTAAATTTTTAAATGGACCATCAGCTATTCTTATATGCTCGCCATTTTCGAAGTGTTGTTCAAAATCGGTTTCAATAAAATAACCGGAACTTAAAAATCGCTGTATGATATTATATTCTTCTTCTCGTAAAACAGCTGGCTTATTGTTGTGGCGGATGTTGCGCACGATGCCAGGGGTCTTTAACAAACTATGAATCTGATCTTCAGATTCTTTGATGAAGATGTAACCGCTAAACAAAGGAACTGTTACTTTCTTTTTGCGATCGCTCCACAACCTGACTACACTCTGCATGGGTAAAAAAACTTCGTAATTATTTTTTTCTAAATAATCAGCTGTCTTTTTCTCTTGTCTACTTGCTGTGTAAAATACCAACCACTTTTTTTCCTTTCCCACGTGTATAGCTCAACGTTATCTGTTCAATTTCCAAATTTTATAAATATTCTCAATAAATATTTCTACTTCATTAAGCGGAATCATGTTTGGACCATCACTTAAGGCTTTAGCAGGATTAGGATGTGTTTCAATAAAAAAACCATCTACTCCTACTGCTGCTGCTGCTTTAGCTAGGTAAGGCGTGAATTGTCTGTCGCCACCGCTGGCACCGCCCAAACCTCCGGGTCTTTGCACGCTGTGTGTAACATCAAAAACTACTGGCGTATATTGGCGCATAATGGGTAAACTGCGCATGTCCACAACCAAATTATTATAGCCGAACGTTGTTCCACGCTCTGTTAAAAATACTTTGTTGTTGCCTTCGCCTTTTACTTTGGCAACAGCAAATTGCATGTCTTCAGGTGCCATGAACTGCCCTTTCTTGATTTTTACTGCTTTGCCTGTTCGAGCTGCTGCTTTTAACAAATCAGTTTGACGACAAAGAAAAGCAGGTATTTGCAATACATCTGCAACATGGCTTACCTCTTCACATTGGTAGCTTTCGTGTACATCTGTTACAATAGGAAGGTTAAAATCTTTTTTAATCCTCTCTAGAATTTGTAATCCTCCTTCCATGTTTGGGCCGCGATAAGAACCTGCTGAAGTTCTATTGGCTTTATCGAAAGATGATTTGAATACATATTGTATATCTAAGCGTTGGCAGATGCCTTTTACTTTTTCTGCAACTTCACTACAAATTTCAACACTTTCTGCTGCACATGGTCCTGCAAACAAAACCATTTTATCACCACCTAAGGTTATATTTTCAGTTACTTGTACTTTATCTTTGAAAATTTCCATATCAATTCAATCTATTTAAATCATTTTAATACTTTGTCGAATTCTCCTTTGGCAGCTAAGATTAGATCTGCTACTTCACGCAATACACCTTGTCCACCTTTCACTTTTGTAACTAGCATTACGCGGGCTTTGATGTAATCGAAAGTATCAGCCGGACAAACAGGCATGCCAACTATTTCAAAAACACCTGCATCGTTTACATCGTCTCCGATGTAAGCAATATCTTTTAATTTAATGTCGTAGTGTTTTGCTAGTTTTTGCACCACTTGTGCTTTGTCTACAATACCTTGGTGACAAAAATCGAATTTTAATTCTGCTGCGCGTTTAGCTGTTGTTGCCGATTCTCTACCGGAAATGGCACCCACAACGATACCCGACTTTTTGAGATAAGCTACAATTTGTCCGTCTTTAACATTAAAGCGTTTGATTTCTTTGCCGCTTTCATCGTAAACAATTTTACCATCGGTTAAAACACCATCTACATCAAAAAATAAGGCTTTGATTTGAGAGGCTTTCTTTACTTGTTCTTTGCTGTATTTTTCTAAAATCAGTTTCAAAACTTAATAATCAGGATGAAATAATCCGAAAATTAGGAAAAGCTTTTTACATTCAAGCATTAAAAGCTAATGAAATGAGAATTGTTCCCTTTTTTATATCGCTGGTGTTTACTGCCGGCTTTTTTTACATGCTCAGCATCAGCCACGAAATTGATGGTAATCGTATTCCACCTTTAGGAAAATTTCTCGATCCATTTCATGGATTTTGGCAAAATATTGAAAGCAATAACACCCAACCCAAGCAAGAAGAAAAATTACTAGGAGCAGTAAAAGATGAAGTGATCATTTACCATGATTCTTTGTTGATTCCTCATCTTTTTGCAGAAAATGATGCTGACTTGTACCTCGCACAAGGCTACGTTACTGCCATGCACCGCTTGTGGCAAATGGAGTTTCAAACCCATGCTGCAGCAGGAAGAATTTCTGAAATTACTGGAGCTGGTAAAAATGACGCTGTGTTGAATTATGATCGCGGGCAGAGAAGATTAGGCATGGTTTACGCAGCAGAAAAAGCATTGGAAGGCATGTTATCTTCACCTGCATCGAAAGAAGCTGTTGAACAATATACGAAAGGTGTAAATGCTTATATCGAAACGCTCTCTTACAAAGATTTTCCATTTGAATACAAGCTACTCGACTACGCGCCAGAAAGCTGGACAACTTTAAAGTGCGCCTTGCTTCTAAGAAGCATGGCTCAAACATTAAACATGGGCGATAAGGATATTGAAATGACCAACACTTTGCGCCTATTTGGAAAAGAGGCAGTTGACTTGTTGTTTCCAGACAGAGAAAAAGTGGGTGAACCGATTGTATCGAAACCTAACCAATGGAATTTTCCAGCCATCTCGCTAGATGGAAAACCTCTTGCTTTGCCTGAAGAACTTATCCAATTGCAACAAAAAATTCCAGGGTCGGACCCGAACACTGGCAGTAACAATTGGGCAGTGCATGGTAGCAAAACAAGCACGGGTTCTCCTATGTTAAGCAGCGACCCACATTTAAATCTTAGTTTGCCTTCAATCTGGTTTGCCATTCAGTTGAAAACAAAAAATATGAATGTGATGGGCGCATCTTTACCGGGAGCACCTCATGTTATTATCGGTTTTACTGACTCTGTTGCTTGGGCAGTAACTAATGCGCAACGCGATTTAGTGGATTGGTATCAAATAAAATTTAAGGATGATAAAAAAGATTCTTATCAACTAGATGGCTCATGGATAAACAGCAAAAAAGTAATCGAGAAATTTACTGTCAGAGGTCGTGAAACATATATAGATACCGTAATTTATACACATTGGGGACCGGTTGTATATGATGAAAGTTACCAAGCTGAGGACAATTTAAAACATTATGCTTTCCGCTGGATTGCACACGATGTTTCTAATGAAAGTCAAACTTTTTATGAATTAAATCGCGCTAAAAACTACCAAGACTATATGCAGGCTTTGAATTATTATAGCGGTCCTGCACAAAATTTTGCTTTTGCTTCTGTTCAAGGAGATGTAGCCATGCGCGTACAAGGAAAATTTCCTATACGAAGAAAGAACGAAGGTAAATTTGTTTTAGATGGTAGCCAGACTAGCAATGGATGGCAGGCTTTTATTCCTAATGAACAAAATGTAATGGAGAAAAACCCATTGCGTGGCTTTGTCAGCAGTGCCAATCAATATCCTGCTGATTCCACTTATCCTTATTACATCCATGCTCGCAGTTTTGAAGCTTACAGAAACAGGAGAATCAATGAAGTGCTTGGGAAGAGTAATCAAGTAAAAGTTGAAGACTTAATGCAGTTGCATAGCGATAATTATAATATGAAAGCAGCGGAAAGCTTACCTTATTTTTTATCTACTATTGGTACTATCTCAGCGTTAAATAAAGCAGAGAAAAAAGCTTTTGACAAATTATCAAGTTGGGATTTTTATTATGATGTTGATTCTGAGGGTGCTTCCTATTATGAAGCCTGGTGGGATGCGCTGATGCCTTTACTCTGGGACGAATTTGATGTAGAGAAAACTTCTCTGACTTATCCGACTTCTTATCAAACCATTTACTTGTTAAAAAAATATCCAGAATTAAAATGGTTTGATTTTCAATCGACTCCGGAAAAAGAAAATGCACAAGTCATTTTATTAAAAGCGTTCAGAGAGAGTGTTCTTCAAATAGAAAACTGGAAAAAAGATAAAGGATTTGAAAAAGTAAGATGGGCAGACTATAAAGATAGTTATATCGGGCATTTACTAAGAGTTTCGGCACTCAATATCAAAGTACAACATGGTGGTAATCATGATATTGTTAATGCTCATTCTAAAACACACGGACCAAGTTGGCGCATGGTGAGCAGCTTAGAAAAAAATGGCATCAAGACTTGGGCAACCTATCCGGGAGGTCAATCGGGTAACCCGGGTAGTAGATATTATGATCGCTTTTTGTCGCATTGGACGAGTGGCCGATATTTCGAACTTGATTTTATGCAAGTGATTCCTGAACAACCACAGCAACTAACCATCATTTTAAAACCTGAATAGCCATGCGATTTTTCCAACAATTGATTTTTATTTTGATAGTATCCACTGTTTTGTCTTTATGGTTGCCTTGGTGGAGTATTGCCATTGCAGGATTTTTAGGTGGTGCTATCTTCCATTCAGGTAAGAATTTTTTAGCTGGATTTTTAGCAATCATTATACTTTGGGGAAGTATGATTGGTTGGACGGAATGGCATGCTGCTTCAGATTTAACAACACGAGTTGCACAGATTTTTTCATTGAATAAACCTTTATTGATTGTAGTGACTTTATTAATTGGAGGAATTGGAAGTGGATTAGCTGCTTTAACAGGATCGTATATAAGACCAAAAAAGAAGAAGAATTTATACTATTAATCTTCTAATGTTCGAGATTAGGAGTTGGGAAATCGGACTGTTCCCTTATATTTGCAACTCTTTTTTCGGGGATGCCGGATAAAGAACTACACGGAGAGGTGGGTGAGAGGCTTAAACCAACAGTTTGCTAAACTGTCGTACGGGTTAAACCGTACCGGGGGTTCGAATCCCCCCCTCTCCGCTTGTATGGGGTCCGATAGCTCAACTGGATAGAGCAGCTGCCTTCTAAGCAGCAGGTTCGGGGTTCGAGTCCCTGTCGGATCACAAAATTTTAAGAAAGTAGTTTATAATTCCATATATAATTCTACTTTTGCAGCCCTTAAAGATTATTCGGGGTGTAGCGCAGTCCGGTAGCGCACCTGGTTTGGGACCAGGGGGTCCCAGGTTCGAATCCTGGTACCCCGACATGACCCGTCATAGTGAAAACTTTGACGGGTTTTTTGTTTTTAAATATCTTGTCAAAAGATTTCACTAGGGAAAACGTGGCTATAATTAGTAGCGCATGGCGCCTGGGCGCCAGCGTTCCCAGGTTCGAATCCTGGTACCCCGACATGACCCGTCATAGTGAAAACTTTGACGGGTTTTTTATTTGTCTTCATCATTTTAAAATGTTTGTTGTTTACATTCTTTATAGCGATATCACTTCGCGCTTTTATATAGGGCAAACGGATGATTTAATTAACAGACTTAAAGAACATAATGCTGGTGAAACTCCTTCGATCAAAAATGGAAAACCTTGGCGTGTCGTTTGGTCTGTTCAGGTTTCATCACGCTCAGAAGCTGTTATGCTTGAAACTAAAATTAAAAATCGTGGCGCTAAAAGATTTCTTCATGACAACGGCATTCTTACATGGTAGAGTATGGCATCAGTGAAATAAGTTGGAGCACTCACAACACAAAAGAAGAAAAAATATACATCAAAAAAGTATCATCTATTTTTTTTCTATCACATCTAAAATTTCTTTTTATCCCAATACTCGACTACTACTTCATTCCATTTACCTTATTATAATAAAGTTTAACACGAATATTGTTTTGAAAATATATTGGGAAAATTCAATTTGGATTCTTCTTAAACCTAGTATGCGTTTCACTCTCGTTGCAGCTTTTATTTTTTTACTGGAAGTTTTCTGCAAGCTCAATGTTTGACTGATTTTAATAAACTTACCCCAGAACCAAGCATAGAAATTTTCAGTGGGTTTGGAAATGCAGTCTCTGTCTATGAAGATTTTATAGCGGTAGGTATTCCATTTAGCGATTCTCTTGGAAGAGGTGTTGGTTTAGTTAAATTATATCAATTAGTAAATAATCAATGGATTAATATTGCAACACTTAATCCAAAAGTAGTTTACGAGTGTATGCGTTTTGGAACTACATTACATCTTTCAAACAATTATTTGTTAATTAGTTCTCAACACAACAAAGGCATCGTACATTTATTTATTTGAGAAGTAAGGAAATAACTGGGCATCATCAACAGAATTAATCATTTTATCAAATTCTTTTGCCACAAATTTCGGGACGTATCATAATAACAATCTCGAAATATCTTATGACGAAAACATTATCGCGATAGCTGATGTCAACTATTCAGATGCCACAATGCCAAAAGATAGACGAGGGGCTATTTTTATCTATCAAAAAATGAATGACGATGAATGGATCAATCAGACAACACCCTTTGTTTTAAAAGCATTAGAGAAAGACACAGCTGACTTTGGAAGCAGGGGAATTATCATAAAAGGAAATAGACTATTTACAGGAACAGCATTTACAAATTCTGGAACAATCTAGTTCTGGTTGTAAGCTCCCCCGAAAATTGGGCCACGGAATTCTCTTTTTGAAAGGAAATTCGATTAAGGACCCAAGTGTAAGTAAAATCTTGTCTGATCTAAGAACTCGTTTGCGTTCTATCTCACTTATACACGAAAGACTATTGCACAAAGATCCACTCGAAAAAGTTAACATTGGATTTTACTTGGAAACACTTTTACGAGAAATTAAACAAGTTTCTGGTGTTCATCCTGATTTCATTGAAATTCAAACTGACATTATGCAGTTTGAAATGAACTTAGATCCATTAACGAATCTTGGCTTTATTTTAAACGAGCTATTTACAAATTCAATTAAACATGCTTTTCCAAATGGTGAGAAGGGCATTATTAAAGTTCAATTTCAAGTAGAAGCTGATAAAAAAATATTGATATACTCAGATAATGGCGTAGGTATTCCTGAAGATGTAAACTTAAACAACAGTAATTTGTTTGGCATTCAACTCATTAAAATATTCGCATCTCACATTCATGCAAAAGTTGAATTAACCAGCCAAAATGGAACACAATGGAAATTTATCTTTTAATATGAATCAATTCTCAATTATAATAGTAGAAGATCAAGCCATTGTTGCTAATTACATTAAAGCCATTCTAGAAAATGTTGGCTATCATGTAATAGGTACATTTGCAACCGCAGAAGATGCATTACTCTATCTCCAAAATAATAAAGTTGATTTAGTTCTAATGGATATCATGTTGGAAGGTAAACTTACTGGAATTGATGCTGCCAATATTTTAATCAAAACAAATAACATACCTATCATATTTCTCACGGCCTTATCAGACCCCGCAACACTTGAGCTAGCCAAGCGAACAAGTCCTTATGCTTATATTGTTAAACCCTTTGAAGAAAATGACTTAGTGCATCGGGTTGCTTTTGCCATACAAAAGCATAAATCAGATGCTGAACTTACTCGAACAAGATTGCAAGCAATATTCGAAGGACAAGAAATTGAAAAGAGAAGAATAAGCAAAGAACTACATGATGGCCTCGGACAACTTCTTAATAGAATCATGTTTGAAGTAGAAACTTTTTCAACAGCGCAAGATCTAACAACAAAAAAGCAAACCCTATCTCATCTTTGTAAAAAAGCAATCGCTGACATGCGAAGTGTAATATCAGAATTAATGCCTATGCATGTAATAGACTTTGATATTGTAACATCTTTGCGCGAGTTAAGTGTTGAGTTTCAAAATGAAAATTTAAACGTTCACTTCTTTACAAATGCTGAGAAGATAGGCCTACCGGAAAATACAAGATTTACTATATATAGAATTTGTCAGGAAATATTAAACAATGTTGGTAAGCATAGTCATGCAACACAATTAACCATTCAAATTAACCATGAAAATTCTTTACTTTCCATTACAATCGAAGATAACGGAACTGGTTTCGATTCAAATATTATAAAACTAGGAAATGGCCTACGAAATATTAAAGAGCGTGCGCTATCTATTCACGCAGAACTAACTATTTATAGCGAAATAAAAAAAGGTACTCTCATTCACTTTCAACTCCCCATTTAATATGATCACGCTTTTGCTAATTGACGACCATGAAATTTTTAGAGATGGAATAAAATCATATCTGGCAAATCAACATATTTTTGAGATCATGTACGAAGCAGGCGATTTACCTTCTGCTAAAAAAATAATTGAACACCATCAACCTAACATTATCATTTTAGATTTAAGTCTAGGCAACAAATCAGGAATTGATATATTGAAATTTGTAAAAGAAAATAATTTTGTATCGAAATGCTTAGTGCTTAGTATGCATGATGATAATGCGTATATCAACCAATGCCTTTCATTAAACGCAGCCGGATATATCCTAAAGAATGAAAGTGGAACTGAGTTGTTAAAAGCGATACAGTTTATTTTAAAAGGAGAAACATACATATCGCATGGTGTTTCTAAAAATTTGCTAAAAAATTATCACCCTAAAAACAACTTAAAACAACCTGGTTTTGAAAGTAGTAAACTTACTACGCGGGAAGAAGAAATTATTTTACTGATTGAAAAAGGATTAACAACCCAACAAATTGCATCGAAGCTATTTATTAGTACAAAAACAGTTGAAACCCATAGAAGTAATTTATTTAAAAAACTAGAGGTAACAAATGCCATTGAGTTACTCAATAAAGCTAGGGCGTTAGGTATCTTAGATTAAAAAGATTGTATTGACTTTACCAAATACTATACCTGAAAATAGGTATTCGCAGTAATTTAAGCTTTAATTATATTTACTTTTTAAAGCTTTAATCTATGCGCATTTTACTCCTAACACCACTTCTGATGTTGTGTTTTTATGCCAACTACGGGCAAAAACTACAAATAACTCGGTTAGAATTAGTAAACGACCAATTGGTTGTCCATTATTCAATAGATGATTCTAATCCAAACAACGAGTACTTAGTTTCGCTTTATGCTTCGAAAGATAACTTCTCTGCTCCACTTACAAAAGTATCGGGAGATATAGGTCAAGAAGTAAAACCCGGACAAAGAAAAGCTACCTGGAACATCAGAGCAGAATACGGAGATTTTGCCGGTCCATTGTCTGTTGAAGTTCGGGCCAATGTTTTTATTCCATTCGCACGTATAAAGTCGGCATCGTTAAACAAAAAATATAAACGCGGAAAAAACTTATCTGTCGGGTGGCGACCTGGCAATACCAATCCTGTCCACATTGAATTGTTTAAAGGAAGCACGCGCATGTCAGGTGAATTGAACCATCCTAATAATGGTAGCTTTTCAACTCAACTAGATAAAGGACTTAAACCTGGCAAAGATTATAGATTGAAAATTACTGATTCGAAAACTCCATCCGAATTTGTGTATACCGAAAACTTCAGAATAAAAAGAAAATTTCCATTGCTTATTAAGTTGTTACCAATTGCAGGTATTGCCGCTTTTCTTGGTGGCGGTGGCGGTGGTGGCGCAGAAACTGATAACAGTCTACCTAATCCGTCTGCCCCCCCTACCAACAACTAATTCTTCTCCTTCTCTAAACTAACTTTTATGAAAAAAATAATTACACTAAGCTTCTTGCTTTTTGCTTATTTAAAAATTTCAGCTCAAAATAACTTTACTGCATTATCTAATCCTACAGGTGGAACAGTGATTGCTTTCCAATTTGAAGGAACTAAAGTTTTCGCTCTAGAGCAGATCAATAAACAAATTTTTGTAACTGAAAATGACGGCACATCATGGACTCGTGTTGGCGTTGGCAAAATAAATGATCCCTATGCATTCTATATCGAAAGTTCAACAAAATGGTATTACACCGACTATGGGAATTTTTACACATCCAATGATGGCGGAAACAACTGGACGAGAACTGGTTCCGGCATCAGAAACGGAAGAAAACTCTTTAAACTTCCAAAGGTTGGAGCTATCAGCGATGTAGATGTATTCGTTTTAGAAACAGATTGTGAAGGTATTTTTGTATCGAGTAATGCTGGTGCTACATGGAAATTAATAACTGATAATGTAGGATGCGTTGGTTACAATTATCAAGTAGCCATTGATGGAAATGGAAACATTTATTTTACAGATTATGAAAGAGGAATTAGAAGACACCCCGTTCCATCTGATGATACTTGGGACAAATCAAAAGTTACCACAGTTTATAACAAGGAAACTTCCGGAGTAGATTTTAACTTATCTGTTGGCGTAAATAAAGTAAGCAACAAAGTTTACATAGAACATAGTAATGCATCCGGCACAGTTCTTAGAAAAACATCTACAACAGGAAACAGCAGCAGTTTTGTTGCGCTAAGCAATGGTACGCAATCATTACCAACTTTCAACAGCGGTGTATGGTCTTGTACACCTGCAGGCGTAATGTACCTAGCATCAGGAAGTGCAACTTATGAATTGACAAATGAAACAACGCCAACTTGGACGTTAAGAAGCAAAGCAAACGATGCTCGAGGAGATTACAATGTAAAAACAGTTGAATGGAAGAGTAATCTTGAAGCTTATGCAGGAACTGACTGGTCAGGTGTATTTAGAACAACCAATAACGCAGCTTCATGGTCTGTGGCTAATGGCAGTACAACCTCAAACGGTATTTTAGGTTATGTTGGATCTGACATAGAAATTACATCAAATGGAAATATCATTTTAAAAGATGACAATGGAACAAGAGGAGTTTGGGTTTCAACTAACCAAACATCTTTTAATTATGTAGCTGTTAATCCACCGGCTTTTCTTTATGGAGCCAGATGGCAAAACAAATTATTTCAAATTGGGACCAACACACTATTTGTACAGAGCAGTGTAGGTACACAAAGATCACTTGATGGTGGCCTTACCTGGTCGAACGTTAGTGGAACAAGCTACCCTGTATATTTGTCGCCAACTGCCGGAGAAATAATTGGTATGGGTAGTTCTTTCGGTCGATCTACCAATAATGGCGCTACATGGAGTAACATTACTGTTAATGGAATGCCATCTAATTATACTATTATGTACGCTTTCAAAAGCGAAGGAACCAATAATTATTTTGTTTCACTTGTCAATAATAGCAATAATCAAACAGAATATTGGAGACTAGATGCCAGCGCAGCAACATGGGTTGCTTCTAAATTAATTACACCTTTAACAAACAACTCATTTAGTTGTACAGGTTTTTTCGAAATCAACGGTAAGATATATGCTGCAGACGGCCAACGTTTTGCTTATAGTACTAACCAAGGTGTGGCATGGACAAGCGTACAATACTTCCACCAACATATGTTACCTATCAGACAAGGGACCGGTGGTATTGGTTTAGGTTCAGCCAAAAATTTAGCCGTAACACAAGATGATGGTATCAACTGGAAAAATTTCGGCTTCCCCACTGAGTTTACCAACTTTACACCAAGAGATATTGCTTTTGATGCAGGTAACAATGCATACATTACCGGTTCCGGTGGTCCTGTTATGAAATTCACAGGAAATTTAATTGTGCCTGCCAATCAACTTCCACCTGTTATCAATTTCGGATGGCAAAATTTAAATGGACCTAGTTCAGCTAGTTTATACAAAATTATTAGAACAAGCACCGGTCAGCTATATGCTGGTAACAGTGGCGCTCTATATAGATACATTGCTGCACAAAGCAGATGGGAAAGAATGGTAATCCCCGGATTGTTATATAACATTTTTGACTGGACAGTTGATGGAACAGGAAAAATTTATGCCGTTAACTTTAATTCTCTCTTTATTTCTTCAGATGGTGGAAACAACTGGACAAACCCGAATAATCTTTTATTCAGTCCGACCAAAATTGCTGTTGCTAGCAATGGAAACATTATCATCGGAACAACCAATGGAGCTTTGATTTCAACTAACGGTGGTGTAACTTTTAACACTATTGCAACCTTAAATACTGGTAGTATATACAGCTTGGCTATATCTTCAACAGGAACTTTATTTACAGCCAGATTTACTACTACTAACCAATTGTTGCGTTCAACTGATAATGGAGTTACGTGGGCTATCAATGGAAGCGGACAAATTGATATTAGCGATACTAAAGAAATTCTTTCAATTACTGCACTTGCAAGTGGTGCAGTAGCAGTAACCAGCCGCGATAATGTTTATCGTACAACCAATGGTGGTACTAACTGGACATCCATCAAAGGAAATCTTCCTACCAACACAAACTTTGGAGCAGCCGGTCTTTTTACAAATGGCTTCGAAAGAAATTCAACTAAAGTCTTTCAATCTCCAAGCGGTGGAAATCTCTTCTTCTCTAACAATAGCTCTCTGTATAACAGTGCCGATAATGGTGCTACATGGACAAAATTAGTTGATTATAATACTTACGTGCTGACCGACCTTGTTTGGAACAACACTGATATTTTGATAACCCTTAATAACGATGGTGTATATCAATCAACTAATAATGGAACAAGTTTTAGTAAGTTTAGTAACAATACAGGCTTGGCTTTAAGCTTCTTTAATGATTTGGTGATAAATAACGGTAAGTTTTTTACTGCCGGTGGTGGTGGAAAATTTTTCTCATCTAGTGACGGACAAAATTTTACCGAAGTAAGCAATACAAATACTTATATTGATTATGTGAGCAAACTACCCAACAATTCTATTGTTGCTTATGGTGGTGGTATTACAGTATCTAACGATAACGGACAAACCTGGACAAACCAAAATCCTGGTAATGGTTACTTCTTCCGATTATCAACTTCCGGCAACGGCATTTATTTTGCTTTCAGAGATAACAATGGAACAGTTCAACTCGTGCGTTCTCCTAATCTAAAAGATTGGACACCCATCACAATAGGAGGTAGTTTTCCAACATCCAACTTTAACGTAACTCATCTGGCTAATACACCAGATGAAAAACTATTTGTAGTTATTTTTAATAATGTTACCGGAAGAAATGAATTGTATAGCATCAGCTTCGGAACTTCTCAATTAGTTAATGAAGTACCCAATGCAAGAAGTGTAACTTATTACAACGGAAAAATAATTGCACACTCAAGCTTAGGAAATCTATTTGAAACTACTGATGGCGTTACTTGGACTGCCAAGTCGGCCCCGGCTGCTGACAATGGTTTAAAAATTGCAGATAATGGATATTTCTTTTTAGATAACATTGCTAGCGGTGCACTGTGGTTATCGCGTGACCAAGGTACATCTTGGCAAAGTGTAAGTGGTTTTAATAACGATGCAGCTGTTGGTATTAATGTTGATCAAAACACTGGATTTGCTTATGCAGTAGTGAACAATAGACCAGTTCAAAAAAGCTCAGCCATTATTATACCTAATGACAATACAAATCCCGTTGTAACAGATAGAACTCCAGTTCAAAACGCGCAGAATGTTGCAACCAATTTTGTGATTTCAATCACTTATGATGAAACAGTTAAAGCTGTTACAGCAAAACAAATTAGACTTGTGAATACTGCAACTCCACTTAATCCATTACAAACATGGAACGCAACAAATGGTGTATTTAGCAACAATAATAAAACTGTAAGTTTTACCCCAACCGTTGCTATCAGCAATCTGGCTAATTATTCAATCATCATTGACCAAGGAGCATTTACAGATATTTTTGGAAATCCTTTTGCTGGCTATCTTAACACTGGCGATTGGACTTTCAGAACTATTGATAATTCACCACCGACCATAACCTTTACTCCTGCTAATTTACAAGAGGGTGTTTCGCTTAGTTTTGAGGCTTCTGTTACTGATAACGAATTGGTAAGCCCTACAGGCACAAAAATCTGGTACAGAAAAATAGGTTCGCCAAATGCAACATTTACTTCTGCAGATTTTACTAATACTTCTGGAGCAGGGAACTTAACCACAAGAAACTTCAATATCACAGTTAATCCAAGTTGGTATGATGCCATGGGGCTGGAATTTTATATCGAAGCAGAAGATGGAAGTGGTAATAAAGGCAGATCACCAGCTGATAATACAAAGTATCATTATTCCTACATCAAGTACACTACAGATGCAACCTCACCTGCTCGACCTAAACTCACCGGCTTAACTTCAGGTTCCACAGTTTCTAGTTATAAAATAATTGCAGTACCTTATGTAGTAACTGATAGAAAAGTAGGCACACTGTTTAATGAACTAGGAGAAGCGAACAAAGCAAACTGGCGCTTGCTAACTTACAATGGCACAGATTATGACAATCTACCTGATGATCAAAATGAAATAAGCAGAGGTGTTGGTTATTGGTTCTTACAAAGAAGCTTTACAGATATTTTTATTGAGAATGCAAGTTCACCCAATCACAATAGAGAAAATCCATTCAAGCTCAACTTAAAAACAGGATGGAATCAAATTGGAAACCCTTATACACTTCCAATTAATTGGGATTTAATAAAAAACCAATTCCCAAATAATATAGGTGTATTGAAAAAATTCAATGGAGGGTTTGCCAATGCAACTACCCTTAATGCTTTCGAGGGTGGCTTTGTTTTCTTAACAGGACCAGATCGCGTTGTTGATGTTCCCATTACGGCTATAACAACAAGTGGTAGTAGAATTAAAGAAGTGTCAAATCAACTAACAGATGCACATTGGGAATTACCCATTTTAATTCAACAAGGAGAATTAACAAATCAGATCAGTGCCATGGGCATGCACCCCGAAGCAAAAGATGATTTGGATGGTTTTGATGATTTCAATCCTCCAGCTCCTCTCCAAAGACTTGATCTTGAATTTGAAGCAGGCAACAATAAAATAGCCAAAAGCATACAAGCAAGAAAAGAATTTGCAAAATGGAATTTTACTGCTCATGCTGAAGGAAATGAAACAAGTTCTTTGCAATGGGACAATAATAATTTAGGTGATAACAACTATCAACTTTGGCTCCTCAACAATAGCACTCAAGAATTAACAGATATGCGTTTAGTTAATTCCATTTCTTTAACTGAATCGAAAACTTCTTTTACAATTTACTATGGCACAAACTTAGAAGAAGTTGTTAAACCAACAGTAAACTTGCTAGGTAATCCCTATCCAAACCCTGCACAAACGCAGATTAAAATTCCTTTTACAGTATCAGATAAAAATACAACAATCAACATCACACTTGTTGATAATAAAGGAAATGAAGTAAAGGGTATTTACAACAAAATCCTTACATCAGGATTTTACACAGAAGAAATTACACTGCCGGCAGGTCTCGTACCAGGTCTGTATTTAATTCGTTTTCAAGAAACCAATTCTACTAAAAACACTTCGCAACAATTCAGAAAAATTATAATTAAATGATTATGAAAAAACTATTTCATATAACCATTGGCTTGCTAGCTTTTACGATAAATGCACAAGCCCAAAATCTGAATGCGCGTTCATCAGAATTTGAAATCGACTTGAGTAAACAAAAAAATATCAATGCTGATATTCCTGTTATTAATTGGCAAAGCCCCATCCCTGATCTGAGCTATTCGGAAGATGGAAAAGTGTTAATTAAATTCACAGTAGATGCCTCTAACTCTATTAAATCTGTAACACTTGCTGTTAAAGAAAGTGATATGCGAACCAATCGCGCCATGCTTACCTTAAGACCTAACGAAAGCGAACTCAATCACATGCTGGTTGATAAGCGTTTAACCTTATTAGATGGAGAGAATAACATTGTGATTGTCGCAGAAAATATTGCCGGAATAAAAACAACTTCTGTAAAAAAAATAAATGTTGGTGCTGAGGCAATTGCAAACGCTACCACTTTAGACAGAACTGATTACGCTTTAATTTTTGCAACAGATCAATATGAATATTGGAGCGATTTGGTCAATCCCGTTTTTGATTCGAGAACCATTGGAGAAGAATTAAAACTTCATTATGGTTTTAAAGTAGAAATAGTTGAAAATCCTACGCAAGCGGAAATTCTAAAAAAAATCAGAGAGTATGCAGAAAAAAAATATAAACCACTCGATCAGCTTTTTATCTTTTTTGCCGGACATGGAAATTACGATCAAACTTTTGGTGAAGGTTTTGTGGTAACAACTGAGTCACTGATTAATGACGAAGGAAAAACATCTTACTTGTCGCATAACCGCTTACGTTCTATCATCAATAACATACAATGCGAACACATTTTCTTAACCATGGATGTTTGCTTTGGTGGTACTTTTGACGAAGCGCTTGCCTCTTCGCGCGGTGCTATGGATGATATTTATAAAGAGCAAGGAAAAAATGAATTTGTGAGTCGTAAGTTGCTAAGTAAAACCAGAAAGTACCTTACTTCAGGTGGAAAAACTTATGTGTCGGACGGTATCAAAGGACAACATTCTCCCTTCGCAAAAAACTTCTTAGAAGCCTTATATTCTAAAGGAGGATCGGATGGTATCTTAACCCTAACAGAATTATTTACTTTTGTAGAGAAATTAAAAATACAACCTAAGTTTGGTGCCTTTGGCGACAACGCACCAGAAAGCGATTTTCTGTTTATTGCGAAATAGAACTCAATAAAATTAAAATTAAAAAGCTCCAAAGTCGGAGCTTTTTTTTTACAACATATTTGTCATTAAAATTTTTAAACAGATATTTAAGTTTAATGTCAAATACTCGTTTTATGCAAAAATTCAAAGCGTGGGCAACAATTGTAATTTTCTCTTTACCATTATTCCCTTTAAAGGCACAAGTAACAGTCTCCAAAATTCCTGATTGGGTAATCAACCAAAGTTTTGAAAATGAAGTAAACTTAGAAGGTGACGAATCTGGATTTGTTTACCTCTTATCTAATGAACAAGAAAACTATAATACTAAGCATCTATTTTCAGAATATGCATATAAAGTTTTAAACAGCGAAGGCATTCAATCGATGTCTGATTTATATATTTCCTTTGATCCAAGTTATGAAAAAATACAGTTCCATTTTCTAAATATAATCCGCGAAAATGAAAAAATAAATCAACTGCCAAATACTTTTAATGTTATCCAAAGAGAAACCAGTGCCGACCGATATTTATATGACGGCTCGAAAACAATATTGATTAACCTAAAAGATGTTCGAGCTGGTGATATTATACATTACAGTTATTCCCGAATTGGCTATAATCCTATTTTCTCAAAACATATTGTTCGAAACTATTCACTACAATACGCAACACCTGTTGGTAAAATTTACAATCGAATTATCTTACCAGAACAATTAAAAGTCTATTGGAAAAATGAACATACAGCTATAAAGCCAGAGAAATCAATTTTAAAAAATGAAGTATCATACAGTTGGCAACTTAAAAACGTAAAACCTATCCTATTTGATAATAATGAACCAGAGTGGTATGATGTTACTCCACGTTTAGTTATATCTTCCTTTCAAACATGGAATGAAGTAATCGATTGGGCACTTCCTTATTACAAAGTAGCTGATCAAAGTAAAGACAAAATAAAAAATCTTCTCGAAAAAGAAATCGAAGGATATGATACTGAAAAATTTATTAATTGGAGTGTAAATTTTGTTCAAGATGAAATTCGATACCTTGGATTTGAAAATGGACTAAACGCTTATCAGCCACACGATCCTATTAAAGTTTTCAACCAAAGATTTGGTGATTGTAAAGACAAGTCCTTACTTCTAGTTACTCTGCTACAAACTAAAAATATTGAAGCATTCCCTGTCTTAGTTAATTCAAGTTTACGCCAAGAAGTAAAAAATAAACAAGCCTCTTTTTATGCATTTGATCATTGTATTGTTGGCATAAAATCAGGAAATGAAATTTACTTTATTGATCCTACTCTTAATAATCAAGGCGGCAGTTGGAAAAATAAATACTTACCAAAATATGGATATGGGTTACCCATTTCCGAATTATTTCCTGATTTAATTCCTATACAAAATAAAAATGCAGGAAAAATAATTGAAAAACATCAAATTGAGATTACAGGACTAGAGGGTGAAGCAACGATGACTGTACAAACAGTCTTTTCAGGTAATGAAGCTGACTATCAACGAAGTTATTTTTTATCTAATAGCAAGGAAAAAATATTAAAACAATATTTAAACTTTTATGGCAACCTGTATCCTCAAATAACAAAGTTTGATGAGCTCAATTGGAAAGATGATAGAGATAAAAATATCTTTATTGTAAACGAGAATTACAAGATTCCAAATTTTTGGAAAAAGAAAGATGGAGAAGAAACCATTATCTATTGTGAATTCTATCCTATTACTTTAGAATCATATTTTAATGTAAACAAAACTTCATCTAAAAATTCTCCTTATCGTATTTCTTACCCTGTAGAATATGAACACACAATCGATGTAACTTTACATGATACATGGAATATTCCACCTACAGATTTAAAAATAGAAAACGATTTTTATCAATACTCATATAAGGTAGACTATGATGAAGCTTATAAGTTAACTTTAAAAACAAACTATAAAACTTTAACAGACGCCATACCTACAGAACATCTGCAAACCTTTATAAACGACCATACCCAAATGATGGATAATTTAAGCTATAAACTTCAATTTAATCAGACAGTTCAAAATTCAATAGACAACAACTATGTTGGATTATTTGTCACAATGCTTATTTTAGTTATTGGAGGTGTCGGAATTTTCTATTTATACACGCAATATGATCCTATTCCTTTTTCTACTTCGATATCAAAACAATTAAGTATTGGTGGTTGGCTCGTTTTAGTTGGCTTTGGTGTATGCATAACTCCATTACGCTTATTATTTCAATTCTATTCTGATCCATCTTTAATAGATGGCAAAATTTGGTACTCTCAGTTCTTAGTTGGCGAATATGGTTTGGGTTTTTTTGTCCTCACAGAGCAAATCTATAACCTACTTTATTTTCTCTTAAGTAGTTTATTGGTTTTACTTTTTATTCAAAGGCGAACATCATTTCCCCGATTAATGATTATAAATCTTGCCACTCATGCCATCTTCATAAATATCGATAATGCATTAGCTATCACATTTAACCCAGCCAGCGAATGGGATACAAGGCATACAATTCAAGCTATAATCCAAGCCTCAATCTGGATTCCCTATTTTATTTATTCTGATAGAGTTAAAGAAACTTTTTTAACCAGATACCATTCATAAATAAAAAAGCTCCTAAATGGAGCTTTTTTTGTGGGCCTTGCTGGGATCGAACCAGCGACCACCTGATTATGAGTCAGGTGCTCTAACCGTCTGAGCTAAAGGCCCGTTCTTTCGGGCTGCAATAATAATTGATTTCTGTTTATTTCACAATTTGTACCCAATCTTTACAAACAGGAAAGCCAGGAATTTGTACTTCATAATAGTAAACGCCAGCCGGCAATCCCTCGCCCGACCAATCGTTCTGATAACTATCTGATTGATAAACTCTTTTACCCCACCTGTTTACGATGTTAATTATTACTTGTTTACCTAAACTTTGAACCGGTACACGAGACTGACCTGCTAACACAACAAATGTATCGTTTTTGTCATCCGCAATTCCTGGAGTTATGATGTTAGGCAAAAAGAGAGAAAAAGATTCAACTTGTCTGACTTCCTGAAAAACACAAAACTCACTAAAGGTGCGAACAGTGATAGTATAAACACCATCATTTTCATAGCTGAAGGTAAAATTCCCATTCTCCTTCATTCTTCCATCTCCTAACAATACTTCATATCGATAATTATCAACTTCAAATTCTTCAACTTCAGCGTTAAACAATGCGGCACCGATACATAGTGATTGTGAGCTCAATTTTAATTCTGGTATTAAAGATTGAATAACCCTTACTTGAAGTGAGTCTTTTCGTTTACAGCCATTTTGTTCCGTATAATCAACAATATATCGGGTAGTTTCAGTAGGCGAAACAATTGGCGTTCGTTGATCAGAAGTAAAACCCGGAGGTTTTGATGTCCAATTAAAGGTTCCATTACCTGTAACAGCAATTGTAAAATTATCTCCTTCACAAATTGCGTCATCATCGGGAATAAAAACCTGCAGAATAGAAACTAAGATTTGAATACTTGTTTGATCTACAACCTGGCAAGTACCTTCGTCACGTGCTGTTAGTGTCACTGTATAAGGTGTAGTTCTTGCATCTTTAAATTGATAAAGAAAAGCAAGTGTATCTGTTTTAACGATTGTGGTGCCATCACCCATATTCCATTCAAAAATTTCTCCACCAATACTTTTATTCTCAAATAAAACTTTATCAGGTAAGCAAACTGCTTGCAAGCCTGGTTGGGTTCTTAATTCATTGTTAGTTCTTAAAATCGCTTTTAATGTTGAAAGGTCAAACTTAAAAACAGCATTGTTACAATTGCCACTATTGTTAACTCGAGACCATGCACCTTGCGTTGTAGGAAAATCACTCCTACCACCACAACCACCACAAACTGCATGATATACAATTCCACGTTTATCAAATCTGCTCGTTCCTCCATCTACATGAACTGAAGAGGAAAAACCTCCCAAGAAAGTAGCATACAATAATTGAGATGCATTTTCGGTGAGTACCATAAAATAAAAATCATTTCCAGAGGTGATGCGTTGTTGTGCATCTACAGTTGTAGGCATATTGCGAGTGTTACTATTCCAATAACCTCTCGACTGATTGATGGCGCCACCCCACCCTGCCATATACATATATCCACAGTCATTAATTGAAAATGCTGTAGGAGAAATATTAGGAATCCCGTTGCCAGAACCAAAAACGGTTGAAAATCTCCTATTCGATAAATCAGGATTAAAACTTTGAATGAATTGACCACTATTAGGATTACTAAAAGTTCCAGGAGTAATATCCATGGCACCAGCGGTTTGTCCATATACATAAACGTTATTACTGGCATCTATATCTACAAAATAAACTTGATCAAATCGATTTGTACCTGTATATGTACAATTCAAAATTTCAGATGATATTGGATTGACTACCGCTATCCACCCATCTCCCTCAGCATTAATGCCAGATTGAAAAGCAGTTGCTGAAACAGGGAAATCTACGCTAGTAGTGCCTCCTCCAATAACTAAATTACCATCTGATCTTAATTTGATAGAATGTAAAGCATCTTCTCCTATTCCTCCTATGTATCTTCCCCAAACAAGTTGGGTTAAAGCTGAATTAAACTTTAACAACAGTCCATCATTTGTAGCACCGTTAAAAGTTAAGTCTGCTCCATTTACCAAAGGCAAATCACTACTACCTGAAACTGTTGCTATAAAAATATTTCCATTATCATCAATAGCAATATCTCCTCGTTGTTCATCGCCATAATTTTTCGAAAGTGGACCAATGGAAGGATTTAATCCATCATTTTTAGTTCCACCAAAAAATGTAGATGAAAGTAATTGAGTACCATTTTTATTTATACGTGCTAACACAATATCAGAACCGTTTACAAACGGAATACCAGTGGGTGAAACAAAAGAACCTCCCCTGAAATTTTTAAAGGGAGCATTAGCAGTAACAGGGAAATTTTCTGAACTCGTTGTACCTAACAAAATTAATTCCTCCTGTTTATTCATGATTAAACTATGTGGGGAATCATTGGCTGAACCTCCATAATAAGTTGCCCACAATAAATTCCTTCCTGTACTATCATATTTAAAAACAGCAATATCGAAACCACCTCTTATAGTTTGTTGAAATGAACCTTCCGTTCTTGGTAAGTTACCATTTATAGTTATGCCATTATTATTTACATAAACATCACGAACAACACCACTTGAATAAGCAGTTCCCCTTTCACCAGGTGTAGCCGTACTTCCCCAATTATCTGCAGTAGCTCCTGAAAAAGTAGAAAAAATAAGCAAAGGGTCAATAATCAATTTTTCGCATGAATTATATCCATTTGGAAAATGAAAATGTAAAACATTATTTTCCATCACAAATTCAACAGCTATCTCAATCTTCTTACCATTTATGATTTGCCAGGCAACAGGCTTTTGTTCTGTGATGTCTAGATAGTCGGATTTGGCATATATATTACCGTTATCAGGGAGTAATTCCTTTTGACCAGAATATTGCCATTTGATTTGGGAGGCGTCTGCTCCAGGAGATACGATCCAATCGTATTTGATGTGTGGACCTTGCATATAAACCTGCAAATCGATACCCTCATAAAACTTCTTGTAAATAATCTGATGAAACAAAGGAACGCTTGAAGCCCACTTAGTCTGATCATTATTTAAAAAATAATTATAGTAATATGGAATAGCTTTCTCACCTATTACTTCCATTGGATGACCATTTAAAAATTGCAACTTTATTCGACTTCCTTGCAATATTTCTTCCTCATAAGTTTCTATTCCTCCTTCTGGTTGGTGAATGTTATTTGTTTTATGCCTATTACCAAGTTGACGACCATCCCAAAACTCCATTAAAAAACCATCTGAAGAAAAATATACATTGCCGTTATCAAATTTAAGTTTGTATTGTATAGCAGCATCCCATTGACCTTTGTTGGCAATAAAATAAGGCGGAGATGAATAAGCATCTACACCAAAAGTTGAAAACAACAAAACAACGATGAGAATATACTGCAACTGTTTCATACCTTAATTTTCTTTTCTTAATACTTGAAGCGGGGGAGTACTGAGCAAGTTGCGAAGGTTTATCCAACCTATCAACATGGTTAAAAATACAATAATCATTAAGATTATTCCAAGCTCCATTCCATTAAAAGCAAATGAAATTTTAAAGAAAAATTGTGTTAATAAATAGCCACTCAATAACGATAAACATACACCGGTTGAAGCAGCCAAACATCCTAAATAAAAATATTCAACTAAGGTTATTTTATTGATAAAGGCAGCACGAGCACCCAATGTTCGAAGCAGTACATTTTCTTTTAATCTCGCATACTTACTATTAATTACAGCTCCTGCTAAAACAATTAATCCTGTGATGATGCTAAACAAGGCCAAAAAACGAACAACCAAACCTAATTTATCGAACAACTGCCGAATGGTTCCCAAAATTAATCTAAGGTCAACTAATGAAACATTGGGGTAACTTGTTACCAGTTCCCTCTGAAAAACATTGGCTTTAGCATCGTCTATCACTTTAGTTGTATTCACAAAAATTTGTGGTGCTTGTTCCAAAACTCCTGCTGGAAAAACAAAAATAAAATTAGGAGGATCGTTACTCCATTCTACTTTTCTTATGCCACTGATGATGGTTTGAATAGGAACACCTTGTACATTAAAAACAAGACTGTCGCCAATATCTAACTTTAAATTTTCATGCATGCCTTCAGAAATTGTAACATGCGCAATTTGTGTTGTGTCATTAAAGAATTGAATTTTACCTTTCACCATCTTCTCTGCTTTGGTTAAAGTATCGCGATAAGTAACACGATATTCTCTGTTAATAGCCCATGAAGGTATACTGTCTGTCGTATCAGCGAGTAATTTTTCTGCATCAATATTTTTTAAAGATTGGATTCGACAAGTAACGATTGGCACAACTTGTAAAACAGGAAGTTGATGATCTTTCATTAATTGTATCACTCCCTCTTTTTGCTCTGGTTGAATATCAAATAAAATTGTGTTGGCTTGATTTTCATTTCCGGCAAATTCAACTTGCGCTAGCATACTTTCTTCAACCACATTTAATGTAGCGATGAGAAATGCACCCATTCCTATGCTGACTAAAAGCAATTGCGTTTGATTATTCGGACGAAATAAACTGCTAACTCCCAAGCGAAAAGCAAAGGATGCTCGAGATGGAAAAAACTTCTTTAATAATTTCAATAAAATCCAAGCCAATCCACTTAATAATAAGAATACAACTAATAAAGCTGAAATGAAGGCAAATGCAATCCATATATTTTTAGTTTGCCACCAAGTAAACAATAATGGAAATAGAACAATCAGCATCCAGGCTGTTAATCTTAATTTCGAAAATCGGTTGATGAAATCTTGGTTGGTTCTTAAAACTGCTAATGGCGGAACAAATCTAATGTTTACAAGAGGAAGTAAAGAGAATAAAACTGATACAACAAAGCCCAATACAATTCCCAACCAAATTGAAGACCATGAAACCGTCCACGCTGCATCTACTGGTAAATACTCAGATAAAAAGTATGGGATACTTTGTTGAATCAACACACCTACTGTTGCACCAATCATACTGCCAATGATACCTAACAACGCAATTTGTATAAAGTATATTGAAAATGCTTGCCAACCTGTTGAACCTAAACACCGAAGAATCGCTACCTCCTCTCTCTTCTCCTTTGCATAGATGTGCACAGCACTGGCCACACCTATACAACCTAATAACAATGCCACAATAGCCAGTAATGAAAAGAATCGATAAACTGACTCAAAACCGGCACCCAGACCATCTTTTCTACCTTGAACAGTTTCAAAACCATAGCTATAACGCTTGGCTATACTTTCAAGGTTCTTTTGTAGTGTGATGGCTTCTTTTTCATCTTTTGTTTTTATATAGATGCTGTAATTAACACGGCTGCCAAATTGAATTAATCCGGTAGCTTGAATATTCGCAACACTCATGTAAACAGTTGGAGCAAAGGTTGCAGATAATCCACCTCCTCCGGGAATTTTTGTAACCACTCCGGCAACGGGTAAATATATGTTTCCAATTTTTACTGAATCACCTGAACTTACTTCGTATTGCGTAGCCAAAGTTTCGTCTAAAATTACGAAATTACCTTGCTTCACTTTTTGATAAGCATCTTCAGGCAATGTTTTTAATTCGCCATAAAAGGGAAAATCTCCTTGCAAAGCCAATAATCTGATCAATCTAGTCTGGCCACTATTTTTAAACAATACCATTGATGTAAGTTCAACCTCTCCAGCTACAGCTACTTGTGTAGTGTCAATAACTGAAAATATCTCCGAATCAAAACTTTTATTTGAATTAAGAACTAAATCTGCACCCAACAATTCTTTTGCGTTATTCTCAATATCATCTTGAACCGATTGGTTAAATGAATCTAGTGCAACTACAGCAGCAATTCCAGTAACGAGTGCAGCCAAAAATAAAAATAAACGCGAGAAATTATGTCTTGCATCACGCCAAGCCATTTTCCAAACCCATGCATCGTTGAGTATGTTCTTAACAGGTCTTGTTAATTTAATCTTATAATCAATCACAATATTTAATTCGATTGGTTTCTTATTTCTTCCGATAACTTGCCGCCTTTCATTTTTAAAATACGCTGCGTTTTGTTAGCCAACTCTAAATTGTGAGTAACTAAAACCAAAGTGGTTTTCTCTTCTTTGTTAATATCAAAAAGTAAATTGGTGATATGCGAAGCGTTTTCTTCGTCTAAATTTCCGGTTGGCTCATCTGCAAACAAGATAGTTGGTGTATTCATAAAAGCACGCGCCATGGCTACGCGTTGTTGTTCACCACCAGAAAGTTGAGTTGGGTAATGGTTCAACCTGTTTTGCAAGCCAACTCTTTCAAGTAATTCTATTGCTTTCGCTTTTACATTCTTAGCTCCACGAAGCTCCATTGGCACCATCACGTTTTCTAAAGCAGTTAGTGTGGGTAACAACTGAAAATTCTGAAAGACAAAACCGACAGATTGATTGCGGAGGTAGGCTCTATCATCTTCGCTCATGTTATTCAATTTAAAATTGAGCAATGATAGTGTGCCTTCAGTGGGCACATCTAACCCTGCACAAATGCCAAGCAAAGTGGTTTTACCGCTTCCGGAAGGACCAATAATAGAAATCATTTCTCCCTTTTCAACTTTAAAAGAAACATCATCTAAAACAGTTAAAGGTGTTTCGGCAGAAGCATAGGTTTTGGTTAAATGGTTGGCTTCTAATACATATTCGGTTGTCATGAAAACTCTATCTTCGTTTAATCGTTAATTTTGTTTAATTAAGCTAAGCAATACCTTGATTAGTATTTGCTATATCTAATGTATACTATATGGTCGGAAAAATAGTTCTTTTTATTTCAACTGTTTTGTTAATGTTACCCAACAAACCCAAAACCATTTTGTTTTTTGGCGACAGCCTGACTGCCGGTTATGGGCTTTCAACAGAAGAAGCCTTTCCTGCTTTATTAGAAAAGGAATTTAAAACCAAGAAAATTGACTGTACCGTAATTAATGGTGGTTTGAGTGGTGAAACTAGTGCCGGTGGTTTAAGCAGAATTGATTGGATGTTGCGCCAACCGATAGATGTTTTTGTTTTAGAGTTGGGTGCAAATGACGGTTTGCGCGGTTTACCACCTGAACAAACAGAAAAAAATCTTCAAGCCATTATCGATAAAGTAAAAAAGAAAAATCCTGCTGTAAAAATTGTGTTGGCCGGTATGATGGTGCCACCCAACATGGGCAAAGATTACTCGGATAAATTCAAAACCATTTATCCTGCACTTGCCAAGAAAAACCAAGCTGTTCTTATTCCTTTTTTGTTAGAGGGCGTTGCCGGCATAGAAAAATTGAATCAGGCTGATGGCATCCACCCTACTGCAGAAGGACACAAATTGGTTGCCAAACATATTGGAAAGTATATCTTACCGTTAGTACAATGATTGGCTAATCATAAGTTTAAAATTAAATGTTAAGATTTGTTTAGCACATTGATTATAAGTTCTTATTGTTTTCATTCCCACATGAAATTTTCTTAACAAAATAATGAAATCAGTATCTAAAACTTATCTTTCTCTAATACCAATCTCACTTCTTCTAAATCTAATTCGTATTCGATTTTTCTTAATACTTCATCACTGATTTTGCCTTGCTTGCGCATTTGAATAATGAAATTTCTTTCTGTAGAAATTAACTCTTGTTGTACAGCATGAAATTCTGCGATTTGTTCTTCCTTTAGCTTGCCTTCTGCTTGGTCGTTACGCAAACGTTGTATACGAATCTCATATTTCGTTTTCACTTGGTTCAATACTTCATCGCTCAAACGCAACGAATAATCTTCTTCAATCTTCTCTATTATTTTACCCGCTATTTGTACGCGCGTAGCCTGTTCTTGTTCATGTTCGCGGTTGTCACTTTTAACTTTCAATAACCTAATTAGAGGTCGTAAGCTTAAACCTTGAATAACAAGCGTAGAAAAAATCACACAGAAAGTTAAAAAGATAATCAAGTTTCGGTTAGCAAATAGCTCACCGTTGGCTAGCGTTAAAGGAAGTGCCATAGCAGCCGCTAACGAAACAACACCTCTCATACCCGACCACGAAACAAGTGTTACCAATCTGATGTTGGTATCAGGTTCGCGCTCTCTTATTCCTCTTGATAACCAACGAGGTACATAGGCTCCTGGGAAAACCCAAATAATTCTACCAATTATAACGGCCAAACTTACAATGGTTCCATACCACAGTAATTCTGTGAAGGAGAAATTTTGTATTTCTCTTAACACCCAATGCAATTGCAAACCTATCAATATAAAGACGATACCATTCAAGAAGAAGATAACTGTATCCCAAGTTCCGTTTGCTTGCAATCTGGTTCTGTTACTAAATATCTCTGATGAATGCCAACTCAAATACAAACCTGCTGTTACAACTGCTAACACACCTGATACATGAAAGGATTCAGCAACGAGATAAGCAATATATGGCACAAGAAAAGTAAGCGCTGTATCAGTTGTTGAATTATCAGGCGTTATCTGATGTATCCATTTAAAAATAAATCCGATTACTAATCCAACTAGAATGCCAAAAGCAGCCACAACAAAAAAGTTAACGCTCGCATCGCCAAGGCTGAACATACCTGTTACAACGGCTGCAACTGCATATTTATAAGCAATCAAACCAGTAGCATCGTTTACTAAACTTTCTCCTTCTAAAATGGTAATGATTCTTTTTGGTACACCCAGTCCTTTGGTGGCTGATGTTGCCGCTACAGCATCGGGTGGAGAAATAATCGCGCCTAATAAAAATGCTTCTGCCCAAGAAAAACCAGGAATAAAATATTTGGCTACCACAGCAACAGCACACGTTGTAAAAATTACACACCCTATTGCTAACAGAGTAATGGGGCGTTTCGCTGCTTTAAAATCTGCCCACGAGGTCGTCCACGCGGCAGCGTATAAAATAGGAGGAAGAAATATAAGAAAGACCACTTCTGGTGCTAAAGGTATTACAGGCAAACCGGGAAGCATACCCAACATCATTCCAACCAACACCAATAATATTGGATAGGGTATTTTGATGCGGTCGGTAAACTGTGCTAGAATAGCCACCAGCGTTAATAAAATGATGATAATACTGAAATTACTCATCTGCTTTAATTCAATTAATTTGTGTCAAAGATGATAAAATACTTGGCTTGTTAAAATACACGTAAAACGCAAATAAAGTTTAGAATAAAATGGTCTATAAATTTTTTCCATAAGTATACTGAACCATTCTGATTGAATACTGTTATTTAAAGCAACATGAAGATTAAAGTATCGCGCAAAGAACATTTTAATGCAGCTCATCGCTTATTTAACCCATCGTGGTCGGCTGAGGAAAATGAAAAAGTTTTCGGTAAATGTAACAACCCCAACTATCACGGTCATAATTACGAAATGATAGTTAGTGTTATTGGAGAAACCGACCCTGCAACAGGTTATGTTTTTGATATGAAAATCCTGAGTGATTTAATTAAAGAACATATTCTCAATAAATTTGATCATAAAAACTTAAATTTAGATACAGAACATTTTAAAAGTCTCAACCCTACAGCCGAGAACATTGCTGTTGTTATCTGGAGAATTTTGAGGCAACACATAGATAGCCGTTACGAATTGAAAATTACACTTTATGAGACAGAAAGAAATTTCGTTGAATATCCGGCCGCTTAAGCCTGCCGATGATGATGACTTCGATCACGCTGCATCATCCGCAGAAACTCCTATGCGACCAGATGCATTTGACATGGATGACGAAGATAAAATCAATAAAATCGAAAGTCATTTCAGAGAAATCATGCTAACACTTGGCTTGGATTTGAATGATGATTCGTTGGCCGGCACACCGAGACGCGTTGCTAAAATGTTTGTGAAAGAAGCTTTCAGCGGATTGAATCCAGCCAACAAGCCCATAGCTCGTTTATTCGACAACAAATACAATTATGACCAAATGTTGGTGGAGAAAGACATTACTTTCTACTCGCATTGCGAGCACCACTTTGTGCCTATTTATGGCAAAGCGCATGTTGCTTATTTCAGCAGCGGTAAAGTAATTGGCCTTTCTAAAATCAATCGCATCGTTCAATATTTTTCAAAACGCCCGCAAGTACAAGAAAGGCTAACGGTACAAATCGGTCAGGAATTAGAAAAAATCCTGAATACTAAATCTGTAGCTGTGGTGATGGATGCTAACCACATGTGTGTAGCATCGCGCGGTGTAAGCGATACCAACAGCAAAACCGGAACGGCCTATTTTTCGGGTAAGTTCAAAGACGATGAAAATGTAAAAAGAGAATTTCTCAACTACATCAATTCTAAATAAGACAAAAGAAAGCCCCGAAAGGGGCTTTTTATTTTTGTAAACACACAAAGCATATTAACTTTCGGCAGCTTAGACTAAACATTTTTTACTAGCTTAGACCATTAAACTGAAAAAACATGATTTTCGATCTAGACATGATTAAAGCGTTGTATTCAGCCATGCCTGGCCGCATTGCTAAAGCACGCAAAGTAGTAGGCAAACCGCTTACCCTATCGGAAAAAATATTATACGCTCACTTGCATGGAGATCAAAACCTAGAAAACTTCGGCAGAGGTAAATCTTATGTTGATTTTGCACCCGACCGCGTGGCCATGCAAGATGCAACTGCACAGATGGCCTTGCTTCAATTTATGTCGGCAGGCAGACCAAAAGTAGCCGTGCCTTCAACTGTACATTGCGACCACCTGATTGTGGCTAAAACAGGAGCTAAAGAAGATTTGAACATTGCTAATAACGAAAGCAAAGAAGTGTTCGACTTCCTTTCTTCCGTATCCAATAAGTATGGCATTGGTTTCTGGAAGCCTGGTGCAGGTATCATTCACCAGGTTGTGTTAGAAAACTACGCTTTCCCAGGTGGTATGATGATAGGAACAGACTCACACACTGTAAATGCCGGTGGTTTAGGCATGATTGCCATTGGTGTAGGTGGAGCGGATGCTGTGGATGTGATGTCGGGCATGGCGTGGGAATTAAAATTCCCAAAACTGATTGGTGTAAAACTTACAGGAAAACTCAACGGTTGGACTTCCGCTAAAGATGTTATTCTTAAGGTCGCGGGTATCCTAACTGTAAAAGGAGGAACCGGAGCCATCGTAGAATATTTTGGTGAAGGTGCCACTTCTATGAGTGCTACAGGAAAAGGAACCATCTGTAACATGGGCGCTGAAATTGGTGCAACTACATCAACTTTTGGTTATGATGACTCAATGGAAAGATATTTGATTGCAACTGGCCGTGCAGAAGTAGCTAAATTGGCTAACAAAATCAAACAACATTTAACAGCCGATCCTGAAGTATATGCTAACCCAGAACAATACTTCGATCAGGTAATTGAAATTGATTTATCAACTTTAGAACCTCACTTAAACGGACCTTTCACTCCGGATTTAGCAACTCCTCTTTCTAAACTAAAAGAAGAAGCAGCTAAGAATGGCTGGCCTACCAAAGTTGAAGTAGGTTTGATTGGTTCTTGTACAAACTCTTCTTACGAAGACATTTCACGCGCAGCTAGTTTAGCCAAGCAGGTTGCTGATAAAGGCTTGAAGACAAAAGCAGAATTTACCATCACACCTGGCTCTGAGCAAGTACGCTACACCATTGAGCGCGATGGTTTCATCAAAACCTTCGATAAAATTGGAGCTAAAGTATTTGCTAATGCTTGCGGACCATGCATTGGTATGTGGAGCAGAATGGGCGCTGAGAAAAAAGAGAAAAATACCATCGTTCATTCTTTCAACAGAAATTTCCAATCGCGTAACGATGGAAATCCCAACACATACGCTTTCGTTGGTTCACCTGAATTGGTTACAGCTTTGGCAATTGCCGGAGATTTATCGTTCAATCCGATTACAGATTATTTAACTAATGAAAAAGGAGAAAAAGTTAAACTAGACCCTCCTACCGGTGATGAGTTACCGAAAAAAGGATTCGATGTAAAAGATCCGGGTTATCAATCACCTGCAAAGGATGGTAGCAAAATAAAAGTATCGGTAAGTCCATCTTCCGATCGTTTACAATTGTTAGAACCTTTCAAAGCGTGGGAAGGCACAGACTTAACTGATTTGCGTTTGCTCATTAAAGCTAAAGGGAAATGTACTACCGACCATATTTCGATGGCTGGTAAATGGTTAAAATACCGTGGCCACTTGGATAATATTTCTAACAACTTGTTGATTGGCGCGACAAACTTCTTCAATGAGAAAATCAACAGTGTAAAAAATACATTAACCAACAACTACGATGAAGTACCAAAGGTACAACGTGCCTACAAAGCTCAAGGCATCGGTTCAATTGTAGTGGGAGATGAAAACTATGGAGAAGGCTCGAGCCGCGAACACGCAGCTATGGAACCTCGCCATTTAGGTGTGCGTGCTATTTTGGTAAAGTCTTTTGCACGCATACACGAAACCAACCTGAAGAAGCAAGGTATGTTAGCATTAACTTTCGCTAACAAAGCTGATTACGATAAGATTAAAGAAGATGATGTGATAGACATCATCGGTTTAACCAAATTTGCTCCTGAAAAACCGTTAGAAATTGTGTTGCACCACAGCAATGGCAGCAAAGACACGATTTTGGCTAACCATACTTACAATGCCAATCAGATTGAATGGTTTAAAGCAGGTTCAGCACTCAATCTTATGGCAAAGAAGTTTTCTGATGAGAAAAAACCTGCGAACCTGCCTGCCGGCAAGGCAGGGAAAGTAGCAAAAGCAAAACCATCAGCTAAAAAAGCCACCAAAAAAGTTGCAAAAGCAGGAAAAGCAAAAGCTAAACCTGCTGCAAAAAAGATTGCTAAGAAAGTGGCAAAAAAAGCAAAGCCAGCTGTTAAAAAGGCTAAGGTCAAACCAGCAGCGAAAAAATCAGGCAAAAAAGTAGTTAAAAAATTAGCGAAGAAGGTAACTAAAAAAGCTGCGAAAAAAGCTGCAAAAAAGAAAAAGTAGAATTACTCATTTTACTAAATAAGAAAGCCCCTAAATGGGGCTTTTTTATTGGTATTCTAATCATTTTAGTAATGTAGCCGGCAATTACAACTTAATGAGTCACACCTTGTCTTGACCTTCAGCTAAATTTGTGTAAATTCAATTTATCATGTCGGCACAAGGCGATCTTCAAATAAAAAATAATTCTTTTCACGCAATCGATCATGTGCGCAATTTGCGTAACAGTTTGATAAAAGATTTTTTAGACGAACGTAATCTTCAAGTTTATGTACAACAAAGATTCAATGTTCATCAACTATCTGCAGTAAAGTTAGCTTTCATTAAAAAAGATTTAAAGGAATTATTGATAAGCCCGGTAAACGTATCATTGTATCAACCGATTATAGAAAATATTGAGAAAGAAAATTCTGCGCGTTTAGCAGAGCAAAATGAAGAATTGTTTTATAATGAAATCAATTCCGTAATCAAGAAATCACTCTACATTCCGGAGGAAGATTAAACAATCCATCCAAATTCTTCACGATTACTTAACATTTTGTTTCCGCCAACTTGGTGAAAGTAGCGTAATTTTAATAAAAAAAATATGCTGCTTAGAATTGCTCAACCTATTATTTTGTCGGTTGCTGTTTTGGCCATTATTATTCTTCCTCACTCTTCGCCAATTCAACCCTCTGAAAAACTAAAATCAGAAATAGTAGCTGAAAACAGTTTACATGTACTTATTAATCAAAATTTTACAAGACAAACTATTAAACAAGCTATCCACCATCAATACAACGACCAGCAAGTATTAGAAATAATCACTGAAGAATTTTCGCTTCGTTTTATTATTAACGAAAATCGTTTTCAAAATAGTTTTTATTCATTTGAAGAATTCAATGGAAACATTGCTACTATACATTTTAAAAATGGTTGCTACGCTACAACTGATCATTACTTCACCGCTATACTTAGCATTCAAGAAATCAATACCAATGAAATAAAAGGTAGTTTCAATTTAATGGCCAACGCGGAAACTTGTAACCAACATATTTCACTTCAAAATGGCGAGTTCTGGACATCTTTCGAACAAGTATTAAATTAATGTTGGTCTAAACGTTATCCTTTTTATTTCTTTTTCAAATTTCAATTTTAAAAATTCAGCTATTCCTTTATCCACTGCTTGATTTTTATTCTGTATTGCCAAGTTAAAATTTTTCACTGCTTCATCGTTATCACCTTTTAATAGAAAAGAAGTAGCCGTTGCACCATGAATAGAAATTTTAGCTAAAATGGGTGAAGGCTTAAATAGCTGTTCATACTTCATTACCTCATCCTTATTCTTCTTTTCTAATCCATAGAATAAAATAGCATCTAACCATAAACCATTTCGTATACCATCCGGCACTTCTTCTGCATGCTCTAAATATTTTTTTAAAAAATACTCTGCTTCTTCTACTTCTTGTAAACTCCAAGCTCGATAAAACAAATAGTAATAAAGATAAAATGCCATGGGTGCTTTTATTTTGACTCCCAAAGCAATGGCATCTACTAATTCTTGCTTGTTTAATCTTTCGGGTGTTTCTCCACTTCCTGATGTTGCTATTACTTTCAATAAACTCACTTCAAAAGCAGCATGGTCCCCGCCACGCATTAACCTGATAAAACGAGCACCATCAGAAGAAAAACCACCCATGTGAAAAGGTATGGCTGTTATTAAAAAAAGAAAAGCAGATAAGGCAGCAAGAACAAATAGAGAACCTTGTAAAACTTGCGCTGCATACGATAATTCTCGCCCTTGAAACAGATAGAAACACAATGCAAAAAGTAAAAAGGTAAACAACGATGCCAGTGGACCTCCGGCAGCAAACCATGCAAATCTTTTTTGTAAGCCATTTGTTTCAGTAGGCATGCAGAGAACCAAGCCACCAGAAGTATTCACATTCGTATTCCATTTGAATGACCACTTATCATTTGTCTTCTCCCACATAAATGGACCAACCACATATAAACGAAAATCGAAACCTACCCATACCCCAGCAATAGCATGGCCTGCTTCGTGCAATGCAACAGCTACGAAATAAAATAAAAATGTTAGAAGTAGTAAAATAAAACCAACACCTGCATCGTATTGATCCATTAATTTTGTTGTTGTAAAAGCTATTATAAAACCCATTAAACCTCCCACGGAAGCCATCATTAAGGTTGCTGTTATTTTCTTCTTATTCATATCCAGTTTGTAACACTTATGTTTGTTGAATTACAACAAACTTAAAAAAGTATCAAATTATAAATGATAAGATAACAGTCGGAATAATTTAAAAATGATGATAACTATTTTGAAAATAAAATCAATTCTTCATCCACCCCAAACCAAGTTGCTTTGCACGGTTGGGATAGTCTGTTATTAATCCATCAACACCCCAGGTTTTAAGTTTCAACATTTCGCTTGCATCATTAACTGTCCAGGGGATTACTCGCATTCTTGCTTGCTTGATGGCTTTAATTCTTTCTTCTGATAACAATTGATAATATGGACTATAAATCTCTGGCGTAAAACCTAACTGTTTTATATTTTCTTCCCAACTCAATTTATTTTCTATCAGTAAGGCTAACCTAACAGTTGGATAGTTCTTTCTGATGTACTGCAAAACCCTGAAATCAAAAGATTGAATTACTACTCTATCTGGCGGAAGATATTCATCAATCAATTGAATGACTAAATCAGAAAATAATTTTACATCTGGTTGTGAAATGCCTTCTTCTCCTTTCACACTTTTAATTTCAATATTATAGTCAACTTCATATTTTGTTTTGTTCTTGATAAAATCTTCTACCTGAACGATTACATCTCTTAATAAGGGTTTAATGGTTTTCATTTTCACCTGCTCTGGAAATCGCTCATGCTTTTTAGAACCACAATCGCATGCCGCAATTTCTGCATACATCATCTTATATAGATTGTATTGCTTCTCATTTCCAAATTCTTCTCCATTTAAACCCAAACAAATTTCCGGAGAAAGATAAGGCTCGTGTGAAACCAACACCTGTTTATCGGCTGTAATCACAACATCTAATTCAACAGTTGTAACACCTTCTTGCAAAGCGGCCAAGAAAGCAGGAATCGTATTTTCAGGAAACATGCCTCTTGCTCCTCGATGTCCTTGTAAATCAAACGAAGGGTAATAAGGTTTTTGTTGTTGTGCCACCATTTCAAAACTCATTAACACTAACAAATAAAAAAAGCTAGTTCTGATCATGCATCAAAACTAGCTTTTTTATTGAGAATGAAAAATACTATTGCCGCATCATCATGCGCATGCCACCGCGTTGTCCCATTGGATTTAATTGCTTATTCAAATTATAAGTAAATAAAAATATCCAAAAGCGACCTAAATTGTTGTAAGTAGTACGCTCAACAAAATTGAAGGAAGCATTTTGCGATGCCCCAAAATCATTATTTAAAATATTATTAACACCTACTTTAATTTCTCCTGCTTTGTTTTTTAACACAAATCTTGAAAATGCCACATTCAATAAGTTTACTTGTTGTGCAAAATCATTTCCACTTGCTCGGTAGTCTAGCAATTCATAATTAGCACTAAGCATGTAAACTTTAGCGAAGTTAAAAGTTGCGCGCGCCTCGTAGTTATTGTTAAAAAATAACTGGTTGGCCTGTTCATTAAATTCATACTTAGATTGGTTGCGAGATGTTGTAGCTGATAAATCTAAGTTGATGAATTCTTTGTAAGCGAAGTTATATCGAACAGTACCACCGATTGAATTAGTTCTGATATCTGTTTCATTATTATTGATGACATTCAATCCAAATTGTTCAGAGATATTGGCCGAGATGTTAAACCTGCTTTTAATTTTGTTAACAGGAAATCCTACAGCGAAATTAGCGTTTATTCTTGTGTTTCCTTTAACGTTTACCGGCTTGGTTACTCTTACGCCTTCAGCATTAAAGGTTTGTGCAGTTGTTATGGCATTCTCGGTGTAGGTTGCTGATCCTAACAAAAAGAAATTAACAAATGAAACTGGACTAAACGTTATAAAGTTCGCTCGAATATTATGTGCAGTTGCGGGTACCAAGTTAGGATTACCTTCTGAAATATTTAATGGATCAGAGTTATCCACCACTGGTTGTAATTGCGATATATTAGGTTCTTGTACATCTGCATCATAATCTATGTTGATGTTTTTTGTATTCGTAAACTTATAATTGAAACGAAGTGATGGAACCCAATTCTGGAAGGTACGATTTATTTTTCCTCCTTCAGAAATAAAGTCGCCTTTAAGTTGGGTAAACTGATAACCCGTGCCTACAGTTAACGAATATTTGTCGCGGTTAATTTTTACATTCATCAATGGTCGATTTACCAAGTAATCACTTTCAAACATGGTGCTTAGCGCTTCGTTAAAGTTTTCTTCTTCATTAATCAAATCATATACTTCACGGTTAACTTCACTTTGGTTGCGATTATAAACATATCCTGCTTCCAAGTATCGTCTATTTCCCAAAGGCTCTGTATAACTCAGTGTGGCTCCGTAACTCATGGTTTCTGTTTCTTGCAAAGACCTTTGGTTAGTTAGGATGGTATTGTTCTGCGGTAGCAAAAATATATTGCTTGCATCCAATCTTCCTGTGTATTCTGCTTGAGAAACTCCAAAACTTAAATTTGCAGAAATCGTTCTGCCTTTTTTTGCAAACTTATGTCGAAGCAAAGCCTCGGTGTTATATGTATCAGATAGTTGATTGGCTTTTGCTTGTGTTGTTCCTTCATTTAAAGTTTCTCCTTCTCCATTTCTAGTAATGCTAGAAGATTTCGATAAAGATTCTGTTTCATTTCTGGTAAGGGTGTTGTTCCATTTTATGGAGTTAACAGAATCTATTTGCTGATCCAGATTAGCTACTACGCGGTGGTTGTAATTGTTATTATCGGTAAAAGCATTTTGTTTAAATGTATTGGAAGGCAAACCTGAACTAAAAAAATTATCGCGATTTAAAGTTTGATCTGTGGTATGGTTGATCCAATTATAAAAGTAATTAGAGGTTAACTTACTCTTAGGCGAAAAATCTTTGTTGTAATTAATACCTGCCCCTAAGTTTTGAAAAATTCCATTTTGTCTTCCACCAAAATTTAAGGCCGGTCCTCCTTGATTTCCACCAGCATTAAACGATAAGCGCAAACCACCTCCTCCGCCAAGCATTTGGCCTGATTGTCCACTAAAGTTTAAATAATCATCAATGCCAAAGCCTTGTTCATTGGTATTGTTAGACATACTTAATATAGAAAGTTGTTCTGTTTTCTTAAAGCGAAACAAACTCAACTTACCTACATAACGCTCATCTGTTCCGTAGCCTGCGGTAGCGCTGCCAAACATGCTATTCTTAAATTCTTCTTTCAACTTTAGGTTGATCGTTTTTTCTCTCTGTCCATCATCTATTCCTGTAAAGGTAGCTTGGTCTGATTGCTTATCATAAATCTGAACTTTATCGATGGCCTTGGCAGGTAAATTCTTTGTAGCCAACTTAGGATCTCTACCAAAAAATTCCTTTCCATCTACCATTACACGTTGCACATTTTCGCCTTGCGCGCGTATGTCGCCATCGCTATCTACTTCTACACCGGGTAATTTTTTTAACAAGTCTTCTACGTTTGCATTTTCTTGTGTTTTAAAAGATGGTGCATCAAATTCTATGGTATCTTTCTTAATGATAACAGGTGCACGTTCTGCTTTTACTACCACTTCACTAAGTTGTGTAGACTTTACTTGTAATGCAATATCTCCTAATTCAATTGATGTGTTGCCATCCGAAGGACTAACCGATCTGTATAATGTTTGATAACCAACATAGGTTACACGAAACAGGTAACTTTTATTCTGTTGATTTTTAAACTCAAACTTTCCTTCTGTATTAGTTGTGGTAAAGGCTAATAAGGAAGAGTCGGAAGGTTGAAGCAACATTACAGTTGCAGAAGGCAAACCAGTTTTGTTTTCATCTAACAATCTGCCGCTGATGCTGATTTTTTGCGCCATAATTGTGAATGGCAACAAAAAGATAAAGAGGAATAATCTTTTCATCTTAATTTCTTATGATTACACCCCCATTGGCATTCATCTTCTTCATTTGTTCTTCCACAATAGTGCGGTAATTTTGTCGATTTATTTTTTGTCCTCCGGAAGGAATTTTCAAATCACTTTTCTTTAACTCACGCAATTCAACTTTTTGCGCTACATACACTCTTTCACCATTGTTTACATCTACTGCTAATACAGCACCTGGCAGAGAATGGAATTGCTCCGGTCCTAAAAAAGGTCTGATGGATTCCGTATACCAGGCCGTGATTTCTTCTTTTACGTTGGGGCGAGGTTCTGCTGTATAGTAGGCTTGCTTACACACATAACCTTGGATGGTTTTTGTCTCTGTTCCAAATTTCCAAGGCGAAGTTTTTACAGAGTCATCAATCAAATACTCTTTACCCATAAAATCTTGCTTCTGTAAAAACTTCATGTCTGATGTTCTTACATATGTTTCTGTTTTGGGAGTATTGAATCGCATCTGTACTCCTCCTCCATTGCCAAAAGGTTCTTCTTCTTCTTCGGGTACACTTTTATAGAGTGATTCATCCTGATTAAAAGCTAAAGTAAATTTTGTTGTTCTGTACTCAGGAATCATGGCTTTCATTTCTTGTCTGTCTGCCGGAATTCTTCTGTGGAGATTGATTTTCATATCGTAGGTAATTACACCACTTTGTGCAAAAACAGTTTGCATGGCCAATACGCCAACCAACAGGCCGGCTAAGAGTAGTAATCTTTTCATTGTCGTATTAAGTTTCATGAATTGAATGATACAAATAACGCTTACTGATGCTGGCGAGTAGGTTAAAAGTTCTAAAACCTAGGTTAATTAAGGTTAAAACCAATTTTTATTTGAAGAGAACTGCGTTTATTTGTTAAGCGAATATGAATAAGAAAAGAAAACTAATTGCTTTAATTTCTATTAGTTTATTCTTGCTGATAGGTTTACAAGGCTATTGGTTAGAAAAAGCTTACGAAAAAGCATACAGCGATTTAAAGCGCATCTCCAACATTGAATTTAGAAACGTAATCTTTCAATTGCGCGATAGCATTTTGGTCAATACATTCTCAGGTTATTCTGATTCATTACTCTCGCAATCTAAGCCAAAAGATATAAAAGGAATTGCTTTTCAATCCAGTCGATTAGATAGTATAAGTATGAGTTCCACACAGTCAAAAATACAAGTACTCATTTCATCTGATAACAAGAATAAAGATTCCATCTACAAAGCTTTGAAGCCGCTTTCAAAAAAAATACGCAGTAGGTTCAACAGTCCTGATGGCTTTGTGATTAAAATAACTCCCGACTCCTTGCCAGCTGATAGCATTAAACATTATTTCACGAAAGCCATGTTGAAATCTGGTTTGATAACTCCTATTAAAATTACCTCAAAAGCTCCCGAGTTTGAATCGTTTCGGTTTAGTGGCCCACCCTTTCAGGAGCTGATGAATCCTTTACCCGAAGATGACACCTGGTTTCCGCAAAGTATAGAAACAGAATTTGTGCGGTTGAATCCTTTTCGCATGTATCAGGCAACTTTACCTAACATCGGCAATCTGTTGTTCAAACAAATTGCTGCGCAAATTTTTCTTTCTGTCACCTTAACCATTTTAATCGCTTTTGTTTTAATCATCTTATACAAAAATCTGATTGCCCAACAACGCTTGGTCGAGCAAAAAGATGATCTCATCAACAACATTACCCACGAATTAAAAACACCTATAGCCACTGTAAGCGTAGCGCTGGAAGCCATTCAAAATTTTGATAAGCATAATACTGAAAAACAAAATGAGTATTTAACTATGGCAAGAGCGGAGTTAAACCGCTTAACTTCGCTAACAGAAAAAATTCTATTGGCCAGCTTTTCAGAAAATGAAAATCAAACGCTTGTCAAGAAACCACTGCACTTACAAGAAGTGATTCAAACTTGCTGGCATAACTATTCTTTGTTGTTTGCTAAAGAACAAGCCGAGGCAAACATCCATCTACCTGAAACACCTATCTATGTTTTAGGTAATCAAGAATTCTTAGTACAAGCTTTATCCAACTTAATTGATAATGCATTGAAGTATAAAAAAGATAAAGCCATTATCTATGTAAGTTTGCGCTTAGAAAATAAAATGGCCGTTATCTCTATCCAAGACAAAGGCATGGGTATACCACAAGAATACCTCAACAAAATTTTTGATAAGTTTTTTCGTGTACCTTCTGGCGATGTGCACAACCACAAAGGCTACGGATTAGGATTGAGCTTTGTGAAAAATGTAATCGAGAAACACAAAGGAAAAATTGAAGTAAAAAGTAATCTGCACGAAGGAAGTGAATTTACCATCACCATTCCGGCCATAGTATAATGGAAAACAAGCACATTAAAATATTGTATGTAGAAGATGAGCCCTTTCTCGGTAAAATCGTAAAGGAAAGTTTAGAGAGTAGAAACTTTTTAGTTTCGATGACTGATACCGGAGCAGATGCTTTATCCCTATTTGCTTCAACACAGCCGGACATTTGTATTTTAGATGTGATGCTTCCTAAAAAAGATGGTTTTCAAATCGGGAAAGAAATACGTGCTGTACATCCCACTATTCCCATCATTTTTGTTACAGCCAAAAATCAAACACAAGATGTAATCAAAGGTTTTGAAAGCGGTGGCAATGATTACATTCGCAAGCCTTTTAGCATGGAAGAACTCATCGTTCGAATTGATAACTTGTTGGCTCTCACTAAAACACAAGGCGATGTCTCCCTCAACCCTGTTCTATCTTTAGGAAAATATTCTTTTCATACGCAACGCTATGAATTGAGTATTGATAATCAAATCAAAAAACTATCGCATAAAGAAGCAGCACTCTTGCAATTGTTGGCTGCTAATAAAAATGCAATCACCAACAGAAAAGATATTTTGTTAAAACTTTGGGGAGATGATTCTTTCTTCAACTCGCGTAACTTAGATGTGTACATTACCAAACTAAGAGAATACCTGAAGGAAGATGATCGCATACAAATCATCACCATCAAAGGAATAGGATACAATTTTACCATTTCAGGGTAACGCTGCTTATATTTGCCACAAACCCTAACTGTATGGCAGGTAAGCGCTGGCAAGTTGAATTATCGAAGAGAAAAGCCAACCAATCTTATCGCACGCTAGGAAATTTTAATCCTGAGTTAATTGATTTTTCCAGCAATGATTACCTGGGCTTGAGCAAAAGCATCGAACTAAAAAAAAGAATAGAAGCAGAAGTACAAAAACTACGGACTGGTAATGTTAATGGCGCCATTGGTTCTCGCTTATTAACAGGCAATTATCCCCTACTCGAAGAAAGTGAACATTACTTGGCCCAATATTTCAACAGCGAAAGCGGATTAATCTTTCAATCGGGCTACATGGCTAACTTGGCTGTATTAAGTGCTTTACCCGGTAGAGGCGACACGGTATTGTATGATGAACAAGCGCACGCTTGCATGAAAGATGGCATCAGACTTAGTGCAGCAACACGATTTCCATTTTTGCATAATGACTTAAACGACCTGGAAAAAAAGTTAAGCAAAGCAAAAGGCAACATCTTTGTTGTAGTAGAATCGGTTTACTCGATGGACGGAGATGTTTGTCCGCTTGCAGAGTTAGTACGTTTATGCGCACCCTACGATGCCGCTATAATTGTGGATGAAGCCCACAGCACCGGATTGTTTGGCCCTGGTGGCAGAGGACTAGTAAATCATTTAAACTTACAAGATAAAATTACTGCCTGCGTGTACACCTTCGGTAAAGCTATGGGTGTGCATGGTGCTTTTGTTGCTTGCCATGAACAGGTGAAAAACTATCTTATCAATTTCTCTCGCCCTTTTATTTATACCACAGCACCCGATGCCCACACGCCCATTGGTATGACTGAATCTGTTAAACTTATTGTAGAAAATCCGCAGTGGGAAGAAACACTTAATCACAACATTCAATACTATCGGAAGAGATTAAATAAAAACGATGCATTACCGACCTACAGTGCCATTCAATCTTTTCTAACACCCGGCAATGCACAAGCACGACAAGCTGCTCAAACCTTAACAGAGGCTGGCTTTGATATACGCCCTATTTTGGCACCTACGGTTAAAGAAGGCACAGAACGTTTACGCATTATACTGCACCGTTATAACACCACGCAAGAAATTGATACGTTGACTGAACTATTATTAAGTTTAAAAATTACAGCATAAGACAAACTAACACTTTCCAACAACAGCTTTCCCCCTATGCAAAAAATATTCATCACCGGCATTGATACGGACTCTGGTAAAACCTTGGCTGCCGCTATTGTATGTGAAGCCTTGCATGCCGACTATTGGAAACCCATACAAAGCGGAACTCCGAGAGATACAGATACTGTAAAGGCATTGGTATCGAATAGCAAAAGTGTTTTTCATCCGGAGCATTATCTGCTTCAAACGCCTGCCTCGCCTCACATGGCTGCGCGTTTAGAAAACAGAACCTTGCAACTTAGCGACATTCAACTTCCGGCTACTCAAAATCATTTAATCATAGAAGGCGCTGGTGGTTGTTTAGTACCCGTTAACCAACAAGAGTTTGTTATCGATATAGCTGTGCAGTTTACTTTGCCTGTTGTACTGGTGGCCGATTTATATTTAGGCAGCATTAACCACACCTTGATTACAGCCAATCTGCTGAAACAAAAAAACATACCTGTAAAAGGTATCATCTTTAATGGCGAACCTAACCCTGATAGCGAATCTATTATCTTGCATCACACCGGATATAAAAAATTGTTACACATCGTAAAAGAAAAAACAATCGATAAAAGCATAGTGCTAAAATATGCTGCTATGGTTAAAGAAACGTTACATGACTGAATTACAACAACTAGATAAAGCGTTAGTGTGGCATCCCTTTACGCCACAAGAAGGCGAGTTGCCCGATAACATTATAGCCGAACGTGGTGAAGGCACATGCTTCATTACACCGGATGGAAGAAAAATTATTGATGCCATTGCTTCGTGGTGGGTAAACTTACATGGGCATGCGCATCCTGTAATCGCAGATGCTATTGCTGCACAAGCCAAAAAGTTAGAGCATGTTATGTTCGCAGGTTTTACCCACGAGCCTGCTGTAACGCTTGCACAAAACTTACTCAGTCAGGTAGATGCGAGCTTTACAAAAGTATTTTATTCCGACAATGGCAGCACGGCTAACGAAGTAGCGCTTAAACTTGCCATGCAGTATTGGTATAACCAAGGCATCAGCAAACCCATTATTGTTGCCCTCGATGGCGCTTACCATGGTGATACTTTTGGTGCTATGGCGGTAGGTGAGCGAAGCATCTTCACGCATCCTTTTACGCCTTACTTATTCGAAGTAAAGTTTTTAGATTTTCCTAATGGGTACAATGATGCTGCAGTTGTCCAACAGTTTAAAGAATTATCTGAGCAGCAAAGCGTGGGTGCTTTCATCTTCGAGCCGCTGATACAAGGCGCATCGGGCATGCGCATGTACCAACCAGAAACTTTACAAGCCTTGCTTGAAGTTGCTAAACAAAATAGCATCATTACCATTGCTGATGAAGTGTTCACCGGCTTTTACCGAACAGGAAAGTTTTTAGCTACACATCACATCCCTCATCTTCCTGATATCATTGCTTTATCTAAAGGGATTACAGGCGGTGCATTGCCATTAGGTGCAACTTTAGTCAACCAGAAAATTTACCAAGCCTTTGTATCGGCTGATTTTTCTAAAGCTTTTTTGCATGGGCATTCGTACACGGCCAATCCGCTGGCTTGTGCGGCTGCTAATGCAAGCTTTCAGTTACTCTTGCAAGCTGATTGCCAGCAACGCATCCGAAGTATTGCGCAACGTCATCAGCAGTTCATCGAAAAAATAAAGAAGCATGTTGCTTTGAGCGATTGCCGTGCGTTAGGTACTATCTGTGCTTTCGAAATTAAAACACAAACTGAGAGTGGATATACCAACAAACTGCGCGATAAAATCTTGCACTATTTCTTAAGTAAAAACATTTTACTTAGGCCTCTCGGTAATATCTTTTATTTGGTGCCTCCTTATTGCATTACCAACGAGGAGCTGGATTATATCTATGCTGAGATAGAGAATTTTCTTGATCAGCTGTTCGTAAGAGACGTAAGTAGCAAGTAGTAAGTAGTAAGATGTTTTTAGATGTAAGACGTAAGTAGCAAGTAGCAAGATGTTTTTCTACTCAGAGTAACCCGTAGGGGGTTTTAAATTCAAGATTTCAAATTTTGAATATTGGATTTCGATTAGAGGTTCGCGGCAGGGATGGTAGGGGCTTGGTGTGTAACGTAGTGGAGCACCGAAGCGAAGCGGAGCCCCGAACAGCCCGGCTGCCGCCCATATAGTATAGTTGTTCGTTTTTGGTTTTTCCTACTCAGAGTCACCCGCAGGGGACTCTGAGCTTTTTATCTTTCACGCCCAGTTATATGGTATTACCTTACATCAACTTATTGGTATACTAACATTGTCACACGCGGAACGCGTGCGCCAGCTTAGGTGTTTCTTTTTATTGATTAATTAGTTTTTACCTGACTATTTGGTTCTGTACTTTTTGCCTTGATGCAAAAAGTACCAAAAACATCAAGGCCCAAAAATGCTTCCCCGCACTTGCCAACGTACGCCCCGCTTTTGGGCCGACCAACGCGCAAGTATTATAGTTGAGGGTTATTAGTAGTATCCATAGCGCTTACTTGGATTTTGTTATCTGAAAGCAATAATTTTGTAAAATAAGATTGGTGTAAACTAAAACTGTCTCGAGTTTTAAACTCAGAACAGCCAAAAAATTTTAAATTTATAATTAGCACACGCGGAACGCGCGCGCCAGCTTAGGAACAACTCATACCTAACCTTACAAACTAGATGGACTGATCTTAGAAACTAATCTTTATCGTTGTAAAGTTTTTTTGTTTTTTCGATAAGCGAGTGGTGTTTGCTTGAGTTCTTTTTTGAAAAGTCGAATGAAGGAACTCTCATCTGTAAATCCTACTTGTGCTGCTATTAATGAAACTGACAGCTTTGTTTTGGTAAGCTGCTTGCATACTTCTTTTAAGCGAAGTCGGGTGAAGTATTGTTGGGGTGTGCGTTCGTACACCTCTTTGAACAAGCGCTGAAAGTGATAGGGCGATAGGTTGGCTTTGTCTGCTAATTCTGCTAGTGTTAGGTTTCGTTTTACATTCGCTTTCATGAACTTAATTGCCAACTTTAATCTGTTGTTTAAATCTGTTTTCGTTATTTCTTTTTGAGCTTTAACTCTGTTGGCTGGCTTGTATTGTTCTAATTGATACCAGGGTGTTGTAGGGCGGTTGGCAGGATAACCATGTTGTTGGCGATAGGCTTTTCGCTCTTGTGTGAAATCCCACCAGTTGGCGCGCTTGTTGGCATGTGTGGCATAGTGGATACATAATCGAATCTGGTCTTCGACACAGGGATCAATCCATGCACCGAGTTGGCGCTCGAGTTGGTGAACCAATTTTGCAGGGTCTTTTCCTTGTAGTTCTTCAATTGCATAGAAACCCAAAGAGATAAGATCTTGCGCGAAGCGAATGCCGATAGAAGGAATGGTTTGAAACTCGGACATGGCCCTGAGTTCCATCGCCCGAATTTTAGAAATGCCTAGTAGCCTTTGAAGTTGTTCGATGCTGTGATGATGGATTTCACTCTGTTTGATTTTGTTGGCTCGTAACTTTTTTTTCTCAGCCAATAAAATGTCGAGGCGATTTTGTGTGTCATTCATCTTCTGCAAAAGTTAGCATATAATTGTTGTTATCCTGAATGGAAAATTCGGTGGCGCCATAAAAAGTTTTTTCGAGGCCGTGCAAAACGATAACCTTGCTCTTTATCTTTTCGAATAATGCGCGGATGTTTTTCACTTTTATGTAGAGCAGTAAAGAGCCGCCTTTGTTTCTGCTTACCATGGGCAAGGTGTTTTCGATGCTGGCGAAGGTTTGAAACATAAAGGTTACGGCTCCGCACGCCATCATGGCAAAGAGGGGGTTCTTCTCGTCTGGTACTGTAGTGATTACTTTGAAGCCAAGTACTTCGTAAAAGGCTATAGTTGCTTGCATATCTTCTACAAAAATGTTGGGTGATACTGTTTCCATAGTGTTCATGTTATTGGTGGTAAGATTTTGTGCCATAGTTGTGTAGCCAAGCAAGAACATGGCAAGGGTTAAGCGTGTACGCATGTTGTTTTTAACAAAAGTAAAGGGAAGCTGCTGTGGAAAATGTGCGAATCTTGCGAATGTGTAGCGTCTGAGTGAATGATTTTAGTCTAAAGTTTTTTTAACGGAGGGAGCCTCATCCCTAAATCCCTTCTCCAAAGGAGAAGGGACTTTGATGCTTTCTTTTTACGAGAGAACTTCATCTCCATGCCTTCGGCTTGGCAGGCTACATCCCTTCTCATAAGTTTTGGTTGCGTTAATAAAACCGCGAACTACATAAACCAATTGCGATTATTCCTGTTCCTTTAGATGATGAAATCCTTTTTACGCTTTTATCCATTCTTTCCTTTTGTTGGGCTGTGTTTTTTTGTGGTACTATTCGTGTTGGCTGCTCTTGACTTTCCTGGGGGCTCTTTTAATTATCCAGACGCAAGTGGTTATAGTTTCTTCAACAACTTTCTTTGCGATGTGATGGAACCAGTTACCAAAGGAGGTTTACCTAACCCGGCCCGAAGTCTTGCCGTTTTTTCGCATCTGGTATTAAGCGCTACTATGGTGATGTTTTTTTATATGTTGCCAGAAATTGTTGAGAAGCGAAACTGGCGATTTTACACCACTAGGTATGTTGGTGTATTAACCATGACTGTTTTCGCTTTCATGTATACGCCATATCATGATGATATCGTGACAATAACGGGTGTATTGGGTAGTATTGCGCTCGTTCCTTTTTTTATTGAATTAAGGGCCTACCCTAACAATGGCTTGAAACGATTTGCTTATTTATGTTTTGCGATGAGTTTGGTTGTGTTCTTTATTTTCGAAACTAAAGTTGGTTTTTATTATTTGCCTTTCCTTCAAAAAATTGCCTTCCTTATCGATGCCACCTGGGTGCTGTGGGTTGGTATAGTTGTCTATCAGAAAAATCGTGTTGTGTATTCTTACCATCCTTAAAGCTTATTGCGCCCTGTTAGGTATTCTCGTTAGACAGCGACCCTCTGCTGGCCAAGGCTTTTAACTCGTAGCGCATGCAACCACCCCTTGTTTTACGTTTTTCGTGTTTTTTAATTTTGATGCCGTTTGCTGAATAGAAACCAAGCGCTGAGGTGCGTGCATCTTCCATCGAGGTGCAAGAATCTTCCAGCGAGGTACGAGAATCTTCCAGCGAAGTGCAAGAATCTTCCAGCAAGGTGCGAGAATCTTCCAGCGAGGTGCTCTATACAAACTCCGAGGTGCGAGAATCTTCCAGCGAGGTGCTCTCTGCAAGCTCCGAGGTGCGAATATCTTCCAGCGAGGTGCTCTCTGCAAACTACGAGGTGCAAATATCTTCCAGCGAGGTGCTCTTTGCAAACTCCGAGGTGCAAGAATCTTCCAGCGAGGTGCTCTCTGCATACTCCGAGGTGCGAATATTTTCACTCGAGGTGCGAATATCTTCACTCGAGGTGCGAATATTTTCACTCGAGGTGCGAATATCTTCACTCGAGGTGCTAATATCTTCACTCGAGGTGCGAACATTTTCACTCGAGGTGCGAATATCTTCACTCGAGGTGCGAATATCTTCACTCGAGGTGCTAATATCTTCTCTCTAGGTGCGAATATCTTCACTCGAGGTGCGAGAATCTTCCAGCGAGGTGCAAGAATCTTCCAGCGAGGTGCGAGAATCTTCCAGCGAGGTGCTCTCTGCAAACTCCG
>JAPZUF010000012.1 GCA_027533395.1 Cyclobacteriaceae bacterium
CTATCATGTCATTAAAGAGAAATACCTGCAACACTATCTTGATGAGTTCTGTTTTAAACTCAACAGACGTTATAACTCAAATCTATTTGATAATCTTATCCTTAGCTTAATTTAGTGGTAAGCATGCGGACTAGCATATAATAAAAATAACAAATGCAAAATTCGTTGAAATATTAAAGGCAAGTGTTAAATCTAAAAAAGGGTTGAGGAAGGTTAAAGCAATTTGCGCCAAACCCAATGCTAATACAGTTGCAAAAACTGTTATGAAAGTAGATTCACCCAAGAATTGAAAAACCAACTGACTTTTAGAACTTCCTAAAGTTTTTCGAATACCAACTTCTTTCGATCTTTTTACGGCTTCAGCAGTTGTCAAATTAATAAAGTTGATGCTGGCAGTTAAAATTAAAAAAAGAGCAACAATGCCTAAAGCTATTAAACTTTCTTTACCGACAGTATTGTAATTGTAGTTGCCAAAGCGATCGTCAAAATGAAGAGTTGCTAAAGGTTGTGTGATGAAAGCCTGTTTATTATAATTTTCTTCTGAGTTATGTTTTTTATAGAAAGCAGGTAAGTTATCATCAATCGTTTTAATGCTTTCGTTTTCTTTTAGTAAAAAGTAGCATTGTTCATCGCTCCAAATTCCGCCCCAACCATTTTCTTCAGTCTGTTTGCGAATGGTTTCAAAAGATAGAAAAAGTGTAAAGGGTAAATCTGTATTGTTAGGTGGATTAGCTACAACAGCTGCAATCTTAAATTCCTTTTCATTAAAAATGATACTCTCGCCAATTACATCCTCTTTATCAAAATATTTTTTAGCGAGGTCTACACTGATCACAGCTTCGTTAGGCTCATCCAAACCTTTTGCCGCATCACCCATGATAACTTCTCTTGGGAAAATGGTAAAAATGCTAGGTTCGGTATAAACTACACCTCTTTCTTCTTCAAATTTTTTAAACTCATCACTTTTTTGTGGAATTAGAATCAGAGCGCCAGATTGATATTGCGTAAAGGCGACTGCTTCAGCTTGTGGAAAGTCAACTTTAAACGCAGCTGCCAACGGAGATGGAACGCCTGGTGTAGTAAAAGTACCATTTGTGCCCTCTGAAGTTGTTACAATTCTGTAAACACGTTTGTAGTTTGGATTGAAAGTATCAAAACTCAAATGATGTTGAATAATCAAAAACAAAAGGATACTGGCTGCAATCCCAAGTGTGAGACCTAGTAAATTAATGATGGATGTATTTTTTTGTCTTAGAAGTGTTCTGAGGGCAGTTAAAAAATAATTCTTGAGCATATTCAATATTTTGCTGCACAATCACCAAATAACAGACCAACTTAAAATTGCCCAAAATTCTAACTTTTTACTTTATAAGGTGTGCATTAATAAACGCATTTGTTCGCATTCGGACGGTGATTTATCAGATTAGGAACTAAAAGAATTTGTATCTTGTTTAGCCTAAAGTGATATTTACGACATGATTCAGGAGGTACTAGTAATAATTATTTTTGCAGTTGCTGTTTTCTATTTAGGTAGAATAGTTTGGAAACAATTTACTGCCAAACAAGCCTGCGCTACTGGTTGCGCAAAATGCAGCGCTGTCGATTTTGCAAAGATTGAATCAGAGTTAAAGAAGAAAGGAATTTAGTTTTCTTTCCTCTCACACCTTATTAAGCACAATAAGCCGAAAACTTTTTCTTGTACCGTGCATTCAAAGCCGGCTAATTCAAGCTGTTTAATTATTTTATCAAACTTACTTTTATCTACTAAAATTGATTTTAATTTTTTTATTGAAGGCTTAATGTTTGATTGTAAAAGTGAGCAAACGAAAATTAGTAGTTCTAAATAAACCTTCAATAGAGATTTTAGCATTCTGTTTTCTGGTAAACAAAATTCAACAAAGCTTATCGTACAATTTTGATTGGCTTGATTAATAATTGTTTGTAAAAAATTCTTTTCAAAAGAATGAATTGCAATTTTTAACCCATAAGAACAAGTGATGATATCCGATTTTGGATTGTGTAAAAATGGAAGCTTTAAATTATGCCTGATAAATCGAACACTGTTCTTGCAATTTTTACTTGAATAAAAATAATTGCATGAAATTAAATCAATTCCCAAGTATTCAAATCCACAGCTCTCCTTTATTTTCATTAAACTAAGAAGCTGCTGATTACCACACATCAAATCCAGAATTTTCTTATTTGTTAATTCCAGATTGCTTAACATTTCCCTTCTTCCATATTGAAGGATACCAAATGAAACAATATTGATAAAGAGTTGATGCTTTAATAAGGGGTAATAATCAAAATCATCTAATTTTTCCAAACGATTCAGCTTTTAACTTAATATCATTTAATACATGTTCATGCATTTCTTGCACTATATAATCTGTCCACCAATGCCAATAAAATGCTGGTGTTATTTGATATTCGTATTTGGTTGTTGCTGTTAATAGGGTTTTATCATCTTCTAATCTCTTTAGTTTAAATTCTCCATAAATAACTTTGAAATATCCTTTTTGATGTTTTGCCTCTACTTTATGAAAAGGGTTTGTTTCCTCCATAACTATGATGTCATCTAGAGTTGTAAAGCGCATAACAGAATCATTTAACATTAAAATAGGTAAATCAACTTCTTCCTTATTTAAAGAACACACTAAACACCATTGGTTATTTTTATTTTGCAAATGCATGGCATTAGGATAGCTTATTCCATTTTTAAAGAAGATATTAGGATGTTCACTAAACACAAATTTCTCTTGAAGAATATTTTTTACTACAGGTAATGGTTGATTAATGGTAATGCTCAACAATGCTTCATCTTCAAATCCTTCATTGTTATAAACATCATAAAATATAAAACCTGAATTAAGAAAAACCACTAAGAGGAAAAATTGAATTAAATAAATTTTCCTAATCAAATAACCAATTAGAAGGCCTACAAATGCAGGAAGAACAATTAGTCCGAGAGCCATTAATACACAAATTGCACCTTCTAATCCGATTGCTATAAGTGCTGCAGAAATTGCAGATACTATGAACAAAACTTTAAAACATAACTTGAGCCAAGATACGCTTTTAGCAATGCGTGTGTAGAAGCCAACTGTTATGCCTATTGAAAAAGGGATAACCATAAAAAGAGACCAACCATACTCGCCACTTTTTAAAAGTAAAACAATCACTAGAAATAAGAGTATAAGTTGGATAGAGATAAAAACCTTAAGACCTTTTTTATCTACTTTTTCAATTTTATTATTTCCTTTTTCTTCTATCATAGTTTACACCCAAACCTTAGTTCCTTCAGTACAATTTTTGCAAATTTCTATTTCTTTCCTATTGGTAAATAGCGTTTTTCTGAATGCTTGGTATTTTTCTCCGTACCAAATTTCTTCGAACGATTGTTCTTGCAGGTTGCCCATGCTGTATTGTGCATCTTTATCGAAACAACAAGGCAAAACTTTTCCATCCCAAGTGATTACACAGCTATGCCACATCTTCCAGCAATTATTATCAAATTGATTTTTGATTTGGTAGCGCCCATCTTTTCCTAATCGGTAACGAGCATATTTTTCTTGTTCCGGAATGAGTGGAGAGCCATTTTCAAAATCATAAATTTGTGCCGATTTTAATTTTACCTCATCTACACCTAATTCCTTCGCTAACTTATACACCTCCGGTATTTGATGTTCGTTAGGTTTAACCACTAAAAATTGAAATACGATATATGGAGTTTTGCTTTTTAATTCTCGCTTTGCCTTTACTATTGCTTTTGTCCCTTCAATCACTTTTTCTAAACTACCTCCTATTCTGTAAGATTGATAAGTATCCTGTGTTGTGCCATCTATAGATATAATCAATTTACTTAAACCAGATTGAACTGTTGCTTCAGCACTTTTCTCTTTTAAATAATGGGCATTGGTAGAGGTAGCTGTATAAATATTTTTAGTTGATGCATAACTAACCATCTCTAAAAACTGATGATGTAAGTAAGGCTCACCTTGAAAATAAAAGGTGAGATACTGTAGATGATGCGCCATGGTATCTATCGTTTTTTTAAACAATTCAACCGCTAGCATACCTGTTGGTCTAGTGAAAGAGCGCAAACCGCTGGGGCATTCAGGACATCTTAAATTACAACTTGTTGTGGGTTCGAAAGAAATACTGATGGGAAGTCCCTCAATAAGTGGTGGTTTACCACTTTTGGCCTTCCGAAAACTATTCCAGATGTGAAAAGCATTCGCGGCACGCGTTGTGTCCAGCGTTTTTAGGAGTGCTAAACTGTTCAACAATCGTGTATACATGCCTAATATTTTCTGATGGATTGTTATCTTTAAGCAATATTACTATGAAAAAACTGATAATAACATTTTTGTTGCTGATTCCTTTTTTAGCTTCAGCACAACCTGATTCTTTATCTGCGGAAGCAAAAATTTCTGTGCTTACTTTTGGCCCTTACCAAGGCGAATTGTATTCAGCATTTGGTCATAGTGCCATCCGCGTGTATGATCCAGTTCTTGGAATAGATGATGCCTACAACTGGGGTGTTTTTGATTTTGATCAGCCTAACTTTTACCTCAATTTCGCAAAGGGGTTTTTATATTATAAACTAGGCGTGTTTTCATATGAACGCATGCGCGATTATTATGTATATTTTAATCGTTATGTGCATGAGCAAGTATTGAATCTGAGTGAAGAAGAAAAACAAAAACTATATCAATATTTATTGTGGAATGCAAAACCAGAAAACCAAAACTATCGCTACGATTATTTTTATAACAACTGTGCAACTAAAGTACGAGATGTACTGATAACTGTTTTTGACAAGCAAGTTAACTTCGATGGTTCTTATATTAATACTGATTACACCATCAGGCAGTTAACTGATTTGTATTTACAACAACAACCTTGGGGAGATGTTGGCATCGACATTTGTTTGGGTTTACCCATGGATAAGCAAGCTACACCGTTCGAATATATGTTTTTGCCTGATTATATCGAGTCAGGTTTTAACCATGCCAGTTTAAATGGTAAAGCACTTGTAGCCGAAACAAAATTAGTTTACGAATCTGTAGCCGAAGTAGAAGAGCGATCATGGTTTACACCTACGTGGTTATTCTCTGCATTGGCAGCTTTTGTATTTGTAATCAGTTGGGTAGATTATAAAAGAAGGAAGACAAACAAGTTGGTCGATTTTACTCTCTTTTTTGTGTTAGGAATAATCGGTTGTCTTTTGTTTTTCCTATGGTTTTTCACTGACCATAAAGCAGCAGCAGTAAACTTCAATTTATTATGGGCATTTCCACTTCATTTACTTTTTGCTTTTAGTCAGTTTGGTAAAAACAGTTTAAGCAAAATGTATACGACTTTCGCTTTGATACTAACAACAGTTACCTTAGTGGGCTGGAGTTTTTGGCCACAGCAATTGAATACGATGTTGATTCCATTGGTTATCTTAATTTGGATTCGATTGGCAGTTAATTATAAGGTAAGAAACCAAACGGTTTAAGAAAAGATTAAATATCAAATGTTATGCGAAAGGTAGTTCCTTTTTTTACTTCCGATTCAATCGTGATTTGACCGTGCATCTTCTCAACCATTTCTTTTACAATATATAAACCTAATCCCGAACCTTGCGATTGTTCCGTGGCACGATAAAACATAGTGAATATTTTCGACTGATGTTCTTCTCCAATTCCAATGCCATTATCTTTTATGGTAATGATAACTTTGTGAGGCAACGTTTGGCACGTAATGGAAACATAGGATTCATCTTTTTCCCAGTCGCTGTATTTAATTGCATTTGAGATTAAATTATTAAGAACAATTTTCAACCTACTTTTATCAAGAAAGATTTCTTTATCTATTTTATAATTTGTCTTAAATGTAATTTTATTTGCGTTCTCCAGGTATTTTAGATTATCGATTACTTCCTGTACGATTTCCGGCAATTCTATTTTTTCTAATGCGATGGAAGTGCTTGCATTTCTACTGTAGTCAATAATCTCACGGATAAAATCATCTAATTTATTTACCCTTTGCTCAATGTGTTTTAAATATTCTTGTGTTGCTTTTGGATCTTGCTCCAGGTTAGCCACCATTACCAAGCCTTTGATAGAAGCAAGTGGAGCACGCAAATCATGTGATACGCTATACACAAAACGATCTAATTCCTGATTGGCTTTCTTTAATTCTTCTTGCTGTTTAAGCAAAGCTATTTCAGCTTCATTGTTGATTTTAGAAAGTGTAAAAATGGTAAATGCCAAAGTTAAGAATGATGAAATAACATTGATGGCTGTTGATATTGGATCTCTTTTTGGTGTTCCAATGGCATTAATCCATTTAATCTGATAACTATGATATTCTAAGTAAACAGTCATCGATAATAAAATAAATAACATGCCATATAAAACGAATTTGTTTTTATTTCCCATTACCAAAATCATGATGGCAGTAAAAGGAAAAAAGGTTAGCGCAACACTATTACGCGAATAAGTAGCTGCTGAAAAATAAAAAATGATCGAACTGATTAAACTGAAGTAGATGATTTTAGAAAGCAAATGAAAATTCCTAACATTCAAAAAATAGGAAATTCCAAAAACGATAATTACAATTAAATCGAGCAGGATAACAATCCAATCGTCTTGTAAATCTTCAATCAGATTTAGCATCATTAAAATAGTAGAGAAAAGAATGACTCTCGAGAATAATGTGTTACATCTTTCTTCGTAATCAACAGGTAATGCTAGCTGGGAGGAATTTTTCTGCATCGTCAATGAAAGTACAGAAATAATCAGAAACAAAAAAGGGGCTTTCGCCCCTCAATTGATTTTCTAATGTTTACATGTGGATTGGTCGGGCAGCGGTTGCGGCTAAGCAGGCTTCTTTAACTGCTTCCATATAAGTTGGATGTGCGTGACTCATTCTTGCCACATCTTCTGCTGATGCGCGATATTCCATGGCAACAACTCCGGCTGCAATCATATCCGCAGCTCTTGCTCCAATGATATGAACACCTAAAATTTCATCTGTATTTTTATCAGCTAAAATTTTTACTAGTCCATCTAAATCCATACTGGCACGTGCACGGCCTAAAGCTTTATAAGGGAATGAACCAGTTTTATAGGCACGACTCTGTTCTTTCAATTGTTCTTCTGTGTAACCCACACTCGCCACTTCAGGCCAAGTGTAAACAACACCAGGAATTAGATTGTAATTAATATGAGGTTTTTGCCCTGCCAGGTATTCGGCAACCATCACACCTTCTTCCTCTGCCTTGTGTGCCAGCATGGCACCACGTACTACATCTCCTATAGCGTAAACGTTATCAACAGTTGTTTGCAAGTGGTCGTTAACCGGAATTTTTCCTTTATCTAATGCAATGCCGATTTTCTCCAATCCAAGTCCGTCCGTGTAAGCCCTTCTTCCAATGCTCACTAAACAATAATCGCCTTTCAATTCAATAGCAGCACCACCATTTTTAGGTTCAGCTTTTACAATTACTTCCTTGCCTTTGTTTTCAACAGCAGTTACTTTATGGCCGAGGAAAAATTCCATGCCTAGTTTCTTGGTTGCCTTTTGTAATTCTTTACCCATGGTTAAATCCATCGTTGGGATTAAGCTATCTAAAAATTCAACCACTGTAACTTTTGCACCGATGCGTGCATACACAGAACCTAACTCCATTCCAATAACACCACCTCCAATGACTATCATGTGTTTAGGTACTTCTTGTAACTCCAAGGCTTCGGTACTCGAAATAATTCTTTTCTTGTCGAATGCTGCGAAGGGCAAAGGAGTAGGTTTAGAACCTGTTGCAATAATTACTTTTTCTGTTGTAATGTTCTTCGTTCCTTCAGCAGAAGTTATCGCAATGGTATTTTTATCAATAATAGAACCTACCCCTGTATGAACATCTATTTTGTTTTTCTTCATCAGAAAGGCAATACCATCTACATTAGCTTTTACAACTTCGCGCTTTCTTTTGATCATTTGTGGCAGATTAACTACCGGTGTTGGTATATCAATACCATGTTCCTTAAAAGTATGTCCGGCATTATAAAAATGTTCGGATGAATCTAATAAAGCTTTAGAGGGTATACACCCAACGTTGAGACAGGTGCCACCTAAGGTTGGGTATTTTTCGATGAGCGCAACCTTCATTCCTAATTGAGCACAACGAATGGCTGCGACATAGCCACCGGGACCAGAACCAATAACAGTTACTTGATATTGCATGACAGAATATTTTTATTTTATTAAACGCCTAAAATCAATCTTCCTGGATCTTCCAGCAATTCTTTTACACGCACGAGGAAGCTTACTGATTCACGACCATCTACAATTCTATGATCATAAGATAAAGCCAAGTACATGATAGGACGAATCACGATTTCACCATTTTTAACTACCGGTCTTTCCACTATGTTGTGCATACCTAAGATAGCAGATTGTGGAGGATTTAAAATCGGAGTAGAAAGCATTGAACCAAATACACCACCGTTGGTGATGGAGAAAGTTCCGCCTTGCATTTCTTCAATCGAAAGTTTTCCATCTCTGCCTTTCGTAGCCAAACGGATAACTTCATTTTCAATTTGATCGAACGATAAAGACTCTGCGTTGCGAATAACAGGAACGACTAAACCACGCGGTGTAGAAACAGCGATAGAAACATCGCAATAATCATGATACAAAATTTCATCTCCGTTGATTTGTGCATTTACCGCTGGCCATTCTTTTAACGCGATGCAAACTGCTTTGGTGAAGAATGACATAAAGCCTAAACCAACACCATATTTTTCTTTAAATTTATCTTTATACTTGCCACGAAGGTCCATGATGGGTTTCATGTCAACTTCATTGAAGGTAGTCAACATAGCAGTTTCATTCTTTACAGAAACCAAACGCTTGCTGATGGTTTTTCGAAGAGAAGTCATTTTCTCTGCGCGTTTATTTCTTGCTCCTGTTGCCATGGGAGTTTGTTGTGCTATAGGTTGAGTAGTTGCTTGAGGTTTCGCAGGTTGTTGAGCTTTAACAGCATCTTCTTTTGTAATTCTACCGCCAACACCTGTTCCACTTACTGAAGAAGCACTGATTCCTTTTTCATCTAAAATTTTAGCCGCAGCCGGTGAAGCATGACCTGCCGCATATTGACTGCCACTACTTGCTTGTGTTGTACTGGTTGCTGCAGGAACCACATTGGTTGTTGCGGGTACTCCACCTTCCATCACCTCAATCTTACAAATGAGCCCACCAATAGGTAGTGTTTCTTTTTCTTTGGCTACAATTCTTAGAATTCCATTGGCTTCTGCAGGTAGCTCAAACGTTGCTTTATCAGATTCAACCTCAGCAATAATATCGTCTAGCTTTACGAAGTCGCCATCTTTTTTTAACCAGGTAGAAATGGTTACTTCTGTAATCGATTCGCCTACTGCTGGCACTTTCATTTCTTTTATTGCTCCTGTTGCTTTTGGTGCAGAGACCGTAGCAGTTTGAACCGGAGCAGCTGTTGGTTGTGCAACTGCAGCGGAGGTTACTCCTGCGCTTTCTTCTATTTCACATATCAAACCTCCTATGGGAATGGTTTCACCTTGTTGTTTTACAATTTTTAATTTGCCGGCTTGAGGAGCTGTTAATTCGAAAGTTGCTTTATCGGATTCAAGTTCAGCGATTACTTCATCCATCTTTACGATGTCGCCATCTTTTTTCAACCAATTGGCGATGGTTACTTCGGTAATCGATTCGCCTACAGTTGGTACTTTTACTTGTATTGCCATTGGAATATGTTTAAATATTGTATTGATTAAATTTCAAATGCCTGATTTACAATTTTCTCTTGTTCAATTTTATGAACTTTAGAGTAACCTGTTGCAGGTGATGCGCTAGATTTGCGCGCCACAACCTCTAATCCTGCTTTAGGCATAAAGCGAAGGATGTAACTCCAGTAGCCCATGTTTGCAGGTTCTTCTTGTGCCCAAACTAATTTTGCATTTTTATATTGTGCTAAGATTTTTGCCAGTTGTTTTTCAGGGAATGGATGCAATTGCTCCAGGCGAACAATGGCAGTGTCTTTTATTTTTTTCTTTTGTCTGGCTTCGTGTAAGTCGTAATAAATTTTACCTGAACATAATACAACACGTTTCACCTCTTTAGCTGAAACGTTGCTATCATCAATTACTTCTTCAAATTTTCCATTGGTAAAATCTTTAATCGGAGAAATTACCTCCGGGTGACGCAGGAGTGATTTTGGCGACATCACCACGCAAGGTTTGCGGAAATCCCAGGCAACTTGTCTGCGCAGCAAATGGAAGATATTAGCTGGCGTGGTAACATTTGCAACAACCATATTGAGTTCAGCTGCTAATTGTAAAAATCTCTCTGGTCTTGCGTTTGAGTGTTCTGGTCCCTGGCCTTCGTAACCGTGAGGCAACAACATTACCAGTCCATTTTGTCTTTGCCATTTCGATTCTGCGCTCGAAATAAATTGATCAATCATCACTTGCGCTCCATTTGCAAAATCTCCAAACTGAGCCTCCCAAATTACCAAAGCATTGGGTGTTGACATGGCATAACCATATTCAAAACCTAGCACACCAAATTCTGATAACAAAGAATTATAAATATGAAATTTGGCCTGTCCTTTTTCAATGTTATCTAACCCACAGTAAGGCGTGTTGGTATTGGCATCGAAGAAGTATGCATGGCGGTGCGAGAAAGTTCCGCGTTTCACATCTTGGCCAGACATGCGAACAGGTGTTTTCTCTAACATTAATGATCCGTAAGCAAGCAATTCAGCTTCTGCCCAACCTAATACTTTATCTTCGAAGAAAGCGGTTTTTCTATCCTTCAGTAATTTTTCAATTTGTTTTAAAGGTTTAAATCCTTCTGGAATAGTAGTTAATGCCTTTCCTACCTTTTCGATAACTTCTGCTTTGATGCTTGTATTAGGAGATTTTTCAAAATCTTCTGTTGTAGCCCAACGCATGCCATTCCATTCTTCTTCTACTTTTTGTGGTTTGTAGGGTAATGGTTTCTGCTTTACTTCATTAAGTCTGTCTTGCAGTTGATTGCGGAAATTAGCATCTAATTCATCTGCCAGTTTTGCATCTACATCTCCACGCTCCACTAAACGTTTTACATAGATTTCACGCGGGTTAGGATGTTTAGCAATGATGTTATATAATTTTGGTTGGGTAAACTTAGGCTCATCGCTTTCGTTGTGGCCATGTCTTCTGTAACACAATAGATCGATGAAGATATCTTTGCCAAATTTTTGTCTGTATTCAACAGCTAAGGTCGATGCAAAATGCACAGCTTCGGCATCATCGCCATTGACGTGCAACACAGGAGCATCCACAATTTTTGCAATATCGGTACAGTATATGCTTGTGCGGGCATCATCGTAATCAGTAGTAAAGCCAACTTGATTATTAATTACGAAGTGAACGGTTCCACCTGTTGTATAGCCAGGCAAGCCAGACATCTGCACAGTTTCGTAAACAATGCCCTGACCTGCTACAGCAGCATCACCATGAATGAGAATGGCCATACCTTTCGATAAGTCGCTTCCGTATTCATCATCGATTTGTCCGCGCGTATAGCCTAACACTAAAGGATCAACAGCTTCAAGGTGAGATGGGTTAGGCGTAAGCTTCACATAAATTTTATTACCGGATGGCGTGTTGATGTGGCTGGCATAACCTAAATGGTATTTTACATCACCATCGCCCATGGTTAAGTCAGGATTGACATTGCCTTCGAACTCGGTGAAAATCTGTTCGTAAGTTTTCCCTAAAATATTTGATAAAACATTTAAGCGACCGCGGTGTGCCATACCAATCACAACTTCTTTCACCCCTAACTCTGCAGATTTATTGATGATTTGTTGAAGTGCAGGAATGGTATTTTCTCCACCTTCTAATGAAAATCTTTTTTGTCCAAGAAATTTAGTGTGTAAAAAGTTTTCAAAAACAACAGCTTCGTTAAGTTTGGAGAGAATTCGTTTTTTCTCATCCGAAGAAGGTGCGTAATTGAAATAACCTTTCTCAACTTTTTCGATGAACCATTTTCTTACATCATCATTGCGGATGAAATTATATTCAAAACCGATAGGTCCGACATAAATAGTTTGCAGTTTTTCAATAATCTTTTTTAGAGACGATTTAGGCATACCGATTTCGGCTGCCACTTCAAACTCTGCATCAAGGTCGGCATCGGTTAATCCAAAGAATTGATGATCGAGTTGAACATTGTGATTACGTCTGTCGCGTACCGGATTTGTTTTGGATTTTAAATGACCAAAAGAACGGTAGGCAAAAATCAGGTTCCGTACTTTTGTTTCTTTTGGATTGAGCGCATCATCAGTTGTTGCAGGGCCGTTTTCACCAAATCGATGTTGAGAGAATTCGTAGCCTTCAAAAAACTTTTGCCAGGTTACATCTACACTGTTCGGATCTGCTTTATAGTTTTGGAATAATTGGTCGAGGTAACCAACTTCAGCGTTCGAGATATAAGAAAATTTGTCCATAATTAATTTCAAGAGTAAACAAATGTATATAAGGCACTTAGTTTTAAAAAATTGTATAATCGTTTAAGCAATTATTTTATTTTTTTGAACCTCATGGGATATTTCAATTTCGAGGTTGTGGGTGGTTTAAAAATGTCTATCTTTGCAACCTTTAAAACTAAAAAGGACGAGATCCTGTAAAATTCAAACAAAATGGCTGTAAAAATCCGTTTGGCCCGCAGAGGCCGCACAAAATTGGCAAGATACGATGTAGTCGTAGCAGATGCCAGATCGCCACGTGATGGTAAGTTTATCGAGAAATTGGGAACCTACAACCCATTAACAGTGCCTGCTTCAATCGAATTAAACGATGAGCGCGCATTTTATTGGTTGATGAATGGTGCTCAACCTTCAGACACAGTGAAAGCCATGCTTTCTTACAGAGGCGTAATGTTGCGCAAGCACTTACAAATCGGTGTTGTGAAAGGTGCCATTACTCAAGAACAAGCTGATTCAAAATTAGCTGCTTGGTTAGAGGAAAAGAATTCGAAAATTCAGGCAAAACGCGATCGCGTAGCCAAGTCTAAGCAAGACGATGCTAAAGCAAGAAAAGAAGCTGAAGCAAAAGTGAAGGAAGCAAGAGCAGAAGCTATCCGCAAAAAGGCAGAGGTTGCCGCTCAAGCACCCGCAGAGGCTACTGAAGCTCCTGCAGAAAACACAGAAGCTTAATCAATATCATAGATGTTGAATGCCGGTGATAACCTCATCGGCATTTTTTTTATCCAAAATTTTGAAAAACATGACCGATCATTTCAAAGCTGGTTATATCGCCAAAGCGCATGGTATAAAGGGTGCTGTTAGTATTGTGACCGAGCCTGGATGTATAGATTTTTTTTCGGTAGACCAACCTGTTTTTTTGCAAGTTAAAGAACAGTTGGTTCCATATTTTATCGAAGACATACAAACTCAAGAAGATAAAGCCACTATTAAATTTGAAGATGTTGATACGCAAGAAGCTGCACAAGCTTTAAAAGGTACACTTCTTTTCTTACCAAAATCATTAAGACCTGCCAGTGGAAGAGGTGAATTTTATTTTGATGAAATCATCGGATATAGCGTACAAGAAAATGAAGTTATGCTAGGTAAAGTTGAAAGGGTCGTGCATGAGCAAGTTAATCCTTTATTGATTGTAGTGAAGGATGAGAAAGAATTTGCCATACCGATTAATTCTCCATTTATTTTATCAGTCAATAAATCTAAAAAACTGTTTACTGTTTCTTTACCCGAAGGTTTAATTGATTTGGATTGAATCTCTTCAAAAGCTTTTTAATTGTATCGAATAAATTCCGGAGGGCGTACAAACTGGCCCGAATATTTTAGCCGAACGTTAGTTGATAAGCGAACACTAAATACATCAACACCCGGAACAGTTTTAGGATAAACAAAGGCGCGCAATTCTATTGTTCCGAATATTACATTTTCATTTCTGATGCGAAGGCCTCCATTTAAACCAAAGTAAAAATCTTGCCACAGATTCTTCTTCACATCTTGTTGTACTAAAGCAGTTTCTACATTAGCAAAACAAGCAACTCTAAATCCTCCTAATTTCCATTTAGTAAAAAGTGTGTTTTCATTGTTCAACACTAATCTCCTGTATAGAAACAAACTATCTGCAGTAAAGTCATTTAATTGATTGTTGAGGGTTAACAAAGGACTAAAACGATTTTGCATGGCTTGGGCATAATTTATTTCAATTAAACCACGGGATTTCAAACCTTTTAAATTGTATAGCTTACTGAAGTAACTTACTGAAAGTGTTAAAAATCCATCTTCATTTTTTCCTCCATTACGAAAGGAGCCAATCGAAGCAGTTCCGGAGAATATATTTCCAATAGGTGTAATAAAATCTTTGCTAACACTCGCTCCGTTATACATTCTATCTACTCCAAATTCACTTGCCCAACCGGTTGTAAAGGTTAGTTTGTAGCCATAAGGAACATCCTCGGTTCTTCCAAATCCGTAAATGAAATTTGTTTCGTAAAAATTCTGTTCATAAAATGTTAAGGAGGTAAGAAAGTATCGTTGACTGTTGTAAAGTGGATTTTCCTGTTCGGCCAATTGATTGGGCCTTGTACTGAAGGTTTGATTAAAATAACGGGCAGCAAGAAAATGTCTTTTTCTATTGTTGGTTGTATTGCGAATACCCATGTTATAACCTACCCAAAAATCTTCCAACACATAATTATATTTTCTAAAATCAGCCGCAACAATTTGATAATCATTTACAGCATAGTTTTTACTTAGCTCAAAACCACCTGCTAATCTTGAATAAGGAGATACTAAAGGTCTGTCGAGTCTTAGGTAAAGCGCATGTTCATTTTCTTCTCCATAACTTCTCCCATTATTGATTTGCGTATAGCCTACCGTTGCATTGATAATTGACCCGGCTACGCTATTTTTTCTATAGTAGAATTCATAACCTGTTCGGGGTTCCCTTCGGGCATCCCACAAAGTATTTACTTGTAAACGTTGTCCATAGCCAAATAAGTTGGCATCGTAGGCATTAAATTCATACACATTAAACTTACTTGGGTCTATTCTAAAGCCAATACTGAATACATCTCGTGTATAGATTTCGATATCCACTGAGTCTTCAGTTCCATCTACATCACAAATTTCAATTTTTGAATCAAGAATAAAATCGAGGTCGCGCAAGTAACGTTCGTTGTCCGCTAAACGATAAGGATTGAGCGGTTTATTTTTTTTGATGAATAAGTTATGCCTGATGATTTCTTCGCGTGTATTGGTGTGTAAAGCATTGGCTACTTTTGTAGCCAGGTTTTTAAAATACTTGCTGCTGTCATAAATCGATTTTTCAAAACCGATGCGATTGATGTAGATATTTCGTACAATCTTTCCTTCGAATGGCATGTAGGCATCTTCGCTTCGAGCAATGTTTTGACCTTCTACTGGTGGCTTGCGGATAATCTCATTGATAGCTTTCTCTTTGATAACATTAGGTAATTTTTTCCTAGTCGTATCGCTTTGTGCCAACAATACTTGTTCACAGCTAAAAAGAAAGAATAGGAAGTAAAAGTGTTTCATTTTAACAATCCGAAAAATGAACATAAGTAACGAATAGAAAAAATGAATTGTTGCATAAAAGAAAACCGGTCGATGAAATCTTTCAAATTTCAGCCGACCGGTCTTTATATAGATTAAAAATTAACGAGAGGAAGCGCTGCTTAGTCCATTTCCAAAGAAAATAGCATTCGCTAAAATTTTATTTGAGCCAAACCAAAAAGCTCTGAAGCATAAGTTATCCGTAAATCCTATTATTCTTCCTTGACCGAGTGTTCCTATTCCAATAACAGAGGCTTCTTTAATTTTAGCATAATTTTGTTTGCTGATATAGCCACTCATCAGAGGATTAGCAGTAAACACTAAAGGATTACCATACGCATTTTTCGATTTTTCCATATAGAGATTATTACCCTTAAAGACCGGAATCTTATTGTTACCATAACCATATAGCAAAGGGTTGGTTAGGTCTGCATTAGCTTCAAAGATGGCACCACTAGTTTCTTGCGCACCACTATTTTCCTCGATGTCTGCATAAGGTTTTGGTTTAGGTGCATCTTTTTTCTCTTCATCTTTCTTCATCTCAAATTTAGCAAGCCCGGCATTGTTCAACCAGGTTAAAGCATTTTCAAAGGCGATAATGGTTCCACCTGCTTGTGTCCACGATTTTATTTTTTCTCGTGTATTTTCCGAGATAGATAAATTGCCATAAGATGCGGGCATAATTAGTGTATTGTATTTGCTGATGTTAGCGCGGTTCAATACATCCATGGGTAGTAATGTTACCGGTATTTGGTAACGTGTATCTAATAAATGCCAGATTTCACCTACATCAGTAGGAGAAATTCCGTCCCCAACCAGCAGTGCAATTTCTGGTTTGCGAATGGGAGTGAAAGATGAACTACCAAGGCTCACACCCTTATAATCTAATCCTGTGTTGCAAGCGTAAACATCAATACCGTCTTTGCTTGTGATTTCATCTAACAAAAATTCGATAAAATCTGGATTTTTATCTTGCCCGCTTACTTGTAATAAAATACTTCCGCGTTCAAATTTTTTGTTTTCATTATTGTAGAATGGCTCATTTGAAACTTTAATTCTGATACCATTACTTAATAATCTATACATAGCACGAGGTAAAAAATAACCATTGGGTTCCATTACGTATGCATATGTACTTTTACCACCTACGCGCTTCCCTTTTTCAATAATAGCTTGAGTTACTTTTGCACCTAAAGTTGGCATTGTTTTCAATTCTTCGTAATCAAGATTAAAAGCTAATGGTAAAGTCCAGCTTGAAATATCATAGAACAAACTGTCTTTAAATTGTGTACGCTTTTCAAAAGCACCTTTAATTAATTTATATTGAGTTTGATTCATCGGCACGATGTAAGCACTCTCAACATCATATAGTTTACCATTGATTGTTTGGTTAGCGGCAAGTTTGTAAACTTGAATTTGGTGTCTTAATAAGATTTCGGTCAACAAGGTTGCTTTTGCTTTATCTTTTGGTGCCCCGAATAGAATAGCTTTGTTAACATCCTTAGCTGCTTCGCTGATGGCATCTTTGTAAAATTGCCTCTGGTAGTTGAGCAATTCTTCTCTCATTTCATTAACAGCTTTTAAAGAACTTAAGCTTGTCACAAATTGATTGCGAATAGTAAATGGGAAGCGAAGCGGTCCGTTGATGCTTTCTTGTGCATGCCCACGAGAACTGGCTTGCTCAAACAAAATACCGATGGCTCCTTGTACATCTGGAAAGGTTGATCCTTTTCCATAATAGAAATCATCAAAACCTTCTTGCGTGTAATAATAACTACCGATGTTATCTAGAGCTTTTGCATGGAAGGTTCCAATTTTTCTGGTGAGTTCGAGGTTTTTTTCAGGCGTCAATGGATGCATGCGAGATGGAACCCCAGGTTGAAAGAAGAAAGATGCGTTGGTTCCCATTTCGTGGTGGTCTGTTAACACGTTAGGTTTCCAACTGTGAAATGAAACAGCACGTGCTTGAGACTCAGGATGCTGAGCCACTAGCCAATCACGGTTAAGGTCAAACCAATAATGATTGAATCTACCTCCAGGCCAAGCCTCGTTGTGTTCGGTATCATTAGGATCAATAGAAATTAGTTGACTCTTTCTTGAGTTCACCCATGAACTGAAGCGTTGAACACCATCTGGGTTATAGCAGGGGTCAAATAAGACAACCGTATTTTGAAGATAAGTTTCTATTTCTTTTCCTTCAGCCGCTGCATAATAGTAGGCCATCAATAAGGCAGCATTTACACCACTAGCTTCATTACCATGAATACTATAGCCTTGATAAAAGACAGCAGGCATTTTTTTAGTATCTAAAGATGTTGAAGCATTGGGGTCGCTTAATTGGATATGCTGTTGCCTGATGCTTTCCAGATTTCTATGATTTTCTGGTGAGGTAATGGTTAATAATAACAAAGGTCTTGCTTCATGTGAATAACCAGTTACTTGTAAAGAAATTCTATCGCTGGCGGCATCAAGTGCTTTCATGTAATTAACCAACCTATCATGGGTGATGTGCCATTCACCTACTTGATGCCCAATAATACTTTGAGGTGTAGGAATGGATGGGTTATAACTTATGCCTTCTGGCAAGTAATAACTTAAGTCGGGTTGTGACCTAACACTTGTTAGAACAAAGCACAACAAAAATGAAATGTAGATTAATCTCATAGGGTTAATAGTGTGTTTTTTAGGTAAAAGAAAGGTAGTGATTAAAGTTTTAAGATGTCAAAATGAATAGGATGAATGGTCAAAATAGTCTTGATTAACTAATTGTGAATTTTTTTAAACATTCTTAAAGCAAAGGCAAACTATTCTTTGTTAGAGAACCATTACTTTTGCCACGCCTTTACTTGTGTAAAGAGCATAAACCATAAAAAACTGCTATGAGAAGAATTTTACTTCTAACAGCCTTTGTCTTGAGCGCGGCTGGCGCTTGGGCACAAGGGGTAACAACCGCTAGTATGAGCGGTGTAGTGAAAGACATCAAAGGTGATGTCATTCCCGGAGCCAACGTTATAGCAACCCACGTTCCTTCTGGTACCACATATGGTACAGCTAGTAGGGCCGATGGGTTTTTTAATTTTCCGGCTGTTCGTGTTGGCGGTCCTTACACCATTAAAGTATCTTTTGTTGGATACAAAGAACAGGTGTTAGAGAACCAATACACTCAATTAGGCCAAAACCTAGTTGTAGATTTTAAATTGGTAGATGAGAGCACCCAATTGCAAGAAATTGTAGTAACTGGCTTTCAAGATCCAACCCTTAATTCCGATAAGATTGGCGCTACATCGAACTTTGGTGTAAAGCAAATTACCAATCTTCCTTCGATCGGTCGCGACTTCCGCGATATTTCAAGACTAACACCTCAAGCTGGCGGTTCTGCCTTTTCATTTGGTGGTCGCTCTAACTTGTATAACAACCTTACCATTGACGGTGCAACTGTAAATAACGTTTTCGGCTTGAACCCACTTCCTGCCGGCCAGTCTGGTGCAACTCCTTTCAGTTTAGATGCGATTCAAGAAATTACAGTTTCATTATCGCCTTATGACGTGCGCCAAGGTAACTTTACAGGTGCAGGCGTAAGTGCTGTAACACGCTCGGGTACTAACGAAACTCAAGGTTCAGCATACTATTTTTTCAGAAATGAAAGTTTTGCCGGTAAGAAAGTAGATGGTCAGACAATTGAAGTTCCAAGCTTTGATTTCCGCAACTTTGGTTTCAGAATTGGTGGGGCCATCATTAAAGACAAACTATTCTATTTTGCTAACGCAGAATTTGAAACAAGAACAGATCCTTTCTACACGAACCTAGTAAGAGCAAATCGTGCTGAATCATTAACAGGTAAAACACAAGCTACTAACGATAGCGATGTTGAAACAGGTTTAGTTGGTTTAAGAAATTATCTCTTATCTGAATTAAACTATGATCCAGGAGTGTTCCAAAACTTTGATCGCGCTACTGAAAGCCAACGCTATGTTTTGCGTTTCGACTACAACATCAATCAAAACCATAAATTAACACTACGTGGTAATATCACCAATGCTTTCCAAGATGTACCTCCTAGTGGTTCAGGTGGTTTTACTGGTGGTCCTGCTGGCGGTCGTGGTAACAATAACAACGTGTTATCTTTCTCATCCTCTTATTATAGAATTAATAACAACCAATATTCTGTTACTGCAGAATTAAACTCATCGTTAGGCGGTGGCCGTTTTTCTAACTCATTGGTAGCAGGATTTAGTGCATTCCGCGATTTCCGCGAAAATGCAGGTGGCCTAGCTATACCTAATATTCCTTTAATTGACATCCAAGGACCTAATGGGCAGAACATGACAACTTTCGGTCCTGATCCTTTCACGCCCAATAACAAATTGAATCAAGATGTTATTCAGTTGAACAATAACTTCTCGATGTATTTGAAAAACCATACTATTACAATTGGTACAGCTAATGAGTATTACAGATTCAATAACGTGTTTACTCAAATCATCAATGGTAACTACCGCTATAACAGCATTGCAGATTTTATTGCCGATTCAAATCCTCTAACAACTGCTTCCGCAAGACCTGCCGGTTATAACATTCAGTTTGTAGCCGTACAAGGTGGCCCTGAAGCAACAGCTGCTAAGTGGGAAGCCCTTCAGCTTGGTTTTTTTGCACAAGATGAATACACAGGCATTAAGAATGTGAAAATAACAGGCGGAGTTCGTGTAGATGTTCCACTTTACTTAACTGACCTCCCTGAAAACAATTATGTTAATGCTATTGATTTCAACGGAGAAAAATTACGCGTTGGTGCATGGCCGGAAGTTCGTCCGTTGATATCACCACGTATTGGTGTTAACTGGGATGTGAAAGGTGACCGTACTACACAAATCCGAGGTGGTACAGGCGTTTTAACAGGTAGAATTCCTTTCGTTTGGTTATCAAACACAGTAAGTAACAATGGTTTATACTTTGGTCAATTTAACTCAACCAACGTACCCTTTACGAACACCGGTGATGGATTCCCATATGATTTCAGTTTAACCCCTTATGTGTTGCCTACGGATGCTCCTGCAAGTGCATTCTCTGATTTACAAAGAGGTTTACCTCCGCTTATTACCAATCCTTTAGATCCTAACTTTGGTCGTTCAGCAATCGTTCCAGCTATCAACACAGTGGCTAAAGACTTCAAGTTCCCACAAGTTTGGAGAAGTAACTTGGCTGTTGATCAGCAATTACCTGGTGGTATTGTAGGTACATTAGAATTTATCTACACCAAAGATTTAAACGCTATGTTCTTACGCGATGCTAACCTTCGTCCAGCAGTTGCCACCCTTGCCGGAGATGGAAGACCTCTATATGGCGCAGCTGGTGGAGCAAGACAAATTTTATCTAATGATAGAAGATTATCTGGCGATGTGTTCCAGGCTTTGGTTTTAGATAACACAGATGAAGGCTACCAGTGGAGCATTACTGCACAATTAAGAAAAACTTTCAGTGCGAACTTTGATTTAAGCTTAGCTTATACCTATACAGACGCACGCGAATTGAATCCTCAGAATGGTTCTACAGCTGGTGGTATTTACAATTCACAAGCTAACGTATTAGGTGCTAACTCTCCTGAAATGTCTTACGCAGGTGCATTAACACCACACAGAATCATTGCTTTTGGTACGTATCGTTTAGAGTATGCTAAAAACTTTGCTACAACTTTCGGTTTTACTTATGAAGGAAGATCTGGAAATAACTTCTCTTATACCTATAACGGTGATGTAAACAGTGATGGTAACAACGTTACTGACTTAATTTACATTCCACGTAACCAAAGCGAAATTGTATTGGTACCTTCTAATGCTAGTGATACCAGAACAATCGATCAAATCTGGACTGAATTAGATAACTACATTAAGCAAGATGATTATTTAAGCAAGCGCAGAGGTCAATATGCAGAACGCAATGGTGCTTTAAGCCCGTGGGTTCATAGATTAAACCTTTCAGTTTTACAAGATTATAACTTCGATGTAAACGGAAGAAGAAGAACTTTGCAATTCTCTCTAAACTTAGAAAATGCACTGAACCTACTTGATTCTAAGTTAGGATTATTCCAAAACCCAGCGCGTTCTAATGTGCTTCGTTTTGTTGGTTACGAACAACCACATACAGCAGGGACACCAGCAGCTCCTGTTGCCACGTCAGGTCCTGGTGATACTTTAGGTAAACCTTGGGCTGCAACTACAGGTCGTCCTGTGTTTGCTTTCGATACTAACTCAGATGGTACTCCTTTAACAGGGTCATTCATTCCTGATCAAACAGTTGGTGGCCGTTGGCAGATTCAATTAGGTGTTCGCTTAACATTCTAAACCATCAGATTTAATACTATGAAAAATATATTCAAATATTTTAGCACAGCAGCAACAATCCTGGCAATAGGGTCTCTTGCTGTTACAAGCTGCGAAGAGCCGGATTACGTATCGCCTGATACAAGATTTACGCCTTTCAATTTTTCTGCTCAATTCAAGTTTGTGAATGCATCGCCAGATGCGCCTACCATGGACTTCTTTGTTCAAGGCATTGAAGCAGGAAATGACTTAGAATTTGGAGATGAACAAACTGGTTACACCAGAATTCCACTTGCTTCTAACTTAACTTCTTTTGGACAAGTATCTTTAAGAGGGACAGCAAGCAGTGGCAACATTGGTGGTACCTTAGGTTCTGCAGCTGCTATTTTTAGAGCAGGCAGTACGAACAATAATGCTTTTGCTCCTATCAATAGAGGCAGATACACTGTATTCGCTGTAGATACGATCAACAGACCGAGACCTGAAAGAACCTTAAACCAGAGAATTGTTGCTGGAGAAACAGTGATTTATTCAGATGTAACCTACTACAGTTCAAGAACATCTTTTACTGCTGCGAAACTTGCACCTCCAGCTGGTGATACTACTATCACACTAACAGGAAATAACTCACTTGATGTTTTCAATCTTGTTCGCAAATACAATGGAAATGTTAATCCATCCTTCATGACATCCATTGGCGCAGTACCACTTGGAAGCACAGATGTTGGCGGAACACGTTTTTATGTTTGGCAAGATTCCTTAAGAACATTTGCTGTAGGAAATGTTACTCAGTCAGCTATTCGTTTTGCTCACTTAGTTCCTAATGCACCAGCAGTTTGGGCAAGATTAAGACCAAGTGCAGGCGGAACAAACCTGGCGATTGCATCAAATGTTCAATATGCATTAAGTGTAGGAGGAGGATTTAGCCCAAGTGTTGGCTCTAGGGTTGCAACAACAACCTCAGTTAACTTCCCTGCATTCACGACAGTTGCCACAGGAACACCAATCGATTATATATTAGAGATTGCAACCGATGTTAACTTTAACAATATCGTAATCACGGTTAACAATTTAACATTCTTGGCTAATAAGAATTATACGATATATGCTTCTGGTGTTGTTGGTAAACCTTCATTAACAGCCAAAGTAATTCAACACGATTAATTTATCGAACATGAAGAAATTAACTCAAAATATAATGACGAAAACTGCCAAAGCAGGTTTGCTTGCCTTAGGTTTGTTTTCTTTCGTAGCCTGTGAAGATGATTTTCAATCACCGGCCAATCCAGAAGGTGTAACCATTACTGATATTATTGCTGGTAGTGAAGACCACGATGTGTTAGAAGCTGCTTTGGTAATGACAGATTTAGTTAAAGTTTACAGCAACATTAATTCTGGTACTTACACTGTATTTGCACCAAATGATGCCGCTATGTTGGCATTTGTACAAACTACATTTAGTTTAGCAGCATTGCCAACAGAGCAAGATGCGATTTTTAGAATTAACCAGTTAACTGCTACATCTGCACCTTTAAGTTTGCCACAATTAGCTGCACGCTTAAACTACCATGTATTTACATCGGAGTTAAAAGCTGCTGATATAGTAGGCGCACAAACTTTTGCAACAGTAAACACAGCTCGCTTATCTTTATCTAAAGTTGGCAGTTCTGTTTTGATTAATACTGGAATGGGCAATTCTGGAGGAACTGTTTTAGCGGCTGATCTAGATGCAACCAACGGTGTGGTACATTCAATTGATAAAGTACTTGCGGTTCCTTCAACATCTACAACTACTTTGGAGGTTTTTAGTGGCATGTCGGTAAACTATACATTGGCAGATCCAATTGTAGGCGGTACAGCTGCTAATGCAGACGCAAATGGAGCAGACTTTGATTTATTAGCATACACGCTTAGATTAACAGGCTTGGCAACTACTTTAGTGCCTAACGCAACCATTCGTCCTGACTTCACAGTATTTGCTCCAACAGATGCAGCCTTCCTAGCCTATTTAGGAGTTGCAACTGAAGCTGAAGGCATGACAGCTTTAGCGGCTGTAAATGTTCAAACACTTACTAATTTGATTAAGTATCATGTTTTAGCTGGTCGCTATCTTTCAACGGATTTGTCTAATAACTTAAGCTTAACTACAGCATTCACAGGAAATAATTTAACTGTTTCAATTGACACAACGCCAGATCCGGATGTTGTTTCATTAGTGGATGGTAACAATGGCCAACCCAATGCAACAGTTACTGGTGTAAATAACATCCGTGCAAATGGTGTTGTGCATACCATCAATGCAGTTTTAAGACCTAATTAATTTTCGAATTTGATTATGAAAAGCCCCGCCAAAACGGGGCTTTTTCTTTTTAAAGGCTTTTTGTAAATTTCATAATGGTGTTGATGAAAAATTATGTCTTAGCCTTCCTTTGCTTCAGCACATTGTTGTCTTGTTCCGAGAAAAAAGATGAAGATTGGCTATTAAAGAATCCAGCCATAAAACGTGATTTTGATTCCATACAATATACTGGAACGTTAACAGCATTAATTGATAACAATTCTATAAGTTACTTTTTATATCGAGGCCAAGGCAAAGGCTTTGATTACGAATTGCTTCAACGTTTTGCCAAAGCAAATAACCTTCAACTCAAACTTAAATTGATATCCGGAGTTGAGAATGGTATAAGAATGCTAAATGCAGGTGAGGGTGATATTTTAGCTTTTCCACTTACAATAACACCAGAACGTAAAGATTGGGTGAGTTTTACTGAACCATTATTCGAGTCGCATCAAGTTTTAGTACAAAGAAGCAATGATCTGGACTCAGTTTCCAACATTGTCAGTCAATTGAAAGATTTGAATTTAAAATCTGTTCATGTATTAAAGCGCTCGAGTTTTGTAACAAGGCTTGAGCAAATTGAGAAAAAGCTTAATATCGATATCCAGATTATCCAAGACAGTGCTAATGCTGCCACCGAGTCCTTGATACAACAAGTTGCAGAAGGTAAAATTGACTACACCATCACAGATGAAATCATAGGACGTGTAAACAAAGTGTATTACCCTGAATTAGATGTAAGTGTGCCCATCAGCGATGCAGAGCAAATTGCATGGGCCGTACGCAAAAATTCACCTATGCTTTTAAAAGAATTAAATAGCTGGATGAATAAGACTAAAAAGGAATCAACCTTTATGGTTATTTACAACCGTTATTTTAATAGTCCACGCACAGCTTACAAAAGAGGAACGAGTCAATACGCAACCATCAATGGAAATAGACTATCGTTATACGATGAAATCATTAAAAATGCTGCGAACAAAATTGGTTGGGATTGGCGTTTGTTGGCGGCTATTGTTTTTGAAGAATCAAAATTTATCAATAAACAAGAAAGTTGGGCAGGTGCCAGAGGCTTGATGCAATTGATGCCCGCTACTGCCCAGCGTTTTGGTGCCAGCAATCCGGATGATCCGGCACAAAATATTATGGCTGGAGCAAGATTTTTAAAAAGTTTGGAAAAACAATGGGAGAAATCAGTAGCAGATTCAACAACAAGAATGAAGTTGGTATTTGCTTCTTATAATGTTGGCTTATCTCATTTAATCGATGCGCGTAAATTAGCTATACACTTTAAAGAAAATCCTAACGATTGGAAAATAATAGAAAAGTATCTTTTACTTAAGTCAGAACCTAAGTATTACAAGAATCCTGTTGTGTTAGCCGGGTATTGTAAATGTGAAGAACCCATTCGGTATGCTCAGCGTGTACTCGACCGTTATGAAGAGTACAAAGCTCATTTATAAAGATTTTTATTAACTAAGCAGTATGCATAAACATTAATTAAACGATTATCCTTCGTTATAAGAAGTAGCCTTTTTAGAGTATATACATTCAGTTATTTAATTGATCTATCAACTGCAATCTTTTTACAATTGTGTTTTTAGGTAGAATTGTGCCAGGATTTAGCACTGCATTTGCTCCTATTTTTGAGTTATCGCCTATAAGCGAACCAAATTTTGTAATACCCGTTTTGGTTTGAACCCCATTAATCGAAACAATAATCTCTTTGTTGTCTAATTCATTATTGTGATTGGCCAATATGGCTCCAGCTTCGATATTAACAAAACTTCCAATAATTGAGTCGCCTATGAAATTAAAATGCGCAATTGCACTTTCATTGCAAATAACACTTGATTTAATTTCGCAGCCCGGACCTATTTTAACCTTGCTATTTAAAAATACTCCATTTCTTAAATAAGCATTAGCTCCTATAAAACATCCTTGATTAATGATGATCGGAGCTTTCAACACAACTCCATTTTCAATTTTTGCTGTTCTATGTATGGCAATTCCATTTCGAATTTCAAATTCATCGTTGCACCTGTTTACTAAGTGTGAAATGATATTTTCGATTTCTGGGATTATTTGCCAAGGAAAGTGTTCTTGATAGTGTTTTAAAGGGAAGTTCTCTACATAATCGCGAATGGAAATCATTTTTAAGCTCAATTAATACGGAGGATGAACCGCCAAATAAGGTTGTATGATGAGGTAAACAATTGCTCCGGCAAAATATCCTAACAAAGCCCAAAGCGATACCTTTTTCAAATACCAGATGAAATCTATTTTCTCCATGCCCATCGCGGCAACACCAGCCGCAGAACCTATCACTAAAATACTTCCTCCTGTGCCGGCACAATAGGCAAGAAACTCCCACACCATGTGATCAGTATAATATACATCCATGCTATACATGCCCATGCTGGCTGCCACTAGAGGTACGTTATCTACAACAGACGAAAGTAAACCAATTAAAGTAACAATTACACGCTGGTCGCCAATGGTTTTGTCTAACCAAACGGCAGCGTGGTGTAACACTTGCATCGACTCTAAGGCGCCAACAGCTAACAAAATACCCAGGAAGAACAATACGCTGGGTACATCTATTCTGGATAATGCGCCTGCTGCTGTATAATTTTTCTTTACAGCTTCATCTAACTCCGGATTTATCAGTTCGCTCACAACCCACAACACACCTAAACCAAGCAACATTCCAACATATGGTGGCAAGTGTGTAAAAGTTTTAAAGAAGGGAACAAAGATCAATGCACTAACCCCTAATACTAACATCAACTTTCCACTGCGAACTTCGGCATCATGATTTTTTGTTTGATGTTCGTGCTGATCACCTAGAGTTCCTTTTAAAGTAAAGTTTAAAACTATCAGAGGTACTAACATACACACCACACTAGGCAAAAATAACGTTACCATTATATTGCCAGTGGTAATTTGTCCGCCAATCCATAACATGGTTGTGGTAACATCGCCTATGGGTGTCCACGCACCACCTGCATTAGCAGCAATCACAATCATGCCCGCAAAGAACAATCTCATTTCTTTATTGCCAATTAGCTTCCGAATAAGCGAAACCATTACAATGGTCGTAGTAAGATTATCCAGTACTGCTGATAAAAAGAAAGTTACCCAACAAACAATCCATAAAAGTTTCTTCGGACTTTTAGTTCGAATTCTATCAGTAATAAATTTAAAGCCATGGTGGGCATCAACTAATTCTACAATAGTCATTGCACCCATTAAAAAGAATAGAATTTGCGCGATAGCATCTAAATGACTTCCGAGTTGCGTTAAGATATATTCCTTAAAAAGTGTAAGCTCTGATAAGGCTGCAACTTTATCTTCTCCTTTTTCAATTTTTAAGTGATGGATAAATTCTTGATAATGTTGACTATCGGTTACAGATGCTGATGGCTCTGATAAAATAAAGAATGTCCAACATAAAACTCCGGTTAAAATGGCCGAAGCTGTTTTATTCACTTTGAGCGGATGCTCGAAAGCAATGCATAAATAGCCAAGAATAAAAACAATGATAACGGTAGTTCCCATGATGAGGAAGGTTTGGTATATCGAAATATGGCTATTTTTTAAAAGTAAGAAAAGCAACCAATATTAATTATTTATTATCGGTTGCTTCCGTTGTACTGTTGGCTATTTTTTAGCCAGTTTATAGATTGAATAAGCCTTTGTTCAACAATTGTAAGGCTTCTTTTTTGTATTGCGAATCTACCAAAACAGAGATATTGTTGGCGCTACCGCCACACGAAACCATCCTAACTGGTGTATTTCCTAATGCATCGAATACTGCTTTTAAGGATCCTTTTTGTTCGGCAATTTGATGCCCTACAATACAAATAATAGTAAGATTCTTTTCAATTGAAATGGTTCCAAACTTCTTCAACTCTTGCTCGATGGCCGGCAATTGTGCATCTTGATCAATTGTAAGCGAAACAGCAACTTCCGAAGTGGTAATCATATCAATCGGAGTTTTATAGGTTTCAAAAATCTCGAATACTTTTCTCAAAAAACCATACGCCATTAACATGCGAGTTGATTTAATGTTGATAGCTGTAATACTGTCTTTCGCTGCCACTGCTTTAAAACTTCCGGCACTCGCTTTTTCTGTAATGATGGTTCCAAAAGCTTGCTCATCCATCGTGTTCTTTAATCGAACTGGCACATTGTATTTCTGTGCCGGAACAATGGTGGCAGGGTGTAAAATTTTTGCACCGAAGTAAGCGAGCTCTGATGCTTCATCAAAAGTTAATTCTGAAATGGGTTTTGTTTTATCAACAATGCGTGGGTCATTATTATGCATACCATCGATATCGGTCCAAATCTGAATTTCTTCAGCTCGGATTGCAGCGCCAATCAAGGAGGCTGTATAATCGCTTCCTCCTCTTTTTAGATTATCGATTTCGTTTTTGTGGTTGCGACAGATATACCCTTGTGTTATAATTAAATCTATCGATTGTAAAGATTCTACTAGGGGTTTTAATCGATTCGAAATTTTTTCTAGTTCGGGTTCTTCGTTTTCATCAATGCTCATGAAATACAAAGCCGGTAACAAACGCGCAGCAATTTTACGTTCTTGTAAATGTTGGTAAAACATTTCAGTTGACATTAACTCACCTTGCGCTAATAACTCACGGTAACTTTTGTCATCGAAAGTTCCTGCCGCCAACATGCGAATGAAAATAAAAAAGCGACTTACAATTTCTTGTCCGATGGCTTTATAAGCATCAGTGGTGTAAAGTTCATCTACAAATTGGAGGTAGTGATTTTCAAGTCCTGCTATTTCTTGTTCGGCTTTAGGTAAGTCTTTCTTCAGTAACGCATCGCCAATGGCAATCAAGGTATTGGTTGTTCCGCTTAATGCACTAAGTACAACAATTTTTTTACCGGGCATGCCTGTTACCAGGTTGGCAATTTTTTTCATGCGCTCGGGTTTCCCTACTGAGGTTCCTCCAAATTTTACGACCAACATATGCTTTATTTAAGGCGGGCAAATTTAGGAACTGTGGCGTGCCTTACAAGTAAATTATGACGAAATATTACTGTTCATTTATACTTTGTTCTGCGGCTTCGATTGCATAGCGGATGTCAGTGTTATTAGTTTCTTGGTATATCTTTTTTAACAAAGGTAAAGCCTGCTTGGCTGCCGAACCGTTCTGGCCAATTAATACAATTAATTGATAACGCAGTCCGCCATCGTGAATGGTTGTTTGTTTTAGTCTCTCAATAAGATGTGGCAACGCAGCTTTACCAATTTGTTGTAACGATTTTTTTGCAGCATACGATTGGTTGGTTTCTGTTGCCATTAAAGTGCCTATCAAAGCTTTGATGGCTTGTGGTTGCTCACATTGTATGTTGCCAAGAATAACCATAACATCTGTTTGCAAGTCGATGAGTTTTTCTTTCTGGTCGATGCTTTTCTTATTTAAAAATTGAATTAATTCGTTTTCAATGGCTTTAGGTCGTGTTTCCATCCACAATAAAAGTTTGATGACTCTTTCTTGCTCGGCCAAGTCGTTTCCTTTTAAAATAGTTTTGGCTTCATCGAGCGTAGGTATTACACCTGTAATTGGAATTTGATAGCGTACACAAAAAATAATTCTGTCTTGCCTCTGGCTCGGATAAGGACTTTGGGTGGCATAACGCGCAAATAAATCGGAACACGTACGAATCATTTTTTGTAAATCCTCCAATAAAAATTTCTCTGCCTTCTCTTTATTTTTTTCTGCTACTGTTTTCTCATTCCATTCTTGTGGAACTTCCGGTGCAAAACGAAAAGCAACATCATACAATTGATCGCCTGTTTTCTCATATTCATAGTTTTTGAAGTAATCAATTATCCAATCCATCACTTTACTTTTTATAGTCTTATCTGTATTTTTTTCATAGAGCTTGTTTAAGGTAAGCATGTGCTGACTAACCGATGTTGGAGATTCTTTCGTAATGCCATCGCGATAATTATCATAGGCATACATGGATAAAGAAAGGGTTGTGTTATCCAAACCTTGCATCAAACCGAAAAAGCTTTGGTTATAAGTAAGCGCAGTAGGTTTGCCTAGCAAACCTTGTTTTAGTAATTCAAAAAATTCATCGATTCTTTTGAATAATTTCTTTTGTTGACTTTCATCTTTGGAATCGTTTTTAAAAGCAAGTGAGATGTAGCGATAGTGATAATATTCAACTTTGGTAATTACTTGAAGCCATGCTTTCCATTCTATATCGTCAATTCCATTGAATAAGGCGAGGTATTCTAAAATGTATAATGCGCGATCGTCTTGAGATGGATGCGGAATTTGCACCCAGGTCTTTAACAAGAAATCTTTGTATTCTGGATTATCAATTTTGTAGCGTAAAAACTTGGAAAGAATATCGTAATGGATTTTGCCACAAGGTAAATCGAATGGAACTTTTACAGCTTCTTCTACCAAAGCATTTATTTTTTCAACTTCAGATAAGTCTGATAATTTGTTTTGAATATTGTCGTGAATAGAACAATCTTTTTTCTCAACGGTTGGGGTTTGATTAGTATTGTTTTGTGCGTTATGATTAACATTAACATTTATCTGAGCGTTGTTTTCTATTTTTTCAGGTTGAAGCAACACTTTAATATTTTTATCAATCTTAACTTTGCCGGAAAAGGTAGTAAGTATTTCTCCGGTGCCAACATCAAACAAACGGCCATTGACTTCAATATATGATTTTAAAGCTGTATAGGTACCAGAAAATAGTGCGTCAATAGGTAATAGTTGGCCAATCTTTATGGCTTCGGCCGGATTCATTAACCCCGACAACATCAATTTATTTTCGTTGAGGATTGCATCTAAACGATTTCTTTCAAACAATTGAAAAGTATTATTATGCTGGCCAAGTTTACCGATTAATGTTTCAGTTATATAATTTCCATATTGTAGCTTTTCGGCAGTGTTTGAGTTTGCAAAAGGTACCACCGCTATCCTTAATGTTTTTTTACCGGCTGGAATGGCCTTAAGTAAATTTTCAACCATATTATCAACTACAACAGTGTGCTGTTTTGCTTTCTGTGCTACAGCAAGGTGGCAGATAAGAAGTTGCGCTAGAAGGATCTTATAGAATACTTTCATAATTAATGTACTTGGCAGTAATTTACGAAATAAAAAAATCCTCCTGAAAGGGGAGGACTTGCAGCCTATTTTCAGAGCTTTATTAATTGATTGGAACTAAATCGGCCGTAAACACCGATTGAATTTGGTTGGTTTGCAAAGCCTTTACACTGATGTTTTCTAGTTTACCTAATACTTCATTTACCTCACCGTTGCTGAGCAAATCAACAAAGATTAAATCATAATTTCCTTCGGGTAGAAAAGCAGTAAAAAATTTTCCGGTTACATCTGTTCTGATTCTATCACTGGTTTCTGCATTAAAGAAAGGAATATCGGAAGTAATTTCTGAGGCATTGAATGTTCCTGCTTTGTAAGCAAAAACAGTTACTCTTGGTTTATTGGCAAAATCTCTAAAATAACCTTCAATGGCTCCACAACTTCGTGTTTGTAGCAAACGAATAAAGGGTTTGAGCCTGTAACCTTGCGGTGTTTCAATCAATGATTTTCTTAAATCGAAATCAATCGTTAAAAATGTAATTTGTCCGGCATCAACTTGAAAATCCGCATCTATCTGCGCGTAATTATTTTGACCTTCAATAAAAAGGGTTTCAATATTTCCGTTTGTAAACTCAATTGTATTTTCTGGGAAAACGGTTAAGCCATTATCTTCTAAGGCCACATTAAGTTCAATACGAATTGATTTGTATTCGCTTGAACTGAGGTATTGTTCTGTTAAATCAAAAACTTCTCCTTGTGTATACTCTAATAAGTTGATTACACGTGGTTCTTCAAAAGATTTTAGGACTGTCCAGTTTTGAGAGTTAGCAGGTAAAATATCGATTTGACGGATGGCTATGTTTACTTTTTCGATGTTGGTGTTGTCAACCGGAGCATCTGTGATGTTTAAGGTAATTCTGCCGCGTAAAGCTTCGTTATCGATGCAAGAAGTTGTAAGCAATGAAAGAAATAAGAAAAACAATAATAGCGCTTGATGCAGCTGGTGCTTATTCATTTTGCCACTCGTTAAGAAGTTAAAGGAAGGGTTGTTTTTCACAACCCTAAAAGTACTAAAACAATTTGAATATCGTGTATTGCCTAGGTTTAAAGCAAGTCGGACTCGTTTAATGAAATGTTTAAAATGTTATTGCTTTGCAAAGCCAAACTGTAAATGCCTATGATGCTTTCGAAAGATCCTTGTTCATTCACAGTTGTAAAAATTAAATCATATTCTCCCGCTTCTAAGAAAGCGAGTGTGAAACTACCATCTTCATTGATGCATGTGCTGTTAACTGCATTTGTAAAACGTAAACCATCTGCATTGGCATTGCTTTCAGTGGAGCGATATTCACCTTTTCTGTAAGTGTAAATAACAATTTTATTGCTAATCGTTCCTTTATCAAATGTGCCGTTAATGGAAGATGCATTTTGATTAGCCACAATGCGAACCACTGGTTTTAAGATAAGCTTATTGGACGCTCCAGCCTGGACGATTGATTTGCGTACATCAAAATCTAAGGTTACACCTACAACACCACCTGCATTCAATTCAAATTCACCTTTGGCTTTGTAACCACTGCTGGTGCCGCTCGGCACATCTAACAAATCAGTTCTTCCATCATTGTATAAGATATAACTTAAATCCGATAGGCCTTGCAAGTTGCTGCTGCCATCCGATAAAATCATTCTTGCTTCAGTATATTTTCCAGTAGGGATTTCTTGTTCTGTAACAAAATAGGTTTGTCCGTTTTGGTAAGAAAGAATATCCAGTTGAATTGGTAAATCAAAGTTGGCTGCTGTAACCCAATTGCCATCTTTTTTTAATTGAATTTCTTTTATGCTGATAAAAACTGATTCAATATTTTCAGCATCAACGGGTGCATCAGTTAAATATAATTTGATGGTGCCTTTACTTGTTTCTTTTTCTGAACAAGCCAATCCAAATAAGGCTAGCGCAATCCATACCATTAGCTTTTTCATATTCTTTTGATTTTGGTAATGGATTGATAGAAGCAGCTCTTGGTAACAATACGTAAGCGGGTATTGTCTGTAAATAGCATGAATGGCCTATAAAAAAACAAAGTATGCCGGTTAAAAGAAGTCCCCCAATTTCAATTGCTTAAAGACCTCACCCCAATTTCAATCGCTCAACTAGCTCATTCAATCCAAACCCCTCTCCGAAGGAGAGGGGGGTTGTTCAATTGTTATTGTCATTTTATGAAAATATTTTTTTTGCTGCTCAAAAAAAAACTATCAATAAAAAAGAAACAAATAAAAAGTCCCTTCTCCTTTGGAGAAGGGATTTAGAGATGAGGCTTTTCTCCTTCAAAAAAGAAACAAATAAAAAACCCCTCTCCATTGGAGAGGGGTTGGGGTGAGGCTTCCATTATTTACTTCACCTCTTCATACTGTACATCCGAAACATCGGGGTTTCCATTTGCGCCAGCGTTGTTCGCATTGGCATCAGCGCCTGCTTGCGGGCCACCTGCTTGCGCACCACCTTGGTACATTTCCGAAGCCGATGCTTGCCATGCATTGTTTAACGCAGCAAGAGCAGCATCAATACCGGCTATGTCTTGTGCTTTGTGTGCTTCGCGTAATTTTTCTAATGCACTGTTAATCGCAGTTTTGTTTCCATCAGAAAGCTTATCGCCATATTCTTTCAATTGCTTTTCTGTTTGGAAAATCATTGAGTCGGCTTGGTTAATCTTCTCCACCTTTTCCTTCTCGCGCTTATCGTTATCGGCATTGGCTTGTGCTTCTTGCTTCATCTTCTGAATTTCAGCATCAGTTAATCCGCTAGAAGCTTCAATTCTAATCTTCTGCTCTTTGCCTGTGCCTTGATCTTTAGCTGAAACATGTAGAATACCGTTAGCATCTACATCAAACGTAACTTCGATTTTAGGCATACCACGCGGTGCTGGAGGAATACCATCTAAGTGGAATCTTCCGATCGTGCGGTTGTATTGTGCCATTTCACGTTCGCCTTGCAACACGTGTATTTCTACCGATGGTTGGTTATCGGCTGCGGTTGAAAACACTTCTGATTTCTTGGTTGGAATGGTTGTGTTCGATGCAATCAGTTTTGTAAACACACCCCCCATGGTTTCGATACCTAAGGATAGTGGAGTAACATCTAACAACAATACATCTTTCACTTCTCCTGTTAGCACGCCACCTTGTATAGCAGCACCAATGGCTACCACTTCATCAGGGTTTACACCTTTGCTTGGTTTTTTGCCAAAGAATTTTTCTACTTCTTCTTGTATTTTAGGAATGCGTGTAGAACCACCTACTAAAATCACTTCATCTATTTCGCTGATGCTGTATCCGCTGTCTTCTACAGCTTTGCGGCAAGGCTCTAACGTACGCTTTACTAAATCATCGGCTAGTTGTTCAAACTTAGCGCGTGTTAATTTCTTCACTAAGTGTTCAGGCACGCCATCAAGAGAAGTAATGTAAGGCAAGTTGATTTCTGTTTCTTGCGAAGAAGAAAGTTCAATCTTTGCTTTCTCTGCTGCTTCTTTTAAGCGCTGCAATGCCATGGGGTCTTTGCGCAAGTCTACGTTCTTCTCAGCCTTAAACTCATCGGCCAGCCAATTTAAAATGCGCATGTCGAAATCATCGCCACCTAAGTGTACATCACCGTTGGTAGATTTTACTTCGAACACGCCATCGCCTAATTCCAACACAGATATATCGAATGTACCACCACCTAAGTCGTACACTGCTATCTTCATGTCTTTGTTTTTCTTATCTAATCCGTAAGCAAGAGCAGCAGCGGTTGGTTCGTTAATGATACGCTTTACATCCAAACCTGCAATTTGTCCTGCTTCTTTGGTGGCTTGTCTTTCTGCATCATTAAAGTAAGCGGGTACCGTTACAACCGCTTCAGTTACGGTTGTGCCTAGGTAATCTTCTGCGGTGCTTTTCATCTTCTGCAGAATCATTGCTGAAATTTCCTGAGGGGTATAAAGCCTGTCGCCAATGCGCACGCGCACGGTATCGTTGTTACCACTTTCTACCTGATAGCTCACCATTTTCTTTTCGCCATCTACATCGGCAAATTTCTTACCCATGAAACGCTTGATAGACTGAATGGTATTCTTCGGGTTGGTGATGGCTTGGCGCTTGGCAGGATCTCCTACTTTGCGTTCGCCTTTTCCGTTATCTAAAAAGCCTACAATCGAAGGTGTAGTTCTGCGGCCTTCGCTGTTGGCTATTACCACAGGTTCGTTACCTTCCATTACGGCCACGCACGAGTTGGTAGTTCCTAAATCTATGCCTATTATTTTTCCCATACTGTTTTATTACTTGGTTCGATTCCCCTCGCTTATGTCAATCGCTATGCCATACAGTTTTTGCATGTGAATACTGACAAATTAATGACAGGTTGACAGCCGAGGATTATAGAATGAAACAACAAACGATAGGTTTGTCATTGCCGAAGGAATAATTGAATTTGGGCGGCAGCCGGGCACCGTTTTGTAGTTGGTTGATGGTTGTTTGTTATTCGCGATTCATTTATTGCGTTTGCTGGAGTTGTTTGCAAAAGTTCAGCGAAGATTTATTAAATCCTTGACTGAATTGGTGAATAGGAGGCAGCTGGGTTTAAACATTGAGCAATAAACAATCTCTTTCGCCTTATAAGTGCTGAATATTTTGGTGTTAGTTTCGTGATGGCGGATGCTAACTTCGCGATAGCGGAAGCTAACTTCGTGGTGGCGGGTGCTAACTTCGTGGTGGCGGATGCTAACTTCGTGGTGGCGGAAGCTAACTTCGCGGAGGCGGGTGCTAACTTCGTGGTGGCGGATGCTAACTTCGTAGTGGCGGATGCTAACTTCGTGGTGGCGGAAACTAACTTCGTAGTGGCGGAAGCTAACTTCGTTATGGCGGGTACTAACTTCGTGGTGGCGGGTGCTAACTTCGTGATGGCGGAAGCTAACTTCGTGGTAGCGGGTGCTGGTTTTATAAAGTAGGTAACTTGGTTTGCTATTTTGCCAGCTTTACTTTTTCTGTCGTTTGCTTGTATTTATCTTTTACTGTGGCTTATGGCTGGTATGCTTTTTCATTTTGCTGCCGTGTTTGTTTTTCCTTTAGTTTTTCTTAGGCTTTTTAAATCGTAGTGTGCTTACTTGTTTGTATTGGGGGCTGGTTGTGCCGTAGAGGGACATGATATATTGCTTTACATCTTGTGCAATCACGAGAATGCCGCTTGTTTCATTGTAGAGGAGTTGGTCTCTGGTAATGCGGGCATTACTTAGAGCTGTGCTGGTGGTTGATACTGTTGTGTTTTTGGCCTTGAGCTCGGTGAGCAAGGTGTTGAGTGTTATTACTTTTAGTTCGTTTTCGTTGGGTGTGTAGGCAGGTTCGGCTGCGAGTGTGGTGATGAGTTGTGCGAAGTGGTCGGTGAGTTTGTCGTAACTCTGTTGTGAGGTGGAGATGGTTTTGCTTGGTTGTGCCTCTGTGTTAGGGTTGTAGGTTGTGGCTTTTTCTTTTGTCTTTGTTCTGTTGCCTTGTATTTTATTGTTGCTTGTTTTGGCATCGGCTAGGCTTTGTTTGGTAGCTCCACTTGCTGCTAATGCATTGATGATTTTTGTGGAGAGTAGTTTTAATGTTTTGAAGGCTATTTCGCGGGCGTTTGTTGCGTTGTTGTAATTGGTTTTGGCCACCATTACTGCTTGCATGGCTGCATTTGCATTATTGCATAGTGTGTTGAGTGCCGACAGTTGCAGGGCTTGTTTGCTTGGGTTGTAGATTGGTCCGTAGCTTGTGCAAATGGTGATGAGGTCTTGGAAGGTGGCTACATTTTTTGCGTGGCCGGTTTCTGTTGTGCTCGCCATTGCTTTTTTAAATTTAAAGGTTGAACATTTAAGAATACTGGATGTCGTTTCTTAAAGAAGGGAGCACTTATTGACTAACATCTTATACGAAGAACGTTAGTTTGTGGTAATTTTTGTAATGGAGTTGGTTATTTTTTTAAGCGAGTGATTTAAATGTTAGGAGGAGTTCGGGTTTTCTCATTAGTTGTTCGTGAGAGACGTAAGATGTAAGTATGAAGATGTAAGACCAAATAAGTAAGCATTAATAAGTAAGCTATAAGACTTGCGCAAGGTTAGGTGTTATTACCTAAAAGCAATTTGCTTGTTATTAATTTTGTATTGGCACGCGTTGCAAACGCGCGCCAGCTATGAATGAAATATGTATAACAAAAATGGTCGGTAACAATACCGACCATAAGCAAATGAGTTTGATGTAATGAAAGTTTCAGCCCCGGAGGGGCGAAATCATAATAGAAATTATTATAAGATAAACATTAAGCCCCATAGGGGCGACATTATAGATTGCGCCCTATCAGCTTTTATCACCTGACAGCAATCCATTAATAAATAGGATTGGTATAAAATAAAACTCTCTGTGTGAAGTATATGTAAAGGAGAGAGCATTACAAATGCTGATTACATACGTCCTCGTTACAAACGAGGATGAGTGAGGGTTGGAAACTCAGGACAGCTGGGGTTATTTTCTTAGCATCCTATATTAAATATGAACCAATAATAATCGGAAGAACATACAAACTAATCAGAAAAACAGTCGTCCATAAATGTATTACTGCATCTTCTTCTAACTTATTTTTTTTCTTAAGCTTCCTGTAGCGTGATTTAACAATAAGGTCACTAATGACAAAAAAAACTATCACAACCGGAAGAGAATAATACTTGCCCTGACCCTGTTTAACTCCTAAATGTTCAATAAGGAAATTAAATTTTAAAAAATAATTAGCGAGTACAATGATAAAAATCAAGTGTATCATAACTAATCCTGACACATAAGGTATTGAGGAAACAATTGGATCGCCTTCATCTTTTCTCTTAAAAATTTGATAAAAGTAAATCATTACAAAATCGTAAACTTTCATATTCATCGCATATCTAAATAGTAAGAAGTAATTCCTTCCTTATGCTGTGTCCAAAATTCCCCATCTGGCGCGGAAGTTACTTCCGTGCCGCAGATGTTGAACTATATAATTCGCTTCTCTCATAAAAACACATTTAGTTATAGGCACGGATGAACTACACACATGCCAACACACAACATCCGCGCCAGTTAGGTGTTTTTTCCTCAATTGTTATTTGCTTTTTTTGTAACTTTTCCCTTTTGCATTGTCTTGTAAATTTCATTTTGCAAAGAGTCAATTAGATTTTTATTACTTGTTATTTCCTGTTGAGCTTGCTTTAGCAAAACACTGTCTGACGAGGATTTCTTAACTCTTTCAGATAATTTCAATATTTCCTTTTCTAATTCATCCTTTTGCTTTTCAAATTGAAACACTTCTCTGTCCTTCTCTAGTTTCCCGAAATAGTTTCCTATTCCAAGAATTATTATAGTTGCACCAACTATACCACCAATAATTTCTCTATTGTTTAAATCGCCTAGAAAATTTCTTCTGAACTCGTTCTTGTAGATTCCATTAGCCTCAACATACTTAATAGCATTTTGGATTAAGTCACGGAAATTATCTTTTTTACTATTATCAAAAATATGTTTTGTCAAAGTCCCTAAGTCACGACTGTGGTAGTTATCTTCTCGTCTTGTGAAATATAGTCCATCAAGTCGTTTTGAAATGGATGATTCTGCACCGATATATAAATTCAATGTATCTTTAAGCGATGCCTTCCAGTTATTCCCATCTCTTACATTTGAAATCATTGATAAGTCAGCCAGATGTTTTTCAAATGCTTCTATAGCTTTTTTGCGTTTATTAAACATTATCTTTTTCAGATTGTAAATTTTCTTGATTGTCGTCTTAAAATAGCCGCTAGCGCTAGGCTATGAAGTGTTACTTTTATTCTTAAAAAAATAATTAATCAAAAGTAATGCTTTATAGCCGATGTTAGTTGCTATACCTATTATTCTTCAAGTATTCTAATCAGGTTAACTAAATTGATACAAGACGAACTACATAGCTTTGCTAATTTAAGCGTTGCTGTCCTTTTATGAGTAAGCTCATTTGACAATGCGTTTGTTGCTTTTGCATATCTTCTAAGATTTTCATTGTCACTTCCAGGAAGTTTCACAGAGATATACGCATCTAGCATTCGTTTGGAATCTGTCTCAGAAGGCTCTACTCCGTCCAATGATGGATGCAAAGAACTATCATAAACTTCTTGTGCTAGTGAAATTATTGTCTCTCGACAAAGCAGTCCGACTACTTGATATTGTTCTTCAGAATTTGCTTCAGCAAGTCTAACCTTTATTTCGCTAATCGATCTTTCTATTCTTTCCCATCCATATAGCTCGATATTTAATTCAGTTGAGTTAGGATGATTATCTAGCGTTTGAAACAGCTCTTTGAATAATTCTATGACGTATGCTCTTCTGTCTCTATACTGTGGCAAGTCTTTACTCCATTTCGCGTACCATTCCCAGAGGTCAGTATATGGATTAGGATTCTTTACACCTAATTGTTTTAATTCAAGATTTACCTCTCTGAATACTTTAATGTATTCTTCATTAACATTCTCTATTCTTTGGCCGCCAGTGGAGACAGCTGTCATGGTATTCTTTATCCAATTTAGTTTTTCTAATAGTTTATCCACTTTTCGTCAATAATTGGTATTGCAGCTAACGCTTGGCTATGCAGCGTTGCTTTTATCCTTTAAAAATAATTAAATAAATGCAATGATGCATAGCTGTTGTTGGGCGCAGTAATAAGCGTCTTTACATTTTAACTCCTAAATCTTCAAGCACTATAAAATGCCATGGTAAACTTGTTATTCCAGATTGGCCAGCGTCTCCAAGGGTTGCGTACAGCTGATTACCTGAATTATGGGATTCTTTTATATTCTCAACTATGTCTCTTGTTGGAACTATTAATGTTACTACACTTGGGTCAAGTGATAGTTCGTCTGCTTTGTATCTCCATTCTCTTTCCCATGTCCAATCAATTCCGTTATTTGGATCAAATATTACATGTCGGTATTGATTATCATTATTCAATTGCACGAATTCATTGTTAGGTTGATATATCACAGGCCGTGCACCAAGGCTAAACATGTATTTTTTGTCAATCATCACACCGAACGGAGAGTACTTTGTCCTGATTGAATTTTCTCGCGAAAGCAAAAGTCCGAGTTTTGATATTGGAGCTTCGCTGAAACAGATACATTTAAATCCACCTCTTATTGTTTTAGAACTTCCTATTAATTTTCCAGAATCAAGTATCTCATAGAAGATTTCTTCTCCGCTTTGAGCTTCCTTGTCACTTGTCAAGTGTATTAATTTATTTGATAGGTCGTCTCTGTACATTTTTTATTGCGCCCAACATATCTGTAACAGCAACTAATTACTGCTATTTCCTGTAGGAGCCTTTATAAAAGTAACACACACCTCTCACTTCTACAAGTAGTTGAGGGTTGGCTTGGTAATTTTCAAATTTCAAATTCCAGATTACAAATTTTGAATTTCGAATAAATCCTACTAGTTAATTGAAATGAAACTGTTCTTGTAAATGAATTGAATTGACCTGAGTTGCAGACTCAGGAAAGCTGGGGTGACGCTTGCGCCAGTTAGGGTGTTAGCGGTTTGTGGCGCTTAGTAAGATTGTATTAAAACATCAGTTGGAATATTCAATTTCTTATGGATTTGTCTAATCATATCTAATGATAGCTTTCTCTTTTTGTTCAATATTTCACTTGCTCTACTTTTCAAGCCAACAACTTTTGCTAAGTCCGTTTGGTTATACCCAAGTTGTTCCATTCTAAATTTTATTGCTTCAATCGGATCAGGTAAGTCAATTGGAAAATGCTCATTTTCATACTGGTCAATCAATATCCCTAATATCTCAAGTTCGTCTCCTTCTTTAGTCCCTTTCTTGGCATCAAAAATTACCTCAAGTCTGTCTAACGCTTGTTGATAGTCTTTTTTGGTCTTTATTGGTTTTAAGTTCATAATATCTAAATTTTGTTTGCGTCAATTTTATCGTATTCTTTATGTGTGCCAATAAACCGTATCCAAATCATCTGATAAGGGAAATTGATTTTAACAATTAATCGGTAGTTATTCCCTTTAATATTGAAAACGACTCGATTATCTCCAAGAATGCTAGCAGAAGGATACTCTTTCTTAATTTGATTGGTGTTTTTCCATTCACTCTTTTCAGCTTCACGATACCAAGATTTAAGTTGTTGTTCACAGTTCGAATGTTTATTCCAAAACTCTCGAAGTATTTTCCTAGCAATTACTCTCAAGCATTAAAGTTTTGGCAAAGATAATAACAAGTTCCCGTATTGGGATTTTTGTTTCAACTATTTTTGGTAGAATGGCGGTATAATTACTAACGTTTGTGTTTTAGCAGTGGCAGTGTTCGTAGCGCTTCACTGTACCACGACACCAAACGTATTTTGAAAAACTACACTACAAATTTACGCTGAACCCCGCCATTGCTTATAGCTCTTGTTGCCGTCAGTTCACTTCAGTGTCCACTTAATTATAACATAGTCACTAAAGGATAACTCTTTCACTTCAAAACCCACAAACGTCTGTGCCTCCTGCATAGTTATCGGTACTATCTCATTGAGTCCACCGAACCCAAAAAGGTTATGGTTTTCAAAAGTCCCGTACTTGATGTCAACCATTTTGTCGATTTGTCTGCCTGTCGTCTCTGTCATTAGCTTAACTAACGTATAAGCATCGTTTATCGCCAATTTCACTAAGTCGTTTCTCAGTTCTGTCCTCCTTTTGTCGGATATACCAAAAGAAAAATTAAACTGTGCGTCTGCTGCGCCATCAATAAAAGAGTTAATTATCTGCGAAATTTTGTCCTTCGTGTTCTCAAATTCAGCTACGATTATCTGTGTTCCGACATATCCGCTGTCATATGACTTTTGTCGATCGTAAACTCTATTGGGTTGAACTCTAAAGTTGTCAGTTTTGATACTCTCTTTTTTGAATCCTACTTTTTCAAGTTGTTTGTAAATCTTGTCTGTCTTTGTGTTAAGTTCACTTATTGTCTTATTAAACAGTAAATGGGTGGTCGTTACCTCGATATTCAAGAATCCTAAGTCGGGTAATGTTGTCACTTTACCAAATCCCTTGATTTCTATTGTTGTCTTGTCAGTCGTTTGCGCATAAGTCAAACTAGTTACTGTTGTTATGATTAAGATTGTCCAGATGTACTTTTTCATTTACTCGAATTTTTTCGTGAATTGCCTGCAACATAAGTGTAACAACAACTAATTGCAGATATTTTCTTTAGGAGCCTGTATAAAAGTAACACACACCACTCACTTCTACAAGCAGTTGAGGGTTGGTTTGTATTAAATAAAAATGGTCGGCAATAATACCGACCATCAATAGAATATTTGTTGATACTTATTTAACTATTATACCAGATTCATTTAATACTGCTTTGTTGTTGATTGAAAAAGTGAATTTGAGTTGATCCCATCCTGTTCCTTTTTTACTAACAAGGTGGTATTCATTGTTAATTTTTTCAATAGAGAATTCGAAGTCTGGTAAACTTTTATCAATTCCATCTTCACTGATTGCTTTCATAACCATTCCGTGTTCGTCTATTTTTTGTTTATACTTATCGCGTAAGGTAAAAGTGAGTTCTTTAAATGCTGTTCCTTTTATGCCAATCAGTTTAAGACCGGTTTCAGTCTTTTCTAACTCAATCACAAATTTTCCGTTGTCGAGTTGGATTAAGTTTAATGAAGATGCAGATGTAAAAACTAATAAAAGAACGGATAAAAAAGCTATCCTAAATTTTGTTTGAATTTTCATATTTAAATTAAGTTTAAGTTTTGTTTTTATTTAGTTCTTTGTTAAGCGTTATTATTAGCGGTAATGCTTGGCTGCTAACAAAAAAGTATTTGACATTTCTTCTTTTTTTAAAATTTTGGAGCCCAATTCTGAACTAAAAATAATACAGTCTTTTTACTTTTACAAATAGCTGAGGGTTGGTTTTTATTTAATAAAAATGGTCGGCAATAACACCGACCATAAGAGCAAAATTACATTTTGTAGTTTACTTCTTCAGCTTTTGTATGGCTTCTTTTGTAAGCCTTATTATCAAAATTATCTTGTCTATAGTCTCACCGTTGTTGAGTAGTTTTTGCGCTATCTCAAGTTTTTCTTCCTCTCTTCCATCTTTCTTCGCTAATTGTACTGCTTCTTTTCTTATCTTTTTTTCTCCGGCTCTGATGCGTTGTACAATTTTAAATTGAGGTACCCATTTAATGCTTTCTTCTAATTCTGCCAATAAGCCTGTATCGGCAAAGCTGTAAAAAGATTCGGTAGAGATAATCAAGTGGTCTATCACAAACACATGGCGTATTCTGCCTACTTGTATTAACCTATCGGTTAAGTGTTTGTCGTCTTCGGATGGGTTTAGTTCTCCGCTAGGATGGTTGTGCACTAAGATCACTTTTTCAGATCCTTTCATTACCGCTACGCGAAACACATTCATAGGTTCTACCAACGTTGCATTTACACTGCCTAGGCTTACCAACTCAATAAATTGTATCGTTTTGTTGGAGGCCATACCGATTATCCAAAAGTGTTCTTTCTCTCGGTCTATTTTTTATTCGCGCAGCAATACTTCTTGCATCACGCTGTATACTTCACCGGAGTTTAGGATTTTTATTTTTTGTTCTTCGGTGAGTTGGACTGTCATATTGTGAGATTGAATTTAGGCAAATGTATCGATTATATTTTCACACTGAAAGCCTTTTGGAATAATGAAGACCGTCTTGTTGGTGGTTGTTTGTGATATACGTAGGATGTAATTATCTAGATGTAAGATGTTTGTCTTGAGACTGGTCAGGTGTAGTCACACATTACCTCAGTATCCTATGCGAGTGAATCTACGGAGGTAAACAACTTAAGTGTATTGCACTTACTTAAAATATTATTCTTTCCTTTTGATATACTTATTGGACTTAATTGTTTAATTTGAGATACTTATTCCTCGTTAAAAGACCTAGTCAACCTATGCTTTCATTATGAAACTTCTATGTTTTGCATTTGCATTACTTGCCCCTGTTATTGGTTTGGGTAAAGATACCTATTTGTGCCCGCATGATAATGCTGAAAGTGTACAGACTGATGCACCGTACAGCGTAGAGGTTAATCAGTTAATTAATAAAGCAAAAAATCTAATTGACAGTGATTTTAATTTAGCTTTAGCAACAGCGAAAGAAGCTTTAAGGATAGCCACCAAAAGTAATGACCATAATTTAATAGCCATTAGTTTTCAATGTTTAGGTGAAATAGAAACCTTTAGTGAAGAGCATGAAGCATCAGGCATTCAACATCTTCATCAAGCTTTAGAAATTTTTAAAGAATTAAAAGATAATATAAATGTAAGTCTTACGCTTGCCACATTAGGGGAAATGTATTCATACACTGATTCAACTTATAATGATGGGATTAATTATTTATATGAGTCTATAAGAATAGCAGAGGAAACTAACGACAAGGTTGCAATGGCACGAGTTTATAACAATTTAGGTGTTGCATTTGCCAATAAAGAAAATTGGAGTAAAGCTATTGAGTATTTTAATAAGAGCTACCAAATTAATGTTTTGAATAAAACCATAGATGGTGAGAAAAAGCAAGTTATCGATATAGGAAATATAGGAGTAGGATTAGTAGCATTAAATATGTTGGATAGTGCTTATCGCACTTTTGAATTAACCTTATCGCTTGCTAACAAATTAAAGAACGAAAGACTGAAAGCGCTTTCGTTAGTGAATATTGCTAGCGTTCATGAAAAAAGAGAAGAGTACATTGATGCTATCAGAGTTGCTCATAGTGCTATTCCTATTGTTGAAAAAATAGACCACATGACAATGCTTAATCTTCTGTATATATACCTTGGACGATCATACCTTGCTCTTGATAATAAAGAAAGAGGAAATGAATATTTAAACAAGGCACTGAACATGGCCTTGCAAATTGGAGATAAGTCTACCCAACGAGATGTTTATGAAGCTAAATATAAATTTTATTCAAGTACAAAGAATTTCAAGAAAGCATTAGAAGCATTGGAGTTGTTTAAACAAATAAATGACAGTTTAAAATCTGTAAGAGAAGCAGAACTAATTACTAGGATAGAGTCTGAATATCAGGCTGAGATAAAAGACAATTTTATTGAAAAGCTTTCAGCCGAGAACGAGGTTAAAGAAATACAAAAAAACAATGTTCTGATTATTTCAATTTCTATTTTGATTATAGCTTTGTCGGCTATTTTTGTTTATGTTAAAAGACAAAAGTATAAGAATAAACTTAGCAAATTAAGTCAAGAGCTCGAACTTAAAACTCAAAGAGATAAAATTGCACGTAATCTACATGATGGATTAGGTGGTCAATTAAGTTCTATCATAATCTGCGTAAACAAGGAATTAAACAAAACCAATTCTAGCAATTTACTAGAAATAGAGTCTATGGCGAATAGGGCTATATCGGAATTGCGTGATGCTTTATGGGAGATGAACAATACCAATTTTACATTGGAAGATCTAGAACAAAGAATCAATAACTTGATTTGGCAGTATAGAAAAATTGATCTTCCATTTAATTTTCTTTTCAATTTTTCAAACGACCAACCAAGTCAGTCTTTTAATGCTTTAATTATTGGTAATCTGTATAAAATTACACAAGAAGCTCTGCACAATTCTTTAAAGCATAGTGGAGGGGATACAATAAAAGTTTTGCTTAGTAAAACTAAGAATATGATACTCTTGAGCATTTTAGATAATGGAAAAGGTTTTACCGTTAATAGTAATGGTAATAATTACGCACAATATGGGTTACAAAATATGAAGTGGTGAGCTGAGCAATTAGGAGGTGAGTACTTACTTTCAACTTCCCAAGAAATAGGTACTGAAGTAAAAGTGTTAGTTACATTAAACTAACATTAGTTATTTTAAAGAAAATCTTTTGTTTTATTAATTGCACTGATTTTATTGTTTACCTGAAGTTTTTCAAAAATATTACTGATATGTTTTTTGACAGTTTGCAAACTAATAAACAATTTATCAGCAATCTCTTGATATTTAAATCCTTTGCTAATTAATTTAAGTATCTCTAATTCTCTTTCGGTTAATTGCTTAATTTCTTTATTACTGGTACTTTTTGAAGTATCTTGATTAAAATATGAAATTGTTTTAAATGCAATACCAGGTGATAATAAAGATCCACCGTTCATAACTTCAACAATAGCTTTAAAAATAAACTGGGTACTTTCGTTTTTTAACAAATATCCAATTGCGCCAGCTTTAAAAGCTTCAAAAATTCTTTCGTCATCGTCATAGACAGAGAGAATAATTACTTTAATCTTTGGAAATTTCTCTTTCAACAATTTTGAAGTTCTTATTCCTTCATCGGGTAATCTCATAGATATATCCATGAGAATACAATCAGGAACAACTGAAGTTTTTCCATGATTTAATTCCTCAAAATATGTTAACCCACTGTTAGCAACCTTTACCAAATTTAATTCAGAATAAGCTACCAGATTGTCTTTTATCTGATTGGCAAATCGTAAATCATCATCAACAATAGCGTAATTAATCATTCATTAAAAGTAGATGTAAAAAATGTTAAATCAATACTACTTTTTCGGTATTCCATTATAAATATAAAATACATGATTATTAGAGAAATTTTAGCTCGTTAGAGCACATCTAAATATTGATAGAAATATAATCCCCAGCGAATTGACTTTTATAAAATACAACTTTCTCGTTATTGATTGACTATCCATAAAAATTGACATTTGATTATAAAACCAAAAAAAAATGAAAAACCTCAAAACAATTTTCACCCTATTAATTGGGTTATCAGTGCTTGCTTTAAATGCTTGTAGCGATGATGATAAAAAAGTTGATCCTTGCCAAACAGCTGAAGAAAAATTTGAAATTTATGTTGATGCCTTTAATGCGCTTGTTGATGATCCATCTGAAGAAACATGTCTTGATTTTGAAGATGCTGTTAATGAGTTTTTGGATGCAGCTTATGAATGCGATGACTTTGATGCCGATTTGATTGAAACAGCAGAAGATGAGTTAAATGAAGTTGATTGTTCAGCTATCTAAGTTCTTCGTAAAGCGCCAATATTACTACATCTCGAATTTTAGATTGTAAATTATTGTATATGGAAATAGAACTTAAATCATTTATTGGCTTGAGTAGTAATTTGTAACAATAAAATTGTAAGGAAAATGAGTATGACATATAACCAATTAAAAACCAATTATGCCATTTGGTTAACTTTCTCCTTTTGCTTTTTTCTTTCGACTGCATTTGTGAATGCACAAACTTCTGGCAAGTTCTTGAAAAGGAAAGTAGCAATTGCCAGGTTCACAAACGAAACAACCTACGCAAAAGGACTTTTTTATAATAAGGAAACGAACAATCCAATTGAAAAGCAAGCGGCAGATATTCTTGCAACAAAATTAGTTGCTACTGAAAAGTTTATCCTTATTGAACGCGCAGAACTAGAGGAGCTTGTTAAAGAAACAAAAGTAAGCGATGTTTCTTTTCAAAAGGTAGGCGCTGATTTTCTTATCATTGGCTCCGTTACTGAATTTGGAAGATCGACTACAGGTGATGAGAAAGTTTTTAGCAGAACCAAAACACAGAAGGTAAATGCAGCTGTAAGTTTAAGATTGGTTGATGTTTCTACTGGGCAAATTATTTATTCTGAGGAGGCAAAAGGCGAAGCTGAAGCTTCTGCAAAACAAGTTTTGGGCTATGGCAAAACTGCTGATTACGATGCATCATTAGATGATAAAGCTATTTCTGCTGCTATATCTAAGTTAGTGGAGAATGTTATGAATAAGTGCATGGACAAACCGTGGCGTTCGTACTTTCTATCGGCTGAAGATGGAGACTTTATTATTTCAGGAGGTAAAAGTCAGGGATTAGAGATTGGTCAAACTTTTACAGTAATGTCTAAAGGAAAAACAACTAAGAACCCTCAAACAGGAATTTCAATTGAACTACCAGGAAAAGATATCGGCCGAGTAAAAGTTACTACCCTAGGTGGTGAAACTGTTGATGCAGAATATGCAATTGTTTCTTTTATAGAAGGAAAAATAGATACGAATGCTCTAGGAAATTATTATTTAACTGAAAGATAAAATTATTATGAAAAATTACATTTTGTACGCACTAATCTTTTTTCTTTCATCATGCGCAGGTGCTTATAAGAAGACTTCGACTGGCCTTGCAGACATTGGATTTATATCGATAGTTGGCGATGGGAAAAAATATAATAATGGAGTTTTAGTTTATGTTGATGAACTGAAACCAGTTATAACTGAGGTGTTACCTGCAGGCAAAATTGTAAAAAGACAAACACAAGTTACAGTGCCAGCTGGCAAGCATTTAGTTAAAGTAACCTACGAGGGAAGAGTAATCTACCAGCAATCAATGATTTTCTTCGCCCAAGAAACAAAAGAAATAGTTCTACCATGAAAAGGCTCATACAACTATCGCTTTGGGCACTACTCTTCTCTTCTTGCATGCAAGGAGCTAAACCTCTCTACTATTGGGGTAACTACGAGAAAAATTCTTACAAAATGGTAAAAGGAAGGGAAGAGGAAGATTTAAACAAGTTAATGGAAACTTATAAAGATATTGTTGAGAATGCCTCTACAAAAAGTCAGCGAGGAATTCCGCCTGGTGTATGTGCAGATTATGGTTTCTTTTTGCTTAGCCAAGGGAAAAATGAAGAAGGAAGAAGATGGCTAGATCAGGAAAAAATTTTATTTCCGGAATCAGCTGTGTTTATCGACAGAATATTAAAAACCATGAAGCAATGAAAAGAAAACTAGTTTATCTATTCGCTATTATTTTTATGGCTTCTTCTTGTGCACCCTCATTAGTAGCACCAGAAATTACGAAGAATGATGTTTATGGCGAAATGTATAAGGAATCGCCACAAACTATTTTGGTATTATTGCCAATTAATAAAACAGGTAATGTTGAAGCGAAAGAATTTTTTTATGCAACTCTAACAACTACATTATCCGATAGAGGTTATTACATTATGCCTCCTTTCATCAGTCAAGAAATATTAAGACGAGAAAGTGCAAACGACTCAGAACAGTTTGTTGATAGCTCACTAAAACTTTTTGGAGATGTGTTTGGTGCTGATGCGATTTTTTTTACCATAATTCACGATTGGAAAAAGGATGGAGTAACATCAAAAGTTGAAGTAACAGTTGAATATATTTTAAAATCAGCTAAAACAAATCAAGTTTTATTTCATAGAAAGGGGAATCTGATTTATGATACTACAATCAAAGCTGGCAAAAATGCAAGTCTAACTACCATGATTCTGGCTTCAATTGCTTCTAAGGTTAACACAGTTGCAACAAGTTATGTTTCAGTTGCACGTATGTGTAATGATGCTTCGCTACTAGATATGCCTGCTGGTAAATACAATGCAAATCATAAAATTGATTCGGCATTTGCTGCTGGTAAGAAAGAATTCTCAACAACAATCAAATAGTCGTTTTTAAAATTTGTGCATAGATTAATCGGGTTGGCAATTAAAAGCTAATCCAATTTTTTGTTCAATTGATGAAAGTTTACCCAAATTAATCGTTTAGGCCAAATAAATACTTTATCTAACTTTGTGCCCATTTTAGAATTATGGGCTTACAACAAGAAATAGAAAGACGCAGAACGTTTGGTATCATCTCTCACCCCGATGCCGGTAAAACAACACTTACAGAAAAGCTGCTGCTTTTTGGTGGTGCCATACAAAAGGCTGGTGCTGTAAAATCATCTAAAATTAAAGACCATGCCCGCTCAGACTGGATGGAAATAGAAAAGCAGCGGGGTATTTCGGTGGCTACTTCAGTAATGGGTTTTAATTATAAAGATGTAAAAATCAACTTACTCGATACGCCCGGTCACCAGGATTTTGCTGAAGATACGTACCGAACCCTTACCGCTGTTGATAGCGTAATCATGGTTATCGACTGCGTAAAAGGTGTGGAGATACAAACAGAAAAACTGATGGAGGTTTGCCGCATGCGCAATACTCCGGTGATTTGTTTCATTAATAAACTCGACCGCGAAGGCCGCGACCCGTTCGAATTGCTGGATGAAGTTGAAGAAAAACTTTCTATCAAAGTTCGTCCGCTTTCGTGGCCCATTAACATGGGAAAAAACTTTAAAGGTGTTTACAGCTTGTACGAAAAAAGCTTACACTTATTTACGGCAAGCAAACAAACAGTAGAAGAAGGCATTGAAATAAAAGACATCAACGACCAAGAGTTAGAAAGACTAGTGGGAGAAAACAACGCGAAACAATTGCGTGCGGATATTGAATTGATAGAAGGGGTTTATCCCGACTTTGATGTAAATGAATATTTAGAAGGTAAAGTAGCGCCTGTATTTTTTGGCAGTGCCGTGAATAACTTTGGTGTAAAAGAATTGCTCGATTCCTTTATTCGCTTAGCGCCACCACCGAAGCCACGCGAAACAACAGTGCGAGTGGTAAAACCAGACGAACAAAAGTTTACGGGATTCATCTTTAAAATACACGCTAACATGGACCCGAAGCATAGAAATAGAATTGCATTCTTGCGCGTATGTTCGGGTAAGTTTGAGCGTGCGACTAACTATACACACGTGCGACAAGAGAAAAGCATTCGCTTTTCGAATGCTACTGCTTTTATGGCACAAGATAGAGAAACCATTGAAGAGGCTTTTCCGGGTGATATTGTTGGTTTGTTTGATACCGGCAATTTAAAAATTGGCGATACCTTAACCGATGGAGAAAAGTTAATGTACACGGGCATTCCTAGTTTCTCGCCAGAAATTTTTAAAGAAGTTATTAACCTGGATGCCATGAAAACCAAGCAACTCGAAAAGGGTTTGCAGCAGTTGATGGAAGAAGGCGTGGCACAGTTGTTTACTTATGAGATTGGTAAACGAAAAGCAATTGGTACAGTGGGTGCGCTTCAATTTGAGGTGATTCAATTTAGATTGAAAAATGAATATGGTGCTACTGTGCAATTTCAGCCGCAGAATATTTATAAAGCTTGTTGGATCAGCAGTAAAGATCCTAAGAAATTAAATGAGTTTGTTGATTCTAAGCAAAGACACATTGCCAGAGACAAAGATGGTAAGTTAGTTTTTATGGCGGAGTCGCGCGCGTGGTTACAAATGGTGCAAGATAACTTTCCAGAGATTGAGTTTCACTTTACGAGTGAATTCTAATTATTCAAAGATAGAAGATAAGATAAAGGATAAGTTGGGTAAAGTTTCTGCCATAACTACTTCATCTTCTTTATATACTTTGATGGCTTGCGCAGTTTGAGGCAAATAGATTTCTAAACGTTTGCTCTGCGGATCGACCAACCATAATTCGGGTATACCATGCGTGGTATAGATTTCTTTTTTAGTTACGCGATCGATATAACTGTTAGAAGGTGAGATTACTTCCACAATTAAATCAGGAATGCCTTCGATACCTCTGTTGGTAATGATTTCCTTTTTCTTGTTGCTGATAAAAACCAAATCGGGTTGCAACACAATCGATTCACTTAATATTAAATCGATGGGTGAATAAAATACTTCACCAAAGTTTACTGTGTGTTGAATAAGGATTTGAAATAAGTTACGGGAGATTCGTTGATGTTGGGGGCTTGGCGCAGGGCTCATGATAAGTTTACCATGTATCAATTGAACAGGCTCGTTGCTGATGCCGATTCCCATGTAATCGGAAACAGTCCAAATTTTATCCGGTTCAAATGAATAGGTTTTCACAGAACGAATATACTAAAAATAAAAAGTAAGGACGTTTAAAAAATCTCTAAGTAGGCTACAATGAATGGTGATGCAATTAACAGTCCATCGAATCTATCTAAGAAACCACCATGCCCTGGCAAAGCGGAACCTGAATCTTTTATTTCGATGCTTCGCTTTAAAAGCGATTCGATTAAATCGCCAAACGTTCCTCCAACAATGATTAAAATAGCAATTACATACCATTGGTGATTTTCTAAAGTATGGAAGTATTGCGTATAGATAAACGTTATTAAGAAAGCCAGCGCGGCTCCACCAAAAAAGCCTTCCCACGATTTTTTAGGTGAGATGCGTTCGAACAATTTTCTTCTTCCAAAGTAAGTTCCGGCAAAGTAAGCACCGGTATCGCTTGCCCACAAAATCAATAATAAACCTAGAATAACTTCGAAATTATAGAAACCATTTTCATACACGGCTATGTTCAATAATGAAAATGGCATAGCGATATAGAACACGCCTAAAAAAGTAAAAGCAATATTAGTGAAAGGTTTACGCTCGAACTTTTTGTAGAGCTTGATCATAAATACAAAATAGGCAAGCGGGAAAACTAAAAAGAAATATTTCGGGTCTGCTGTTTCTTGTTCAATAAAAAATGTAAGAGAGAAAATAGATAATCCGATGATGATACCTAAAAACTTTTGCGGCACCATGCCATCTAAGCCAACTAATTTATAAAACTCGAAAAGCGATAAACCTACTAAGGCAAAGAAGATGGCGAAGTAAGTCCATTCGCTAAAGCAAATTCCAAAAATCAAAGCAGCTGCGCCAATGATTCCGGTAATGATGCGTTGAGTAAGATTATTGTATTTCTGAAGCGCTGCCAAAATTTTTCTGTTTATGAAAATGATAAAACTGATTTAATAAAAATACCACGATTATGCTACCAAACAAAACGATAAACCAAGGTGCGCTTTCGTTGCTATTATTTACGTTATCATCAATCCACTTCAATTTTGCAAAATAAATGCTCGAGAGTGCAATTGCATTGTTACAAAAATGAGCAAAGATGGCGAGCCATAAACTGCCTGTCCAATAAAAAATATATCCAAACAAAACACCTAAAAGCATTCTTGGGAAAAAGCCAAAAAATTGCATGTGAAAAGCGCTGAACAAAATGGCACTTACCCAAATACCGACATGTGCGTTTTGGGTTAAAGCAACAAAGTGTTTTTGTATAACTCCTCTAAAAACAAACTCCTCAGCGAATGCAGGGAGAATGGCTATTACCACTAAACCAGCCAGATACTGCCAGCCCGAATCAAAGTCTGTTAGAAAATAAGTTACTTCTTCTAATTTTTTTTCCAGGTTTTTCAGATAAACACCAGCTTCTCCCAAAATAGGTTCTAAATCTAAGTTGGCATTCCACACGCTAATGGGTGAAATAATGAGTATAAAGGTAAATGTCATTAAGATTAACATGGCGTAGAACGTATAATGGTTCTCTTTTTTGTTCCATTGAAAGAGTGAGTTTGCCTCGTTGTTAAAAGCGCGGTAAGTGAGCCATGGTAAAACCAATAAACCTACAGTTGTTGTACATGATTGAATGACATAATAAGCAGTTTTAACTTGAGGATATGCCACGGGGTTAGCGATAGCATCCACAAGAGATAACATGGAACCATCAAAAAATGGAATGGCAAATAAAAAGCCAACGAGAGGTCCAATTAGGGTGAAGCCAATTAAGGCAGCCACTAAAGTGTAGATAATAATTTTGCCATGCTTTTGTTGGCTTGCAGGTATTTCCATCAATACGTTTTGTAAATTTGTGCGCTAATATAAAGAATCGAAGGATTGCAGGAGAAGATAATATGGTAAAGATTGGCTCAATTGCATTAGGAGAATTTCCGCTTTTACTCGCACCGATGGAAGATGTGAGTGACCCACCTTTTCGTGCTGTTTGCAAAGAAAATGGTGCCGATCTGATGTACACTGAGTTTATTTCTTCTGAAGGTTTGATTCGCCATGCTGCCAAAAGCACACAAAAGCTCGACATCTTCGAATACGAAAGACCTATTGGCATTCAATTGTTTGGTGGCAATGTAGACAGCATGAAAGAAGCTGCGGAAATTGCTACTGCTGCCAAGCCCGATTTAATTGACATTAATTATGGTTGTCCGGTAAAAGCGGTGGCATGCAAAGGTGCGGGCGCAGCGTTGTTACAAGACATTCCGAAAATGGTACGCATGACTGAGGAAGTAGTGAAGAGCACGCATCTTCCGGTTACCGTTAAAACACGTTTAGGTTGGGATGAAAGCACTAAGAATATTGTTGAAGTTGCAGAGCGTTTGCAAGACATAGGCATTCAAGCTTTATCCATTCATGGTCGTACGCGCGTGCAGATGTATAAAGGCTCAGCTGATTGGACACTCATCGCCAAGGTGAAAGAAAATCCGCGTATGCATATTCCTATTTTTGGTAATGGCGATATTGATTCGCCACAAAAAGCATTAGCCTATAAAAATACATATGGTGTAGATGGCGTGATGATTGGCCGCGCTTCTATTGGTTATCCGTGGGTATTTAATGAGATAAAACATTTTGTAAAAACAGGTGAACTGCTTCCGCCTCCTACCTTGGCTGAAAGAATTGCAGTAACCAAAAAACACCTCGAGTTTTCTATCCGCTGGAAGGGACCTAAATTAGGCGTGTTTGAAATGCGCAGACACTACACGAATTACTTCAAAGGCATTGCTGATGTAAAAACATTTCGAGCCAAATTAGTAGAAGCACCTACCGGAGAAGAAGTCTTTGAGATTTTAGATGATATGTTGCATACGTTGCATCCTGCGGAAAGTATAGCATAATTCCCAACAATCCGGTTTGATAAGCTCCTGCGCTTTACCCATCTTTACAATCTTGCTCATTACCAACCATGAAAGACGAAAACAAAGCTTCGGCTATTTTGCTTTTAATCATCTTGTCTCTAATCTGGGGAACATCCTTCATCCTTATTAAACAAGGTTTAAAAGTTTTTGCTCCTGATGAAGTAGGCGCATTGCGTGTAACAGCGGCAGCTTTGTTTTTATTGCCAGCTGCCTTAACACGTTTAAAAGAATTGCAAAAAGATCATTACGGAAAATTACTGTTAGCCGGTTTGATGGGCACTTTCATTCCAGCCTTTTTATTCTCTGCTGCGCAAACCAACATGGATAGTTCGGTGGCAGGCATATTAAACACACTCACGCCCATTTTTACCTTGATGATTGGTTCCTTCATCTTTAAACAAAAATTTAAACGCTTAGCAGTTATCGGAATCGTTTTGGGATTTATAGGTGCACTTATTCTTATGTTTGCACGTGCCGGTGGCGAGTTAGGAAGTTTAAACATATATGCTCTGTTAATTGTAATCGCCTGTGGCTTTTATGGAGCTAATTTAAACTTCATCAAATACAACATCACCGATTTGAAAGCACTTACAATTACAAGCGGTGCCATGTTAATGATTGGTCCTTTTGCAGCTGTTTATTTATTTGGCTTCAGTGATTTCACTTACAAATTACAAACCGTACCTGATGCCTGGAAAGCCTGTGGCTTTGTGGTAATACTCGGCATTATGAGTACAGCAGTAGCTACTTTTTTATTCAACCGCTTGGTAAAAATCAGCACGCCAATTTTTGCAAGTTCCGTTACTTATATCATGCCGATTGTTGCCGTTGGTTGGGGCTTGGCCGATGGAGAAGGATTAGGGGTAGGACATTTTTTGGGTATGCTTACCATTACGGCTGGAGTGTATTTAGCGAATAAGAAGTAACAAAGCATTTATTACTTCATCTTGATCAATAATAAATAAAATGGAAGCACTTCAAATTAACACGCAATTGTTAGAACAACTCAAGCAACTAGGACAAATGCGTTCGTTGCCACCCGACACAGTGATGATGAATGAAGATGATTACATCAACGCTATTCCTATTGTGTTAAAGGGTTCGATAAAAGTGATGCGAACAGATGAAGATGGTCGTGAGATTTTACTTTATTACATTAAACCAGGTGAAAGTTGTGTGATGTCTTTTCTGGGTGCAACCTGCAACGAAAGAAGTAAAATAAAAGCAGTGGTAGAAGATACTGCCGAAGTGTTAATGATACCCATCAGCAAAGCAACAGAATTAGTTCACACAGTGCCCGGTTGGGTCGACTTTATTTTTCAATTGTATAACCGAAGATTTGAAGAGTTATTGGAAGTTGTGAATGCGATTGCTTTTCAAAAAATGGACGATAGACTTTGGGATTTATTACAAACAAAAAGTAAACTGATTCAATCGAAAGAGATTACAACAACTCATCAGCAATTAGCAGACGAATTAGGCACAGCGCGCGAAGTTATTTCGCGCTTACTCAAACAATTAGAGAAATCGAATAAGGTAGAGTTGGGTAGAAATAAGATTACACTACTTTAATACAACAAAAGGCTTCTACTACTAGAAGCCTTTTTGTTTGTGAAATAAGTAAATCAGCAACTATGCTGATTTCTTAACTGAACACGTATTGATGCCGACTAAACTGTATAGCGGACAAATACTTACAAAACTAGTTAATACAAAAATAGCTGCAGCAGCTACTAACACGTAACCGAAAGTTCCGGTTACTGTTCCTGTAAAATAAAGAGCAAGCATTACCACAGCTAAAACCAATCTGATAGCTTTATCTGTGTTTCCCATATTCTTTTTCATAATGATTAATTTTCTGATGATAATTTAAAAATAGAAAATACATTGAATCATCTCAGTGACTTATGTCACAGACGCAGTTCTATTCAATCCATTGAATCTTTTATGTCGGGTTATTCTCGAATCATCAAGTATTTTTCATTTTCAGTTTAGGTAAATTATCTATAGTTGATAAAAATCATTTTTCTTCTGTAACTCTCATCACAGATTTAGGATATTGAAATTCTCAATTTTGAATCATCATTTTTAAATTAAGATAAGCGAATTTATGAAAGTAGAACAGATATACACCGGATGTTTGGCAGAAGCCGCCTATTACATTGAAAGCCAAGGCGAAGCTGTGATCATTGACCCCTTACGAGAAACAGAACCTTACTTACAACGAGCACAAGCGGATGGAGCAAAAATTAAATATGTTTTAGAAACGCACTTTCATGCCGACTTTGTTTCCGGTCATATCGATTTAGCCAAGAAATCTGGAGCCACTATCGTGTTTGGTCCAACAGCTAAACCAGGTTACGATGCCTATGTTGCTAAAGATCATGAAGTTTTTAAAGTTGGAAAAGTAAGCATCGAAGTGTTGCATACACCCGGTCATACCTTAGAAAGCACAACTTATTTATTGCGCGATGAAAACAATCAACCTTATGCTATCTTCACTGGTGATACATTGTTTATGGGCGATGTAGGAAGACCTGATTTGGTGCAAAAAGTAAAAGCTGACATTACACCAGATTATTTAGCAGGTTTGTTGTTCGATTCTTTGCGTAATAAAATTATGCCTTTGCCTGATGATGTTATTGTTTATCCCGGTCATGGTGCCGGCAGTGCATGTGGCAAGAAAATGGATAAAGAAACTTCTTCCTCATTAGGTAAGCAAAAACAATTTAACTACGCCTTGCGTGCTGATATGTCGAAAGCTGAATTTATCGAAGCAGTAACAGAAGGCTTAGTGGAGCCACCTCAATATTTTCCAGAGAATGTATTGATGAATGTATTAGGAAATGTGAAAGGCATGGATGACATACTTGTAGTAGGCAATAAAGCTTTACCACCTGTTGAATTTGAAAAAGTATGGAAAGAAAAAAATGCCATCATCATTGATGCTCGCAAGAAAGAAAACTTTGCAGATGCCTTTATTCCCGGTTCTTATTTTATTGGATTAGATGATGCCTTTGCACCTTGGGTAGGCACTTTAGTGTTGGATATTAAACAACCTATTCTGTTGATAACAGAAGAAGGAAAAGAAAAGGAAGCGATTATTAGATTAGCACGAGTTGGTTATGATCACACAATTGGTTTTCTAAAAGGTGGTGTTGAAGCTTGGAAAAAAGCTGGAAAGAAAACAGAAAACTTACAACAACTTTCAGCGCACGATTTCGCTGAGTTGTTTCAACAACAACCCAACTTACAGGTGATTGACGTAAGAAGAAAAAGTGAATATGATAGCGAACACTTGATAGATGTTCCTAATTTTCCTTTAGATTTTATTCATAAACATGTGAAAAATTTAAATAAGGAAAATACTTACTACTTACATTGTGCCGGAGGGTATCGCTCTGTCATTGCATCCTCTATTTTGCGTTCGTATGGTTTTAAAAATCTGGTGAATATACAGGGTGGATACAATGCCTTGAGTAAAACCAATCTAAGCCGAACAGATCGTAAAGAAATGTTAACAGAGCTGTAAAACTTTTTTACTTTTTAAAAGGAAGTTATCTTGTAGGATGAAACAAAAAGCTATTATTATTTTATTCTTGCTCACGACTTATGCTTGTAGCCAGGCTCAATCCTTAAAAGTTGTAGATGTAGCAACTTTTGAAAAATTAACAAAGGATAAAAATGTTTTTTTGCTCGATGTTCGCACGCCAAACGAGTATAAAAACGGGCACTTAAAAGGTGCGACTTTAATTGACTTTTACCAAAGTGACTTTAAACAAAAGTTAGCGAAGCTCGATAAACAAAAAACCATTTTGGTTTATTGTAAATCTGGAGGAAGAAGTAATAATACCGGAACCATTCTTAAAGAAATGGGTTTTAAAGATGTATATGATTTACAAGGAGGAATAACTGCATGGGAAAAGGCAGGCAAACCAATAGAAAAGTAAATATTAGCTCAATTCTTTTTTGTATTGTGTTTTTGTTTAATCATGTCGGATTAGCACAAAAGGTTGAAAGTAGCGCTTATCAGTTCATGTTAAACAGTTTACTTTCAAAGAAAGTGCCAACTGTAAGTGTGGCTGATATTCAACCAACTGATGAAATAGTTTGGTTAGATGCCCGCGAAAAAAAGGAGTTCGAGGTAAGTCATCTAAAAGATGCCATTTGGGTTGGATACGAAACCTTTGATTTAAAAGGCATTCAACACTTACCAAAAAATGCGAATATCATTGTTTATTGTTCGGTTGGTTACAGAAGTGAAAAGATTACAGAAAAACTAACCAATGCAGGTTATGTCTATACTAAAAATTTGTTTGGTGGTATATTCGAATGGGTTAACCAAAACAAGCCTGTATTTAAAGAGAATATAACAACGAATCAAGTTCATGCTTACAGCAAAACCTGGGGCATTTGGTTGCACAAAGGAGAAAAAGTATTTGATTGAATAGTGAAGTGAAAATGTTTATCAAATAGCGATTAACAGAGAAATGGAAGAGTATTTAAAAATAGTGAAAGATGCATACACCGGATATTGGCATTACTTGGTGAATGAAATCGCTTATCCATCGTGGCATAATTATTTTTGGTGGTTAGTTGGCCTTTCCTTGTTTGTTTGGTTATTGGAGATTATCATTCCGTGGAGGAAAAATCAAAAAGTTTTCAGAAAAGACTTTTGGCTCGATGGATTTTACATGTTCTTTAATTTCTTCTTGTTCTCTCTCATTGCTTACAATGCCATATCTAACGTAGTAGTATATGCTTTTAATGATGCATTAGGTTGGTTGGGAATTCAAAATTTAGTAGCCATAGAAGTTCAGCAATGGCCAGCTGTGTTTCAATTTCTATTGATGTTTGTTTTGGCTGATTTTATTCAATGGAATACACATCGCTTATTACACAAAGTCCCGGCCTTATGGGAATTCCACAAGGTACATCATTCTGTCGAAGAGATGGGATTTGCCGCACACTTACGTTTTCATTGGATGGAGACCATCATCTACAAATCGATTCAATATATTCCATTAGCGATGATTGGTTTTGGCTTGCAGGATTTCTTCATCGTACACATCATCACTGTTGCTATCGGTCATTTGAATCATGCCAACGTAAACATCAACTATGGTCCACTGAAATACATTTTTAATAATCCGGCCATGCACATTTGGCATCATGCAAAAAATATTCCCTATGCAACAGGCGTAAATTTTGGAATTAGTTTAAGCGTATGGGATTATCTCTTCGGCACAGCTTATCTACCTAAAAGTGGTAAAGACGAAACATTAGGTTTTGACGGTGTTGAAAATTTCCCTAAGAGTTTTTGGCAACAAATTACTTATCCTTTTAAAAAATAATAGTTGATAATTATATGGCAGATGCATTATCTTTTTTCGATAGAATTCAGGGAGAAAAGCCAGTGCTCGTAGATTTCTTTGCTACCTGGTGCGGGCCTTGTCAAATGATGCAGCCTGTTTTAAAAGAGGTAGCCGGCCAAGTGGGAGAGCAAGCTGCCATATTAAAAGTAGATGTCGATAAGAATCCAGCACTGGCACAACAATTTCAAATTCAAGGTGTGCCAACCCTAATACTTTTTAAAAAAGGTAAAATCGTTTGGCGACAATCAGGTGTTGTTCCTGCTCATCAATTAACAAGCGTTATTAAACAGGCAATTTAATTTATGTGATGCTTGTCACAGACTTAGCCGTAAGCATATTTTAATTTTGAAATAAAAAATTATGTTTAATTTATTTTCATTTGGCACAAAAGCTTACGAAGATTTAAATGGTGTAGAATTTAAGAAGACATTCAAAGAAACTCCTCAAGCTGTATTGGTTGATGTACGCACTCCGACTGAGTTCAAATCAGGAACCATTCATGGCGCGAAAAACATCGATTATCTTTCAACTTCTTTTTCATCGCAATTTGAAAAATTGGATAAAGGGAAAACCTATTTTTTATTTTGTCGTTCTGGTGCGCGCAGCGGACAAGCTTGTGCTTCATTGAGCAAACAAGGATTTAAAGTCTGTAATTTAAGAGGCGGAATTGGGGCATGGCCTGAATAAACATGAAGGCAATATTAAACGATTGGAAAATCTGGCTGATGGCATCACTGACCTTAGGTTTAGCTCCATTTGTACCAGAACCTCATATAGTGGGAAAGTTACGATGGATTGCAGGAGGCGCCAATGGTATGCAACTCATCGATTGGTTTGATTTTTTATTTCATGGTTTTCCATGGATTTTCTTTTTCAGAGCAATGTTTATTAAAATAAAAAACTCCGGACGTTAATCCGGAGTTTTAATTTTTTTGTCAAAGCTAAAGATTTACATGTTTCTTCGATATTGTCCACCTACTTCAAACAAAGCTTTGGTGATTTCACCTAAGGAACAAACTTTACAAGCCTCCATTAACTCTGCGAAAATATTTTTATTTTGAATGGCAGCATCTTGTACTTTGATTAACGCAGTTTGTGCCAAGGCATGATTACCTTGGTGTAAGTTGCGCAACATTTTAATTTGATATTCTTTCTCTTCCGTTGTAGCGCGAATTACTTCCTGTGGAATAATAGTTGGCGAACCTTTAGAACTCAGGAAAGTATTCACCCCAATAATTGGGTACTCGCCAGTGTGTTTCAAAGTTTCGTAGTACAAACTTTCTTCCTGAATCTTTCCTCGTTGATACATTGTTTCCATTGCACCTAAAACGCCACCACGCTCAGTTATACGATCAAACTCCATCAATACGGCTTCTTCAACTAAATCAGTAAGCGTTTCGATGATGAAAGAGCCTTGTAAGGGATTTTCATTTTTAGCTAAGCCCAATTCTTTGTTGATGATAAGCTGAATGGCCATTGCTCTGCGTACACTTTCTTCCGTTGGTGTGGTGATGGCCTCATCATATGCATTGGTATGTAAAGAATTACAGTTATCATAAATGGCGTACAAGGCTTGCAAAGTAGTACGAATATCATTGAAGTCAATCTCTTGTGCATGCAAGGATCTGCCTGATGTTTGAATATGATACTTCAACATTTGCGAGCGGGCATTAGCGCCATATTTTTTCTTCAAGGCTTTTGCCCAGATGCGTCTGGCTACGCGACCAATCACAGCATATTCCGGATCGATACCATTACTGAAGAAGAACGAAAGGTTTGGCGCAAACTCATTGATGTCCATCCCTCTACTTAGGTAGTACTCAACATATGTAAAACCATTCGCCAGCGTAAAAGCAAGTTGTGTAATTGGGTTGGCTCCAGCTTCTGCAATGTGATACCCTGAGATAGATACAGAATAAAAATTTCTTACTTGGTTATCTATAAAGTATTGTTGTACATCGCCCATTAAGCGCAGCGCAAACTCAGTAGAAAATATACACGTATTTTGCGCCTGATCTTCTTTTAAAATATCTGCTTGTACTGTTCCCCTTACTTGAGATAAAGTATATGCTTTTATGTTAGTATAGACATCCGTTGGTAATACCTGATCTCCTGTTACACCTAGTAACATCAACCCTAAACCATCGTTTCCTTTGGGTAAATTACCTTGGTATCGTGGTCTTTCAATTCCTTTTTGTTGGTAAATGCTTTCAATCTTTTCATTGACTTCTGCTTCTAAACCATTTTGTTTGATATAAATTTCACATTGCTGATCGATGGCCGCATTCATGAAATAACCCAACAACATCGGAGCAGGACCGTTAATCGTCATAGATACAGATGTTTTCGGATCGGCTAAATTAAATCCGCTGTATAATTTTTTTGCATCGTCTAAGCAACAAATGCTTACGCCGGAGTTACCAATCTTACCATAAATATCCGGTCGATAATCAGGGTCGTTACCATATAACGTTACCGAATCGAATGCGGTTGATAATCGTTTTGCCGGCATGGCCATGCTCACATAATGAAATCTTCTGTTCGTTCTTTCAGGTCCGCCTTCGCCAGCAAACATGCGTGTTGGGTCTTCACCTTCTCTTTTAAAAGGATAGATACCACTCGTATAAGGAAATTCACCGGGAACGTTTTCTTGCAACATCCATCTCAATAAATCACCCCAGTTCGTATAGCGGGGCGTTGCCACTTTCGGAATTTGCAGATGCGATAAGGATTCACTGTGTGTTTTAATCGATAATGTTTTATCACGCACTTGAAACTTAAATTCAGGCTCATGGTATTTGTTAACTACTTGTGGCCATTCTTCAATCAGTTTCCAGTTTTTAGGGTCGAGGTTTAGTTTTAATTTATCAAACTCTGCTTGCAATACTTTAAGGATGCTGGCATCTTGTGCATGTAACGTTTCAATAGTTTTTTGAATGGCGTATAGTTTGTCTGCCGTTTTCGCCTGCTCTTCTACCCACGCATCATAGCCTCTGTTGTTTTCTGAAATTTCGCTTAAGTAGCGTGTGCGATGTGGCGGAATCACAAATATTTTTTCCGACATCTCTCTCGTAATTTCAAAAGTAGAACGCAACGCTGCTCCTGTCTTCTCTGAAATTTTTTCTATGATGTGTTTGTATAATTGATTGGTACCCGGATCATTAAATTGTGATGCAATCGTGCCAAACACTGGCATATCTTCAGGTTTCTTATCCCACAGTTGGTGATTGCGCTGGAATTGTTTTTTTACATCGCGCAGGGCATCTAATGCACCACGCTTATCGAATTTATTAAGCGCGATTACATCAGCGAAGTCGAGCATGTCGATTTTTTCCAATTGTGTAGCTGCACCGTATTCGGGAGTCATTACATATAAAGCTACATCAGAATGATCTAAAATTTCAGTATCGCTTTGTCCGATACCTGAAGTTTCTAACACAATCAAGTCAAATCCTGCGGCTTTTAAAACTTGTATCGCTTGTTTTACATAAGCAGAAAGGGCGAGGTTACTTTGGCGAGTAGCCAGCGAACGCATGAACACTCTTTTGTTGTTGATGGCATTCATGCGGATGCGATCGCCTAATAGCGCGCCACCTGTTTTTCTTTTAGAGGGATCAACAGAAACCAATCCAATCTTTTTGTCTTTAAAATCAACTAGAAATCTTCTTACTAATTCATCTACCATCGATGATTTACCTGCGCCACCAGTTCCGGTGATACCTAACACCGGCACATGGTTTTTATCAGCTTGTTGTTGAATAAAATCAAAAGCAGATAGATGTTTATCAAAATAGTTTTCAGCGGCTGAAATATATTGTGCAATTGCGAGGTGATTATCCGGATGTAAATTTTCGTTCGGTATACTTTCTCCTGTTGGAAAATCGCATTGTTTTACCAGGTCGTTAATCATGCCTTGTAAACCTAATGCACGGCCATCATCAGGAGAGTAAATTTTTGTGATGCCATAGGCCATCAATTCTTTTATTTCATCGGGCAAAATTACACCACCACCACCACCAAAAATTTTGATATGCCCAGCACCTTTTTCTTTCAGCAAATCAAACATGTATTTAAAATACTCCATGTGTCCGCCTTGGTAGCTCGTCATGGCAATGCCTTGTGCATCTTCTTGTATGGCAGTGTTCACTACTTCTTCCACACTTCTATCGTGCCCGAGGTGAATGACCTCTACGCCTGTAGATTGTATAATTCTTCGCATGATGTTGATGGCGGCATCGTGTCCATCGAAGAGACTAGCTGCTGTAACAATGCGAATTTTATGTTTGGGTTTGTAAGGTTCTGGGTTAGGATAAGCGGCTACGGCTTGCTTTTTGGCTTCTTTTTCTGTGGTTAATGTGGCGTTGCTCATACTCTACTTGTGAAATGAAGTGCAAAAATAACACTATGCAAACGATTTACCGAACGAGAGTTAGGGTACAGAAGCGATTTCATTTAACCCTCGTTTAGTATTATCTTTAAAGCTTAGAAGTTACCTCCCTGTGCGCTTTATTTTGTTATTCTTTTGTTTAGTTCTTTCAGCAGCTGTTTATGCACAGGCAGTTGTTTCTTTAGACACACTTAAAACAAAAAGAATTAAGGAATTACTATATAATAGCGAATACAGCGAAGCCAACCGGCTTATTAAGGGTTTAGAAGAACAATTTCAACATGTGGAGCCAACCCAAGCATATGTTCGCTTTTTAATTGAGGTCGGAGGAATTTTTGCTGAGAAAGGAGATTATGAGTCAAGTCAACAATTTTTATTTGCAGCATTAAGCATTGCCAACCGTAAAAATTTTGATTTTGAAAAAAGCAAAGCTTTATTGGAAATTGGGTATGTCTATTATTTTTTAAATCAGTTAGATAAGGGCATCGAGTATGCGAAAAATGCTGTTGAAATAAGCAATAAAACAGAAAACCTGACAATAGTAGCAACTGCCTATAACTTATTGGGAATTTTATACCTGAAAAAAGAATTGCCAAAAGAATGTATCGATTATCTTGAGAAAAGCCTGGCTATCAGACAAACACAAAACAACCAAAGAGGAATTGCTGCTACGCTCTCCAACATTGCATTGTATCACGAGTATAAAGGTGAATATGAAAAGGCATTGGGACTTCAACTAAAAAGTCTGGCAATTGACAAACAGTTACAAAATGAATATGGCATTGCGTGGTCGAAGCAAATGACAGGTAATTTGCTTACGCAGATGAATAAAACAGAAGATGCAGTTTCACTTCTAAAGGAAGCTGAAATAGAGTCGAAAAAATTAAAAGCAAAAGAAATTACACTGCAAGTTTATTTATCGTTTAGTAAATTATATGCTAATAAGAAAGAATTCGAAAAAGCATATACATATGCCGAGAAGTACAATTTACTTCGTGATTCAATTTACAATAGTGGTTTAGCCGGTAAGGTATTATTGTACCAACAATCTTACGAAATGCAAGACCGCGATAAACAAATTTTAATTCAGCAAACAACTCTTAAAGAACAAAAGAAATTTTTCTGGTTGCTTGGCTTTACTTTGTTAATGATGATGGTTCTTTTCTTTTTCTATTACAGAGCTTATAGAAAAACAAAATCCTTGTATAAAGAATTAGCTGAACAAAACGAAGAAATACAAACGCAGGCAGAAGAATTAACAGAATCTAATAATGTTTTACATGAGTTAAATAGAAAAGTTGAAGAACAAAAAGAAGAATTACAAACACAAGCAGAAGAATTAACAGAAAGCAATAAGTTAATTAGTGCGCTTAATGAAAAGTTAAATACAGATTTAGCGATTAAGAATGATGAATTGAATGAGACCAATAAAGAACTCATTAAACACAATCATGAGTTATTGCAATTTTCTTTCACAGTTTCTCATAACCTACGAGGACCGGTGGCGCGTATGTTAGGTTTGATGCATTTAATCAATTTAACAACTGCGGAAGATGAAAAAATTAAAATGCTGAATCTTCTTAGACAATCAACTACGGAATTGGATAGTATTCTGAAAGATTTAAATCTAATTATTGATTCGAGAAACGATTTAATGCGCGTAAAAGAAAAACTTTTCTGGCAAGAGAAATGGGATAATTGTAAATTCTTGCTGCAGGAAAATTTAAAAGTTGTAAAAGATTTGCAAATAGATTTTTCCGAAGCACCTTTTTTATATTCGGTTAAACCTGTTATTCAGAATGTACTCTTTAATTTAGTGAGCAATGCCATTAAATATCGCTCGCCAGACAGGTCTCTTTTTATTAATGTTAAAACTAAGCGCATAAACAAAGCAACAATTTTAAAAGTGCAAGACAATGGTTTGGGGATTGATTTGAATTTATTCGGAAAAGATTTATTCAAATTATACAAAAGATTTCATCCCCATATTCCTGGTAAAGGTTTAGGACTGTATCTGGTAAAAACTCAAATTGAGTCTGTAGGTGGAAGCATAAGCGTTGATAGTGTTTTAAATGAAGGAACAACATTTACCGTAACTTTTCCTGAAGCTGATAACATTGCCTTACAAACATTTTTTGAAAATGACGCAGCACAACTTAGTTTCAATGCCAACATCAACTGCACTATTATTCAATGGAAGAAAGCCATCAATGATGAGGAATACAAAGTTGTTTTTAATGAAGTTTTACGAACGCTTCAAATCTATAACACTCCTGGTTGGATTGCCAACTTAACCAAACAAGGCACAATCAGTGAAGCCTCACAGCATTGGTTCTTAGAAAATGTTTTACCTCAAGCTGTAAGTGCAGGTTTATGCAGAATAGGTACAATTGGTTTTACAGAACCATCTCGAACAGATTACTTAATTAAGGTCAAACAACTTTGTTCAAAACTGGGGGTATCTCTCCGAAATTTTGATTCGATGGAAATAGCAACACATTGGATGGAAGAACAAAGAATAGATAACAAAACAGAAATGATAAGTATAGATAAGACTGTGAACTAAGATTCAAAATAAATCTGTAATCAATAAAGCGATTTTAATTCTGAAAAATTAATTGAAGTTGATAACCTTATCTCTTCTTCTTATCACTATCCTTATTCTTCCTGATAGATTGTATAAACTTAGCCCAGTTAAAAGGATTGAGAAGCGGATTCACAACAGGAACATATTTAGATGTTTGTGTATTGTTAAGTTGATCCATCATGAATCGCTGATTAGAATAACCATCCATGGGTGTCGTTCGTAAAATCAAAGCGAGTAACTCTGCATCTAAATTGTTTTTGTTGTAGGCGTTTTCCTCTATAGGCAAATTCAATGCGAGCACCGCTTCTTTAAACACTTCTTCCGTTGGAAAAGGTGTAACCATCAACTCTTTTAAATAAGTAACATCTTCACTCAACTCGAAAATGAGCGTTAAAAAACCAGAGGCTTGATTGGGAACTATATAATACTGACGTTGATAACCCACCGCACTGATGACTAAACTATCGCCCACTAAAACGGGCAAGGAGAAAAATCCATAGATATTGGTGGCTGTTCCTCTCCCGGCTTTCGGCACATAAATGTTAACACCTGGAATACCTCCGGCTGTGCTATCTTGCCCCAAAACAATACCCGAGAGCTGAATCACTCTTTTTTGAGCTTGCCCGTGCACATTTTCTGAAACGCCAGCCCAAAAAATCAGCAGTAAAAACAGAAATACCGAAATCTTCATCATCGTTTTCAATTCGCCAAATATAAAGACACATCAGGTAAGTGCCTAATTTCATACCTTTGTCAGCCACAAAAACCATGCGATTAAAAAGTTTCAATTTAACCCTCGGATCACAGATTTTTAAGGCTTGCGCTGACGAATCGAGGCTTCGCATACTTTATTTAATCTTCGAAAATGGCGAAATGTGCATTTCAGATATTGAAAAAATCCTCGATTTCAGTCAGGCTAAAACTTCAAGGCATCTTATTTACCTAAAAAATGCAGGTATTTTAACTCAACGCAGGTATAACCATTGGGTTTTTTATCAATTAAAAGATGAAGTGGAGGATATCATCAATCAAGTATTTCAATTCTTAAAAAAAGACAATCAACTGCAAAAAGATTTGCAGGTATACCAAACCTTGTTTTCTAACCGCGAACTTGCCTTGAATAAAATTCAAGTGCAGCAATGGTTAAAGCAAAAAACTACGCAATAATGTTTAAAACAATTTTTTTTGATTTAGATCACACCCTATGGGATTTCGATAAAAACTCGAACGAAACCTTAGCAGAACTTTTTGAACACCATCATCTGCAAACAAAAGGTGTAACCAGTTTAGATGCCTTTACACAGGTTTTTAAAAAAGTAAATACACAATTGTGGGATTTGTATGATCGTGGATTAATTCAAAGTCAAACTATCCGCGAACAGCGATTTCTGCAAGTGTTAGCTCCTTTTGGTATTGATGATGCACAATTGATTGCGCAACTGTCGGAAGAATATTTGTATGCCTGCCCTCGAAAAGGTCATGTATTTCCTCATGCACATGAAGTACTCGATTACCTAAGCAACAAATACGAACTATCTTTGATTACCAATGGTTTTGATGAAATACAAGCCATGAAAATTGAATCAGGTAAATTGAATGGTTATTTTCAACACGTGGTAACTTCACAAAAAGCAGGACATAAAAAACCAGCAAAAGAAATTTTTAATTATGCTTTGCAATTGCATGGTCATGATGCTAAAGAAGCTGTGATGATTGGAGATAATTTACAAACAGATATTGCAGGTGCACGTAATGCTTCCATCAAACCTATCTTTTTTAATCCTGAAGCCATCGAACACAAAGAAGAAATTTACAAAGAGATAAAAACACTGAAAGAATTAAACGATCTTTTATAATCTTTACTTATTAATTAAAACTGAATTAAATCAATCAATATATGGCAAACGGATTTTTTAAAGTTCCCTATCCAAAAAACGAACCGGTGCTCAGCTATGCACCAGGAACAAAAGAAAGAGCGTCATTACAAAAAGCATTGGCAGAGGCCAGAAGTAAAGTTTTGGATATTCCAATGTATATTGGTGGAGAAGAAATCAGAACAGGGAATAAAAAGACTTTATCACCACCACACGATCATCAGCATGTTTTAGGTCATTTTCATCAGGGAGATAAAACGCATGTTGAGCAAGCCATCAATGCAGCCTTAGGTGCAAAAGATTTATGGGCAAGTATAGATTGGGAATACCGCGCCAGCATTTTTTTAAAAGCTGCTGATTTATTAGCCGGACCTTATCGCTACATCATGAATGCGGCAACGATGTTAGGTCAGTCGAAAAATGCATTTCAGGCTGAGATAGATTCTGCTTGCGAGTTAATCGATTTCTTGCGATTCAATGTGCATTTCATGAGTGAATTATACAACGAGCAACCGGAATCGATGCCTGGCATGTGGAACCGCATGGAGTATCGTCCACTCGAAGGATTTACTTTTGCAGTAACACCTTTCAACTTTACGGCTATCGCAGGCAATTTGCCAACCTCCATGGCCATGATGGGCAACACTGTAGTTTGGAAACCTGCCAACTCTCAGATATACGCTGCTAATATCATTATGCAAATTTTAAAAGAAGCTGGTTTACCTGATGGCGTTATCAATTTAGTTTATGTAAGTGGCCCTGATGCAGGTGACGTAGTTTTTAACCATACTGATTTCGCTGGATTACATTTTACAGGAAGTACAGGCGTGTTCCAGAACATGTGGAAAACGATAGGTAACAATATTCACCGCTACAAAAGTTATCCACGCATTGTAGGCGAAACAGGTGGAAAAGATTTTGTAGTAGCACACAAAAGTGCCAACCCTAAGCAAGTAGCTACAGCGTTATCAAGAGGTGCGTTCGAATACCAAGGACAAAAATGTTCGGCAGCATCGCGCGCTTATATTCCATCCAACATTTGGCCTGAAGTAAAACAACATCTTATGGATGATTTAAAATCGATGAAGATGGGCGGAACAGAAGACTTTGGTAATTTCATAAATGCCGTTATCGATGAAAAAGCATTCCAATCTATCACAGCTTACATTGATAAAGCAAAAGAAAACCCGATGAACGAAATCATTGCCGGAGGTAAATACGATAAAAGCAAAGGATACTTTGTAGAGCCAACAGTAATTGTTACCAAAGATCCGAGTTCGTTGACGATGTGTGAAGAGATATTCGGACCAGTGTTAACGATATACGAATACCACGCAGAAAACTTTGAACAAACCTTAGAGTTAGTAGATAGCACTTCGCCCTATGCTCTAACAGGATCGATTATGGCACAAGATCGCTATGCTATTGAATTAGCGACAAAAAAATTAACACACGCAGCTGGTAATTTCTACATCAACGATAAACCAACCGGTGCAGTGGTAGGTCAACAACCCTTTGGCGGAGCGAGAGGATCGGGTACCAACGATAAAGCAGGCGCCAAAGCAAACCTAATGCGTTGGGTAAGTATGCGCACAATTAAAGAAACCTTTGTAACCCCAATAGACTACCGTTATCCTTTTTTAGATAAAGAATAAGAAGTAGTGAAATTTTTAGAAGATAAGCAGAGCGATGAGCTCTGCTTTTTTATTTTAAGTTGAATTTAAATCAATCAGGTTTTTAGAACCTGACTGATTTACTAAACGAATAACAACTTTAAAAAACTTTGTTGGAGAAAACTCCAACAAAGGCTGAAAAGGAACAACCCAATTCCTGCCCCCTCTCCTTTGGAGAGGGTTGGGGAGAGGCCATATTGGAGAAAACTCCAACAAAGGCTAAATTTTAAATTTTCATAATTTCTAATTTTCAAATTAACTATTATACCATTTTATTTTTCTTGAGAAATACATCACAGCTGCAATGATTAGGAACAGGCCAAAAGAACCTAATAATAAAGAAAGTTCTTGCTGAACGATGATGATGAATATAAAACCATAAAATGAAACCAAAAGTATCGCGAATAATAGGGTTAAAGAAAGAGTTGATAAAAAAGTTCGCGAATAAAAAGAAACTAGGATAATCGTTAAGGTTGATGCAATGACATAAGCTATATTAAATCCTGTTTGTTCAGATAAAGAAATCAACATAGTGTAATAGATAATTAGCGCGGCTGCGATTAATAAATATTGGAAAGGATGGATGCGTATTTTCTTAATAACCTCAACTAAAAACAAAGCCAGAAAAGTGAGCATGATAATCAACTGACCATACTTAGCTGTACGAATACTTTTTTGATATTGATCAGCAGGAATTTTTAATTTCAAACCAAGCTCACCACCCTCTAATTTTTTTTCCGGTTGAGTCCAAAACTCATCGAAGGCACGATTGAAATGAAGAATTTTCCAATCAGCGGTAAAGGCTGAGTCAGTCACCTCTCTGTTAGTAGGTAGAAACTCACCATCAAAAGACGGATTTGCCCAATTACCTTTTGCTTGTACTCTTGTGTTTTTACCTAGTGGTAAAAAGAATAACTCCTCACTTCCTTTGATGTTTAACTGGATGCTGATATCGCCACTTATATCCGAAGGTTGCTCCCAGTTTAATGGAATTTTAAAACCAGTGCTGTGTACTCTTTTATCAACTTGGAGATTGGAATCTTCCATACTGACATCGTAATTATTGACTGCTAGTTTTCGCTCAACGAGAATTCCGATATTTTGGGACGGTTCTGCTTGTAAAGGTTTGTTATTATAAGTAATGGCTGGTAAATCACTAATACCCCTTTGGTCAGAAACAGAATAAATTAGATAAGCATCCTTCCAACGTATCTTTTCGACTTTGATACTGGATTTACTTTCTTCAGGCAATTGGAACTTGACTTGATGTTGGATAACGCTTTGATATACGGCTGCATCAAAAATACCGCGATGTAAAATGGTAGGTTCAATATTCGCCTGTATGTTCAATTCTTCTGGTAAAACAAATAATTTTTCAATGTAGGTATTGGTTTGCATAACCAATTGCTTGTTGACTTCCATTGTCTCTTTTTTCTCTATTTCATAAGGAAGAACTAAAATAGGTCCGCTTAATAATTGTCTGCCCGACCATTTCGAGAAAATTTCTTCCATGCTGCTTTCAGCACGCGATTCTCTTTCTTCCATCATAAAAATGACCCATTGGGAAGGTATCAGCAGCAGTAGCATAAGAATACCTATTGAAGCGAGTTTAACGGTAATCGATTCAGAAATCCATTGATTGAATTTCTCTAACATTGAAGGTGTTTGTTCATTTGTCATATTGAGTTTGATTAAAAGTACTTTGTAATTAAAAGTTAATAGATAAAAAAATTATTTTCGTTGTTGTTTGATTAATTCATCGAGAGCATCAAAATGTTTTTTCAAAGAAGTTTTTCCTTTTTCTGTTGCCTTATAGCGTGTGTTAGGTTTACGATCGATAAAAGATTTATGAATGGCTATGTATTTTTCCTTTTCCAATGCTTTTAAATGTGTGGCGAGGTTGCCATCGGTAGTTTGTAGAATTTCTTTTAATGAATTAAAGTCATACGATTCCGTAGTTGCCAGCACCGACATGATTTGAAGGCGTGTTCTATGTTCTAAAATTTTATCCAGGTTTTCGAAAGGATTTTTCATGCATCATACTTTCTATGAACCAATACACCATATAAAACATGTAACACACCAAAACCGAGTGTCCAAAAGATAAGTCCATAACCGGGCCATAAAGCACAAAGTAAACCCAGTGCAATCTGACAAAAACCAAGCAATTGAATTTCTTTATAGAGATTAGAGCTTGCGTTGAGTAGAGCAAGACCATAGAAAAGTAGAAGGGCAGGAGCTGCAATTCCATAATAACCACGCAAAACAAGAATAAGTGTGAATAATCCGCCACTAACTAAAGGGATAGCCAACTTAAAGAGTAGTTGTTTGCTGGTTTCGTTCCAAAAAGTAAGACTTAATCGTTGTGCTTTGCGGTAACTCAACCAAAAACCGGTTACTAGCGAAAGCGTTAGTACAGCAAACGCACAACCAATCAATTGTATCAATACATGCCTTTCATTGATAAAATAAAAGCGAAAGCCAATCGGAGAGTTAGGAAAATAGAGCAGAAAATAAGCATAGGAAGCACCTAAAATAGCGTAAAAACCAGCCAAAACACCCGATAAACCATGCAAAGACAAAAATTTACCTGAACGATCGAGAGCTTGCCTCACCGCAGCTAAATCTTTTTCAACTTCTGATATTTCTTTCATAAAAGTACTTTGTATTTCAAAGTAAAGATACGGAAGAGATTCTAAATGGTTGAAAGGAAGCAGAAAAAAAATGCTTTTTATTTTCGGTCAATGTTGGAAAAATCGAAATCAATCTTTTAATATTGCACTCCCAAATTTTAGGGAACACTCCTCCTTAGCTCAGCTGGTTAGAGCACCTGACTGTTAATCAGGGGGTCCTTGGTTCAAGCCCAAGAGGAGGAGCGAAAAAAAAGCAGCTATTCAACAGCTGCTTTTTGTTTTTGTAACCATACTACTTTGTACTTCCATATTTAAATTGATAAGCTGTTTGAAAAATAAGTATATCAAATTTCATATTTTAAAATCTTTATAAGTATAAATTGAAGCTATCCTGAGCCAATCTATCTTTCTAAATTGTTTCGAAGATTTTAAACAAACCTTACCAATTGAAGTACGCCAAACAGTTTTATACACGACACAAAAAAAAGTTCATAGTGGCTTTGGTGTTGGCAGTTTGCTTTTTTGCTTGGTTTACTTTTTTTCTACCTGATCCGCTCTTTTCTGTTTCTTATTCGCGTGTGTTAAAATCCAGAGAAGGTAAACTTCTTGCAGCTGCCGTGAGCGAAGACGCACAATGGCGTTTTCCGGCTGGGCACTATGTTTCTCCTAAGTTTGCTACCTGTTTAATTACTTTCGAAGACAAGCGATTTCTGCAGCATCCGGGTGTTGATCCCATCGCACTTTTTAGAGCTATATACAGCAACGTTAAAGAAGGAAAAATAATCAGCGGTGGCAGCACCATCACGATGCAAGTAGCGAGAATGGCTAGAGGAAAAAAATCCAGAAATGTGTGGCAGAAATTCATGGAGTGTTTGTGGGCTTTGCGTATAGAACTCCGTTATTCCAAAGATGAAATTTTAGCTTTGTACGCAGCTCATGCACCATTTGGTGGAAATGTAGTAGGTGTAGAAGCAGCTTGTTGGCGATATTATGGTAGTACATCTGATGCCTTATCTTGGGCCGAAGCGGCTACATTAGCCGTATTACCTAATGCACCATCCTTAATGCACCCGGGCAAAAACACTGAAGCATTATTTCAAAAAAGAAATCAACTTTTACAGAAGTTGAAATATGAAAAAATAATTGATGAAGAAGAATATGCTTTATCGATACTTGAAAAAATCCCGGAAGTATTGCAGCGCTTGCCGCGACATGCGCGCCATCTTTTGCAAAACGATTTTGTTTTAACGACCGATTCATCAACCATTCGCTACGATTGGCAGCTTCGATTAGAAGAAAGGGTACAGCAACACCACGAGTACTTGCGCGCTAATGATATTCAAAATTTAGCTGCCATTATTCTCGATGTTAAAACTGGAGAAATAGTAGCTTATGCAGGGAACATTTTGCCTGATAACAGAGCGGTAGATGCGGAAGTGGATGCTGCCCGTGCCAATCGAAGTACAGGAAGTATTTTAAAACCTTTCTTATATGCGATTGCTATAGACGAAGGTTTGATTTCACCCACTTCGCTTTTAACGGATGTGCCAACTTATATCAATGGTTTTGCACCTCGTAATTTCAATCGCGAATTTGATGGCGCTGTTCCTGCGCACCAGGCTTTAATTCGTTCATTGAACGTTCCAGCAGTGTATCTTTTACAACAATACCGTTATGAAAAGTTTCACACATTATTAAAAAAATTGGGGATTCATTCTTTAACACAATCTCCGGATCATTATGGTTTATCCATGATACTAGGTGGTGCAGAAGGTAACTTAATTGAAATCACCGGAGCCTATGCGGCTATGGCGCGTGTTTTAAATCAATATTTTGAAAGGCCTGGTGAAAGAAAATATGCCCAATCGGATTGGAGAAATCCTTCTTATCAAAAAAATCTGCAGCAAGATAAAGATGAAATAAATTTATCTTCTACATCACCACTTTCAGCATCTTCTATTTATCATACCCTCAATGAATTAACGGAGGTATATAGACCGGGAGAAGAAACAGGCTGGCGTAATTTTTACCACACAAAAAAAATTGCTTGGAAAACTGGAACTAGCTTTGGATTTAGAGATGGATGGGCTGTAGGTGTTACACCACAGTATGCTGTTGGTGTTTGGGTGGGAAATGCAGATGGTGAAGGCCGACCGAATTTAACCGGTACTGAAAGTGCAGCACCTTTGTTGTTTAGTATTTTTGATTTTTTACCTACAGGCGACTGGTTTCAAGAACCAAAATTAGAACAAATAACGGTGCCTATATGTTCTGTTAGTGGTTATAAAGCATCTACGCATTGTCCTAAAACTGATACCATACTTTTACCCCGCGCCAGCAAAAACCTCAAGCTTTGTAATTTTCATCAACATGTTAATTTGGATCGATCCCTTCAATTTACTGTCAATAGTTCTTGCTATAATATTTTTCAAATGGTTGATAGTGCTTGGTTCGTTTTACCACCAGTGCAAGCCTATTACTATCAAAGAAAACATAGTCATTATCATCCATTACCACCCATACATCCTAATTGTTTACAAAATGAGAACGTTTCAGTTATGGATTTGGTTTACCCCAAAAATGGATCTAAGATATTCATTCCCAGGGGATTAGATGGTAAATTTTCAGAATTAATCATCGAACTGGCCCATGTAAAGCCTGATGCTATTGTTTACTGGCATATGGATGGTACGTTTTTAGGAAAAACCCAAGGCAAGCATCAATTTGCTATTTTACCCGAAACTGGTAAGCATTTTCTTAGCTTGGTAGATGACAAAGGGAATGTTTCAGAGAGTCGATTTGAAGTTACCTTAAAAGATAAATAACTGATTGGTAAGTGATTAGTTGTTTTTGTTTAATTCTTTACTATATTAGCAGTCTGATTAACCTGTCGAATAGTAAATATTCAAACCTTTGAATTCATGAACCTGTCTACCATTTTTTGCAGGATTTTAGTATTAACATTGGGGCTAGTCTGCGCTAACCATTCAGCTTATTGTTATGAGCAAATGGCAGTTGATACTTTTCCCAATTACGTAGTGATTGGTGCTTTTGCCAAGCAAAAGAATGCAGTTAAGTTTACCGAACACGCTCGTAAAGATTTATCTCTCAACGCAATTTTCGAGATCAATCCAAATAGAAATCTTTACTACGTGTATTGCCTAACGACCTCGGAAGTTGATCAGGCAATTTCAATGGCGAAACAATTGCGCGATAACCCTGAATTAAGCGATGCTTGGGTTTACCACGGTATATTGGGTAAGGGCAAAGCAAATTTGAAAAGCATTGATATCAACCCAAATACAAAACAACAAATTAGAATAGAAGCTAAAGAAGGAAATGATTTTGCTGGTGGAAATGGTAAACTTGAAAACACTGAAGCTAAAAGTTTAGTTGTTGAAGAAAAGGAACTTGCTAATAATAGTGAAACAAAGGAAACTAAAATAGAAGACGCAACTGTCAAAACCGAACCAGAACCATCTACCAACAAAGAAGTTGAAACAAAAGCAAAGCCTGATGCGGATGAAGATGTGAATGGTAAAGGATTTGTTTTTAAGCTAATTCGTTTTGTTGATCAAGTTGAAGTAAAAGGAGAAGTAGATGTAATTGATCCTGACAAAGCAAAAAACTAGCGAGTTACGAAGGCAACAGAAGCGTGAAGGTTTCGCCTTTAAAAAATAAATCAGGGCAAGTAACTTTTGCTACTGAAGTGTTTGGCTATCGTAAAATGCAACGTGACGTTGACTTCAACAATCCGACAGCCGAAGACATTCAAGTAGATGAAAATGGAAATACCATCATACCTTTCGAATTAGTACGCTTGCAAAAAGGTGATTTTGCGATTATGTACAATGTTTACTTTTTCAGAGATGCCGCCATCATGCGACCTGAGTCGCGATATGAGGTAAACAGTTTGGTAGAGATGTTGAAAGAAAATCCTAAATACATCATTAAAATTCATGGTCATACCAATGGTAACCATGCAGGCAACATATCTTATCGAGATAAAAATACAACTGACTTTTTTACTATCAATGGTTCTAAAGATGGATATGGTTCTGCCAAGGAGTTATCGAGAGCACGTGCAGAAGAAATAAGAGATTATTTGATCAATCAGGGAATCGACCCGGCCAGAACATCCATTAAAGCTTGGGGAGGTAAAAAGGCCATACACGACAAACACAGTGCGCGTGCGCAAGAAAATGTGCGAGTAGAAATAGAAATATTAGAAGATAAATAAGAGTAAATTAATATTATTAATAAAAAAGCGACATCATGAGGTCGCTTTTTTATTGCCTAATCAAATGTTCATTACATTTTGAGTGTTCAGATTCGGTCGTTGATTTCTGTTGTTACTTACATTTCATTTAACTTGTGTTACATAGAACTTTTTGAAGGTTCAGTTCATCTTCAGCTTTAAAACCAACCATTATGTTTAAAAATCTATTGTTAATTGCTTGGCGCTCTATTAAAAAAGAGAAAATTTATAGTGCCATCAACATCATTGGCTTGACAATAGGTTTAGCCTCTGCTACTTTTTTATACCTCTACATTGCAGATGAAATTAGTTATGATCGCTACCACAAGCAAGGCGATAACATCTATCGGATTATCAGTAATATCAAAGAACCCGATAATGCTTTTACTTGGGCAGTGGTGCAAATACCAATGGCAGAAGAACTAAGAAATAACCATAGCGAAGTAAAAGATGCTGTTCGTTTTTTTGGGACACCTCGCACACTTTATAAACAAAAAGAGAAGCAGTTTTATGAGGAAGATTTTTTTCTAGCTGACTCTACCGTTTTTGATGTCTTTACCTATGAGGTTATTACAGGAGATTTATCAACAGCACTTGACAGGCCATTTACCATTGTATTAACAGAAACTATCGCGAAAAAATATTTTAATACAACAGATGTTGTAGGAGAAGCTATTATCAATCAGCAAGAAGAAACTTTTGAAGTAACAGCCGTTATTAAAGATGTTCCATTCAATTCTCATTTTCGTTTCGATGCCTTAATCAGCAGAAATACAAGACCGCAAAACCAAGGGGGTTGGGGTGGTTTTGGCGTATATACCTACGTTATTTTTGATAAAGGTTATGACATTGCCAATATGCAACCCATTTTTGAAAAGATAAGAAAAGAAAGGGTGAAACCCATCTTTGATCAGTATGGCATCGATATACAATATGAGTTGCAAAAGATAACAGACATTCATTTGTATTCTAAAATTCAAGATGAGGCAGAAGAAGGTGGAGACATAACTTATCTCTGGATTTTTGGTTCGATAGCAGTATTTATGTTGCTTATCGCTTCTATTAATTATATGAATTTAGCAACAGCAAGGTCTGCCAATAGAGCAAAAGAAGTGGGTATCCGAAAAGTGATGGGTTCCGGCCGAACACCATTGATGGCGCAATTTGCAGTAGAATCTTTAATCATGACTTTTGGTGCATTGCTTATCAGTTTGCTCCTAATTTTTATTTTGCTTCCTTCTTTCAATGATTTATCCAATAAACATCTTTCATTCAATCAGATTTTTGAACCGACTATTTTTCTTGGATTAATTGCGATGTCACTTTTCGTAGGACTTATAGGAGGTAGTTATCCAGCATTCTATTTATCCAGTTTCAATCCTGTAGCAGTTCTAAAAGGAAAATTAGCCACTAGAGGAGGCAACGCTTTGTTTAGAAAGACTTTGGTCGTATTGCAATTCGGCATTTCTATTTTTATGCTGGTTAGTACTTTTATTGTGTTCAGTCAGTTGCAATATATGCGCAAGAAAGATTTAGGTTTCGATAAAGAAAGAATTATTCGATTAGAATTATCTAACAATATGCAGGCAAAAGCGGATGCGTTGCTAAGTAGTTTAAAGCAAAACACCAATATCGAAACAGTTGGATTAACAGATGCCACAACAGGTCAAGGTATTGGAAAAACTGTGATGCGTGTAGAAGATAAAGAAGGTAAAATGGTTGATCGAGGTGTTGATTTATTTGTAATCGATACACAGTTTATTGATGCCATGGGGATGGATATAGTGGCGAGCAGAAATTTTTCGAAAGATAATCCTGCCGATACCTTGCACGCAGTGTTGGTGAATCAAGCAATGGTTAATCGGATGTCTTGGGATAATCCCATTGGCAAAAGATTTTCTTTTGCTGGCGATGGCAATGAACAGAGTCCGGAACGATTAGTGATTGGAGTTGTGAAGGATTATCATCAAAATTCATTATACGATGCCATTGAACCCTTGCTGATTGTTCTAGGTAATCGTTTGCCTTATGTGGTTATTAGAACCAAAGAGAATTTTGATGTTCGCCAAACTTTAGCAAGCATTGAGCAAAATTGGAAATCAGTTTATCCTGACAATCCTTTTGAATATCAGTTTTTAGATCAGGATTTTAATTCTCAATACAAAGCTGATGAAAAACGAAGTACAATCTTCACCTTGTTTTCTACCTTAACTATTTTAATAGCCTGTTTAGGTTTACTAGGATTAGCAGCTTACACAACCGAGCAACGCGCAAAAGAAATGGGAGTAAGAAAAGTAAATGGTGCAAGTGTTCAAAGTTTAGTTGTATTGGTTGCTAAAGAGTTTATTATTTTAGTTTCGATTGGGTTATTGTTGGCTATTCCTTTTGCGTATTATTTTACTGATGCCTGGTTAGGTAACTTTGCTTATCGAATTGAGTTACTTTCTCAATGGCCACTACTTATTTTAGCAGCTGTTATGGCAATAGTAATAACTTTTGTAACTGTGGGCTACCATGTTATGAGAATGGCAATGGCCAATCCTGTTAAGACTTTAAAAGAAGAATAAGTAAATTATCTCTTGCAAAAAAAAGGAAGTCAGTTTAACGACTTCCTTTTTTGGTTTAATGATTTTGAATTTACCTTTTTAAATTATTTCAATTTATAGAGCACATCCATACTCACTTCAACTTCTTCCGCAATTTTTTGCCACAATAACTTTGGAATTGAAACATTATACTCTTCCAACTTCACCATGAATTTCGTTTTCAATTGTATCTTACCATTGATAACTTCCATTGTTCCTGGTATTTCAACAGGTTTTGTTTTACCATGAATGGTTATCTTCCCGGTTGCTACAACATTTTGTAAGCCAGCTTTATCTTTATCAAAGCCCGAAACTTTACCTTCAAATGTAGCTTTAGGATATTTATCAGATTCCACATACTTTTCATTGAAGTGTTCCTGCATTAAAGATTTATCGAACATAAATTCTTTCATCGGAATGGCAAAAGCAATGTCAGTTGTGCCGGCATCAAACAAGCTTACTGTTTTTTTGTTGGTAGCGGCTATGTCTTCTAAAGAAGCATCAGAGAAAAACGAAACTGTACTGCTTTCAGATACAAATTTTTGTGCTGCAATAGGGCCACTGAGCAGTACACAGCAAAGCCAAATAAAATTTTTCATAACTATGTGTCTAAAAACTACCATTTAGATTTCGATTGATCTCTTAACGCGAAAACACGAGAAATGTTAAATCCAAATCTTACACCTTTATCTTTCCAACTTGTGTTTGTATAAGGAATTAGCTGTACTTCGTTAATCGCAAATGCGTTGGTAAAAAACAATTGAAATACGTGACCACCTGTTTCAATATCTAAGCCTATGCTTAACACATCGAAGTAATCATCTTGAATAGGTGTATATTTCAACGGTCTAGCTATATATTCTCCAGTTATTGCTAGGCTTCTAGTAATTTTATATCGACCAGAAGCAGCAATGGCGAAAATATCATTTTTATCATTGGCTCTATCAACTAAGTTATAGTGAATTAAAGTAGGCGCTAGTTGTAAGCTAAATTTTTCATTGAATTTTCTTGCGACCAAAATTTGAAACAGGTAAGCCATTCTGCTGGAAAAGTTTTCATAACGGTCTATACCTGTAATAGCTTTATTTTGATCCTTTTCGCCTGTAACATTAACAGATGCAATTCCTACTAATGAAAATTTCTTTCCACCATTTTGTTGTTGCCATAGTTTATATTTAGCGAAGCCATCGAAGTATTGGCGATAAGAGGTTCTTCCGATACCAACAACAAAATTGTCAGTGATTGAGTAATCTAAACCAAGCCTAATCGTGGCAGGACCATCCAAGCCCCAAAGATTTTCACCACCTGTGTTGATTTCTCCAAAGCGGTGAGAGATGCGAAAATCGAGTGAACCTTTGGTTAGCGTTTCAATGGTGTGTAAATTAATTAAGCGTGTTCCTTTAAAGGTAGCAATTACATTTTCTTTTTTGCCGGAGTCTAATGCGTTTAACTCGGATAAAAGATCTTGAGCTCGTAAAGAAAAATTTAAGATAAAGGGCAGAAGGAATACTATATATTTTTTCATAATTCTAAGTTAACATTATTCCGGCATGCCGGCATCAATCCAATCTTGAATTTGTTGTATATCACATTCTCTCAATTCTCCTTGTGGTGGCATTGCTTCGTATCCACTTATTTTACGAATTGACCCCATGAGTCGTCCTGAGTTTACATACTCTCGAACATCTTGAATAGTAGCTAATGAGATATCACCTTTCTTAGATGACGCGTTATGGCAAGACAAACAATTATAGGTAAGAATAACTCTTACAGTCGCTGTATAAGTATCAGCTAATTCTGCATCACAGGTGTTAACATAACCATCAAAAGGATGTTGCTCATTAAAGCGATCGTAATAACAGCCTTCGGTGCTTAGCAAAACAATTGCAAACAAAAAATACAAAGTTTTATGTTTCATAACCGGGGGTTTAATTGTTTTTAGCGCCTTGCATAATCCAACCATAAATCAAATTGATTTGCTGATCGTTGAGCGGACCATCAGGAGGCATAGGTTCAAAATTTAATCGTGTGATGGCTTTGTAAAGTTTACTTTTGCGTGCATCACCCGGGTTTACATTACCGCGTATTTCTTCGAAAGTTATAAGAGAAAATTCTTCCCCACCATCATGACAACCAGAATAACCACAGTTCGATGCGATAATAGGTTGAACTTGTTCCTTAAAACTGATAGCAGGAGAATCGGGAATAGTTACCTCATGTGTGCAGGATTCACTAACAAACAGCAGCAAGAGCATACTTAATGCAAAAGCAACCAAAGTTAAAATAGGTTTAGGCATAATTGATTTTTATTACATACATAACTATAAATTTAAGGTAAAAGTGCGAACTGCAACGAAAATTATTCGAAGTTTTAATGTTGCTCGTTTACGTTTTGTGATGTATCGCTTTGATGTAAGAGTAATACTATTTAACAAGGTTGTATTCCGTACAAATATGAAAGAATTATTAAGTGACTATCATTGAAAATAGTCATTTGCTAACTATAAATTTTATGTTGTGAATCAATCACTATCTATATGCATATCTTATTGAAGCATCAGTTTTATGAATAATAATTCTGGATTATTAAAGTTTATCTTTTTAATTATTTTTGATAATAGTTATTGCAGCAATTTCTAATGGTGAAAATTTTACTTTACAATGGAGAACATATTTTATTCGAATAACATTAAAAAAGTATTTTCAATTTTGATTTTGTTATCATTCTCATGCACAAAAGAAAAATTAAAAGATGATGTAGATGTTAAGCATCCTAAACAGATTAACGATGAATCATTATCAGTAATAATTGAGAATGATAGTACTCAAATAATAAAAACCAAAACGCGTGATGAACTATATAAAAATCTATACGGCAGATTTTTCTGCGACCGGGCAGAGTTTTATGTAATTGAAGATCCTTCAATCATTCTTTATAAAACAAAACCGAAGTCGGTAACTCATTACTATTTGGATGGAGAGTTAAAGCAAACCAAGTATGAATTTTCTACCAACATCATCAAGCAACTTGTAAAAGATTTTGGAAGTTTTAAGATTGTAGGTTTTGATGAAAAAAATAAATCCATTATCACAGGGCAACAAGTTTTAGTTAACAATGGAAATGTTCGCACACTTAACCCTTCTTTAGATAATTTTGAAGTGAGATGGATTGTAGGAGACCAAGAAATACGATATAGAGTAAACTCCAGCACACCATCAAAATATACTTATACTGAAAGAAATATAAACTACGAGAAGGAGTTTATCGCTATAGAGAAATTTTGTGTTTAATCTAATTTGAATTGACCTAAGGGTTTTTACTTCCGAAAAAATGAAGAGGGAAGTCGTCATTTAAGAATGCCAATTGATTTTATTGCTGTAACTTTGTCCTCGTATGACTTTTACTTTACAGCATCAGGATACACAATCAAATGCCCGCGCAGGAGAAATTCAAACCGACCACGGAGCCATCCAAACTCCAATTTTTATGCCTGTGGGCACGGCTGGCTCTGTAAAAGCTTTGCATCAGCGTGAGTTGGCAGATGATGTAAAAGCGCAAATCATCTTGGGCAATACCTATCATCTTTACTTAAGACCCGGCATCGACACACTACAGAAAGCCGGAGGTTTGCACCGATTTAATGGTTGGAACAAAGCCATTCTTACAGATAGCGGTGGCTACCAGGTTTATTCCTTAGGGCATAACAGAAAAATAACAGAAGAAGGTGTTGTGTTCAAATCCCATATCGATGGTTCGAAACATGTTTTCACGCCAGAATCGGTGATGGATATTGAAAGAGCAATCGGTGCGGATATCATCATGGCATTCGATGAGTGTACACCTTACCCATGCGAGTATCAATACGCAAAAAAATCAATGCACATGACGCATCGCTGGTTAGAAAGATGCGTAAAACGTGTAAATGAAACAGAACCTTATTATGGTTATCAGCAAGCCTTGTTCCCAATTGTGCAAGGCAGTGTTTATAAAGATTTAAGGGAAGAATCAGCACACTTTATTGCCAACCAACAGCAACCGGGCAATGCCATTGGCGGACTTTCAGTAGGCGAACCACACGAAGACATGTATGCAATGACGAGTTTGGTTTGTTCTATCTTACCAAAAGATAAACCACGCTATTTGATGGGAGTGGGTACACCTGAAAATATTTTGGAATGCATTGCTTTAGGCATAGATATGTTCGACTGTGTAATGCCAACGCGTAACGCACGCAATGGTATGTTGTTTACTACGCAAGGCATCATCAACATTAGAAATGAAAAATGGAAAGATGACCTTTCCCCAATCGATGAAGTATTAGGAGGTTATGCCAGCACTTTTTATTCTAAAGCTTATTTAAGACATTTAATCATCAGCAAAGAAATTTTAGGCGCGCAAATTGCTTCTATCCATAACCTAACTTTTTACCTATGGTTAGTGAGGCAATCCCGCGAGCAAATTATAAACGGAACTTTTGCCTCATGGAAAAACGAAATGGTAAAAAAAGTTTCACAACGCTTATAAAAACAAAGAGATTTGAAAATTCTTGATCGATATATTCTAAAGAAATTCCTCAGCACATTTTTCTTTGTGGTGTTGGTATTACTTGCCATTATTTGTGTCATTGACTTAACAGAGAAGATGGACAAATACACCAAGAATAATTTATCAGGTGCTGAAATATTAAGTTACTACTTAGACTTTCTTCCGTGGATTGGCGGACTCGTTGCCCCGATAACTGTGTTTATCGCTACTGTATATGTTTGCGCTCGCATGGCAGGGCATACAGAAGTTATTGCCATCCTTAGTAGCGGTGTGAGTTTTAAGAGAATGTTGTATCCTTATTTTTTAGGAGCCCTATTGATTGCAAGTATAAGTTTTTGGTTTAATGGATGGATTATTCCTAATTCTAACAAAGACAGGTTAGCCTTCGAAGTTCAGTATTTTAAAGGAAAATATTATTTCGATAAAAGAAATATCCATATTCAGGTATCTTCAGACACGTACCTCTATATGCAGAATTATAATAATACTATTAATACCGGTTATTATTTTACCATCGAAAAATTTGATAGTTTACGGCTAGTAGAAAAACTTACTGCTTCCAGAATAGTATGGGATACTACCAAGCAAAAATGGACACTCCACGATTGGAAAATCAGAAAGATTGATGCCGTATTTGAAAGCAATGATAATCCGGAGCAAACCCAGTTTGTAAACCAAAGCAAACGTGTTTTTTCTCGCGATTCTTTGCGTAAAGGAGCTACTTTAGATACTGCACTTGTTATCAATCCTAAAGAATTTGAAAATGATTACAGAAAATTCGATGGCATGACCATCAGTGAGTTGCACATGTATATCGATAGATTGAGATCGAGAGGTTCTTCCGGTGTTGAGTTATATGAAGTGGAGTTATACACTCGTTATGCTTCACCTTTTACCATTTTTATTTTAACTTTTATGGGGGTAATTGTTTCTTCTCGTAAAAGCAGGGGAGGAACAGGTGTACAGATTGCCTTAGGTTTTGCTTTATCCTTTTTGTTTATATTGTTCTTCATTCTATTCAGAACCTTTGCAGAAGCGGGTTCTATGCCTCCGGCTTTTTCAGTTTGGATACCTAACTTAATCTTTGCCGGTATTTCCTTCCTCATGTATAAATATGTTCCTCGCTAGTGGCAACAACGTTCGACTATATTAAGCTTCATTTTATCATTTTTTTGTGGGGCTTCACGGCTATACTGGGCTTGTTTGTACAAATACCAGCTATTGAAATGGTGGTGTACCGCACATTGGTTGCTTTCCTCGCGATGGGAATCATCATGGCTGTACAAAATCAATCTTTTCTTTTACCGGCAGGCTACCTGCAAAAGTTGATGCTGACAGGTTTCATTGTAGCAGCACATTGGATTACTTTTTTCTTATCTGCAAGAGTTGCCAATGCATCCGTTAGTTTGGTTGGCATAGCCACAGGTTCGTTATGGGCTTCTATTTTAGATCCTTTATTTTCAAAGAGAAAAATTCGTGGTTATGAAGTACTATTAGGGCTATTAGTTTTAGTTGGTTTATATGTTATTTTCTCTTTTGATTTTAATTATCCTTTGGGGTTAGCTCTGGGTATTTTAAGTGGGTTTTTATCTGCTTTGTTTTTTGCACTCAACCAACAATTAGGGCAAAGAGTTACGCCTTTTCAGGTAACATTTTACGAGATGGGAGGCGCATGCATTGGTGCATTAATCTATTTGGGTTTACATGTTACCCTAGTTGATACACATTATCAGATTAATTTTAACGCATCTTGGGTTGATTGGATTTGTATTTTAGCGTTATCGCTCGCTTGTACAGTGTATGCTTTTTCAGTTTCTGTAGATTTGATGAAAAGACTATCTGTCTTTTTTATGCAACTGAGTTTAAACCTCGAACCTGTGTATGGTATTATCCTGGCTGTGTTAATTTTCGGAAAGACCGAAAAAATGAATCTTCAATTTTATATAGGTACGTTAGTTATTTTATTGGCTGTAGCAGGATATCCATTATTAAAAAGAAAATTCTCCAGCGATAGGTTAAGCAGTTAGCCAACCATGCCAAATGATATCAGGGTGGGAAATACTTTTACCTTTTTGTTCATCTGCAAAAATTCCGAACACACTAGAACCTGAACCACTCATAGCTGCATAAATAGCACCTACATCATATAAAAATTCTTTGATCTTTTGAATAGCAGGGAATTGTGCGAAGACTCCTTTCTCAAAATCATTTTCTACAACATTCTTCCATTCTTCAATGGGCAGAGCCAGTAAAGATTCAATTGAAGGTCTGTTATTTTTTGGTTGGATGCCCTGGTAAGCCAGAGCCGTAGATACATGAATAGCAGGCTTCATTAAAACTAAATAATAATTTTTTAACCAACTTTTGCTTGGTTCTAATATTTCGCCTCGGCCTTTTCCAATCATCGGTTGCTGGTAACAAAAGAAAGCACAATCGCTACCCAACTGTGCTGCATATTGTGCGAGTTCTTCAGTCTTTAACTTCAAATCGAAAAGTTGATTGAGCGTAAGCAAAGTGTAAGCAGCATCTGCTGAGCCACCACCTAAACCGGCTCCTGTTGGTAAAATTTTATGCAGGTGAATGGCAACATTCGGAATGTGATGATTGGTTTGAATCAATCGAAATGCTTTCGTACATAAATTCTCTTCTATCTTGCCTTCAATGGTTGAACCACTAATAGTTAAAGAAAATTGATCAGCTGGTAAAATTTCCAAAATATCAGTAAAGGGAATAGGATAGAAGCAAGTATCCAATTCGTGGTAGCCATCCTTTCTTCTATACAAAACATGAAGGCCTACATTAATCTTACAAGGAGGAAATACAACCATATAAAAAAAGCTAACAGATTTAATCTGTTAGCTATTCAATTGATGAATGATAATTATTTCGTTAATCTCTCGATTAAATCTTCTGTTATACCGGTTGATGAAAAACCGCCATCGTGCATCAAATTCTGCATGGTTACCATTTTAGTAAAATCACTAAACATAACGGTGATGTAATTGGCACAATCTTCTGCTGTGGCATTGCCAAGTGGCGACATCAATTGGGCGTAATCGAAAAATACATCAAAGCCACTGATGCCTGCACCAGCTGTTGTTTTGGTAGGAGATTGAGAAATGGTGTTAACACGAACTTTCTTCAACCTTCCATAACGCGCACCATAACTTCTGGCTATTGATTCTAACATAGCTTTTGCTTGTGCCATATCCGTGTAATCAGGATAAGAACGTTGCGCAGCAATATAGCTCAACGCAACAAATGAACCGTATTCATTCATCGCATCTAATTTTTCTGCTGTTTGTAAAACTTTATGAAAAGATAAGGCAGAGATATCGATGGTTTTTAAATACCAATCGTAATTCATGTCGCCATAGGGTTTTTCTTTTCTGATGTTAGGGCTCATACCGATGGAGTGTAAAACAAAATCAAGTTTACCTCCTAAAATTTCCATGGCTTTGGTAAAAAGGTTTTGCAAATCTTGCTCTGAGGTAGCATCCGCAGGAACTATTTCTGCATCGCATGCTTTAGCCAACTCGTTTATCTTACCCATGCGCATAGCGATGGGAGCGTTGGTTAAAACAAATGAACCGCCCTCTTCTTTAATTTTTAAAGCTGTTTTCCAGGCGATTGAATTTTCGTCTAACGCACCGAAAATGATGCCTTTCTTACCTTTTAATAGTTGATGTGCCATTGTTTTATGATTAAAAAACAATATTACTTATTCTTTCCTGCAATTGAAAATGGCTTCCATTTCTCCTCCATGATTTGATAATGCCCGGCTTTAGATTATTCAATAAAAAAGTTCATTTTTGTTGTTGCTATAAATCATGGATCAGGTATTACAAAATAAACCCATCGGCATTTTTGATAGTGGTATTGGAGGTTTAACAGTGGCTCATGCCATTCAGCAAAAACTACCAGCTGAACAATTGATTTATTTTGGTGATACAGCCCATTTGCCCTATGGCGATAAATCCGAAGCAGCAATACAAGCTTACTCCATCAAAATTGCAGATGTATTGTTAGCGCACCAATGCAAAGTTATTGTGATAGCCTGTAATTCGGCAAGTTCAGCAGCTTACGAATTATTGAAAGCCTATGTGGGTAGCAAAGCATACGTTATCGATGTAATCAATCCGATGGTGCAATTGGTTGGCCAATCATTTTCAAATAAAAAAGTAGGATTAATTGGAACGAAACGAACTGTGCAATCAGGTGTTTATGCGAGTAAATTAGCAGCCTTGCCTCAACCTATTGTTGTAAGTCAGTTAGCTACTCCTTTATTGGTTCATATGATAGAAGAAGGATTTTTCAATAACCGTATCAGTCATGATATCATCGCACAATATTTAAATGATGAAAGTTTACAAAACATCGAAGCCTTGATTTTAGCTTGTACACATTTTCCATTAATCAAAGAAGAAATCAAAGCATTTTATCATAATCGTGTAGCTGTACTAGACTCGGCTGAGGAAGTAGCAATCTCACTTGAGATGTATTTGAAACAAAATAATTTATTAAGTGAAAGGAACAGTAAACCACAGCATACTTTTTTGGTTTCAGATTTTACAGCATCTTTTGAAGCAAGCACAAAACTATTTTTTGGAGAAATAGTTAAATTGAATAAACATCCTCTTTGGGAATAATGAATCAACCATAATCAAAAGCAATTGACATTCTTCTTTTATCTTCCGCTTTTATTGGTTTATGCTTTGTTCGCCATTTATGCCGAACGAAAGATTTCTGCTTTCATCCAAAACCGATTAGGTCCAATGGAAACCGGACCTTATGGTTTGCTGCAAACTGTTGCCGACTTCATTAAACTGATTCAGAAAGAAGACATTGTTCCATCGGCTTCCCTTCCTTATCTTTTTCGGTTGGCACCCATTTTTGTTTTTGCAGTTGTGTTTGCCGGCTTTAGTGTTTTGCCAGCCAATGCCAATTTAGCTGGCGCTGGTGTAAATACTGGCGTATATCTTTTGTTGGCTTTGGTTTCTTTGGATGTTATCGGATTAATGTTAGCGGGCTGGAGTTCTAACAATAAGTATAGCACACTGGGCACCTTTCGGGCAGCTGCACAATTGCTTTCTTATGAAATTGCATTGGGTATCTCAGTTTTGATTGTTTGTGTTTGGGCAGGAACATTGAACTTACAGGAGATTTCTTTACTGCAAGGCATTTTTTCAAACAAAACAACTTATGCTTTTGGTATTGCTAATGGTTGGGATGTTCAACACATTGGCGGATTTTTAAGTTGGAATGTTTTCACCTTACCCATTTTGTTTTTTGTGTGGATTATCTTTTTTATTGCTTCACTGGCAGAATCTAATCGTGCCCCGTTTGATTTACTGGAAGCTGAAGCAGAATTAGTAGGAGGCATTCAAACAGAGTATTCAGGCTTTCGTTGGGCTGTAATTATGTTTGCTGAATATGGCATCATGTTATTGGTTAGTTTATTAGGAGCTATTTTATTTTTTGGCAGTTGGTATTCGCCTTTACCTAACATAGGCGAACTAAAATTAGCCAACTGGACCAACGGTACTCCAGGAAATATCAGTGCTTTCTTGTGGGGAAGTTTCTGGTTGATAAGCAAAGCCATTGTATTGGTAAGCCTTCAAATTTGGGTGCGATGGACCTTTCCTAGGTTAAGAATTAATCAATTAATGAGCCTTTGTTGGAAATATTTAGTACCTTTTGCCTTGTTCTTATTGTTGTTAACAGCTTTATGGAAAATATGGGTTACCGTATGAAGTTTAAGTATCTATTACTCTTTTTAACATTATTTATCGGTGCTACTTCTTGGGCGCAATCATTAGCAGAACTTGAGAGTAAATTAGCTAGCACAAAAGATGATTCTTTGAAAATTATAATCCTCGATAAATTAGTAGAAGGTTACGAAGGAGCAGATTATGATAAAAGTAAAACCTTTGCTAACCAAATGCTAACACTTGCCGAGGCCGGAAAACAAACCTGGGCTTTAGCAAAAACATACCGAAGATTAAATCTATCATACGTATTGGAAGGAGATTTTTCAACTGCACTCAAATACGGTAATTTATATTATCAAAAAGCAATAGAACTGAGAGATACTTCTTCAATCTCACAGGCTATAAACATGGTGGGCGACAACTACTACGACTTAGGGGAATTTGATGAGGCTTACGATTATTTTACTGAAGCCTTTAGGCTAGCCAGACGAATCAATGATTCTTTACCCATGACAATAGCTTTACACAATGTAGGTCGAGTGTTTAAAGTCTTAGGTCAACACCAAACTGCCATGGAACATCTCAAGTTATCACAGAAGATAAGCGATGAAATTGGAGATGAGCTAGGCATGCCATATAATTTGGATGAAATGGGAGATATTTATCTGCGCATGGGTAAAACTGATTCAGCTTTGGTTTACCTCAAACGCTCTCTTTCCTATTCCAGAAAGTTAAGTGATGAAATATTAGAGCCAAGAACCATAGATAAAATAGCAACTGCTTATGTGCTAAAAGGCGATTTTGAAACCGCATTATCTTATTACGACACAGCATTTATGCGGAATCAAGTCACCAAGAATGAATTAGGAATTGCTTACGTACAACTCGGAAAAGGACAAATTTATTTGAAGCAGAAAAAATTTAGTGAAGCAGAAAAGTTTATTGAGGAAGCTTTAACCATTGCAAATCAATTAAACGCTAAAACCTTGGCTTTGCGTTGCTACTTTCAATTAGCTGAACTATCAGAGAAAAAAGGAGATTACCAAAAAGCTTTACTTTACTTTAAAACTTATAAAGCAAGAGAAGATTCCTTGTTCGGTCAAGGAATGAAGGATAAACTTTTCCGTGATCAATTGCAAAACCAGAACGAAGTAAGGGACAGCAAAATAGCATCCATGATTCGTGAGCAGGAAAGGCAAAAGAACGAAATCAAAAAGCAGGAATTCATCCGCAATATTTTTGTGGTGTTAGTAGCACTTGCTGGTATTCTTCTAGTTACTGTTTACCGCAGCGGACAAAGAAGAAGACGCATCAATGATTTGTTAATTGAACATCAAGAAGAAATGCGTAAGCGAAGTGTTGAGTTAGAAAAACTGAATCAGGTAAAAGATAAATTCTTCTCTATCATTTCTCATGATTTACGATCTCCTATCAATGCACTGGCAGGATTATTAGACATTATGGCGCGTGGAGGTTTGTCTGAAGAAGATATGAAAGCCAATGTTAACGAGTTAAAAGCTCGTTTCAATCATACCAGAACACTGCTTAATAATTTATTAGATTGGACGCTTTTGCAAATGGATAAACTGAGTTTGCAACCAGCCAAAATATCATTGCAAAAAATTGTAAGTGAAAACTTACAACTTTTAAGTTCTGCGCAAAACAAGAATATCAATTTCGAAAATTTAATTCCTGAAAATGCTTTAGCATTCGCAGATTCAAATACTATCAACTTGGTGATTAGAAATTTGATAACGAATGCCATCAAATTCACAAATGAAAACGGGCAAATTCAACTTAGTGCCAGCGATGAAGGAAATTTCTGGAAAGTGGCAGTAAAAGACAATGGTGTAGGCATTCGTAAAGATGTATTGAACATGCTATTTGACAAAACATCGCCTTACAGCACAAGAGGTACAGCCAATGAAAAAGGCACAGGTCTAGGTCTAATTTTATGCAAAGAATTTGTTGAAAAAAATGGAGGAACAATATCTGTAACGAGTGAAGAAGGAAAAGGAAGCACCTTTTATTTTACTGTGCCGAAAGTATAGAAGATTATTTTTTTAAATGCTTTTCAGTTAATTCTTTCAAATCATTTAATTCGTTAGTTCCCATAGTTGATGTGCGCACGTGTAACATCAAATCAAACAATACTTCTTCACTGTAGCCGAGCCTGGAAGCAATTTTTGAGCAAAAAAGTATCTCTTCTTTGTACATACGTTCATCTATTTTCATTAATTGTACCATACTGAAGATGTAATCAAACTTTTGATCCTTATTAAGGTTATCTGGCACAATTAATTCATGTCTTTGTTCAAAAAGCAAATCAATCTGGTCCGAAGGAAGCTGATTGGCTAAACCAATATTTTTAATGTATTGTTTTTCCCTGGGACCTACTTCACCATCAATTCTTGCTAAATTGATGAGGAGTTTCATTTGTTGCAACAAAGCCATATGAATAAGTTTGAAATAGAACTCAACCTAGTAAGGTTTTAACAAATAACCAATACCATTATACCATGAATTTTCTAGCTCATTTATATTTATCGGGTTCTGATGAGGATATCATGGTAGGTAACTTTGCCGGAGATTTCATCAAAGGTCGGCAGGCATTACTTCATCTTCCGCCTAAAATCAAGTTAGGTGTAGAATTGCATCGACATATTGATGAATTTACAGATAAGCATGCTATTGTAGATGAAAGCAAAAGAAGACTTAGACCAAAGTACAGACATTACGCAGGAATCATCGTAGATATTTTTTATGATCATTACCTGGCTAAAAATTGGCATACATATGCCAATAAGTTGTTGCCAGATTTCGCAGACCATTGTTATCAAATTTTAGAAAGCAGAAAGGATTTACCAAAGGAGATGTCTTTCATGTTACCCTACATGATTAAAGGTAACTGGTTGGTGAATTATACTTTTTTGCAAGGTATTGAAAGAGCATTAAAAGGAATGTCGAACAGGACAAAGTATGATTCTAAAATGAATGAAAGCATCATCGATTTACAGGACCATTACAATGCATTCAAAAAAGAATTTGAAACATTCTTTCCTGAGTTGATTGGTACATGCAATCAATTTTTAAATGAACACCAATTACCACAAATAAAAACACCCAGCTAAGCCGGGTGTTTTTCTACTTTATTTTAAAAGAATCTCACCGTTATTTTACTTCAATACTTGTTTCAGTTGTTGATGTTCCGGCAGTAAACTTTATTTTGTATTTTCCTTTTGTAACAAAAGAAGGAGGTGCAACCGATGTTTTACCTTTCGCTTTTGGATCAGCAGGTTTGCTTCCTTTTAAATGCCAGCTAAAATATTGAAAGCCACTTTCAGCGTTTAAGGTTTCCTGATGGATAACATTATTTTTATCATCCATGATTTCAACCTTAACAGCGGATTTTGTCGAAGCATAATAAAAAACTTTTACTTGTGGTACATTGGCTTTCGTCCACTCATATTGTTTTTCTCCCCAGCGCTCGCTGAATCGAATGGCATCAGGCTGAAATGCAACCAAAGCTTTTTTCTCGCCACCCTCTTTTAATTGTTGTAAGGGTTTTACATCTGTCACAAAGATACTTCGTCCATGCGTTCCTACAATTAATTCGTTTTCACGCGGATGCACCACCATATCATAAGAAGCAACATTGAGCATTGCATTAAAGAAATGCCATTGCTTGCCTCTGTCTAAACTAACATATGTTCCATTATCTAGTCCGCAATACAATAGCTGAGCGTTAACTGGGTCTTGTATGATCACATTAGCAACTGAAGTGGGCAAATTACCTCTCACACTATTCCAGGTTGTACCATAATCTTTACTTTCATAAACAAACGTTTCGAAGTTATCCTTGCGGTAGGCATTTAATGCAATAAAAACGGTTCCTTCATCATGCGATGATGCATGCAAAGAAGCAACCCATAAATTAACGGGTAAACCACTCGAAATTTCTTCCCAACTTCCACCAGCATTTTTACTTACCCACACACGGCCATCATCAGATCCTGCGTAGAGTAAACCAAATTTAAGAGGCGATTCCGCTAATGCTGAAATAGTGGAGTAAGGTACGTTACCTTGTTTGGTATTTTTTGTTAAGTCTGGACTGATAGTTTCGAAACTTTCTCCTTTATTTAAACTGCGGTGAACAAACTGCGATGCCATGTAAACTATATCCGGGTTGTGTTTACTTAATAATAAAGGCGTGCGCCAGTTCCATCTGAAAGCCGCTTCTCCGATATTATGTGCGGGTGTTACACGAGTTGTTTTTCCATTATCTAGTTTAAAATAATTACCAAACTGAAATCCTGTATAAACCAATTTACTATTGCGAGGATCAGGTGCTACATACATACCATCTCCGCCAAAAATAGGTTCCCAATGGGGCGTTTCGTTAGGTATTGATTTACTCGAACCCTTTAGTACACCGTTATCTTGTAATCCTCCGTAAACATTGTATGGAGTTTCCATATCGTAATTAACGGTATAAAACTGCCCAACTGCCATGTTGTTGATGTGTTTCCAATTCGCACCTTCATCATAACTTTGATACAGACCGCCATCGTTACCCAATAAAATGTGTTGAGCATCCTTCGGGTTTATCCAAACGGAATGGTGATCAACATGAATATCTTGTTCACCTCTTAAAGTATCGAGGCGATGCCACGTGGCGCCTCCATCAATTGATTTTAACATCGGCACACCATAGATATAAACAATATCAGGATTGCTAGGCGTTACGCGCATTTCAGCAAAGTAATAACCATAGGTAAAAAATACACCATCTAATTCGTAAGTATTGGCTTTCTTCCAGTTTTTACCACCATCAGTTGATTTATAAACTTCGGCACCAATCACTTTTGTACTAAATAAATTAGCGTTAGCATCTGATCCAAAATATTCTGCTATGGCTTTAGGTTGATATTTCCCAGCAGCCATTTCTTTTTTAACCAACGCTGCTGTATATTTTTTAGGGTAGCCATTGTCTTGTAGAAATTCATCCAACTTTTTATTATCAAGGGCAGCAAAATTTTCAGCAGTCATATTTTTAAAATCTTCAGGTTTTAATTTACCTGCATTCTTTTTGGCTGCTTCGTTGGCTTTTTTATCTTCTACCTCTGCTTGATTATCTAAAATGGCATATACAATGTTGGGCGCTGTTTGACAAATGTCTAAGCCAATACGACCAACTGTTTTTCCTTGTGGAAATCCTTGAACAGATTTCGACCAGGTTTCACCTCCATCTTCTGAGCGATAAATAGCAGAACCTTCTCCATTGCCTTTGAAGTTGTTGGCTTCTCTGCTTCTTTCCCAAGTCGCTGCTAATAATTCTTTAGGATTTTTAGGATTGATAACCAAATCAATTACACCTACGCTGTCAGCAACAAATAAAGTTTTCTTCCAGGTTTTTCCACCATCCATTGATTTATAAACACCGCGGTCTGTATTTTTAGAATATAAGGAACCTAGTGCGGCTACATAGACGACCTCATCATTTTCAGGATGTAAAACAATTCGTGAAATGTGTTGCGTGCCTTCTAAACCCAAATGTTGCCAGTTTTTTCCACCATTAGTTGTTTTATAAATACCAGAGCCTGCGTAGCTTGATCGGCTGGAGTTTTTCTCGCCAGTTCCTACATATAACTTATTTGTGTTTTGCTGCGACAGAACAAAATCACCAATTCCCAAGGCATCTATGCCATCGAAAATGGGAAAAAAAGTAATACCGTTATTAACTGTTTTAAAAATGCCACCTGAAGCATAGCCCAGATAAAACTCTTTGGTATTGGATAAATTAACATCCATATCAATTATTCGTCCTCCTTGAATGGTAGGACCAATATTGCGGGCAGGATAATTTTTTAAGATAGAGGATTGTTCTGCTTTTTTTCTTGCATCAAAAGATTGCAACCAATCGCTCGGCTTAGTTGGTTGGGCTTGTATAAAGCCAGCCACACTTAGCATGATTAGTAAAAGTTTAATTTTCATAAAGGATATTTTATCGAAAATAGGGAATTATTAGCTTGCATTCGAATTTAAATAGTCAATCTTTACGCAAGCGGTAAACTGTTTTCATTATGCATAACGATCCGGAGTTGAATGGAAAATACTTGGGAACTATTTCTCAAGATTTTATATTATTGGCTGATAATTTAAAAGAAGCATCCTATCAATTAAGAAAGCAAAATTTTGAGTTCCCTATTTTTCCGATATGCAAAGAAGAACAACCCATTGGTCAACTTTTTGTTGAGAAAGACAGAGCCGGAAATCAGTGGCATTATTATATTTCTTTCTTGGATGAATTTGTTCAGCGTGGCTTGGTAGAAGAAGATAAAAAAGAACAATTCATGCAAGCTTATAAAGACCCGGATGAATTTTGTTGTTTGTTTGTGGTTGACCAATCCTTTACCAATTTTGTATTTATTCCTTATCCCGAGGATTAATGAATAGAAACTCTTTTATACTTCTTGTTTTTTTTATTCTTCAATATTTTAAGGTTACTGCACAACCAGACGAAATATTGATTGATCATCTTTCTGTTCCGGGTTTTATCAATTCAAGTTTTGTTACATCTATAGAACAAGATGAATTTGGTATGCTTTGGTTTGGTACCAGCAGTGGTTTGTATCGGTATAATGGTAAAATATTTGAACAATATTCTTACACCTCAGCAGAAGGTATTCGATTAAACGCACGACAAATCAATACAATTAAATGGGATAAGTTTTCGCATCGTTTATTAATCGCCACTCGGAATTGCGGATTGCTTCAATTTGACTATGGAAGTAATGTAGTTAAACCTATTACAAGTCACTTCGAACCTTTAAATGCGCTGGATTTAACTGAAGATGGTAGAGTTTGGATTTTAGCTTCTGATGGATTTTATGAATTAGTTGGCAACAGTTTACTTAAAATCAGCAATGGTTTTGGTTTGGGAAATCCTTCAGCTTTGTTACCATTACCTGAAAATGAATTATTGGTTGCGGGCGTAAAAATTGTTTCCAAATGGAGAAATGGTATGTTGATGGATACTATTTCTATTGATAGACCAGATAAAGTATTTAACACTAATACAAGAATATCAGCCATTTTAGTTGATAAACAAAATCAATTATGGCTCGGTACAGAAAAAGATGGAATTGTAATTCTTGATTTTAACACTTATAAATTTGTTAAAGAAATATTGCCCACGCAAAGACCTTTCTTCAGTAAGATTAATAAGTTATTGGAGGATGCTGCAGGTAATATTTGGATCATGACACAAGCCGAAGGCATTGCAATTTACCAACCCAACACAGATAAACTTCAAGTATTAAGAAAAGATATTTACTCACAATCTGCCATTAGCGGAAACAATACGTACACTGCGTTTGAAGACAAACAAAATATAATCTGGCTAGGCACAACAGGTGCAATTGATTTCTACGATCCTGGCAAAGTGCGATTTGAACATTATACCTATAACCCTTACAGTAATAATTCATTAAGTGATAACATGGTTCGAGGCGTATATGCCTTTAACGATAACGAAATCTGGGTAGGAACGGATGCAGGTTTTTTAAACATCATCAATAGAAATGAGAAAAAGATTGAAAGAATAAAAATTAGTATCGATGGATATACAGCTGAAAATCCTATTGTAGCCTTTTGCTTTCAACCTTTTTCGGGTCAACAAATATTTGTGGGCACATCAGAGGGTTTATTACTTTTTGATATGGAGAGAAAAAAGTTTTCTTTTTATAATCCCTTAGCTGCCTACACCAAGGGCAAGAGATTGCGTTTACTTTTAAGAAACGATAAACTCTTATATGGAGTTTCATTTGGCGAGTTGTTTGTTTATAATATTGAATCCGATAAATTAAATAGAATAGCATTTCCTAACTCACCTAACGTTACTGCTATACAATTAGATCAAGATAATAATCTTTGGTTTTCAATTTTAGGTAAAGTATTAAAATTAGAAGATGTAGAAAGAAACAGTATAAGTGACTTTAACATCAAGGATACTACCTCGATTATGGTTTTAGATTTACAGCCAATTGATTCAGGTTTTTTGGTTTCTACCATGAATCATGGTGTGTTTGAATTTAATTTTCAATCAAAGAAAGCTAAAGAATACCTAAGCATTCAAAACGGTTTGTCAGATAATACTGTTTACACCACACTTAGCGATAAAGCCGGAAACATCTGGTTAGCTACTAATCGAGGTCTATCAAAACTGGATGCCAGAGGAAATTATATTCAGTTCGATGTAACAGAAGGTGTACAATCTGATGAGTTTAATCGTGCTGCTTATGATGTTTCGCCTAACGGCTTATTTGTGTTAGGAGGCATCAACGGTGTAAACATCTTCTCTCCACAACAAATTAAAGTTGAGGAAGAAGGAGTTTTTCCTTTTATTGAGTCCATTGAATACACAGATGGAAAAGCCGATAATCCCATCCAAACCTTTATGCTTTTAGGAAATAGTCTGTTCAAGCTACCCTCAGGATATAATTCATTCGCAATACATTATGGTGGAACAGGTTTTAGATTGCCCATTCGTTATCAATTACAATATCAGTTAGAAGGATACGACAACACATGGCGAAGCAATAATCTCAATCAAGCAGTTTATAATAATTTAAGCCCGGGCGAATACACATTTAAAGTAAAATTGATTAACTCAGTAGGTAACGAGAGTTTTGCAGCGATTCAAGTTTTTGTGACACCTCCATTTTATATTACTTGGTGGTTCCGATTGATACTTTCTTTTTTTGTGATTGGATTAGCAGTAATCACTTATCGATTTCGGATGCAGACAGAAAGAAGAGATAGAGTTAAATTAGAAAAATTATTAGAAGAGCGAACAGCCCAAATAGAACAGTCTAGGCAAGAGTTAGAAAAGTTAAATCAAAAAAAGGATTTAATCTTCTCGATTTTATCACATGACTTGCGATCTCCATTAACTACGCTTAAAGGATTTTTAGGTTTGCTCATTGATAATGTTTCCATATTCTCGCAGGATGAAATTAAGAAACATGCAGAACAAATGCGTGGAGCCGTTTCGAACTCCTTAGATTTAATTGATAATACATTGTTTTGGTCGCTGTCCCAAATGGGAAGTATTCAGATTAAACTGGAAAAGATCAATGCCTCTTTATTGATTGAAAAAGTGAGAAATCTTTATCAATTAACTTCTGATAAGAAAAAGATAAAAGTTGAAACTATTCTTGATGTGAAAGCTTCATTCGTAGCGGATGAAAATATGATGTTTATTGTTTTGAGGAATCTTTTTTCGAATGCACTAAAGTTTACATCAGAGGGTGGCACCATACAGGTACGTTGTTGGAAGGAAAAGCAAAAGGTTCATATAGAAATTACAGATACAGGAATTGGCATGTCAGCCGAATACATACGAAAAGTTAAGAACAAACAACAACCAGAATTAAAGAAAGGTACATCAAACGAAAAAGGAACTGGATTAGGGTTGTTATTGTGTCAACAATTTTTATCTGCTAATCATGGGGAATTACAGATTACATCGGTAGAAGGAAAAGGTTCAACTTTTACTGTTGTTTTACCCGCAGCCGATTAAAAATGTGTCCAGCCTTGTGCTTGTATAGGTGTTATATTGCCTTGTTTTGTTACCATGATACGTTCCTTTACATCGGCATGGAAATAGCCAATCATATGAATGTCTGCATGCATCTTTACTTTTTCAAATTCGCTTTGTGGAATAGAGAAAAGCAATTCATAGTCTTCTCCACCATTTAAAGCACAAGTAATAGGATCTAATATAAATTCGATGGCAGTTTCATAAGTCTGATTATCCAACGGAATTTTATCTTCATAAATTCTGAAACCCAGATTATTTTGTTTGCATAAGTGAAATAATTCAGAAGCTAAACCATCCGATATATCCATCATCGCAGTTGGCAATAATTCTTTTTCCGCTAAATCAAAAACAATATCTGTGCGAGCTTCCGGCTTCAAAATTCTTCCAACCAAATAATCATATACCTCAAGGTTAGGTTGCATTTCCGGGTTAGATAGAAAAACTGCTTTTTCTCTTTCTAAAATTTGTAAACCCATGTAAGCGGCACCTAAATCTCCTGAAACGCAAATGATGTCGTTGGCTTGTGCACCTTTTCTTTTCACTAATTTATTTTTAGCTACACGACCGACTACACTTATAGAAATAATTAATCCACTTGTACTGCTTGTAGTATCACCTCCGACTAAATCGATATTATAATTATCGCATGCTGCTTTCATACCTTGATACAATTGTTCCAAGGCTTCTACAGAAAAGCGATTGCTAATGGCAATGCTTACCGTTATTTGTTGTGGTGTTCCATTCATGGCAGCTATATCTGAAACGTTAACTGCCACTGATTTATAACCCAAATGATGTAGTGGTGTATAACCCAAATCAAAATGGATGCCTTCTACTAACATATCAGTTGAAAGAAGTAAGTACTCTTCGCCAATATCAATAACGGCAGCATCGTCACCTACACCCAATACGCTGCTTGTTTGGTTCAATGAAAAACTTTGGGTGAGATGGTCAATCAGACCAAATTCTCCTAGATCTTTAATTTCTTTTCTGTTGGCACTCATGGTAACTACCGTTTAACGCTCAATTTGGCATTTCGCCCTGCGAATGTAAGCAATAAGAGCTTTTACAAGAATTTTATCTTAAACCTTCAAGTATATATGCGTGAATAAATAACAAGCAATATGAAAAAGTTATGGATGGCAGCGTTGGGTGTAAGTGTTTTACTTTCTGCATGTGCTACACCCAAACCTTATTACGAAACTAAGAAGGGTCGTAAAAAGCAGGAATATTACAACGATTTATATTATGGTAAACAAAAGCCATTCTTTAAAGACAAGAATTAACCATTGGCTAACCACGTTCCTGGCATAATTCTACCAAAACCTGATTGGTTGTTTTCGGATGTAAGAAAGTAATGATCTTATTGTCGGCTCCATTTTTAGGAACCTCACTTAAAGGATTGAAACCATTTTCTTTAGCTTTTTGCACTTCCTTTTCTATGTTTGAAACGCCAAACGCCAGATGATGCACACCTTCACCCTTTTTTTTAATAAATTTTGCAATTGGTGAGTCTGGTTTTGTGGCTTCCAATAATTCTATTTTTACACCGCCAACATCAAAAAAAGAGGTTCTAACTCCCTCAGATTCAACTATTTCAATTTTATAATGCGGTTTTCCGAGTAACTTGGCAAAAAGAGCATTAGCTTCATCTAAATTTTTAACTGCAATGCCAATGTGTTCCAGTTTTTCCATAAATGTTAATTTTGCACTAAGAACCGAAACTTTTTAGGTAAAGGGCAAGTTTTGATATAAATAACATCACCATGTTAGAAACCGCAAGCGAAATCCATGTAGAAGCAGCCAGAATTCAGCAGGAGATTAAAAACTACCTGGGAGTAAAAACTTCTGACTTAGTGTTTGAATTTTCGAATCAAGAGGGTAAAACCAAATTGGATTTGATCACCATCAATCCTCGTCATAACCAAGCTTTCTTATTTCATAGTGCTACGGGTACTGATAAATTAGATGCGTTGCGTAAAATCTGGGATTATGTTAAAAATTATAAGGAGAAAGAATTATCCTACACGATACAATGGGTAGTGAAAGGTGATAAAGAACTACATACTTCTTATTTTCGTGCAGGTAACGTGATGGACGCTTTACAAAAATTATATTATGGTAGAGATATGAATACCATTACCGTTTTTAGTGTTGTATTAAACCCTGTATCTTAAAAATAGATCATTATGATTAGTGTAACAGAAAAAGCAAAAGAAAGAATACAGTTGTTGAAACAAGAAGAAGGCAGAACACCTAACCATAACATTCGTGTTTCAGTTAAAGGGGGAGGTTGTTCAGGTTTAATGTATGATTTAGATTTTGATGAAAACATACAACCTTCGGATCAGGTATTTGAAGATAAAGGCGTTAAGATTTTAGTTGATAAAAAAAGCTTACTTTATCTACTCGGAACAACTCTAGATTTTTCTGATGGATTGAATGGAAAGGGATTTCAATTTATCAATCCCAATGCATCGCGTACTTGCGGATGTGGAGAAAGTTTCGCTGTGTAAAATTTAGATTTATCTGAAAACAAAAAAGCCACAACTACTTGTTGTGGCTTTTTGATTTCTAGGGTGTATTATTTATTTCTTTTTCACAACTGGTTTCATGGTCATAGCAAGTTTAACGGCTTCGTAAGCATTCACCAAACCTCCTGACGCACTTAATTCAGTAAAGTCTATCAATTCTTTTGAACCTGGTTTATTCACCTTTAGCCCATCAAATCTTCTCACACTTTTTACTAAAACTTCGCGTACTTGGTTGGCACTTAAATCAGGAAAGTATGCCATGATGATAGCTGCCACACCTGCTGTTGCCGGACTAGCCATGCTGGTTCCTTGTGCATTGCCATAACCATTGTCGGGCACGGTTGAGTATATGCGAACTCCTGGAGCAAAAAGATTAACAGATTTTTTTCCATAGTTAGAAAAGTTACCAACTAATTTATCGCCACTTCCGGCAGCGGAAGCACCAATTTCTAACCAGTTGGTTGCTTCTTTTCCATTAGCATAATAACGATTAGGGAAGGAGGGTTCGGTGTCATTATTCTTGCTGTCGTTCCCGGCAGCATGAATTAATAAAACACCTTTAGATTCTGCATAACGTACTGCTTTATCAACCGCTGCCTTATCTGGAGAAAAAGGTTTACCAAAACTCATGTTAATAATGTTTGCACCATTATCAACTGCATATATGATAGCGTTAGCTACGTCTTTGTCTCTTTCATCTCCATTGGGCACTGCGCGAACCGACATGATCCTTACATTATCTGCGATGCCTTTAATCCCAACATCATTTTTACGATTAGCCGCGATGATGCCGGCTACGTGTGTTCCATGAAAAGGGTCCGGACCTTCAACATTGTTACTGCCATAATACTTTTCGTTTACATTACTTACATTATCGCCAACAACTTTGCGTGCGTCACAATCTGGGTTATAGCCACAGTTAGCTTGTGGTTCGAAATATTCTACTCCGCCTTTAATTTCCTCTAATACGCCATCAATGTCAGCATCCTTTCCTGCATTGTTGAAAATAAAATCTAAAGTTTCTTTAGCTTTCTTTAGTTTTTCGTTCTGCAAATCTGCTTTATCAAGTAAATCAAAAGTAAGTTTATCTGCTTTTAGAACTACTTTTAAAGTATCATTCGCATTTTTAAGATTTTCATATAACTGTTTGTAGAAAGCATATTGCCTCTTTGTTCTTTCGCTATCTTCTTCAAATTTTTTCTTTACTTTCTCCCAATATTCAAATTCAACTTTATCTTTTTTACCTACTTTATCGGCAGTTATATTTTCATACTTTGTTTTTAGGCGAGCATATTCTCTGGTTACTTCCAATGTCTCGGCATTTACATCACCGTTTTTTCCTCCGATAAAACTCCAACCATGTATATCATCGATGTACCCATTTTTATCATCATCAACCCCATTACCTGGAATTTCATCTTCATTGATCCACATCACATCTTTTAAATCTTCGTGTTCAATGTCAATACCTGAGTCGATTACAGCTACAACCACTTTTCTGGCAGGTTTATCTTTCAATAGGGTTGCATATACCTTTTCGGCACTTACGCCTTGTACACTATCTTGTTCAGGATCTAATAAATACCAATTATCTGGTGCTTGTTTTTTCTCTTGTGCAAAGGTTATCCCGATAACCAGCATAATAAGAGAAAGGAGAAGAGTTAATTTCTTTTTCATGTTAAACAATTAAGAAGTAAAAATAATGATTTTTGATTCTTAGCCATATAAAATGATAAAAGGGAGATAAAAAATCTCCCTTTTATTCAATGTGGTATGTATGAATGCTCTTTTTTTAATAGATCATTTCGAACAAGTATTAAAAATAATATTTTAAACTTCTATGTTTTCAAAAACAAACTCAGTATCATCTTTTAAGTTTACATAAATGATGCTATCGCGTTGAACTTTCCCGGATAACAATTGTTTGCTTAACTCATTTAATATCTCACGTTGGAATACACGCTTCAACGGTCTGGCTCCATATTGCGGATCAAATCCTTGTCTCGCCAATCGCTCGCGTGCTTCGTCTGAGATTTCTAACTTTACTCCGTTTTCTTCTAATCGTTTAATTACCAGGTTGGCTTGTATATCTACAATTTTTCTGATATCCGTTTTATTTAAAGGTTGGAACATGATGATTTCATCGATGCGGTTCACAAACTCCGGCCTTACTGATTTTTTCAACAAACTCACTACTTCTTCTTTGGTTTGTTCTAACACATCGAAATAGTTTGTATCGTTTATCTTCTCAAAATTTTCTTGTATCACTTGGCTGCCGATGTTGGTCGTCATGATGATGATGGTATTTTTAAAATTAGCAACACGACCTTTGTTGTCTGTTAATCTTCCATCGTCTAACACTTGTAACAAAATATTAAAAACATCAGCATGTGCTTTTTCAATTTCATCGAGTAACACTACGCTATATGGTCTTCTTCTAACTGCTTCGGTTAATTGTCCGCCTTCATCGTATCCAACGTAGCCCGGAGGTGCGCCAATCAGTCTGCTTACACTGTGTCGCTCTTGGTATTCGCTCATATCGATGCGCACCATGGCGTTTTCATCGTTGAATAAATATTCTGCTAATGCTTTCGACAATTCTGTTTTGCCTACTCCGGTTGTTCCCATAAAGATGAACGAACCGATTGGTCTTTTCGGATCTTGTAATCCGGCTCTGCTTCTTCGCACGGCATCCGACAGCGCTTGGATGGCTTCTCTTTGTCCGGCAACTCGTTTGCTTAACTCTTCTTCTAAGTGCAAAAGTTTTTCTCTTTCACTTTGCAACATTTTAGAAACTGGTATGCCCGTCCACTTGGCCACTACCTCTGCGATATCTTCTGATTCAACTTCTTCTTTCAATAAAGCTTGTTCCTGATTTTGCTTAACAGATGCCTGCAAGGTTTGTAAATGCTTTTCAGCTTCTGTTAACTTTCCGTACCTGATTTCTGCTACTTTACCATAGTCACCAGCTTTCTCTGCTTGTTCTGCTTCAAACTTTAAACGATCGATGTTTTCTTTTTCTTTCTGTATCTGCTGAACAACATTTTTCTCACTTTCCCATTTTGCTTTTAATGAATTTCTCTTATCACTTAACTCAGCAATTTCTTTAGAGAGGATAGCTTCTTTCTCTTTGTCTTTTTCTCTTTTAATGGCTTCTCTCTCTATTTCTAATTGCATGATTTTGCGATTGAGTTCGTCTAACTCTTCTGGCATAGAATCCATCTCAATGCGCAATTTCGCTGCAGCTTCATCCATTAAATCGATGGCTTTGTCCGGCAAAAATCTTTCTGTGATGTATCTGTTCGACAATTCAACTGCTGCAATAACGGCTTCATCTTTGATGCGAACACCGTGATGCAATTCATATTTATCTTTAATACCACGAAGAATAGAAATAGAATCTTCCACACCGGGCTCATCTACCGTTACTGCCTGAAATCTTCTTTCTAATGCTTTATCTTTCTCAATGTATTTTTGATATTCTTTTAAAGTAGTTGCACCGATGGTATGTAACTCACCACGAGCTAAAGCTGGTTTCAATAAGTTAGCAGCATCCATGGCGCCTTCTCCACCACCTGCGCCAATCAAAGTATGGATCTCATCAATGAACAAAATAATTTGTCCGTTTGAATCGCTTACTTCTTTAATAACCGCCTTCAATCTTTCTTCAAACTCGCCTTTGTATTTCGCGCCTGCAACCAATAAACCCATGTCTAGCGAAACGAGCGTTTTGTCTTTTAAATTTTCGGGCACATCTCCATTTACTATGCGTTGAGCCATGCCTTCCACAATCGCAGTTTTACCCACGCCTGGTTCACCAACCAACATCGGATTGTTTTTCGTTCTGCGCGAAAGGATTTGTAATACTCTTCTTATTTCTTCATCGCGACCTATTACTGGATCTATCTTTCCTTGTTTGGCTAATTCATTTAAGTTTTTGCTGTAACGCTCCAGCGATTTATATTTTCCTTCTGCATTGGCATCTGTAACTTTTTGACCGCCACGCAATTCCTGAATTGCTTTTAACAGACTTTTGTATTCGTAGCCGGCATCTTTTAAAAGTTGTGCTGCTTTGTCTTTGCTTTGCAGCAAGGCAAGCATAAGATGCTCTACTGTAATGTATTCGTCTTTAAGTTGTCTTGCTTCTTTCTCTGCTTGTATCAAAACAGTATTAGCCGCTTGCGATAAATAAGGTTGAGCGCCAGAAACTTTTGGAAAAGATTGAAGCAACTCATTGATTTTATTTTCTACTATGGATTGATTAACACCCAACTTCTTGGCAAGAAATTGACTTGTATTTTCGTCTTGCTCAAAAATGGCTTTCACAATATGAGCAGGTTCGATGGCTTGTTGCTCCGCATGTTGCGTAAGTGCTGCAGCCTGCTGTAACACCTCTTGCGCTTTGATCGTAAATTTCTCGAAGTTCATAATTGTATTGCTTGCATCGCTCGCTCAAACCACGAACCAATGCATTAAAATACCTGATTGTGGAAATTATGGCAGTTTATAAATAGAGATTTAAATCGATTGTTGCCTAATTGTCAATATGAATGAAAAATAGTCAGCTAATAATTTTGTAAATCGCAAAGGATTTGTGCTAGCCGACAGAACGATATTTCATCATTATTTACATAGACTCACCCTTGCGCAAGGTGGTGGCCGACAATTGTTTTTACCTAAAATTTACACTGAACAAATGCTTGATGTGCAAGCGGCCAGTTTCGTGTTAGGAAAGCCAGGCTTTAACAGTTTAGCAGAATTAATCGAGAAAAAAGAAAGTTTTATTTGCGCAGAACATGATAGTCGTCTTGCTGCTAATAATGAAGTGAGCGAGCGATTAAAGAAAATAAAACGGGCCAATCAATTTATACTAGAAGAAAAAGGAACACACGATTTATATGTTGGATGGCCTTTTGTTACCGGTTTGCTGAACGACCAAACTCCCATTCGTTGTCCGTTGTTGCTTTGGCCAGTTTCACTAGAAGTAAAGCAAAAAAAATGGCAAATCGCTTTGCGCGATGAAGAAGAAATCACTTTGAATCCAGCTTTTTTGCTGAGTTACTTTTCTAGCTTAAATAAAAACATTGATAATACTTTATTAGATGTTGAATTTGATTTGTGGGAGAAAGACAGCACTGTGTTTCGCACCAAATTGTATCAATTGCTGCGCGATACAATGGATATTCATTTTAATCCTGAATTGTTTAGCGATCAACTTAAAAATTTTGAAACAACTACACGACAAGAATTTTTACAACAACACGAAACAGGAAAATTGAAACTACAGCCTCAAGCTGTGTTAGGAATTTTCCCACAAGCTGCTTCCCAATTAGTGGCCGATTATAAACACATCATCGAAAACACAGATTACGAAAATCTACACCAATTTTTTACTGCACTCCACCACGATAATCCTTCCTCAACAACAGAAGAAAATCAATATACACTTTTACAAAGCGATAGTTGGCAAGATGAAGTGCTGACTACTTTAAAGAATGGAAAATCTTTAGTTGTACAAGGACCACCCGGCTCAGGCAAATCGCAAATGATAAGCAATGTGATTGCAGATGCTTTGGCGAATGGCAAACGTGTGTTGATGGTTTGTCAGAAAAGAGTAGCGTTAGAAGTGGTTTACCAACGTTTGGCAGCGTTTGGTTTATCCAATTTTATTTCGCTTGTGCACGATTTCAGAGCTGGAAGAAATGCTGTAACCGAAAAAATAAAAAATCAGATTGAAGATGTTGAGCAATATCGTGTAGAAGACAGGCAAACAAGTATCATCAAAAGCGAAAGACAATTCATCAGCCTCAGCAGAAGAATACAAGAATTGGTAGATTTTTTTGAAGAACATAAAATAGCATTACTGGATGAAAGTAGTTATGGTATTTCTGCAAAAGAGCTATACCTAACAATTGATACAACGGTACCTCGTGTTTCGTTAAGACAAGAATATTCTTTTTTCGATGTAGCGAAATTACAAGCCTTAAAAAGGAAAGCCATTCGCTACATCAAGTTTGCCGAAAAATTTGAATATACCAATTACGCCTGGAAACACCGCGTTCCTTTTGTGAGTGGCACTTTGTATGAGAAAGATGACCGAGCGGATGCTATTCAAGAAGTGATGATTAAAAAAATTGCATGGCAAGAAACACTCGAACCGTATCAATTTTCAGCAACCTTGTTAGAATTATTACAACAAACAACCGAAGAAAAAGAAAAACTAAAACAGTTTCAACAGTTATTAAACGATGAAACTACCCTTCGGTACTTCAATCATCTTTTAACACAAGATGCAGAAACAATTAGTTCACTTTGGTTGGATAACAAAAAATTAAATTGCTTAAACTGTTTTGAAGGAGAAAGTCTGGAGGCCAATCTGGCTGTGCAAGACTTGGGAAATGTTCAACAGATTTTGCAGAACAGAATGGAAGCAGAACGAAAGAGTTTGATACATCTTTGGTTTTGGCAATGGTTTTCGAAAGATAAGATCACACTTCAAAGATTATTGGTACAACACCAATTGAAACATACAACAGAAGATTTACTTAGATTAGAAAAGAAAATAGATAATCGTTTAAACTTCGAACACCACGCCACAGCCTTGAAACAAACAGCTTGGTTAATCGACTTCCCTTCAGTTATTGAGCAGAAGAAAATAGAGCATTGGTTCCACCAACAGAAGAATGCCATTCGTGCTTTAGAGTTGTTTCATAAACTTCCAGTACTTCGTCAGTTTAACTATCAAACTGTATCTGCAATACAAAAAGATTTAGCAGTAATACTACACATCAGTGATGAATACGAAAGTAACTTATCAAATTGGCAGCAGCACGTCAGTAATATTCAGATTAGTAGATTGTTTCATCAACAAAAGGAAGGAAGCATTTTGTTAGAAACACTCGAAAGAGATTTTAACGACTTAGTGGCCTTTGATCAACTGAAGCAAGATCTATCCTTTGCAGAAAAATCGGTGATGGATAAAGTCATAGAAAGTTTACCTCAGCTTAATGAAGCAAGTGCAATTCAATCGATAGAAAATTCTATTCAAGCTGAATGGTTGGAACACATCGAAAGAAAATATCCCATTTTAACACATACAACCTCAGATAATTTTGAGTTGCTTCAGCAAGAACTGCAGCAAGCCATTCAAGAAAAATTACAGCTCTCCTCCATATTGGTTAAGACCAAGTTAAGAGAAAGAGTTTATCAACCGATTCAGTTTAATCGATTGAACAACGCTATTACCTATCGAGATTTACATCATCAAGTTTCGAAGAAAAGAATGCGTTGGCCGTTGCGTAAAATTGTGCAACAATACAAAGATGAAGTTTTTGAACTCATTCCTTGTTGGCTTACTACACCGGAAGCAGCCTCCGCTATTTTTGCTCAAGAAAAGCAATTCGACTTAGTCATATTTGATGAAGCTTCTCAATGTTTTGCAGAGCAAGCTTTTCCTGCAATGTATCGCGGTAAACAAATTTTAGTAACGGGTGATCAGAAGCAATTGCAACCCAATGATTTATACAGCATCAAAGAACAACATGAAATAGATCATCCGGATGCGGAAATAGAATCTTTACTACAAATAGCTGAGCGTTATTTGCCTTCCATCATGCTGAAAGGACATTACCGCAGCAAGCACGAAGCTTTGTTAACTTTTTCTAACCAGCATTTTTATAAAAACCAATTGAACATGCTGGCTGATTATACTGCACAAAAAAGAGAAAATCCTTTGCATTGGATAAAAGTAAATGGAACTTGGGAAAAACAAAGTAACCTAATCGAAGCAGAGAAAATTGCTGAATTGTTATTCGAACTTCATCAGCAACATCCTCAAAAAAGTATAGGCGTTATCACGTTTAATATTTGGCAACAAGAATTGGTCTGGCAAAAAGCTGAGGATTATTTCTTATCTCGAGGTGCTAATTTACCTGCACATCTTTTTGTTAAAAACATTGAAAACGTACAAGGAGATGAGCGCGACATCATTCTCTTTTCAGTTGGCTATGCGCCAGATAAAAATGGAAAAATGAATCATCATTTTGGTTCGTTGAGTATAGATGGTGGAGAAAACAGATTAAATGTAGCCATTACACGTGCACGTGAAAAAATTTATGTTGTAAGCAGTATAGAACCAGAAGAACTTAAAGTTGACCAAACATTACACATCGGACCTAAGTTATTGCGGGCTTATCTTCAGTTTGTAAAAAATCAAATGATAAATTCATTTACTTCTCAAACAGAAAATCTTAAAAATGGAAATAGTTATCTCTCTTCTAAAATAGAAAATGAAAAATTAGTAGGCAGTCCGTGGCCACTGGTTAATTTACTTGTGCGTGATAATCAAACTTATAAAGGAGCGTTGCTTACCGATGATGATAACTTGGCTTTGCATCTGTCTGTGAGAGCTTTTTACGCCTACCTCCCAACTTTATTGCAACATAAAAACTGGAAGTATCAATACATCAACAGCAGGCAGTATTTTATGCAACCCAAAGAGATAGAAACTAAAATCAATCGCTTGCTTAATTAAAAGAAGCTTTTGTTTCCATGGTTTCAGCGTGTTGACTGATATCCAAGCCTAATTTTTCTTCTTCTTTGCTTACTCTCAATCGCGTTATGCTTCCAACGATTTTAAAAATCAGGTAAGCACCACCAAAGGTAAAGATGCCTACAATTACCAATGCTAATAAATGATATTGTAAAGTACTATAGTTACCAAACACTGCACCTACATCTTTCGCAAATACTGCCGTTAAAATCATACCTACAATTCCGCCCACACCATGGCAGGGAAATACATCCAGTGTATCATCCAAACTGGTTTTATTCTTATAATATACGGCAACGTTACTTACCAAAGCAGCTACAAAGCCGATAAAAACACTTTGTCCTAAGCTAACAAATCCTGCCGCAGGTGTAATGGCAACCAAACCGACCACTGCGCCAATGCACGCACCCACCGCAGAAATTTTTCTTCCTACTAATGCATCGAATAAAACCCAGGTAAGCATAGCCGAAGCAGATGCCATGTTGGTTGTAGCAAAAGCTTGTACAGCTAAACCATTTGCTGCCAAAGCTGAGCCGGCATTAAAACCAAACCAACCGAACCACAACATACCAGTGCCCAACATGATAAAAGGAATGTTAGCAGGCTGATGCATTTTTACTTCGCGCTTACCCAACACAAAAGCTCCGGCCAGTGCAGCAAAGCCGGCCGACATGTGTACTACTGTTCCACCAGCAAAATCCAAAACTCCCCATTGGCGCAAGAAACCTTGCTGGTGCCAGGTCCAGTGTGCCAACGGTGCATATATAAGTAAAGCAAATAAAACCATGAACAATAAGTAACTTGTGAACTTTACCCTTTCTGCAAAACTTCCTGTGATTAATGCCGGTGTGATAATGGCAAACTTGAGTTGAAACAAGGCGAAAATTAGAAAAGGAATAGTAGGAGAAAAATCAGGATGAGGTGCAAGACCTACATTTTGAAAACAGAAATAGGTAAAAGGATTACCAATCAATCCGTAAAAACTTTCGCCAAAGGCCAGGCTAAAACCAACTAAATACCACAACAAACTGATCACACCTAAAGCAATAAAACTTTGGAGCATGGTAGAAACCACATTTTTCCAACTCACCATACCACCATAAAAAAAAGAAAGACCGGGTGTCATAAATAATACGAAAGCAGTGGCAACAATCATCCATGCCGTGTCTGCCTTATCGATTCCGACTGCAGTTTCTGTAGAAAATTCAACCGGTGCACCCCACATTGAAATAACTTGTAAAACAACCAAAATGGCGAAAATCAAAATCCAGCGTTTCTTAGGCTTGCTCATGTTTTTAGGGTTATTTTTAATCCTATTTATCTTAAAATTATAATTATTTATACAGATTAGGGTAAAAAAAGAATCATTTTTATCCGTAAACGATATTTTTATCAATTTTAAAGGTTCTTATGAAATCTATTTTATAAACCGTCCAGCAAAAAATTACAGACTGACGTTCACAATTGCTTACATTAGGTTTCTATTTCCCAACCATGAAAAAATCGATTTTATTCTTAGCTAGTTTAACCTTTTCAATGGCCTTGCTCGCGCAAGACCGCGTAGCAAAAGCACCTGAATTAAAAGAAGGAGATGGCCCATATGCCCAATTAATCATTCGAGGTGTAACCGTTATCGATGGCACAGGTGCGCCACCTTTTGGCCCTGTTGATATTGAGATAAAAGGCAACCGCATTACAAAAGTGCAAGTGGTGGGCTATCCTGATGTTGCCATTAACGAAGAAGGAAGACCCAAACTGGAAGCCAATGGCAAAGAAATCAATGCAAACGGTATGTATGTATTGCCGGGCTTTATTGATTTGCACGGACACATAGGCGGCAGCCAAGCACCTATTGCAGAGTATGTTTTCAAACTTTGGATGGCACACGGCATTACGACCATTCGCGATCCTTCGGCAGGCAATGGTTTAGATTGGGTATTGGATCAGAAAAAGAAGAGTGCAGCCAACCAAATTACAGCGCCTCGCATCCATGCCTACACCGTGTTTGGTCAGGGTGCAAAAGAAAAAATTACAACACCCGAACAAGCCAGGTTGTGGGTAAATGAAAACAAAGCCAAAGGTGCCGATGGTATTAAATTTTTTGGCGCACCTCCTGCTATTATGGATGCGGCATTGCGCGAAAACAAAAAAATTGGATTACGTTCTGCCTGCCATCACGCTCAGCTAGATGTTGCCAGGTGGAATGTTGTAAAATCAGCCGAAGCCGGATTAACCAGCATGGAGCATTGGTATGGCTTACCCGAAGCTTTGTTTGTAAACCAAACCATTCAGGATTATCCAACAGATTATAATTATCAAAATGAACAACATCGCTTTGAGAATGCGGGCAAATTATGGAAACAAGCCGCAACGCCTTACTCTGAAAAATGGAATGAAGTGATGAATAGATTACTCGCTTTGGATTTCACCTTAGATCCAACGTTTAATATATACGAAGCCAGCCGCGATTTACACAAAGCGCGCAGAGCGGAGTGGCACGAAGAATATACGCTACCACAACTATGGACTTTCTTTCAACCGAATAGAAGAGCACACGGAAGTTATTGGTTTAACTGGGGCACCGAACAAGAAGTAGAATGGAAAAAGAATTATCAGCTGTGGATGACCTTCGTTAATGAATATAAAAACAGAGGCGGAAGAGTAACCACAGGTTCTGACAGTGGATTTATCTTTCAAACTTATGGCTTTGCGTATATCCGAGAGTTAGAATTATTACGCGAATGTGGTTTTCATCCGTTGGAAGTAATTCGTTCAGCCACTTTGTATGGAGCACAAGCTTTGGGCGTAGAAAAAGATTTAGGTTCGATAGAAGTAGGTAAGTTGGCCGATTTAGTTATTGTAAGCGAAAATCCGTTAGCGAACCTTCAGGTATTGTATGGAACCGGAGCAGTAAAATTAAATGCTGATAATAAAGTAGTGCGTGCAGGTGGCGTAACCTACACGGTGAAAGATGGTATTGTATATGATGCAAAAAAATTACTGGCTGATGTTAAAAAAATAGTAGCCGATGAAAAAACCAGATTGAATTTTACCATCAAACAGCCGGGCGTTAATTAGTGATTGGTTGTTCGTTAATGGTTATTCGATGAATAGATAACAGATAGATTTTTTTTTATTGAATGAAATACAGCCTGCGATGTTTATCGTGGGCTGTTTTTTAACAATAATTTAAATAATGGGTTATGTGAATTTATGTTTGATGTAAAAAAAACACCTCAACCAAACTCTGACTAAACAGAATACAATTCTCAAGCTTTGTTCAGTTTGGAACAATTGAGAAGGAAAGCCTGAAATACTGGTAAGCAAAAGTAAGTTTAGACTTTAGAGATCTATGATACTAAAAGATTAAATTTGGTTATTTAGTAAGTAATTTACTTAAGAAAAATCCATCTTCTTTCTCGTTTTTTTTATTATCATTCTTTTCTTGTATGTAAACAATCTAAACTTTTTTCCACTATAAGTTTTTATCTTAATTCTGTTAGGAATTAAAAATCCATAATATGGTTTAATCGATTCAATGTCATAATAAGGAATAGAAAAGTTGAATTTTGATTTGGTATTATCTTTACAAATAAATCGCAGCGAGTCTGAGGTGAGAATTAATTCACCACGTTTCGATTTAAACATATTTTCAAACATTCTATCGTCTCTTAAAACTTTTTGGCGGTAAATTATATTTTCGTTTTGAATTTGGCCAAAAACGTATAGGTGAATTAAGAGAATTACCGTTGATGCTAAAATTAATTTAATAGTCATTTCTTTTTCTGTAAATATTAAGAAAACAGGGAATTTAATGAAATGTAAAATCCCTGTTCAATAAAATTATTACTGTAAATATGGGGTACATTCTCCTGTTGTACAGCTTTGTCTCCATCCACCGTCACATTGCATAGCATAATGACAATAATCATTTGCTGCTGCATCTGTTATTGCAACTGCGCCCATTACAATCCCACCCACAATTGCGCCTACTGCACCTGCTGAAGCACCAATTAAAACTCCAACACCTGCTGTAACGACAACAGATCGAACTATTCTCCAAACCTTCTTGAACCAGCCTTTAGTTCTTACACCTTGTGAACCACCTTCTAGCGAATAAAGATTATCTAAAATTTCTTGAAAATTGTTAGCAAGCAATGTAGAAGTTAAAATTAGCCTTTCCTTTTCCTCAGCAGGAATCGTAAAATCATTTTCAATATTAATTTTTAAATTATTTAAACTATTCTGAAGTTCTCCTTCTTCTATTTCATCATTTTCAAAAAGATTAGACAATTGGACTAGGTAGTTATATGAATAAGATTCTTTATAAATCCCAGCATTTTCTAAAATTATACTTATATCATTTATATTTATTTCTTTAATCCTTACTTTTATGTCTTCAGAATTAGCTGAAAAGAAATATTGGGAAATCTTTTTATATTCTTCCTCTAAGTTTATATCATATTTTAACTTAATATAATAGCTGATTTCATCCATTGAGCCTGAACTGATATTAAACTTAGCAAGTGACTCACCTAAAATTTTTGATTGTAAGATTGAATTAGGATAATTATCTGTGTTTGACAATTGATCCTCATGACATGATAACAAAAGGAAAAAAGTGAAAAGTAGAAATTTTATTCTAATTGCTTTTGGTAGAAGAAGATTTAAATAGAGTTTCATATCCTTAAAGTTTAAATTAATAACCAATGAAAGTTTGACAAGCAAAATAGAATTTATAAAGGCGAAATTTCTAAATCTTTGGCGGGCTTTTATTATACAAATCCATATTACAAAGTTTATCTGATTTGAGAATTCAATCTGATTCAAGTTTTAATTAATATTAAAATGTATGTAGGATGCATAATAGATTGTATTCCAATTCTTTATAAGCTATTTATTGTATTAGCATATTAAACGAGAATATTTTTTTTACATCAATAAATTTAATTGAAATAGAAATGATTATGTATTTATTAAAATTCATTTTATATCTATTAAGTTTTTTTCTAGTTTTTAAGAAATTAAGAAACAAGGTGCAAGATTAGCAACAGAAATGTTCGTAGAGGCTTAATCACAATTCTAGTTGATGTCCAGCAGTAAAAACTAGTTTATCTATTAAAATTAAAGGATAAAACTTTTGGATTGTCTGTCATTATAACTACGAAAAATAGAAGTTCTAATCTGATATTATTGTACTAGAGAGTTTTGCAATTAAGTGAGCGCCTTTTTAAACCTGCAAAAACCGATTTTCTAATTTCACTTGAAAACTGAATTCGACTTTTACGCACCAAACACTTTAAGAATTTTATCAATCGTAGCACTGTTCGCACTACTTTCTAGTTTTGATATTTGCGCTTTTTGTACACCAATCAAATTACCTAATTCTTCTTGAGAAAGTTTTCGCTCTTTTCTCGCTGCCCGAATCATTTTACCGAGTATTTCCATGTGCAACGCGTATTCATATTGCTCTCTGTTTGCACTTCCTCTTTTTCCGATGTACTTATCTTTAATTTGAGAAAGCGTTTTGGTTTTCACTTTGTCAATTTTATTTGTATTCATAAAATATATTAAGGAGAATGAAGAATTACTTTTTCGAATTATTAATTCCTAAAATAAAATTTCAACACACACTCATCAAAATTCCGATAAGAGTGTTCTAAAGTGTTTTACTTTTATAGAATCATTATAATTTATACTGAATCCATACTACCAGATTTATTTAGCTGTAAGCCAAATTGAAAACGAGTTAACTCGGATTTGAAATAAAAATTTTCTCCCAAATACTTGTTTATTCTTAAAATCTCCTATATTTGCAACATTGTTGCATTTACAATATAAAGGGACTGAGTCGAAAAAGTAATTTCATGAGGTTTGGGAAAATTCATTTTTTACTTTCTGCGCATTTGATTGTGGCTCAGTTCCTTTTTTTTTCTGCTGTTGCTAATCCTCCCGTAAGTGGCTGGAATCTATTCTCCTCCGTAAAATTTGTTCCCAAGTTTGTAAAAGAATATAACGAGAATTTTCTTTTTCCTCAGTTCAACGTTGGTATAAAGGCTCAAGCTGGAAAAGAAATTACTTTACAAGGTCATTATCTGCCGGTGGAGTTAGAGGATAAAAACTCAATCATCTTATCGAAGTTTCCTTTTTCTGCCTGTTTTTTCTGCGGTCTTGCTGGACCTGAATCTGTGGCTGAAATAATTTTTGACGCTAAGGCACCGAAACTAAAATCTGATCAAGTTATCATCATCAAAGGAATTTTGGAATTGAACGACACCGATATCAATCACATGAACTTTATCATCAAGCATGCAACCATCATCCCTAAATAATTCGTTATGAAAAGATTTTTGCTGTTCTCTATTATCTCACTTTTTATCTTCAATTGCACCAATACCAAAGACAAAGAAACGCTTGCTAAAGCATCTGCCATTCACAACGAAGCATTTGCCTTATTAGAAAAATTAGAAGATGATTTAAAAACATTAAAGGCAGACACTACTATTCATCAGGATTCTCTTGCTGCATTAACGCAAGCCTTAGCTACCTGGGAAGAAAATCTAGTAGAAGTACCCGGCAATGAACACGAACACCACCATCATGAAGGCGAAGAAGGACACAACCACGATCATAACCACGCAAAAGCACCCGATGTTACACCCAATGAAATGTTGGAGATCCAATCAACATTAAAAAAAGAGATCGATGCTATTGCTAAACGTTTTGAAGCCTTGAAAAAATAATCATGTTTGACTTATCTACTTTCTCCAAGAAAAAGAAACTTCCTGTAACTGTTCTAAGTGGTTTCTTAGGTGCCGGAAAAACTACTTTACTCAATCATCTACTCAACAACCGCGACGGTTTAAAAGTTGCTGTTATCGTGAACGACATGAGTGAAGTAAACATTGATGCACAATTAATTGAACATGGCGTAAAACTTTCGCGAACCGAAGAGAAATTAGTTGAACTTAGCAACGGTTGTATTTGCTGCACGTTGCGAGAAGATTTAATTGAAGAAGTTAAGAAACTGAGCAAACAAAAGAAGTTCGATTATTTGTTAATTGAAAGCACAGGAATTTCTGAACCCATTCCTGTTGCGCAAACTTTTACGTTTGATACAGGCGAAGCCTTACTTAACTTAAGCGATATCACACAGTTGGATACGATGGTAACAGTGGTTGATGCCTATAATTTTTTTAAAGACTTTGGTTCTGCTGATACCTTATTAAAAAGAAAATTAACCGATGATATCGAAGACCAACGCGCCATTGTGAATTTATTAACTGATCAAGTTGAATTTGCCAACGTAATCATCGTTAACAAAACTGATTTGGTGAAGGAAAATGATTTGCGTTTGCTATTGGGAACTTTGAAAAAATTAAATCCGGATGCAAAAATCATTGAAACTTCTCGCGGTAAAATAAAAGCAAAAGAAATTTTACATACGGGCTTATTCAATTATGAGAAAGCCTCGCAGTCTGCCGGTTGGATTAAAGAATTGAATAACATCCACACTCCGGAAACAGAAGAATATGGCATCAGCAGTTTTGTGTTTAGAAGCCATGTGCCTTTTCATCCGGAACGCTTTTGGCATTTAATTCAAAATCATTGGCCTGAAAATGTAATCCGTAGCAAAGGTATTTTTTGGATGGCCTCTCGCCCTGATTTTGCATTAATGTGGAGCCAGGCCGGTGGATCTTCACAGGCAGAAATATATGGTAAATGGTGGAGCAGCGTAGCAGAAAAGGATCGAATGAAAAATCCCGCTTATCTCCAAGACAAAAAACACATTGAGAAAAAATGGCATCCGCAATTTGGCGATAGATTAAACGAATTAGTTATCATCGGCACAAGTCTCGACAAAGAACTCATTACCAACAAATTAAAATCTTGTCAGCTTACAGAAGATGAATTAATCGTATTTCATAGCGGACAAGTGTTCAACGATCCCTGGCCGATATAAATCCATCTTTCGGAAATTTCGATTTTAATGCTTACCTTAAGGAATGCTTCGAACAACATCATTCCATACAATATCTTTTTCTTTTTTATTGCTCTTCCTTTTTTGCTTCTCATTCTCTACCATTCAAGCACAATTTATTGCAGAGTTAACGGAGAAACCCATTAACATTACCAACTATTTGGTGAATATTGATAATAGCAATATCAGCAGTAAAAAAGAAACGTATTCTATCACCATAACCGTTACTAACATTCGCAGCAGAAAGGGTTCGATTCGTTTTAAATTTTATGATGATGCTACCCCTTTCCCTCACGACACCGGCATTTTGCGCATGGTTGTTCCGAAAACAGAATTTGAAGGCAATACATTTACTGTAACTGTTGAAGGATTACCCTCTCGTAATATGGGTATCGCTTTATTAGATGACGAAAACGATGATAATGAATTAGATATGGGATGGTTCTTTCCTAAAGAAGGTCATGCTTTCAGCGATTATTTTCACACTGCATTTCGCAAACCAACCTACGATGATTTCGATTTTGTTTTAAATGCAGACAGAAAAGTAGTAATGAAAGTGCGCTACTACTGATTCCTAATTTCCATATTTCTTCCACCAATACTGAAAAACCAATAAACCCCAAATGCGCGCGTGCGCATCGGCAGGGTTATTCGAGTAAAGTTGTTTTTTTAATTGCTCTATAGCCTCAACATTAAATATTCCTTGCTTTTCTATTGTGGCTTTGCTGAGTAAATCGTTATCTATTATATGTTTTAAATCTTTTCTTAACCATTTTAGTAAGGGAACTTCAAATCCTTTTTTGGGTCTGTTGTATAATGTATCTGGTAATAATTCTCGAAAGGCATCTTGCAATACTCGCTTGCGTAGGTTTTTAGTTATCTTAAAAGACGAAGGGAGAGAAAAAACATAATCAACAAAACGATAATCCAAAAAGGGGACACGCACTTCAAGCGCGTTAGCCATACTCATGAAATCAACTTTCGTGAGCATATCGTTGGGCAAAACAAATTTTGTGTCGGTTAACAAAACTTCGTTGATACTGTCTTTTCCTTGCAAAGCATTCGTCCATTGTGAAATAGATTGTTCCATACTTGCCCTATTGATTTTTTCTTTTGATGGACTACTTAGCAAAGCATCAATCTCATTTGCTTTTGTAAAACCGGCAAAACGCCAATAACGCTCAGGTAAAGGAAGCTTTTTACCTTCGGCAAATTTTTCGAGTTGACGAATGATGTTGCTTATTTTTCCATTTCTGGATTTAGGCAAGGCTTTCCAAATTGGATGTAAAGAACTGATGATGGATGGAAGCATGCCTCCTTTTTCCATAGCCAGAAAAGCTGCATGCTTATTATATCCTCCCAGTAGTTCATCGGCACCATCGCCACTCAAAGCCACAGTGGCATGCTTTCTGGTTTCTTTGCTGAGAATAAACACATTCAAGGCTGAGCTATCTGCAAATGGTTCATCCAAATAATCTAACGCATCGAATATATGTTCAAACAGATCTTGGTTGGTTAAAGAAAAGACTGTGTGTTCCGTACCAAAATGTTTGGCAACTAATTTGGCGTAATGCGTTTCATCAAAAAATGATTCATCTGCAAAGCCAATCGAAAAAGTGTGAAGATTACTTTTATGTCTTGCTGCTAAACCTGTGATGATAGATGAATCAATCCCTCCACTTAAAAAACAACCGATTGGCACATCGGCAATTAATCTTTTTTGAACAGAGTCTTCTAATAATTCTTTAATTTTTTCCTTAGCGGCCTCATAAGAAAAAATATATTTTTCATCTCTGCGTGTGTACGGGATGTCGTAATATTTTTCCGTTCGTATTTTTCCAGCCTTTATTTCTATATAATGACCGGGCAATAATTTTTTGACTGATTTAAAAATGCTCAGCGGAGCAGGAATGTAATTAAGATGTAGATAATAATATAAGGCTTCGTAATCTAAAGACTTGTCGATGCCATAAGCCAATATAGACTTCATTTCCGAAGCGAAAATAAATTTATCGTCATCGAAAACATACAATAAAGGTTTGATACCAAAACGATCTCTGGCTACTAAAAACTTTTGTTCAACCTTGTCATAGAAACAAAAAGCAAAAAAACCATTGAGTTTATTTAAAGCGGCTCTGCCTTCAGTAATTAACAATTGCAATAAAACTTCTGTATCAGAATGAGTTGAGAATGAAATTCCTTTTTTCTCTAAATCTTGTTTTAATTCTAAGAAGTTAAAAATTTCACCATTGAAAATAATAGCAAAGCGACCGCTAGCATCCCACATGGGTTGGTTAGCTGCTTCAGAAGTATCGATGATGGATAATCTTCTATGACCTAATCCCACCCAATCATCTGTGTAAATACCCTGGTGGTCGGGGCCCCGTTTTGCCAATTGCATGGTAGCCTGCGTAACATGAATGCGGTGAATTTTACCAATTAAATTAAAAGCAAAAATACCGGTGATACCACACATACAATTTACGATTGAGTTGAAAATGGTTTACTGAAATAGGTTGTTACTTTCATACCTAAGATCATGCAAACCCATGATAATAAAATTACGAATTCTTGATAACTACCGCCAACCTTAGGCAATTTACCTTGCACACGCGGTAAGTAAGTCATGAAAAAGATGAACCACACATAGTAGAGAAAAATGTTTTTAAAGATAGTGAAAGTCTTTTCTTTAATCTTTCCACGATGATAAGCTGTATAAAGAAAGGGAAGAATAAAAATGATGACGTAAGCCATAAAGCCACCTAAAGCTCTGATTGGGACAAAACCTTTTCCGAACGTATATTGATACGTTAGTAGTTCAATTAAATGAATACCATGCACCAATGCGAAACCTGCGAAAGGATTAGGAGAAAGAACGGCTTGTAACCAATTGCTTTTTAAGGAAAGCAGAAAAAGCAAACTGAAATATAGAAGGGATAATCTTCCTGAAAAACGAACAGTTGCTTGAAAAGCTTCTTTCTCAAAACCATAAAAGTAAAGTGCTAAAAAAAGGCAAGCCAATTCTGCAGCTAGAATACCGATAAAGGCTTTGAAGCGATTCATTAAAATATTTTACCCGGATTTAAAATGCCGTTAGGATCGAAAGCTTTCTTAATGCCACGCATCACATGCAAATTAGCTTCTCGCATGGCAATTGGCATGAAAGGTTTTTTAGCTATACCGATACCATGTTCTCCGGAAAGTGTTCCGCCTAAATCCACTGTTAATTGAAAAATTGCTGCAATGCCTTTGGGTACTTCAGTATGCCAGTGTTCATCAACTATATTTTCTTTCATGATGTTCACGTGCAAGTTACCATCTCCTAGGTGGCCGTAACAAACAGAATTAAAACCAAAAGATTTTCCTATCTCTTTTATACCTGTAATCAATTTTGGTAAGTTAGCTCTCGGCACGACTACGTCTTCCGATTTACAGAGTGAATAAGCATTTACAGCCGGTGAAATATTTTTTCTGATTTTCCACAACTCTTCTTTCTGTGCAGCCGTTTCGGCAAATAAAATTTCTCCACATTGAAATTGCTCTACAACTTGCATCACGCGTTCTGCATCGCGCATCAATACTTCTTCATCGTTACCATCGAGTTCACAAAGTAAGTAAGCATCCATGTTTTCAGGAAAAGGTGTGGTTACACGCGCAGCATAAATCTTTTCACAATAATCAATTGTTTTCATAGCAGCTTCGCGCTCAAAAAATTCCATACCGGAAGGTGTAATGCCTGCACGGAAAATTTCTGCAATCGCTTTGCACGCTTCTTCGTTCGTAACGAAAGGCATCAATAACAAAACTGATTTCTGCGGAAAGCCACGAAGTTTAAAAACGATTTTGGTGATGATGCCCAACGTTCCTTCGCTGCCACACATCAATTGAGTTAAATTATATCCGGTCGAGTTTTTCAATACGTTGGCACCCGTCCAAATAATTTCTCCGGTTGGCAGCACAACTTCCATGTTCAGCACATAGTCACGCGTTACTCCATATTTTACTGCTTTCGGACCTCCGCTGTTTTCTGCAATGTTTCCTCCAATAAAACAACTACCTCTGCTTGCTGGGTCAGGTGGATAAAACAAACCTTTCTCTTTTACAGCGTTTTGAAAAACTTCTGTGATAACGCCAGGCTCAACGGTGGCTTGTAAATTCAATTCATCAATCTGAATAATTTTATTGAATCGCTCCATCGAAAGCACCACACCTTTATGAATTGGCAAAGCGCCACCACTTAAACCTGTGCCACCACCGCGTGGCGTAACAGGAATAAGATGTTGATTACAAATTTTTAAAATGGCGCTGATTTGCTCAGGCGTTTCCGGTTTCAGCACAACATCCGGAAGAAAAGAATAGTCTTCTGTTTCATCGTGCGAGTAAACATAGCGTTGGGATTCATCCATCAGCATATTGGTTGCTCCAACAATTTTTTCAAACTGCGCTAATACATCGGGAATCACTTCTGCAAATGCCATAGAAATAATATCTTTACTTAAACTTTAAACCGAATATGTCGGTATTTTTTAAACTCAAAAGTAGTCAAAACAGCTTGCTTCCACTTCTATGTTTGGCTATGATTTTTCTGGCATCGTGTGCATCGCATAGAAAAGCCAAAGTGCAGGAAGCAAAGATTGATAAGGTTATTGCAACGGCCCGCAGTTATACAGGTACGCCTTATAAGTATGGTGGAACAACAAGGGCAGGCATGGATTGTTCCGGCTTGTTGTTAAATGCCTTTCGCTCCATCGATTTTACTTTGCCCCGAACCAGTGAGGCGCAGAGTAAATTAGGTAAAGAAGTAAAACTGCAAGAAGTAAAACCAGGAGATTTGGTTTTTTTTGCTACCGGTAAAAAGAAAAGAAAGATTACCCACGTTGGATTGGTAACGGAGAAAAAAGCCAAAGACAACATTAAGTTCATCCATGCTTCATCCAGTTTAGGCGTTATTGAAGCCAATTTGTTGGCAGATTATTATAAAAAATCCTTCCGTCAGGCCAGAAGAATTATTGAGCCATAGTTATCAATTTCCAAAAGACATTCTTTGGGTATTCCGTGTAAGCTTTGTATACTTGCAACCCGTTTTTAAACGGAAAATGGGGTTAAAAATATTGGGGGATTAGCTCAGCTGGCTAGAGCGCTTCCATGGCATGGAAGAGGTCATCGGTTCGACTCCGATATTCTCCACATTAAAAGATTCGAGGTGTAGCGCAGCCCGGTTAGCGCACCACGTTAGGGACGTGGGGGTCGGATGTTCGAATCATCTCACCTCGACAATAAGAATTGGGGGTACGTCACGCTAGAAGCGTGATCACCTTGACAAAAAAATTGGGGGTACGTCACGCTAGAAGCGCGATCACCTCGACAAAAAGAATTGGGGGTACGTCACGTTAGAAGCGTGATCACCTCGACAAAAAGAATTGGGGGTACGTCACGCTAGAAGCGCGATCACCTTGACAAAAAGAGGTTGCTATGAGCAACCTCTTTTTTTATAACGGTCTTCTACGTTTATATTCTTGAGTTAGAGTCCAGCGGAAAGTGGTACTATGGCTTTACTGAAGACATCGTTCAACTTATTAATGACGATCAGACTAACCGCTCTACATACAATAGGTTCAAAGAACCATGGAAATGAAATTCTAAACGTGAGTTTCTTGATAAGAGAGAAGCACTGCATTTAGAAAAACAACTCAAAAACTCACACAACAAGGAATTTATAAAGGGAAAATTTGAAGATTACTTTATTTTTCACTGACCACTTAAAACTCATTTTAAAAAAATTCTTTAGCGCATCCCGACAGAGTCGTGAGGGTCATCCCGACTTTTCCGAGGTCACCTCTACATTTTTTTATTTTGATAATTTATCTCAAAGCTGAAGCAAGGTTTTTTTATTTAAAATTATTTCTAGTTAGAGATCATAGTAGAATCAGTTATAAAAACTGAATGTTTATCCTTAACATATCTTCAAGAAATTCTAAAGTTTAAAACAAACTAATCTGCTGCTCAGTCAATTCTGTATATCTAAATGGTTCCAAGACTGCGGGCACGTTACCTAATGAGTTTTTGCCAATTAATCTACGAACTGTATAGGTTGTTAGAATATCATCTGCACAAGGTTGTGCAATTTCTAAAAGATTTTTTTCATGATTGTCGTTGAGCCAAATATGTTCTGAATTTTTATTTAAAATTACAGGCATGCGTGGGCCACTTTCTGCATTGGGATTATTATGAATTTTCGATAAAGTTTGATTGGCTTTTGTTGTAACAACAGAATAAGTTTTTCTTATCATACCTGAAACGTTATCACGCCATTCGTCCCAAATACCTGCAAGGGTTATTGGTTCATCATTTTTTAGTTTAATTAGGAAAGGAAAAGTTTGTTTGTTAAAATGATAATGTTCAAAGAAACCATCAACAATAATAAGACAACGTCTTTCTCGTGCAGATTCAGCAAATGCTTTTTTCTCAAATAAAGTTTCAATTCTAGCGTTTATCGTTTGATTGCTAATTTTAACCGCATCTACAGGTTTTTTTATCCAGTGTGGAATCAAGCCCCAGTTTAAATATTCAATTCTTTTAGTTGTATTTAAAATAACAGGTACTGCCGGATGGCTAAAGCCAGAAGCGTGATACGTTGGTCCAACTTTGATAGCCTCAAGTTGTTTTCTAATAGTGGCCTCATCGCCAAAATCGCCATAGCGAACTGCATATTGCAATTGTTTTTTAGTGAGATAAAATTTATTGTAACACACAAAAGAAAGGATTAAAACTAATGTAGAAGAAATTTCTCTTATCTTGATTAAAAATTATTTTTGCAGAGATATTTTATGACAGATAGGGAAGTAATCAAATTAGAAGCAAACATTCGCGCCAAAATGGAAGGAATAAAATCAGGTAAATTTTCTGTGAAAGATTCTGGAATAGGTGTGTTAATGAATAACCTGAAAAAAGCAGATGAAGCAGCCTATGAAAAAATGATGGTTGCATATAAGGCATTGTTGCAACAAATAAAGTAATAACAGGATTATGCTATTGCTAAAAGGGTAATTTTTGTTAATCAAATTCCAGTATAATTGAACGGACTAATCTTTTTTAATCTTTCCTTTAATGCTGCGCTTATTTCTAGTTCATCAATAAATTGATGAATTGTCTGTTCAGTTATTTTTTCATTCTTCCTCGTTAATGCCTTTAATGCTTCGTAAGGATTAGGATAGTTTTCTTTTCTTAGCACGGTTTGAATGGCCTCAGCTACTACTGCCCAGTTATCTTGTAAATCGGCATCAATAGCAGCTTTATTTAATTCTAGTTTGTCAATTCCCTTTAACAAAGAACGAAGCGCAATAAAAGTATGAGATAACGGTACTCCTATATTGCGTAACACAGTGGAATCGGTTAAATCTCTTTGCAAACGCGATACCGGTAACTTTGCAGCTAAATGTTCGAATAGCGCATTGGCTACACCTAAATTTCCTTCCGCATTTTCAAAATCGATTGGATTTACTTTATGCGGCATGGCAGACGAACCTACCTCGCCAGCTTTAATTTTCTGTTTGAAATAATTCATCGAAACATATTGCCAAACATCTCTGCTGAAATCAATTAAAATGGTGTTGATTCTTTTTAATGCATCAAATTGCGCGGCTAAGTAATCGTAATGTTCAATTTGCGTTGTGGGATAACTTCTTGTTAAGCCTAGTCGCTCTTCTACAAATTCTCCGGCAAATTTATTCCAGTTGATGGTTGGATAAGCAATATGATGCGCATTAAAATTACCGGTTGCTCCGCCAAACTTAGCTGCATGTGGAATATTTTTTAAAGATTGATATTGCTTGTTCAAGCGAACAACAAATACATCCATCTCTTTTCCTAATCGGGTAGGTGAGGCAGGTTGACCGTGTGTACGCGCTAACATGGCTACATCGCGCCACTCAATAGCTTTTTGAGAAAGATTCCCTAGTAAAATATCGAAGGCAGGATAGAATTCTTTTTCTAAAAATTCTTTTAGCGAAAGCGGAATTGCTGTGTTGTTGATGTCTTGCGAGGTTAAACCAAAATGAATAAACTCTTTATAGGTTGACCAGCCATTTTCATCAAATTTTCTTTTGATGAAATATTCAACAGCTTTTACATCGTGATTAGTAGTAGCTTCAATTTCTTTGATGGCCAATGCATCGGCTTCTGTAAAATGTCTGTGTATGCTTCTGAGTTTATCTAGTTCACGCGCTGGAAAATCTTCTAATTCGGGTAAGCAAGTTGTGAGTGCGATAAAGTATTCAATCTCAACCAGTACACGATAGCGAATCAGCCCAAATTCTGAAAAATAGGCTTGTAAAGGTTTTACCGCGGCAGCATAGCGGCCATCAATAGGCGAAATAGCATGAATAGATTGTAACGACACAGGAAGGCTGTTAAAGCACAAAGTTATAAAATGTTATGATATAGAAGGTTTCCACTTTCAATCTTCGTTCGCCAATAAACTTAATACAATTAATGCTGTTTTAAACTTGTAGAAGGCATTGAAACATTTCACTCTATGAAATGGTCTGTTGCTTTCCTATTTTTGTAAAAATTATCTCACATGGCCTTTAATTTTTTTAAGAAATCCGAATCAAAAAAGGAAGAAGCTACATCGAACTCTCGTTACATCGATTTAAAGGTGAAACACATTGTGCAAGAAACAAAGGATGCCATCTCCATTTGGTTCGAACAGCCAACAACGAAAATCAACTATAAATCAGGGCAATTTTTAACACTTATCGCCACCATCAATGGCAAAGAAACACGTAGGGCTTACTCTTTGTGTTCTTCACCTTTTACGGATGCTGATTTAGGTGTAGCCGTAAAAAGAGTAGATAAAGGCTTGATGAGCAACTGGCTTCCGGATAATTTAAAAGAAGGCCAAACCATTAAAATAATGGAACCGATGGGTGTGTTCACCACAGAATATGCAACATCGAATAAAAGACACTTAGTCATGTTTGCCGGTGGTTCGGGTATCACGCCTATGATATCCATCATCAAAAGTTTACTAACACAAGAACCGGATAGCATGGTTTCGCTTGTGTATGCTAACCGGGATATCGAAAGCATTATTTTCAAAGATCACCTTGCAGCACTAGAAACTTCTTATCAGGGAAGATTACACCTCATCCATATTTTAGATAACGCGCCCATGAATTGGCAAGGTTATTCGGGTTTACTTAACCACGATATGCTTACCAAATTATTCGAGCGCATGCCTGATTGGGGAATCGATAAAACAACTTACTTGATGTGTGGTCCTGAAGGCATGATGAAAAATGTAGAGAGTTTGTTAGCAGGCAGAAACATTCCGAAAGAAAAAATATTCAAAGAAAGTTTTGTTCAAGGAACCATTGATAAAGAACAGAAGCAAACGACAACTATTTCAACTGATGAAAAAAAATCCAGAGAGGTAACCATTCGTTACGATGGACAAGAATATAAAATCAACGTTGCACCAGATAAAACAATCTTAGAAACCGCATTAGACCAAGGTATTGATTTGCCTTATTCTTGTCAGAGTGGTTTATGCACTGCTTGTCGTGGTAAAGCATTAAGCGGAGAAGTAAAATTAGATGAAGAAGAAGGCTTATCGCAAAGCGAGCGTGCTGAAGGATATGTGCTGACTTGCGTTGGACATCCATTGACTGATGATGTTGTTATTGAAATTGGATAAATCAGTGAGGCAAACGCTCTCGAAGCAAACCGTATAGAAATGTTCCGGTCAATGCTGCCAACAACAAAACGAAAGCCCCTGCATAACCCAATCCTGCTTGTAAAAAAATAGGACCGGGGCAAGCACCTGTTATGCCCCAACCCAATCCAAAAATTAATCCACCCGGAATAATGCCTTTGTGAAATTTCTTTTCAGCAACATGAATTGATGCTGATTGCTTTCTGCGTTTGAAAAAATTGATGAGGTAAGTGGATACGATACCGGTAACAACTGCCGAACCGATCACACCATACATGTGGAAAGATTGAAAACGAAACATCTCCTGAATACGATACCAGGAAAATACTTCAGCCTTTACCAACACAAAACCGAAAAAGAAACCACACGCAAAAAACAGAAAAATATTTTTTAAAGAAGTTTTTTGGTTTACTGATTCAGTTTGCACTTCTCCATCTGTTTGGTTTAAATTCTTCATAGTGTGAGCAGAAAAGGTAAAACAAAATTAGCGCTGATGATGCCGCCCACCATAAAAGCAATGGTTGCAACTAACGCTGGCCATTGCAAACCAGATAAACCTGAAATAGTATGGCCGCTCGTACAACCTCCGGCATAACGCGTACCAAATCCAACCAATAAACCTCCCGCAACCAGCAATAACCAAGTTTTGAAAGAAGCAAGTGCCGAAGTGCTGAAGATAAAGTCAGGCATGGCCTGAGCTTGTAGCTGAACGTTATGTTTTGCTAATTCCTTTTGTAAATCAGGATGAATATCAAAGTTGTATTCCAATAAACCCGATACAGCAGCAAAAATGCCTGCGAACACAATGCCTAATGCGAATAATAAATTCCATTGATGGTCTTTCCAATTGTATTGAAAGAATGCTGACTTAGCAGGAAGCAAGGCAGTACAGATATGCCTTAAATTAGCTGAAATGCCTAACGTCTTATTTTCAATCAACAAAAGCAAAGGAACGGTTAAACCTATCAGTGGACCCACTACATACCAGGGCCACGGTTTATAAATTACATCTTGAATAAATTGCATACTGGAAGAAGAACAATTAAAATAATTATTGTTTGTATAACCATCGGTAATACGTTTCTTCTACACTATCGAGTGTAGCAATCATCAATACCAATAATAAACTAACACCTAAAAATCCAAAGCTTTGTTGTTCGAAAGCAATTAAACTACATACTAACAATGCCCGAACTACTTCTACTGCATATACCCATTGTTGTTGTTCTAGCAGAGCGCCACAATTGATTAAGGTAACTAGTAATAAACTTACACCTAACCATTTTTCGGCCAGCGACCATTCATTAAAATATAAGGTGAAGAAAAATAAACCACCCAATGCTACGATAACTTGTAAGGTGATGTACCAGCGAAAACGGCTAGTCATGTGGAATGATCTTTTCTCTGCCAATAAAGCTTTTTCTATAGCAGCTCTGATGTGTTGGTCCAGTTGTTCTGGTTTACCGAAAATGATTTTAAAGGATTGCACAATACTTCCACTTCTGCGACATGCCTCTGCTAATTCGAAATAATAATGAAAGTGTTGCCACAAAAAGCTATGGCTCTTTAATGGATGAGTTAATCCGTAAATGGGTTTTTCTTCTTCTTTTTGAAAAGTTCCGAATAGCTTATCCCAAAACACAAATATATCTCCGTAATTCTTATTCAAATATTTTTCGTTAGAAGCATGGTGAACACCATGGTGCGAAGGTGTAATGAATATTTTTTCAATCCAACCTAATTTACCAATTACTTGTGTGTGGGTAAAAAAAGAATAAGCACCGTGTACTACTAAAATGGTAATCACCATCAAAGGGTCAAATCCAACAATAGGTAAAATACACCAGAATAAATTTCTAACGATAGCTTGTATGGTTGTAATGCGTGCTGAAACTGTATAATTAAATTCTTCACTTTGATGATGTACTATGTGGGCGCCCCATAACAAGTTAATTTCATGTCCTAAACGATGATACCAATACCAAACAAAATCGGTAGCTAATAACAACAGCACCCAAATAGACCAATGGTTAGAAATAGAAAAGAGTGCAAAATGTTTATGCAGATAAACATACAAAGCGTAAAAACTTCCGGTAATAAATAAATTCAGCAATCGTTCGGCAATGCCTATCGAAATATTGCTCACGGATGAAGCATAATTAAAAAGATTTGCCTTCCCCGATTTTTTCGCTAACCAATATTCTAAGCCTACAAACAATAAGAAAGCCGGCACAATAAGAGCCACCAGCCAGGTATTTTCTTGCATAGTTTTTTCTACAAAGGTAATGTCTTTTTTTATAAACCCTATAAAATCTATAGACAATTAGATTTTCATGTTTTCACTTGATATTCAATCGATTGCAATTCGACTAAGGTCTAAGAGAACTCATTTTTTGGTTTAGATAAAATATGAGAAAACCGATGACAATAAGGGTTAATCCAATTAGCGATTCCTTAGGTTTATCGATCAAAACAAAAATCGTAATCCAGGTATTGGCTAATAAGAATAACGCTGGCGTATACGGATAACCCCAGGTTTTATACGGGCGTGGTAAATTGGGTTGCTTAAAACGCAAAACAAAAACACCAGCAACGGTAACACTCGTTAACAAAGCCAAAGTAAAACCGGCATAAATCATCACTTCTTCAAAGGTAGAAGTGTAGATAAACAATAAAGTAATAACCGTTTGAAAAATAATGGAATTAACGGGTGTATCGTTTTTACTTTTCTTAGCCAAAAATTGGAATACCGGATAATCCTCGCCCATTACTTGGGTAATACGTGCACCAACAAAAACCATCGCGCTTACAGTCGATAGCATTAACACGGCAATCATAATCGATAATAAATTGGCAGTTTGCAATTGAAATAGTTTTGTCCCGGCTAAAAACCCAACTTCAATTTTTCCGGCTAATTCCTGCATCGGAACAGTCAGCAGGAAAATGTAGTTAATCAGCGTATAGAGAACCGTTACCAAGACGGTGCTTACCAATAAAGCAAGTGGTAAATTACGCGAAGGATTTTTTAATTCTCCCACTACATAAATTGCTGCGTTCCATCCGGTAAAAGCATACGATACATATACAAGTGAAACAGCAAAACCAGCCGTTGCCATGTACGACCATGCTTGCGTATCAGGCATAACGCTAATGTTTTGCGGATGCTCAGTTAACAATCCGGCAACAATAAAAAACAAAACAACTCCAATTTTAATGATGGTAAAAAACACTTGGAAGAAACTACCAACACCCACACTAACCATGTGAATGATGGCAAATAATAATACAACCCCAGCCGCGATATGGTCAACAGGTAAACCGGGATAAACTACCACCAAATATTTTCCGAGTGCAACAGCTGCTAAAGCGGTTGGAGCTGCAAAACCAATAGTAGCAGAAATCCAACCGGATAAGAAACCCATAGCCGGATGATATACTTTGCTCAACAAATGATATTCACCACCGGAGCGTGGCAAGGCTGTGCCTAATTCGCCATACGAAACAGCACCACAAAAGGCAATTACGCCACCACACACCCATAGCATTAATAAAGCAAATACAGATGGAACATCTACTACCTGAAATCCTAAACTGGTAAATACACCTGTGCCAATCATGTTTGCAACAACAATGGATGAAGCAGTAAGCAAACCAATTTTGGCAGCATTAAGATTTTTCATGATGATGTTTCTGATTGCTCACAATGTTTTTCAAATTCCAGGTAATGCGTTTTTCAAAAGGATGTTGTCGGGCATGGCAATTACCTTTGTTGCAAATCTTACAAGAGAAATCCAAACATCCATCTGAGTGAACAAATAACTCTAACGAATCGCCAAATTCTTTTTTCACCAATGCGGAGAGCGAATCTATTTCCTGATGGGCTTCGTGAACATTCAAATACCAGGGAACTGTTAAGTGACAATCCATGTGCAACACACTGCCATATTTGATGATGCGCATGTTGTGTAAGTCAACCCAGTTTTCTTTTCTATTATTTTCTAAAATAACAACTAATTTTTGAAGCAAGGCTTCGTCTGCTTCATCCATAATTCCTGCCACCGATTTTCGAAGAATTACAAAACCTGTATATAAAATTATAGTACTGAATAAAAGTGCAACGGCACTATCTAACCATTGGTAGTTGGTAACGAGTAATAGAATCAATCCGATTAATAATCCAGCGGTTGAGTAAGCATCACTTTGCAAATGTTTACCGCTCGCAATTAAGGCAAGTGAATTATTTTTCTTTCCTGTTTTAACACAAATAAATCCTGTTAAAAAATTGATGATACCTGTTGCAGCGATTAACCAAATGCCAACGTCTAATGAGCGAATAGGTTCTGGATTAAACAAGGCTAACAAAGCTTTGTAAAAAATAGCTGCGCCCGCTAAAAAAATCATTCCGCCTTCTATGCCTGCCGAAATAAATTCTATTTTACCATGACCGTAAGGATGGTCAGCATCTTTTGGCTTGGCTGAAATCATTAAACTGTACAAGCCAATAAATCCCGCAGCAACATTTACAATACCTTCTAAAGCATCGGTGAGAATGGCAATGGAGTGTGTTAAAAAATAAGCAATGGTTTTAACGATCAACAAAGAAATGGAAACAAGCGTTATCCACTTCTGAACTTTAATATTTTGTTGTGCACTCATGGTTGCTTTAGTTCGATGCCAAGTAAGTATTTTTCTGCTGTGATGTAGAGATAATTTTCTTTAGCATGTAGGGCACAGTTAGCTGCGGGTAAAGGCAAGACAATTCTCCCTAAAACTTTTCCTTGGTTGTTAAAAATCCACACGCCACCTGGCCCGGTGGCAAAAACAATTCCTTTGCTATTAATTTTTAATCCATCGGGTAAACCCGGTTCAGTTGTAGTTTTATCTGTTGCATCCAACCAGATTTTTTCATTTATAATTGAATCATTTTTAATGCTCAATAATTTCCAATAAGCTTGGGAAGGATCAGAGTTGGCCACTAATAATAGCGAATCTCCCGGAAAAAAAGCTAACCCATTCGGTCGGGTAAATTGAGTGGATAAAAGTTTAAGCGAATCTGTTTTTCTATAAAGAAATAATCCCGAAAAAGAAATTTCTTTTAAAGAATCATGATCATCGTTTTTTAATCCGTAGGGTGGGTCGGTAAAATAAAGATTTCCTTTTTTATCATATATGGCATCGTTAGGGCTATTGAATCTTTTGTTTTCCCATTTACTTACGATTGTAATAAAATTTGCTGATGGATTATTAAGATCACTTTGCATCGAAGCCATTCTTCTATCACCATGTTGGCAAAGTATTAGTTGATTATTCGAATTCAACAGTAAACCATTTGCTCCTTCACCGGGATTACCAACTTCGGCAAGTGTATAGCCAGAAGGTTGTAAGTAGGTCTGTAAACCATTCTTTTCATCCCAGCTCCAGATGATGTTTTTTGGCACATCCGTAAAAATCAGTTTATTTTCTTTTTCTAACCATAAAGGTCCTTCGCTCCATACAAATCCTTCTGCTAAAACAGTGGTAGAAAGTGTTGTGTCAATTACAGTTCCGAGTTCTTTATCCCACACTTCTATTTTTCCTATTTGTTTTTTTGTATAACACGAAACCCAAACTAGGGATATTGCAAAAATTAGAAGTAGTCTCATTATATTTTTCTCATTAATTTAATCAAAGCAGGAAGTGCAATAATCACCCACACAATATTTAAGAACATGCTGGCGTATGCATCTTTATAGAATGTGTAAGCAATTAAGAATAAACCACCAAAAAGGTTAAGCAAAAGAAAACCATACGAATCAGATTTTAATTTTTGGTAACTGTTTAAACCATACGCAATCACTACTTGTAATGAGCCTAACCAACCAATTACTTCTAACCAATTAAATGTTATCATTTCGTCATTTCATTTATCAACAATATCAAACCAATTATACCGGTAAAAACCAATACTATCTTTTTAAATGTTTCTTGGTTGATATATACTAAAATCTTTTTACCTAAAAAACTACCAAGCCATGCGGCAATCATCAGTAACGGGATGTACCACAACATTTCTTTAGGAAGAAAATCAAATTCTAAATATAAAATGGTTCGGCTTAAGTCCACACCAAAGTCGATTGCTGCTGATGTTCCAACAAATAAATTTTTTTCTAAGTTAAATGCCGTGAGTACTAAACCTCGGATGGCTCCACCAGTTCCTATAAATCCGGCAAGAAATCCAGCTACACTTCCACCTGTAATCGCATTTTTTGCACTTGCATCAATCTGAAAGGTCGGTCGTAACAAATAAACTGCGCTTACTAAAATCAGAAAGATTCCTAATATATATTTTGCATAAGTAAACGCCACCCATTGCGTAAGCAATGCACCAACAATTGCAAACACAACGCTAGATACACCTAACCAAACACTTAATTTTTTGTCGATTGTTTTTCTGAAGAACCAGAGTTTAGCAATGTTGCTGAAAATATGAAGTAAGCCTGTTAACGCTAATACAGTTGGGAAATCGAAAAAAAACTGCCCGATAGAAACAAAAAGCAAAGAAGAACCAAATCCGCCAATTGTTCCAAAAATTTCTGCCAATAAGGTTAGAAAAAAGAATAGGATAAAATTCACACGCAGTTAAATTTGTGATTATTTATTTGAAAGGTACTATACTCATGGAAACATTGCTAACGATTAAAAGACCAAATCGATATTTTTTACCTGAAGAATTTAAGTTAACAACTTGGAAAGAAGTAGAACCTTTTTTTCTACAACTCTTGAAAAGAGAAATAAACACTTTAGATGATTTAAAGAAATGGTTCAAAGATAAAAGTGAATTAGAATCTGTGATTGCTGAAGATTTGGCTTGGCGCTACATACGCATGACATGTTTTACCGATCGCGAAGACTACAGCAAAGAGTATCAATTTTTTGTCACAGAAATTCAACCTCAGATTGCACCCGTTGCTGATCAACTCAATAAAAAAGCTGCGGCATCACAATTTCTAACACAATTAGAGAAGATGACAGGTTTCGATATTTTAGTTAGAAACTTAAAAAAAGAAATTGAGTTGTTCAGAGAAGAGAATGTTCCTCTTTTTACAGAAATCAATACACTCACCCAAAAGTATGCGCAGGTATCTGGTGCAATGTCGGTGGTGTGGCAAGATAATGAACTGACGCTGCAACAAGCTTCGGTTTGGTTGATGAATCAAAATAGAATGATTCGCGGACAAGTTTACCAACTTATTGCCAGCAGAAGATTGCAAGACAAACAAAATCTCGATGATTTGTTCAGCGAATTGATTTCGCTTCGTCATCGTGTTGCGCAGCAAGCTGATTTCATCAACTTTAGAGATTATATGTTTAAAGCATTGGGAAGATTTGATTATCAACCTGCTGATTGTTTCGCTTTTCATCAGGCAATTGAAACAGAAGTAGTACCCTTGCTACAAGTTTTTACAGAAGAAAGAAAAAAAGATTTACGTGTAGATAAACTTAAACCTTGGGATAAAGCAGTTGATCCACAAAATCGCGCACCACTTAAAGCCTTTGACAATGGTCATGATTTAACAGAGAAAACCATTTTGGTTTTTTCTAAACTTGATTCTTTTTTGGGTCAGTGCTTAACGATTATGAAAAACATGGGCCATCTCGACTTAGAATCAAGAAAAGGAAAAGCTCCGGGTGGATATAATTATCCGTTGGCAGAAGTAGGTGTTCCGTTTATCTTCATGAATGCCACTTCTACATTGCGCGATATGGTTACCATCATGCACGAAGGTGGGCACGCTATTCATAATTTTTTAACAAGAGAGTTAGAGTTAAATGATTTTAAATCGACACCATCGGAAGTTGCCGAGCTTGCATCTATGGCTATGGAGTTAATTTCTATGAAGCATTGGAATGTATTTTTTAGCGATGAAGAAGAATTGAAACGCGCTAAAAAAGAACACCTGGAAGACATCATCGAAACATTACCATGGGTAGCCACAATCGATAGCTTCCAACATTGGATTTATGAAAATCCTACTCACACGCAAGCTGAAAGAAAACAAAAATGGAATGAGATTTTCGATCGTTTTTCTGATACAGTAACAGATTGGCAAGGACAAGAAGAAGCGAAAAATTATCTGTGGCAAAAGCAATTGCATCTCTACGAAGTTCCCTTTTATTATATTGAATATGGGATGGCACAGCTTGGTGCGATAGCCGTTTGGCGCAATTATAAGCTAGATAAACAAAAAGGATTAGATGGGTACATGAATGCCTTAAAGTTGGGTAATTTAAAATCTATTCCGGAAGTGTATAAGGCAGCAGGTATTGAATTTAATTTCTCTCAAACGTATATCCGAGAGTTAATAGATTTTGTAAAGCAAGAGTTAAAAGCTTTGGATTAACCGCGAGATATATCGAGCAAGTGACTTAATTCTTTTGCCTGTTCATCTGTTAGCGAAAGAATATTTTCATCTACAGATTCATCCATGGATGCCAGGAGTGAAAGTCCCTTTTCAGTAATAAAAACATTGAAAGCGCGCCTGTCTTCCGGACACGTTTGTTTGGCTACTAAATTTTTGGCCGTTAAGCGATCGAGTAAACGCGATACATCAGAATTTTTATCCAACATCCGCGATTTGATTTCTGTTGCGGAAATACTGTTGGGATGTTGTCCTCGCAAAATGCGAAGTATATTGAATTGTGTTGGCGTTATGCCATACATTTTAAAATACGCAACTTGTTTGTTCTGCAACCAATTGGCTGTATAAATGATATTAAGCAAAGCCTTTTGCACTGGCGACTTAAATTTTTGTTGCTGTATTTCTTCTTCCAGTTTCATAGTAAAGAGTGGCAACACCGAAGCGCTGCCACAGTCTAATATAGATTAAGATTGTTTGTTCAACTCGATTTTGCAGTTGATGGTAACTTCGTCACCTACTACTAATCCACCTGTTTCAATGGTTTTGCTCCAAGTTAAACCATAATCCTGACGGTTAACTTTTCCGCTTAATTTAAAACCAGCTACATCTTTGCCCCAAGCTTTTACAGTGCCACCGTAAGTAACATCAAATGTTACTGGCTTTGTTACACCTTTCATGGTTAGGTTGCCTTTTAAAACATACTTACCACCTTCTTTAGATAATTTACCTTTGAAAGAAACTTCAGGGTATTTAGCAGCATCAAAGAAATCAGCAGATGCTAAGTGACCATCACGCTTTTCGTTTTCAGTGTTAATAGAAGCAGCTTTAGCTGTGAATTCTACATCTGCACCGTTAAAATCAGCTGCGTTAGATACTACTTTAATGCTGTAATCTTTAAAGTTTCCTTCTTGTTCGCTAACTACCATGTGTGCTACTGAGAAACCGATGTTTGAGTGTGAGTTATCTACCACCCATGTACCTTGAGCTTTAGCAGACACTGTTAAAACTAGTGCTGCAGCTAATACGAATAATTTTTTCATAAATGTTTTCTTGTTTAGTAATGCAAATAACGCATGTTTAAACATATATGTTGCAACAAATATGTTAATTATTCGTTAAAATACTGATAATCAGTAAGAAATATTTTAAAGATTGAGCCAATAAGTGAGTTTAAACACTATAGCACGCTGTCGCGGCTGCCATCTTTCAAAGATTTGTTGGGTATCAGGATTGGTAAAATTGCTAGTGAAATAATTATCAGTATACACCAAAAAGAAATCAGACACAGGTGCAAAACGCCATTGCAAACGAGAGTTAATATTTAGGTTATCATTTTGCGAGTTAAACTGTACGAAGGTTGTCCAAAATAAATTTTTAGTAAAAGTTAAATCAATGCGTGGGCTTAGTAAAATTAAGTCTGTACTCTTATAAGGATAGGGTAAGTTAATGTCGTTGTATTGGAAATCTAAGGAAACAAAACCGTATGGCTGAAAGCGATGAGATAAAGAACCTTCCAGATTTAACAATTTTCCATTAAAATATTCTCCATATCGACCGCTAAGAAAGTAAAAAAATTTACTTCGTTGATCCGATAAGTATTCCCAATTGAATGAAACATTTCTGTATGATGTTCCTGCTGCCAGTTCTAAACCATTGTCTCCACTTGGGTCGAATGAATTAAAGAGAAAAGTATAATCTACGCGCAACGGATTAATTTCTAATCGTGCAGTTGTTTTCCAGGCAATGCGATAGCTTAAACTAAAATCCCAATCTAAATCACCATACTTTTTATTCCCAACATAGCTATAATCTATCCCAGGCCCATGATTTCTTACATTACCTGATTGTGGGTAGAAATTACGCCAAGATTCACCCCCAAATTCCTGGATGTCTTTTCTTCTGACGAAACCAACTGATGGATTGTAATTAGCACCAGTTGCGCGAGCATAAAAATCACTTTCCCATGTTTGTGTGGTATAACTTAGAAACATACCGGTGGTAAAAGCGGAGTCAGGTCGATTTTGCTGAAATGAACGATGATAAAAAGCTTTACCAAACCAAACATTGTCTTTGGATTGTAAATTATAATCAATGCCAACAACGCGATTAAATACGCTTGGATTAAATGTAAAATCTCCACCTATCGAATCTTGTTGAGCTTGTTTGTTCACGAATATCAAACCAATATTCGAACGACTAAAAACTTTATGCTGAATGGTTGCTGCAGTGTAGTTAGTCGATGGTAATTTCTGTTCTTTATCTTCACCAGTTTGCATGGTAAGAAAACCAACACGAACGTCATTATTTATTTTTCCGCTTAAGCGCGCTCCTGCATAAATAGTATTCTGAAAATTTTGTCCCGTATTTTCATCTCGGGTAACACCAATTCTTCTTGAGAAAAAGGGCGTTGCATCACTAAATCCAAAGTTGGCGAACAGATCAGCATTTTCTAAAAAAAATTGTCTACGTTCAGGAAAGAAAATTTCGAAACGATCGAGGTTGGTTACTTGTTGATCTACTTCTACTTGCGAAAAATCCGGATTGATAGTTAAATCTAGGTTAAGTGCAGGCCCTACAGCAATTTTAGCATCGCCACCCACATTGAAATTATTTTCTCTTTTGGTGCCTGATTCAAAATCTTTGGATGTTAACCCTGCGATATAGGGAATAACCGAAATATTAGTACCCGGATTCTTCAAGGGTTTATCCCAAATTAATTCTTTGCTAAAAGCAAGACTTACAATATCAAAGTTTAAAGGTATGGGCGACCAGGTGGAACGTTCGGCATTTTCAGAATCAATGCGATAAAAGTTTACATACCATGAATTTAATCCTTCTTTAAATCGAAGCGTGGTAAAAGGTATTGCAGCTTCCATCGCCCAATATCCTTCGAATTGTTCGGCATGTGAATACCATTTATTATCCCAATCTAAAGAGAAATCATCTCCACCGTTTGATACTAACCCTTCGCGCTGTACACCAAAAGGGTTGACACCGAAGATGAATCCATTGGTTCTATCCTTAAAAGTATCAAATACGAAAGTGATTCCATCATTTCCTTCTCCTCTAAAATCTCTTCGTAAAGATGGTGTTACATATTCACGCACATTTTTAAGATTATACATTTTGGCGCTAATGTAAATGAACTGATCATCGTACGTCATGCGTACTTCGGTTTTCGATTTTGCTTTTGCTGTATCAGTTGGAAAATATTGTTGGAAATTATTGGCCACATCTGCAATTTGCCAATCAGGCTCATCTATTATAGCATCTAACTTTATTTTACTGGTTGCTTTTTTTATGGTAATAGATTGAGCCAGTAAATCAGATGTAAATAAAAAGGAAAAGGCGAAGGTGAGGAGGTAAGCAATCTTTTTCAAGTGTGTTGGTTTATAGATTTGTACTCAATACGGATTAGTGACGGTTAAAGGTTATTCTTCAAGTAGAAATCTTTTGTTAACATTTGGTAATCCAAACTCCAGGTCTCATCTTTTTCATATAATACCAATTCCTCTTCTTCTATTTCTTTCTTTCTTTCTCTTTCAAACTCTAGTAATAATCGCTCTACAGGTTTAAATTTTCTCGATTTAAATGCAGTTTCTCTACTCAAATACCAATCTTGTCCTTCGGCCAATTCACAAAATATTTTTCCTTCAGCTTCTGGAAAAATTACACTTAATCTTCCGCGCGTATTACTTAACCTATGTGCATGTACTAATAAATCTTCGAAAGATAACAAAGTTGTATGCCTTGGTGCTATTCTTTCTTGTTTAGGTGGTTTAAAACTGTTTTGAAAGTAAGGTGGGTTGCTAACAATTAAATCAAAACCATCTTGAATACCTTCATAATTTTGTAAAGATTGATGGATAACTTCGAGTTTGTTAGACCACGGTGACTGTAGAAAATTTTCCCTGGTTTGGTTTACTTCTTTTTCAGCAACATCTATCGCTTTAATCTTTACATCATCTGTTGTTCTTTGTGCGAGCATCAAGGCAATTAAACCGCTGCCGGTGCCGACATCTAAAATATTTTTCTTTTGATGGATGTCAGCCCATGCACCCAAAAGCGTTCCATCCGTGCGTACTTTGTGTGCGCAATCTTTGTCTTCGATTTCAAATTGCTTAAAGCGAAACATGCTATTGAGGCAAGGCTTGAATAACAGCGTTCACTAATTTCTCAATATCATATCCGTGATGGCTTACGCCTAGTCTTACTACGACTAATTCATGTTCAGGAATTACCATCACATATTGTCCTTCAAAACCTTCAGCAGAAAATAGTTGCGTTGATAAGGAAGGATATGTTCTGTTGGTTTCATTATTTTTTTCTCCAGCATTAAGCCACCATTGCGCACCATATTCGCCTTTGGGAGCAGCATCTCCTGGCGTAGAAGCAAAACGAACCCAGTCATCTGGTAAAATTTGTTCATTTATCCATTTACCATTTTGCTGATACAATAAACCAAAGCGTGCCCAATCACGTGCCGTTGCAAAACCATACGAAGAGCCAACAATCGTTCCAGAGGCATCTTGCTCGAGTGTGGTGTGATACATACCAATTTTATAGAGGAGAGAATCGTAAACAAATGAAAGGTATCGATCATCGCCACATTGTTGCCTCACCATGCGCATTAAAATATTGGATGTACCACTCGAATATTGAAAGAAAGTACCGGGTGAATGTTTTGATGTTTTACTAGCTGCATATCCACCCTTATCATCTTTATAGATAAACATCTGGTGGAAATCTTCTATCGGATTAAAATAAGTTTCCGACCAATCTAAACCACTGCTCGCTTGCAACAATTGCGTGAGTGTAATGTTTTTTCTTTCGTCTTGTTGCCATTCCGATACAGGAGCTGGATTTGTTAGATTTAGTTTTCCTTCTTTCACCAACATACCAATCAACGTTCCGGTTATGCTTTTCGTCATCGACCAACCCATTAAAGGCGTTTGAGGTGAAATGCCTGATGCGTAACGGTCAGCTACAAGTTTTCCTTTATGCACGATTACAATAGCTGATGTATTGGCCGGTTGCTCAGGATTTTTTTCTTCGATGGCATCTTTAACAACTAATTGTAAGGAAGCGTAAGCAGAATCAATAGTAAAAAGATTACCCATTGGCCAGGCAACCGTATCTTGGTTAACCTGTGGCGAGGGCGGTCTTTGCCAATTTTGCTTTTGAATGTCTGCTTCACTTCGTTCGCTTAGCAATACACAACCTAAACCATTTCTGTAAATGGCTTTTTTTGTGTTGAATAAAATACTGGCAGTAACAGTTTGTGTTTGTTCATCTATTTCAATTGTTGCCTGATCCAAGCCGGGAAAAACTTGTAGCTCTTTGTCTTTAATGTTTTGTAAACTTCTTCCGCTAACGAAATAGCAAGAGCAAACTGTTTTTGCTGCCATGCCCGACATAACAGGCGGAAAAGTTATCCAAACGCCAATTAAACCCGTTAGTAACAGCAATAAGAGTGTCCACAAAAAAATGCGTAAAAACTTCTTCATATTTATGATTATTTAAATCGATGAAAGGGATTTCAGTTTTTTTATTTGTTTTTATTTCAAGCGTAAAACTTTTAGCGCAAGAACAACCTATTCAAATTAAACCACAAAACAGCGGAAATAAAATCAGTTTTGTTGCAGATAACAGCAGTTTTTTTCCTTACACGGTAACCATTGATTTTCCAGTATTTGAAAACATGCGAAGTACTACTACTTTACCAACAACTGTTATAATTCCTGCCCAGGCGAAACAATTAACCATTTTAGAAATCTTTAAAAAACCTAACGTAAACAGTTGGAAATACAACGTGCGTTATCAATTTGAAAGAGGAGATGCCTTGCATGCCTTTCACGACAGCACGGCAGTTTATCTTTTACCTTATCAATCGAACCGAAAACATATTTTAATGCAAGGATATTTTGGTTCTTTTTCTCATGCTAATGTACATGCTTTGGATTTTGAAATGCCCGAAGGAACAACGCTTGTTGCAGCCCGTGCTGGTATTGTAGTTGAAGCGAAAGAAGATTTTGCTGAAGGCGGAACCGACCCTTATTACAAAGACAAAGGCAATTATATATTGATTCTACATAATGATGGTTCGTGGGCTGGCTATTTTCATTTGAAAAAGGATGGTGTTTTAGTTGAGGTCGGACAAAAAATAAATCGCGGAGATCGAATCGCATTAAGCGGAAATACGGGTTGGAGTAGTGCACCACATTTACACTTTGAAGTATCTTTGCCTTCGCCAAAAGGCAGAATAACAATACCCACAAAATTTGAAACAGCCCAACTCAAAGCCACGTTCCTCGAAGAAGGGAAATCTTACTGAAGAAATAAAAGCATTATTAGAGGAAAGAGTAGAGCGTTACAACACTTTATCTTTTATCGAAAATGATCCGGTACTTATTCCACATTTGTTTACCAAAAAACAAGACATCGAAATTGCTGGTTTGATTGCTGCTACCTTAGCATGGGGACAAAGAATAACGGTCATCAATAAATCAATAGATTGGTTGCATCGCATGGATCATGCACCACATGATTTTATCATCAACAGCAGTAAAAGAGATTTATCAGTTTTTAAAAATTTTAAACACCGCACGTTCAACGAAACTGATGCTTTTGTATTTCTCAACTTTTTAAAAAGTGTTTATAAAAAACATGCATCATTAGAAAAATTATTTGTGGTTGATGAAGAAGAATTAACTATTGAACAAGGACTTATTCGCTTCGCTGAAAAATTTTATAGCCATGAAAATTTTCAGAAGCGTACTGCGAAGCACATTCCATCACCTGCTAAAAAAGCAACGTGCAAACGACTCAGCATGTATTTACGTTGGATGGTGCGCAAAGACAATAAAGGTGTTGATTTTGGAATTTGGCAAAATATAAAAATGAGTCAACTTACATGCCCTCTAGATGTACATGTAGAACGTGTTGCACGAAAATTAAAATTACTGAAAAGAAATACGCTCGATTGGCAAGCTGTGTTGGAGCTAACAGAACAACTAAGAAAACTGGATGCCTCCGATCCGGTTAAATATGATTTTGCCTTATTCGGTTTAGGAATAGAAGAAGGATGGAGGTAATTAATTGTTGATTTTTAAAACACCATTTTCCACATACCAATACTCATCAGCAGAGATTGTCCAGTTTGCTAAGGAAAAAGTATTTATTCCTTCAACAGTTCCATTTAAAACATTCACTGATAATGCTTGTTGATTAGTAAACCACTGCAATGGTTGATTAGGCAAACAAACTTCGGGTGTTGAAAGTGTTTTCATGAAATAAGCTTTGTTGGTTCCCAACACTTTTGCCAACCCATTTTCGTCAATACAAACTGCAGTTTTTTCATCTACACCAATACCGTAAAAGTTCTCTTCCGGATTTTCCTTTTTCAGGCGAGCCAGAAAAGCGACTTGTCTTCCTTGTCGGTTTCGTTGAGCGTAATGTTGATCTGCCAACGTATTGCCTAAAAAAGGAATACTCAAAAAATTATTCGTAAACGAAATTTTAGAATTGAACGGATTAGCCAATGCTTCGTCTGAAACAACTGAACCGTTTTTGGCATCATAAATCCATTGCGATAAAACAGCACATCCGGCACTGGTTCCGCCAATGGGAATTTTCTTTTCACTTATCAAATACTGTAACGCGCGCGAAACTTCTGTGTCGCTCCAAAAGTTGATATAATTTGCCTGATCGCCTCCGGCAATAAACACGGCTTCTGCTTCGCGAATGCGTTTGCCTACTGCTTCCGATTGTGCTTTTGTTTTAGAATCAATTAAAAGCGTTTCTACTGAATTCAGTTCGCCTAAATTGTAGAGATAACTATTGTACCCCACTGAACCACTCGCTCTTAAAATTAAAAAATCTCCACCACCGCTTTTTTCAATCATCCATTCCATTGCTTCGTCCACATCGGTGCTACCGCCCATCAATACAATGCCGAAACTTGTCGTGGAAGTGATATCATTTTTATCTCCCAGTAAACCAATACTATAGGTTTGATTGGTAGACTGAGTCACTGTTTCTTTAGACTGTTCCTGACAGCCAGCTGTTTGAAACGCTGAGAAAGCCAAAGCATTTAACCAACAAATTCTATGAAAACTGAGCTTCATTGTGCGATACATTTTGATAACGTTTACCCACCTTAAATTTCGATTTAATGTATACCCGATAAACTTGATAGACAAATCTTACAGATAAATAAAATGACTGTTATCAGTTCTAAGAATTTTGTGGATAACTAAGCATAATTTAAAACCATTCTAAATTAAAAATTTATCCCTATGTAAACTCGTTCGTGATTAGTTTTAAACCCTGAAAAAACGATTGAATTCTTTACTTCTAATCAATCTAAAGGCTCAAATAAATTTGAAAAAATGACATTGGATAGTAGATTTGCGCTTCTTGCACCAAAAACGGACGCTAGACCTGACATGACAAAACTCAATTTGATCGCGGCATCGAAACTCGGACTCCTGTCGCTCCTATTTTCACTTGTTTGTTCAATCGCTGTAGCACAAGATATTCCTACCGATGCAGCTTCAATTTCTGCAGGTGAGGCATTATTTACAGCTAACTGTAAAACTTGTCACAAAGTTCATCAGAAATTGGTGGGCCCAGCATTGGCTGATGTGTACAACCGTGCGCCATCTATCGATTGGATTAAATCATTTATCAAGAACTCACAAGCTGTAATTGCCAGTGGCGATGATTACGCAGTGAAGTTGTATAACGAATACAACAAAACACAGATGACTGCCTTCACCTCTTTTAAAGACGAGCAGATCATGCAACTTCTGGCTTACATAAAAGCTGAAACAGATAAAGGTCCTGCGCCTGCGCCACCCATAGATCCAAACGGAAAAGTTGTAGCGGATGGTGGTGCTAATACTGGTATACCTTCTTCTTATTTAAATGCTATCGTAATTGGGTTAGTTTTAATTCTAGTATTGCTTGTTGTGATATTAGGTTTCTTGGTTTCTGCTTTAAAGCGTTTCCTCGATACAAAAGAGTTATCGGATGATGATCGCGAGCAAGTAGATTCTCCTATTACTTTAAATTCTATTGTTAAAAGCAGCGGTTTTACTTTTATTGTTGTATTCTTAGTTGGCGCTATCGGCTTCAAGGCCTTGATTAACGGTTTATATTCGATAGGTGTACAACAAGGTTATGCTCCTAAACAACCTATTGCTTTCTCTCACAAAATTCACGCAGGCCAATACGAAATCGAATGTAAATATTGCCATACAGGTGTTTTAAAAGGAAAAAGTGCAACAATTCCTTCAGTTAACATTTGTATGAACTGCCATAATCAAATTAAAGAAGGTGCGCTTTATGGTACAGCTGAATTAAGCAAAATCACAGAAGCTTACGAAAAGAATATCCCTGTTCAATGGGTGCGTATCCACAATTTACCCGACTTGGCTTATTTCAACCACGCACAACACGTAAATGTAGGTGGTATCGAATGTCAAACTTGCCACGGACCTATTCAAGAAATGGAAGTGGTACAACAATATTCTCTGTTAACAATGGGCTGGTGTATCGACTGTCACCGCAAAACAGATGTTAACGCAAAAGGAAATGCTTATTACGATAAGTTGGTAGAGTTACACAATAAGTCTAGCAAGTCGGCTATGAAAGTAGAAGACATTGGTGGATTAGAATGTGCTAAGTGCCACTATTAATAAATGTAAAACTGTACAGATCGCGAAACTGAACGTATGAAAGAAAATACGAAAATATATTGGAAAGGCTTAGAGCAACTTACAAACGCTCCGGAGTTTGTAAAAAATGCAGGCAACGAATTTGGAGCACCACCTCCTGAAGAAAACGTTGAGCACTCCAGAAGAGATTTCTTGAAAATGATGGGTTTTGGTATGTCGGCAGTTGCATTAGCAGCTTGCGAGGCACCTATCAGAAAAGCCATTCCGTATGTTAACAAGCCAGAAGAAATTGATCCAAGCATAGCGAACTATTACGCTTCAACTTATATCAACGGTGGCGATTATTGTTCAATTGTAGTTAAAACAAGAGAAGGTCGCCCAATCAAGGTAGATGGTAATCCATTATCTGGTGTAACGAAAGGTGGAACAAGCGCACAAGTTGAAGCTTCTGTGTTGTCTTTATACGACAACGACAGATTAAGAGCGCCAAAAGCAGCAGGTAAAAATACAAAGTGGGAAGATTTGGATCAGGCAGTTATTGCTAAGTTGAATGAAATCAACGCAACAGGTGGTCAGATTAGAATTGTAAGCAATTCAATTATCAGCCCTAGTACGGTTGCTGTTTTAGAGAAATTCAATGCGAAGTATCCAACAACACAGCACATACAATACGATCAAAATTCACATTACGGCATATTGAAAGCAAACGAAGAATCATTTGGCACAGCCATGATTCCTTCTTATGATTTCAGCAAAGCCAAGACTATTGTTAGCATTGCAGCTGATTTCTTGAATTCTTGGGTATCTCCAATTGAATTCACTAAACAATATGCTTTGGTAAGAGATGCGGGTGAAGGTCAAAAAGAAATCGCAAGACATTATCAATTCGAATCAAATCTTTCCTTAACGGGTGCCAACGCAGATTATCGCGCACAGATTAAACCTTCTGAAGAAGGCGCTGTGGTTGTAATGTTGTATAACCTCATAGCAGGTTTAGCAGGTAAACCCACCACAGAAGGTGGAAAAGATGTAAAATACCTGAAGGCAGCAGCGGAGGAACTTTGGAAGAACAGAGGTAACGCTCTAGTAGTTGCTGGTTCGAACGATAAATCCGTTCAAACTTTAGTGAATGGTATCAATGATATGTTAGGTAGCTATGGTACAACCATTTTACCTGGCTCACCATTAAACTACAGACAAGGTAACGATGAAAAAATGAATGCCTTTGTAGAAGAGTTAGCTGCCGGAAAAGTAGCTGGCGTTATATTCTACAATTGTAATCCGGTTTACGATCATCCTGCAGGCGATAAAATTGCTGCAGCCTTAAAGAATGTTACGTTAACGCTTTCTACTTCTTACAAAGAAGACGAAACTGCAACATCAACTTCATTCTTAGCTCCTGATCACCATTACTTAGAATCTTGGAATGATGCTGAACCTAAGAAGAATTTCTTCTCATTGGGTCAACCAGCCATTACACCTATCTTTAAAACACGTTCTGCACAGGAATCATTCTTAAAGTGGGCAGGCGAAAACAACACTGATTATTTCGAATTCTTGAAAGCCAATTGGAAAGCACGCTTCTTCAAAGGAGGAAACTTCCAGCAATTCTGGGATAAGTGTTTGTATGATGGCGTTTATGAATTACCAACAGAAAGCGCATCAGTAACCTTTAAAGGTGATGTTAACGCTGCTGTAAATGCAGTTGCTTCATCTTACAAATCTGGCAGTGGGTACGAATTAGTAATTTACGAAAACGGAACAGTAGGAAATGGATCTCAAGCCAACAATCCATTGTTACAAGAATTACCTGAACCTATTACGAAAGCAGTTTGGGATCATTATGTTTTGATTTCCCAAAAAGATGCTGCCAAAGAAGGTATCACCAATCCTGAAAGTAAAACGAAGTTAGCTACCATTACAGTCAACGGTAAGTCAGTAAAAGTTCCTGTTTTAATTCAACCAGGTTTAGCGCAAGGCGTTTTAGCTATTGCCATTGGTTATGGTAGAACAAAAGCTGGTAAAGTGGCCGATGGAATTGGTGCAAACGTATACCCATTCGTTAGCACAGTAAACGGTTCTTTGAGCTATCAGGCAGCAAGTGTTAGCTTTAAAATTGAAGAAGAAGCTTACCAAATTGCACAGACACAGACGCACCACACATATATGGGGCGTCAAACAGTAATCAGAGAATATACAACAGAAGATTTAAAAACTGATCCTTCTTTATTAACAGATAGATTTAGCCCACAGGTTGCTACTTGGTTAGATGAAGAACACAAAGTGAAACCAGGTGAACTTTCTTTATGGAAAGGACATGATTACAAAAATCACCATTGGGGTATGGCGATTGACCTGAACACATGTACAGGTTGTGCAGCTTGCGTGGTGGCTTGTAATGTAGAAAACAATGTTGCCTTAGTAGGTAGAGAAGAAGTAATCAACAGAAGAGAAATGCATTGGTTACGCATCGACCGCTACTACAGCAGCGATGCTCCAGTAGATGATTGGAAAGGTTTAGAAGAAGCTTCAGACAATCCTGAAGTTGTATTCCAGCCAATGTTGTGTCAACATTGCAATAACGCTCCTTGTGAAACTGTTTGTCCTGTTGCAGCAACAACACACAGCACAGAAGGTTTAAACCAAATGACGTACAACCGTTGTATCGGTACACGTTATTGCGCAAACAACTGTCCATATAAAGTAAGAAGATTTAACTGGTTCAAATATCACGACAATAAGCAATTCCAAACTTCGAATGTGGCTCAAACCAGCGACATTGGTAAGATGGTGTTGAATCCTGATGTAACTGTTCGTTCACGTGGTGTAATGGAAAAATGTTCTTTCTGCGTACAGCGCATACAGAACGGAAAACTACAAGCCAAAAAAGAAAGAAGAGAATTACAAGATGGTGAAGTAGTAACGGCTTGTCAAACAGCTTGTTCAACCGGAGCGATTACGTTTGGTGATATGAACGATCCGAACAGCAAGATTTCAAAATTATTGAAGTTGCGTCCGGCTAATCCGGATAGACCTTACAGTATTGATAAGATAGCAGGAAATCCGAGAGCATATACTGTGCTTGAAGAAATTGGTGTGAAACCAAACATCTTCTACTTATCAAAAATTAGAAATAAAGAATCAGCAAAAGCATAAACACTAAACGAAAAGATAAATCACTATGCAGGTAGTTTCAGGCGTACGCGATCCACTAGTAACCGGTGGTAAAACCGTACACGATGTTTCTCACGATATCTCCCGCCATGTGGAAAATCCACCGGCTAAATCATGGTATTTAGCGATGGCTGTTTCATTGGCCCTGCTTGGATACGGATTGTATTGCGTATTCATGGTATTGTGGAATGGTATCGGGATGTGGGGATTAAATAAAACAGTAGGTTGGGCATGGGATATCACAAACTTCGTTTGGTGGGTTGGTATAGGTCACGCAGGAACCTTGATTTCCGCTATCTTATTGTTGTTCCGTCAGAAATGGAGAATGTCCATTAACCGAGCAGCAGAAGCGATGACCATTTTTGCCGTTATTTGTGCGGCAACATTCCCGCTCATTCACATGGGACGTTTGTGGTTAGGTTTCTATTGGGCACTTCCATTACCAAATACATTCGGTTCATTGTGGGCAAACTTTAACTCACCACTTTTGTGGGACGTATTTGCGATTTCAACTTACTTCACAGTCTCGTTGGTTTTCTGGTACATCGGTTTAATCCCGGATTTTGCAGTAATCCGTGATAGAGCTTTAGCACAAGGCAATCAATTAAGAGCAACAATCTATAACGCTCTCAGCTTCGGTTGGGAAGGTGGTGCAAAAACATGGATGCGTTACGAGTCTGTAGCCTTAATTTTAGCTGGTCTTTCAACACCGCTTGTATTGTCTGTTCACACGATTGTATCCTTCGACTTTGCCACATCCATTATCCCAGGTTGGCATACGACAATCTTCCCGCCCTATTTCGTTGCCGGTGCGATTTTCTCTGGCTTCGCGATGGTATTAACACTTTTGCTGATTACCAGAAAAGTATTTAAGCTGGAAGACTATATCACTATCTACCATATTGAATTGATGAATATCATTATCATCGTTACGGGTTCGATTGTGGGTATAGCCTATATCACAGAGTTATTTATCTCTTGGTACTCAGGCGTTGAATACGAAGGGTATGCTTTCTTCAATCGTGTTCAAGGTCCTTACGCTTGGGCATATTGGTCGATGATGACTTGTAACGTAATTTCTCCTCAGTTATTTTGGTTCAAGAAAATCAGAACCAGCCTAGTAGCCACTTTCGTATTGTCAATTATTGTAAATATTGGAATGTGGTTCGAGCGCTTTGTAATCATTGTTACATCTATTCATAGAGACTACATTCCTTCAAGCTGGACGATGTTCCATCCAACTATGTATGATATTGGTGAATACCTATTCACATTTGGTTTGTTCTTCACTGCTTTCTTCTTATTTGCTAAATTCTTCCCCGTTATCAACATGGCAGAAGTGAAAAGCATTGTGAAGCACAATTCTGAAAAAGTTGAAAATAAAAAAGTAGCAGAGTCAACCCACGCTTAATCATAAATCATGGAGACAAATAAAAACTTCATAGTAGGCATATTCGATGATGAAGACATCTTATTAGAAGGTGTTGAAAAAGTTAGGGACAAAGGAGTTAAAATTCACGAAGTTTATACGCCTTTTCCTGTACACGGTTTAGATGAAGCACTTGGGTACAAAAGGAGTAGACTACCAATAGCAGCCTTCTTGTTCGGTTTAACTGGTACAAGCTTAGCTTTAACTATGCAAATCTGGATGCTGGGTATTGATTGGCCCATGATTATTGGTGGTAAAAACTTTGTTTCCTTGCCTCCTTTCATTCCGGTAACTTTTGAATTAACTGTTCTATTAGCAGCCTTGGGTATGGTAGCCACCTTCATGATTGTATCTGATTTAAAACCATACAAGTGGCCCAGACAATTTGATTTACGCAGTACCGATGATAAGCATGTTATGGCAATTGATTTAGCTATCAACACTAATTTATCATCAGATGATATCAAGAGAATTTTGAAAGAAGCAGGAGCTTCGGAAGCTAACGATAAAAATTTCGAATAAGGCACTATGAAATTACTAAGACATATATTTTTATTCGGTTCTTTAGGTACACTAGCTATGGCATGCGGTGCTGGTGGAGATGATCAAGGCACAGAATATGCCCCAAACATGTATCACTCCGTTGCTTACGAACCCTACACACAAATCACTGATCCCGAAGCTGGAGCTTGGTTAACTTCAATCGAATATTCAGAAAGTGAAATGCCAGGTCATGCGGAATTCTATAACAGTAACACGCTCAATGCTGCTGTAATGAATGTAAACATGAACATGCGCACACCTCCGGCTAATACTGTTCCTCGCAACAAACAAGGATGGTTACCCTACAGATTGCCAAAAGACAGCCTTGAGATTGGTGCTAAAAGAAAAAGTCCATTAGATTCAACAGCTCAAGTTTTGGCTGATGGTAAAGTTTTATATGAATCTTATTGCCAACACTGCCACGGAGCAAAAGGAGCAGGCGATGGTAAAGTAGCAGATAAGTACGCAGGTATTGCCAACTTAAAAGGTGATGCATACAAAAACATTACAGAGGGCCACATTTTCCACGTCATTACACATGGAAAGGGTCTAATGTGGGCACACGGTTCGCAAATTTCACCTGAAGACAGATGGAAGATTGCGAAATATGTAAAAGCCTTGCAGAAATAATTTTTAACGACAACTCTCATTTACAATGGGTCATCATATAACAGTAGAATCGGAACAATACATCTTCAAAGCTGAAACCAAGAAGAAGTTATTTATTCTTATTGCAGCAGGTTTAGTTCTTTTTGCAATTGGTGTTTTCATGGCGATGACTTCGGATCACGGAGGCCATGAAGGACATGCAGCAATAAGCAAAACTGAAATGTTAGCAAGTGCAGAACCGGCACAAGTCGGACATGCAGAAGGCGAGCACCATGGTTCGGCTAACTGGGTTAAAAGAATTTACACATCGCTTTGGATGAACAATATATACTTCGTAGGATTAGGAATTGTTGGTTTGTTCTTCGTTTGTATTCAATATGCTGCGCAAGCAGGCTGGTCATCAGGTTTAAAGCGAGTTCCTTTGGCTATGGGAAGATGGATTCCTATCGCTGCATTATTAACTATTGGTTTATGGTTTTTAGTTAAGGGTGACCTTTTTCACTGGACGCATCATGACGTGTACGAAGGTGCAAATGCAGATAAATTATTGACTAAGAAATCTCCGTACTTCTTCTGGCCTTTACATGCCGGGTCATTTCCATTATTCTACTTTGTGAGAATGGTTTTATTCTTCGGTTTATGGTACTGGTTTTTCTTAGCCATTAAAAAGAAGATGGAAGCTGAAGACTTAGATGGTAGCACAACACATTGGTACAAGAGCAGAAGTTTATCTGCTTGGTTTCTCGTATTCTTTGGTGTGAGCTCATCGGTAGCAGCTTGGGATTGGGTCATGAGCATTGATGCACACTGGTTCTCTACTATGTTTGGTTGGTACGTATTTGCCAGCTGGTGGGTAACAGGTTTAGCATTTATTGTATACGTTGTTGTTAAATTGAAAGAGGCCGGTTATCTGAAAATAGTAAACTCAAATCACTTACATGATCTAGGAAAATTCTGTTTTGCATTCTCAGTTTTTTGGACCTATATCTGGTTCAGTCAGTTTTTGTTGATTTATTACGCTAATATTCCTGAAGAAACTGTATACTTCATTGAACGCATGCGTGTAGCACCTTACAATTGGATATTTTATTTAAATCTCTTCTTAAACTTTGTATTTCCTTTCTTGTTATTGATGACAAGAGATGCAAAAAGACACATGTCTATGTTGAAGGTAGTGGCGCCAATTATCATGATCGGTCACTGGTTTGATTTCTACAATATGATCACGCCAGGTGTTATGCAATATGGAGGAGGTTTTGGACTTCTCGAAATCGGTTTGTTCATGATTTTCTTAGGAACCTTTGTTTACGTGGTTCTTAATGGCTTAAGCAAATTGCCTCTTGTAGGTAAGAACCATCCTATGTTACAAGAAAGTTTACATCACCACATTTAATAGAATAAGTATATGATGAGTTTGATAATTGGTATTGGTGCAGTTCTGGTCCTCACAATTTTCTACCTTATTTTTAAGGTTGGAAAGCTTGTTAGCATTGCTAAAGGAAAGCAAGCTTATGATGTAAGCAAAAGTAATGGCATTCATGCTACTTTGTTTATTGTTTTCTTGATAGCAGGGTTAGGATTATTCTTTTGGTACTCCTGGACTTACTTTGATAAATATACTTTACCTGTAGCTTCTGAGCATGGTGCGGTAACAGATACATTATTTTGGATTTCGATGGTAGTTGTTGTAGCTGCTTTTGTTATCATCTCCATCATCATGTTTATGTTTTTATATCAATATCAATACAGAGAAGATAGAAAAGCGAAATTTTATCCAGATAATCACTACTTGGAATTAGCTTGGACTGTTATTCCAGCTATAGTATTAGCTGTTTTAATTTTCACTGGTTTAAGTGCATGGCAAGATATTACTGCTCCAGCTTCTAAAGATGCTGAAGTAGTTGAGTTAGTAGCTCAGCAATTCGCTTGGACTGCCAGATATCCAGGTGTGAAAGATGAAGCTCTAGGAAATTATAATTTCCAATTGATAGACCCTATCAACGAGTTTGGTTTAGATCTAACAGACAAAAATGCATTTGATGATTTCAAGTCATTAGAATTGCACATACCTGCCGGAAAAGAAATTTTGTTAAAAATCAGAGCGAAAGATGTATTGCATAGCGTATTTCTTCCGCATTTCAGAGTGAAAATGGATGCAGTGCCAGGTATGCCAACTCAATTTAAGTTTACAGCAACGCACACAACAAAACAGATGCGCGAGAAATTAGGTAATCCTAACTTCAACTACGAAATGGCTTGTACCGAAATTTGTGGAAGAGGTCACTTTTCTATGAAGATGCCAGTAGTTGTTCACTCACCGGAAGAGTTTGAAGAATGGAAAAAGGCTCAAGAGGCTTGGTTAAAACAAAATCCTTCGTATTTAGAAAAAGTTCCTGCCGGATTACGCGAAGCCGCCATGATTAGCGCAGGTATACCTTTAGAAAATGCGATTGCTTCAGGTGTAGTAGGTTCTCAGTCAGTAAGTGTGAAATAAGAAAATAAAGGAAATGGCAACAACAGATATTCACGTAAACACAGCGACACACGCGCATGATGATCACAGCCACGAGCATGGACACGAGCATCATGGAAATTTTTGGACGAATTATATTTTTTCAGAAGACCATAAAGTAATCGCGAAGCAGTTCCTGATTACAGGTATTTTTTGGGCACTAATAGGTGGAACGTTATCCGTTATATTCCGCCTACAGCTAGGTTTCCCTGATATGAACCTTGAGTGGTTAAGACCTGTATTAGGCGGATGGATTACACCGGAAGGAAAACTTGATCCAGAGTTTTATTTAGCGCTTGTTACCATGCACGGAACCATTATGGTGTTCTTTGTATTAACAGCAGGTTTGAGCGGAACATTCTCTAACTTTTTGATTCCATTGCAAATTGGTGCCAGAGATATGGCTTCAGGATTCATGAACATGTTGTCTTACTGGTTCTTCTTTGTATCCAGTGTTATCATGTTCGTTTCATTATTCTTGCAAGATGGACCCGCTGGTGGAGGATGGACAATTTATCCGCCATTGAGCGCACTTCCTCAAGCTATTAAAGGATCTGGTCTAGGTATGACTTTATGGTTAGTATCAATGGCATTGTTTATTGCTAGCTCATTGTTAGGTGGTATCAATTATATCTCTACAATCATCAATATGCGAACAAAGGGAATGTCATTCACTAGAATGCCATTAACAGTTTGGGCGTTTTTCTTTACAGCCATCATTGGATTACTTTCTTTCCCAGTATTATTTTCAGCTGCATTATTATTAATTTTTGATAGGAGCTTCGGTACAAGTTTCTTCTTATCAGATATATATATTGGAGGCGAAGCATTACCAAACGTGGGAGGAAGTCCAATTCTTTTCCAACACTTATTCTGGTTCTTAGGACACCCTGAAGTGTACATCGTGTTGTTACCAGCGTTGGGATTATCATCAGAGATTATTGCTACGAATGCACGTAAACCTATTTTCGGTTACAAGGCTATGATTGGTTCCATGTTATTTATTGGTATCCTTTCTTTCATTGTGTGGGCACACCACATGTTCGTAACAGGTATGAATCCTTTCCTTGGATCAGTATTCATGTTACTAACGCTCATTATTGCTGTGCCTTCAGCTGTTAAAATATTTAATTATGTAACTACACTATGGCAAGGTAACATCAAGTTTACGCCAGCTATGTTGTTCTCTATTGGTTTGGTTTCTTTCTTCTTAACAGGAGGTATCACAGGAATTTTCTTAGGAAACTCAGCTATCGATATTCAACTACATGATACTTACTTTGTGGTAGCTCACTTCCACTTGGTAATGGGTTCTGCTTCTTTCTTCGGAATGATGGCAGGTGTTTACCATTGGTTTCCTAAAATGTTCGGCAGAATGATGGATAACCGTTTAGGTTATATCCACTTCTGGTTAACCTTTGTAGGTGTGTATTTGGTATTCTTCCCAATGCATTACATTGGTATCGCAGGTTTCCCAAGAAGATATTATTCATGGACAAACTTCGAAACTTTCTCAGGCTTTGCAGATTTGAATATGTTGGTAAGTGGTGCTGCAGTGATTACCTTAACAGCACAGTTAATTTTCATCTTCAATTTCTTCTATAGCATGTGGAGAGGAAGAGTAGCAACTGCAAATCCTTGGAAGTCGAACACATTAGAATGGACTACTCCAGTGAACCCTGGTCATGGAAACTGGCCTGGTGAAATACCAAGTGTTTACCGCTGGCCTTATGATTATAGCAAGCCAGGTGCAAAAGAAGATTACATTCCGCAGCATATTCCTTATTCGGAAACTCCTGAATCTAACTTACCACATGAAAACGAATTGATTAAGTTAGAGAGCAGCGGTAATGATCCAATTGTTGTAGCGAAACATTAATCACACTAAAACAATATGAAAAGGTTCAGCGTTTCCGTTGAACCTTTTTTTTTCAGATGAAGACATTTCATAAACTGGCAAAAGCAACTTTGTACGCTGTGTACTTGCTTATTTTGGTAGGTGGCATTGTTCGCAGTACAGGTTCGGGTATGGGTTGTCCTGATTGGCCTACTTGCTTTGGTCAATGGATTCCGCCAACTACGGTTACTGAGTTACCTGTCGATTACAAAGAACAATATGCTGAATATCGGAATAAAAAGAATATTCGTTTTGCAAAATACCTCTCAGCTATAGGTTTTGAAAAAGAAGCGACCGCTATTTTGAGCGATCCGGAAGTGTTAGTAGAAGAAGATTTCAATGCCATAAAAACCTGGGTTGAATATGTCAACCGTTTGGTAGGCGTCATCATTGGTTTGTTAATTTTCGCAGTAATGGTTTATTCATTTCGTTTTAGAAAATGGCATCCTGCGATTACGGTAGTTGGCATCTTAACTTTCTTATTAGTAGGTTTTCAAGGTTGGATTGGTTCGTTTGTGGTGAGTACGAATTTAACACCTTGGACCATTACCGTTCACATGTTATTGGCTCTGGTAATTGTTTGCCTACTCGTTTATTTAGTTTCAGCTTCATCAGATCATTTTGAAGTTAACATTTCGTGGAAGCCTTTGAACGTATTATTAGTCTTCGCTCTGGTTTTGTTGTTAATCCAAATTACGATTGGTACCCAAGTACGTGAAGCCATCGATGTAGTTGCATCTTCTTTCAAAAGAAATCAATGGGTAGAAAATTTGGGACTAGTGTTTTTGATTCATCGTTCATTCTCTTGGTTATTGGTTATCACTTTTGGGTGGATGGGTTACAAAGTTTGGAAAGAAAGAAAAGCCTTGAAGAGTTTCGCTTATGTTGTTCCCGTTTTTCTTTTGCTTACCATTTTTAGTGGAATCGGAATGGCATATGCTGGCTTTCCTCCTTTTTTACAACCTTTACATTTAACAACTGCCACCATAACTTTTGGAACAGTTTTTTTACTTTTGCTGCGCTCAAACAGAAGCAAGTCGAAAGCGTTTAATCAATAGAAAGTGGAGAAAGCAATACCATACAACCGATTTAGTTTTAAGGCAAAAGCATATTTTGAATTGCTGAAATTCAGATTATCCGCTCTAGTAGCTTTCTCTTGTGCTTTTGGTTTTGTCTTAGCCTCACAAGAACCAAATTGGAGCAAATTGGTGATGGTTTTTCTAGGAGGATTTTTGTTATCGGGTGCATCAGTAACCATTAATCAAATCTGGGAAAAAGATTTAGACAAGTTGATGACGCGAACAAGAATGAGACCGCTTCCAACGGATAGAATTAGCCCAATGGAAGCATGGATTTTTGCTGTTGTTTGTTTGGCTGTAGGTTTAGCATTGTTGATCATTTACACCAACTGGTTAACGGTGGGTCTGTCATTCTTATCAATGGTGTTGTATAGTTTTGTTTATACACCTCTTAAAAGAGTAGGACCCATAGCTGTTTTTGTTGGTGCAATTCCTGGCGCATTACCGCCTTTGTTGGGATGGACTGCCGTTACAGGTACTATTGGTTACGAAGCAGCCATCATTTTTGGAATTCAATTCATTTGGCAATTCCCGCATTTTTGGGCCATCGCTTGGGTATCAGATGAAGATTATAAAAAAGCCGGCTTTAAATTATTGCCGGGCGGTGGACAGAGAGATTTTAATACTGCCATTCAAATCATCATTTATACATTGTTTCTTATACCATTAGGTTTGTTGCCAGCAAAGTTTGGTATAACCGGGATTAATTCTGCAATTATTGCTACGGTATGTGGTGTATTATTTTTGGCGCAAACATTTACCTTATTAAAATCAGATGATAAGAAGGCAGGACTGCCTATTATGTTCGGTTCATTTTTGTATTTACCGATTGTTCAAATCGCTTATTTAATTGATAAAGTTTAAATTTTATGGCTGAGATTAAGATTGTTGAAGAGGCTAAGAAGCCATTAGCAATGAACCCACGTAAATTTGCGTTGTGGTTATTTATTGTAAGCGTATGTATGATTTTCGCATCGCTTACTAGTGCTTACATTGTAAGACAAGCCGAAGGAAATTGGTTTGTTTTTCAGTTACCGGGTTTGTTTACAGCAACTACTATTATGATTTTGCTTAGCAGTTTCACCATGCATTGGGCTTATGTATCTGCAAAAAAGAATAATGTTGAAATGGTAAAAACAGCCTTGGTGATAACAGCGATTTTAGGCTTTGGCTTTTTAGTAGGACAGTTTTTAGCTTGGGGCAAACTCGTGGAACAAAACGTGCATTTTGTGGGTAATCCATCTGGTTCATTTGTATATGTTCTCTCCGGATTACACGGCTTACACATTGTGAGCGGTGTGGTTGTTTTGATAGTGGCCTTAGTTGCGGCATTCCGAATGCAGATTCATTCTAAAAACATGAATTTAATAGAAATGTGTGCAACATATTGGCACTTTTTGGACGTTCTTTGGCTATATTTGTTCTTATTTATGCTATTTAACCGATAGATAATTTTAACGCTAAACGATTAATTTTTAACAATGGCAAACACTTCTACAACCACCATTTCTTGGGATGGCGGCTCATCTCCGATGAATGCCAGTTATGGTAAACTGATGATGTGGTTTTTCCTCTTATCAGATGCTTTTACCTTCTCTGCATTATTAATCACATACGGACTGGTTCGCTCAGCACATCCTGCCTTTGATGGCGCCATCGATGCTTTCCAATTTTCACAGTTGTATTGGCCAGTACCAGAAAAGGTATTTGATGCCGTTCCTTTTCTTCATGGTGTAGAAGCACCACTTGTGTTTGTTGGTATCATGACTTTCATTTTGATTATGAGTTCGGTTACAATGGTATTAGCTGTTGAAGCCGGACATAGAATGGATAGAGCTGCAGTTGAAAAATGGATGCTTTGGACCATCGTAGGTGGTTTTACTTTCTTAGGCTGTCAGGCATGGGAGTGGAGTCACTTTATTCATGGAACCGATGCAGGTGGTTTGTTGAAAGACGGAACTACATTTTTTGGAGCTAATCTTTCACTCAATCAATACGGTCCTCCGGATTTTGCTGCCTTCTTTTTCTTTATAACTGGCTTCCATGGTTTCCACGTGTTTAGTGGAGTGTTATTAAACTTTTTAATTTACTACAATACTGTTACTGGTGTTTATGAAAGAAGAGGCCACTATGAAATGGTTGAAAAAGTTGGTTTATACTGGCACTTCGTGGATTTAGTTTGGGTATTTGTATTCACATTCTTTTACTTGGTTTAATTAATCAGATTATACATGGCACATCATCAGGAAACAACCGTTAAAGTTATCCCTCCAGATACAGCAAAAATTAAAAAGCTATGGATGACAGCTTTAATTTTGTTAGTTATCACAGTATTTGAATTTATTGTAGCCTTTACAATTCCGCACGAATACAAAGATTTGCGTGTTTGGATTTTCATTGGTATGACAATCGTAAAAGCTGCTTATATCGTTGGCGAGTTCATGCACTTGCGTTACGAAACCAAATTTTTGCTTTGGTCTATTTTGATTCCAACCATATTTATTGTTTGGATGTTAGTAGCTTTTATTTACGAAGGTTCAGCTATTAGCGAAGCAAGATTTTAATGAAAATAAAATATAAGTTGAAGGGCTTAGGTAGAACAACCTAAGCCTTTTTTATGTTGACAAAGTGATGAAGAAAGCATTATTGATGGCAGTAGCCATGTTCTTACCCATTAGCATTTTTTTATTCTTGAAATTTTTTGGCAAGAATGAATTTGTCGTTGAACCCTTGTTTCAAAAAAATGATTCTACAGTAACAATAGCTTGTAATAAACAGATAATTTATCCTTATAAGGTTTCTATTCAACAATTAGATACTTTATTAAAAAGCAATCAAGCAACATTGACTGCAATTTCATTTAGCGAGGATGAAGAAAGATTAAAAGATTTTGCTCAAAGAGTTAGAGATAAATTTACACTAAGTGAAATCAGTTTATATCAGGTAGAATTAGATTCATTAATTTCTAATCGCAACAGTAAATTTGAAATCATTAAGTTAGATAAGGCTAGTTTAGAGGAAGCAAAGACTTGTGTTTTCTTGTTATCTGGTTTAAACAATTTGGTTTTAGTAGATCGTGAGGGAAACATCAGAGGGCAGTATCAACTAGGTAATTTAGACGAAGAAGATAGATTACTGGTAGAGACAACCATTATTCTTAAAAAGTATTAGTATGAAAAGAGAAACAGCAAATAAATTAATTTGGGTAGTATCAATTGTGGTGCCGCTTGTAGTGGCTATTCTGTTTAAGGTACAAATTGCAGGTTACGATTTTAGTTTCCTTCCACCCATTTATGCAGGCATCAATGCACTAACAGCTGTATTGTTAATTTCAGCTTTAGTGGCTATTAAAAACAAGAACAAGAAACTACACGAGTCATTGATTAAAGTTTGCATCGGATTGTCTTTGGTTTTTTTAGTCATGTATATTTTATATCACATGACAAGCGAACCTACTCGTTTTGGAGGAGAAGGTGCGCTCAAGTATACTTATTATTTTATTTTGATATCCCATATTCTTCTTTCTGTTATGGTTATTCCTTTTGTACTCGTAACCTATACACGAGCATCATTTGGTGAGTTTGAGCAGCATAAAAAAATCGCTAAAATTACTTTTCCGCTTTGGTTATATGTAGCTGTAACTGGCGTAATTGTTTACTTGATGATTAGTCCTTATTACAAATGATATGAAAAAATTCATGCTTTTGTTTTTTGCTTTTCTATTGTTGCAGAGTGTTTCTTTTGCACAGTGTGCCATGTGTCGAACACAATTAGAAAACAATGTAAGCAATGGAGACCCAGGCATTGCAGCAGGTATTAACACGGGAATACTGTATCTTTTAGTGATGCCATACCTAGCAATAGCCTCTCTAGCTTATTTTTGGTATAAATCAAGTAAAAAGAATGAAAGTAAGTTTGGTCAAGGCATTGCTTAGTCAACGTTGCCCTACATGCAGAGAAGGAAAGATGTTTAAAACTTCATCTTTCAATTTGCATTTTATGGAGATGAATGAAAAATGTCCTCATTGCCAAATAATGTTAGAACCCGAGCCTGGATTTTACCAGGGAGCCATGTATGTTGGGTATGCCTTTAGTGTGGGTATCGTTGTAACTGTAAGTCTATTGGTTATGATACTAGGTATTGATTCACCTTGGGTTTCCATTGGAATTGTCTCACTTATTACTTTGCTTTTAGTTCCTTTTAATTTTAGATACTCGCGCGTATTGTTTTTATACATGTTCGGTGGCCTACGGTATAGAGAATGAAACTCATTCGTAAACAATTATTTTATTTTATTTTCATAGTTTTAGGACTGCTATTTCTCTGGTATGCGCAACTACAAACAACCTTAAGCAATATTGAAGAGAGAATAGAAGAAAATCTAGCTGAAGTTATCCAGTTAGCTGAGCAAACAAATGGAAATGAGATTTCCGAAGTTGAATCAAATCTGGGAGTTGCAGTATTCAGATTTCACAATGATTCTTTAGTTTATTGGTCTAAACACCAAATTCCACTTAGCATTTCACAAAATATTTCTTTTGATAAATGGCATTTACTTAGATCAAAAGGTTTTACTTATCTTATTCGTGCTCAACAATTAGATTCTGCCACAATAGTTTATACTGGCATTGAGTTAAGTCGAACATATCCTATCAGCAATCAATATTTAAAAAGTAATTGGAATGTTAACATCTTTCCTGAAAGAACATTTACAATTTTGGATGCTGAATCTAACTTGGGTTTGGCCATTGATTACAAAGGTTCAACATTGTTTAGATTATCTACGCAAGATTTATCATTACCCGACAAGAGCGTTTGGATTAACCTCGGTTTTATACTATTAGTTATTGGTTTAACCGGGCTTGCTTTGGTTTTATATCTTCAATACAAGCAAAACTTCACCTGGCAGAAATCTCTTATAGCTATTAGTTTGCTGTTACCTTTTCGCTTACTACTATTTTATTTTTTTTCAACTTTAAATTTAAATGATCATTACTTTTTTTCTCCCGAGTTTTTTGCTTCCTCAACACTCAATCCAACTTTAGGAGATTTATTACTCAATCTTTGTTTTTTATTTTATATAACCTTAATCTTTTTATCAATTAAAGATGATGCTTTAAAACCTCAGAAATCATATCAATATACAGGCCGAGATTATTTTTTCGGATGGTTATTGGCAACTCTTTTGTTTGTTGCTTTCTTTTTTCCGGTTGCTTTAATACAAACTATTACACATAATTCATCAGAACATTTTTCACTTTCTACTTCCATTATCTTTACTAAAAGTAGAATTGTTTTTATTGCAGCATGGTTTTTTAGCCTTGGTTTATTGTGGCTTTGGTTTGACAAATTGTGGAGAGTATTTAATCAGTATACTCAACACAAGCAAAGGTTTTTATTAGCAGGAGCAGCAACTTTTTCTTTTTTCAATTTTCTTAATGGCGAAACTTACCTGAACCTTGTTATCCCTGTTTGGTTATTCTTATTCATCATTTCCTGGAAGGAATTTTCTTTCACCTTTAAGATTTTAGATTTTCAGCAATTTATTTTTCATTTTCTTTTTCTAATTACAATTAGTATAGCAGCTTCTTTTTCAATTCAGAATTTGGAGAAAGAATCTTTGATGAGAAATGTTGAAAATTATACAGAAGCAATTCAATCGGATCGAAATGTATTTACAGAATACCTTATTCAGAACCTGGCTCATGATATTCAGAACGATGTATTCATCCAAACAAGAATGAATAGTCCATTACTGAGTAAGCAAGTTGTTATTGCTAAGATTAAGCAGAATTATTTGTCGGGTTATTTGAACCGTTATCAAAAGGAAATTCATTTATTTTCTTCTACCGGAAGTGGTTACACAAAAGATGAAAGTTTAACGAATGATTTAAATTATATGGATTCGTTAAGAATTGGAGCCAATCAAGATCAATTTTATCTAAGACGTTTTGGTGACTGGATTTCAGGTATTCATTATTGGATGTTAATTCCTATTAAAAGAAATAATATTATGAGTGGTTATGTTACCATTCAGTTAACGGATTCCAATTTTAATGGTAACGAAAAATTTCCTGAAATATGGAAAGACGATCGTTGGCAACAGATGGAATTACCCGATAAGTTATCCTTAGGGGTTATAAAGAATGATCAACTATTTAAAACAATTGGAAGTTTTAGTGTACAAGATTTTGAAGTGATAAAACAAAAGGGATTAAATGACTACAATGGAAAGCTATGGCATGTTGTAACATTAGATGAAGAAACATTCGTTTTTCAAGTTGAGAAGCCTTCTTTGTTTAAATTGTTTTTAGATGCAGGTTATTTAGTTTTAATTGGACTCTTTATTTTGATATTGATTTTTTTATTCCTCTATTTTTTTAGTGCAAACATTAGAAATTCTTTATCCTATAGTGCTAGAATACAATTCCTGATTAATTTGAGTTTTCTTTTTCCATTGCTATTATTTTCCTATTATTTATTGATAACGCTTGATGAAAGTTATCAAGAGAAATATAAAATTGATTACCTCAATAAGTTTGAAAGTTTATATGATAGGTTAAAAGGAATCAGTAGTGATACTTTGCTTGTAAATCCGTCTGTGATTAATCAATCTTTTGAAGCAGGTATAAATTATTTTGAAATTTATGATGAGAAAGGAATGTTGATTTATTCCAATCAACCAATTGCGCTCGGAAATTATTTGCCTTTTGCTGTTTTTGCAAAACTTAAATCCGGTGTTAACAATTTACAAGATGAAGAGAAACTGGGAACATTCAACTTTCAAACTTTATATGCCAAAATACCAGAAAGTAGTTTATGGATCAGTTCTCCCATTTATCAATCATCTTCTGATATTTCAATCTTGCAAAGTGAGGTTTTAAATAGAGTTGTGCTTATATTTATTTGTGTATTTATTTTTATGCTTTGGATTTCATGGATAGTTTCAACTTGGTTAGTGAAACCTTTTGCCATGTTTAAACAATCGCTCTCTGCAACTGATTTGTTTTCATTAGATAGAAAGTTAACCTGGAAAAGAAATGATGAAGTTCAATTGGTTGTTAATGCTTTCAATAATATGTTAATTAAATTGGAAGAAAGTAGGCGAGACCTTGAAAAATTTGAAAGGGAAGAGGCATGGAGAGAAGTTGCACAGCAAGTCGCACACGAGATAAAGAATCCATTAACATCCATGAAGTTGAATTTGCAGCGTTTGCAAAGAGATCAGCAAATCAATCAAGATCAATCTAAGCTTTCGTCTATAGGAATGGTTATTGAACAAATAGATTTGTTAGAACAGATAGCGTCATCTTTTAGTAATTATGCTAAACTACCAAATGCTAATTTAAAAGATATAGATTTAGTAAGCTTGGTACAAAGACAATTGCAATTTAGAGGAGATGAAATAGTATTTAGTGTAGAGTATGATGATGGTGAAAAAATAATTATTGCAGCTGATGAGAAAATGTTGATTGCAATTTTGAATAACTTAATTATCAACGCCATGCAAGCCAACACAGAATCTAACAAGACAAGAATTGAAATTGGAATACATGCAGATGATGAGTTGGTAAATCTTACTTTCACAGATTTCGGAAGGGGTATACCAGAAGAGTTAGCAACAAAAATATTTCAACCGCATTTTACAACCAAAAGCGGTGGTGCAGGATTGGGACTAGCCTTTGTAAAGAAGATGATGGAAGCGATGGGAGGAAGTATCAATTTAAAAAGGTCAACGCCAGGTGAAACTACTTTTGAGTTAACCTTTAAAATTTATGAAGCCTAGATTGGATTTAAAAAAATATAAAGTATTACTATTTGATTTAGGTGGTGTAATTTTGAATTTGTCATTCGAGAAAACATATCAATCATTTACAAGATTGTTGGATGTATCTATTGATCAGATTAAGAAAGACTTCGTACATCAAACCTTTTTTAAAGATTTTGAAATAGGGAAGATAAGTGACCATGAATTTAGATTGAGTATTCAGAAATTTGCTGTCAGAAAGCTAATGGATGCAGAAATCGATCATGCATGGAATGCGATGTTAGGTAATTTACCCCTTAGAAGAATTGAGGTATTGCAAAAGTTAAAATCTTCGTATCAATTAATTTTATTTAGTAATACGAATCATATTCATTTGCAAGCTTTTAAACAAATATGCATTGAGGCTGGTATTCATGATTTTGATGCTTGTTTTAATCAAGCTTACTATTCTCATCTTGTTGGAAAAAGAAAGCCCGACCAAGCCACTTATCAATGGATTTGCAATCAGCATGATTTTTATCCTTCTGATGTTTTATTTTTTGATGATAGTGAACTCAACCTTCAAGGTGCTGAGGCTATTGGTATTCATACTTTTTTAGTAAATGATACAGATGAGTTATTTCAAGAATTGGGTAAGCAAGTATAGAAAACAACTGAATGGGTTGTTGCAAACGATTTTATTTATTCTAACCTGTATAGCTACAACGTTGGCAGGTGCAGAATGGACTTTCGGTTATTCGTTGTACAATACTAATGTAGAATACACATGGGAAATGTTTTGCTCAGGTTTACCTTTTTCAATTTCATTTCTTTCCATTTTAACAGCCCATGAGTTTGGTCATTATTTTGTTGCAAAATTCTATCGGGTTAAGACTTCTCTTCCTTATTATATTCCACTTCCTCCCTTTCCATTAAGTTTAGGTACTATGGGAGCAATCATCAGATTAAGACAACGCGTTCCTACCAATATTCAAAATTTTGATATCGGCATAGCTGGTCCACTTGCCGGTTTTGTTGTGGCGATAGGTATTTTATGGTATGGGTTTACCCATTTGCCAGATGAATCTTATATTTTTTCTATCCACCCTGAGTATGCCATATATGGAAGTGATTTCGCTAAGCATGTATATGAAAATAATCCTGAAGCAGTAATGATTAAGGTTGGTGATAATTTATTGTTTTACTTTTTTAAACATTTCGTTGCAGATTCCGCTTCGCTTCCAAATTCATATGAAATCATGCATTATCCCTTATTGTTTGCAGGGTTTTTAGCTTTGGTTTTTACCAGTTTGAATTTATTACCTATCGGTCAATTAGATGGTGGTCATGTCTTATATGGGTTAGTGGGTTATAAGCGACATAAAACAATTGCCAGTATTGTTTATTTACTTTTACTTTTTTATGCAGGATTAGGATTGTTAACTCCTACCATGCCCTTGGAGGATTTAGTTTTGTATATCGGTTTATATGTTTTCTTTTTATACCTCTGTTTGCAAGGTTTAAAATTGGAAAGACAAACTACCATTATGTTAGCATGTTTGTTATTCGCTTTGCAGTTTTTAACAAGTTATTTATTCCCAACAGTAATCGGTTATCCGGGATGGTTGCTATTTGCTTTTTTTATTGGCAGAATGGGTATCGCACATCCACCTTCGTTAATTGAAATACCTTTGAATTTAACTAGAAAAATTCTTGGTTGGATTGCCTTGATTATCTTCATTGCCAGTTTTACACCGGCTCCGCTTTAGTTCGTGATTATTTTTTTTGTATAAATTGTTTGCCCAACTTTGAATTGAATTATCGATAAACCAATTTGCTTTTGTAGCATTGAAATCTTTTTCACATGGGTGTTAGTTTCAACTTCAAAAGCAATGTTTGAGCCATTGATATTCGACCATGAAATAACTTCAGATTGAACTGGCAAAAAAATATCACCTGTTTGATTAGGGTTAGGAAAAACATTTACCTGAGTATCAGTTTGTTCAATTCCTGTTATGATGTCTGCTTTTTCGAAAGCTGGTCTGATCATAATTGCGCCATCAATTCCATTAACAGCTTGCCATGTTCCGTTTGTGTTTTCATATAAAATATTTTCTGCTTTAGAAGATTTATCTAAGCCAATCGCTACGAAACCATTTTGTGGTTCCCTCCATCCAATGTAAAATATGGGATCTACTATAACTCCGGTTCCTAACTTAACTTTTTGATAAGTATCTAAACCAGTGCGATTAATTGGGATATTAAAAGTTTGTATCGGAGTTGTGGATGGAACACCTGCATCATCTGCCCAAATACTAATTTCAACCAAACTGCTGAGTTGCCCTGCTAAAGTAGGAAAATAGATGTATACCGCAGTGAGTGTATCTCTTTCTGTTGTTAGCATTTCAAATTTTTGTGCGCCCAAGTAATTATCTTGATCTAGGCTTACTGCAAACTCAGCTTCATCATCGTCATAAGCGTAGTAACTTCTAACATCATAAATTACTTGTGTAGTATCATTATATCTGAAATCTATTGGAGCATAAATGGCAGGATCATAATCTGCAAAAGGTTCAGAACCTATTATTTTATTATCACCTGAGCCAAGAATATAGCTAAGCGTTATTTTTAAAGAATCGTAGTTAGTTGGAAAAATTGCGGTATTCGTTTCATTGGGTAAATTAAGCAACAAAATATTTTTACGTTGAAAGTTATCGAACTCTTCGATATTTCGATTTACTTCCAGATTAACCGAAGGTAAATCAGTAGCTATTTCATTTTCATAATAAGTAGTTTGAATGTCAGTATTGATTTCTAACACAGTGAATCCTGCGTTATTAGATTGTACACTGATTGATGGAGCAGTGAAAATAAAATTTTCTTTAAAATGAGGAGCGGGAACGGCTGTGTAATTTCCAAAAATACTTCCGGGTTGACTAGCCAAAGCACGGTCTGGAAAAGACAAATCTGTCGCAGATCGAAATTGATTAAGGTAAACGTAATCAATCAACCAGGTGTCGAAAGCTCCTGATCTTCTTCCATAGTTGCGAATGCGAAATTGAAATGTTTCATGAAAGTATTTGGTATCCACGATTGGAATTAACTCATTGGTAAAATTGTTTTCATTAAGTGTTCCAATAACGTTAATGACTTTTACCGGAACCCAATTACCATTATCATCTTTAAAATCGATTTGAAGATAATCACCAGGGTCTGGTCCTTCCCCTTTGCCTTTCCATTGCCACGCAAAACTTAGAAATACTTTATCTGTTCTGTTAGCTGGTGGAACTTCATTCAACTTAACTGGTCTTGATAATAATAAATCATTGAAGCCAGATGAAATTAAATCATCTGTAACATATGGAGAGCCGGCTGCATTTAATCCATCGAAAACCGCCACACCGAGACTAGGTAAATTGATACCCATATCATCCATGACACGCACCGTATTTTTTTCAAACCAGAGTGTGTCGGCAATTGTATTGACGAAAGAAAAATCATCCCAAAAAGGAAGGGACATTGGAGTGGCATTACTTTTTATTCGAGAAGATTTTACTACTTGATTGGGTACACCATGCAATTTCCATTGAGCGTGAGATGAAAAACAAAAAAAGAAAAGTACAAGCGTTGCAATCCAAGTTGTATTTTCTCTTTTGCACATCTCTGCTTGTTGGTTCAATTGATTTTTAATTTTGATTTTCAACAATGATAGTTCCCGGTTTACCAATCCAGATTTTTACTGCATCGCCTGCGCGCATGATGGTTCCGGGTGATGGTTCTTGTTTTAAAATAACGTTAGGTGGCAAACCGCTAGTATCTCCTTCAATAACAATTTCTCCAAATTGAAGTGCTAAACCAAATAAAAGAGTTTCAGCTTCATCTACCTCTTTGCTTGTGATGTCCGGAACTGCAAACTCGTTATTACCTCCGTCTTCTACGTATAAATCGATGTATGAACCTTTTGGTACTCTTGTACCAGCTATAATCTTATTATTGTTTATTCTCATTTCACGGATAACAGGGAAAGGTCCGGGAACATAAATTATTTTACCTCGCTTCAATCCACTTCCTTTTAATACAGCTTCTGCATTAATCAAAGAACCATCTACTAAATCCGGAACCGGAACAGTAGGAGGGGTGAGACTGTTCTTTGTTAGATAGATTACTCTATTTTCTTTTACTTTTGATCCTGCTACTGGAAATTGTTTGATGATGGTATTGGGTTCTTTTTCCTCATCGTAGGTACTGTCATTAATTTCGAAGCGTAGATTTCTTTCTGTTAAATAAGTTTCTAAATCTTGGATGCTCATGCCACTCACATCTGGAACCGTTATGGTTTCTCCATGATTAGTGCTAGATGGCAAATAAACATAAAAATAACCTACCCCTATAAGCATAAACAATAATGTTCCAGTAGCTAATGTTAATATTACGCCACCAAGTGTATTGGGTTTATATTTTTTGAAGGGGTTTTTCATTCAATTTAAAATTTAAGATTAGATTGAAAACTTCTTTCAATTCTCTTGTTTTCTTCGAAGCGAGTCAAGGCAATGTCGATTAACCGGGTAATCAAATCGGTGAATGAAATACCTCTTTCCTTCCACATCATCGGGTACATGCTTGAGTTGGTAAAACCTGGGATGGTGTTGATTTCATTCACATATACTTTGGTTCCTGAAAGGAATAAATCAACGCGAGCAAAATCATTACAACGCAAGGCATTAAATGCTTGGATAGAAAGCGTTCTTATTTTTTCTGTTGTGGCTTTGGTAAGCTTTGCAGGTATTTGAATTTTTACAGCTTCTGGATCTACATATTTCGCATCGAAAGTATAGAAATCATATTTTTTATTGATAATGATTTCTCCAGGCAGTGATGCTTCAGGAGGATGATTACCTAGAATGGCACACTCTACTTCTCTTGCCTTGATAAATTCTTCAATTAAAATTTCATCATCAAACTTAAAGGCTTCATCTAAAGCTTGGTTAAGGTCTGCTTGTTTTTTGACTTTCGAAACACCCACTGAAGAACCTAAGTTGGCAGCCTTCACCATAAAAGGTAAGCCTAGTTTTTTCTTTATATCAGCAAACTTGATTTTATCCTTTTCTCGATAATGAAAGACCATGTATTTAGCAACTGGAAGTTTAGCACCTTCTAAAATCCGCTTGGCAACAATTTTATTCATGGATAAGGCAGAACCTAAAACAGATGAACCAACCATCGGAATTTCCAAAGCTTTTAATAAACCTTGAATGCTTCCATCTTCGCCATCGGTACCATGCAAAACAGGAAAAACAATATCTAATGTAAATCGCTGGTCGTTCGATGTGATGATAAATCCTTGCTTTACAGGGTCGAGCATAACACTTACTTGTTGTCCTTGCTCAATGTCTTTGTTGATTTGTTTGGATAAGTACCACTGACCGGTTTTGCTGATCCCAATGGGCACGGGCTCAAACAAATCTTTATTAATGAATTCGAAAATGTTTTTTGCTGAGTTAATGGAAACGCCATGTTCTACTGAGCGACCACCATATAAAATACCAATTCTTTTTTTAGCACACATAGGATAAGATATGTTGGCAAGATACGAAAATCAACGCGGGTTTATCAATATACGCTGTGTGTACTGCTTACCTGTACTTTGTAACCTTACTATATAGATTCCAAAGGAGATTGGCTTAGTAGAAAGGGTGATGGTCTGGTTCAGGGCATCATCATACGATTGACTGGCTATTGATCTTCCCATCAAGTCAAAAACTTCTATCAAACCTGGGTTTTTGTCTGGTAGGTTGAGGGTTACATTTATATTTCCATCATTGTCAGGATAAGCCAAGAATGCAATTTCTGGTTCTAGCTTTATACCAATAGCTTCATCATATATTTGAATGTTATCAATATAAAAGCCGTTACTTACATTGGATGAATAAGCCAGAGCAATTCTCGCCTTTTCAACTCCAATTAATGCTGGTAATTCAATTAATTGTTCCTCCCAATCTTCAATTGTAGACGCGACCGTACTCGTTCTGCTATTCGTCAGGTCGATTAAAACTGATTGATATGCGAGACCGCAGTCATCAGAATAATAAAGATTAAACTTTTCGTTGCCATTTTGTGCATCGAGAAATGAGTATTGAAAACGGATAGCTGCGTTTAAACCGGTTGAAAAATCAATAACAGGACTCACTAACCAAGCTGTAGATTGTGAAGTACTGGTTGTGTTGGAATAAAATGCAGACGTTTCATAATTGGTATTAACGCTTTGCCAACTTAGATTTCCTGTAGGATTTACATTTAACCATTTTAAAGAAGCAAAATCAGAAGTAAATCTTTCATTTAGTGGAGCTTTTTCCTGTGTATTATTGATGATGAAATTTTTAACTAAAGTATTGTTACTTGGTGCATTGTCGGCATTGCCATTTGGTAAATCTACATTGACTTCAATTGTATGTGCACCATCCTGAATTGTATTTAGAGAAATGATTAGCTCTCTGACTTCACTCGTATTAATAGCTGGATTGAAAGTAGGAACAATGGTTATCGGATTTTGATTATCAATTTGGTAAGTGATTTGGCAAGAGGTTAGAGGGTCAGCTCCTCTGTTTTGTATTTTAATTTTCAACTCATCAGCAATACAAGTAACTGGGGTAGGATTGACAATTTCTCGTAAAGAGACATCGTTGGTAAATCCAGGAGGAAATTCTAAACCTGGTGAAGTTAACAGGGAGTTTCTTCGCGGAACTGTTTCATCATCCAAGATAATTTGCATTCTTTCAACCTGACCAGCCGTAAATAAATTCATACACTCATCATCAGTATAATCCATGTAATTCTGAAACATTTTAACTCCACCGCAAGAACTTTGCGGATGTACAGGACAACCACTAGTATCGCTGCCTTGGTTAGGGGTATCATCTACATAATCGCTTTCTGTGCAACCATCGTCATCTCCCCAAATATGTCGTAAACCAAAGTAATGCCCTACTTCATGTGTAGTAGTTCTGCCTTTATTGAATTGAGGATCGAGTATAAATGGGCCATCATCAATTGATCCAAATACTTCGTAATCAATAACAACACCATCCGTTGCAGCTATATTAGGCTCGCCTTCTAAGCCTGGCAAAGTAGTAAATGGAAATTGCGCGAATCCAAGTAATGTACCGGCTAAATCGGTTACCCAAATGTTGAGGTAATCTTCCGAAGGCCAAAAGCTTTGAGATTTTAATTCTGCTTCGGTTGTAAATCCCCAAACTGATCTTGTTCCTTGTTTACGAACAATACCATCACTAAATAAACCATCAGGATCTTGTCTGGCCAAAATAAATTCAATGCTCATTGCAGCAGCAAAGGGTTGAAAAATGGAAGGAGTTAAATTCGCATCAAGATTTTCTCTTCTAAAATCTTTATTTAAAACATCTATCTGTGATAGAATTTGTTCATCTGAAATATTAACACCGGTACCTACAGGTTCTCCCTTATGAATAACATGTACAACTACTGGGATTTGGTAAACACCATTTTGATTTTTTTGGTTAGGTGAGTTTTTTTGTTGTAATCTTTTTTTGGCAATCCAATTTTCAACTTGTAACGGATCTATTTTATGCTGCTGATACAGCTGCTGCATATAGGGAACCGTGCCACATTTATCTTGAGCGAATATTTTGTTATTGAAAAATAAAAAAACTAATACAGCATAAAAAGTGGCAAATGGTTTCATTTATAAAGTATCAAAATAGGATACTACAGTTGCAATATCGCGTGGTAGTTTTAGTTTATTTTTATCACAATATTCTTTTACACGTACTTGTTGGTTACCAAAAATTTTAAAAATTTCTTTACTTTTTTTAGGTAGTTCTATAAGCTGGTTATCTTTTTTATAATAAATAACATCTTTTTTAACAATAGTATTGTTTTGAGATTCTGCTCCTAATTGAGGGATGTAGTGGCCTTTTAGAACAGATGCTACTCTTCTTTTGTATAATGAAGTTTTGCCTTCGTAAAGTACTTCCAATAAAAATTCTTCATTCTTATTTCCAATTAGGAAGCTTTTAGCATTAATAAATACTTTTTGATTACTTAAATCACTTGTGTTTTGGAGAATCATTTTTTTTACAAGCTTCGCGTCAAGACTTTTAATCTGAGTATCCACCAGAAATTCTAACGTATTTAATTGTACATTATATCGTATTTGTAAGTTATCATAAAAGGTTTCATTCGCATTTAAAGTGATAGAACCTTTGATGAAATCTTTTCCTTCATAAAATGCATCACCGTTTACTTCTGTCTGATATGGCGTTACCCGCATCATATCATATACGTTTAGACCGTTTCTGCCTTGGTCTAAAAGATTATAATTTCTTAAATCTGATCCTGTGTTTTTGTCTTGACTTTTTAATTCGGCAGTTGAAATAAAAACAACAATTGTTAGTAGTGTAAGTTTGTTTAACATTTTTATAGGGTATAATCGACAAGTTATTATTATAATCTCTAAAATAGAAGTTATCAACTATTTATGACTTCTATTTTGTTTATTTCAGGCACTCCTTTTCTTACAGCTTCTTCAACTCCTGCCTTAAAAGTAAGACTACTCATTTTGCAAGTACTGCAAGCCCCAACAAATTCTAGTTTAAGTATATTATCTTTTGTTAACTCTGTAATCCTAATATTACCGCCATCAGCAAGTAAATAAGGTCTTATGGTATCCAAAGAGCTTTCTACTTTTTCTAATAATGTTTCATTATTCATTTCTACTTTCAAATTTAAATTTTTTGTTCTAATAGTTGACCGTTATGTAACGCATCTTAAACTATTATTTCCACTTTTTTGGTTTGCATTTGGCTTGCATTGCGAATCGCAATTTGTCTGGCTAAAGTTTCCGCTAACTCTTGAAAAGATTGTGCCGTGATTCCTTCTTTTAAAACAGCAGGTAAACCGCTGTCCCCACTTTCTCTGATGCTTTGCACCAAAGGAATTTGGCCAAGAAATGGAACTTCAAACTTTTTAGCCAGGTTCTCTCCTCCATCTTTACCAAAAATATAGTATTTGTTATTGGGTAACTCTTCTGGCGTGAAGTAAGCCATGTTTTCAATTACACCAATAATGGGTACATTGATTTGAGGTTGCTTGAACATAGCCAAACCTTTTTGTGCATCGGCTATAGCAACTTTTTGTGGAGTCGTTACGATAACGGCTCCAGTAACCGGAACAGTTTGTACCAAGGTTAAATGAATATCGCTTGTACCAGGAGGTAAGTCGATAAGTAAATAATCTAATTCTCCCCATTCAGCATCGCTAATAAATTGCTTTAAAGCAGAGCTGGCCATCGGACCACGCCATACAACTGCCGAGTCTGGAGGCGTTAAAAAACCAATTGACATAATTTTAACACCGTATTGTTCGATAGGAACGATGATGTTTTTTCCGTTTACACTTTTTACGGCCGGCTGCTCGAATTCGCAATTGAACATGACTGGCATAGAAGGACCATAAATATCGGCATCAATCAATCCTACTTTTGCTCCTGCTTTAGCTAATGCCACCGCCAAATTGCTGGTCACAGTTGATTTACCCACCCCTCCTTTGCCGGAGGCTATTGCCACAATGTTTTTGACACCCGGAAGAAGCGGTGCATTATCGCGTAGGGTGGTGACAGAGGAAGTCATTTCTATGTTGATTGTTAAGGCATCACCAACCACTTTTTTAACTGCTTCCCGACAGTCATTTTCAATCTTTGCCTTTAGCGGACAAGCAGGCGTTGTTAACACAACTGTAAAAGAAACCTGTTGCGCATCAATTTTAATATTTTTAATCATGCCCAAACTCACCAAATCCCTTTGAATATCGGGGTCGTTTACAGTGCTGAGGGCTTTTAATACGTCATTTTCAGTGAAATTCATGATGCAAATTACCTTTGTTGTATGTAAGTTGGAAATAGTCTTAATAAAAACCTTCAAAAACCTGTTTTGGTTGTGGCGTTTTATTAAAGTTGGATACTAGTTTGTTAAACTTGGTGCCTAGTTTGACAATGTTGGGAACCTTTGAAATTACCTAAATTATTGATTTTTGGACTTTAAATATTCTTTTATCTCTTTTTTATAGGGAAAAATTTATAGGGAAAAAGTTTTTTAAGACCATTAATATGATTGCCTACTTTCCAGAGATTTTGCCAGATGAATCACTTTATAGTTTGGTTTGTCGATACAAGAAATACAATTTTCCATTGAACCATCATCATGTTACCCAACAACTATTCGGGAAAACACATATTGCTGTTCGCCCAGATTTAACTGTACGGTTAAAAGAATTTTCAGATAGAACTTTTCACATATTAAAATTAGATGTAAGTGATGTGATTTATAAGCTCACAATTTGGCCTTTCTATTTTCATTTTCTTTTGCCAAATAGAAAAGGCCTTCTTTTGGATAAGTTGAAAAAAGTGACACAAAAAAATTTTTTACAGACCAGCGGCTTATTGAATAAATACTTCTTTGGAAGCACCTTACCAAAATACTGCCCTGTTTGTATGGCAGACGCTTATAAATACTATGGTATTTTTTATTGGAAAAAAGTGCATCAAATTCCAAGTATACTTGTTTGTCCAATCCATAATTGTTTTCTTAAAACAGCTAAAGTAAATGAAAAAGAAGTTACAAGTTTTTATCAACTTGTAGATGCCTCACAAGAATCTTGCGACTTAAATGACATTATGGTTAATGAAGATTTATTTTTGTTTGATTTAGCAAACAGCATGTATGGCTTACTTTTAGAAAAGGATAAGGAGAGTCATTTATTTAATAAGCAAAGACTCGTAATGTTGGTTAAAATGTTGTATCCTGTTAAAAAACATAATGAAAATATGAAGTTAATTCAAGATATAAACCAGTTTTATGAAATTAAGCTTTTATCACTCTTTATAAAAGATGAAATAACTAGAGAATCATTTTTTAACCTAAATGACATGCGGAGAAATTTTGAAAATCCATTAAAAAATTTGCTAATGATTAAATTTTTGGAACATCAACTTAAATGTAAAGTTGATGAAATTGACTTTTGTGTGGGTGAAGGAAAGTTAACTCATCGTATTTTATCAAATGCTAATAATTTTGATTTAAATGAAAGCACAATAGAAGATTTAAAAGCTAAAAAGATAGAATGTAGAAAGGAGTGGAATAAGATCTTATCTGATAATGCACAATTAAAAATAAGTTACATAAGGAAATTTTATAAAGAGTTGACTAAATTCTTACTTACATATGATAAGGCTTGGTTAATAAAGGTAAATAAAGCACATCATTTGAACTATTTGAAAATTAAGAAAGCAAACTTAGACTCTCAATACATTCATACTGACAAAAATTATTGCGAAGAAATACACAAGGCTTACGAAACACTTGTTAAGAAAAAATATAGAAAGATAATTACAAGAACCATTTTATTACGGATTGCTCAAATACCAAGAACAGAGGCATTAAGAAAACTTCCAGAAACGAATAAGCTCATCGGTAAATTAATTGAAACGAAAGAACAAAAGGATAAGCGGTTAAATAGATCTACCTTTTAAAGTAATACAAGGGTAGGTAATCACTTTTGTAACTTTTGATCGATATGTCACCTAGTGCGGCTTCCAGATGTGCATATACCTAAGCGATGGCTGTTACTGTTACTATTTCCCACATGTTAGTATTTATAGTGTTATGCAATACGTTAAATCTGTCTTTGTGAATTGCTATGCAAAGTAGGTCAGTTGGTCGTGTAAAGCCAACGTAAGCCATTTTAGTTGAACTTTTATGATGAACTTTTGTATCATTAAAACTATTGCCTAAAAATTGAGTGGATAATCTTTCGGATTCGTGTTTACCTTGATAACACGATTCCAAATATAATGTCGCACAATGTGTTTGTCCTTTCACAGCGTGAACGCTGGTAATTTCAATTTCAAGCCCGTCTTTTTTATAATGATTGGTTGGTGTATGAATTTCGATATTTTCGGCAGGAATATAGACAATGTCATTATTGATAAATTCTGTACTTGCTGAAATAGATTTGTCAAACATTGCTAGTAAAGTTGGAACGTATACTTTTATTCCGTTCCAAACTTCTGCTGTTTTTTCTTGGATTATTCCAATTGACCAATTGTAAAGGTTTAAATTAAGTTCATCATATTTTGTAACGTCTTTTTCCTGAATAAAATCAATGAGTTTTTTCTTTGTGTAAGGTCTATCGTCTGCGGTATTGATATTTTCTAAACGCAAAATTTTTAAAAAAGCGTTTAAAATGTTTTTACGCAAAGGCTCTAATGTTTTCTTTTTCTCATAATACAACAAATAACTTTTCAAGTTGTCGTAGTCTTGTTTGGGCTTTCCTTTTTCTTTCTTGAAGCTTTTATAATAATCTTCTAAACGTAGTTTAGTAACATCATTCCTGCTTGCTTCATCGTCTTTCCAGTCTGTATTCCAACAAATAACTTTTATTGGTTTTTCGGAATTTTCAAGTCCGTTGTCTTTTACAATTTGAGCAAAACAAGGAATAATGTTGCCGATGTTTGCTGTATCAAAAACCAAAATATGCGGTTTTATTTCACATTCGTATTTTCCGACAATATCAAAAGTTGCATCGCTGTACAAGGCAAATTTTTTTACTACATCGGCAATAGGTTTGCTAAGTCGTTGGCTGCCATTTAAGCGTAATATTTCTGCTCTGTCTTGCCAAACTTCTGTTGCTTTTACAGAATTATAGATTGCTTGGTTTTTGTCGCCAATTCTTTGAATTTTTGAAACGCCGTTTCCTTCATAATAAAATATCTTTTCCAATAAATTGTATTGGTGTGTATCCATATCTTGCATTTCATCTACAAATACGAAAGAAAATCGTTTATGCAAAATGGTTCTGATATTGGGTATTTCTTTCAAATAACATTCCGCTAAAAAATATGCATCGTCATAATTCAAAATGCCCGATAGCAAAATTTGCTGTTTTATCGTTTTGAAAGTTTTATATGATGCTGAATTGCTGTTACTTCTCAATATTATATTTCCGTTCCTTCCGTTTGTCAAATTCAAATCTATGTCAAAGCGGAAATGCTTAAACAAATTTTCTGGGTCGTGCTGATTTTTTAACCAAGTTTTGGCAGGAGAATTTGGAAGATTGTTATAACGTTTCGTTGCGACTTCATTGTAAATTTCGTGGTCAATTCTGTTTGGTTTTTTCTTGTACTTATGAACGTAAAATGGAATAGCCAAAAATTCATCAACAAAACTTTGTATTGTGCCAATAAAATTTGGATAAGAGAACAGTTTGGGGCAATACTTTTGAATTTTTTGCTTTATTTCGTCAATGGCTGTGTTGGTATGTGATAAAACCAATATGCCAGAGCCGTCAGTAAAAGGGAGTTTGCGTTCTAAAATAACCAACTTTGCCAATAAAGCCGTTGTTTTTCCACTCCCAGGAACTGCTTGTAAATCTATTGTATTGAAATTGCGAATAAATGTTTTGCGTTCATCGTCAAATGTTTTTCCCACAGGTAACAGCAAACGTTCGGCATATTGAATTTCTTCGTCCAATATGTTAATTATCTGTGGCATATTTAATCGCTTTTACAAGATAATTAATCGTATCGTTAGCATCGTCAACATTTTGAATTGTTCGAACTTCTTTGCTTAAATCTTCGTCTATTGCGTTTGCAATGTGATAAGCTATATCCGTTTTTTTCAAGGTTTTGTCTATCAACTTTGTCGCAAGAGTTTTTTCAAAATCTGTGTTCCAATCTGTATGAGTATGAATAGCTTTTGCTGCATTTCGTATTTGCGTTGTTAAACTCGCAGATTTAAACAAAGAGTACTCTAAAGTCCAATTTGGTGCAGGGAAATATTTTACACTTTGCTCTGCCTTGCCAATTATGGTTGCTAATTTTGTTTGCGTTTCTTGAGAAACGGTCTTAGGATCTCGCTTTAAAAAATCATCTCCGCTTTTTTCGTATTCTCTAATGTCGGAATCAGTAATTACTGCAACAGGAATTTTCATTTTGGGTTCTGCTTGTCGCAAGTAAATGTTTGCGTAGTGGTCAAAACCTGTATGACCGATGTTTACAATGGAAATGCCTTTTTCGGTTAAGTTTATTCCAATTGCTTTTGCAATGCTTGGCAGAAGTATTTCTTCTGCCCAACCCTCCACTAAAATCACACCTTTGGCAAAAAACAAATTGGCTTTTGTGGTGTCCAAAAATTTTTCTAAAAACTTGTAATTGTCTTTTTCCAATTTGGTGTAAGTTTCACCCATAGGAAAAGCGTTTGCGTTGTTGCAAATAATCAAGTTTTTTAGTTTGAGTTTGGAAGCTAAATTCGGGCTGTGTGTTGTAAGAATAAGTTGAATATCTTTTTGTTTTTGAAAGGCTTCAATCACTTGCATTTGTGCTTGAGGGTGCAAATGTGCTTCCAATTCTTCAACCAAGCCTAAACGCAAGCCTGTCCAATTTGATTTGGTTAAATGAAGCAATTCCGCAGCCATAAACAGACGGTTTAAAGTTCCTAACCCCGGGTTTGGTTCGCCTTTCAAAGTCAAAGTCAATTTTTCAAGAATGCTTTTTATGTCGTTCGATGTTGCTTCAAATTCACTTTCGTGATTTTTGCTGTAAAAGCGTTTAATGTAGTTGTCAATTTTATCTTTTATCTGCTTACCTTGTTTTGGTTGCCCTGCTTCATCAACTTCGTTAAAATACTTTTCTAACTCTGTTTTTAAACCTGAAAATATTTTAACTAAATCGTTGTCATTCTCTTTGCCTTTAAATGCTTCATCGCCTAAAAGTATTTGAGACAAACGTGAATTACGTTTTGCAATCAACTCGTTTTCCGCATCACGCAAAGGTTTTAAATAGGTTGCTTTCAGATATTCTTTTGCTTCTGCTGTGAGCAAATAGCCTTCTTCATCAACACCAGCTTTTACATCGGTTGGAATTATTTTATCAGTTTGGCGATAGGATATGGAATAATGCCTAACTTAGCATCAGGAGTAGATTTTGCAGGTAATATTTACACCTACTTCTACGATCCTAATTCTGGCAAAAGCAAAACTACTCTTTCTTGGGTAGCACATATTGAAACAAAAAATGATAAGACACAGAGTGGTTTTAATAAGTTTGGAGTATATGATGCAATAGGTTTTGGAGCAGATATGGCCGAGTTATATAGGCAAGGTAACGGAGCAGTTCAATTCGGAATGTCACTGGGTAAGGCTGAGAAGATTTTAAATGACTCTAGAATTTTAAGTAAAATGAGTTCTAGTAGACAAGTTTTCAATAACTCAGTAAAGGCATTCAAAACAGGAGGAAGGTTTATTGCAGGATTAGGTTTAGCTGCAAATGCAGCAGAGTTTATAGAAAGCGATATGTCTGGAGGTGATATCGCAAAGCTTGCTGGAGGAGTGGTAATTACCGCAACTGCATTTATACCTGTTGTTGGCCCTTTCATTTCAGTTGGCCTAGGCCTTCTTGATAGTGCAGGAGCTTTTGATGCGCTTTATCAACTTGCTGATTAAAATTTTATAAAAATTTATATGGCTCTTGTTTTCTCATTAATAGGATTATTTGTACAGATTATCTTTCTTATGAAAAGAGATAGGCTTTTTAGTAAGCAGAAATTTAATTTAATTTTGATGGTAAGTTTGCTATTATTTGTGATTGCTTACTTACTCATTTTTAACTATATCGGCAACGTTAAGTATGTAAAAATGTTAACAGTTCCATTTATGTCTGTTTTGATTTTTTCTGTCATTCGATTTATTTTTTTCAGAATTTACAAACGTAATGCAGAGGACACTTTCTGGTCTATGGAAATAAATCAAATAACTGATGGCGTTTTTAATTTTATATTTTTAATTGTTGGTACTATTATGCCAATTATAATTGCTTATAAGTTTCTTCCTTGATAAGTTCTTATAATTCTAAGTTAATTGATTTCTCGAGCTTTTACCTCGTGCCATTAATAGTTAACAAACCAAACGGGCGCTAGCGAATTAGTAGTCAAATTTTGCGTTTTAATTTTTAACTCAATAGTCATCTACAGAAAGCTTCAAATTTTTAAATTTGTCTGTGCGCTTTATCATTCTAACCTTTATCATTTTTTCATCACTCGTTACTTATGCACAAGAGCGGGGAGATTCTCTTTTAATGCAATCAAAAGCAAAGTCAGATTCCATAATAAGAGTTGCACAAAATAAGCAAGATAGCCTTCAACAAGAATTTACAAAGTCTGCAAATAGTTTAAAGGCTTTGTATCAAAAACCAATCATTGCATTAAATAAAAAAGAAATTATATTAGAACAAAAACAAGATAGTTTATTAGCTATTGGTCAAAAACCAAACGAGAAAATTCAACAGCAATTAGATAGCATTCGATTAAAGAAAGAAAATCTTGTTAATCAGTTCAACCAAAGAAAAGATAGTGTAGTTAACCGTTATCAGCAGAAACTGGCTAAGATCAATAAAGTGACGGGTGTTAAAAACAAAGTCAATCTGCCTGGCAACAATTCAAATATAAATTTTGGTGATACCAATCTTCCAAATTCAAATTTCGATTTTTCGGAGTTCCCAGGATTAGATTTGAATCAAACAAATGGACTTAGTACCATTGATAATAAACTACCAGATGTAAATAATCCTATTCCAAACTCAAATCTTAATAATCCCTTACAAAAAATAGAAACACCCAAAGAATTAGGCCTTGCCAAAGATGTTAAATCTAAAATCGAAACCTTTAAAAACGATACAACTTCAATCGACCAAAAAGCAAGCAAAGTGGCTGAAGATAAAATAGCCAAAGAAGCAGGACTTGATGGATTGGATGATCAACAGCAAAAACTTAGTGACCAACTACAACCACAAAGTGAAGAAGAAGCCAAAGCTGCCTTACTAGAACAAGCACAAACCACTGCCATCAATCACTTTCAGGGTAAGGAAGCTTTACTACAAGAAGCGATGCAGAAAATGGCTAAGTACAAAAAGAAATATAGTTCATTGGCTAGCATAAAAGATGCAAAGAAATTTTATAATCCTTTAAAAGAGAAATCATTTAGAGAAAGAATTTTTCCTGGCATTTCGTTTCAATATCAAAAGTCTAACGATTACATGCTTGATGTAAATCCATCAATGGGTTACATGATTTTACAAAACGTTTCAGCAGGAGTGGGGTTCAATTATCGATTAGTTAGGTCAGGTAACAATGAATACTGGAGACAAAACCAAAGTGTATACGGTCCGCGTGCTTTTGCAGAAGTGAAATTATTCAGAGGATTTCTGGGCTACGTAGAATATGAATACATAAACACCCGCGTACCAGAGAAAGCAGGCGCAAGTAGAGAAGCAGGTAAGCGAGAATGGGTCTCAGGGTTATTCACAGGCATTAAAACAAGATATCCTATTACACGCTGGATGAAAGGAACTGCCATCGTACAATTCAATTGGTTAAACGATGGTATTAAATCTCCTTACGGTAATAACATAACTTCGAGACTTGGTTTTGAATTTTACTTAAAAAGAAAGTAAAAATTTAAATAAATTATTATTCGTAATTTCATTTAAATCACAACGAAGGTGGGAATTTCGAAGAAGGCTAAAATATAATAATTACCTTAAAATTATAGAAAAAGCAAGTTTTTCATAAATCAGGTAACCAACATTAAAGTAAAAAAGTCAATTAAGATTAAAATTTTGGTTACCGATATTAGTACAAAATCCGGGGTCCAACTTTAATAAAATGCCACATTGGTTGTGGCGTTTAATTAAAGTTGGATACTAGTTTGTTAAACTTGGTGCCTAGTTTGACAATGTTGGGAACCGATGAAATTACCCAAATTCTTGATTTTTGGACTTTAAATATTCTTTTATCTCTTTTTTATAGGGAAAAAGTTTTTTGATGACCATTGATATGATTGCCTACTTTCCAGAAATTTTACCAGATGAATCACTTTATAGTTTGGTTTGTCGTTACGAAACATTACCAATTTGATCAGAAATACAACAGCATACGATGAAGCTTCGCCAGTACCAAATTACAAAGCTGCACATCTGGATAGTTTGATTTTTACTTACAATTTTGGTAACCAACTTAAAAAGGTCAATGACAGGTCTTCTAACCAAGCAGGTTTTAAAAACACGGGTTCAAGTACTGATGATTTTGCTTATAACAGAGCAGGCGCTATTACGCAAGACAAAAACAAAGGTATTGATAGTGTGAAGTACAACGCATTTGGCTTAATAGAGCGGGTAAAGTTTAGTTCGGGAAAATCAATTCAATATTATTACGATGCGAATGGTTCTAAGCTAAGTATGAAGATGGTTGATGGTAACCAAACACAGCACACAAAGTATGTTGGTGAATTTATATACCGCAACGATACACTTGAATTTATATCTTCTCCTGAAGGAAGATTAGTACAAAAAAGCAATGCTTTTAAGTATGAATATTTTATTACCGATCACATGGGTAATAACCGATTGTTGTTTAAATCTGATGCTGCCACAGAGAACACCTATACTGCTAATTTCGAAACG
>JAPZUF010000001.1 GCA_027533395.1 Cyclobacteriaceae bacterium
AAATGGTCGGTGACAACACCATAGTCGTTAACTTAAGGAATATTGATTTGAATTTTCTTATAGAGACAGAAGCCCCATTGGGGCAAATTTTGTAATTTTCTCCCCATAGTTTTTTTATTTTATTTTAAAAAGCAGGTTTCTTTCCAGACCTGCTTTTTTGTTGATGCAATTTAATCATTAGGGGAGAAACCGATTAAACATCAACAAAGAATTGTTCATCAAAGAACAATCTGAAAATTTAGATCTTACTATCAATCAGAATTTTTCTAATGATCAGATCGATTTGATTGCTAGAAGTACAGGTTTTGTAAAGCGAGCTAGAAAATTAGGAGCGAGACATTTTTTAAATACACTTATGTTTTCTGTTACCAATCAGGCTAACAGAAGTTTACCTGATATTACATCCGATTTGAATGAACATTTTGCAATCAATATAAGTAAAGAAGGGCTTCATAAGCGTTTTAATAAGCAAGGGGTTGTGTTTCTAAAAGAATTAGTTAAGAATCAATTATCGCGTCAGACCTCGTTGTTTGAAGCCGATGTAAATTTTAAGAGTCACTTTTCGGCAATTAATATAAAAGACTCTAGTAAGTTTTCATTGCCAGCAATAAACAGTGATGCCTATCCTGGCTATGGAAACTTTAGTAAAACAAATGGGTTAATGAGTTTGCAATATGAATTTGATTTGTTAAGTGGTAATTGGAAAACTATTGATTTAGTAACGATTAAAACCAATGATCAGCTTGATTCAAATAATACGATAAACTCAATTTGCGAAGGAGAGCTTTACATTCGCGACCTTGGATACATCACGCCTACATACCTTAAAGCTGTCATACAAAAGCGTGCCTACTTTCTAAACCGAATGCCACCACAAGCCACACTATGTACTTTAAAAAAACAACGTATTAACTGGAAAAATATCAAAAGAAAATTTGAAAGAACACGTGCCGCTGCTTTGGATATTGATGTTCTGCTTTACGAACGAGAACCTGTTAAATGCCGTTTGGTAGTTGAGCCTGTTACAGATACCGAATATAGAAGAAGACTAAAGGCAGCGTTAAGCTCAGCAAAGAAGCATGGTGTAGGAATTACATATGAACATAAAATTCGTTGTCGATACAATTCCTTTATCACTAATGTTAGCAAAGAAATACTTCCAATTGAGAATATAAGAAAAGTATACTATCTGCGCTGGCAAATTGAATTAGTGTTTAAAACATGGAAATCTACTTTTGAAATTCATAAAGTGAAGAAGGTTAAAACTGAACGAATTGAATGTCAACTTCTTGCTAAACTACTATGGGTTTTGTTAAACTGGAGGTTATTCCAAAGCTTAAATCAGTATGTGAAAAAATACACTCTAGGGGAAGGTGTAAGCCAAATCAAATTCTTCAAACGGTGTCAACAATTTTTACATTCTCTTAGGCTTGTTGTCCTTAAAAAAATAAAGCTTCATGAATGGTTAAAGAAAAACTTCTTAACTCTAATTGAGAATACAAAATGTGAGCATCCTGCTAAAAAACAAACTCATTATCAAATTCTAAATCTCTTAAATGAACTTCCTTAAGTTAACAACTATGGTGTTGTCACCGACCATTTACTTTATAACCAACCCCCAGCTACTTGCAAAAGCGAGCAGCGTGTATTACTTTTATTAAGGCTCCTAAAGAAAATATCAGCAACTAGTTGCTGATACAAATATGTTAGCTGCAAGCTTTGTGCATAGTGCTAACATCGAACTGACGGACTTTTTAATAATCTTATATAGCAAACAGACAAATGCCAGAAACACCATTAAAAAATCAAATCATCGCTTGGCTTAGAGGTTACGACTATTGGTTTCAGTATGCTGGTAATCGACTTTTAGAAGGTGAGAATGTTTCTGACGAGTTAGCAAGTAGCACCTACAACTTATTTAAGGAAGATTATGGATTAAAACCTATTGACGCTGAAAGAGCCGAAATTGCATTCAATGAAATTGCAGTTAGTGCGACTTCGGCAGTAGAACATTTGGAACTACAATTAATAAAGGAAATAGAAAATGTAAACGCACTAGCTTCAGGACAATCAATTCCAATATGTCCAAACTTGACAATCATCTATGGTGGTAACGGGACAGGGAAATCAGGTTATATAAGATTACTTAATAATGCTTTTAATTCAAGAGGCGACAAAAACATTTTGCCAAATGTTTTCAATGGTGCTGCAACTGGTGCTCCTAATTGCAAATTTACTTTTCAATCAGCAGCAGCAACATACGACTTACAATACCCTTTACAAAAGGACAGTATAGAGTTTATCCAATTCTCCGTTTTCGACACTCAGAGCATAAGGGTTCATTTAGAGCAAGACAACAAACTCAACTTTACTCCAAGCGGATTTGAATTTTTCGAGAAAGTAATTGCGTTATATGAACTTCTTAAAGCTAAGTTAAGTGCAGATATTAATGCAAATAGACCAATTAACGAGTTTGTAAATTATTTCCTTAATGACAATGCTATTAGAACACAAATCTTAAATCTTGGTGCTACATCCAACGAAGAAGGTTTAAAAGTATTAGGAAATTACACTGAAGAAGATGCTGCAAAACTTACAGCCCTAATTGCAAAGAGAGAAGAACTCAAAGCACTTGACATTCCGAAAAAAATAGCTGAATTACAAATGTTGCTTTCGCAACTTCTGGAATTCATTGACAGGCAACAATCAATATTAGATTGCTTGAAGCCAAATGACATTGAAGACTATAAGTCGTTGATAAATTCTTTTCACAAATTTCAGGAGTTAGCAAAACAAGAAGGAGTAAAAAGTTTAGAAGAATTCAATATTGAGCAATTAGGCAGTAACGAATGGAAGGAATTTATCAAAGCATCAAGAAGTTACGCTTCTTTGATTGAAGCAAACAGAGGAAGCATTGCTTATCCTTCTGACCAAGAAAACTGTTTGTTTTGTTTGCGACCATTAACAGAGAAAGAAAATGCTTTAATAAATTCCTATTGGAATTTGTTGAAGAGTGAAGCAGAAGGAGAACTCAATAGAATTATTCAAGTTATAAGAGAGTTAGAGAAAAAACTGAAAGGACTTCCACCTGCAAAATTTAATGAAAGCACAACATTATTTGACTTTGTTAATAGCATTGACCCGACATTAGCAGCAAGGTGGAATGAGATTGCATCAGCTTCTGAAACCTCACGACAAAATGTAATTCAAAATTTAGCGAATAGAAATTTGGATTTACCAATGACATCCTTCACAGTTTATTCAAATGAACTTGACGGTTTTGTCGCCAAGCTAAAAGCTTCTATCGCTGACTTATTTCAAAAAAATCCTGCAAAGGAATTAGCTGACTTAGAAATAGAAATTCAATTCCTCACAGACAAAAGTTTACTAAATAAGTTGCTTGACAAAGTTTTAGCTTTTGTTGCAGCTCACAAATGGGCTGCAAAAGCAGAAAGCTCCGCCTCTGCTTTCAATACAAAATCTATAACTATCAAGCAGGGAGATTTATTCACTTCACATATTACAGATAAATACACAGACACCTTCAATACCGAATGTAGCAAACTCAATGCACCAAAAATTGTAAATATCGTCCAGCGAAATGCAAGAATTTCTACTCTAAGGAAGTTGCAAGTAGCAGGCGTTGTCGCTAATAGTGTGCTAAGTGAAGGTGAGCAGAGGGCGATTTCATTGGCCGACTTTCTAACAGAAGTTCAACTTAACCCATACAACAAAGGTGTGTTTTTTGACGACCCTGTTACTTCACAAGACCACCTAAGACGAGAAAAGATTGCAGAAAGATTAGTTGAACTCGCATCAAAAAAACAAGTTATTGTTTTTACTCACGACATTGCATTTTTCATACGTTTAAAAATCTTTGCAGAAGCATCGGGCTTAAACCATATAATAACAACAATTAGAAACATTGGTGGAACTCCAGGAGTTATTAGTCCCGACCTTCCTTGGATAGCACAAAACGTAAAGGCAAGAATTGGCACTCTTAAAGACCGCCTTGTACGTTTGAAAAAAGTTGAAAGAGAAGCGACACCTGACGAATATTTCTTTGCAGCAAAATCTTGGTATAACTTATTAAGAGAGGCGTGGGAACGAGCTGTGGAAGAAAGGTTATTCAAAGGTGTTGTTGAACGGTTTTTACTCGGAGTGCAAACGCAAAAACTAAAAAAGGTAATAGTGACAAATGATTTAATTGCAGAGATAGAGAAAGGAATGACAGACAGTTCAAATTGGTTACACGATGCAGCGGCTGGACTAAACCCAACACCGCCAGACACAGCGAAAGCAGAAATTGATTTGAAATTCCTTGAGGACTTCGCTGCTAAATGCGTTCCAGCTTAATTGATAAACAATAGAGAAATGGAAGATAAGCCAGCTGCTAACAAGGTATTGCCAAAAGCGGGGGTGATTTACTACTATGACAGTTCAGTGCTTAACCAAACTTTAGTTTTCACCTCCTCAGAGTCACCCGTAGGGGACTCTGAGGTGATATTCATTTTGCCTATGGTCGGCACTATCACCGACCATTTTCTTTTAACCAACCCTCAGCTACTTGTAAAAGAGATTGGCGTGTGTTACATTTATAAAGGCTCCTATAAGAAAATATAAGCAACTAGTTGCTGATACAAATATGTTGTAGGCAATGCTAGTTTGACGAATAAACCTTTGAATACTTTTTGAGTCTAACTAAGTAAATCAAAAACACATAAAATGAAAAAATACTTACTCAGCGTTGTTATCATAGCAATAATTTGAATGAATGTCCGTGCACAAACCAATGTAAGAGCATGGAATGCAAATGGACAGGTCTTTGTGGTTTGGGAATTAGATACGGCCACCACATTACTTTACAATGTATTTATCAGTGCCAATCACGTTACCTCAATCACCAATGCGGTGAAGGTAGGTTCTGTATTTGAGCCGGAATGGAAAGGAGAGAGAATTACCCTAGCCAATCCTAATGCCAGATGGCGTATTCCTAATGGCAATGGAGGCACTTATCAATTAACAGCAAATGAAGGTTTGTTTGTCTATACTCCACATGACACGCTTACCCGCTATATTTATGTAACAAGGAACAATAACACCCAGCTAAGCCCTGCAAATAGGACAACTCAAGCTCTTTTCATCACTTACAATCCACAGGCAGATCCTGTAAAATGTCATCTTCAATTTTCCGCAGCTACCGGTCAGGGATTTCCATACAGTGTTTTTGCCATGTGGGTGGATGGTCGAGATGATCCGAATGACTCGAGACCCGACTTTCCTATAATGGCAAACGCTGCTAAGAACGGAGCACCCCATGTATTTGCTGTTTTTGAGCCGCAGAACGGCTTGCCTACCGGACCTTACCCTGCTGTAGTTTGTTTGCATGGTGGTGGACAGCAAGGAAGTTATTGGTCATATTCCCCAAATTCCTTTCATTATGGTAATACAGGTAACGCACCAAACAACGGGATAACGATTGCATTTGACGACCGTATTTACCTTTCAAGTAACGGTGTTGTTAATTATGACAGACCTACTAATTGGTTTGGTTGGCATACACAGTTAAATTCCACAACAGCTTCTAATGCTCCGGCTAATGGACTTGCTGTGCCTTACACCTTAAGACGTCTAGATTGGACTATCGATTGGTTAAAAAATAATACAACCTATAATATTTCCCCAAACCGAATTGCCATTATGGGTAATTCGATGGGCGGTACAGGTACTTTACTACTTTCAAGGTGGAAGCCCGAAAAATTTTCGGCTGCTACCGCTTTTGTTCCACCCCATTACACGCCTGAAACAGCAGGGCGTTTATTCGGCACTTCTCAAACAAACCTAAAAACTACTGAAATCGGTCCAGATGGCGACACGCTTCGTATCAATGATTTTTTTGATGCCGGTAAACGTATCTCAACGGTAAGTCGTGATTACTGTCTGACACGTATTTACAGGGGCCGTTGCGATGATGCCGCTGAATGGGGCAGCCAGCACCTTCAACTTTACAATGATCTAAACAATAAAGGTCTTGGTGTACATCTATATTGGGATAATAGAGACCATACTGCATCTGATTGGGATGATAATGATCCACAAACGCCATGCACTGATATAGGACAATGGGTTGCTCCTGTAAGAACGGAACGCTGTGAGGCATACTATCAATCCAGATTCAAAAACAATCAAAGCTATCCGGGCTTTGTAAATGATGACCAGAACTTTGCCCAAACAGGGAGACAACCCGAATTAGGCAATGGAAGCCCTACGGACGGTGATGCATGGGGCACTTGGAGTGGATTTTATGATTGGGATGTAAATACCATTGTTGATTCCTCCGCCAGATGGGAATGTACGATATATTTGGTAGGACAATCAACTGTTTCAGTAGATAATTATACTGGTGATTCAGCTAAATGTGACGTGACTATAAGGAAACCCCAGCTTTTTCTGCCGCAATCAACAACGCAACTTAATTGGGCACTGATAGATTTATCTAACAATCAGGTTTTACAAAATGGTACAACATATCCTGACTCCAACGATGTTGTTCGGGTGAACGATCTAACGTTTACAAAAGACCCCATCCGGAGGAGGCTGATATTCGAAATTCCAACAGTAGTTGGAATAAAGAATCCTGCTTATATCAACATTAATGTGATTGTATATCCTATTCCTGCAAATGATATGGTGTTTATCAAAGGTCTTAAAGGAGAAACATTTAGTTACCGGATTTATAATTACAGTGGACAAATGCTTTTGGATGGGGAAGCCTCAAATAAATCCATTTCCGTCAAGGTTTTGCCGTCCGGATTTTATACGCTTATTATCTCTGATACCAAAGGTAACAGGTATGCAAAAAAGTTAATCATAAACCACAATTAATTTATTTAGTTATGCAAAAATATATTATACATCTTTCAGTAATCTTAGCAATGCAATTTGCAATTACTGATTTAATTGCGCAGCCGATACCACCAACAGCCCAGCAAATGGACGCAGCAGAACAATATAGTGTTTCAATGGGGGGTCAAACATTTGTGGTTATATTTCAGGGTAACATTATTATTGAATCTTATCAAAATGGTGGTAATGCAGATAATTTACAACTGCTTGGCAGCGGCACCAAAGGTTTTACTGGCATGATTGGTGCGATTGCTGCTTATGATGGTATCATTAAATTGGATACACCTGTGGTAGAAGTACTTACTGAATGGATAGGTGATTCAGCAAAATCTAAAATCACATATCGGCACTTACTAACAATGTCAAGCGGTCTTGAAGAACTGAAAGATCAAACATTATGGACTGACTTCCTAGCTGCAAAAGTTCTTTATCCTGCAGGTTCAACATTTATATATGGTCCTGATCCAAACTTATTCGGTCTGGCACTACAGCGAAAATTGGGTTCAGAAAAAGTTGTTGACTATATGAACCGCAAACTTTTTCAACCTCTAGGAATAAGAGTACAATGGCAGGGTAATTTTGCTGATGGGAACCCTCAACTTAGTGGAGGTGCTTATGTTAGGGCAAATGAATGGTATAAGTTTGGTGAATTTGTTCGTTTAACATTGCAGGACCAATGGACAGGACCGGCTATACTTCCCAAACAACAAATGATGCAGGTTATACAAAGTTCACAAGCATATCCAGCTTATGGGTTTTACTGGTGGTTAAAAGAACCTGTTGCCGATTCAGTAGCGATTAAAGTTAACCTCATAAACAGCAATATACATACCACACAAATTAAGCCCATACTTGACGAAAACAAGATTCCTGATGATTTCATGATGTGTCGGGGTGCTTATGGTCAGTGTTTGTATGTAATCCCTTCCAGAGACTTGGTAGTTGTGAGAAATGCCCCTGCTTCATCTACCGGATTTTACAAAGATGTAGAGTTTCTTACTCGATTATTGGGAACAAATACAACATCTGTGGATGATATAGCTGATGGGCCAGAACTTCGCATCTTTCCTAATCCTGCAAACGATATGTTATATATCAACGGACTTGAAGGTGACACATTTAATTGCCAGTTTTACAATTACAACGGACAATTTCTTTCAGATGAGGAAACTTCAAATAAATCTATCTCTGTGAAGGATTTGCCGACAGGATTTTATACGCTTATTATTTCTGATACCAAAGGTAACAGGTATGCTAAAAAACTAGTTATTAATAAATAATTGATTAAAATGAAAAATAATTTCAAAAAAATGCTTTTTATGGCATTTGCTTTCGCAGGTTTGATAAACACAACCACTGCCCAATGGATTGAAACAACAATCACTATGCCTCCACAAGCATCAGCAAGAGATTTAATTTACAATCCAAACAGCAATAAAATCTATACGGCAAATGTTCCTGATGTCGGTATGCCTGCACAAAAAAGTGTGACCATCATTGACGGAGGCTCAAATTCAATCTTAACTACAATACAAGTGCCTGAAGGTCCGAGAGATTTTTGCCACAATACCCAGAATAATAAAATATACGTTGCAAATTATTTTGCTGACAGTATTACTGTAATTGACGGGCAGACCGACCAGATCATTGCTTTGCTGCCTGCCGGTGACGGGCCAAGGGCTTTGTGCTACAACTCCACAAACAATAAAATTTATTGTGCCAATGAATTCAGTGGGAATGTTACTGTGATTGACGGTGCCTCTAATACAATCATAACTACAATTCCGGTTGGTTCAACGCCAAGAGTACTTTGCTACAATAACGTAAGCAATAAAATCTATGTACCAAATGCAGGTAGTCAGAATTTGTCTGTCATCAGCGGAAGCTCAAATGCTGTCATAGCCACCCTGCAAATGGGTAATTTACCAAGAGGAATTGTATTCAATCCTCAAAGTAATCGGGTTTATGTTTCCAATTATAGTTCAGATAATGTGAAGGTTGTGGATGGTGTCACCGATGCGGTTGTTTCAACTATCACTGTCGGGGATGGGCCAACCGCTATGTTTCACAATCCATCTGGCAACAAGATTTATTGTTCCAACGTGGGTGCTCCAGGCCCAAATACACCTGCGGCCTGTACCATATCCGTTATAGATGCCGCAAGTAACACGGTAGTTAAAACTATAACTGCCGGTGATGAACCCACTGCATTTTGCTTTAGTCCTAATAACAATAAAATCTATTGGGTTGATGAGTGGAGTCATCGGGTTTCTGTAGCTGATGCTGCAGCAGACAGTGTAATAATGACGATTTCTTTGGGAACTGGACAAGTTCAGCCAGTTGATTTATGTTATAATCCAATAAATGAAAGAGTTTATACTGCCAACAGGCTAACTTACAATTTAACGGTTATAAAAGACTCACTTACCACTACCGGGATTAGCTCTCCAACGATTGAAAATAGTTTAATCAACATTTATCCGATCCCAGTTGAACACGTATTATACTTTAATAAGAAATTGAGATTCTCTATTTATTCCTCAAACGGACGATTAATCTATAATCAGGCTGAATCCACTGACCATTTCAATGTTACGAATTTAACCCCAGGATTATATTTGCTTGTGACAGATAAAGGAGTAAAAAGATTTGTAAAAAAATGACAGAAGCACAGCCTACAACAGGCGTTTGGCTCAATGGCGGGTGACGTGGTTAATTGAACATTCTACCTCGCATCAACTTTTGTTGTGTATTGACAGTTTCGTGCTCCGAAATCCGCCACTGCGCCAAGCGCCAAACCGTTGGGCGCAATAATCATTTTTTGATGAGATTAGAGTTAGAATTACAGTACGTAGAATTTCATCTTGACCAAGTTGAGAAAGTCGGGCAAGTGGATTTAGCACAAGCACTTAAAATCATTCAATCTTATCCTTGGGATAGGGAGTTTCAGAAAATTGAAGAAAGAACCATTGAGAATTTAACCTCTACTGTTCCAAGTATCGCAATTAAGAACAAAGACAAAGAAACACTTATCATCTCAGCAAGAGACAAAGACTTTTTTATTATTGAATTTCTAACTCCAACTCATCGAGCAGAAAAAATCATTCCTGTTAACTCTTTTGATAACACCCAAGGACTAACAATAAAGGACATAGTTGAAAGGTTCTACAAAAAAACAGCCAAAAAGGATTTTAAATTAAAACAGATTACACCAACAAAGACAACTGAGATTGATGTTTACAAACTCAGAGACTACCCTATATTTATATCTATATTTATTACTGGACTGTTGACCTTGATACTTGTCTTAGACTTTTGGGCAAATGGATTAACAGCAAAAGCATTACCTGCCATCTACTTTGTCGGGCTAATAATTTTAACAATTGGATTCACTGCAATTATAACAATTCACTATCTAATTAATGACTGGGGTAAGGAAGTTTCATTTGAATCGGACAGTATAATTATTAAGCAAAGAGGAAACGAAATTAAAATAAAAAGAAGTGATATAATTGAAGTCGTAATTGTTGAAAATGAAAACCATCGTAATCTCAGGTATTACAAATACGCTAGGATTAGGACTATAGACAATAAAGCTTTTATTGTGACGTCTTTAATAATGCAGCCCATAGATCTTGTAAACAAATTAAAAGTTAATCACAAAGAGGAGTCGGTATTTCTGCCAATAGTTAAACTTAATATTCAGTCAGAGAAAGAAAAGAAAAGGATTAAACTAAAGCGGGAGAAAATGAAAATTGAGTTCCTTGAGAATTTTAAGGACTATGAAGACTCAAAGCTTAGACAGATAATTGGTGATAAAAGGAAATACGCTGACTATGCAATAGAAGCGGCTAATGAGATACTCGAAAAGAGAAAAAAATAATTACAGCGCCCAACAACGGCTATAAAGCATTACTTTTGATTAATTATTTTTTAAGGATAAAAGTAACGCTTCATAGCCAAGCGTTGGCGTGCATTGCTCGCGACAATTAGGCAAATATTTATTTATGACGTTAAAAGCAAATAGGCCTTGGCTTGAATTAGTCGTTCTTGGAATAATTCTAGTTTTTATTTTTAAATTCAGTATGTTGATAATTGAGAAGAATGATATACTCTTTATTATTCCAGGTATAGTGCTTTTGACAATTGGCGTATTTGCAACAGTATGGACAAATAGAGAATACAAAACTTACCAGTTAAATAACAGACTTATGCTCAAGGGACTTTTTTGGGGACAAAAGCAAATCGAAATAGACCAATTGAACGGATTTAAAGTCAAAGAAAGAAAAAACACAAATAACATAATTCCCTTCAGTGAATACGACATCATAATATTGACAGCGCAATACGGTCAATTGACTATTCGTGAGGACAACTATAAATTTACTGAAATACAGAAATTCAAAAGCTATCTTGAGTATAAGGGAGTTCCTTTCCTTGGGACTGAGAAGTTCTCATGGATTAAATCCTTTAAAGACTTGTTAAAACTGAAAATACTTGAGTGAAAGAAACAACCATACTGGCGCAAGTCTTTGGTATTGCGCAGGGGCATGAGCGAGACTTGTGCCAATTAAGAATATAAAATTTTGCCCCATCTGGCGCGCGTTTGCAACGCGTGCCTTATTTGCCTAGCTGGCTCCACGCTGTCCTGAGTTACAAACCCAGTACAGTTTCATTTTATTTCAATCATTTCTATTTAAGGACTTACTGTAGGTTCATAATAATACCATAATCAAATTGATGAACCTTTATTGAAAGTTGGAGCACTTCTAGCATTACATCTATTACCTCGAGTAAAAATGTACGCACCTGGGAGCTTGCAGAGAGCACCTCGAGTGAAAATGTTCGCACCTCGGAGTTTGCAGGGAGCACCTCGAGTGAAGATATTCGCACCTCGGAGCTTGCAGAGAACACCTCGAGTGAAGATATTCGCACCTCAGAGTTTGCAAAGAGCACCTCGAGTGAAGATATTCGCACCTCGGAACTTGCAGAGAGCACCTCGAGCGAAGATATTCGCACCTCGGAGTTTGCAGAGAGCACCTCGAGTGAAAATGTTCGCACCTCGGAGCTTGCAGAGAGCACCTCGAGTGAAGATATTCGTACCTCGAGTGAAAATGTTCGCACATCGAGTGAAGATATTCGCACCTCGGAGTTTGCAGAGAGCACCTCGAGTGAAGATATTCGCACCACGGAGTTTGCAGAGAGCACCTCGAGTGAAAATGTTCGCACCTCGAGTTAAAATGTTCGCACTTCGAGTGAAGATATTCGTACCTCGAGTGAAAATGTTCGCACATCGAGTAAAGATATTCGTAACTCGCAGGAAGATTCTCGCACCTCGGTTCTTACTTTTTGTATCACACGGCTTAATACTGTCAAGTTTCAGTATACAACTTGAGTCCTTCCAATTGAAGCGTGTTTTATTTCCTCAAAAAAAAACAGCCCACGATTACAATCGCAGGCCGTCATTCAAAATAAATAAAATCTAACTTCTAAAGTCTCCTTCGGTTAACCAACAACGATTAACTAAAAGCGAAAGCTACTTCACCAACTTCTTATACTTAATCCTATGCGGAATATCATCGCCCAAACGCTTGCGCTTATTCTCTTCATATTCGCTATAGGTACCTTCAAACCACACCACTTGCGAGTCGCCTTCAAAGGCAAGGATATGCGTACACACTCTATCTAAAAACCAACGATCGTGAGAGATAATCACCGCACAACCACCAAAGTTTTCCAAAGCTTCTTCTAACGCACGCAGTGTGTTCACATCTAAATCGTTGGTAGGTTCATCCAACAACAACAAGTTACCACCTTGTTTTAAAGCAATAGCCAAGTGTACGCGGTTGCGCATACCACCCGACAGTTCCTTAATCTTTTTCTGTTGGTCGTTACCACCAAAATTAAACTTACCCACATAAGCACGGGCATTCATTTCTTTGCCACCGATGTTAATCAAATCGTTGCCACCGGTTATAGCAGTAAACACAGTATCCTCAGGTTTCAGGTCGTCATGCTCCTGATCTACATAAGCAATCTTTACAGTCTCACCCACTTTAAAACTACCGGCATCAGGTTGTTCTTTGCCCGTAATCATTTTAAACAACGTAGTTTTACCAGCACCATTAGGCCCGATAATCCCTACTATGCCCGCAGGAGGAAGCGCGAAACTTAAATTTTCATACAATAACTTATCGCCATATCCTTTTGCTACACCATTCGCTTCAATTACTACATTACCCAAACGCGGTCCCGGTGGTATGTACAACTCTAATTTCTCTTCGCGCTCTTTTGTTTCTTGCGATAACAACTTCTCGTAGTTATTCAAACGTGCCTTTCCTTTGGCATGTCTGCCTTTAGGGTTCATTCTCACCCATTCCAATTCTCTCTCTAAAGCTTTTTGGCGTTTACTCTCCGATTTCTCTTCCTGCGCTAAACGTTTTTGCTTTTGTTCCAACCAGGATGAGTAGTTGCCCTTCCACGGAATACCCTCGCCACGATCCAATTCCAAAATCCAACCCGCTACATTATCCAGGAAGTAGCGATCGTGCGTTACGGCAATTACAGTTCCTTTATATTGTTGCAAATGTTGCTCTAACCAAAACACCGATTCCGCATCCAAGTGGTTGGTAGGCTCATCCAACAACAAAACATCTGGTTCTTGCAATAATAGTCGGCACAAAGCCACCCGTCTTTTCTCCCCTCCCGAAAGGTGTTCCACATTGGCATCCGGTGGCGGACAGCGCAACGCATCCATGGCACGCTCTAGTTTGTTGTCTAATTCCCAGGCGCCAACAGCATCTAGCTTCTCCTGCACTTCGCCTTGGCGGGTAATGAGTTTATCCATGGCATCCGGGTTTTCCATAATGGCAGGGTCAGCAAACTTCTCGTTAATGGCTTCAAACTCTTTTAATAAATCAACGATTGGTTTAACCCCTTCTTCTACAATTTCCTTAACCGTTTTGTTTTTATCGAGTTGTGGCTCCTGTTCCAATAAACCAACCGAAAAACTTAAATCACTCACTACTTCGCCCTGAAACTCTTTGTCGATGCCGGCAATAATTCTGAGCAAAGAAGATTTACCCGAACCGTTTAAACCCAAAACACCAATTTTAGCACCGTAGAAAAAGGATAGATAGATATTTTTTAAGACTTGCTTTTGAGGAGGGTAAATCTTATTTACGCCCGCCATTGAGAAGATTATTTTTTCGTCTGCCATACTCTAATAATAAGGGGTCAAATATCCGAAAAAAGAGGGCAAAGTTGCCTGTTTATGGGCAGCCTAACCTGTAATTATTTGCAATAACCTGAAACCTATTGAATAGAAACAGAGTTGTTAGCAAAAAACGAAAGACAGGTTATCTTCAATTAATTTGTGAATGAGAGCCCATTTTGTTTGATTATATGAATTAAATTTTATTTTTGCGGAAAATTAAAAGGATACACTATGTACTGGACACTCGAACTTGCCTCCTATTTGGAAGATGCGCCTTGGCCGGCTACAAAAGAAGAGTTAATTGATTATGCCATCCGAACCGGTGCACCGTTGGAAGTGGTGGAGAACTTGCAAGAGTTAGAAGACGATGGTCAACCTTTTGAAAGCATCGAAGAAATTTGGCCCGATTACCCAACCAAAGAAGACTTCTTTTTCAACGAAGACGAATATTAATAGTCTTCATAAAAAAAATATAAACCCTGCCATCGCAGGGTTTTTTTATGCTTAACGCTCAGTTATAATGTTTAAGATTAAAATTGGGGCGTTCCCTAGCCTAGCCTAGCTGTATAGCTAGGCTAGGCTAGGGCCGCGCTATCCGCCACGCCTTTGGCGTGGCTACTATCGCTAACGCATCAGTTATACTTCCAAAGTATTCCATACAAGCAAACAATTACTGCTCAGCAATTTCTTTCAGCTTACTAAGCGCAGCCGGATAAGTGTTATTAAAATAATCAACATACTCATCAATCGTATCTAACTCAACTGTTACAGTTGTGATTCCATTTTGTTCTTGATACAAATAGTTTTCATGTCCACCAGCCCATTTTTCTACTTGCTCACCGCTGGTTACCTCAACTTCACCATCTAAAAATCCAACATGCTGAATAGAAACAAATAGGCCCACTTGGTTTTCTTTAATAAGCGAAACCATTCCACCCTTCTTTCCATTTTCATCCACACCTATAAAATACATTTTACTTCCTTTCTCCCAACTGCCTTCATAACTAGAAGTAGGATTAAAAGCTGCAGTCCAAAATTCATACGTGTTTTTGTTTTTTAAACCCAACATCGTTTCATAAACTTTTTGCGCGCTTGAGCGAATGTCTTTTTTGAACACAAGTTTTTTCATGATGCTAATTTATTAATGGTTAAAGGATAAGCCGTACGAAACTTACAAACTTTTATAAAACAATTGCCCAGATAAATGCTCACTTTTCTTCTAAAAAAACATACTTTCCTTTTTTAACAAAAAAGTAATGCAAGCTTATCATAACTTTTACCACAACAGGAATGGCTAAGGATATCACAAATAACAAAAAATTCGATTGTATAATCTCCAATTTGAAAAAGCCAAAGACCAGGATTAAATCAATTATTAACAATTCAATCAACCACGAAAACATTTTCACTTTAGAAAAAAATCCTTTAACGATAAATTCCTGATCCTTTTCAATCAGAAAATCTTTCTCAAATGCCTGATAACTCGAACCTGCAACGCGTATGCTCAATCGATTAATTCCTGGATAAGTCTCAAAACTGTAAGCTTCTTGTTTCTTCAATGTTTTGATGTGAATTCCATTGACAGAAACAGCTACATCTCCAAAAATATCATCAGGATAAAAAATGGTTATTTGAGGTTTCATTTATTTTTTGAGATGTCTCTGTTTATTTTATTCTTTAAATATTTTAAAACGTAAATCTAAAGCAATAATGCTGCAATTATTTACTTTAATACTTTCAAAATCAACCCTGACATCGGAGCTATTTCAATTTGTTTGTTGGTAACTTTTATCTTCTTATTGCTCATCACATCTAAAAATTGTTTTTGCTCTACAGGCAAAGTCACAACTTGATTTATCACATTAAACGCTACCAAAATTTTATTTTCACCTTCAATTCTGTAATAGGAAAGTGTTTTACCTTTTGTTACGTGCCACACCAACTCTCCATCCGTTAAAACTTTTTCTCGCTTGCGAATGCCAATTAATTGCTGATAAAATTTAAAATGTTCAGCATTGAATTTTACTTCATCTCTTTCGCTGCTTAAATATTGAATATTATTTTTGGTTTCGCCTTCAAAAGTAAACTCAGGCCACATCAAAGGTTTTCTTTGATAAGGATCATCAGCACCCCACATGCCCATCTCTTCTCCATTCCAAATATGTGGCGCACCATAACTGGTAAAGGTTTGCATCAAGTATAAGCGCAATCTTTTATAAGTTTCTTCATCAGGCTTACTGGTTTTATAGTTTTTATTATCGTGTGGCACAGCTTCCGCTTTGTATTGATAAGGATTATAGAAATCAGATAATAATCGTGGCGCATCGTGGCTACTGGCTACATTCATCATGGCAAGTAAATTATCTTTCTTTAATCTATTCCATTGAAAGTTTAAACTATCTTTCAGTTGCTCGGCTGTTATATCAAAATTTGTTTTGGCAAAAAAGTAACGTGCAGGCCTATATGCTTGGTAAAACATCACCGCATCAAAAACATCACCTGTAGTATAAGGCACAGGATTCATCAATTTATCCGGCCACTCTTGCCACCAGATTTCTCCTACTAAATAGGCATTTGGTTGTATAGCCCTAACGTGATTTCTAAACTCTCTCCAGAATTTTAAACCAATCTGATCGGCTACATCCAATCTAAAACCATCAATACCTTTATTGGAATTTCCATTGGGTGCTAACCAGCGTTTGGCAACAGCCAACATGTGTTGCTTAGCGCCTGCGTTTATATTGCCTTCGTAGGGGAAACCAATTTTGCGTGTAGTGGTAATGTCAGTTTTTCTTATCTCAGGCAGAGACATGATATTAAGCCAACCCTCATATTTAAATTCTGATTCCGTTGTTTCTGCCTTATCAAATTGTTGAATAGCGTACCAATCTTTGTAAGCAGATTTCTCTTGATTCTTAATTACATCTTGCCAGGCCCAGAAGTTTGTTCCTGTATGATTCCACGAATAATCTAAAATGATTTTCATGTTTCTTTTGTGCAATTCATCTATCAATTTAAGAAAGAGCAAATCAGCTTGTGTCCACTGCCAAGTTGAAGGATCATTTGGATTTTCTGCAGCCATTATTTTTTTATCACCTTCCGGATCAGGACCAAAATTAGCATCGATGTGATGATAGCTCGCAGCATCATATTTATGCAAAGAGGGCGCATGATTTAAAGGATTAAAAAAGATGGCAGTAACACCTAATTTTTGCAGATAATCGAGTTTGTTTAAAACGCCTTGCAAGTCGCCACCGTATCTTCTGTACTGTAACATGTTATGAAAAGGAACATCAGGCTTAAACCATGTATCGGGTTTAAACCAATCTTGAGTCCACGGTGTAAGCTTCCAACCTTCAGGAGCAAAGTTGTTTAAAAAGGGTTGGGCAATATCTTTTGCTGTTGGATCATTTTTTGTATCACCATTATGAAAGCGTTCAACAAAAATCTGATACCAAACCACATCTTTTGCCCAAGCTGGTGCTTTTGCATTTTTATCTTGTGCTTGTGTTGATAAAGAAAGGAGAAGTAAAAAAGAAAGCCAGTCGATTTTTTTCATTTTGTAATTTACAAAATGTATCGACTGGCTTTTTATAAATTTTATGAACGATGTAAATCCACTAACAAACCCTTTTGCATGATGGGCAAAACCTGATATTGATTGGGAGTTAAACAGAAAACAATGTCTTTATGAATATTTAATCTGGCCAATCGCTTAACATGACTTGATTGTTGCAGGTAAGCAACCATATCTTCTTTAGCATCTAGGTATAAACGCTGTGCCATCAAAGGTGCATCACAGTCGGGTTTAATTTGGTCTTTTAGTAATTCAACCACAGCTCCCGCAAAAAGTGTATCTTCTAAATTTACTTTGCCTTTCCAACCAGCACAAACCACTAAAATATTTTTAGTTTGTTGACGCAAGTAGTTAACTACTGTTTCGAGGTTTAAAAAAGATCCGATGATGATGGTATCCGCACCTTTTGATTTAGCAATGGCTTGTGTTCCGTTGGTTGTCGTAAAAGCAATTTTCTTTCCTTGCAAGGCTGGCACCATGTATTCGAAAGGTGAATTGCCTAAATCAAAGCCTTCAACTTTTTTACCATCGCGTTCGCCAGCTGTAAAGTATCCGTTATGTTTAGCTTGCAAACATTCCTCTAGCTTAGCAAAAGGTTGGATGTGTTCGATGCCATGTGCCAAGGCTGTAGTCATACAAGAAGTTGCGCGAAGAATATCCACCACTACAACAACTTTACCTTGTACATCATACAGATGCATCAACTCCGGACTAAGGCAAACATCAATAGTTGCTTTCATCTTTTAAATCAAAGGAAGTTTGTGTACGACTGCTTTTAAAGCACGGCCGCGAACATCAATAAATATTTCTGTACCAGGTGCGCTATTAGCTGTTGTAACATAGCCTAAACCTATTCCAATGCCTAACATAGGTGATTGTGTTCCAGAGGTTACTTTCCCTATCACATTACCGTTAGCATCTTTTATAGCATAATCATGACGTGGAATTCCTTTGTCAATCATTTTAAAACCAACCAATTTTTTACTTACACCTAGTTCTTTGTGTTGTTTGATTTGTTCGTGGTTAGTAAATGCTTTAGTAAACTTTGTTATCCAACCTAAACCTGCTTCGATAGGTGAAGTGGTATCGTCAATATCGTTGCCATATAAGCAGAAGCCCATTTCTAAGCGCAAGGTATCTCTCGCACCTAGGCCAATCGGTTTGATATTAAATTCTTTACCGGCTTCAAATATTTTATTCCAGATTTCAAGTGCATGGTTTTTGTTTACATAGATTTCAAAACCGCCTGCGCCTGTATAGCCCGTGTTCGAGAGGATTACATCTTTTACGCCAGCAAATTCACCTGATACGAAATGATAATATTTAATAGCAGATAAATCTGTTTGTGTTAGTTTTTGCAGGGTAGCAATTGCTTTTGGTCCTTGTACAGCAAACAAACAAATATCATCCGATATATTTTTCATCTCTGCGCCTTGCGTGTTGTGCTGGGCTATCCAGTTCCAATCTTTTTCGATGTTCGATGCATTCACTACTAAAAGATAATCTTCATCTTTTATTTTGTAAACGAGTAAGTCATCTACTATGCCACCTTTATCGTTGGGCAAGCAAGAATATTGTGCCTGACCGTTGGTAAGCTTTGAGGCATCGTTACTCGTAACTCGTTGGATTAAATCAAGTGCTTGCGGACCCTTAATGGTAAACTCGCCCATGTGAGAAACATCGAAAACGCCCACAGCATTTCTCACAGCCATGTGTTCTTCGATATCAGATGAATAGCGAACCGGCATGTTGTAACCAGCAAAAGGAACCATCTTTCCTCCTAAAGAAACATGTAAATCGTTGAGCGGAATTTGTTTGATATCCATGATAAAGATTTATTGTTTTTTAATCACATTAAGAATATTGTCTTTTACAACCTGCACTTTTTTCATTTCATTGTTCAGGTATTCAGTAACTTTTTCAATGCCTGCGCTATCAGCTGGAGGATTAAACTCACGCATCCAAACCATCATGCCTTCGCTGGCTTCTTCAATCTTTTTAATTTCTGCTTCTAATTTTTCTTTTTCAGCCGTTGCTTTCGCAGGAAGTGCAGTCACTAATTTGTTTAATGAATCTTTCATTGAATATAGATCATTCATTTTAGGCATCACTTCATCGTGAATTTTCATCACTTCATTAAAAAGTGAATCGTTAACCGTTGTGGCTTTTTCATGCTGGTGAGCAGCGTGGTCATGACCTTCTTGCGCGTTGTTAGATTTGTTGCCACAAGCTGTTAACAAACCTGCAGCGATTAAAGTGTAAGCTATGGATTTCATACAATTCATAAATTTTGCTTGCAAAGCTAGGGATAACAACCGTTTTCGAAGCGAAATTTCCACCTTAGACAAAAATATTTTTTTAACGGATTTGGATTTTCGAACTTTAAACCGCTACTTAGCACCACAAGAACCATGAAACAGAACAGTTTTTATTTTTATTGCTTTTATTTTCAATCCTCAACGGGACTGAAAAGGTAATAATTGTGTAAACTGAACATGATAAACCTAAGAAAGTCCCGGCCCAACCGGGACTTTCGCTTTTTATACCCTTATGACAAAAAAGAAAAAGTTGAAAGTTGCAATACAAGGCATCGCTACCAGTTTTCACGAAGTAGCAGCGCACACGTATTTCTCTAAGAATATAGAAACAATTGAGTGTTTGTCTTTCTACAAACTTTGTCAGGCTTTGCAATCAGGTGAGGCAGATTTTGCCGTAATGGCTATTGAAAATTCTATTGCGGGAAGCATCCTACCCAATTACTTTTTACTACAGGATTTTCGGTTTTCAATTGTAGGCGAGTTGTATGTTCCTATTCACATGCATCTGCTTACATTACCAGGCGTTAAAATTAAGGATATTCGCACGGTCTCATCTCATCCCATGGCCATTCGCCAATGCTCTGAATTTTTGCACAACTTAACACATGTAGATATAAGAGAAAACGATGATACAGCCTTAGCTGCTAAGCAAGTAAAAGAGAAAGCAGACAAAAGCCAGGCAGCCATTGCCAACGAGTACGCAGCTAAAAAATTTGGATTGAAGATTTTAGAGAGAAGAATTGAAACACATAAAAAGAATTTTACACGTTTCTTAGTGCTCTCAAAAGAAAGACACATTGCTGATAGTGCAAATAAAGCATCAGTTTATTTTGAAGTAAGCCATGAAGTAGGATGTTTGGCGGATGTATTATCTACTTTTAAAATGCATCACATTAACTTAACAAAAATTCAATCTATACCCATTGTTGGTAAACCACATGAATATTCCTTTCACCTCGATATTGAATGGAAGAATAAAAAAAATTATAACCAAGCCATGCAAGCAGTTATCAGACAAGTGCACAACTTGAATGTTTTGGGAGAATATAAGAAAGGAAAAATTGAATTTAAATAAAATGAGCACGATAAGTTTTGCGAATAGAATTGCAACAGTAGAAGAGTATTATTTTTCTACTAAACTGGCTGAAGTAAAAAAATTAGATACACCTGAAAAACCCATTATCAACTTAGGTATTGGAAGTCCTGATTTAGCGCCAGCACCCGAAGTAGTTGAAGCTTTGCAGAAGAGTTCGGCATTGGCAAACAACCATGGTTACCAAAGCTACAAGGGAATTCCTGCCTTTAGAAATGCTATTGCTTCATTTTATAAAGACAGATATAACGTCCAGCTACATGCGGATAACGAAATTTTGCCATTGGTTGGTTCTAAAGAAGGCATCATGCACATTGCGATGGCATTTGTAAATGAAGGAGATGAAATATTAATTCCTGATCCTGGCTATCCTACCTATGCAGCAGTGGCCAAACTAACAGGAGGTAAAATCAAAACCTATGATTTAACGGAAGAAAACAATTGGCAAATTGATGTTAAAGCATTAGCAAAAAGTGATTTAGCTAAAGTAAAAATCATGTGGATTAACACACCACACATGCCAACCGGAACTACCATACCAAAATCCACCATGCAGTCTTTGGTGCAATTAGCCAAACAACATCAATTTTTATTGGTGAATGATAACCCGTATAGTTTTATTTTAAATGAGCAACCAACAAGTTTGTTAAGCATTGATGGAGCAACTGATGTTTGTCTGGAATTAAATTCATTGAGCAAATCGCACAATATGGCTGGTTGGCGATTAGGTTGGGTAGCAGGTAAAAAAGAATTTATAGATGCTATCTTAAAAGTAAAAAGCAATATGGATTCGGGCATGTTTCTTCCATTGCAAGAAGCTGCCGTTCAAGCTTTGCAGCTAACTTCAAAGTGGCACGATGAGGTGAATAAGATTTATCAAATACGAAAAACCAAAGCTGAAACACTTTTAAAGAAATTAGGTTGTAACATTCAACAACCACAAGCCGGATTGTTTGTTTGGGGTAAAGTACCGGATGCTGTAAAAGATGTTGTCGAATGGATTGATGATATTCTCTATAACACACATGTGTTTATTACACCCGGTTTTGTGTTTGGCAAAAATGGAGAAAGATATGTTCGTGTTTCACTTTGTGCAAGCGAACAGAAATTTGATGAAGCACAACATCGCATTGAAGCTATGTTAATTTCTAAAAATGAAAAAGTAAAAGCATGAAATTAGGAATTATAGGTTTGGGTTTAATAGGAGGATCAATTGCAATTGATAGCAGAAGCAATTTATCGAATTGTAGGATAATCGGTTTCGATAAAAATCCTAATCATGCACAGAAGGCTTTGCAGTTACAACTGGTGGATGAAACTGTTGATGATTTAATCGGTATGGCTGATTGTGATGCAATTGTTATTGCAATACCTGTTAATCATATAGTATCCGTTACGCTGGATGTTTTAAACGTTGTAAGTAACCACACTACTATCATTGATACCGGCTCAACGAAGTCAGCGCTGTGCAAAGCGGTGGCGCATCATCCTAAAAGAAATCAGTTAGTGCCGGCTCATCCTATTGCAGGTACAGAAAACTCAGGACCAGAAGCTGCTATTGCTAACTTATTCCTAGGTAAAACCAACATTATCTGCGAGAAAGAAAAATCATCTTCAGCAGCTTTACAACAAGCTCAACATTTATTTGATGCACTTGGTTTGCAAACTATATTTATGGATGCTGATGAACATGATAAACACGTAGCTTATGTTTCGCATCTCTCGCACGTAAGTTCATTTCTGTTAGGTCTCACCGTTTTAGATATTGAGAAAGATGAGAAAAACATTGCCACTTTAGCAGGTTCAGGTTTTGCTTCCACTGTAAGACTAGCAAAAAGTTCTCCCGATATGTGGGCACCCATCTTCGAACAAAATATGGAATACCTTAGTCAGGCTTTGCAAGAATACATCATTCACTTGCAACGCTTTCAATATCATTTACTAAAAAGAGATAAGGATGAATTGCATAAAACGATGAGAGAAGCAAATGCCATCCGAAGAATTTTACAAGGAATAGAAAATAAAAACGTACAACAAAAATAATTATCTTACTTTATGAAAAAGGATTTACATCTTACCTCTATACATGAATGGTTACCACATTCTGGCCGACCTTTGCTCATCTCAGGACCGTGCAGTGCCGAAACAGAAAGCCAAACTATTACCACATGCAAACAATTAGCCGCAACTGGTAAGGTACACGCCTTACGTGCAGGTATATGGAAACCCCGAACAAGACCCGGGCAATTTGAAGGTGTAGGAGAAATTGGATTGCAATGGTTAATAACTGCCAAAAAAGAAACGGGTTTACCTGTAACAACCGAAGTAGCAACTGCAGCGCACGTTGAAGCATGTTTAAAAGCAGGTGTAGATATTTTATGGGTGGGAGCGCGCACAACAGTGAATCCATTTTCTGTACAAGAAATTGCTGATGCATTAAAAGGAGTTGATATTCCAGTGATGGTAAAAAATCCTGTGAACCCCGATTTAGAATTATGGATTGGTGCTTTAGAAAGATTAAATAAAGCAGGCATTACCAAAATGGCAGCGATTCACAGAGGATTTTCATCTTTTGATAAAGGTCCGTTTAGAAATGCTCCGATGTGGGAATTAGCCATCGAATTGAAAACAAGATTACCAGAGCTAGACATCATTTGCGATCCTAGTCATATCACAGGAGCGCGTGATTTAATTTCCTTTGTATCGCAGAAAGCCTTAGACTTAGACATGGCAGGTTTAATGATTGAAAGCCACATCACACCCGATGCAGCATGGAGTGATGCCAAACAACAAGTAACACCTACTAACCTTAATAAAATTATAGAAGGATTAATTGTGCGACAAGCATCATCCGATAACAAAATATTTAAAGATACACTCACTACTTTGCGTGAGAAAATTGATCAGTTAGATGATGACATCATGCATAAGCTGGCAGAACGCATGAAGATTTCAGAAAAAATTGGTCAGTATAAAAAGGAAAATAATGTTACAATTTTACAAGTTTCGCGATGGGAAGAAATTATCCATACACGCGTAGCAATGGCCTTAGCGATGGGTATCAGTGAAAACTTCAGCAAAGAGTTTTTGAAATTGATACACAACGAATCTATTCAGATTCAAACTAAAGTGATGAATGAAAAGTTGGAGCAAACTAAATAGCTATAAGTGTGTGCTTATACCCTTAGGAGAAATCCCGTTAAGCATAAACTTGATTTAAACTAAAACACCTAAAACAAAAAAAGCTGCCTCATCGGCAGCTTTTCAATTTTATTTTGAAAGTGAGATTAAGCTTTAACTCAATAAGTTGGACATTTTTTTCATTCCTTCTTAGAATTAAGTCAACTTTTAATTCTTCTGTAATTTATTGTTAATAGTTCAATACTTAAAGGTCATCATACTTTTGCTTGTAATGTTATCATTAGTTTTCAATACTAAATAACACTTTGAAGGATAATTGCTGTGATTGTATTCATATGAATATTCCATTTGATAAGAAGATGTTTTATCAACCGATTCATACCTTAACAATAGAGGATTATTATCAGAGGCTGCTACAACCATTTCAGTCTTGAAAAATTCATGTATACTCTTTAATGGATTTGGATTTGAATCAAAATTTGCAATGCTTAAATTAGATGTAGGAGTACTTAAGTAATAATCATTTTTACCTATCAAATTATTATTTTGGTCAAAATACCCATCAAAGAAATATTTTGACTGAGATGTTTTGCCCGGGAACTGCGTAATATCCATTGAGTAATTATTATTTGTTCGAGTAAATAGATATGTGAAATAAATTTCATCTGAATATCCATTTAACACAGTTAGCCAATTCCATTCTACAGCATTATTCGAAGGATAATTAAGAATGTATTTCCATATTATGTTGTTATTATATAAAGTATTATAAAAAGTCACTTTACTTAATTTACCCTCAAGATTATATTCAAAAATTTCGTGATAGTGTTGATAATAAAGTTTGTACTCAGGAAGATAGTAATAGTAATCTTTCTTTGTCAATTTTCCATTAGTATAGGTAAAAACATGCTTCTCCTCAGGTATATATTTATTCAAATGACTTTTGAAACTAAATATTTCATACTCTTTAATCATTTGACTGTTGTTATCAACAATCTCGAAACCAAAATTTGCGTAACCAAATAATTCAGGAGTATCAGTTGGCTCGATAGGTATTACTTGAGGCGTAATTGTATTCGTATTATTTTCTGTAACAGAAAAGTTTATTGGTAAAGGATCAGCTACAAGATTTGCAAGTTCAGAATTCTCATAAGGCGTGGCGAAGATTGCTTTATGGTTTGTATCTAAAATGATAAATTGTGTAACTTGATAACTACCGACTGGTAATTCTACATTTTCGCTTACAAAACCTTGACCAAAAGAAAACAGAGCCAGCTTCTTGTATTCAATTAATACTTCTCCAGACAAATTCTTAATTGTAAGTAGCACAAAGGCAGGGGTAGTTAACTCATTTGTTCTTAATTCACTTCGATTTTTGCTTGTGAATGAAAAGCTTAAGGAACCTTTTACATTAAGAACTTCATCTGTTTGACAAGCAATTAACAAACAAACAAAAAATAAGAAAGTGATAATTTTCTTCATACTTCTGGAATTTTAGTTTAATCAAAAGCAAATGACTTAGAATCGCTAATGAATTATCAAAACTAACGAAGAAGAAAATTTATTAATGTTCAGTAAAATTCAATTAAAATCAAATTTAAACCACCGAACATATTTTAAGTTGAATCACAACATGGTATGAATGAAAAAATACTATTTATGACTCAAAATTAGTTCGTATGCTAATTCAATATTTGCTTTATATATTTTCCGAAATGAACTCATGTAAAACAAAAAAAAAGCTGCCTCATCGGCAGCTTTTCAATTTTATTTTGAAAGTGAGATTAAGCTTTTACACCATCAGCAAGTAATACTACTTTATTGTGTAATACTTCTACAACACCACCGGTGATATTCACTTTTTGGGTAGCACCTTTGGTTTTATATTCTACTTGTCCTTCTTTTAATAAGGAAACAAGCGGTGCGTGGTTATTCAAAATTTGAAAAGAACCATCAGCGCCCGGAAAAATAGCTGAATCTGCTTCTCCTTCGAATATCTTTTTTTCTGGTGTTACTATCTCTAAGAACATAATTCAAAATTTCAAATTCAAAATTTCAAATTTCAAATCTCAGACCCACAAACTTGAATCTGAAATTTGGAATTTCAAATTATTACCCTTTAGCTTCCGCTAACATTTTTTCACCTTTCACAACGGCATCTTCGATGCTACCCACTAAGTTAAATGCCATTTCAGGTAAATGATCATATTGACCATCCATAATTGCATTGAATCCTTTGATGGTATCCTTAATATCAACCAACACACCTTTCAAACCTGTGAAAGCTTCTGCTACGTGGAAGGGTTGAGATAAGAAACGTTGTACACGTCTTGCACGGTGTACCACTTGCTTATCTTCATCACTCAATTCATCCATACCTAAAATGGCAATGATGTCTTGTAATTCCTTATAACGCTGTAATATATTTTTTACACGTTGTGCGCAGTTGTAGTGCTCATCGCCTACTATATCCGGACGCAAAATTCTTGAGGTAGAATCCAAAGGATCTACCGCAGGGTAAATACCTAATTCAGAAATCTTACGGCTCAATACCGTTGTTGCATCTAAGTGAGCAAAGGTTGTAGCAGGAGCAGGGTCAGTTAAGTCATCGGCAGGTACATAAACAGCCTGTACCGAAGTAATAGAACCATTTTTAGTTGATGTAATGCGCTCTTGCATCAAACCCATTTCAGAAGCAAGGGTAGGTTGGTAACCTACCGCTGAAGGCATACGACCTAAAAGAGCTGATACTTCAGAACCTGCTTGTGTAAAACGGAAAATGTTATCTACGAAGAAAAGAATGTCGCGTCCTTTGCCTGTGCCATCTCCATCGCGGAAATATTCTGCAACTGTTAAACCAGATAAAGCAACACGAGCACGTGCTCCCGGAGGTTCGTTCATCTGTCCGAAAACGAAAGTAGCTTTTGAATCTTCTAAACCTTTTGCATCTACTTTAGATAAATCCCATCCACCGGCATGTAAAGAATGCATAAACTCTTCACCGTAGTTTACGATTCCTGCTTCAATCATTTCACGAAGCAAGTCATTACCTTCGCGCGTTCTTTCTCCAACACCGGCAAATACTGAAAGACCAGAATATGCTTTCGCGATGTTGTTAATTAATTCTTGAATCAATACCGTTTTACCTACACCGGCACCACCGAACAAACCGATTTTACCACCTTTTGCGTAAGGTTCAATCAAATCGATTACTTTGATACCTGTATATAGTACTTCTGTAGAAGTTGATAAGTTTTCGTAAAGCGGAGCAGCTCTGTGAATCGGCAATGATTTATCACCTTTTGGTTGAGGTAAACCATCGATGGCTTCACCTACTACGTTGAACAAACGACCTTTAATATCTTCACCAATTGGCATTTGGATAGGCTTTCCATTGTCTTTCACCTTCATGCCTCTTACAAGGCCTTCGGTGCCTTCCATTGAAATAGCTCTTACGCGATCTTCTCCCAAGTGTTGTTGGGTTTCTAGTACAACGCGTGTACCATCTGCTTTTGTTACCTCGAGCGAATCGAGAATATTAGGGAGTTTGGAACCTGGTTCGTCAAAGGCTACGTCAACTACTGGACCAATAACCTGCGTAATCCTACCAAAGTTTGCCATCGGAAATTATTGTGGTTTAATAATTTATTGATTGATTTTCAATGATTTGAGGGTATTATGCCTGCAAATCGACCGCAAAAGTAGCCTTTCTTATTTGCTTGTACAAATTCAAATCAACTTAATTCAGAAATGTTGATGGCTTAAGCGAAATGTCTGATTAACCAACCTGCAAGGCGCCAGCGTTTGGTTATGTAAGCAACCTTTTTTTTGTTTTTGATGGCAACATCAATTTGCGCTGCTGCTTTGTTTACATCTGCCACCCAAAACTTTGCTTTAGCTTTGGCCATAGGAGTATCTACAAAACCGGTTCGTAAGTCGGTAAACTGAATCAGTTTTAATTTTTCGTAGGCAGCTTTTAATCGCAAGCTTTTTAAATAATTGATTTGATAGGCTTTGCTTGCATTATAGGCAGGCGCATGTCGGCTGCTCATCATTCCGGCAATCGAAGTGATGCTGGCAAATACTCCTTGTTCTTTTTGTTTGAGATAATGCCAACACCAATCTGCAATTTGGGTGAAGGCAACTGTGTTGGTATCGACCATTAATTTTTCGATTTTGAATTCTAACTGTTTATTAAACTCACCTACACCCGAGCTATAAACTATAGCATCTAGTTGACCTGCTTCATTTGCAATTTTTTCTAAATGAAAATCGTTTTGTAAAGTATTTACATCAAACACAACTATGGTAATGTGTTGCGGATATTGTTGTTGAATTTCTTGCAAGAGATTTTCTCTTCTGCCCGTGATGTAAACGATTATACCTTGTGATGCCCACCGTAAAGCTAAAGCTTTCCCTATGCCGGATGATGCGCCAATAATTAATGCTTTTTTCATTTATATAGTTGCTGTGATGGCTTTTAAAACAATGCGGAAAGTTGTTCCTTGATTTTCTTCGGATGATTTTACAAAAATTTGTCCGTTGTGGTACGACTCAATAATACGTTTGGCTAAGGCAAGTCCTAAACCCCAACCTCTTTTTTTAGTTGTGAATCCAGGATTGAAAACCATTGGAATTTTTGAACGTGGAATTCCTTTTCCTGTATCTGAAATATCAATCAATACTTTGCTCTCGCTGCCGCGCAAAATTTTAATAGCAATTAAACCTGAACTACCCATCGCATCTACAGCGTTTTTACACAAGTTTTCAATTACCCATTCAAACAAGGGTGCGTGTACATTTGCATAGATGCTTTCTGACAAAGTGTAAACCTCTAATCTTACCTTAGATGAAATGCGCGGACGTAAATATTGGACTACATTATTCACCAATTGCACCACATTTTCTTGTTTGAGAACAGGAACAGAACCAATGCTGGAGAAACGTTCGGTAACAATGGTTAATTTTTTTACATCTTTTTCTAATTCATCTACAATGCCTTTTTCCCTCAAGTTGGCATCATCGCGTAAAACTTCCATCCATGCCATTAAAGAGGAGAGAGGCGTACCCAATTGATGGGCTGTTTCTTTTGCCAAACCTACCCATAATCTGTTTTGCTCTGCTTCCTTCGAGTAATTAAATGCCAAATAGGAGATGATGGCAAAAATGGCAATAACAGATAATTGTATGTACGGATAGGCAATTAATTGGGTGAGCAAAAATGAATTTTCATAATAAATGTATTGGACTGCAAATACCTGACCGTTATCAATTAATGAAATTTTAATGGGTTCGTACTGCTTGCGCATGGTTTCAATTTCACCCTTTAAAAATTTTGTGATGTCTTGTTTACTTAGAGTGGTATCTACATCTATATTTCGATAATCTAATACTTCACCTTTTTCATCAGCAATAATGATGGGTATAGAATTATTTTGAAATAAAATTTCCTGTGTGATAAAGTTGATGTTATCCCCACTAGCATCGTTTTCATTCACGGTATACTCAAGAGTTTTGGCATACAACTGAATTTGTTCTTTCTCTTGTTCTTTTAATTGATTAACTAAAACATTCGTATACCAAATAGAACCAGAAGAAATGCATACCGATACCAATAACACAATCCACTTCCAGCGAGCTTGAGAAGTATATAAGTTCATGGTAGGTAGCAGGCGACTCATGCAATTAAAGTAAGTAGAGTTTGTGGTTAATCAAAACACTTGAAGTTGAAAAGTAAAACAATGGCTTTTAAAATCTTGGGTTATGGATAATAAAAAAACCGAAGGTCGAGCCTTCGGTTTCTTTATGTACTTAAAAATTGGCAAAATTAATTTTTAATCATAAACCACTTAGCCAACACTTTGTAATTTACTTTTGTGCCCGACATCAAAATACCTACTCGGTAAATTCTGCCTGCTACCCAAGTTGTAAAAATAAATCCACCTACTAATAAAACCATTGACAAAACTAACTCCCAGGTTGGTACACCAAAAGCTATGCGACCAACCATAGCCACAGGAGATGTTAGTGGAATAATCGATAACCAAAAACTCATGGTGCCGTGTGGGTCGCGCAAAATCACCAGAAACAATCCCATATAGGCTACCAATAATGGTAAAGTAATCGGAAATTGAAATTGTTGCGATTCCTGAATGCTATCCACTGCAGAACCTACAGCCGCGAATAAAGCGCCATACAATAAATATCCACCTAAGAAATAAAACACGAACACTGCAGCAATTTTACCAAAAGGAATTTCGCTTAAGTTGACGAGCAATTCATTTACTTTTTTATTGGGTACTTCTTGCGCTTCTTTTACTTCATCTGGCATTTGTTTGGTTATCTGCTCGGTTAATTGTTTTTGTGGCATTTGCAAACCGAAATAACTCAAAACACTACTTGAAACGAATGTGATGATCAAAATCCAAATTAAAAATTGCAACAAGCCAACTGAAGCAATACCAATAATTTTGCCCATCATTAGTTGAAAAGGTTTTACTGAGGAGACGATAACTTCAACAATCTTCGAAGTTTTTTCATCAATCACACCTTGCATAATTTGTATGCCGTAAATCAATACAAACATGTAAATCAAAATGCCCAACACAAAACCTAATCCATAGTAAATGCCTGAGTTACTGCTTTTCTCTTCACCTGTTTCGGTAATGTTTACTTGTTTAAAATCAACTTTGGTTTTTAAGCTAGCCAAAGTCTCTTTATCTATGTTGTAAGCCTCTAATTTCAAGTCTTGTATACGATCGGCTAACAATCTTTCTAAGTCTCCGATTTTTTCTATACTCGGATTTTCTTTTGTGAAAATAGTAAAGCCTTCAGGTTTCGCTATGTCAATGTTAGGAACATACAACAAAGCAAAGTCTTTCGTGTTTTTATAATTTTCTTTTGCTTTTTCAAGCGATTCTTTTTCAATAATGAATTCGAATTTTTTAGTGTTCTTAAAATCGAATTTGCCACTTTCGTCTAATACGTGAACGATTTCAGGCTTAGCGTTTTCATATTGGTTGATCATGTACCAAACCATTCCACCCATAATAGCAGGAAAAATAAGGGGAACCAAAATGGTAGCAATAAGGAAAGATTTTTTTTGTACCCGGTTTAAAAACTCGCGTTGTACAATTAACCAGATTTTATTCATGATGATGTTTTTATGTAAGGTTAAATATTATTCGTCTGACTTGCCTTTTACAAGGTTGATGAAAATTTCACTCATCGTTGGTATTTTTTCTACGAAGGCGTGCACTTCCGTCAAGCCAATTAATTGTTGAAGCAACTGATTAGGTGTATCCAACTGCGGTGTGCGAATGATAGAGTGAAAATAATTTTCTTCTACTTTTGTTTGCGACACCAATTCGTATTGTCCGTTAATAGAAAAACTTCCTTTATGCTCTATGCTGAAAGTATTGTTTTTATAAGTGTCTTTAATTTGCTTCTTAGTTCCTTCAACAATTTTTTTCGATTTGTTTATCAACGCAACATGGTCGCACAAATCTTCCACTGTTTCCATTCTGTGTGTTGAAAAAATAATAGTCGAACCATTTTTGCGCAGGTCAAGAATTTGTTCGGTTATAAGTTGCGCATTTACCGGGTCGAAGCCAGAGAAAGGTTCATCTAAAATGATCAGTCTAGGTTCGTGCATCACCGTGCTGATGAATTGCACCTTTTGCGCCATCCCTTTACTTAGGTCTTCAACTTTTTTATTCCACCAATCTTTGATGTCGAATTTTTCAATCCATTTTTTGCTTCTTGCCAATGCTTCGTTTCTGCTTAGACCTTTTAACTGTGCGAGATAAAGCAGTTGTTCGCCCACTTTTAACTTTTTATAAAGGCCACGTTCTTCTGGCAAATAACCAATTACGCCAATATGTTTTTCAGAAAGTTTCTCTCCGAAAATATTTATTTCCCCTGCATCAGCATTTATAATTTGATTTACAATTCTGATGAAGGTGGTCTTTCCGGCACCATTGGGGCCAAGTAAACCGTAAATACTTTGTTCGGGAATGGTTAGACTCACATCGTCTAACGCAACATGTTGAGTATAGCGTTTGATAACGCCTTTAGCTGTTAGTGCATCCACAGGTTTAGAATTTTTGCTTAATTAGTAAACAAGCAACCCGTAGAATTACAAAATGTTTTTTAGAATTGATTAATTACCAGATTCTTTGAAGATGATGTTACCCATCGAAACGTCTAAATCGAAGATTAAAGCATTTTTATCTCCCTTTACATAGTTGGCAGTTGCGAAGGTATTTTCACCTGTTTTCTTTAGTGAAGCAGGCATCTTAATACTGCACAACCACGAATCTTTAATGCGAACAGCAACCGGGGTTTGGTCTGTAGGTAAAATAATTGTAAGGTTTCCAGCACCTACACTTCCTTTAATGGTATTACCGACCAGAGGCTTTTGAGAAAAATCAAGTGAGATATTACCAAAGCCAACATCAGCCAATAAACATTTGGCTTTCGCCATCGATAAATTTTTAACTGTAACCGAGCCCAAATCTACTTTCACAAAAAAAGTGTCCATTTCAACTTGGTTCTCTACACCTGAAACATAATTGACTATTACATCGGCACTGCCCGAGTTGATTTTAAGTTTCTTAATTGCCAAACCCGATAAATCTACATTTGCATTGCCCATGCCATAAGCCATTTCTAATGCGTAAGGCTTACTGTTGGTTAAATACATTTTCCAAAATTTATTAGGTGTGCCAGAAGATTTTACCTCTGTTGCTGTAAACATGCGAGATGAAATACTTTCGCTGATGCTTTTTTGTGTTTGATCTTCCAACTCTAGGTTGACATCACAATTTACACCGCGAATGGTTTTGCTTAAACGATGCGAAAATTCTTGTTCAGTCTGGTTACTAAAAACATTCAAAATTTCAGGATTCTGACTCGGCTTGATGAAACAATTACCACTATTGGCTTTTAAATTGAGCCTGATGAGTTTGCAACTCTCGTTGTTTTCAACCAAAAATTGTTTTTTTACCTGTGCCTCGGCACTCAACCAACCCACAAAACCACAAGTAACCAAAAATAGAATTCGCATAAATCTTAGTTACGGACAGATTACCAGAAGGTTACGGAATGTAAGTTTTTATCCAATTATTAATAGAATTCTAAGCAATAGAAGGTGTCAAGATTTATTGAAGTTTTGGGTTTTGCGTGTGTCTGTTGCTATCACGATTGGTTTTTTTGTCAATATTTTTTTGCAAAGCCTGCGTTAAGTTTATGCCCGTTTGGTTGGCCAAACAAATCAATACCCACAACACATCCGCCATCTCATCGCCTAAGTCTTTGTTTTTGTCACTCTCTTTTTCCGATTGTTCGCCATAACGCCTGGCCATGATGCGTGCCAGCTCACCCACTTCTTCAGTAAGAATAGCCATGTTAGTGAGTTCATTAAAATATCGAACACCATATTGTTTAATCCACTTATCCACTTCAAGTTGAGCCTGATCGAGCGTCATAAATTTTTATTTGGCAGAAAATTAAGTGTATACAGATGATATTAAAAGAGAATGACTAGAAACTATCAACCTCTAGCAAAACAATCAACCCATTAATTAAACCTGGGCGTACCCCCGCCTGATGGCGGGGTCGGGCTGTTCGTGGCTTTGGTCACGCCAAGGCGTGACCGCTTCGCGCCACTACCATCCCTTACGCATAATCTATGGTTAAAGTAGAAAACCTATTACAACTAAAGTGATTTATAAGAAACAAGGATTTTGATTTAAATGATAATTAATTATTGTTTAACAATAATTAATTTCTACTTTTGGATAATAATTTAAATAACATGAAACTAACCTCGCATACATTATTTAGCCTATTCATTCGCTCAATTTGGGTATTGTATTGGCTTTATTTTATCGTTTTTATTATAGCTGTTACAATGTCATTAACAGGCGAAATAGAAGGTCGATTTTATGCTAACTTCTTCACCACGGATGAACTAGTTTTTGAATCAAATCCTATTCAGAAACTCGATATACTCAAGAACAATAAAACAGTTGCTGTGCTACAACCTTCAAAATGGGCAATCACTTTAGAGAATCCATCTTACTTCCTGAAATTTGGAACGCTTATTTTCAGTTTACTCCTATTTGCATTTCTCTACTTTCCACTAAAAACGCTTAAAGCTTTTTTTGAAAACATAAGTCAAGGCAATTTATTTAATATCGAAAATGTAAGAAGGCTTAATCAAATTGGTTCGTACATTTTGATTTATCTTTTAATCAATTATTTAGGTTACTCACTATTCAAATATATAATAGTAAACAGTTATCCATTTCCATTAAAAGAAGGAAATCAATTTTCAATTACTTTCTCATTCGAAAGCATGCCTTTTCTGTGGTTAGGCGTTGCTTTATTCTTTTTTCTTTTGGCAAACGCTTTCAAGCAAGCTATTTTATTAAAAGAAGATCATGATTTAACCATCTAACAATACGGCTATGAAAATTTTCAACTTTAGAAACAAACCAGTCATTGTTCAAATCGCACAAATTTTTTTGGGTTTAAACATTCTATCCATCGGATTTCTTTTTATCGCTATGTCTTTTTCTATCCTTCAAAATGGATTTGAGCAGGGATTTCAGCAAGAGAAAATATCCATTCCTGTTAAAATGCTTGGTGAAAATTCACATCAAACACAACAAATAATCGAAATAGAAAACAAACAAATTATTGTAACACCCTTTAACATTGTAGAAACCGACATTGAACTTCCTTTTTATTTTAGTTTATTAACGCCACCCTCTTATTTTACTTTCTTCGATTTATCATGCCTTAACTTACTCTTCATGCTGTCTTTTACTTTTACTTTGTTTCAAATCTTTCGTTCAATTTCTTATTCAGAACCATTTGCTATAAAAACTCTCAAACAAATCAACATCATTTCGATTATCTTAATCGTTTGGGGAATTATCCTGTTGATTAGAAACGCATATTTAGATTATTACCTGAGAGATTTCAGCAATAACACATTTGGTTTTTATACGGTATTTACAACACCCAGTAGTTTAATTCAAACCGGCATTGTGGTTTTTATTATAGCCAATGTTTACAAGCGCGGAATTGCCTTTCAGCAAGATTCAACTTTAACGGTATAGTATATGGCCATTATCATCAACCTTGATGTTATGCTTGCAAAACGAAAAATGCAATCAAAAACATTGGCCGAAAAAATTGGTCTTACTATGGCTAATTTATCAATTTTAAAAACTGGTAAAGCAAGAGCCATTCGTTTTTCTACACTCGAAGCTATTTGCAAAGAATTAGCATGCCAGCCAGGAGATATTTTAGAATACAAAGATGAATAAGTAAATAGGTGAAAACTTCTGGCATTTATTGGAGTTTACTCTAACAAAGTTTTTAAAATTTTGAATTAATTGGTTCGTTTCATACGAACCAAGGCACGGAATTAATTTCTACAATCTTGGTTGTTCGTATACTTTATTCGTGTTTAGTTCTTCGTGGCTAGGCAACCGAAATTTGAACTTTAACACGTAAACTACACTCATAAATGCTAAGCAAAAATCCAAAAAACACACCAATACAAATAACGATCAACCAACAACTATTTAACAACAATCGGTGCCGACAATAGTGAATCTGGAATACCAAAAGCTTGTGTTAAGGGAACGGCTTGCTGCCTAACATCCCAACATAACTGATTCAGCGTTTTTCTGATTGCTTTGGTTTTTACTCCTTCCATGTAGCCGTTTTCTAAATACCAACCTTTGTGTTGGTCGAGTAAATTAATAGCAAACAACTGACAAAGCTCTTGAAGGATTTTTTTGCATCCTTCATCTTTTGTTTTTTCAACCTCTTGCTGGAATTGTTCTAACACTACCCTTTCGATGTGTGCCATACCGGCTTCTACTAAATGATGTTGGCAAACATTAAAAGCATCGAAGGAATCCATTCCGCTATCGAGATGACGTTTTAACCTTTTCGCTGCGGAAGTTAAAATATCGCGCTCTCTGTATTTAAATGCACTGAGGTGAAAATCAAAATCTAAAAGATGTTCATCTTCTGTGTTGCGTACTGCAAAAGGATTCATTTCTGTAATAGTTGTCTTCGCTTGGTTGGCTACATAGTTTAAAATACCAAATGCATTCATGTTGCTGAATTCTTGCTTAAACTCCGTTAGTCTGCTTTTTGCAACAAGTTGTAATAGAACAGTATTATCTCCTTCGAAGGTGGTGTAGATGTCCGAATCGTTTTTTAAATCATCAATTCTGTTTTCAGAAAGATAGCCTTTGCCTCCACAACATTCTCTTGCAGTTTGCAAGGTGTGCGTATTATTCCATGTTGCAAAAGCTTTTAAGCCTGCTGCGAGTGCTTCAATCTCTTGCATTTCTTCTTCAGTACGGTTTACAAAACGCTGCGTTAAGTATTGTAAAGAAAAATGCAAAGCGTATGCATTCGCCAATAATGGAATTAATCTGCGTTGATGGGTGCGATAATTAAGGATCGGCACTTCAGCTGCTCCTTCCGGACCAAATTGTCTACGCTGATCTCCGTATTGAATGGCAATGCTTAACGCACTTTTGCTGGCTGATAAGGCCGAGCGCGGAATTCCGATTCGCCCACCCACTAAAGTTCCCAGCATGGTAAAAAATCTTCTGTTGTCGCTGGCGATGGGGCTGGTAAATTTTCCTTCTTCATCTACGCCTGCAAAACGATCTAACAAATTATCGTATGGAATTTCTACTTGATTAAAACTGATTTTACCATTATCTACTCCATTCAATCCCATCTTTCTGCCACAATCTGTAATGGTAACGCCTGGTAAAGTGTTTCCTTTTTCATCGCGTAAGGGCACTACAAAGGCAGCCACGCCATAATCTTTACCATCAATTATCATTTTTGCGAATACTGTGGCCATGCGACCATGTAGGGCAGCGTTGCCAATGTATTCTTTTTGAGCAATTTCGTGTGGGGTGTGGATGATGAAACTTCTTTTCGCATGTTGATACGTGGCTGTAGTTTCTATGCCTCTAACGTTAGATCCATGTCCGGTTTCCGTCATAGCGAAGCAACCGGGTAATTCTAAAGTTCCAATTTTAGAAAGATACTGTCGGTGGTGTTTTTCTGTTCCGAGAAAGTACACACTCATACCCCATAACCCGAATTGAACGCCAAATTTTACTACCATGCTTAAGTCGTGGTAACTTAATGTTTCCATTACCGTGAAATAAGCGGCCATATCAGCTTTACCGCCAAACTCTTTCGGATAAGCAAGGGCGCCATAGCCTTGTCTGGCTAATAGCTTGCACCAGTGCAAAACTTTTTCTCTTCGTTCAGTTAAATTATCTGTATCGAGATAAGCAAACTCAGGATCTGATAAAAACGTTTTTACTTGTTTTATTAAAGTGGCGTGTTCTCCATCTAAAATATTTTGTAGCTGTTCTATTCGAAAAGAGGCAACAGTTTGTTGTTGTTGCGTTACGGATTGCCTCAACTCAGGCACGAAATTGTAAATCAATTCGCGGCTAATCCAACCTAGTTTTTGTTCAACTTGTAAGAATGCCTTTTCAAGCTGAGTAGCTTCACCATTGAAAAAAAAACCACCTCGATTAGCTAATTGGATACCCAAAGCAAATAAAGTTGCGTCTTGCTTAGGTTGCAAAGCTTTAATGTGTTCCAGCCAAAGTTTTAAGGTATCCGTTGAGGGTGGATTTTGAGGATGAATAGCTTCAATTAAACGTAATCGTTCTTCATCAGTTAGCCACGATTGTGTATGAATCATGTCTTCTACCACTTTTACTTCGCTGGGTGTAAGCACGGCATCGGCCCAAACCGCGTAATAAAGCGGGATAAAAATAGATAATCTGGATTGGATATCAAGTGTTGTTGCCATAACGCAAAAGGGATGATTTGAAATAATTGTTGAGAACGCTTTTGTCTTCGTAATTTCCTAAGCCTATATTTACTAAACAAATTTTTGCCGTCCTTGTCTGTCTGTTTATGAAGTTTTTTTTCTTTATTCTATTGCTTGGCATTTCCGGTGTTGCGGTTGCACAACTTCCTAAAGTGGCAGGAGGCCAATTGATTCGCCATGAAAACTTCACTTCGCGCTATGTTGCAGCTCGACATGTAGATGTCTGGTTGCCCACAAACTACTCGCCTAGCAAAAAATACACGGTGCTCTATATGCACGATGGACAAATGTTGTTTGATTCCACTTTAACCTGGAATAAACAAGAATGGATGGCTGATGAAACAGCCGCTACGCTTATTAAAACTAAGAAAGTAAAACCGTTTATTCTTGTTGGAATATGGAATGGCGGAGCCATACGCCACAGCGAATATTTTCCACAGAAAGCCTTCGAGAAACTGCCGAAACATCAGCAAGATTCTTTGTACCAAACCTTTAGAAATAATGGAGCTGGATTGTTTGCAGCACAAGTGCAATCTGATAATTATTTAAAATTTTTAGTTGAAGAACTTAAACCCTTTATCGATAAAAATTATTCTACTTATCCAGATGCTAAACATACATTTATTGCAGGTTCCAGCATGGGTGGATTAATTTCGATGTATGCTGTTTGCGAATATCCGAACGTATTTGGCGGTGCAGCTTGTTTATCTACTCATTGGCCCGGTGTATTTACTTTAGATAAAAATCCGATTCCTGCAGTTTTCTTTTCTTATTTGAATGAAAAATTACCGAAGCCTGCTAAGAATAAATTTTATTTCGATTATGGTACAGCAACCTTGGATGCTTTATATCCGGGCTTGCAAAAACAAGTTGACGAAATTTTAACACGCAAAGGATACAATAAGAAATTATGGATGACTAAAGCCTTTCCGGGCGAAGATCATTCAGAGCGCGCCTGGCAAAAAAGACTTTACCTACCCTTTACCTTTCTACTGAAATAACATGAAACAACTCTACTCCCTGTTTTTTTTCTTCCTGATTTTCTCTCCAACATTTGCTCAAAAAGAAGATACGTGGTCGATAAAGGTTTATCACAATACCGATTTGTTTACTAAAAAATTTATAAGTGCAAATGGAGAAAGAAACGAAAGTGTTTTTCAGGCTAATCGTTTTTCTTTTGCCATACAATACCATGCCGATAGAAAATTTACACATGAGTTAGAAGTATTTCTTCCTGAAAGCAATAAATCGGCTGACGAAACAAAATTTCCTTTTCGCCACAGCTTTACAGATAATCCGGATTATAAAGTAAATGTTGATGCATATGCTGTGCGTTACGAAGTTATTGAACGCATCTCTCGTAAAAATGGAAATATCACCTTTCACACAGGGTTAAGTGTTAATCCATTTTATTATAAGATTACTAACGAGCCACAAATCAACTTTCTCTATAAAGTACAGTTTACCAATTTTGGTTTTACACTTGCACTTGCACCCCATATTAAGTTTCACTTATCCGATCGCGTGAGGTTGAATGTTAATATCCCAATTTCAATTTACACCTTGCGTGTAGAAGAATTTAAAACAGATGACCCAGCTGTAAGTGGTCCGTCTAAGGAAGAACAAAAGGCTAATCACAGACTTTTACCTAATGTATATTCGTTAAGAGTTGGGTTGAGTTATCAGTTTAATTGATATGATTTTTTTAAAATCCATTTTAGATTAAAAACAACCAAAGCAATAAATACTAACGTGTAACCAAGGGCCTGCATGATGCTTACACTTTCTTTAAACCAAAACACAGCTAAGGCAAAATTCAACAAAGGATTGATATACATCAACAAACCTATAGTAGCAGCGTTAACCTGATTGAGCGCATATAAATTTAAGAAAAGCGGTATGACAGTAAAGAAAACTGCGATTAACGCTGTCAGTAAATAAAACGAAATAGAGGTTGGGGAATCAACCACAATACCTGTTGGTACAATGGTTAACACTAACAAAGCAAAAAGAATTTGAATACCCAACACCAATAAGCGATCAAAACCTTGATTCTTACGTTGGGAAATTAAATACAAAGCATAGGTAAGAGCAGTTAAAAAACTAAAACCAAGCTCTACCCAACTGTTTAAACCAATGAGTAAACAACTTATTACGCAAAGTAAAACGGCAAACCATTGTAAGCCTGTTAAACTTTCTTTTAACAACCACACCCCCAACAAAGCCGTTAGCACCGGACAAACCAAATAAGAAAAAGCAGCTGTCTTTACATTAATGTGATTAACAATATGAATAAATGTGAGCCAGTTAATGGTAAGCAAAGCACCACCCGCCAAGGTTAAAACAACCAACAACCCTTTTTTACCAGAAGTTTGAAGATTGAAATGTTGGTAACTTTCATTAATAGATTTTCTGCGAAAGGCAATCAGCAAGAGAAATAAAATCAATACTGAAAATACAATGCGATAGTATAGAATAGAACCCGGTAAATAGCCAGCCAAAGCTTTTAAAGGAATAGAGAAAAATCCCCACATGGTAAAAGCCAAAATAGCGGCCAGATAATGTTTGCTGATTTTCATTGCGGTGCGAAGGTATAAAATGCTCAGTTGAAAACGCATAAAAATTAAAACAGGTTCAGACAAGCATGAAACAAGCAATCAAATTTATTACCTTAGTAAAAATTTTTTAAGATGAAGCATTTATTCCTTTTTGTATCGTTTGTTTTTCTTTTTCAAGTTGTAGTAAGTCAGGATGTAGAAAGCATCAAAAAGAAACTTAACAATGGCGATTACAAAACCGCTAAGGCAGAATTAAGCAATCTATTACAAAAAGACAGTAAGAATAAAATTGCTTTGCAATTACGTGCCGAAGCCAAAATGGGTTTAGAAGATTTATACGGTGCCATTACCGATGCAACGCTGGCTCTCGAAATTGATTCGACTTTTGTAGATGCCTTAAATACGCGAGGCGAAGCCAAGTCTTTATTAGGTGATGACGATGGCGCTATCCTAGATTTTGATAAAGCCATAAAGTTTGCACCAAAAGCTTCGCTTGCTTACACTAACCGTGGCTTAGCAAAATACAACATTGAAGATTTGCAAGGTGCTTGTTTCGATTTTTCTAAAGCCTTAGAAATTGGTCCGCCTGATGCTGATAAATATTATAACCGTGGCGTGGTGAAAGCAGAGCTTGGTGAATTTGTTAGCGCTATCGATGATTACAACAAAGCCATCGAACTCGATAAAACAGATGCCAACTTGTATAACTTCAGAGGGGTTGCTTATTATAACATAAACGAACTTGATAAAGCATTGGCCGACTATAACCAAGCGATTACTTTGGATGCTAAAAATGCTTTGGTCTTTGAAAACCGTGCCCTTGCCAAAAGTGCGAAGGAAGATTACAAAGGTGCGTTAGAAGATTTTAATAAAGCCATTGAATTGGATGCAGAAGATCCGGAATTACTCAACTTAAGAGGTGTAGTGAAATTCAATTTAGAAGATAACGATGGTGCTATTGCAGATTATACCAAAGCCATCGAACTCGACCCAACCAACCCCATGTATTACGATAACCGCGCCTTGAGTTATACAGAAAAGCAAAATTATCAAGAAGCGTTAGAAGATTACACTTCTTCAATCGAATTATATCCTACTGATCCTGAAACGTATTATCAGCGAGCCTTGGTTAAAATTCTTATTGGAAATAAATACGATGCTTGCTTAGATTTTAAAAAAGCGGATGAACTTGGCTCTCCCGAAGCCAAAGCAGAAATGAAGAAACATTGTAAGTAAAATTTGAAATGCTTACTTACCGGCCAACGCCCGTACAGGTTATAGAAGAGGAGGAATGGAATAACGCTGGTGTAAATGTTTTAGTAAAGCGAGAAGACCTCAACCATCCCTTCGTTAGTGGCAACAAATGGTGGAAATTAAAATACAATCTCGAGCAAGCTATAGAACTAGGTTATGACACCTTACTAACTTTTGGCGGAGCTTACTCCAACCATATTTACGCCACCGCTGCCGCAGCTAAAGAAGTTAATTTAAAAAGTATTGGCATCATTCGTGGAGATGAGTTGAAGGAAGTTGACAATCCAACTTTGCTATTTGCTGCTTCGCAAGGCATGGAATTACATTTTGTATCGCGCGAAGACTATCGAAATAAAAATGAAAATCAATTTCACACATCGTTAAAAGAAAATTTCGGAAACATTTTTATCATTCCTGAAGGAGGTACTAATGCTTTTGCGATTCAAGGAACAGAAGAGTTTGGAATCAAGCTACAAGCAGAAATAGAATTTGATGTGTTGTTTGTAGCAGGAGGCACTGGAGGCACAGCAACAGGACTTGCCTTGGCCATGCCTGATAAAAAAGTAAAAGTAGTGAGTGCATTAAAAGGTAACTTCCTAATAGATGAAATATCATCTCTGATTAAAGAACCTTTGAATAACATAGAAGTATTAAATGATTATCATTTTGGCGGATATGCTAAATACAATCAAATTTTACTTGATTTCATAGCATATTGGGATGCAAAGCAGTTGCCTTTAGAACATGTTTATACTGCCAAAGTTTTGTATGCCCTTGACAGCTTAATTAAGAAAAAATATTTTAAGGCAGGCACAAAAATTTTGATGTTACATTCAGGTGGATTGCAGGGGAAGTTGGCTTAATTCTCAACTTTGAGAGTAGCTAAATGGATGTTTAAGTCATTCTATTTTTTTGTTAACATCAATATTGTATGAAACAAAAATCATTTAAAAAAATGATTGTTTAAATGAAACTTGAGTTCATACAATTCGTCAACTATTCTTCTCCAATCGCCTTTATACTTTTAATCACTAAAGATTGCTTGTTTGTAGTTGTAGTATCAGTTACGACATAAGCTAAAGCTTTAAGGTATAAGCTTTCATGAGGATTTAAGATTTTATTTTTATAAAAAAGCTTAACACTATCTATTTCACCTAAATCTGCAACAGACCAACGTTGCATTGTGTTTCGTTCAAAGAAAAAGTTTTGGGTTGAATCAAAACTTATGTATCCTTCAATAGTAAAATAGCCCTTTCTTTTATGCAAAGAATATTTTCTATCTGTAGTTATAGGTTTAAAGTTTTCATCAGTTGGTATCAATTCATCTGGACCTCGAGAAATAAAATACATTTCCTCTGCCAGCGCTAAATGACTTTCTTTTTTTACTCTGAAGTGTCCACCCGTAGAATTTATTGTTAAGTTTTGTAAACACAATCCTATTTCATTATTTGATACGTCTTTAAAAAAAATAAACCTACCGTTACTCATTGTGCTAGTAGCTTTTTGATTTGATAATAACTTTTCCAAAAGTTGATACTTCGTATCCACATTATTGGTACTAGTATTAAGTGTTAACTCTATTTCTAAAATACCAATTTCTGTCATCCATCTTCCCTCGTAAGTTTCCCACTCATTCGCGTCAATTTCTTTAGCGTTAAACAGGATGTTTTGCTGCTCGCTTGGCGTACATCCAAAAGATATCAATAAAATATAGACTAACTTTTTCATGTAAATAAGATTTTAATAAATAGTAGTTTGCTCAATGAGTGATTTAGTAAGCCCTTATTAAATATAATACCTTTTAATTAGAAAAAGTTAGATTAATGATCCAAATAGATTTTATTTCCAATTATAAATCTAAACTACGCCTAACAATATTTCATTTGCGTATGCTATTCAAATTTCGTTTCTTAACAACATCAATTTACCATCAACCATATCGGAAACAGAGCTCGTTGCGAGATTGCAAAATGGCGATCAGCAAGCTTTAGCTTATCTCTACGATCATTACAGCGCTGCCTTGTTTGGTGTTATTTTCAGAATTGTGAATGATAAAAATGCAGCTGAGGAAACAATGCAAGATGTTTTCTTAAAAATCTGGACCCGCATTGCATCTTACGATTCTCAAAAAGGAAAACTTTTTACATGGATGCTGAATATTGCGCGAAACGCAGCCATTGATAAAATACTTTCTGCTGAAATTACCAAACAAAGGAAAACCAAAGACATATCGGATTTCGTAAGTATAGTTGAAAGCAATGAAATTGTTAGCCAGTTTAACGATGGCATTGGCTTGCAAAACGTTTTACAACAATTACCACCCGAACAGCAAGTGATAATAGAATATTTATATTTTAAAGGCTATACCCAATCTGAACTGTCAGAAGAAAAAAATATTCCGCTGGGCACTGTTAAAACCAGGTTGCGCATGGCCATGCTAACCCTTCAATCAATAGCACATAAAATTTGAATATAGAAGCATACATATCGTCAGGAATTTTGGAAGCTTACGCCAGCGGTTTGCTTAATGCTGCTGAACGCGAAGAAGTAGAGCGTATGTTGGTTCTATATCCAATCTTACAAGAAGAATTAGCTAAGATAGAAGAAACACAAATTTGGTTTTTACAACAAGTAGCCATTCAACCGGACGAATCTGTTAAAAATGCAATCCTTGACCAAACAAAAAGAAGCATTCAAGCGAAGTCAACTATAAAATCTGCTCAACCTTATTTTTGGGCAGTAGCAGCATCTATTTCTATTGCATTGATCTCTTCGTTACTGTCTGTTTATTTTTATTTTAAATGGCAAGGCTCGGAGAAAAGTTTAGCCAAACTAATCGCTCAGAACCAACAACTCGCACAAGATTATACCATCGTTAATCAGAAAATTGATCAATTGGAAAATGATTTATCTGTTTTGTATAACCCCAACACTGAACGTATTATTTTAACGGGCACACCGAACGCTCCCGATGCGCAGGCTTCTGTATTTTGGAATAAAGAAAAAGAAGAAATCTATTTACAGTTACAAAATCTACAAGCCATAGCGCAAGATCAGCAATTTCAGTTATGGGCCATTATTGATGGCCAACCTGTAGATGCCGGAGTTTTTGATTTTTCTAAGGATGCCTTGCTTAAAATGAAGCCTTTGCCGGGCAACATCAGCACCTTTGCTATTACCATCGAACCACGAGGAGGCAAGCCTTCGCCTACTTTAGAAACCATGCAAGCCGCAGGAAATACCGCTAAATCCTGATTTTTTTATCATTCTGTAAGATTATTCCTTTGATTCTGTCGAATCTGTCTATCATGTTGGGCATCATTTTGGTAATTTAGCCTGATAAATTTTTGGGTATGAGAATCCTCTTTTTAATCTGTTTTCTTTCCAGTTTGTTTGGCTTCGCACAAAAGCAAGATTCCCTTTTTCAAGTTCAGTATCAAACCGGGTTAGAAAAGGCAGGCAGCAATAAACACAATGAAGCCATTACCATTTTTACTCAACTCATCAATTCTGGTTTTGGAAATAAGGAAGTGTTCTTAAAAAGAGGGGTTAGCTACTATTCAACCAAAGAATACGATAAGGCCAAAGCCGATTTTGACGAAGCCGTAAAAAACAGAATCAATAACGCTGAGTTATACGAATACCGTGGCAATACCCGCTACCAACTGAATGATGCAACCGGAGCTGCAGCAGACTTAGACAAAGCAGCAACAATGGGTTCGCTCCAATACGAATCGTATGTTACATTAGGAAATGCAAAATTTAAATTAGAAAGCTATAAAGATGCTATTAACGCTTACGACCAAGCAGTAAAAATTGGAAAAGGAGATGCACTACTTTTTAACAACCGAGGTAAGGCAAAATATAGTTTAAAAGATGTACAAGGCGCAATTACAGATTTTAACCAGGCTATTGCATTCAAAGCCGACTACGAGAAAGCCATCGAAAACAGAGGAAACGCTCATTTCGATTTACAACAGTGGAAAGAAGCTTCAGCAGATTTTGAAGTTTTGTTGAAGAATGGTAGAACCGACACAGAAATTTTGCAAAAAAATGGCAAAGCTTATTTCGAAGTAAAAAATTATGCTAACGCGATAAGCAATCTTACCAAAGTAGTTGGTAAAGGTGTAAAGGAGAGAGAAGTATTTACCATGTTGGGTGTAAGTCAGGCGGGTTTAAATCAATGTGATGAGGCGGTGAAATCTTTATCAGCAGCCATCAGCTTAGGCGAAACAAAGGGAGATGTTTTCTATTTACAAGGCAAATGTTTATACGAAACGAAAAATTATGCCGGTACTGTCGAGGCTTTAAGTCGTGCCGCCAATGCTGGCATAAATAACGGTGAATTATATGCCATGCGTGGACTTGCTTACGTTCAAATCAAGAATAATGATTTGGCTTTACCTGATTTAGAAAAAGCAATCGCAGCCAACATCAAGCAATACGAAATTTTTAAACAAACCGGAGACTTACAATTTTTAAAAGCTGATTATGCCAAAGCCGTTGAAAGATATCAACAAGCTATTGCACTACAAGCTACCGATGCCATTGTTTTTAACAACAAGGGAAAGGCATTGGTGAATTTAAAAAATACGCAACAAGCCATTGCCGATTTCGATAAAGCCATCATTTTAAAACCTGATTATGAGAAAGCCATCGAAAACAGAGCTAACGCTTACTTCGAATTAAAAAATTACACACAGGCCATTCCCGACTTTGAGAAAGTATTACAAGCAGGCAGAACGGATACAGAAATTTTACAAAACCTGGGTACTGCTTATTATGAAACAAAAAATTATACAAAGGCAAGTGAAACCTTGAATAAAGTAGTAGCAAAAGGAATTAAATCGAAAGAATTGTTTACCATGTTAGGTTTGGCGTTGTATCAGCAAAAAAATTATGCTGAAACTAGTAAAGCCTTACAAGCCGCAGTTTCTTTAGGCAATAGCAGTGCAGAAGTTTGGTCTCCATTGGCAGTAAGTCAGTTTCAAAATAAAGAATTAGCTGCCGCGATTGAATCTTCCAGTCGAGCTTTACAGAGCGATAATACTAACGCTGAGTTATACTTAATCAGAGGTTTGTCTTTGGCTTCAACCCAAAGCAGTGATAAAGCCATTGCAGATTTGGAAAAGGCCATTGCCGGTGGGATCAAAAATACAGAAGCATTTAAGATTGTTGGCGATGCGGCCTTTCAACAAAAGCAATACGAAAAAGCCATTGGTTATTACAACCAAGCCATTACGCCAGAAACAAAAGACGCTGTTCTTTTCAACAATCGAGGAAAGGCGAAAGTAATGGCAGGACAAAAAACACAAGCTTTAGCAGACTATAACACTGCCATCAATTTAAAACCTGATTACACCAAAGCTTTGGTCAATCGCGGCACTTTACAATTTGAATTGCAAGATTGGCTAGCAACAGTTACTGATTTAGAAAAAGCCAAAACAGCAGAACCTGATGCTTCTAACTTACAAGCTATGTTAGGTCTAGCCTACTATAATTTGAATAAAAAGGAATTGGCAAAACCTGCACTTGAAAAAGCCGTAACTGCTAATCAGATACTGGATAACGTTTGGTTATATGTTGGTTTAATGCGCTTTGATGCCAAAGAATGGAAAACAGCTAGCGAAGCATTAACCCAAGCGGAAAAAGTCGGAGCCAACGCAATAGTTATCCAAGAAAAAAGAGGAAAGGCAAATTTTAATTCGAAAGATTTTACGAATGCAGTTGTTGATTTAGAAAAATACCTTGTCACTAAATCTGACGATTTATCAGCATGGGAAATGTTGGCTTTATCTTATACGAATTTGAAAAGGGAAAATGAGGCTTTTACTGCATTAGAAAAATCCATTACATTAAACTCAACCAATAAAGAAATTCTTTTTGCCGGAGGTAATGCCCGATTCAAGAAAGATAATTTTAACGGAGCGATTGAAGCGTACGATAAAGCCATTGTGAATGGCGCCAACGATGAAATCATTTATAACAACCGTGGCAAAGCCAAACTAAATGCAGGTTTGGCTAAGGAATCCATCAGTGATTTTGATAGATCCATCTCCTTGAGAAACGATTATTCCCAAGCATACAAAAACAGAGCTCTGGCTAATTATAGTTTATCGAATTTCCAACAGGCTGCTAATGACATGGCCATTGTGGTAAGTCGTGGACAAAGTGGTTTAGAAGAGTTCACGATTTTAGGTTTATCGAAATTTAAATTGAAAGATTTTAAAGGCGCAATAGAACCACTCACTAAAGCCATAGATGTAGGCAATGCTGATGCACAGGTTTATGCAGCCAGAGGAAATTGTTTATTCGAACAAAAAGCATTTGATAAAGCGTTACCTGATTTTACCAAAGCAATCGAAAAAGGAGATAAGTCCGGAGAAACCTATTATAAAAGTGGTTCGACAAAATTTAATCTAAAAGAGTATAGCGCAGCGTTGCCAGACCTAGATAAAGCCATTGCTAACGGTATTCAGGAGGCAAACGCATTCGATATGCGCGGTTTCTGCAAACTTGAAGCTAAGCGTTATGAAGAAGCCCAACAAGATTTTACCAGCGCAATAGAAAAAGATAATAAGTTGGCTATAGCATATTTTCACAGAGGCGATGCTTACTTTTTGCAAAAGAAAACGGATGCAGCCCAAGCAGATTACACACAGGCGATAACATTAGGTTTAAAAGATGCGGTGTTGTTTAACAACAGAGGCAAAACGTATTACGAGCAACAAAAATATGCAGAAGCCATTAAAGATTACACCAGTGCTATTGCCATCAACGCACAATATGTAAAAGCCTTTTATAACCGAGGTGAAGCACAAATGAAACTAAACGAATTTGCTGATGCCGCCAAAGATTATCGCATGGTAGAAAAGTTAGCGGAGAAGCCTGATGTAGAAATACAAAAGGCTTTGGCGGATGCTTATTTTCAAGCAAAAAATTATGTAGCCGCTCAAGATTATTTGGATAAACTAGTGGCTGCAGGCATTAAAGATAAAACAACACTTTTTAGAAGAGGCAGAACCCACATGGAACAAGGTTTATTTAAAGAAGCCATTGTTGATTTTGATGAAGCCAAAAAGGCAGGTGAAAATACTGTGGAATTATTTACTGAAAAGGCTAAAGCTTATTTAGAGTTAGACGACACCAAAGCTGCTATTATTGATTTAGGAAGCGCGATTAACCTCGATTCCAAAAATGTGAATTTATATTTTAACCGTGCATTGATAAAAGAAGAAATAGAGGATTACGAAGGCGCAGTGTTAGATTATAACAAAGTAATACAACTAAATCCAGACGATGACATTGCGTACTACAACAGAGCAAACTGTAAATCGAACATGGAAGATGTGGGCGCAGGTATTTCAGATTTAGATGAAGCTATTCGCATCAAACCGAAGGAAGCAGGATATTATAAACAAAGAGGTAATTTTTATTACCAAATGGAAGAGAAAACAAAAGCTTGCAATGATTGGAGAAAAGCGGTGGAGTTAGGCGATGCGAAGGCTAGGTTTTCTTTAGATAATTATTGTAAATAGTTTGTTAATACGAAAAATGATGAAAATAATTTGTCGGAAAACTAAACGCATGTTATTATAAACTCTCCAGACAAATTCTTGGCTAAAATTTCCTGATTGTGATTTAACTCAGATGAATAATCAATTGTTCTGATGTAAATATTTTTTTCCCAATTAAGTAATTTGGGACCTTTCCAATTCAAGACTTTATAATAACTAATGTGTCCCCTATCATTAAATTGTTCTGTTTCAATTTTAGGAATGCCGAAATTAACCTTCAATGTATCTACTAATGATTCAAAATTCTTGAAATAACCTTTTAGCGAAAAGAATAAATTTTCACCAGAATTAAAATCATCATAATCTACATAACACGTATGGATTGATGGTATTTCTTTTATCTCTACGTTCTGCCAAATAATTTTTTTTGATTTCATACGTTTATACAAACCTTTAACTTTTGTCCAACTTGTTTTTATGTGAATTGTTGGGTTAGCTATTTTTTCTATTGTTGATAAAGGAGCACCCCATTTCAATAAATCAGATTCACTGTCTAGTTTCCAACCTTCAGGCAGCCAAGAAATCATAGTAGAAATTAGAATTTAAATTTCAAACCTACCTTTTCTTTTCAAGGAATTATATCAATAAACGTCCAGCATATTGCTTTAAATGAATTATCTTTAATATGATAAAAAATATGCCTATAATCATGAAGTATCAATCAAAAATAGATAATAAGTTATTGCTTTTCATTTTTGGTGTATTAGTTACCAACTTAGTTTGGATGATTTATCTACAATCTGTTATTGGCATTATTATCATTGCATTAACATCTGCTTTTATTATTCATGTTTTTGTAACTACTTATTATGTAATCACGAGTGATCATTTTTTGATTGTTAAATCCAGCTTTTTAATTAATAAGAAAATTTCAATTCAGGATATTACAAGTATTAAAGAGAGTAATAATATATTAAGTTCTCCTGCCTTGTCTTTCGACAGAATAGAAATCAAATATAAAGATGGTAGCATTCTAGTATCACCAAGAGAAAAGGAAAAGTTTATACAAGAGTTGAAAGCAAGAAATGCTACTATTCTTTATTGATGTTACTTAAAATTATATTGGTTCAACTTTAATGAAAGATTCAGTTTTCTTGTGGGGATGCATCGGTTAATTCAAACAATCGGATATCCGGTGTATGTAAATTAAACCAACCTAAGCCACCTTTTACATTAGTAGGAAAGTTGATAGGTTCGCTAGCAAATTCTGAAAAACCAAAACGACTATCATTTCTTAATTTTAAATATTGATAATAAGGTTCGCTGATATTAGTTAGGGATACTGCAATAGAATCGCCAGGTAAAAATTCCTGGAACAAAACGTTGAATGTTTCACTATATGTTTGACCATTAAATTTTGTATCATCAAACAGTTTAGTGAAAATTCTCGGGTTAAGTAATGATGTTAACTCTTGTGTACTGGAATATCGCTGCACATTGATCATATAAAAATTTTCTTCCTCCGGATCATTCATGGTGTAGGTAATTCTTGCCAGAGAGTCGAATTCATTAAAAATGATATCAGCTTCTATATCATCAAAATTGATAAAGGATAATTGTTTCGTAAATGCATTTACTTCCCCAAACTCAGGATTGCTTACAATTAGTTCGTAAACAACATTATCTTCAGTATTCAAATCTATTCCTCCATAGAATCCATTTCCCAAACTAATCAAAGTGTCTCTTTCACTACCGTTGATAAATACAACGGTGGCATCTGTTATTGCTAATTGTTGTATGAGTTCTTCAGGTTCGGAATTTTCTCCTGCATCTAAGGCACCTAAACTTCTGCTTACAAAAACAACTAAGCCTTCATCCGGAATAAATTGTGATGATACAACAATCTTGGGCTCTAATGTAGGGATGCCTTTAACCGGTAAAGGTTCTGGAATGCATGACCAGAACAAAACGCTACATAAAGTGATTAGCGGTACGTAGATCGATAATGTTTTATAATTAAAAACTGATGCCATAGCTAATGAAAGGTATTGTTCCAAATAAGCCCGGTTGTTCGTATCGATAAGAACCATTTTCGTTCGGTTCTATATTGATACCAATGGGTGTTGCACGGTTGTAAACATTATAGACACCTATAAACCATTCAGATTTATATTTTCTTTTTGCTTTTGAAAATATTTTTAAACCGATATCTAAGCGATGTGTGTCGGCCAGTTTAACTGAGTTTACATCAGCATAAACTGGAATTAATTGAACTCCACCCAAATTTGGTGCAGGCACAGCATACTGCCCAATAACAGGAGTAAATCTAGAACCTGAAATAAATTCAAACACACTGCTTAACGCTAATCTTTTCATTAATGAATAATTCAAAACGATTGAACCATTATGTCTTCTATCATACCGAGCTAAGAAAGGCTCGCCATTATTTAACGCTTCAAACTGTCTGGTAGATTTTGATAAAGTATAAGCAATCCAACCTGTTAGTTTGCCACTTTCTTTTTTAATCAATACTTCTAATCCATATGAATCTCCCTCGCCTTGAATCAACTGTTGCTCGAAATCTGTATTTAAAAATAGATTAGTTCCTTCTTTATAACCTATCAATTGGTTCATTGATTTATAATAAGCTTCTGTACTGATATAAATGTTTTGCTTGGATATTTTTTTAATATAGGCTAACGTTATTTGATTAGCCGTTTGCGGTTTTACATTGGCTGTAACAGGATACCAAATGTCAGTAGGAAAAGCTACTGCAGCACTCGATACTCTGTGCAGATATTGCGACATGCGCGAGTAGCTTGCTTTAAGAGCAGAAGTTTTATTCAATTCATATTTTATAGCTAGGCGTGGTTCTGGATTAACATATAAAGTATTTTCAACATAAGCAGATGATAATCTAAAACCAGCACTCCATTTCCATTTTTTTTTCCAGCTTCCATCAGCCTGAAAAAACAAACTATTCTCTAAACTATTTTGTCCTCGTGTAGAGGAACTTTCTAGTAATTGAGAAATTTCACCTGATGTGCTAATCACGTTCGGACTAACTTGATGATGCGCCAACTCCCAACCCATGTTATAAGTTAATTCTTGACTGATGGTTTTGCTTACGTTAAACTTTGCTCCCCAGTCAGTAATATCTGAGTCTGTAAATAACCTACTATCTTCGAACTGGTTTCGTATGGCATAATTGAATCGGGTGCGGTAAACGTTAAGCGTTGAGTTAGTTGTAGCGTTCCAATTTCTTTTCCAATTAAATGTTTGTGTGCTGTTAGCGATGGTAAAATCACTTGTAAAGCGAAAGTTACTAGAAGTGTCTCTGGCTTCTCTCACAAAATTTAATACATCTTCGCCACTGTAATGACCGATTTCAATTTGGTCTTTTTCAGTTGGTTTAAATAATAACTTAGCATTCACATCATAAAAGTAATAGGGTAATGACTCGCCTAAAGCTGAAACAACTTTATCGATATATGTTCTACGACCAGCAACCCAAAAACTGAGTTTATTTTTAAGTATAGGTTGTTGCACCATGATACGCGAAGCCAATAGCCCTACATTGGCTTGAACTTTTGTTTTATCTGTAAATGTAGAGCGTGTATTGATTTGCATGATGGAAGACAATCTACCACCAACATCTGCAGGAAATGCACCATTAATAGCTGTAACATCTTGCAAAATATCTGCATTGAAAACGGAAAGAAAGCCAAACAAGTGGCCTGTATTATAAACAGGTGCACCATCCAGTAAAATCAAATTTTGATCGGCTGCACCACCACGCACAAATAAATCGGTTGTTCCTTCTACACCTTTTGAAACACCCGGCAATAATTGCAAAGTTTTTATTGGATCAGCTTCGCCACCAAGTACAGGAATGGAATTTATTTCTTTTGTACTTAGCGTTAGTGTAGACGAACGCGTATTCTCAAGTTGATCAGATTGTAAATTACGCGTACCGGAAATTACAATTTCGTTAAGCTGTTCAAATTTTGATTCGAGAAAGAAATTAAGTATTGTGTCTTGTTTTACAACAACAGTTTCGCGAAGTGTTCTGTAACCCGTGTAAGTGATCATAAAGGTTTTTTTACCTTCTTTGGTTTGAAAAGTAAAGTTCCCGTTTCCACTAGTAATGGCAACCAATTCTTCCGGTAAAATTTGGACATGTGCACCCTCTAATGGCATACCAGTTTCGTCTTTAACGATGCCCAGAACGCGCAGTGGTTGTGCATATACCGGAGAGAGTATTAAAAAGTAAATCCCAAAGACAAACAGCTTGCCCATATTTATATAACCTACAGCCAAAACGAAAGTTCTGGTAATTTATGATTTTATCTTATCTTTAAAATTAGAAACTAAGGTTTACCTGCCTTCTCAAGTTTTTACCTACCTATGCAAAGCGAAAGCCCAACGCTATTATTTATTGATGATGAAGAATTATCGCTTTTTGTGAATGAACAAATTGCCTTGATCACTTATCCTAATGCGCGTATATTGAAAGCAAGATCAGTGGCAGAAGGTATTTCTATCTTAGAAAAAGAACTTGATATACTTACAGTCTTTGTTGATATAACAATGCCTGGTGAATCTGGCTTTGATTTTTTGGATAAGGCATGTGTAGAAACCAGCCAGAAAAAGTTTTTTATGTTAACCTCCTCAATTGATAACCGCGACATTGAAAAATCTAAAGAGTTTAATTGTGTTGGCGCTTATTTTGTTAAGCCATTGTCTGGAAGAATTTTAAGGCTTGCTCTCGAGGAAAATAATTTACCATTTTTTATCGGGGACAATGCTAAGCTCACCGAGTAGAGCAAATTTCTATTCATACAATTCTTACTTCAATTAGTTTTCTTCCGTAAATTTTTTAAAGTTGTTAAGGATAGCTTGCCAACCTTCTCTTTGCAGTTCAATTGAATTTTCAGTTTCAGGATCGAATTGGATGATGACTTCTGTCTTATCTTGCTTCGATATAAAATCGATGGTGGCATTTCTCCCATCAAATTGATAAGATAGTTTTTGTTGAGCTATTACTTCTGTATAAACTACCTCAAAGTCGAAACCAGAACTTCCATCTTTTGCTTCCATTCTGGCAATGTATTTTCCGCCAACCTTAAGGTCATTACTAGCCGTTGGGCAATGCCAACTTGGATCAGCAAAATTCCATTTTGTAATGCGCTCGGGCTTTGTGTAGTAATCCCAAACTTTATCTATAGGTGCGGCAACTATTGCTCTTACTAAGATTTTATTTTGTTGCATATATAGAATTCGGTGAGTTTTTTTTCTGTTCGCTTGCAGCGAACACAATTATACCACGTTAATGTATCAGAGGCAATTTGAATATTGGTAATTGTAAATTCAAATTAACTTGATTTTATTTATTTAGCAAGTGCACCATTTGTCGGTTTGCCTTTTCTGCATCTGTGAGCAATACTATAATCTCATTTTCTTTACCTACTATTCCATAATACTTAAAATGATATGGACTGCTTTTAATGACCCCACAATAATTGTTTATACATATTTTAGAAAAGTTTTGATTAGAGATATTTGTGGACACAACTTTTGATTCCTCTAAATCCACAATAAATTTTCCATTAACAAATAGTTTCATCACTTCAGCCGAGTTACCGTTTCTTTTTAAATAAAAAAATACAGTTGACTCAGAAGAATCGGTTTTTATTGACGAAAGCTTTGAGAGATTATATTTCCCAACTATTTTATAGATATTTAAATCGGAACATTTAAAATCTTTGTTCTCAACTTCATTCACTAATTGAGCGTCATCTTTAATAAAATCAAGTAATATTTCTTTCCTTTTTTTGTTTGATATCCCAGTTAATCCATATTTATCGAACCCGCGGTAAAGATTATTTTTCTCGAGATAGATTTCAATCCATTGGCCTGATGAACCTGCTCCTCCTTGTCGAACTATTAAGTTGTTCGAAAAGTGAGTTCTTTCATAAAGATTGATTTCACCTTCAACCACTAATTTATCAAATTGATAGGCATATTCAGTTGCTCCATCCGGTATCCCTTTCTTTAGAAAATAAGAAAGTCCTAATTGAGTATTATAATATCCACTGATATCAGAAAAAGGTAATTTGAAATTACCCTTTTCTTTTGATACAATTTTAACACCATCTTCTTTGATTTTTAAACTACTGAACTCAAAAACTTCACCGTTCTTTAGCATAATAAAATGCTGTGCAAAAATCAAATTTGGCATCAGGATAAAAAATCCTAACCAATAATTTAATTTAAGGATGAAAAGCTTTTTATCTGATAATGATGGATACGCTAGAATCTTCATATACTACCGAACTAAATGTTATTAGAATCTAATTTCAATCTAACATTATAAGATTTAATTATTCAATCGAATTTAATTAATCAATACAGTTTAATTAACATTCAATCGAATCATTAATTATTTATGTTATCATTTATATCCTGAATCAATAACTCAATACAATCTTTGGTGTTTAAGGAAAGTGATTCAGCCATGTTAACTAAAAAATCTGATCTTAACTTATTAATATCTTTGTAATTATTTGAGATAAAGGGTTGTACTCTGTCTGCTAAATAATTTTTTGTGAAAATAACATCTTCACCTCTTTTTAACTCAGCTGAAAATCTCAGTTTGGAGTAAGCTGGTGAGCCCGATTCCTCGTAAGTAGTTCCATAAAATAACAAAATAAAAATTGTGGTAGATTTCATTTGATACTTAGAGTTGGCAAAGCAAGTATCATATTTAATTTGCAGAGAAAAATCAGCACTGGAAACTGAATCTGTTAAAGAAAAACATCCAGTTCGCTTACTCTCAGTGTTCAATGCATACTTAAAGAAATTATTATAGTCTTGATTTAAGGAACTTTTACCAAGTTTCACGCCTAAATTAACTTCTTCGTAGTTGTAAAAAATTAAGGGGATTATTTTCCGGTTAATTTTCTCAACTGTTGTTGTTGTTGGTAATTGATTATTTGAAAATTCGCTTATTGATATTGTTGTTGTTCTATCGCAGTCTTTCTTTGGCGTGTCATGTAAATAATATAAAGGCGCTTTAGTTTTATTAAGGCTGTTTAATAAAATGGTAGAAGATGAGCACGAGGTAAGTAGTAAGCCGCAAAAGTAAAATACTAGGTTTTTCATATGAATTAATTGTATCGGATGTATCGGGTACGAAGTGCAATTATGTTTCTTAATGCATTGTCATTTGGGTAATTATCCAAAAGGGTTTGATAGGAATCAAGTATTCTTACATAGTCATTAAATCCTCTTTTTTTGTTAAGTTCATACGTAAGGTCGATGGAGATTAGTGATTGAATTGGTTCGTATTTATTTTTATCCACTGCTTCTAAAGAAAGCCAAGCATTACTATAATCAGCTTTTGCCATGAGATAAAGCGTTTGAGCAAAGTAAAAATCTGAGTCCTTTTCTTGCTGTTGTGAAAGATAGACTTTTAGTTTTGAGAAGCTCTGTGTTTGAAGCAAGCTAACTGTTCTTCTAATCACAGTCGACTCATAGACTATATCATCTGAAAGTGGAAGATAATTCAATATGTTTCTCTCCCAATTAATATTTTGCAGTTCGTTATACGTTCTAACAAAATATTTGTACTCAGTAGGTACACAGGAAAAAGATAAAAAAAATAAAATGAAGATGGCCCTTTTCATTTTAAATGCTTAGTGTTTCCGAGGTTGTTGTTTATTAAATATTGCTGCACATAGATATAATACTTATCTAATTTAAGATAAATCTACACAAAATTGTATACTCAATTTTTATTTTTTCAAAGTCTAACTCTAATTCTTTTATTTTCGAATCGGGTGAACCATAAGAGTTTACACCCCTTATGCTAATATTACTTGGATTATAAGGTCTGTATCCTTCGACTTCTTGAACATAGATTGCTCTACCAATTTGCTGATTGATAGCTTTAGTTAAATCTTCAGCTTTTTCCTTTGCTGCTTTAATAGCATTAACTTTAACTTCTCGTCTTAACTTTTCTATATCTGTGTGATCAACTTTATCAATAGAAAAATTAGTGACTTCCATCTTATCCAGTTCGTAAAAAACTTTGCCGGCTGTTTGCCCGTTGCGAACTGTTAAAACATAGTTCTTCTTGGATAGCACTTCGTTTTTGGTAAAAATATATGATCTGAAACTTCCTGAGAGATCGTTAACAACCAAATCCTTTTTAACATCAATACCTAAGTCTGTTAACTTTTTAATCATTTCACTTTCTCTGCTATCAATGGGGATACGGTTTTTCTCATTCAATTCAATTTTAATATAAATTAAGTTTGGCTCAATAAACAGTTCTGCTTTACCACTTACTTCAATGTAATTTTGGTCGATAAAGTTTTTCTGTCCTTCTTGTGAAAATACCGGCCAAATTAACCAAGTAAAGAGAAGAGTTGTAATAACTATTTTCAATCGAATCATATTTTGAAGTTTTTATTTTTAACATAGTTGAAAATTAATTTCTAGCGCTACTTTCAAAAAAGGTTTTTTCTTTAAATCAAATTTATAAATGTTTCTTATGATTGAATAGTTTAATTTTTAGTTTTGGCAAGTTAAGTTTTAGCAAATAAATTGCTAATTTTGGTTTATATATTTATAAATCATTACGTTGTTCAACCATGCGGATTATCATTATTCTCTTTATATTGATTAATTCAATCCAAACTATAAGTTCAGATCTAAAAGCCCAAAATCTTACAAGTGGTCTAATTGCTTGCTACTCTTTTAGTGGAAATGCAAACGATGGAACAAACAATCAGCATCATGGAACAGTAAATAATGCAATGTTGGTAAGCGATCGTTTTGGTATCCCTAATAGTGCCTACCAGTTTAATGGGAGCACGTCAAGTTTTATTAGGTTACCTGCCGAGCCATTAAAATTAAATAACTACAGTTATTCCATATGGGTAAAAGCCAGTTCATTTCCAGGAGCAGGAACTACTGCCATTGTGTTATCGGTTGGCGATGTTGTAACAGGCAGGCAAAGTACAATCAATTTAGGAAACCTATATTCAGCAGGAGAATTTTTAGGTTGGGGAGGTGGAAGTTGGAATGATGGACCAACATTAACATCTTCAGCAGCACAAGGAGCTATTCCTAATTTGAACGAGTGGTATCATTTGGTTTTAACACGTAATAATACGCATGTAAAACTTTATATTAATTCGCAATTAGTGGGTATGGGAGCAACCAATGGTTATCCTGCTTTTTATGGATCTACCACCAATGCTTTTTTAGGAGTCCGGTGTAATTTCATACAACCTTACCATGGTGCTGTTGATGATTTAAGTATTTATAATTGAGAAATTACACAACAAGAAATTAATCTATTATTTCAAAATAGTCTACCTTGTTTATCTCTACCACCTATTGTATCTGATGTTGAAATCTGTAGCGGAAATAGTGCAACAATTTTGGCCAGTGGAGGTAACATTTATAGATGGTATGATTCGCCAATTGGTGGGACTGTTTTGTTTGAAGGTAACCCATTTGTAACACTAATTCTTTCAGAAACTAAGCGTTATTATGTTTCAAACGTAAATGGTTTAGAAAGCACAAGAGAAGAGCTATTAGTAACTGTATTTCCAAACCCTGAAATAATTTGTCCTGATCCAGTATCTTACTTTACTAATTCGATAAATTTTAATTTCAATGTTATAAATGGTTCTTCCCCTTTTGAATTTGTTATTGATTTTGGAGATAATACTACTCTTACTACATTAACTCAAACAGTTAGTCATACTTATATGGAAGATGGCGTTTTCGATTTAGGTATAATAGTTAAAGATGTAAACGGATGTGTATCAAGTTGCGAAACAGAAGTCATAGTATATAAAGGTATCTTTATTCCAAATGTGATTACAGCTAATAAAGATACTAAGAACGAAATCTTTAATCTTTATTATATTTTAAATAACCAGTATGTGACCTACAATGGCGAAGAAGATTTTTTACTTGAAATTTATAATCGGTGGGGAAACAAAATTTACTTTACAACAGATCCAGTTTCTGGTTGGAATGGTGAAGAAGTAGATACGGGAACGTTTTATTATAACATCAAGATTGGAAGTCAAAACTTTCGAGGCTGGATTCAAGTTCTTAGGTAGATTTCTTAATTTCTAATCACTGTTTTTAACTTATTAAAATAAAAGCAGAAAGTAAGTTGGTTTGCTGCTAATTTAATTTATTGCCTAAACTCAGCTAAACATCTAAAGCCTACTAACTGATTTGGTTTTTCATAACTAAACACCTTAAAATGATTTAAATTACTATGCAATAGATTTTCATTGTTTAAACCCATTGCTTTACCTTTCTCAGCTACCATTTCTGATACATTTGAAAAGAAATGAAAAGTTGAAGATTTATTTTCCTTTATATCTAGCAATAAATCTGTACCTTTTTTTTCCTTATTCATGTGATTTGTTTTTTTAATCTCCGCATCAACTTTTTTACTGTTTTTATCTTCGATCGCTTGAGCAATTTCTAACCATTCTTTTTCAGTGGGCAACCGATAAGTTATTCTTCTGCCTAATTTTTTGCTTACTACTTCTGAACGCCAAGCGCAATAGGCTTGTGCTTGTTCATAAGTAATTAGAACAATTGGCTTATAGCGGTGTTCTGGTTTATTATAGATTGTATTTTCTTCAGCAGGATAAAATTTACTAACCTCTTTTCCAATGGAATCTTTTTCAACATGGTATAGAAACTCCATCCAATGAATGTTCAGAATTTCCGTTTTGTCAATATAGAGGTTATTTATTTTTATTGTGTTAGGAGGTGGACCATGATAAACAAAAGTATAGATTACAATCAAAAGTGTTTTCATCATAGTATTTAGGTATGTCTTAGAATTAGTTTGTCGATAAGGGTTTGTTTCGCATTACTATAAAGAATTTTAAATTCAGTTTAAAAGTGAGAATTTTATTTTGGTATCTCATACACTACATAGGAAGCTTCTATAATTTTTTTATTGAAACATTTAAACATGACAAGTGTATCTTTTGTATTATTAATTAGGCTTACTGAAACAACTTTGTTTGGTGTTAGCTCAGGAATACTTTCTATTGATGATCCATTTTTGAAGAAGAAATTTTCACTCACCAATGTGTCTTGAAAATAAGTGGCTTTTCGAAATACTTCACCAGATTCGTAGTAGCTGGTTGACTCAAATTGTTTTAGTCCGTTTTGATAATAGGTTTCTTCAGCTCTTAAACCATGAGAGAAGTAAAATATTTCAAGCTTAGTTTCTTTTGATATGACTTGTATTTTTTTTGTGAAGAGAATTGTACCTTTTGTTTGAGTATTAAAAATTTTTGGTTTATCAACTAGCTTAGTGATTCCTGCTATTAAAAAAATTAGAAATGGAATAGCGATCAACCAAGAAAGTAATTTATAATAAAAATGTTGTTTGCCAATTCTTTTTATTGATAGGTTAAGTCTTTCCTTTACATAGGCTTCATTTTCTTGTGAATAAATAACATTTCTATTTCTACTTTTATTCTTTAATTTATCTATAAGTTTTATTTTATTGCCCAACAAATCACGGTTGTATTTTATCGTTTCATTCATTTGCCGCAAAAAACCACCGCCCATCATCATACTTAAAATTTGAATAAGTTTAGTAGGATAATTTTTAAACTATTCTTCAAGTTAAAGCAATAGTTTAAAAGTCAAAATTACGAAATGTTATTAAGCTACTTTTTCTTTTTAGTTGTAATAATAATGACGCCTTCTTTTTCCTCTTTCGTATAATACCTTACAATTTCTTTATCCTTAAATACTTCAATTGACTCAATTGAATCTTCATTTATTTGTCCTAATTCCTCATGAGAAATAACTTTGCTGTCTAATAAAATTAAAACATTACTGAATTTATTTTTTTTATTTGCTTCTTTATCTTCTTCATCAATTTCAATAATGATTACTCCCCTTCCTGCTCTATTTCCATATAGCGTTACAGCTTGTTCATCATTCTTATCAAAATACATGAACACAGCATCATCTTGATTCGGAAATAAATTCAGCTTTGCTGCTAAGCTATCTATATTCACAGAATCACCATTGAGGAGTATGAGAGGATTGTTTTCGATTTGGTTTCTATCTTTTAACTCTTTGATAAAATTAATCACTGATATCTCAGTATTAGCTTTTTGAGCAATTACAAGATTTGTACTAATTGCAATTATTGTTATTATGTATGGTAAACTCTTCACTAATATTATATTAAAATAAGTGTATAAGGATTGAAGTAATTTTTTTAAATTCTGACTGCTCAACAAGTTTTTCTAATCGAAAGTAAGACTTTTTCAAGAGAAGCCAAAGAGAAAATTTTAATCTGACTATTTTCTTTTCGCCAAAATAAACATAAGAGTAGCCGAACCCAACAAATACGGATAATACAAATGTTTTAGAATATCAAACGGTGAGATAGCCATACTGGCTGCTGCCATGGCTGCTAATACTTGTGCACCATAGGGTAAAAAACCTTGCACAAAACAGCTTATTGTATCTAAAATACTAGCGCTTCTTTTTGGGTCTACTTTATTTTGATCAGCAATATTTTTGGCGAGCGGGCCAACAATTAAAATTGTAATAGTATTATTCGCAATGGCAGCGTTAACTGATGCTGTAAGTGCTGCAATACCTAATTCTGCACCTTTAGAAGATTTAATTAATCTCGTTACATGACTTAACAAATAATCAATTCCTCCATATAATTTAATCAATCCAACCATGCCACCTATTGCCAAGCACGTGATGCTTAACTCAAACATACCGGCCATCCCTTTATTCATAGCTTGTAGCGACTCCCAAAAAGTATAACTATCCGTTACTATGCCGATGATTAAGGTAATAGTAATCCCGGATACTAAAACCCAGATGACATGTAAACCTGTTAATGATGCCACAAGTATAAACAAGTACGGAAATATTTTTATAAATGAATAATCTCCAATATTATTCAAAGATTCATTTTGAGGTAAATTTAAAGTAAAGGCGTATATCAATACCGTTATGACGGCCGGTATAATAGCAATCTTAATATTTACTTTAAACTTATCTCGCATTTCTACGCCTTGTGTACGGGTAGCTGCAATGGTAGTATCCGATATCATCGATAAATTATCTCCAAACATGGAGCCACCTACAATAGCTGCTAAAGAAAAGGCTAACGTTCCTGGCACTGATTCATTAAAGCCAACAGCAATAGGAGCCAATGCCACCACTGTACCAACTGAGGTTCCTAGAGATAATGAAATAAAACATGCAGTGACAAATAATCCTGCAATTAAAAATTCTGGCGATGTGTAAGACAAACCAAAATTGACGGTTGCTTGCACAGCGCCCATAGCTTTTCCTAATTCTGCAAAGGCACCAGCTAATAAGAAGATTAAAATCATTAACATAATGCCTGAGTCGCCTGCGCCTTTAGCAAATTCTTCAATCTTGTCAGGAAAAGATTTTGAAGGAAACATCAACAGACCAATTAATACTGCAAACAAGAAAGCTACAAGAATAGGCATCTTGTAAAAATCTTGTAAAAGAATAGAGGTAGCCAAATAAGTAGTTATAAATATGAACAAGGGTAGTAATCCCCAAATCGAGCCTGATGTATTGTTTTTCTGAATCATGTTAACGTGCTTCTATAATATGAATAGTAGTTTCATCTTCTTTGAAAAATTCTCCGATGCAAACTGCTGGCAAGTTATGCGACAAGCATTGCTTTTCAAATGCTGCTTTTTCATTTTTATCAATTGCAATTAACAAACCACCACTTGTTTGCGGGTCGTTTAGAGTTAAAAATGACTCAGACCCAATTCCTTTTATGGCATGTTGGTAACTACTCCAATTGCGCATTGTGTTATCCGGATAAATCATTTTTTGTATGTAATATGATAAATTAGGTAATAAAGGAATCTGTGGATAAACTAGCTTAACAGATAAACAGCTTCCCTTAGCCATTTCTAAAGTATGTCCTAGAAGAGCAAAACCTGTTACATCAGTTAACGAATGAATATAAGGTAAATCGCTTAACCAGACTCCGGCACTATTTAATTGTGTCATCCAGTTTATAGCTTGCTGAACATCTTCTTGCACAAAATCTTTTCGCTTAAGAGCAGTAGTGATGATTCCCGTACCAATAGGTTTTGTTATATATAGTAAATCTCCTTCTTGTGCTGTATTGTTTTTTTTAATTTTTTGTGTTTCAACTATACCATTTACTGATAAACCAAAAATCGGTTCCTGACTATCTATAGAATGACCTCCGGCTATGGGTATACCTGCTCGTTCGCAAACACTGGTAGCTCCTGCAAGAACTTGTTGCGCCAACTCAGCAGATAGTTTTTCTACCGGCCAACCAAGAATAGCTAAAGCCATTAAGGGTTTTCCACCCATAGCATAAACATCGCTTAATGCATTTGTTGCGGCAATAGAGCCAAAGGTAAAGGCATCGTTCACTATTGGAAGAAAAAAATCTGTTGTACTGATTAAACTTTGTCCATTCTGTAAATCCCAAACAGCAGCGTCATCATTGGTTTCATTACCTACTAACAATTGTGGGAAGGATATTGATGATTTTTTGCCACTTAAAATTTTTTCTAAAATGGATGGTGAAATTTTACAACCACATCCTCCTCCGTGAGAATATTCGGTTAGTGCTATTTCGTTTTGCATTATTTTAAGTTTAATAGTTTTTGTATAGATGCGGCTACATCTTGCCAATTCCATTCCATGGTTCCGTGTAAATTTCGGCTTTCTATAGATTTATCATAATACTTATCATAGTACGTTAAAATGATATCAGCAGCAACAGTTAAGTTGTTGTTATCTATCGCCATAATCGCTGCTTTTGCATGTTGTCCACCAAGTTTTTTTTCAATCTGTTTAATGGCTTTTTTCAATGCATCTGGTTGTGCCATGCCATATTCTTTTACAAGTCTTTTGATTCTTTCTTTCTTGCTTACTTCTATTTTTATCAACTTGCTTTCTCGCATGTTTTGCCAAATAGGTAAAGGAATAAATACATTGCCAATGCCAATGGCTTCATCTTCTAACCAAATATTTTGATATTCGTCTAATGAAGACAATGCTTCGCCAATGTTATTTTCAAATTGTTCAGTTGTAGGTTGTAGAGCTTGATTAATACCACCAAAAGCAGAACCTTTATGATGTGCAAAAGTTTCTAAGCAAAGCGCTTGTTCTTTCTTTTGTTTTAATAAAGTAAGTATCTCCGTTTTTCCACTTCCCGTATATCCGGTTAATAAAGTAAAATTAAATTTTCTTTCGAATTGGTTGTGTATCCATCTTCTGTATTGCTTATAACCTCCCGTTATTGGTGTTACCTTTACTCCAGCTTGCTGCATAATCCAGCAAAAGTTTTTCGATCTCATACCACCACGCCAACAATAAGCGAGCGCTTCTTGTGTACCCACTGCTTGTTGCACTTGTTCTACCAATTTATGTAAGCGTGGGCCTGTTAATCGGATACCTTCTAAAACTGCCTGATTACTTCCTTGCTTCTTGTAGGTAGTGCCAACAATGGCTCTTTCTTCATTATTCAGTATCGGAAAATTAAGAGACCCTGGAAAATGGCCCTGTAAAAACTCAGATTCTGACCGAACATCGATAATAACTTTTTCATGACGTTTACTTAACAAAGATTGGAGGTCGGACATACCTGCAAATTAGTATACTTTACTAAAAGTATTATCTTAAAACATTTCAGAGTATAATATTCTGATTACGATTTTCTTATGCTCCATGCCCAATATATAAGTATGGGATGGATGATGAGCAAGCGCAGCCAACCAATAGCAGGATGCACACACAACTCACCCACGCAACTTCCTTCAACAATAAAATGAATATGTGCCGGAATAAACGCTGCTAACATAAGGATGGTAGCAAGGCTGATGGTTTTGCGCCACGGGGTATACCATATTAAACTACCGACAACGATCTCAATCAGTCCGCTGATGACGTTGATGCCATCATGATAGGGCAACCAATCGGGTATGAGTGGAAGATAAAATGTGGGGTTGATGAAATGATTAAGGCCAGCTATTCCGTAAAAAATGCTGAATATTGCTATTGAAATAACTCTTGATTTTTTTTGTACTAGTTTTGGCATGTATCCGATTTTAGATTTAATACCCGCTATTGTTGAACATCTGAATAAGGCAAATACGCTGATTGTTCAGGCAACGCCCGGTGCGGGTAAATCTACCATTCTTCCATTACACTTGTTGCAACAGCCTTTATTAAACAACAAAAAAATTTTATTGCTAGAGCCACGCAGGCTTGCCGCCAAAACAGTAGCACAGCGCATGGCACAACTACAAAACCAAAAGGTAGGAGAGGAGATAGGCTACCGCGTGCGTTTCGAAAGCAAAGTAAGTACGCAAACCAAATTAGAAGTAATTACGGAAGCAATTTTAAACCGCATGTTGCAGAGCGATCCGTTTCTGGAAGAGGTGGGCATGGTAATGTTCGATGAGTTTCATGAAAGAAACATGGCATCGGATGTGGCACTGGCCATGTGTTTGCAATTACAACAGTTAATGCGGCCCGATCTAAAACTGGTGATTATGTCGGCTACATTGGATGCCGAAAAACTGAAAAGTGTTTTAGGCGATGTACCCGTAATAACAAGCGAAGGAAAGATATTTCCGGTAATTACACACTACAAACCTTTTGCCGAAACAGAGCCATTGCCTTCGACTATTCTACAAACGGTTAAGCAAGTGTTGCAGCAACACGAAGGCGATGTGTTGGTTTTCTTACCCGGACAAGCGGAAATACAACGTTCAGCTACATTATTAGAGGAATCAAATATTCCCGCAAAAGTTTTACCACTCTTTGGTGACTTACCTTTCGAAAAACAAGAAGAAGCCATTTTACCTGATGCAACGGGTCAGCGAAAAATTGTATTAGCTACGAGCATTGCTGAAACCTCGTTAACGATAGAAGGTATCCGTATTGTGATTGACAGCGGCTGGTCGCGTGTTTCTAAATTTGATGCGCGCACCTCGCTTAGTAAATTGGAAAACATTCGTATAACCCAAGATGCAGCCGATCAGCGCAGAGGTAGAGCAGCACGCATGGGTCCTGGTGTTTGCTACAGGTTGTGGCCTCAACACCTTTCACTTGTGCCACAACGCAAGCCGGAAATTACAGAAGCAGATTTAAGTTCATTGGTGTTAGAACTAAAGCATGCGGGCATACACCAACCCGATGAGTTAACTTGGATTACGCCACCCCCTAAGCAAGCTTGGTATATAGCCGAGCGTTTGTTGCATACCTTAGGTGCGGTAGAAAACAATAAGATTACTACTAAAGGCAAGGCCTTGTTGCAGTTGCCTACGCATCCGCGTTTAGCAAATATGCTTATGGCGTTTGAGGAGGATAAGCGCGCAACACAGTGGAAAGCTCTTGCCTGTGATGTAGCTGCAGTGCTGGAAGATCGAGATTTTCTGAACAAAGAAAGCGGGGTTGATCTTTGCATGCGAATAGAAATTTTGCGTAAGTGGAGAAAAGGAGAACGCGTTGCGGCAGAAATTTCTGTTTTAAAACGGGTAGAAAAAGTAGCAGATCAATGGAGACATATTTTAAAAGTTAAAGTAGATAATGATTTGTTTTTACACGACCACGTTGGGTTGTTGTTGGCTAAAGCTTTTCCGGAAAGAATTGCTTTACAAGAAAGCAAGCAAGGCAATCGCTACAAATTAGCGGGCGGCCAGTATGCTACCTTGCCTCAACACGATGATTTAATTCGGGAGAGTTGTTTGGTTATTGCCCGCTTGAATGCAGGAAATAAAGAAGGGAGAATTTTTTTAGCTGCACCTTGTAACGAAAAAGATTTGATTAATCTGGCCAAAGAAGAAGAGAGAATTTTTTGGGATGAGGAAAGGCAAATGGTGGCGGTACAAGTAGAAAAGCGGGTAGGAGCTCTGGTGTTATCGAGTAAACCTTTGCATCAACTAAGCGCAGAGAAAACCGCCACTGTTATGGTTGATTTGATAAAAGAAAGAGGTTTACGCATGTTAGAATGGCAAGAACATGTTTGGCAGTGGATAGCGCGTGTAAACAGTTTGCATCATTGGAGAAAAGATGAAAACTGGCCAATATTAACAGAAACATTTTTGCTAGAAGAGATAGAAAATTGGTTGCTTCCTTTTTTAACGGATATATACAAGTTAAGTGATCTACAAAGACTTGATGCATTAGTTATGTTGCAAAATCTTTTACCATTTGACATGCAAAGTAAGGTTAATGAATTTGCTCCCACTAAGATTGAAGTACCAACAGGTTCGCAAATTACATTACAATATTTTGATGATGGTCGCCCGCCTGTGTTAGAAGTGCGGTTGCAGGAAATGTTTGGCCTAATCGAAACTCCAGTTGTGAATAAAGGCAGAACTAAAGTTATGTTGCATCTGCTTTCGCCAGGTTACAAGCCTGTGCAAGTAACGCAAGACCTAAAAAGTTTTTGGCAGAACACCTATCACGAAGTAAGAAAAGAGTTACGCATGCGCTACCCTAAACACCACTGGCCCGAAGACCCCTGGACAGCAGAAGCCGTTCGCGGGGTAAAGCGAAGATAATAATCAGTTGTAATCTTTCTTATTCGTGCTATCTTGCCGCAAAAACCTACCTATGGTAAACGCCCTCATTAAACTCCTAAAACCTTTTCCGTGGTTTAAACGCTTTAACGCAAAAATTACATACGAACTTCTGGCAAAACACATTCCTGCACAAGACTGGCAATTTATGAACTATGGATATGTGCCAACGCAAGAAGAACCTGCGTTGAATGCAAACTATAGTTTTACTAAACAGGTTTATCCGTTGCAGATGTATCATTACTTGGCCTTGCATGCCGACCTTAGTAATAAGCAAGTATTAGAAGTAGGTAGTGGAAGAGGCGGAGGCGCACGTTACTTGGCTGAAAATTTTCAACCTAAACAATACATTGGTTTGGACTTGGCACAATCAGCAGTGGATTTAGCCAACAAAATTCATCAGCTACCCAACTTAAAATACATACAAGGTAGTGCAGAAAAGTTACCTTTCCCCCCTGCTTCGCAAGATGTGGTTATCAATGTTGAGTCGTGTCACTCATATGGAAGAGTAGATATTTTTCTAAGCGAAGTAGAACGTGTGTTGAAACCTGGAGGATATTTATTGTTGGTTGATTTCAGAAGCGAGTATAAAATGGATGATTTCCGCAAGTTGTTGAAAGAAACTAAACTGACTTTAATGAAGGAAGAAGATATTAGCCAGCGTGTTATTCAATCTATAGAAGCAGAGAACCCAGATAAAGTAAAGCGAATCGAAGAACTTATACCCAAGCGTTGGCAAAAACTTTTTTCTGATTTTGCCGGAGTAGTGGGTTCAAGGTTTTACAACACCTTGAAGGATGGCTCGCGCAGCTATTATCGTTTTGTATTGCATAAGCCAAGTTAAATTATTGCAACAACGCTTTTACTTTTTATGACAGTCCACGATTTAAATCGTGGACTGTTTTTTTTCTTACGTATTACTTTTTGAAGGTTGAGAATGTTGAATTTGGTAAAGAATTTTCTGCTAGTTCGGAAAGATACTTAAACCCGAATTTCTTTATTCATTGGATTGATTTGTTAATTAAAATTCTTACGATTGTCGCTCCAGGGCCGCTGGGCTCCGCATACTCGCTCAACGCTGAATTCGATCCGCACATGCCCAACCAGACCAAAGATAGAATTAATGCGTTTCGCGAGCATGCTGATTTATTCAATACGGAAAACTAATTTCGTATTGATGTTTTTAATAAGAAAATTATTAAACAAAGTTGTTGGTTGATTTTGTGCAGTAAGGGAAAGTTTAGGGGTAAGCACGCGGATTAGCATTTTACTAATTATTTACCATAATCAAACCAATCTCCCTTCTTGCTTACTTTTTTATATAATGGTTTAACCATTTTAATTGTTTTAAAGATGTATTTGAATTGATTCAATTCTATTTTCATTATTATAAAATGCAAATTATACGATAAGCAATGTTATATAAAGTAATATTGTTACCAGTAATTTTTAAATGAGGGTAGGCCCGGCCCAAAAGCGGGGTGTGCGATGGCAAGTGCGTGGAAGCATTTTTGGGCCTTGATGTTTTTGGTACTTTTTGCATCAAGGCAAAAAGTACATTAACAAATTCCTTGAAATAATCAGATAAATCTGTACAAGAACTACTAATTGATTTTATTGATTTTTTTGTGATTGATGATCAACTTCTAATGATTTTAAAAATAAACTATTGTAACAACGCTTTTAACTTTTGTAATGCCGCTTCGTTGGCTTGTGTGTGGATGTTTTCGGTTACGCCCGCTTTCTCACGAGCGGTTAACCGCCAGCTTAAGGATGCCCGCGCGTTGTTTTGTCTGATGCTATCCATCTCATTTAAAATATCTACATACGTTTCAGCCTGGTATTGAATATCTACTCTTTCAATTTTTCCATTGAACCAAGTGGTAGCATACCCCAATAAATTATCGCTGGTGATATCCTGAAAGTTTTCGAAATTATTATATACAGAACTAATGGGTTGAGAAAAATTATCGACAATGGTTTGTCCGGTTTTATCGCTAACCATGCTCAGTTTAGGCGAATCGCGAATGGATAAAATCACAATACCATCTGTGTTCTCTGCGATCCAATCTTTAAAAGCAAATAAAAAGCGAACAGCATCAGTTAAACCAAAGTTATCGGAGATACCAGCATCCATAATTTCAATAGCCGGCTGAGTTGGCAAAGTTGTATTCGGTGTGATGTATGGAAAAGTGGCACTCATGCGCAAGGCAGAAAGAAAGCGTAAACTATCGCCTTGGTGTTCTTTAAACAAATGACTGAAATCGGCACCGCTGTATTTTGCATTTTCGTAGCCGGGCATTTGCAAGCGATCGGCATTCATATACGACACCGGTAATGCGCTAATAAAAATTTTTCGTCCATCGTTAACAACAGTGGGAGTGAGAATTAACATGGGTATAACACCTTGTAACTCGTAGGGGCGATAAGCGATAACAGGTTTATCCATTAACTCTTCCGTTATCTTATTTAATTGATCTTCGAAAGTATATCCTCTGTCTTTGGTGTAGGATAATCCTCCGTATTCAAATTTGCTGAAGCCAACAAATAAATCATTAGCGAGTAAACTAAAGATCAAAGGGTTAAGATTATCTGTAGAAATTTTTTGTCGGTGGCGTGCGGCATAGGGTTGTACAGGCTTGCCTAACTTCTCTCTTAGTTTTAATTCTCTAAAATAACTAGCGCCTATCAATCCACCTGATGCTCCGGTAATCAACATGGTTTGTTCTAATAATTTCCCACCACTTAAACTATCGGCTTGTTGCAAAGCATTCAACGACCACAAAGCAGCACGTTTCCCACCACCAGATACACAAACGAAAACCATTTTCGGTTTTTTGCTTGCCGGAAATTTCGCGCGCCAATTATTTAACGCTTTTAACGTGAGGGCTTTGTCTTGTTCTTGCAAAAGGCTGTCGTTAACAGCAGCTAATGTTTTTACATTGTATGCAACAGGAGTTTTGTTATAATCTAACCCAAAAGCCTGATAGGTTTTATCAAAGAATTTTTCACCCGTTAACCAATTGATAAAAATGAAAACGACTAAACCCGCTGTTAACGACCAACCTCCAAACCAATACGCAAACGCTCCGGTTAGCATGATGAGTATGGTAAGAAAAATCATGAAACTGGCACCTACTGGTAGCTGAAAGGCAGCGTAATCTTTAAAGATGCCTAGTATCAAAACAAAAACAAAAATGAGCGATTGAATGACAACAAGATTAAAATGATTTTGGTCGAACACTTGTAAAACGGTAGACTTATCATAGAAAGAAGTTTCTTCTACTTTCTTAAATCGAAAGTTAAAACCAAGGTAGTTATCGACACGCACTTGTTTTTTTCTGGCGATGTCTAATTTTTTCATGGCGCTGGCGCGCGTCATGTGTACTTTTTGTTTCAGCTTTTCATCGATGCGGCAAACGACATACTTAAAAATGTCTTTATTAGTATAGCCAAAGTATAAAAGAAAGGCGGCCGTCATGGCAACAAAGCCAACCAAAAATCCGCTGATGTTCCAAAATACTTGAAGTGTGCTGGTGTATTGATTGTTAATTTGGAAAACAATCATCTCGTACAAGTATATGGAAAGAAAAGTAAGCGGCAGAATACTATTGTTTAAACAAAACTTAGTAAAAGGTTTCGGCAAAGTACCCACAAAGGAAAATCGATGACCATCGCTGATGTAGCACGTAACATGAAATGCCATCGTAAAACCGGCAGTAGCAATACCTACAAACAAAAAGCTGTTGAAGTTTACTTTGTTTAAATATTCAGGATCTAAAAACAAATAGGGAATGCCCATGTATTTACCGAAGGCTCCGGTAATCATGGCAAGCAAAACAAGCCAAAATAGAATTAGAAACTGATTGCGTTTAAAATGATTCAGTAATAACTGAACAGGAAAAGAATACCAAAATGCGTCAACAATATTTTTAAACTTTACCATATCAGACCAACTACAATTATTCAATATATGTAATTTTAACCATAATGATAAAACTATCTATCTTTTTTACCGTCACTGTTTGTCGTAATCCTTAACTTTCTTGCTGATATGAAGGAAGCAGTATTTTCGGTTTATCGCTCATCTGCAGGTTCGGGTAAAACCAGAACTTTGGCAAAGGAATATTTGCTGTTGGCCCTACAAAACCAAGGTGATTATTACAAACACATTTTGGCAGTAACCTTTACAAATAAGGCAACGCAAGAAATGAAAGGTAGAATTGTTGCCTATCTCGTAAAATATGCAAATGGAAAGTTCGATGATTTAGCGGAAGAGATGATGCAAGAATTGCAAATCAACGAACACGAACTTAGAAAGAGATGCCAGGCTTTACAAGTTCACATCCTGCATCACTATGGAAACTTTGGAATTTCTACCATTGATACTTTCTTTCAGAAAATCATTCGTTCTTTTACACGAGAATCGGGCTTGGCTGGAGATTTTACTCTGGAATTGGATGCACCACGAGTAATAGAAGATGTAGTAGCGCGCATGATTGCCAATATCGGTCAACAAGAAACGCTCACCAAAAACATCATCGCCTTTGCAAAAAGTAAATTAGAAGAAGGTAAACCTTGGAACATTCAACAAGAGTTAGCCAATTTTGCAGCAGAAGTTTTTAAAGAAGAATTCAGGTTAATTGAAGATGAAGTTTTTGCAGCAGCCGATCAACCAGATTTTTTTACAAAACTTTCGGAAAAGGTTTTTAGCACGACACAGCTTTTTTTCAGCAACATTAGAAATCAGGCGAAAGAGATAGAGAAAAAAATCGCACAGCAACATTTACAACAACATACATTTAAATATGGGAAGAGCAGTGCGCATCAGTTCATTAGAAAAATTTCACGAATAAAGAATGATGCCAACCTCACTCAAACCTTTGGTGCACGTTCGCAAAAAGAATTTTTGCTTTCCAAAGGGTGGACTGCCGATGAATCCATACAGCATTGGTTGGATGATAACGTAATGCCTGCGTATGAGGAAATCATTCGCTATTTCCAACTGGAAGGACCAAAAGTAGCAGCTTGCCAAATTCTGCTCAAACAATATCACACGTTTAGTTTGTTGTTATACTTTATACAAGAGTTAAAAGCGTATAAAGAAGAACAAAACATTTTGTTATTGTCCGATTCTCCTAAACTATTGAATGGTATCATTGCCGGAAGCGATACCCCTTTTATATATGAAAAGGCCGGCTCGTTTTATAAGAATTTTTTAATAGATGAGTTTCAGGACACCTCTTTATTGCAATGGAATAATTTTAAGCCGCTTGTTTTAAATAGTATAGACCAAGGTTATCCATGCGCTGTGGTTGGCGATGTAAAGCAATCTATTTATCGCTGGCGAGGAGGTGATTTAGCGTTGTTGCAAAAAAAAGTAATACACGATGCAGGTTCATACAGAACAGCAATCAAGCAACTGAACACCAATTACCGGAGCGCAGAAACGCTTGTGCAGTTTAACAATACTTTTTTTGATTTTATAACCCATCAATTTTTTTCAGGAACTGAAGTAAGCGATATCTATGCTGATGTAAAACAACATGTGTTTCATCATACAAAAGGAGAAGTGCAGGTTCAATTTTTTGCTAAGGATGGAAATAAAAGCGATTGGAAGGAAGACGCGCTGGAAAGCATGACGAAGTATATCGAACAGTTACAAGAAAAGAAAATCCCTTTAAGTGAAATAGCCATACTGGTAAGAAATAAAAAGGATGGTCAACTCATTGCTAATTTTCTATTGTCCAAAGCAAAAGAAAACCCTGCTTATCGGTACGATGTCATTTCTAACGAATCTCTATTGGTTGCCCAAGCTTTATCTGTTCAAGTAATTGCTGCTTGTTTAGCTTATTTGCAAAGACCAGATCATTTACTAGCCAGAACTAATCTATTACTAGCGTGGAAGCAAATCAATAAAAAAGAAATTGATCACGATGCGTTTTCAGTAAGCAATGCAGAAGTATTCGAAAGTTTTTTACCTACAGCGTTTACCAAAAGTAAATCCACCTGGAGGCGATTACCTCTGTATGAATTAACGGAAAAAATTATTGGAGCTTTTCAATTGTATCAAGTAGCAGGTGAGCAATTGCATCTTCAAACTTTTCTTAATCATGTTTTAGATTTTACAGGCAAAGAAAGAAATTCATTACAAGCCTTTCTGCAAAGCTGGGAGTGGCAGAGTACCCAACTGAGCATTCAGGTGTCTGATCAGGTAAATGCCATTCGCATCGTTACCATTCATAAATCAAAAGGTTTGCAATATCCGATTGTGCTTATTCCTTTTTGCGATTGGAGTTTAGATCATGAAAAATCTCCTTTGTTATGGGTGAAGGCAAAAATAGAAGATTTTGGTGTTGATGGATATTTACCCATCCGATATGGCAAAGATTTGGAGCAAACCATATTTGAACAAGATTATGTGATCGAGAAAAGAAAAGCTTTGTTGGATAATTTGAATATATTATACGTAGCCCTTACGCGTGCCGAAAAAGGTTTATGGTTAGGTGCACCAGGAAAGAAAGTAACGAAAGATTGTAAAGATGTAGCCGATTTGCTTTTCCTTTCTATTAGTCATCAGGAAGAGTGGCAGAATAATTGGAAGACAAACGGAATTCATTGGCAAATGGGTGAAATAGATGTTCATCCGAATGAACAAGTAGAAGCAACCTCTAAAACACAATTTGTTTATCCGGTATTTGATTGGAGAAAGCGTTTGGTTTTGCGAACCAGTATCGACAATCCTTTTTTAGTGCAATCGAAAACAAAAGATCAGCGCTTGCAAGGTGTACGTTTGCATAAAGTATTACAATACATTTACGACAAATCAGATGTTGCATCAGCAGTAGAAAAAGCCATTAACGATGGTTTATACACACAGCTAGAAAAGGAAAGTCTTACAAAATCCATTCAGCAAATTGTTCATCACCCTCAATTGGCCGAATGGTTTTCATCGTCCTGGCAAATTAAAACAGAAGCAAGTATTTTGTTACCCGATGCTGGCGAAAAGCGTTTAGACCGTTTAATGCTTAACGATAAAGAAATAATCATCCTCGATTATAAAAGTGGAGAAGAAAGAAAAGAGGATCAACTACAGATGAAGGAATACATGACCATTGTGCGTAACATGTACCAATTGCAGGTAAAAGGATTTTTATACTATCTGGTGATAGATAAGTTGATAGAAGTAAAGCATATAGGAGGTAAAAATCAAGCACAACTACAATTGAACATGTGATGAAAACATTTTTAGCAGAATTAGCAGCTTCGATTGTACAAACGCATGCATCTTTAGAGGATCTTGTTATTGTTTTCCCGAATAGAAGGGCGGTGTTGTATGCTAAGCAAAATATCAGCAAACATATTGATCGGCCACAGTTTGCACCTTCCTTCTTTACGATTGAAGAGTTCATGAATTTGTTTACAACCAGAAAAGAAGCTGATAAACTTACTTTGGTCTATACTTTATATGAAGTGTATAAGGAGAAAGTTTGGTTAGCTAATCCGGAAGAAAACTTTTCTGTTCAATCATTTATTGAGTTTTTCTTTTGGGGAGATATGTTGTTGCGCGATTTTGATGAGATGGATAAATACCTGGTGCAACATCAGCAATTGTTTACCGATTTATCGAATCAAAAAGAATTAGAAACTTTATTCGAATATTTAAGTGAAGATCAGATTTTTTATATTCAGGAGTTTCTAGGTTCCATCGAAAAGGAAAACACTACTACCCACGAACAGTTTTTACGAATTTGGAAATCCCTTAGGGACGTTTATCAAACGTTTAATGCCAGATTAACAGAGAAAGGTTTGGCATATACCGGAGCGTTGCACAAAGAAGTTTGTTACAAAATTGAAAATAGTACTATTGATACCCTGCCTGCAGAAATTAAAAACAAACAAATTGTATTTGCCGGATTCAATGCCTTAACGCTAGCGGAAGAAAAAGTAATTTCATTTTTTGTAAAAGAATTTGGAGCAAAAGTTTTTTGGGATGCTGATCAGTATTATTTAAACGATAGCCATCAGGAAGCAGGAACATTTTTAAGAGAATATCAACAACAAAGCATTTTATCTAAAACATTTGAGGGTATTCAGGATAATTTTAATAAAAAAGCAGAAAATCAGCAGATTATTCCCTTATTAGGATTTACACAACCGGTATCACAAGCGAAACATGTAAGTGTTTTAATTCAAACTGCATTAGAATCCGGCATTGCTGAAGATCAGATTGTGGTGGTATTACCAGATGAAAAATTATTGATACCAGTTTTAAATGCCATACCTGATCAGGTGCAGCATGTCAATATCACGATGGGATATGGTTTAAGTCAAACACCTGTTTTTTCTTTGTTCGAATGTTTGATGGATGTACAAGTTAAATCCACAAAGCATGTTGGCAATCACCAGGTCATCATGCAAGTATTGATGCATCCCTACATCATGGCAATTGCTGAAAAAGATTGTCTGCGTATTCAAAGAGAAATCATCAGTCAAAATCAATTGCAAATCAATTGGTCGTTTTGGAAAGAGCAAAACGAGTTGTTCAAGTTGATATTTGCAAAGAAGGAAATTCATGAATTTCATACGTATGTAACGGATGTTATTTTGTTTATTGCGCAACAGGATGTAATTGGAAATATCGATAAAGAATTTTTATATCACTTTTTTACCGTGTGGAATAAGGTTAGTAATTTTCTTACACTCGATATAGAAGAAAAGTTACAAGACAATTCCAAAAATGAAACCAAGCAATGGAAAGCCTTACATCGTTTTATTAAACAATTTATCCAAACGGAAAAAATTCCATTTGCCGGAGAACCTTTAAAAGGTTTGCAAATTATGGGCGTATTGGAAACCCGTAACCTCGATTACCAATACGTCATCATGCTAAGTTTAAACGAAGGTATTTTACCTTCGGGAAGCCAGCGAGGAACTTACATTCCCTTTAACATTCGCAAAGCCTATTTATTACCAACGCCAGATCATCAGGATGCGATGTATGCTTATTTATTCTATCGCATTTTACAACGTGCAGAAAACATAACGTTACTCTATACTACACAAGCTGATAAAGCAGGACAAGGAGAAGTAAGTAGGTTTGTGCAACAGTTACAATTTGAATCAGGCTGGAATATCCAACACACAATTATGGAGACGGAGGTTTTTTTGCCCGATAATCCGATTATTGAAATAAAGAAATCTAAAGGAATCATTCAACAACTCAATCAAATACTTGAAGGAAATCATCCTGGCAGAAAAGGATTATCGCCTTCTGGTTTTACAACCTATTTAGAATGTTCATTGAAATTTTATTTCAGGCAAATTGCCGGCATCAGGATGCCAAAAGAAGTAGAAGAAGAAATCGATAATCGCGTATTAGGAAATCTACTCCATTTAATCATGGAGAAATTTTATAAGAAATTAATGAATGAAACGAAGTCGATTCATATCACCGCTCATTCGATTGAAGAGCAACTCAAAACCTTATCCTCCATAATTGACGAAGTATTTGCTGAATATTATACATTAACCATAGATGAAGCAAGGCAACTATCCGGACAGCAATTATTGGTCAAGAATTTAATTACGCGTTTTGTAACGCGCATAGTTGAATTAGATAAACAATATGCACCCTTCGATTTGTTAGCGCTTGAATTAGATTCACTGAAAAAGGAGATTCAATTAGAGAATGGTAAGAAAGTGTATATAGCTGGCGTTATCGACAGGTTAGATGTAAAAGATAACTGCTTGCGCATTGTAGATTATAAAACCGGCTCTGATGAAATTCAATTCGAAAGTGTAGCAACTATGTTCGAAGACATGGGTAAATACAAAGGTGTGTTACAAACTTTTTATTATGCCTTATTGGTTTCATCGAGTGAGTTTTACAAACATCAACAAAAAGTAAAACCAGGTTTATTAAACAGAGTGAATATTTTTGATCAGGATTTTCAATTTGGAATCAGAGTAGAAGAAGATATTCTGGAAGATGTTGCTCCGATCTTACCTGAGTTTGAATTAAAAGTGAAAAGTAAGATTGAAGAAATTTTAGATGAAGAAAATGCATTCAGGCAAACTGAGGATGTAGCGCAATGCAGGAAATGTGAGTTCAATGTTATTTGTAAGAAAGTATAGTTGGCTTTTGCCAACTATACGTTGTATTTTATTTCAACAAAGCTAATTCAACATTTAAATGAAGTTTTACTTCATCGCTTACTACCATACCACCAGCTTCTGTTAGCGCACTCCAGTTTAAACCAAAATCTTTACGGTTGATTTTTCCATTGATTTCAAATCCTGCTTTTGTATTTCCCCATGGGTCTACTGTTGTACCACCGAATTCTACTTGTAAACTAACAGCTTTCGTTACACCGCGAAGCGTTAAACTGCCATCTAAAGAATAATCGTTACCACCTTTCTTAGTTAATACGCCAGAGAAATTACCGGTTGGAAATTGATCTGCTGCAAAAAAATCTGCTGATTTTAAGTGAGCATCGCGATCAGCTTGGTTAGTGTCAATAGAGTTAATGTCTAATGAAAAGTTAACAGCAGCGCTATTAAAATCTTCTTCTGTGCTTTCCACATCGCCAGAAAATTTCTTGAAGAAACCTGTTACAGTTGAAATTACTAAATGCTTTACTTTGAATTGTACTTCTGTGTGGGTTGTATCAATAGCCCATTTTGTTTTAGTCGTTGTCATATCTTTTTTGTTTGATACTACAAATAACGAGCTAATTCCTTTTTTGGCTATTGAACAGGATTAAGAACCAGAGTTGAAATCTTAATCTAGATTAAGATTTTATCTGCCCATCTTTTTCCGTCTGATTTTGCTTAGAAATTCTGGTGTAATGCCAAGATAAGAGGCAATGTATTTCTGCGGAACGAATTGTTCTAAGGTTGGATATTTTTGTTGAAAGTAATCGTAACGTTCTTCTGCTGTGTGCGCAACTGTTTGAATGATTCTATTTTGATGGGTAATTAATGAGTTTTGAAATAGCAGCCTGAAAAACTTTTCAAATACAGGATAACGCTCTAAAAGTTCATCAAAATCTTTTTTATAAATGAGATGTACTTCGCTATCTGCTAATGCTTTTGTAGCATAATTGGATGGCGTAACTTTTGTAAAACTGGCTAAATCGCTTGTCCACCAACTGCTGGTTGCAAACTGAACAACATGATCAGAGCCATCCGGATGAATAAAGTAAGTCATTAAACATCCACTTTTTACGTAGATAAAATAGGGCGTAATTTCTCCTGGCTTTTCTAACAGCTCTCCTTGTTTCACTATTTTTGTTTCCAGTATACTGGTAAAGTATCCCGCTTCTTCTTTGGATAAGGCCACATACTTTTCTATTGATTGTAAGATGGTCATGGTTACTTGTTTTTTCCTTTACCATAAACTGCTCTGCCGGGCAACGCTCCGGTGTGTTCACCTTGCTTTAATACAAGCGTTCCATTTACCCAAACAAATTCAACTCCTTCTGCATATAGTCGAGGGTTATCAAAAGTGGCTTTATCGATAATTTGGTTGGGATCAAACACCACTACATCTGCATAGTTTCCAATCGTTAAGCTACCTCGTTTTTCAATTCCAAGTCTTGATGCCGGTAATTGAGATAAGCGATGGATGGCTTCTTCCAAGGTAAATAATTTTTCTTCGCGCACATATTTTCCTAAAACTCGGGCAAAGGTTCCATACGCACGCGGATGTGTGCCCCAGTCAGCGAATGTTTTGGTATTACCCATGGAGGCACCATCAGAACCAAAGGTTACAAAAGGTAATGCTAACATTTTGCGCATGTTGTTTTCTGAAATCAAAAAATAAACAGCCGCTCCAGGCGATTTATCTCTTACTAATAAATCGAGTAAAGTCTCATCATCATCTTTGCCATGCAGGCGAGCTACTTCATCTAAACGTTTTCCTCTATACAGTTGATTCAAACTATCCAACCGAAAACCTAAAATCATTACATCTTTAGGATCGGAATTTTTGGATGGAATGCCCATTCGCATTTCAAATAAAACTTTTTTACGGGTAGCTGGATTACGCAAACGCTTTCTCATTTCCTTGGCTCCACCTTCTTGTACCCAATCTGGTAAGCGCGCTGTTAAGGCAGTATTACTGGCTGCGTATGGATACATGTTCGCTGTAATTTTTAATCCTGCCCGATTGGCGCTGTCAATCTTATAGAGCACCGTATCTATTTTATTCCAGTTGCGCTCGTGGTTAATTTTAAGGTGATAAATTTCAGCTGGTAGGTTGGCTTCTCTTGCAATCGTAAAAGTTTCATGGAGTGCCTGGTAGATGAAATCACTTTCGCTGCGCATGTGAGTAATGTACATACCTTTATAGCGCGCTGCAATTTTTGCCAACGCAATAAGTTCTTCTGTATCGGAAAAAGAAGCAGGCGGATAAATGAGAGAAGTACCTAAACCCAACGCACCTTCTTGCATGGCTTCTTCTACTAATTTCTCCATCTTCTTTAATTCATCTGCGTTGGCTTTTCTTTTGGCATACCCCATCACATAATAGCGCACAGTAGTGTGGCCAATGAAAGAACCCACGTTCGGGCTCACTCCTTTTTTAGTTAACCAGTGTAGGTAGCCACCTAAGGTTGTCCATAAACTATCTACAGGTTGGCTAAGATTTCTTTTTACAGGACCTGGCGACCAACCTTCTCCGAATATTTCGAGTGTTACGCCTTGTTTAATATCGGACAGAGATTTTCCATCCATCAACAAACTTTTATCGGCCCAACTAAGCATGTTGATGAACCCGGGACTGACTGCTTTTCCACTTGCGTCTATTTCTGTTTTGCCTTGTGTGTTAGATAACGTACCAATATAGGCTATTGTATCCTGATTAATACCAATGTCAGCCAGAATGGGTTTTTGTCCGCTGCCATCGTAAACAGTTCCATTTTTTATGAGTACATCAAAAGTTTTTTTCTCTTGTGCACTACACTTTTGTAGAATAAAAATGGCACCAAAAATCAGTAAACTTTTTTTGATGCCATCTATCATGGTAGTGATTGTATTTAATTAAGCATTTCCATAACCCAACAACTTCAGCATTTCTTCGCTGCTTTGTTCCGGTGCAAACAATTGAGTGGAAATTTCTCCGTCTTCGTTGCGATCGATCAATACATGTTTGGCAGCAGGAATCAAACAATGCTGAATGCCACCATAACCTCCTAATGATTCCTGGTAAGCACCGGTGTGGAAAAATCCAACATACAATTGTTCATCATCGTTGCGCATCGGTAAAAATACTTCGCCTGTATGCGCATCAGAGTTATAATAATCTTGGCTATCGCAAGTTAAACCACCTAAGTTTACTTTATGATAAGGGTCGTCCCACTTATTCAATGCTAGTAAGATAAACTTTTGATTCATGCCCCAAGTATCAGGTAGATGCGTGATGAAGGATCCATCAATCATGTACCAAAGTTCTTTATCATTTTGTAATTTCTCGTTGATGATTTGGTATAACACCGCACCACTTTCGCCAACAGTGTAACTGCCAAATTCAGTGTAGATGTGCGGAACAGGAACATTATTCTTATCACATATCCATTTGATATTTTCCACGATTTGTTCAATCATGTATTTGTAATCGTATTGGAAAGTGAGAGATGTCTTAATAGGAAAACCACCACCAATGTCAATGGAATCTAAGGAAGGACAAACTTTTTTCAGTTCGCAATATTTAAAAATGAAACGGCTCAACTCGCTCCAATAGTAAGCCGTGTCTTTAATACCTGTGTTGATGAAGAAGTGTAAAAGTTTCAATTGAGCTTTTTCACTTTTCTCAATCTTATCTTTATAAAATTGGACAATGTCGCTGTATCGAATGCCTAATCGCGAAGTATAAAATTCGAAGTTAGGTTCTTCGTCTGATGCTACACGAATGCCTACTTTGAAGGGTTGTGTGGCGTGTTGTTCGTAATAATCAATCTCGTATAAGTTATCTAAAATCGGTACGCAGTTTTTAAAACCATCATTGATTAATTCAGTAATGTATTGCACATACAACGGGCGCTTAAAACCGTTGCACAGAATGTACGTGTCTTTGTTTACTTTTCCTTTCTGATGCAATGAGCGAATGATCGGGATATCGAAAGAAGATGAAGTTTCTACATGCACGTTTTTGTTCTTCAAGGCTTCTTCTAAAATGAAAGAAAAGTGAGAAGACTTTGTGCAGTAGCAATAGGTGTAAGAGCCGTTGTATTTAAACTTTTCTATGGCAGAATTAAAAGTTGCTTGCACGTAGCGAATGTTTTCGCTGATGCGAGGCAAGTAAGTTAATTTTAAAGGAGTTCCGTATTGTTTGATGATGTCCATCACTGGAACATCGTTAAACAAAAGTTCGTGGTCGCGCACTTTGAATTCTTTCTGTGGAAACTCAAAAGTTTGCTCAATCAACTCGCGGTAACTCTTCATGTTATGGGTTATGTAATAAGGCCGGAAAGATCTTCTTCGGCAGTGACAATCAGCAGGTTAGCAAATTAAACCGCTGCCGGTTCAGATGAGGAGTGCAAAAATCACATAAAATTGCCATCTTTGCAAGGTTCACATTTATATGATCTGTTCAAGCTTCAAATTCTTTTCGGCAGTGCCTTACAAAGGTCTTTACGCCACACCCGATTACTAACGTCAGGGTTTACGAAGAAGCTTTTTTTATTCAGATCAATACAACCAGTATTCATTAAATTTTTTTTCACGTGAAAGAGATTAAAATCATAGAAGTTAAGTCAGAAATCGGTGCCGGAACTCGCGGAGCAAGCTTAGGAGTGGAAGCGATGAAAATCGCCAGCCTGGATTTAAAGTCGGACTTCTTTAAACAATACGATTCCATCGAAGTAGAAAACGTAAACGAAATGTTATACGATGGAGCCGAGCACGCTCATGCTAAGTTTATTGATGGTGTGATGATCATGGAAGAAAGAGTTTGTTTAGAAGTTTACGAACAACTATTCGATGAGTTTTTCCCGGTAATCATGGCAGGCGACCATTCTACAGCTTATGGAACAATTGCCGGCATCAAGAAAACCCACCCCAAGAAAAGATTAGGTGTGGTATGGATAGATGCACATGCAGATTTACATTCGCCTTACACAACTCCTTCCGGTAATATGCACGGCATGCCACTCGCTATGGCGTGTGGTATCGATAATTTAGAATGTAAAGTAAACGATCCGAAAGGCGAAACCATAGAATATTGGGAACAACTTAAAAATGTAGGTGTAGCCGGCCCAAAAATTTATCCGGAAGACATCGTGTTTATCTCTGTGCGCGATTTCGAAAAACCCGAGAATTACCTCATCAACAAACACAATATAAATTTTATCGAAACAGAAGATGTAAAGAAATTAGGCGCAGAAAAAATTGCGCAGAAAGCTTTACAAATGCTCGACCATTGCGATCTGATTTATGTTTCTTTTGATGTGGATAGCATGGACAGTCGTATTTCAACCGGTACGGGAACTCCGGTGCCTAATGGTTTAACTGTAGACGAAGCGAAAGTATTAAATGTTGAGTTAGCTAAAAATCCTAAAGTTTGTGCTTGGGAAATTGTAGAAGTAAACCCAACTTTAGATACCGAAAACAGAATGGCCGAAAGTGCTTTCGAAATTTTAGAAGCCACTACCAAAGCCATTGTAGACAGACCTGTTTTGGCAGAATAAAATGAACGCAGACACAAGCTACCTGAGTGATTTTGGAATTGTTTTACTTTTTCTGATAGGAGGAGCTTCGTTCATTGCACTCAGTTTGTTGGTTTCTAAAATCATCAGACCCAACAAACCCAATCCAGAAAAATTAGCTACTTACGAAAGTGGCGAAGAAGCCATCTCAACAGCCTGGCCGCAATTCAATATTAGGTTTTATGTTATTGCTTTAATGTTTATTCTATTTGAAATCGAATTGGTTTTTCTTTTTCCGTGGGCATTAATTTTTGCTGATGAAGAAGCCATTGCGCAAACACAAGGCGGGTGGATGTGGTTTACCTTATTGGAAGTTGTAACTTTTGTTCTGATTTTATTCGCTGGCTTGGTTTACGCATGGAAAGAAAAACATTTCAATTGGGGCGATACCGCAGAGAAAACAGAAGAAATACCTTCGCCTGTTCCTATGGATTTATATCAAAAAATAAATGAGCGCTACCAATAATGCATTCGAGAATTTAACCCAAACGCTAAGCAGCGATCATCCTGTGTATAGCGAACCCATGGGCAATGCAGGCGTGATCATCTCTAACTTAGATTATTTGTTGAATTGGTCGCGAAAGTCGTCTTTATTTCCGATGACCTTTGGTTTAGCTTGTTGCGCGATTGAGTTTATGAGCACAGGCACAACACCCTATGATATGGATCGCTTCGGCATGGCTCCGCGTTCATCGCCACGTCAGTCGGATGTAATGATCATTGCCGGAACAGTAGTATTTAAAATGGCCGATCGTATTAAAAGATTATACGAACAAATGGCAGAGCCACGCTACGTTATTTCGATGGGCTCGTGTGCCAATTGTGGAGGTCCATATTGGCAGCATGGATATCATGTTGTAAAAGGTGTAGATAAGATAATTCCGGTAGATGTATATGTACCGGGTTGTCCTCCAAGACCGGAAGCATTGATAGGAGGAATTTTGGAACTACAAAAAAAGATCAGCGGTGAAGCGAAATTGGGGGAGAAGGTAAACTATAAATCATGAACGAATCACTTTCAGCTATATTATCAGAGATTGAAGGGCTTGTTTTAAAAGAAGACAAGCAATATTTATTTGGTGAAGTAAAACCTGAGAATATTTTTAACGTTCTAACCTATTTAAAAAATCATCCCCAACTATATTTCGATTCTTTATCTTGCCTTACCGCTATCGATAATGGTGCGCAAGCAGGAACCATGGAAGTTATTTATCAATTGTATTCTATTCCTTTTCACCATAGCTTAAGCGTAAAAGTGATTTTGTCTCGCGAACATCCAACCATCGATTCAGTTGAATCCATTTGGAAAACGGCTAACTGGCACGAGCGAGAAGCTTATGACATGTTTGGCATCTCCTTTAACAATCATCCTGATTTGCGCAGAATTTTAATGCCTGCGGATTGGGAAGGTTTCCCGCTTAGAAAAGATTATCAAACACAAGAAACATATCGCAACATTAAAGTTGATTACCAGCAACCTTGAAACCAACGTATCACTATACGGAAAATAACCTCATCGATTCTGAGCCCAACAAGTTCAAAGAAGAAAACTTGCATTCAGAGGAAATGATTTTAAACATCGGTCCTCAGCATCCTTCTACTCACGGTGTTTTGCGTTTGGAAGTTATTTCAGATGGTGAGGTAATCAAAGAAGTAGTGCCTCACATTGGTTATCTCCATCGTTGCTTCGAAAAACACGCTGAGAATTTACCATTCAATCAAATCATTCCTTTTGTTGATAGGATGGATTACCTCGCTTCCATGAACAACGAGCATGCCTATGCTTTAGGAGTTGAGAAAATGTTAGGCATAACAGAACAAATTCCAAAACGAGTGGAATACATCCGCGTGTTGGTGGCTGAGTTAAACCGCATCGCTTCGCATTTTATCGCTATCGGAACATATGGCATGGATATCGGTGCTTTCACTCCTTTCTTTTGGGTGATGCGCGACCGCGAACATATTTTGCGCCTACTCGAGTGGGCCAGTGGCTCGCGCTTGTTATACAATTACATCTGGATTGGCGGATTGTTTTATGATATTCCAGTTGGTTTCGAAGAGCAATGTCAACAATACATCAAATACCTGAAACCAAAATTGAAAGAGCTGGAGGATATTTTAATCAACAATAAAATTTTTATTGAGCGTACAGCTAACGTAGGTGTTTTGCCTTTGCATACTGCTATCAATTATGGTATCACAGGTCCGATGTTGCGTGCTTCTGGTTTGCGTTTCGATTTAAGAAAGGTGGATGCTTATTCTATTTATCCTGAAATCGATTTTCATATTCCGATTGGCGAAGGTAAAATGGGTAAGCTAGGCGATTGCTGGGATCGCACGTGGGTACGCATGCAAGAAATTTATCAATCTGTTTCTATCATCGAACAATGTGTAGCTCGATTAACCAGCGATTTGAAACGCGATGTTACCTTCGATCCGCAAGCACTCGTTCCAAAAAAAATAAGACCGGCCGCTCAAGATTTTTATTGCAGAGCCGAAAATCCAAAAGGTGAACTGGGATTTTTCTTCCGCACCGATGGACGCAATGATGTGCCTGTACGATGCAAAGTAAGAGGACCAAGCTTTGTAAACCTAAGTGTTTTGCCTGCTCTCGCTAAGGGAGTTTTATTAGCCGATTTAATTGCCATCGTTGGTTCGTTAGATTTGGTGATGGGTGAGGTTGATCGATAATTTTTATGCTTCCCATTTTCAATCGCATACAAATTAAACAAGCTGACGAAGCTACCATCTTGCGCGAACCTGTTTCGTCTCTTCACTTGATGGAGAGAGCAGCCCATCAATTTTGTAAATGGTTTGTGCAGCATGTAGACAACCGTTGTAGTGTAGCCATTGTGTGTGGTACGGGCAATAATGGAGGTGATGGATTAGCCATAGCCCGATTATTGGAAGGATGGCATTATCAGGTTCACGTTTATATCGTTACTACACAACCAATACCATCTCAGGATTTTGAAGAAAATAAAAAGAGATGGCAAGAAGATAAAACAGAAAACTTTACCGAAAGCACCAGTTTACTTGGTTTCGATGTCATCATCGATGCCATTTTAGGCACCGGCACGAATAGAAAAGTAGAAGGGCTTGTAGCGAAAGCAATTGAGGGTATCAATCGAAGTGAAGCTAATGTTATTGCTGTTGATATTCCTTCCGGCATTATACTCGATCAGGTTGCACCAGAATTAGCTGTACGCGCTACACACACCGTTTCTTTTGAATTTCCTAAACTTCCCTTTTTACTACAGGATTATCAGGCTTTTGTTGGCCAATACCATCTGGTTTCGATTGGCATCAATAAAAAGTTTATCGAAGAGACAAAGGCTGAGTATTACCTTATTGAGAAAAAAGATTTTTCAAAACATATACCACAGCGTGAAATTTTCAGTTATAAAGGAACGTACGGCCGCGCTTTGCTAGTAGCAGGTAGCAAAGGAAAAACAGGAGCGTCTGTACTCGCTGCCAAAGCGTGTGTTAGAAGTGGAGTTGGTTTATTGGAAGTTGCGCTACCTGCCCATGCTTTACTTCCGTTGCAGGTTGCAGTGCCCGAAGCCATGACTATCGTTGATAAACAAAATGATTATGTCAGTCAGTTGCCCAACACCAATTCATTTCAAGCCATAGGAATCGGGCCGGGTTTGGGTACACATCTGGCAACAAGCAAAGTATTGTTACAAGTGTTAACAGAAACAAATTTACCATTGGTGTTAGATGCTGACGCCATCAACCTTTTAGTAACGTTGCCGGATTGGAAAAATAAATTGAGACAAAACATTATCCTCACACCTCACCCCGGTGAGTTTAAGCGTTTGGTTGGAACTTGGCAAAACGATATTGAAAAGATTGCGCTTGTAAAGAAATTCGTAGACGAAACACAAGCTTGTTTAGTAGTAAAAGGTGCGTACACACTCATTGCTCAACCTAATGCGCCCATTTATTTTAACAGCAGTGGTAACCCCGGTATGGCAACAGGCGGAAGTGGCGATGTGTTAACCGGAATGTTAACCGGGCTGTTAGCGCAAGGTTACGAAATAGGTTTTGCGGCCCGCCTGGGTGTTTTTTGGCATGGTTTGGCTGGCGATTTAGCCGCACAAGACGGCTCGGAAGCCACCCTTATAGCATCAGATATTATTCAAATGATGCCCAAAGCCTGGCGATTGATTACTTAAAATTGGGTATTCGATTAAACTTTTTGGCAGTTCAGGGCATCTAAGCGACAGAAATCGGAATTTATTCAAAACAAAAACAAATAAATTTCCGTACTTTGTATATATGAAATACCTTTTCCTGATCGTTGTACTCTTCATCTTGGCCTTTTCGGTTAAAGCGCAGTCTGTTCAGGAGGATGTTACCCTCTCTCAAAATCCAATTTCTAAAGTAGAATTATTCCCCAACCCGACAATCGATTTCTTAACGGTAAGGTTGGAAGGTGTATCTGTCAGAAACTTAAATATTTCATTGCGCAACATCATTGGTAATGAAATGCCTCTCGATGTAGAGTACCTAGCTGAAAATGAATTTAAAGTTCGAGTAAAAGATTTTGGCACCGGTTATTACTTAATCGCCATGCAAGACGAAAAATCGGGTTTCAAAGGAACCTATAAATTCATCAAGCGCTAACCAGGGCTTTTTTTATAGCCTTCGCTAAAGTTTCTATGTCTTCCTCAGTGGTATCAAACGAACACATAAAGCGACATTCGTTTGTTTTATCATTCCACACATAAAAGAAAATTTCTGCTTGTACTTTTTCTATGATGTGTGCAGGCAATAGGGCAAATACACCATTGGCATCTACAGATTGGGTAATTTTTATTTCAGGAAATAGTAACAATGCTTTTTCTAATTTCTTTGCCATCGCATTGGCATGTGTTGCGCTTTTCTTCCATAACTCGTTTTCTAATTGAGCTACAAATTGTGCGCTGATGAAGCGCATCTTCGAATGCAATTGCATGCTTTGCTTGCGGATAAATTTAAATTCTTGTGCAAGGTGGGGCTGTAAAAACACAACGGCTTCTCCGGCTAACAAACCATTTTTAGTTCCACCAAAACTGATTACATCTACACCAACATCGCTTGTAAATTCTTTAAAACTTTTTCCTAAGGCAACAGCCGCATTGCTGATGCGGGCACCATCCATGTGCAAATACAATCCATATTGGGTTGCTATTGCTTTAATAGCTTTAATTTCATCTACGGTGTAAACCGTTCCGTATTCTGTGCTTTGCGAAATAGAAATTACTTTCGCTTGTGGATGGTGCTGGTCGTTGATGCGGATAATTTTTTCTTCTATCGCCTGAGGTGTAAGTTTTCCATCAGCGGCCGGAATGCCGATGATTTTACATCCTAAAAATTTTTCGGGTGCAGTTGATTCATCTACGTTGATGTGGGCAAGCTCTGGAGCTAAAATGGAATGGTAACTTTTAGTTAATGCACTTAGAGCAGAAACATTAGCTCCCGTGCCGTTGTACACAAAGAAAACTTCTGCTTGCGCGCCAAATTCTTTTTTAAAAAGGCTGATAGCTTTTTCTGTGTACGAATCGTTACCATAAGAACCAACATGTTGCTCGTTGGCTTGAATAATCGCTTGTAAAATTTCCGGATGAATGCCTGAATAATTATCGCTCGCAAAAGATTTCATGAATAACGGTTAGCTATATTATTTTCTGATGATTTCAAATTCTACTCTTCGGTTTAGTTTCCGATCTTCGTCAGTTACTTCATCAACCAAAGGTCGTTCGCTGCCATACCCTACAGCCGTAATTCTCAAATCATCAATCTTAAATTTATCTAGCAAATATTTTTTAATCGCATCGGCTCGCGCCTGGCTTAGTTTCAGGTTGGCTTCTTCTTTACCTTGCGAATCGGTATGGCCGGAAATGTTAAGGAAAAAGTGAGGGTGATCAATTAAAAAATTTCCTAATCGATCTAAATCAGCGTGCATTTCTGGTAAGATATCGGCTTTACCATTTTCAAATTCCAGTTTCTGAAAAGATATTTTACTCTCAACCGGTTGGGTTTGTGTTTCGATAAAAGTATCGCCTTCTAAGAAAAACGATTTCTCTATTCTGAAAAATTCATCTCCTTGAATGATAAGTAAATAATTTCTTTTATTGATCAAATCGAAATCATAGGTTCCATCGTCTCTTAAATATTGAGGTGCAACTTCAACCCCGTAATTAATGTCAATAATCGAAACAATTCCTTTAACAGGTCTGCCTGCCGGGTCAGTTACAACGCCACTTAGAACAGTAACAGCCCCAGGTTGTGCTTCCATCGGAACTGGAAAAGAAAATAAATCAAGATTTTTATTGTCTTTTTGTTCGGCTCTTGCATAATATAAATATTGAGAGGCCGCATCAATCGTAAAATAATACTCGCTACCTTCTCCATTTACGAATGGACCGGTGTTTTTTGGCTCGGCCCAACCTTTAGGCGTGCGAATAGATTTGTAGATATCAAACTCTCCGAAGTTTAAAGGATGGCCATCGGAACTAAAATACAGCACATTATCCTTATGATGAAAGAAAGGACTCACTTCACTTTTTCTGGTGTTAATAATAGGGCCGGCATTCAGTGCTTTTGTCCACAAACCATTTTTATCTTTAACGCTGTAATATATGTCCGATAAACCAAAGCCGCCTAATCTGTCGGATGCAAAAAATAAAGAATCTCCCGAATGCGAAAGCGAAGGATGCGAATCCCAGGCTGTAGAGCTCAAAGCTTTTAAATGTTGAATGTTGCCCCATGTGCTGTCTTTTTGTAAAGAGGCCATGTATAAATCGCAATTGCCTAGTCCACCCGGAGCATTGCAGCGTGAGAAAATAAGGGTTTTGCCATCCTGACTTAAACAAGCTGAACCTTCGTTATACTGTGAATTAATTTTTCTCAAAGGCTCGGCATATTCCCAACGGTCTTGTTGCTTTTTAGAAAAGAATAAATCTTCGTTAACTATTTGTTCTAAACCTGTATTGACAATATTTCGCTTTGATGTAAAAAGCATTAGGTCATCGCTGTTGCCAATAGATGGACCGTAATCAGCAGCTTTAGGAGAATTTACCATACCTCCCATGTTCAACAAAACGCCTTGCGGAGGCATGAGCGTATCAATATCTTTTCTGTAAGCCACCAGTTCGTAATAGTAGGAGAGTGGCACATAATTTTTTTTATTTTTTTTATTGATAGAATCGTAGGCATTTTTAATAGCTGGTAGTTCGCCTTCGACCCGATGGTGTTTTAATAAAAGTTTGTATAACAACAAAGCTTCGCCTTTCGGTCCGAAACTTTCTGAGAGTTTAGCCAACTCCCACAACAAAGAAGTGTTGCGATAAAAGTTTTGCACACCAAATTGCTTCACATAATTTTTGGTCAAGCGATACAAACCAGCATCAGTTTGTGGATAATCGTGCAACTTTTTTATTGCTTTTGCATCAATATAGTAATCGATTTTATTTAAGTTAGGAAACTCGAAAATGTCAGATTGGCTGTAGGCTGTCAGGCTATCGTTTAAAGCAATAACATCCGCTTTCTTAAACTTGCTCTTATTTTTTTGAGCCAGCGAAGAAGGTGCAAGCGCACTCAGTATCAGTATTATTACCAGCGAAAAATGGGTTTTCACCTGCCTGGGGTTTTGTGTAAACAATGTCGCGTAATAAAGTTGATACAATTTAATTGGTTTTACAAGTTGCTTGGCATTACTATTGACATATTAAGCCGCCTGTATAACTATTTGTATTTTTTCATTTTAAAGTGTCAATTTGACATCCAAGCATGTTTAGATTTAATCCGATACAATTGGTACAAGAAGAAAACGATGACCTGATTCAGATGATTAATCCTGAACAGGAATCTGACTTAAAGCCAGAAGATATTCCTCAAGAACTTCCTATACTAGCCATCAAAAATACCGTGCTTTTTCCTGGTGTGGTTATTCCTATTACGGTTGGTCGCCAAAAGTCAATTAAGTTGGTAAAAAAAGCTTATCAAGGTAATCGCATTATTGGTGTAGTACCACAAAAAAACGCACAACAAGAAGAACCCGGCATCGATGATATCTATAAAGTAGGAACTGTTGCGCGCATAGTTAAAATGTTGGTTTTGCCCGATGGAAACACAACCATCATCATTCAGGGTAAAAATAGATTCAGCATGAAGGAAGTGGTACAGGAAGAACCATTTTTAACAGCCCGTTTCGAACTGTTAACAGATGTTGTTACTAACGTAAACAGCAAACAAGCCAAAGCTTTAAGTCAGTCTTTAAAAGAAACTGCCTTTAAAATTTTAAAACTAAATCCTGAAATTCCTCAAGAAGCACAAGTAGCGCTGGAGAATATCCAAAGCATGTCTTTCTTAATCAATTTTCTTTCTTCAAATTTAAATGTAGAGGTAGCCGATAAACAAAAGATTTTAGAGAAAACCAACATCATCGATCGTGGCACTTTGCTATTGCAATACATGTCGCGCGAAGTACAGATGTTAGAAATTAAAAACGAGATTCAGAAGAAAGTACATACTGATATAGACCAGCAACAACGTGATTATTATTTGCGTCAACAAATCCGTGTTTTGCAAGATGAGTTAGGACACGATGGTCCCGAAAAAGAAATAGAAGCCTTGCGCAAAAAAGGCGAAGCTAAAAAATGGTCGAAGGAAGCAGCACAACAATTCAACAAAGAATTAGATAAACTTTCACGCGTTAATCCGCAAGCTCCGGAGTTTCCTATTGCCATGAATTATGTAGAATTCATGTTGGACTTGCCTTGGCAAGAATACACCGAAGATGATTTCGATTTAAAGAAAGCCAAGAAGATTTTAGATCAGGATCATTCAGGCTTAGAAAAAGTAAAAACCAGAATTTTAGAATACTTAGCTGTATTAAAACTAAAGCGCGACATGAAAGGTCCGATACTTTGTTTGTACGGTCCTCCGGGAGTAGGTAAAACTTCACTGGGAAAATCCATTGCTAAAGCGTTGAACAGAAAATATGTGCGCATGTCATTAGGAGGCGTACACGATGAAGCCGAAATTCGTGGACACAGAAAAACGTATGTAGGCGCAATGCCCGGTAAAGTATTGCAGAACATTAAGAAAGCGCAATCTTCTAATCCTGTTTTTATTTTAGATGAGATAGATAAATTAAAAGCAGATTTCAGAGGAGATCCATCTTCTGCCATGCTAGAAGTATTAGATCCTGAACAGAACAATGCTTTCGTTGATAATTATTTAGAAACAGATTACGACTTATCAAAAGTTTTATTCATTGCAACAGCCAATGCGTTGGATACCATTCAACCTGCCTTGCGCGACAGAATGGAAATCATCGAGATTACAGGATACACACGCGAAGAGAAAGTAGAAATTGCTTCTAAACATTTAGTACCAAAGCAGATAAAAGAACACGGCTTACAACCCAAGCAACTTAAGTTTAGCAAAGCTGCGATAGAAAAAGTGATTGATGCTTACACCAGAGAATCTGGCGTAAGAACGCTCGAAAGAAAAATAGGAAGTGTAATTCGCCATGCTGCCAAATCTGTAGCGATGGAAGAAGACTATGATGTAGAAGTTACTCCCGAAACCGTTTTGAAAGTTTTAGGCACAGAAATTTTTGATGAAGAGTTATACAGCAACAACGAAGCTGCCGGTGTAGTAACGGGTTTGGCTTGGACGCAGGTAGGTGGTGAAATCTTATTCGTAGAATCAAGTTTGAACAAAGGAAAAGGTAGTTTAACAATTTCCGGTCAGTTGGGAGATGTGATGAAAGAATCAGCGATGGCGGCATTGAGTTATTTAAAAAGCCATGCTGATAGTCTGCATATAGACCACCGTGTATTTCAGCATTATGATTTACACATTCACGTGCCGGCAGGTGCTGTACCGAAAGATGGACCATCAGCAGGTATTACCATGCTTACATCCCTTGCTTCTATTTACACGCAAAGAAAAGTGAAAGATAAATTAGCCATGACGGGCGAAATTACCTTGCGCGGAAAAGTATTGCCAGTAGGCGGTATTAAAGAAAAAATTCTTGCAGCAAAAAGAAGTGGCATCAAAGAGATTATCCTTAGCGAAAGAAACAAACGCGACATCGATGAAATTGAAAAGAACTATATAAAAGGTTTAAAGTTTCATTTTGTTAGCGATGTAGCCGAAGTTTTAAAAATTGCTTTGTTAAAAGAAAAGGTAAGTGAACCTTTAACCTTCCATTTCCCAGAAAACAAAACTGAATCAAAATAAATCTGTTTATATCACGTTGCGATAACATGAAGCCATTCCGAAGCATCAGTTTGTTACTCATCATTTTTTCGATGGCTACTGTTCGGATGGCATGGGCGCAAAGTGCGTATTCATTTTTAAATTATTCAACCAGTGCTAAGCAAAACGCATTGGGAGGTTATGCACCAGCCTTGGCTGATACCGATTTGGTATTAGGTTTACTCAATCCTGCTTTATCTGGCGACACGTTGAATCATCACGCTGCTGTTCATTTGCATTTTTTACCTGCAGGTGCAAACACCAGTGTTTTTTCTTATCAACCTATTGTTGGAAATAGCGGAGCTTGGCAATTTTCTTTGGTGCACACCAGCTATGGTTCCATCGATGCATTCGATGCAGCAGGTAATGCATTAGGAAAAGCGAATGCTGCGGATACCTATCTCAGTATAGCCAAACGTTGGCAAGTGGGTTTGTTTCGCTTAGGTGTTCAGGCAAAACCTTTCTTTTCTAATTTAGCTGGTAATCGTTCAAACGGATTGGCTATGGATATAGGCGGAGTGTTTCAACATCCTACACAAGCATTAAACATAGGTTTGGTTTTACGCAACATTGGTTTTGTTGCTACCGAATATGCAGTAAGCAGCGAAGATAACATACCCTTAGATGTACAACTCGGCATCACCTTCAAACCGAAACACATGCCTTTTCGTTTTTCTTTAACTGCTATAGACCTTACTGATTTTGATACGCCAACCATCGATACAGAAAATCCTCCCTCATCAGTTGATAAAGTAGTGAGGCACATCAACATTGGTTCTGAATTAATACTCAGCAAGAATTTCAACTTTATTTTTGCGTACAACTTCAAACGCAGACAAGATTTACAGTTAAGCGAAACAGCCTCTGGTGCCGGTATATCCTATGGCGTTTGGTTTGGTATTAAAGCATTTCAATTTACATTGAGCAGAACAAGTTTGGGATCAGGTCAGGGACAGTTTGCATTTGCCCTTTCAACCAATTTAAATCAAGTAATTTTTAGAAGATAGTAAGATATGATGGAGCAGTATTTAACACCGCAACAGATTGTAGCCGAATTAGATAAATACATTATTGGTCAGCATGAAGCGAAACGCAACGTAGCGATTGCCTTACGTAACCGTTGGAGAAGAATGAATGTACCGGGTGAAATGCGTTACGAAATTATGCCCAATAATATATTAATGATTGGCGCTACAGGTGTAGGGAAAACAGAAATAGCAAGACGATTGGCAAAAATTGCCGATGCTCCGTTTGTAAAAGTAGAGGCATCAAAATTTACAGAAGTAGGCTATGTAGGCCGCGATGTAGAAAGCATGGTGCGCGATTTGGCCGAACAAGCCGTGTTAATGGTTAAAAGCAAAAAGAAAGAAGAGCTAAAAGAAAAAGCTTTACAAAGTGTTGAAGAAATTATATTAGATGCTTTGATTCCTCCGGTAAAAGAAAACCAAATGCAAAAGAGCACCGGCTTTAATGTAGGAGAAACGGTAGCGAGTGCTGATGCAGAGTTAAATGAAAAAACAAGAAATCATTTTAGGGAGAAAATAAAGAATGGCGACCTAGAAGACAGAAAAATTGAAATCAACATTAAAGGAAGCGCGGGTGCACCCATGGGCATGATAGGCGCAGGCATGATGGACGATACCACAATGATGAACCTGCAAGAAATGCTCAGTGGCATGATGCCTAAAAAACCTAAAAAGAGAAAAGTTTCCATTGCCGAAGCGAGACGCATTTTATTAGATGAAGAAGTAAACCGGTTAATGGACATGGACGAGGTGAAGGACGAAGCCATTGCGCGCGCGCAAGATGCCGGCATCATCTTCATCGATGAAATCGATAAAATTGCTTCTTCTGGTGGAAAGGGTGGAGGCCCGGATGTAAGCCGCGAAGGTGTACAAAGAGATTTATTGCCGATTGTAGAAGGAAGCAGTGTAAACACAAAATATGGCGTTATCAAAACCGATCATATTTTGTTTGTGGCAGCCGGGGCTTTTCATGTTTCAAAACCAAGCGATTTAATCCCTGAATTACAAGGTAGATTTCCAATCAGAGTTGAATTGAATAGTTTATCTAAAGAAGATTTCATCAGCATTTTAAAAGACCCAAAGAATGCATTGACTAAACAATACGAAGCTTTGTTTGCAGCCGAAGGTGTAAAGATTTCTTTTGCTGATAATGCCTTAGATCGAATTGCAGAAATTGCTTATCTTGTTAATGCCGAAGTAGAAAACATTGGCGCAAGAAGGTTACACACCGTGATGAGTAAACTATTAAATGAGTTTTTATTTGATGTTCCTGATAAAATTGGTGCAAATGCCAATATCGTGGTTACAGCTGATATGGTGAGTGAACGCTTGAATAACATTATAAAGCAAAAAGATCTAAGCGAATTTATATTGTGAGAAAACTCCTACTTCTATGTTTCTTGTTTGTCTTTCAATTCTCACTTGCACAAAGCGATATCGAAATTGTGTGGCAAGATGCAGACGATTCTATTAAACATTTTAAAAAACAAGCGCATGATTCAGTGCGAAGAAAGTTTGTTAAGGGTTATCCCGATAAATTTTTTATCTGGCCTGTCATAAAAAGAAGAACATTAGAGGTAGAAGCCCGAAGCATCGAAAACAACAAACACCGAATTTTCCTTAAACCCAACAATGCTGTTTCTTTAGGTGTAGGCGTATATCTATTCGAGATTGCGTTAGAGTTGGCCTTCACAGCACCGGTCGATGAACAATCTAAATTCAGATTTGGCACTTCCGATGCATCCGATTTACAAATTAATGCATTAGGTAAATTCTGGGGTTTCGACTTATATCATCAACGTTACAAAGGATTTTATTTGGAAGATTCGTTTGATCCGGTAGCTAAAACAGATCCTTTTCCACAACGCCCGGATATCGTTACGCGCAACTTCGGATTCTCCGGTATTTATACATTAAACAGAGATAAATTTTCTCTGCGATCTTCTTTCAACTTTGCCGAGCAACAAATGTTTAGCCGTGGTTCGTGGTTCATCACGGGCACGTTAAATAATTTTAAAATTGAAGGAGATTCTGTTTTGCTTTCCATCAAAGACCGCGAACAGTTTAGCGAGTTTGCCGATTTTGATAGGTTGCGCTACACAACCTTTGGTTTAGCGCCTGGTTACTCGCACAACTTCATCTACAAAAATTTCTTTTTGAATTTAACTTTAGGTATTGGTCCGGCTCACAATTGGACAACCATACGCAGTATTACAGGTAAAGAAAGAAATAGTGTTTCCATAAATAGCATAAGTGTTTTAAGAATAGGAGTTGGTTATAATGCTGATAATTTTTTTGCAGGCATCGGATATGTTAACCAATCCAGAAATTTAAAGATCGAAGATTTTAGGTTTACCAACACAACAGCCATGTTTAAGCTATTAATCGGCTGGCGCTTCAAAGAATTCGGTATATTAAAAAGGAGAGCTGTGGATTTAATCCCCTTCTCTATATAATTGTTTGTCTATTGTTTTTTGCATTGATTTAGTATTGAAGTGGCCTCTTTAACTTCTACCATTCCCTTTTTGTGAGACCAAGTATTATAGATGTATGTGGCAATCTGTGCAATTTCTAAATCCGTTAAGGCAGTAACTCCCGGCATTTGTTGGTTATATAGCTTACCGTTAACCATTAACTCCCCCGACTTTCCATGTCGTATTAGGCATAAAACATCTTCAAAATTATTTTGCATATAATCTGAAGTATCGAGTGGAGGATAAAGTAATCCTAACCCTTTTCCATTCTTTTGATGGCAATTGCTGCAATGCGCTACATACAATTGTTCGCCTTGGATGTAATATTGTTGAAATTTTGGATCGCCACTAAGTTGATTTTTATTCTCAGATTGACATGAAATCAAAACAACAAAAAGAAAGGTTATAACACTGAAACAAAGATTACTTCTTCTCATATTCTTTTTTCAGTCGCTGGATGTCAGCAATCAATTTGTTAACTTCTTCCTCTTTTGTGCCATCGTATTTTCCTCTGATGCGTTGTTGTTTGTCTAATAAGAGAAAGGCACCACTGTGAATGAAACCATCAGGTTCAGTTTTATCTTCCATCGCTGTGGCGAAATAGCTCGTTTGTGCTAATTTATAAATGGAATCTTTCGCACCAGTTAAGAAATGCCAACGTGCGCTGCTTACTCCTAACCTTTGTGCAAAATCTCTTAATCTTCCAACAGTATCATATTCAGGGTCTATGGTGTGAGAGAGAATTAAAATGTCTGCATCATTCTTTAACGTATCGTATACGCGCAACATTTGTGTTTTCATAATCGGGCAAATAGTGCGGCAGGAGGTGAAGAAGAAATCGGCAACGTAAATTTTACCATCAACTGTCGCATTGGTTACAAGCAAACTGTCTTGGTTAAGAAATTGAAAAGGAGCTATTTTATGATAAAGTGTATCATTATTCACAACTGTTCTTTGTCCGAAAATCGGTAAAGGTTTTTCTTTTTGCTCACATGCTGTAAAAATGGACAGGGTGGCAATTAAAATAATGAAGAAAATAATGGTTTTATTCTGCATATAATTAAGCGTTATTTCTGTATTTCTTATAAATTTTCATACCGGCTAAAATCATGAACGTAATAACTAGTAAGCCAGCCAAACCCCACACCATGCTGAGGGAATCTTTCAATACAATTAAAAATACAATAGCGATTAGGAATAGCGTTGCCACTTCATTCCAAAACCTGAGTTGATTGGATGTGTATTTTGTTAGGCCTTTTTGCAATTGCTGATAAATAATCTGTAATGAATAATGGTAAAGGTATAAAAAGAAAACCAATGTTAATTTTAAGTGCATAAAGGGTAATGATACCCAATGCGGTTGATTTACTAACATGGCAACACCTAATCCAAGTGTGATGATGGCCGATGGCCAAGTAATGCCCCACCATAATCTTTTTGCCATCAGAGTAAGTTGTGGCAACGTATATTTTTTTTCTTCTTCTGTTTTATCGAAAGCTTCGCGAATGTATATCAGTAGGCGAGGCATATAAAATAAGCCTGCAAACCAAGTTACTATGAAAATGATGTGAATGGCCTTTAAGTACAAGTGTGTCATTGCAAAGTAATTTTATCTCCGACTTTTACTTCATCGCCAGATACTAATAATAGATTCTGTCCGAAATAAACTTTGTTGTTTTGCGTTCGGTAACCTGCTAACGTTTTAAGTGGTTCTTTTCCACCTTCAGCTGTAAACTGATCAACATTAATTAATACACACCTACTGCACGGTTTCACTCCTTCGAAAGTTGTATTGCCGATAGTAAATTTTTTCCAATGATCTTCTTCGCAAGGCAAGCCACCAGTAAAAACGAAGTTCGGCCGGAAGCGATTCATCAAAATGGGTTCTATTAATTTCTTGTTCAAATCATCTAAGGAAGATTGACCGATAATTAAAAAAGGATAACCATCGGCTAAGCTAACTTGCTCTTGTTGTTTGGCATAACGCACATCTACAGGTCGTGACGCTGTTTCCGGTAGAAAAACCAAACGACAATTTTTTTGCAAACAATCTGTAAACCATTGACTAATTGTTTGATTTACTTCTTGTACTTCCACCACATCATCCCAAATAACAGCTGAAAACGTAGTACCATTGTATTGCTTTTGAATAGGAAATTGAATAGTGCTATTATTTTTTCTGAAGGTTACTTTGATGGTTTCGTTTTCAATTTCCGTTGTAAACAAAGCCATTTCAGGTAAAGTGCGCTGCGTCATAAACTTATTGGTATCATCCATCAACATCCACCTTCTGTCATAAGCTAAACCTTTGGGTAATATCTTACTTTGTAGAAGCGAAATGCCACCTAACGATTTGATGGGATAAATCCAGATTTCAGCGAGTTGCAGCATGCGCGTTCAATTGCTTAAATTTAGTGCGAACATACGAAAACATGAGTAAGTCTAACGTACAAGCGCTGTGGTATTTTGAAAGCGTTAACCTGTATAATATTCTTTGTCCAAACAAGGTAAAAACAATGGGAGATACCCATGAGTTTAAAAAATTTAAGCGCGATCAGATTATTTACAGACCGGATGAACCTTCGCAACACATCTACATGATTGCCGATGGCAGAGTTAAAATCGGTCATTATTTAGAAGATGGAAAAGAAGTGGTAAAAGCCATTTTAACCAAAGGCGAAATTTTTGGAGAGTTGGCTATCGCGGGAGAAGAAAGCCGGGCAGATTTTGCCCAAGCAATGGACGAAAACACCACTGTTTGCCCGATGACTATACAAGAATTAAAAGACTTAATGTTCGAAGACAAAGAGCTGAGCTTTCGACTTTTAAAATTGGTTGGTCTGCGCTTGATACGTATGGAACGAAAGTTAGAATTGTTAGTATTTAAAGATGCCCGCACACGCATCATCGAATTTTTAAAGGATTCGGCTGCCTGGAAAGGAAAAAAGGTAGGATTTGAAACCATGATTCCAACCAAACTGACCCATAAAGACATCGCTGCCTTAACCGGAACTTCCCGACAAACTGTTACAACGGTATTAAATGAATTGAAAGAAAAGAATCTTATCAACTTCGACCGAAAGAAAATTCTGATTCGCGACCTGGAAAAACTTGCATAAGCCAGCTTTTCTTTATTGTTTTACTCTATAATTCCGATAGATATTAAATATTAATCATATGTCATTGCGTTTAGGAGATTTAGCGCCTGATTTTGAGGCAGTTACAACTGATGGAACCATTCAATTTCATGAATGGCTCGGCAACAGTTGGGGAATTTTGTTTTCACATCCAGCGGATTTCACTCCGGTTTGTACCACCGAATTGGGCACGGTGGCAAAACTCAAACCGGAGTTTTCTAAAAGAAATGTAAAAGTTTTGGCACTCAGTGCAGACCCGCTTGAAGCACACCTAAAATGGATTGCCGACATCAACGAAACACAAAAAACGGTTGTCAACTATCCATTAATTGCCGATCCGGATTTTAAGATTGCCAACTTATATGGCATGGTTCATCCGGAGGTGAGCGATAAATTTACAGTTCGTTCCGTATTTGTTATCGGGCCTGATAAAAAGATAAAACTCACGTTAACCTATCCTGCTGCAACAGGCAGAAATTTCGATGAAATTTTGCGCGTAGTAGAAAGTCTGCAATTAACTGCGAATTATAGTGTGGCTACACCTGCCAACTGGAAACATGGAGAAGATGTGATTATCACAGCTGCGGTTAAAGACGAAGATATTCCAGCAAAATTTCCGAAAGGCGCTGTGCATGTAAAACCTTACTTAAGAGTAACACCACAGCCCAACTTGTAAAACTTTGTTTATTTGGTTTATTGAGCATGGAGGCATCCCGGGCGGGGATGCTTTCCTTTTTTATGCACTTCAATACCTTATTTTGCGGCTTCGCATGCTTTGTTAAAAAGCATTTTTCTTGTAGCCATACATTTGATGAGAATTCAATAGTTATGGCACCGCATTCTTTCAATAAGCATATCAAGTTTAAAACATTTCGCATCCTGCTCGAAAACTCTTGGAGCATTGTAGTGGCCATACTAATGATATGCATTTTATTGATGCTGAATGGTTGCACATCAAAAGATGAAAAAATCAATCCTTCCGTAAAACCTTTATTAGAAACCGTATATGCCAGCGGATTTGTAAAAGCGAAAGATGAATACCAGGTTTTTGCAGATGGCGAAGGATACATATTGCGTAAACACATTGAGGAAGGAGATGAAGTGAAAGTAGGAGATTTGCTTTATACTTTATCTACCAGGCAGGGACAAGCACGAAGCGAAATAGCCAAACAGAATTTGAAATACGCGAGGAGAACGATCGATTTGCAATCGCCAATATTAAATGAATTAAAAGCTGCATTAGCTTCTGCCAAAACAAAAAAAGATTTTGATTCTGTTAATTATGTTCGTTATCTCAATTTATGGAATCAAAGAGCGGTGGCTAAAATTGAGTTGGATAAAATGAAGTTGACTTTTGATAACGCCAAAAATGAATACGAACTTATAGTTAACCGTTATAAAAAAGCTTTGCTTGATGTAGAAAATAATTTGTTCAATGCTAAACAACAAGTAACCATAGCAGATGAAGATGCCGATAAAAATCAAATTAGAAGCATGTTGCAGGGAAGGGTATTTAGCTTAAACAAAGAAAAAGGAGAATGGGTAAGACGTGGGGAGTCTGTCGCCATTATTGGCCAAGCCAACTCCTTTTTTTTAACCTTACAAATTGATGAGATAGACATAAATAAAGTTAAAGTTGGACAAAATATTTTAGTGAAAGCAGATGCTTTTCCTGATAAGATTTTTAAAGCACGCCTTGCTAAAATTTATCCCTTGGTAGATGTTCGGCAACAAGCTCTACAGGTAGATGCTGAATTAATAGATGCATTACCTCAAAGTTTTTCTGGTCTAGCAGTAGAAGCCAACATCATCATCAGAGAAAACGCAAAAGCGTTAACTGTGCCAACGCAGGCCATCTTGCCTGGCGACAGCGTGTGGGTAGAAGAAAAGGGTAAGCCATTGAAAAAGAAAGTACTAACCGGCATTCGCACGTTCGATGAAGTTGAAATTGTAAACGGTGTTGATAGTCAAACAGTAGTTTTAATTAAGAAGCAATGAAATTCACTTCCTTTAAATTAAGTGCGGGCATTGCCAAAACACAATTGCTGAGCAAACCCAGACAAACACTTGTGGCCATGTTGGGTGTAACTTTTGGTATCGGAATGTTCATTGCTTTAATCAGCATGATGACTGGCCTCAATAAACTGACTGAAGACTTAGCCATGACATCCTCGCCTGATATTAGAATTTATTATGATATTTCTCCTGATAGAAAATCAATTGCTGAGTTTGTTAATCAGGAAGGATTAAATATTACCCATCATCAAAAACCAAAAAATGAATCAATAAAAGTTAGAAATGCTAAGCAAATAGCAGAGCAAATCAGAAAGCGACCTAATGTAAAAGGCGCATCAATTTTACTTAACTCACAAGTATTTTATAATTATGGTCCCGTGCAATTGAACGGAACGATAGCAGGAGTAGATATCCTAGAGGAAGATAAACTTTTCGATCTCACCCATAAAATGAAAGAAGGGAGAATTGAAAATTTAATTTCGAATCCGGATGGAATCATTATGGGAACTGGTTTAGCTAAAAAGTTAAGAGCAAAAACTGGAGATAGAGTTGTCATCACCACTCCGCAAGGATTTACACAAACACTTAAAATTGTTGGCTTATTTCAAATTGGAATTGGCGTAGTTGATAATACACGCAGTTATGCTAATCTTTCAACAGTACAAACTATTTTACAGAAAGAGAAAAGTTTTATCACCGATGTTAACGTTAAGCTATACGATTATACCAAAGCGAAAGAACTCGCGCCAATTTTGCAAAACGATTTTGGCTATAAAGCCGAAGATTGGGAAACCGCTAATGCAACTTTACTAGTAGGTGCGATAATCAGAAACATCATTACGTATGCAGTTTCGATTACTCTATTGATTGTGGCAGGATTTGGTATCTACAACATTCTCAACATCACTATCCATAATAAAATGAAAGACATTGCCATACTAAAAGCAATGGGATTTTCCGGGCCGGATGTTCGCAGTATTTTTATGATACAATCCTTGGTTATCGGATTTTTCGGTTCACTGATGGGTTTGATATTCGGTTTTGTTTTTTCGTATCTCATTTCTTTAGCACCCTTTAATGGAGGTGACATTATCAGCATAACGCATCTTCCGGTCAACTTTAATCCTTTATTTTATGTAATCGGAATTGTGTTTGGCGTTGCAACCACAGCCAATGCAGGTTATATGCCTTCGAGAAAAGCTGCACAGGTCGATCCAATAGAAATTTTACGCGGATAGTATGAAAACAGAAGTGTTACGCGCAACAGGAATCACTAAATATTTTTATGAACCAGAAAAATTTCAGGTGCTGAAAGGAATAGATGTGCAAGTCAATAAGGGAGAGTTCGTAGCCTTGGTTGGCAAAAGCGGTTGTGGTAAATCAACTTTAATGTATGTGCTTTCAACTATGGACACCCAATACGAAGGTGAGTTAATTGTAGCTGGTCAAAAATTAAACGATTGGTCTCAAAATCAGTTGGCTGCCTTTCGCAACCAACACATCGGTTTTGTTTTTCAGTTTCATTATTTATTACCTGAATTTACAGTTTTGCAAAACATCATGTTGCCAGCTTTAAAACTTAATCGTTGGACAGAAAGCGAAGTGGAAGAAAGAGCTTACACAAAGTTAAAAATGCTGGGCATGCAAGACCATGCTTTAAAAGTTTCCGCCAAATTATCAGGTGGACAACAACAAAGAGTTGCCATTGCCAGAGCTTTAATCAACGAACCGGATATCATCATGGGTGATGAGCCAACCGGAAATTTAGATAGCTACAATACACAATTGGTGTTTGATATTTTTAAAGAGTTAACTGATGTATACCATCAAAGCATCATAGCAGTTACACACGATGAAGAGTTTGCTGCAAAATCTTCGCGCATCATTGAAATGGCTGATGGAAAAATTATACATTAAACCATGAATTGGAAAAGAATTAGAAGAGATTACACGGTCATTGGCATTTTGGCAAGTATCGGATTTTTAGTTCGATTATCAAGTGGCTTGTTTTCTTTTCAATTCAATCTTATATTATTACTGATTTCTTCACTAACTGTCTCTTTAAATTGGGAAGTGTTGCGTTGGATGAATAGCCAGCTCAATAATATTTTACCCTTCGAAAAATTTATAGCAAGAAGAATTATCGTTCAATTATTATTGGGATTTGTAGTAGGTATTATCAGCAGAGCATGTATTTATTATTTTGGAGAACCGCATTTTCCCATGAAGCTTGATAGCATGTTTCTGGCGTCAACTTGGGCATTGTATGCTTTGTTTACAGCGGGTATAAATGTTATCTTCTTCTTAAATTTTTTTATTCAACAATGGAAGTTATCCATTGTGCAAGCAGAACGGTTGGAGAAAGAAAAAACATTGGTACAATTCGATAACCTCAAAAATCAGATGAATCCACATTTTCTGTTTAATGCTTTTTCTTCTCTCAACGGTTTAATCATGGAAAATCAACAACTGGCCGTTCAGTTTGTACAACAACTCAGCAAAGTGTATCGCTATGTTTTACAACACGACCATCGACATATAGTAGCCTTATCAACTGAAATCAATTTTATTGATCAATATATTGCTTTATTAAAAACTAGGTTTAGTGGAGCGATATTTTTTGATATAAATATTAAAGAAGAGGACTTGGAAAAACAAATTGTTCCAGTTACGCTTCAAATTTTAATCGAGAATGCCTTAAAACACAATGTAGTAGATGTAGCAAAACCTTTGTACATTAAAATTTATTCTAATAATGATTATTTAGTAATCTGTAATAATAAGCAATTGAAAAGTGTTGTAACAGATTCGAATAAAGTTGGCTTACAGAATATGCAATCACTATATGCATTTCTATCAGATAAGCCTTTGTTGATAGAAGAGAAAGAAGATATGTTTATGGTAAAAGTGCCACTTTTGTAATATGAAGGTATTAATCATAGAAGACGAACAACTTGCAGCTAACTCACTGATTCGCTTGCTGAAAACCATACAGTCAGATATTGGAATTGAGAGCGAAATTTTAACCAACGTATCCAATGCAATTGAATGGTTTACTAAACACCCACATCCTGATTTGATTTTTTCTGACATTCAATTATCTGATGGGCTCAGTTTTTCAATTTTCGAAAATATAGTTTGTGACAGCCCAATTATATTCACTACTGCGTATGATGAATATGCTATCCGTGCTTTTAAACTCAACAGCATTGATTATTTGTTAAAACCTATAGATGAGCGTGAATTACGGTTATCTTTACAAAAATATTCGAAGGCATCTACTGTAAATTGGTCAGAACAATTTAAATCGTTTTTAGAATACCGTCAACAACCCGAAACTAAAAAGTACAAAACAAGATTTCTTGCCCAACAAGGTCAGGCTTTAATTCCAGTAAATGATGAACATATAAGTTTTTTTCATAAGGATCAGCTTATCTATTTATATACATTCGATGGCAATAAATTAATAGATGAGCACGAAACGTTAGACGAACTAGAATCACTCATTAATCCAGCTTTATTTTTCAGAGCGAACAGACAATTTCTAATTCAAAAAAATGCAGTAAATAAAATAAAAGCAACACACAAAGGATTACTAGTAGAATTAAAAGGTACTAATTTGCAAATAGAGGTGAGCAGAGAAAAAGCAACAGCTTTTAAGAATTGGATGTTATAATTTGGCTTTCCAATATTTTTCTATTTCTTCTTTCCAATTTGTTGGATTGGCCAGAATGATGGCGGTATTGATTAACAAGCTATTCGGTTGCGCCAGGTGATTTTCACCAACTTGAATTAACAGTTTGTAAAAAGCTTCAGGATTTTCTTTAGCGAGTTGAAGAAGATGAGTGGAAATATTTACTTCTGCCTTTACATTTTCAGTTTGAGATTCATTCAATTTATCGCTTAAAGATGCAGGAGAAACAAAAGATGAAGCCTGTTGTTGTAAAAACTGATCGAGATCATTTAAAGGATTTTTATTCATAATCAATCATGTTATTGAATGTGAAGTAATATTTGGTCGGCAATAATTTGATACTCTTTTTCTGCTTCTACCGTGCTAAAATTAACAAACGCATTTTTTTGTGGAACCATTACCGGTAAAACAATGGCTTGAATTTTACTTAAGGTTTCTGTTACTGTTTTTTGTCTGGTAAAACTGTGAATGCGATTCGGTAAAATTAAAATCTTTAACGCAGGATTTAATTTTTGTGCGGGTAATAAATCGGTTACCGTTTGGTAGGTTACTAATAAATCATTTTGTGTTAAACTGGTTGGAACAATGGCAGCATCACTTACCAAACATAATTTTTTTATTCCTTCATCGGTTGTTTTACCTGCGCTATCTACAATTACAAAATCGTATCGGTTGTTTTGTTTTACTTGTTGCAACTCTTCTGCTATGGTTGCGTCTTGCGAGCCCACAATATCAAAAGTGGTTACGTTTTTTTCTTTCGCACTTTCGATTTTGCGTAAAGTATTTAATGTGTAATTGGTGTCGGTTTCTACCAACAAGACTTTGTTTCCGCGTTTGTGTAAGGTTGTAGCTAAGTTGATGGCATTGGTCGTTTTGCCGGTTCCACCTTTTCTACTTATAAAAGAAAGAATTTTCATTCCTTGAAATTTAGGATTTTATCAGGAAAATAAAAAAGTATTAACCTTTGTTAGCCTCATATTTTAGCCAATTAAAGTTTAACTAAATTCCAAAGTTGAAACACTTTGAATTTTTTATTTTTTAAGGCTGAGAAAAAGAAGCCATAAAGAAAGTGCCCACAGCCAAAGTATGGTTAAATAGAGGAGGCAAACTATCAAGAAATTCAAATTGTACCTAGATAAATAATGGAACACAAGAGCGGCAAGCATAAATCCGAATGACCATAGTATACCTACCCAAACTGCTGAATGCCAAAGCCAATCACCAGACCAAGTATTCATCGTTCCGAAAAAAGGTTTGGTGATAAAAGAAATAGGATAATGCAATAACATGCCCAAAGCTCCCATGCTAAAAAAGCCGAGGAAGCCAGAGATAAAAAAAGCAACAACCGAAAACTTAGTTACAGAGGAGAATTCTTGCCAGTAAGAATTCATGTTTGGAGGTTAAAATTAAATGCTTCGGTTAAAATCGAATTTCTCTAAATAATCAGCTACGCGTCTAACTACACTTCCACCCAAGGCACCATCTACAACACGGTGATCATAAGAATGAGATAAAAACATTTTATGGCGAATGGCAATGCTATCTCCATAGGGAGTTTCTACTACTGCGGGTTTCTTTTGCACAGCCCCCAAAGCAATGATACCAACCTGAGGTTGCATAATGATAGGTGTTCCCATTACGTTCCCGAATGAACCTACGTTAGAAACGGTGAATGTTCCTCCTGTTAACTCATCTGGTTTCAATTTATTTTCTCTTGCGCGTTTGGCTAAGTCGTTTACGATTTTAGCTAAACCGGTGATGTTATATTGATCGGCATTGCGGATAACAGGCACAATTAAATTGCCACTAGGCAAGGCCACAGCCATGCCAATGTTAATATCTTTTTTCTTAATGATGCGGTCTCCATCTACCTGAACGTTAATCATCGGAAAATCTTTTATTGCCATGGCAACGGCTTCAATAAAGATAGGCGTGAAAGTTAAAGCATCACCTTCTCTTTTCTGAAATTCATATTTCCATTTGTTTCTCCAATACACTATGCTGGTAACATCTGCCTCTACAAATGAAGTAACATGTGGAGATGTGCGTTTGCTATCGACCATGCGTTCGGCAATCATTTTGCGCATGCGATCCATCTCTATGATTTCATCATTTGCGCTGATGCTAGCTTGGACAAGCGGTGTATGAGCAACAGATGGAGAGGAAGTTTTTGGTGTTGCACTAGTGGTAACAGTAACAGGTTGTGCTAGTGTTTTGCCCAGTTTTTTATTCGCTACAAATTCTAAAATATCTTTTTTCGTAACACGTCCTTCTAATCCGCTGCCCGTTATATTTTCTAGTTCGGCAACAGCAATGCCTTCTTCTTTGGCAATGTTTTTAACCAAAGGAGAATAAAAGCGATTGGTATTTTTAAAATCAGCATTTGTGATCGCATTTGCTACAGCATGTCCATTGCTAACAGGAGCAGCAACTTCTACTGGCTTTGCCTGAGTGCTAGGAGCAACAACAGCAGTGCCGTTGTTAGCAGCAACTGTAGCATCAGTAGAAATGATAGCGATGGCTTTTCCTACTTTTACAACCTCACCTTCTTTGGCTAAAACTTCAACTAAAGTTCCGGCATGGGTAGAAGGAACTTCAGTATCTACCTTATCGGTGGCTACTTCTAAAACGCTTTCATCTTGTTCTATTTTATCGCCCGGTTTTTTAAGCCAGGTTAAAATAGTTGCTTCCATGATGCTTTCGCCCATTTTGGGCATGATCAGTTCTACATTTGCCATCGGTTCAAACGATTGAATTGGGCAGGCAAGTTAATAGTTTTTGTTTTGGTTTGCACTTTTTGGCAATGGCCTTTGGCAAATTAAAACACAGTAAAATTTAGTATGCCTAAACGTATCAATGCCCAAAAAGAATTGGGTTTTTGTTTCGACTTACTTCCTTTCTTTTATGCCTAAACGTATCAGGTTTAAAACAGCCATAGAGGCCAATTGGATGTTCAAGTGTCTTTCTGTGCTGAGTTGTAATTTTTTAGTAATTACTCTTTGTTCATCAGCATAAGCAATCCACACGGTGCCAACCGGTTTTTCGGGCGTTGCGCCTCCGGGTCCGGCAATGCCACTGGTCGCGACTCCAATGGTAGTGCTAAAACGCTGTCTAACGTTAGTGGCCATTTCTACAATGGTTTGCTCACTTACGGCACCAAACGCTTCCAAAGTTTCAGGCTTGATGCCAAGTTGTGCCATTTTAATTTCGTACGAATAAGGAATGATACTTCCTTGAAAATAAGAAGATGAGCCTGGCACGGAAGTAATCATTCGTGATACATTTCCGCCTGTGCAGCTTTCGGCTATGGATAAGGTTAAGTTTTTTTCTAATAGTAATTTTCCAATAGCTACTTCGATAGGATCTTCGCCATAGCCATAGATGTAAGAACCAATCCGATCTATCAATAATTGAGTTTGATGGTGGGCTTCTTCTTTTAGTTTTTCCAGCGACTCGCCATAGCAGGTTAACCGCAATTTAACTTCGCCTAAACTAGGCAGATACGCTAACTTGATATGCGCAGGTAGTGCTTTTTCCCAATTAGCAATTTTTTCTGCCAGAAAAGATTCTCCTTGGCCAATGGTTCGAATGACCTGATGATAAATAACAGGTAATTCAAATTTATTTTTTAATCTAGGCAATACGTGGTCGCGCATCATGCGTTTCATTTCATGCGGCACGCCCGGCATCGACATAAAAATTTTATTGCCTCTATCGAACCACATACCGGGAGCTGTGCCCACAGGGTTGGTAATTTTTTCACAGGCAGCTGGCAATGCAGCTTGTTGTCGGTTTAGTTCTGTTAATTCTCTACCTCTTGATTTAAAAAAGGCCGTTACTTCTTGTAACGCTTCTTCGTTCATCTCTAAAGGAGAATTGAAGTATTGACTCAGGCAGGGCTTGGTTAAATCATCGCTGGTAGGGCCTAAACCTCCGGTTATCAAAATTACATCTGCCCGTTTTTCAGCTTCAGCAAAAGCATTCAAGATTTCTTCCTCCTGATCGCCAACACTTGTTTTGCGAATTACTTTTATACCTATATCTGAAAGTTGTTGGCTCATCCATTGAGAATTAGTATCGGTTATTTGTCCGAATAAAATTTCATCTCCAATGGTTAATAATTCTGCGTAAATAGATTTCATTACAAGTTTTCTTTATCTAAAACAACTGTTGTTTGTTTCAACTTGTAAATTGACAAGTAATCACTGATAAAAGCAAGAGAAATTAGCGACCTTATGTATGCTAGAAAGGGTTTAAGTGAGCACAATCATTTCTCTTTAATTGATAAGGTTCCAGAATAAGAATAATGTCTTCAATTAGTAATGTTAGCATAAAGGCTACAATTCAAGTATTTATTTATGCCTTTCATTTAACTTTTTTTATGGTTAGGTGTTAACAATTGAATTTACTTTATATCTTTTATCAGTATTCTATTTGATTAGTGCACGCCTAGGTATTCTTTAGTAAGTGCTTTTATACAGGCACGTAATTGGGAGGAAGACTAGGGTAATAAAGGGTTTGGTAAATATGAATTTAAACGTATCAGAAATTATAAATAAAGTGAACATGATTTTGAAGAATAGATTGAATTGGGTTTTAAAGTGCTGTTTACTTACCTTATTTCTTTCAAATACTACTGCATGGGGTCAATTTTTGAAAACTAGTTCACTCGCAGATAATCAGGAAAGTAACCTACTGAACAAAGCCAAAAAATCAGAAGTAAGAACTACAGCTTGTTCAGGATTTTTTGAAGCAACAGACCCAGCTCAATCTTTTCTTGTTTCATTCAAGCATATAGGTCGTGTGAATAAGTTTTCAGATGAAATCAATCAAATAAAAGTTGAAAAAACCAGGAAGAAGAAAGCTTCAACTTTACCACAATATGATCTTAAAAGCAGAACCGCTAATACACCCAAAGTTGGTAAAAACTTTGAGGGAAATATTTTTAACGGAGGAGCCCCGCCTGACAATACAATTGCTATCTCTGAGAATGGTATCATTGTATCAGCAGTAAATGCAAATGTTGCCTATTACAACACAAATGGATCTTTACTTTGGTATGGTTCTTTTTGGGATATTTTTAAAGACCCATCTTTAACAGAGATAATTTACGACCCGATTGTGATGTACGATGCACAAGAAGATAAATTCATCTTTATCGCTATTCATGGATTTACTTCAGAAAAATCAAAAGTTCTTATTGCTTTTTCTAAAACCAATAATCCAGTTGAAGGTTGGTACACATATAGTTTATCTGGAAATCCCTTTAATAATGCTTGTTGGTTAGACTTTCCGAAGTTGGGTATTTCTAACAATGAGGTTTTTATAACAGGAAATCTGTTCAACGATTTTACAGGCTTTAATGAAGCAGTTATTTATCAAATCACAAAGAACGATGGCTTCGCTGGTCTACCATTAGAATGGATCATTTGGTCAGATATACCGGATATTATAAGCACAATAATTCCTGCATCTTATGGCCAGGATGGAAATTATGGTCCGGGTTTATTTTTTGTTTGTCAATCTCCAGGAAGTGGTAATGCTGTTAACCTGATTGAGATAACCAATGATCTTTCCAACAACCCGCAATTATTGGAAAAAGAAATTTTTAAAGGAGAATACGGACCTTCAGGATTTGCTCAGCAATTAGGTACAGATGTTGAGTTGATTACAGGTGACTGCCGTATTCTCAATGCCTTTTATCTCAATGGTATTATACACTATGTATTTCAATCAGAGTTTGGGAGTAGCAATTTAACAGCAGTGAATTACAACAGATTAAATGTTGCCACGCTCTCTAACACAAGTTATCTTTTTAGCAAACCAAACACAGATTGTGCCTTTCCATCTGTTGCCTCCTATGCGATTGAACCAACAGATAAAACAGTTGCGATATGTTACTTAAATAGTAATGCCACAATTTATCCTGAAACAAGAGTAGTTGTTTGTAATGATGCCGGAGCTTGGTCTAATGATGTGGTGGTAAAAAGGGGTAATAACTTCGTTGATGCCTTTGCATTCGAGGGTTTTGTAAGGTGGGGTGATTACAGCGGCATAACCTATAAGAAGAATTTAACTACACCAGAAGTATGGCTAAGCGGTTGTTATGGTTCAACACAAACTTTGTTTTCAACCAATTATAAATGCTTCGAAACATGGATAGCACAAATTACAGATAGTGATATTACAACAAGCGTAGAAGAAACTCAATACAATAACTTGAATGGAATAAAAGTTTATCCTAATCCTATTACTGATATTTTTAAAATTGAGTTTAATGTTCAAGATTTTACAAATGTATCAATCAATATTTATGATGTATCTGGAAAATCTGTTGTGGTTTTATTCAATGGAAATTTGAAAAAAGGGTTGAATCTTTTCAGTTTCAATAAGTCAGCATTAGAAAAAGGAATCTATATGCTAAGCGTACAAGATTCATCAGGAAAAAAACTACAAACCGCGAGAATATTGGTAGAATAATATTGTTAATTATCTTAAATAGCATCAACTAAATTTCTTTCAAAAGTTATTGCTTTTGCTTCATCAACTGAAATTTTCGTAAAATTTAAGAATCCCTATTAATTGGATAAATCTCTTCTTTAAGTAAGCTATTCAGTGCTTTAATTTTACAAACATACTTTTTACCTTACTGATTCATTGGTTGTCAATATGAAAAACCTTGCATTAGAAAGACAAAAAGAAATTTATTTGAATGGCTTTGAAGGAAAAATGCCAGTTATTCCTTTCACTTCCGATGGCTTGGAGGAAGCTGCAAAAGGAGTATTAAGCAAAAAAGCATTTGCCTATATAGCTGGAGGAGCCGGAGAAGAAAAGACAGTAAAACAAAATCGAACGGATTTTGATAAATGGCAAATTGTTCCGCAGATGTTGAAAAATGTAAGTGAACGTGATTCGAGTCTAATGTTACTCAATAAAAAATTACCAAGTCCTTTTTTACTAGCTCCGGTTGGCGTGTTATCCTTAGCACACCGTGATGCAGATGTAGCAGTTGCTAAGGCTGCAGCATCAGAAAACATTCCATACATTTTTTCTAATCAAGCTTCCGTTCCCATGGAAGTTTGTGCGCAAGCGATGAACAACCAAACAAAATGGTTTCAATTGTATTGGAGCAAATCACGGGATTTGGTTGTATCTTTTTTGCAACGTGCAGAAAAATGTGGATGCGAAGCCTTAGTCGTTACCTTGGATACAACCATGTTAGGTTGGCGACCAAGAGATTTGCAATTGGCTTATCTTCCTTTTTTAGAAGGAAAAGGAATTGCTCAATATACATCAGATCCTGTTTTTACAGATATGTTAAAAACTTACCAACCGCAGCAAGCAAAAAGAACCATCAATATTCAAACGCTTCACGGTTTAATTTCCATGGTGAATCATTATCCCGGAAATGGTTTTTTCAAAAAATTAAAATCAGGTTTACCGATTAAAGCGGTTCAACTGTTTACAGAAATGTACACAAACCCATATACTACCTGGGATGACTTGCAATTTCTGCGCGAGCATACACGCTTGCCTATTTTTTTGAAAGGCATTTTACATGCACAAGACGCGCAACGAGCGCTCGATTATGGTATAGATGGCATCATCGTTTCTAATCATGGCGGGCGTCAAGTTGATGGAGCCATTGCTACACTAGATGCTCTGCCACATATTGCTAAAGTGGTGAATAAACAAATTCCTATTTTGTTAGATAGTGGAGTTCGCTCAGGTGCAGATGTTTTTAAAGCAATTGCATTAGGTGCAGACGCAGTTTGTTTTGGTAGACCTTATGTGTATGCTTTAGCTATCCAAGGCGAAAATGGCGTAAAACAATGGATAAAAAATATAAAAGCAGAATTTGAATTAACTATGGCTTTATCAGGATGTTCGCAACCTTCAGAAATTAACATCGATTGTCTGCAAACGGTTGTAACACAATAAAAAATACTTTCTAACTTAGCATCCTGATTTTTTAGTATGATGAAATCCATAATTAGTTTTTCAGTTTTATCGATTTTACTGTTGGCTTGTACAACAGCGCAAATCAATCAAACTTTAAATGAAGTAAACAAAGTAATGGCTACTGATATACCTCTAACAACTGCCGAAGTTGGTGAAGGTTTAAAAGAAGCACTCGTGAATGGCATCAGCAAAGGTTCTGATCGTGTTTCGCAACTCGATGGTTACTTTAAAAATCCTGAAATTAAAATTCCTTTTCCACCGGAAGCAAAAAAAGTAGAAGATAAGCTCAGGCAAATCGGAATGGATAAACAAGTAGATGAGTTTATCGTCACGTTAAACCGTGGTGCTGAAAACGCAGCGAAAGAAGCAAAACCCATTTTTATTTCTGCTATTAAACAAATGACAATTGAAGATGCCTGGGGTATTTTAAAAGGAAATGAAAATGCAGCCACCAATTATTTACAACGCACAACTTCTGCAGCCTTAAAAGAAAAATTTAAACCTGTTATACAAGCATCGTTAGATAAAGTGAATGCTACAAAGTATTACAGCGATTTGGTAAACACGTACAATAAAATTCCGTTTGTGGAAAAAGTAAATCCTGACTTAAATGAGTATGCAACCAATCTTGCTATGCGAGGTTTATTCTTGCAAATTGAAAAAGAAGAAAAAAATATTCGCAAAGATCCGCTAGCAAGAACCAGCGATTTGTTAAAAAGAGTTTTTGGGACACAACAGAAATAGTGAACTATGAATTTATACGAAAAACACAAACCTTCCATTTCTAAAGCAATTGATGCTTTACATACGCGTACTTTTTATGCAGCTTTCCCCGAACATCCTGCTCCAGCTATCTATGGAGAAACTGCAGATGCCGATGGACAAGCAGCTTTTAAAAATCAAGTAGGAAAAAAGTTTGATCAACTTTTGCAAACTGGTGAACAAAGCTGGGGGGGTCAGGAAGAATCTCCGTATATGCAAACGTTACTCAATATTCAGTATCCACTTTTTAAAGCGGAAACTTTAGTAGCAAATGCGAGTAAAGCTTTTCATACCTGGCGCAAAGTAGATGTTGAAACCCGCGCTGGTATTTTGGCAGAATCACTCGAACGCATGAAGAAAAGATTTTTTGAAATAGCTTACGCAACCATGCACACAACAGGACAAGGTTACATGATGGCATTTCAAGCTTCGGGTCCGCATGCTGCAGATCGTGCACTAGAAGCTATTGCATCCGGAGTAGAGGAGTTAAATCGATTTCCTAAAAAAGCTTTGTGGGATAAACCTATGGGTAAATTCAACATTCAATTGAATAAAGAGTGGAGAGCAGTACCTAAAGGAGTGGCAGTAGTTATTGGTTGCTCAACTTTTCCAACTTGGAACACAGTGCCCGGCATGTATGCCAGTTTAATAACCGGTAATCCTGTTATTGTGAAACCACATCCCGGAGCAATCTTACCAATTGCCATCGTAGTGACTGAATTGCAAAAAGTATTACAAGAAAATGGATTAGATGTTAACATCTGCCAGTTGGGTGTAGACACGTTCGACTATATGATTACTAAAGAATTAGCCGAACACAAAGATGTGAAAATCATCGACTTCACCGGTAATTCTGTTTTTGGTTCGTATTTAGAAAATCTAAAAGGCAAAGAAGTATTTACAGAGAAAACAGGTGTTAACTCAGTTATTCTTGATTCAGTTGCTGATGCCGATAAAGTAGCCGCTAACCTGGCTTTTGCCTTGTCGTTATACAGCGGACAAATGTGTACTGCACCACAAAACTTTTATATTCCTGAAAACGGCATTGATACACCCAATGGAAAGTTAAGTGTAGAAGAATTCGGACAAAAGTTAGTGGATAACATCAACAGCTTGGCAGATAATCCGAAAGCTGGTCCTTTTGTTTTAGGCGCTGTACAAAATAAAAAGACGAGCGAACGCGTAAGCAAAGCAGATGCATTGGGTGGAAAAGTAGTGTTAGCCTCTCGTAGTATTGAAAACCCGATGTTTAAAAATGCCAGAACAGCCACACCTGCTGTACTGCAAGTTGAAGCAGATAAAAAAGAAGTGTACAGCCAGGAATTATTCGGCCCAATTGCGCTATTAATTAAAACAAAGAATACAGAACAATCAGTTGCTTTAGCTAAAGAAATGGCCATTAATCATGGAGCTATTTCCTGCGGAGCCTATACTACAAACGTGAATACGAAAGAATTGATTGCAGATGAAATGGCCTTGGCTGCCACCCCTGTATCCTTTAACTTAACAGGAGGTATTTATATGAATCAGAACGCAGCCTTTTCCGATTACCATGTAACTGGAGGAAACCCGGCAGGTAATGCATCCTTTACCAATCCTGAATTTATCAATCGAAGATTTACGTGGGTTGGCCATCGCGAACCGATTGCATAACAAATCTTTTCTATAAAATAGAAGGAAAGCATCCCGAGAGGGATGCTTTTTTATTGAGCAAAAAGTTTTTCATTATTTTTATTAATAATGGAACTATCATTCCAGAAATATTGTCTTATTGGAATAAACATTCCAAAATGACGAAATTTACAAACAAAACAGCTGTTATTACCGGAGGTAATAGTGGTATTGGTCTCGCTACTGCTCAATTATTAGTAGAAGAAGGTGCGCAAGTATTAATAACTGGAAGAGATGAAAAATCTTTACAAACGGCTCAGCAGCAATTAGGAAGCAAAGTAATTGCTTTAAAAAGTGATATTACCAAAGCCTCAGACCTAGAAAAATTGTTTGATACAGCCAAACAAAAATTAGGCAAGATTGATATCCTGTTCGCCAATGCAGGTGTGGCGCTATTTGCACCATTTGAGCAAACCACTGAAGAAATCTTTGATGCCAACCTAGACATCAACATAAAAGGATCATTCTTCACTGTGCAAAAGTTATTGCCTCTTTTACAAGAAAACTCTTCTATCATTTTTAATACTTCTGTAGTGGGTGTGAAGGGATTTCCTGGTACATCTGCTTATTCAGCATCTAAAGCAGCGCTTCGCTCTTTGGTAAGAACCTTAGCAGCAGAATTGGTAGATAGAAAAATCCGTGTGAATGCCGTATCTCCCGGCCCGATTGAAACTCCTATTTATGGTAGATTGGGGTTGCCTGAAGAAGCCGTAAAACAAATGGCAGCAGGTATGCAGGCAGTTAACCCGATGAAACGTTTTGGTGCAGCACACGAAGTGGCACAAACAGTTCTATTCTTTGCCTCTTCCGATTCATCTTACATTACAGGAGCTGAATTAGCCGTTGACGGTGGATTAACGAATTTATAATTCTTACCTTAGTGCTACTATGGCACGCACCAAAGCATTTGAAGAAACAGAAGTACTGAATAAAATCCAGAAGCTTTTTTGGCGAAAGGGTTTCAACGGTACTTCTGTTGATGATTTGGTGAAAGAAAGTGGTTTAAGCAGAAGTAGTTTATACGATACCTTCGGTGATAAAGAAAAACTATTCCTCCTTTCGTTAAAAAAATACCGCGATGAAAACACTTCGCAAATGCTAACCATGATTGAAGGGAGTAATGACATTAAAAAAACAATTCAATCTATTTTCGATTATGTTTTTAATGACATAGAAGAGCAAAATAAATTGGGTTGTTTAATGGTAAATACTGCCATTGAGTTGGCCCCACATAAAACCAAGATTGCCAAAATGGTGGATGAAAACATGGAAGTTTTACATGCTGCCCTTACACATAAAATTAAGCAAGCTCAAAAAGCTCGACAGGTAAAAACAAATCTTGATGCCAGCGCATTTGCGGCATTGCTTATTAATACCTTAAATGGAATACGCGTAGGAGAAAGACATCAGTTCGATAAGAAAAAGCAAAAGTCGGCAGCTAAATTAATTATTGATTTACTTTGATTTGATACTGAATCATCTACTATTCTTAAATTCTCCATAAAATAAAGATTGAAGTATTATAGGTTTAATGGGTGGTTAATTTTTTATTGAGACGAGTACTCATTTATTTTTTAGTAGATTATTGCAAACTCTCTGAAAAGTTTTGTTAAGCTACTTAAAATTAATCAAGGGTCAGAAACTAACTAAACTTGTCGTAAGTATGTATTCAGCTCACTTGATTTAGGTTAACTTATTCAACAAAATTTGTTAGACAAGTCAAGTTTAACAATCTTTGAATATGATGATGCCTATTAAGAATAAGAACAGAATCAGGTTTAAGTTAGTTGGAGTAATCATGATTGCTTGGACACTCATAGGAGTAGGCAATGAAGTATTGCACGACTTTTTTCTTCGCGCTGTTCAATATTCTGGATTTGAACAGTATGAATTTGCTACTAACATTTTAACTCAGTTTATCATCATTCCAATAGCTGCCTTGTTAGGAGGCAGCTTCATCATCTTCACTAAAGATTCCTTTCGAACAATCCCTTTTCTTACTCGAATTTTAATCGAAATTTTATTATTCATTATTCTGGTTTTCATTTTAACCATCATAGGTAGTTTCGTTTACAATTACATTTATTTTGATGCTGCCGATCAGCCAGGTATATGGTTAGAAGTTAAAGAAACCATGTTTAGTTATGGTATGTTATATAATATTGCTTTTTGGACAGCCATTGGCTCTATTACTGTTTTGGTTGTGCAAGTGATTGATTTTTTTGGTAGAGAAAGATTTTACAATACGTTTACCGGTAAATACTATCAGCCTATTGTTGAGGAAAGAATTTTTCTGTTTCTCGATTTAAAAAATTCCACAGGTTTGGCTGAACAATGGGGTCATCAGAAATGGTTTTCTTTCATCAATACTTTTATCAAAGATATTGCAGATACGATTATTAATACCCAAGGAGAAGTTTACCAATACATAGGAGACGAAATTGTAGTGAGCTGGCCTGCCGCAAAAGGATTTAAGAACAACCAAGCTCTGTCGTGCTTTTTTGAAATACAAAAAATTGTAAACAAACATGCAGATCGTTACAAAGAGAAATTTGGTATTGTTCCGGAGTTCAGGGCTTCATTACATGCGGGAGAAGTAACAGCAGGTGAAATAGGATTATATAGGAAAGATATCATTTTTACAGGTGATGTATTAAATACTGCCAAGCGCATACAAGGATATTGCGATGCTTTAGAAACCGATTTTCTGGTGAGTGGTGATACCTTCTTACGAATGAGCCATCCAGAAAAGTGGAAAATTCACAAAGAATCAGTTTTACAATTAAAAGGAAAATCTGAAAGTATAAAAGTATTAATCGTTCGCCCAGATAATAATGAATAAATATTCATTTATATTTGTCAATGCCCCGCAGTAAAGACGAAGCTAAAGTAATTGCCATTTTTGATGCAACCTTATCGGTTGTTATGAAAACCGGTTTTAACGGACTGAAGATGGCCGATGTAGCAAAAAAGGCAGGGTTGGCTACTGGTACGGTTTACCTGTATTTTAAAAATAAAGAAGCTTTGATTAATGCGCTTTATTTGCATTTAAAAACAGAGAAAACCCAAGCCTTTATGCTGGCGTATAACCCTACCGATGATTTTAAGACAGCCTTTACTAAACTATGGCAACGCTATTTCGACATTAGTTTAGCCGAGCCTGAACGCATGCTTTTTATTGAACAGTTTACTTATACTTCTTACCTCACAAGAAAGACGAAGGAAAAAGGAGATGCATTATTATATCCATTGTTCGAATTTTTGCAAGAAGGAATCCGAAAGAGAAAAATCAAAAATATTCCACTTCCTTTATTGATTAGTCAGCTAATGGGGCCTATTTTCGAAATAGTTAAGCTTCATTACAATAAAAAAATAAAAGTAACGACATCAGTTAAGAAATCTTTGTTAGAATTAGCCTGGAAAAGCGTATCACGTTGAAATTTTTTTACTCAATAAATGAATATAAATTCAGTTAAAACCATGAAAACAGTATTAATCACCGGATCTTCGAGCGGTATAGGAAAAGCAGCGGCACTTTATTTTGCCGAACAAGGTTGGCAAGTAGCAGCCACCATGCGTAATCCCGAAAAGGAAACCGAATTGCAAAAGCTTACCAACATAAAACTATTTGCATTAGATGTAACGGAAGAAGAAAGTGTGAAGCAAGCATTAAACTTGGTAAAACAAACCTTAGATAAAATAGATGTTGTGGTAAACAATGCAGGATTTGGTGCCGATGGTGTTTTCGAAGCGATGGACGATACCTTTATTCAAAAACAATTTGACACGAATGTATTTGGTTTGATGCGTGTAACACGCGAAGCGATTAAAATAATGCGCGAACAAAACAGCGGGATTATTGTACAGATTGCCAGCGTAGGCGGTCGTGTTGCCTTTCCGCTTTACAGTATTTATCACGGCACAAAATGGGCAGTAGAAGGATTTACAGAATCTTTGCAATACGAAGTAAAGGATTTCAACATCCGGTTAAAGTTGGTTGAACCCGGAGCAATTAAGACAGATTTTTATGGAAGAAGCAGAGCTTTTAGTAAACCTACTTATACCCATGCTTACGATTCTTTTGTACAAAAATGTGAAGCAGTAAGCATGGAAGCCGGAAACAAAGGAGCAAGTGCCGAAAGTGTGGCAAAAGTGATTTTTAAAGCTGCTAATGATTATTCCTTTAAAATGAGATATCCGGTGGCATACCCAGCCAATGTGTTACTTCCTTTAAAGAGAATTTTACCCGAACGTTTGTTCTTCTGGGCAGTTAAACAATCGTATAAAATTTAGGTATGGAGTTTATCAAACAATACTTCAGTGCCGAAAAATCTGAGAGTTTTTTGGCCATTATAGTAGGTGCACTTTTACTTTCATTTTCCATTTATGCATTGGTAAAATGGGGTGATGCCTTCTATAAAGGATTTGCTGTGCCTGTTGTTTTAGTGGCGCTAATACAAATTGTAGTAGGCAGTGTAGTTTACTTTCGAACAGATAAACAAGTGAAGCAACTAACAGAAAGATTAAAAATTTCACCTGTTGAATTTGCACAGGAAGAAAGTAAAAGAATGACTGTTGTAATGAAAAATTTTAACACCTATAAATGGATTGAAGTTGCTTTTGTTGTAAGTGGTTTGTTGTTGATTTTATTATTTAGAAGTAAAGAGTTTGTTTTGGGTATAGGTGTAGGCTTATTGTTGCAAGGCTCCTTAATGCTTTCGGCTGATATTTTTGCTGAACGAAGAGGGCATATGTATTTAAAAAGCGTTGGTAACGTTATGAGTGATTAAAATATACTATTTAAAATTAAAAAAATTTTTTATCTCCTCGTCTAATATAATAATTGGTAGATACAAGATTATCTGTATTAGACTAGGCTAGGCAACGCCCACAATTTATCTAGTTTATTTTTGAATGGTATTAGACGCGAACTCGTTTACTTCTTGGTAATCTCAAATTCTACTCTTCTATTCTTTCTTCTATTTTCTTCGGTATCGTTAGGGGCAATGGGTTTTTCCGGACCAAAGCCTTTACCTGCAATTCGCTTAGCAGATATACCTTTATCAATTAAATATTTCTTTACCACTCCAACCCTATCAATAGATAAATTAATGAGAGCTGTTTTGTTGCCTTGGCTGTCTGTATGTCCATTCAATTGGATTTCAATATTCGGATTATCTAATAAGATTTGAGCAAGTCTGTCTAGTTCTGAAAATGATTCTTTTTTAAGTATAGGTTTTCCTTGTTCGAAAAATACGTTGTTAAGCGGGATACTTTCTCCTATTTCAATCGGAATCAGGTATAGATCTTTTTCCATTTCTGTGTAAGACTGTATGGTAACTAACTCTAAATTTTCGTTAACAGATATAAATCCTTTTGCTCCTGCATGTAGTCCATAGTTAGTTCCGTAAGGTAAAGCGATGGAATAGGTACCACTTTGCGGCTCGGAGTTTGCACGGCCTACTTGTTGGTTAGTTGTTAAGTCATCAAACGAAATAGCAGCGCTTATCGGTTTTTTTGTTTTTGCGTTGAGTGTTTTGCCTTTCACCAACACAACAGGTTCGGGTTTAGCTTGTTCAGGTAATTTAATGCGTATAATATCTCCTTTACCTATACCTGCAGCGTTACTGACCATGTAGGCATATTTACCTGATGCCGGCACTGTATAAAAAGCATCGAAACTGGTGGTGTTGATAAATCTTCCCAGATTTTGTGGCCTTGACCATCGCGTCCATGTATTATCTAGGCGTTTGCTTACAAATATATCGGCACCGCCAAAGCCAGGCCATCCTTCGCTGGCAAAGTAAAGCGTTCGGCCATCAGCTGCTAAGAATGGCGCTAACTCTCCCTGATCGGTGTTTATATCTTTTCCTAAGTTGATAGGTTTACTCCACGTTCCGTCTTGATTGCGAAGTATAACATATAAATCTTTTTCATCTACTTTTTCTCGATAGGCAATATTGTCTTTTGTTTTCACTGAAAAGATAATAGCCTTGCCATCGCTGGATAAGTTTCCTTCCATGTATTGCGATTCGTTTTTGAAGCCCGGATAAATTCTTTCAGGCTCTGACCAACCCGTTTCTGTTTTATGTTTAAAAACAAATCCATCGTTTTTACAGAACATAAGCGTTTGTAAATCGCCACTGATGGAACCTAAGTTATCTGTTTCTTTTGTATTAATGGGCACACCATAATTTTGTGCTTTGTCCCATACTTCACCATCTTCGCTGGTAGCAAACCATACATCTTCATTGTCTTCTGCTCCACCTAAGTTATCGGGGCTATACTGGCGTGCGAAGATAAGGGTTTTGCCATCTACAGAAATTTTTGGTGAGAGATCATCGTAAGCAGAGTTGATAGCAATACCGAGGTTTTCTTTTGCTTGTGGAATTTCACTACCAGGTGCCAAATTAATTTTAACATCATTCTTAAATATGAAGTTATCTACTTCTAATACCATATTGGTATAATTAACAATCCCCATTCTCTTTCCATACCAAGGCAAGGCATCGCGCTTCAAAATTTCTGTATTGTTGAGGTAGAGTGAAAGTTTTCCGTTTTTTTTGTTCGATACGAAGTTGATTGAGTTGCCCTACCGGATTAACAGTTTGTGTTATCCATTCATTTAAGTTTTTATCTTTTACAGGTGAACCAATGTAGTAATACCCATTGCTTGAAATACCAAATACATGTTGTTTATCGCCATCGCCTCCCCACAGAATACCAAAGGAGTTATTGGTGCTTCCTGATTTCTGCACAAAATCTGCTTGTATAGAAAAATCAGCTTCGGGATTTGCATAAGGTGTAAGATGAAGCATCACTCCTTTTGCATCGTAGAAAGTTTCTAAAAGATATTTACCACCTTTAATGCGAACGGTATAGTTTTCTCGCGCTCCTGTCCACCACGTTCCATCATCTTTATTAAATTGTTCATCTAAAATTGTGATCTGGGCATAGTTAGCTAGGGAGGCTAACAAAAAGCCAATGGTTAAAATTGAGCGCATAGGTTGGTTTAAAATGTTAATTTGGAAAATATTCTGATGAATTTCAATACTTTTAAAATTGATGATTAAACCTTTCTGACAATTGATTGTCTAAACTGATTGTATGAAAACTCTTCCTTACCTGTTAATTGCTCTTTTTCTTTTTTCTTGTAGCGATAGTGTTGATGAAAATCCTGCGCCACAGCCTAAGGACGATGATCCCACCCTTTATTTTCCACCGATAAACGGAAGTGATTGGGCCACCATGACGGTTGCAGAAGCGGGATGGGACCAAACAAAAATAAATGAGTTGATTTCTTTAGCAGGAAATAATAGCTCTCGCGCCTTGTTAATTTTAAAAGATGGTAAAATTGTTGTGGAAGCTTATTTTGGAAAAGAGTTTAATGGCACAACCAATTTTAATGTTAGCAGCAACTGGTATTGGGCATCGGCAGGTAAAACACTTACTTCTACATTGGTTGGTCTTGCAGTTAAAGAGAATTTCTTAGCCCTAAGCGATAAGACTAGCGAATATTTAGGAAATGGTTGGACAAGCTTAACCGCAACTGATGAACAAAAAATTACAGTGCTTAATCAACTAACCATGACGAGCGGGTTAGATGATGGTGTTGCAAACTCCGATTGTACGCTTCCCTCTTGTTTGCAATTTAAGGCAGTTGCAGGCACACGATGGGCATACCATAACGCACCCTATACGCTTTTAGATAAAGTGCTGGAAAATGCGAGTGGTAAAAATCTGAATACCTATTTAAACGAAACTCTCGAATTAAAAATAGGATTAACCGGACAGTTTATTCAAACCGGAGATAACAATGTTTACTATAGCAATGCACGAAGTATGGCAAGATTTGGTTTGTTCTTATTAGCGAAAGGGAAATGGAATAACGAACAAATACTGGATGAAACATATTAAACTAGTATGACAAACACATCGCAAAATATTAATTTATCGTATGGATACTTAACTTGGTTAAATGGCAAAAGTGGTTATCGCATACCAGGTTCTCAGTTGAATTTTTCGGGAAGTGTTACACCCAATGCACCAACCGATATGTTTGCAGCCATTGGTAAAAATGGTCAATACATTAATGTTGTACCGTCTAAAAATATTGTGCTCATTCGCATGGGCGATTCACCTGATCAATCATTGGTTCCATTCTTATATCAGGATGATTTATGGGCTGTGTTTAAAGAGGCTATTAATTAAAGAAAGAAGTAATCAAACCGACAAGAGTATACAAACTCATGCCTAGCATTGTGCCGGTTACCAACCAACCTGCTATGGTTAACCAACGCGGATGTTTGTAAGTATTTGCCTTTAGTTTACTACTTGCCACTAAAATCATAACTAAAGCAAAAGGCAACACCATGCCATTGATGGCACCTGCGGCCACTAAAAGTTTAACCGGATTACCTAACACCAAAAAGGTAAATAATGAAAGCATTAAAAATGCGACTTGAAGTAACTTTGTATACGGAATTAATCGCGGATTTTGTGCCGTTAGAAAAGAACAACTCGTGTAGGTACAACCTAATAAAGAAGTAATAGCGGCACTCCAAAGTATTACACCAAATATAACTTCGCCTACGCGGCCCGCTGCAGCTTTAAAAACAGAAGCAGCCGGATAATTGGAATCAATCATAAAACCACCTGCCACTACTCCAGCAACGGCCAGATATAGGATAAAACGCATTAAACCTGTAACAGCTATTCCCCGAATGGCACTTTGGGTTACTTGCGGAATGGCTTCCGCACCTTTAAATCCAGCGTCTAACAAACGATGCGCACCTGCAAAGCTGATGTAACCACCTACTGTACCACCCACTAATGTTATAATGGATACAACACTGAATGTATCCGGAATAAATGATTTGTGTACAGCTTCTAGTGCATTGGGTTTAGCTTGCCAAACAACATACAAGGTAATGACGATCATTAACAAACCCAGGTATTTTACAAAACGATCGAGTATTGAAGAACTGTTTGGTAAAATAAAGATGAGCAATGCTATGCAACCGGAAATAGCTGCACCAAACTTAGTGTTGATGGGCAGCAATAATTCTAGACCTAAACCACTTCCTCCTGCATTGGCAATATTAAATACCAAACCACCACCAACAATTAAAATAGTGATGATGAGTCCGGCAGGTTTCCAAATTGAAGAAAATAAAATGGGTGCTTGCTTTTCATTTGCAATTAATACTCGCCAAATGCTTAATTGAATAATGATGTCTATACAAATGGAAGCGAGAATTGCAAAGCCAAAACTGTAACCTTGCTTAGCAGTAAAAAATGTTGTTTGAGTAATAAATCCTGGGCCAATAGCAGAGGTTGCCATTAAAAATGCTGCACCTGAAATGGCCGTGATGATGGATTTTTTTTCACTCATGGTTAGGCACCAATAACAATTTTCTTTTCAGTTAGAAAGTGGTGAATACTTTTTGCAAAAGCAACAGCATGTTCTCCGTCACCATGTAAACAAATCGAATCTGCTTTTAGCATAATTTTCTTTTTATCGATACTCTCAAATTCTTTTTCTTGTATAAAGGCTTCTACTTGTTGTAAAACTTCTGCATGGTTTGTTATAACTGCACCCTGTGTTTTTCGGGAAGCGAGTGTTTTTGTTGATGTGTATTTTCTATCAGCAAAAACTTCATGTTTAACTCTAAAACCCATTTCAGTTGCTATTTGATTAAAAACACTTTCGCTTAAACCATAAATAATAGCTTGTGGAATTATGGAACGAATGGTTTCTAAAATGGGTATAGCAATAGCAGCTTCATTAGCAGATTGGTTGTACAGTGCACCGTGTAATTTAATATGATGCAAGTATGCTTTTTGTTTTTCGCAGGCTGCCAATACAATTTCAATTTGTTTGGCTATTATATCTTTTAATTCATTCGGACTAAGGTGTTGTTCTGTTCTTCCAAAATTTTCACGATCGTTGTAGGAAGGATGCGCACCAATTTTTACATTATACGTTAAGCAATTTTGTATGGACTTTTCTATGGTTCTTGAATTTCCTGCATGAAAACCACAAGCAATATTAGCACTAGAGATAAAAGGAAAAATGGCATCATCGTTGGGCATTTCTTCTCCTAAATCACAGTTTAAATCAATTCTTTTTTTCATACAACCGATGCTATACCTAAGGTAATGATTTTGAATTTATTTTAGTCTACTTATTTAAAGTTAACCAATCGTTTTAAGATAAGCTTTCGCGATGTTGGTCCGGTTAAGAATATCCTTTTCTTCTACTTCAATGGCTTCTTCTAAACTGATGATTTCAAATTGAAAAGTTTTTTGATAGGGATAATGTGCTAACACTCGGATATCTTGTTGAATAATCTGCAAAACTCTGGGATAACCTCCTGTAGTTTGATGGTCGCTCATCAGCGCTAACATGTTTCCATCGGGTAAAAGTTGAATTGTACCCATGTTTACTCCGCTGGAAGCCATACTGATTTGATGTTGAAATATTTTATCTCCATTGATGCGATAAGCCATTGTATCCGACTGTTTATCAATAGTGAAATTGAAATCGAAAAAAGTCTTTTGTTGTTGTGTTGAAAGTAAATGAAATTCGGGACCGTTCATACATCGAATAATGGATTGTGTTGGACGTGTATGTGCGTAATCTAAATATATTCTATTGTTTGGTTTGATACTTGCTGATTTAACTTCGAGTAAATCACCTTTCATTAATTTCCTACCTTGCCATCCACCAAAACCACTTTTTAAATTGGTGGTTTTGCTTGTAAGTACTTCATTGATTAAAAACCCTCCTGCCACGCTTAGGTATATGAAATTGCCTGATATTTGTTTTTTAAAAGTGAGTATATCTCCTGCTTGAGCATTATAGCATTTACCAGCTTGAATAGATGAGTTATTTAGATGTGCATCAAAATTTCCTCCGGCTAATCCAAAAAACAGATTATCGTTAAATCTGATTTCAGCAGAGGGGAAGGTCATTTCTATACAAGCTTCCTTTTCTACATTTCCTACTAAAAGATTTGCAATAAAATAAGCAGAAGCATCCATCACACCATTTACAGGTATACCGACATGCCTAAAACCCACTCTGCCCTTGTCGCGGATGGTATCTAATAATCCGGATTTGATGATGCTTATGCTACCTGCGTTTTCCATTGCGTAGGATTATTTTGGATGACATAAAATTCATCTTCAGTAATTTCAACGTAACGCACAATATTTCCCACCTGTAATAAGGTAGGTTGTTCGTTTTTCAAATCGAACATAGCAATTGGTGTTCGTCCTATAATATTCCATCCACCTGGGGATTCAGTTGGGTAAATTCCCGTTTGTAAATCAGCAATGGCTACACTACCTGCGGTAACTTTTTTTCTAGGACTTTCAAGTCGTGGTAACTTTAAATTTTCGGGTAACATACCCATGTACGCGAAGCCGGGAAGAAATCCTAACATGTAAACTGTGAAAGTTTGTTGTGTTAGTTCTTTCGTGATGGTTGTCCAATCTTTATTTAATAAATCACAAATTCTTTTTTTATCAAAAGCGAATGCATCGCCAAAGCAAACAGGAATGGTTAGTTGAATTTTTTCATATTTAACATCACCAAATTCAAAGTTGGTAAGCAAACTATCTATGTTTGATAGAATAGTAGTAACAAGATGTGGACGAGATAGGTGTATAGTTAAAGAGTGATAAGCCGGAACAAAATCAACAATAATGGATTTAAACCTTTTTACTATTTCGTTCCTAACTTGTAAGATATAGGTAGGGTCAGAAAGTTTTATATTGAAATTTATCAGCAAACCATATTCATATAAAGGGATAAGCTGATAGTCTGATTGTGTTAATCTCATACTAGAAATTTACACAAAATTTAATTCTTATGTTGATGAAAAAGAATGAAGGAATACAATGATTCTGATGATAGAATTTAGCTCTAATCTAAGGCATTGGTAGTTACCCAATAGCGGTAGGCAATCAATAATTTACCTGCTTTGCTGAGTTTGTTAAGATTGAGTTTGCTTGCTCTCGGAACAAAAGTTTTATTAAAGGCAGCCAGTAATTGAAAAAGTATTTTTTTCATGGTTAATACATTTCGTCTTTGTTCGGAAAATCTTTTGCTTTTACATCTGCAATATATTGGGTTACTGCCTGTGTAGCTACAGAAAATACATCTGCATATCTTCTTAGAAAGCGAGGTTTAAACTCTTGCGTAATGCCGAGCATGTCTTGCATCACTAAAACTTGTCCGTCCACATCGGGGCCTGCTCCAATTCCAATAACGGGTATGTATAACTTCTCTTTAACTTCTTTGCCCAATGCTGCTGGTATTTTTTCTAGTACTAAACCAAAGCAACCCGCTTCTTGCAACTTCAGGGCATCTTCTTTTAGTTTATTGGCTTCTGCTTCTTCTTTAGCACGAACAGTGTACGTACCAAATTTATAAATCGATTGAGGTGTTAAGCCCAAGTGACCCATTACCGGAATACCGGCCTTTAGAATTCTTTCAACTGAATCAATTATTTCGCTGCCACCTTCTAATTTAACAGCGTGTGCTCCTGATTCTTTCATAATGCGTATAGCTGAACGTAGTGCTTCGCCTGAACTTCCCTGGTAGGATCCAAAAGGTAAATCTACCACCACCAAAGCTCTTTGTACAGCTTTTACCACTGAACTGGCATGGTAAATCATTTGGTCGAGTGTAATAGGCAAGGTAGTTTCGTTTCCTGCCATTACATTGGATGCTGAGTCGCCCACTAGAATAATATCCATGCCGGCACCGTCAATAATTTTAGCCATGCTGTAATCGTAAGCAGTTAGCATGGCAATTTTTTCGCCCCGGTTTTTCATTTCCTGAAGCTGGTGCGTGGTTATTTTTTTTACGTCTTGTTTCTTATGTACCGACATGTTTACTACTTTAAAAATACGCTTGCCTCTTTACCTAACGTTACCTCTACATGTTCGGTAATGGTGGTAGCCAATTGATAGCCAGTATAGTTTGGATGAATAGGAAATATAGTATGGCTTCTGTTTACCAATACAGCTACTTCAATACTCTTGATTTCTGTTTCAAGAAAGGGGCGCATACCATACGCTAAAGTTTTGCCGGTATTCAAGACATCATCTACTAATACAATAGATTTTTTCTTGAATTCTTTTTCACTTACATCAAGTTTTGTGGGAGAAGCTTGTGGTTGTTCTTTTTGCAAAGAAACTTTAATGAGAACTGCGCGAATGGGAGAAATGGATTCTAATTCCTTACTCAAAAGTTTTGCTAACGAATAACCTTGACCTTCAATACCAGCCAACACAATGGTTTTTTCTTTGTAATGGTTTTCGAAAAGTTCGAAAGCCATTCTTTTTATTTTTTGTTTGATCTGGCGCGTGTCCAGTATCAGTGTTTTTTCCAGCACCATGTTAGTTGTTAGGGATTGGCAACACTTTGCTGTCTTTGTATGTAGAAAGAATCACCATGGATTGTAAACTATCGACAACATCAATATTGGATACTTTTTCTAACATTAGTTGTTGATAAGCTGCTATATCCGAGCAAACAATTTTTAAGATAAAATCTCCAGCTCCTGTAATGTGGTGGCATTCGATGATTTCTTCAATGTCGTGAATGGCTTTGTTGAATTTGTTAATGTTGTCTTTGTTGTGGCCTTTGAGTGTAACCATCACGAAAGTGCTTACGCCTAAACCAACGGAACTGTTATCAATAACAGCATGGTAGCTTTTAATGACGCCTGTGTTTTCTAGTTTGTTTACTCGCTCTAAAGTAGGCGCTGGGGATAAGCCAATTTCTTTGGCTAATTGGGCGTTGGTGATGTTTGAGTTCTTTTGCAACAACTCAAGAATTTTTCTGTCGGTTGCATCTAATTTTATATTCTTCATGAGAAGGAGGTTTTACCAAATAATATTTGGTAAATATAGAGAAAATCTTCGCTTTTGCTACTTTCTTACTGCCACCTTAAAGGTTTTTTGATATTGATTTGATTCAATTTTAATGGTGTACAATCCTGTTGCCCAGTTTTCAGTGTTGATTTCTACTCGATTTAAGCCCGAAATTGCTGTTTGAGAAATCTGATACACTTCTTTGCCAAGAGAGTTAAAAACCGTTATGTCTACTTTTCTTTCACCTTCTTCAACAATAAAATCCTGGATGAGTTTTTGTTTGGCTGGATTTGGATAAGGTGCAGGTGCAGTAACAGGAAAACCAAGTAGGTCGCATGCATCAAGGTTGCTTGCAGCTTCATTTTCAAGTAAAACTATTTCTGCGCATACATATTCGGTTTTCTCGCTAGGTAAAATGCTGGCGGATAAAGGAAAATTTTGTGCATCACCCATGGCAACTGTTCCAATGGGTAGAATTAATCTTAAACCTGAATCTGATTTTAAGGCGATTGATACATTATCAGCTGGCAAATTACCATCATTCTTTACAATAACGTTGGCGCTATACGTTCCATCTTGATTTTGTACTAATTCAAAGTCGCTGATGGAAACTGATAAACGTGGGATTAGCACTTGAATTATTTTGGTGAGCGTAGCTTCGCAACCGGCTTCATTGATGGCTATTAAATCAACTGGATACTCCCCAAGTTGATCGAATGTAAAAGATGGTGATGTCGATTCACTTGTTGTATTATTAGCATCATTAAAACGCCAAACATAACTCGTAGCCAATTGAGATGTATTAGTAAATTGAACAGCCAAGGGTGGTCTTCCTCTTTCTGGACTTGCAGTAAAGGAAGGAATAGGGGATGCAATAACTTGTATAGCTTTTGAAGCTTCATATTTACATCCACTTTCTCCAATGGCATTTACTGTTACAACTTTTGTTCCGGTTGTATTGAACACTTTGGTAACGTTTTGTCCTGTCACGATTTCGTTTTCAAAATTCCATTCATATTGAATAATGGGGTCTGAACCTAAAGTAGCAGTAGCAGAAAATTCTCCAGGTAAGCCTGCACAAGTTTTGATAGCAGTAAAATTGGTTGCCATAGGAACAGGTATAGTAATTGCTTTTTGTATTGTACTAACACAACCATTGTTGGCTGTTACCACAACCGATGCATTTACATTTCCTGTGTTGGCAAATACATGGACAGGTTGATCAACGAAATAGAAGCTATTGCCTATCTGCCAAAACCATTCCGTTGCATTGCCAACATTGGCATTGAATAAAGTGGCTTGATTTAAGCAAGCTGGATTGTTGGTAATGCTAGGATTAGGAGACTGCGCAATGGTAATATTTTTTGTAAGCGAATTGTTACAACCTCTGTTGGTTGTAACAGATAATGATACAGAAACTAAGCCTGCGTTTTGATAAGTGAAAGTAGGATTTTTTGTGGTGCTGATTTGGCCCGGTGCGAAAGTCCATAACCACGATTGCAAGTTACTATCCGTAGGGTTAGGTGTTAAATCTGTAAACTGAGTTGGCGTACCTGAGCAAGAAAAAGGAGGAAGCTCAGCCATGAAGTCTGTTGCAGGTTGGCTAAAAACCTGAACATTTACTGTTGTAGTATTAATACAACCAACTGCATTCGTTACTTGTAAAGTGACTGGGAAAATTCCTGCAGAGGGAAAAGATTTGTTTGGAGAAAAATCGGAAGAAGTTGTTCCGTCACCAAAATTCCACGTGCTACTAACAATACTACCCGTAGTTTGATTACTAAAATTAACAACATTGTTTTGACAAATAGTTGAATTAGTGAATAAAGCTGTGTTTCCAACTGAAATTGTATTGATGGTTTTGGTAATCTCAGCTGTACATTGATTATTCGATGCGATTAATTTTATATCTACCGGATCAGTTGAAGAAATGAGATAATCTAGGTTTGTGTTCGATGATTGATTAAAAGAATTTACTTGCCATTGCCAGGTTGGAGTTGATAAAGCAGAAAAATTGGTCGTATTAATGAAGTTGTAACTTTGGTTGGTGCAGAACAAACTAACAGATGGTAAATCAAAATCGGGAGAAAAGAATATCTGTAAATCTTTTGTAGCCGAATTGGTACAACCATTAACACTAGTTGCTACTAGTTTTACTGAGTATAGTCCTGGGTTGGTGTATAGATAATCAAAGTTAGAAAGGTTGGATGATCCATTATCACCTAAATTCCATTGATAATCAGTCAATGTTTGATTAGAGGAAACACTAAACTGATTTGCTAAATTTTGGCATTGGCGATTGGTAGCATTGATGGTTAAAACAGGTGCTTCATCAGTAGAAATTACTATGGATTTTCCTGTTCGATTTTTCTGTAAATAATCAGCACTAATCCTTAAACCAATTTGTTTTATCCCACTTGTTGAATACTTAATATTAGCCGGATTAAACTGATCGGAGATTTCAGGAGAGACTTCACAATTCGGGTCATCGAAGGTAAGTTGGTAAAATCTATTGGTGCTTAAGCTAGTTACAAAACCTATATATCCTCCGTTATCTCTGACAATATCCATACCCCAAATGTTAGATATAGAGGGCAATGCAAAATTTAGCTCAAGAGTTGGATTAAGATTATTTAGGTTAGCACCAAAATTAAAACGATACAACTGGCCACCTCTGCTAACCAGTAGTAAATGATAAGCATTAGCTTCAAACTCTATTTGAACCATGGAAGGCTCTGCGATAGGCAGCGTATTAATCTCTTGTATAACGGGATCGTTAAACCAATCATTTCCGAAATTAAAGAGAAAAGGTTTTTGATTTCCATGATTAACAGCTATCAAGTATAAATTGCTTCCATCAAAAACAGGTTCGAGTCCTACCCAAGTGTTACTCGTGATAATTTGTTTAAATGTTGCAGAGGCTCCTTGTAAAGTGTTGCCTAATCTAATAACTGTAATTGCAGTTTGATTGGAGTTGGCAGCTATAACATAGTAGTTGTTATTGTAAAAAGAAAAACGAATAGTGCGTGGAGATAGAAGTGTATTAGAAGGAAGAATAATTTCCTCAGTTGTTGGAGTATTGGCAAGGCTATTACCAAATTTTAAAATAATAATTTTCGAAGGAAAATTAAAGATTGACACAATACCGAACCACTCGTTATTAACTTGCACTATATCAACTCCGGCAGCCGTTAAAAAGCCATTTACATTTGAAAAGGTAGGATTATTGTTAAGAGAATTGCCAAAAGAAAATCTAACTAATTTATTCCCTCCTGCGTCTGCCACAAATCCAAACCAGTTGTCACCGTCTTTAGCCAACCGAATATCCAGAGATGCAGAAGAACCTGAAATTACTCCACGATCAGCCACTGTGGGAGTGGTAAGCAAATCTGTATCACAAAAATCCCACTCGTAAGTGTTAGCATTCGTACTCGTGTTTACTAAAGTAATGTTTTCGTTCCGGCAAGAACTTGCAGGTGCATTAAAACTGGCAATAGGGTTTTGAGCAATTGAAACAATTGAAATTAGAAATAGAAATAAGATGAAAATGTTTCGCATTATTTTGTCAACGCTTCAACCAGCAATTTAAACAACTTTCCTGATGTTTTATCAGCACTGAAACTTTCCTGAACCATTTTATTGCCTTCTTCATTAACTCTTTTTCTAAAGTCAGTATCCATTGCGATGAGATACATTGCATTTGCCATAGCATCAACATTTTTATTCTCAACCAAAAATCCATTGACACCATGCGAAATAATTTCAGCAGGTCCACCGCTATTGCTCGCAATTACAGGTGTACCAAAATACAAAGACTCCAGACAGGTAAGAGAAAATGATTCTGATTCTGAAAAATTCAACATTACTTCCACTCGCTTATATTCAGCTTGGATGTTTTTGGTAAACCCAAACCACTCACATTTCTCAGCTATGTTTAATGATTTGCTTAGGGCTTTCAATTCTTCTAGAAAAATTTTGTTTTTATTTAAGCCCATGTCACCCCCTACAAACCGAAGTTTCCAATTTGGAATTTGATGTGTTATTTTGGAAAATGCTTGTAAAGCATATTCATGCCCCTTGCCTCTTATATAATTTGATAAATAAAGGAAAGCAGGTTCTCGCTCTACATTTAAATTATGAACATTTGATTCAAGTGGCAACTCATTATAAATGACATGTACTTTTGAGGATTGTGGTAGAAATCCTGCTAAGTGCTTTGATACTGCAACAATAGCAAATGCATGTAGCAAATGTAATTTTATCCAGAAGTTATATAGAACAATAGGAAATCGATTAGGCAAAAACCTGACATAACAAATATATCGATTAGTTAAGCCAATCAATCTCAGTGCAATAGGAAGTAAATTGTATAGATCATTATTGATGATTAAATCTACCTTATTCTGCCTTATTATCTTTTTTAACTTAAAAGCGTTAATTAGTAAATAAGGTAAATACATGAAATTTCTTTTCAACGATCTGCTCAACTCTACCATATTTATGTATTCAATATGTGTAAAGCCTTGTTCTTTGAGCCAAAGTCCAGCACTAGATTTTTTCGGTAATACAAAAATGAAATGGTAATTGGTTTTATCGTAAAGGCAAGTTCTTACAATTGACTTTAAAGCACCCGTTACATCAATGCTATTTTCGAGAATTAATATATTTTTTTTATCGACCAAAGTAATGTTAACCTTTTAATATGCCTTTCCAGTTATTGATAAAATTTTCTTGAGAAGTTTTTTCTTTAAATCTTTTTACAAATAATTCATCACAATACTTTTTTTCATTCACAATTGTACAAATAGATTTTACCCATAACATAAGTGAAGATTCATCTACAGGTGGTAACAAAGTTCCACCTCCAGTTTCTATCGGATATTGTTTTTCTATTATTTCTTGCACTTCTCCTAAAGCAAATATTTCTCTTGGTCCGTACGGACAATCACTCGCCACAACACGTTTACCAGCTAATAGAGATTCTGCCATAGCATTAGGAAATCCTTCTGATACGGAGTTTAACACAGTAACACTAGCATTTTTAATGTATGTATATGTATGCCGTACATTTCCGACTAACACAATTTGATTATCAATTTCTTTTCCAATAGTTAGTTTATAAGTTTGTGCACATTGTATGATGTTGTTTTTTTCTGGTCCATCACCCAATAACACCAATTTTACATCAGGTATTTCTTTTGTTATAGATGAAAAAACTTTAATAAGACCAATAATTCCTTTTTCGGGTGCTAACCTTCCGCTATATAAAATATATGGAACTTGAGGTAATGAATGATTTTGGTTAGAAGAATTGTCGATTTTATCAATGTAATTGTAAATGGTTTTTATCTTATTGACATCAAGGTTAAAGTAATTTACAAGTTCGTTTTGTATACCCTTGTTTACTGTAACAATTTGATCAGCTCTTTTGTATAAAAATGGAATGAGCAATTTGCTTCGCAAAGCAAACAGATAGGCTTTCATGTTAGGGTCATGTACTTTAGAACCTCGAATGCTTATAATAACTTTCTCCTTTTGCTTCGTTAAAACATTAAGGTAATCTGCTCCTTCTAAAAAACTGATACAGGCTGTAGGTTGAATACTTTTTTTGAATCTTCTGAGTTTAATAAATCTTTTGGTGGCGTTAATGATTTTTGAAATAAAACTGTTTGAGGGTTTCGTGCCTAAGTTTCTTACTTCAGCAGGCATTAAATAAAATGGATCTGAACCTTCATCAAAAACCAGAGGTATAATGTTATAATCAATAGATAAAGCCCAGGCAAGGCGAGCAAAAGAATGTTGAGCGCCACCCATCGTTAACTCTGGAATAAGCATGATGATGTTTGGCTTATTCATCTTGATATTTTTTATACCACATCATAAAACTTAATAAACGCCACATCTTTTCGATGTTATAATCTTTTCCTATTTTTTTATAGTATCGGTATTTTTTAGATTCATTTTCTACTTCTGTGTAATTAAGTAAGCCCGTTTTTTCAATTTCATTTTTTGATAAGTATTGTTCAAATAGTTGATCAAGTTCATGATTAAACCATTGAAAAACAGGAATGGAAAAGCCTTGTTTCTTTCTTTCAAATAATGTTGTAGGCAGGTATTGACTAAGAATTTTCCGCAATAAATATTTTGTGCTTTTGTTTTGCTCGTGAATGGTTGGATTAAGTTGGAAAGCAAACTCTGTTAAGCGATGATCTAACAATGGCTCGCGACATTCAATCTGATTGTACATCGTAGCGCGATCAACTTTCACCAATAAATCATCGGCCATGTAATTTTCCAAATCCCATTTTCGCATTTCATATAAGGGATGATGCTGCGAAGCTGAGGTTTTGTTTTCAACTTCAGCTTGTACAAGTAATTGTGCTAACTCATCTTCTGCCTGATTAGCTATTAAAGCATTATAAAAAGATTTAAAATCAGATGCTTCTAATAATTCCTCTAAGGCAAAAATTTTATGTTCGAAGTTATAAGCTAATATTGACTTTCTGAATTTTTTCGTTATCAGTGTTTTTGAAGTCCTGCTCAACATTTTTCTAATACTTGCCGGTAAAATATGCAACTGTTTATACAATTGCATAGCTCGCTGATAATGAGTGTAACCAGCAAAGAGTTCATCTCCTCCATCAGCAGATAAAACTACTTTTACTCCTTTGGATTTAGCAAAAGCCGAAATACAAGCAGTAGGAATACCTGATGTGTCGGCAAAAGGTTCATCATAAATTGAATAAAACTGATCGAAATATTTTCTTGCTTCTGACAAGCTTAATATTGAAGAATGATATTCAATTTGTAAATGATTGGCTATTTTTTCAGCATAAATAGATTCGTTAAAACTTTGCTCTTCGAAACCAATATTAAAAGCTTTGATAGCACCAAAGTGTTTATTCAAAATAGCACTTACTAAAGAACTATCAATACCACCACTTAGAAACACACCTACAGGAACATCGCTAACCATTCTGTACCGACATGCTGAAATTAACAATTCATGTAGAGTATCAATAATTTCATTTTCTTTTTTATAATTTATCTCCGCTGTTGGTATATGCCAATAAGTTTGAATTTTGCTTTCTTGATTATGATAAGTCAGATAACTTCCAGCTGGTAATTTTTTTACAGCTGAATAGATGGATTGTGAAGACGGTGTATATCCGTATGAGAAGTAATGCGTGAGTGATTGGTTGTTAATTTTTTTACTGACAGGGAAGTGCTTGAATACTTTTAACTCACTTGCGAAATAAAGAACATTTTTTTGGATAGCATAATATAGAGGTTTAACGCCTAATCTATCTCTGAATAATTGCAATGATTTATTATCGAGATTATAGATGGCAAATGCAAACATACCAATAAAGTGCTCAACTGCTTTTTTGCGCCAGCAATCGTATGCTTTTATGATAACTTCTGTATCAGATTGTGTTTGAAAGTGATATCCAAATTTTTCTAACTCTTCTCTTATCTCTTTATAATTATATATTTCACCATTGAAAATGAGAACCCAATTTTTAAACTGAAAGGGTTGTTTAGCTGCGTCACTTAAATCAATTATGGCAAGACGTGTGTGAACTAGAGCAATCCCATCATCTGTAAAAATACCATGCCCATCTGGGCCTCGGTGAGCTATGGCATTACAAATGGCTTGTAAGTCAATTGAAGTGTGTGCTTCTCCTATATAGCCAGCTATTCCACACATTTTTATTGATGGTTAATAATTAAAGATTCTAATTCTTTTTTATTCACTAAAAATGCTCCACTATATTTGTTCTTAGTTGGATCTCCAATCAAAGCATCGTATCGGATATTTTTAAATGAAGCAACCATAATATAATGAAAGGGTAAATAACCAGCATCTGGTGGTGGAAATAACTCGATAAGGTCTGTACAATTAATACTGAAGAACAAATTAGTTAAACCAGCACCATGAATTCCAATTACTTTTTTTACTTCTTTGAATAATCCTATTTGATCTGCAACGCACAATTCATCTGTGTCAATTACTTCGAAGCCATATTGCATCACTAAACTTTCAATCTCATCCGCATTTTCAACGAAGCGTAAACGTTTAGGATTTCTTTTCAAATAAATCTTTTCAGGATAACTTTTGCTCTGTATTGGTATTTCCGAATAAGGTTGAAACAAGTTTTCTAAAACTTTTAGATGGTGAGTAATAGGTTTGCAAAAAATACTTTCTTTACTGATAATGTATTCATCACTTTTTTGCACTAACCAGATAAAGTTCTTTTTATGTCCAATGTGCGTTAACCAAAACTGAAAAAAATTTTTATTCCAAACTTTTTCAGCAATTAATAATTGATATTCTTGAACAGGAATACTTTGTAGTTCCAGAAAATAAATTTTAGCTAAAACATCATTAAAGAAATGAAAATAGTTTTCCTCACCTGTGTCTCGCAAGGATATGATTTTATCCACCTCTTTGATTTTTTTCTTTCCAAGAAACCAAGTAAACACCTCTGGTTTTGGAAGAAATAAAGTACGACTAATTCCTAATGAATAATAAAGTATTTTATTTCTTTCAACTATTCCCCAACCAATTTTAGGTTCTATGGTTATTTTACCTTTATGAAAATAGATGTATTCTTCTTGAGTCCAATCTTTCCATGCAAGCATGTATTGCTGAACTGTTTTATTGGAAATACCTTGGATAGAAACTTTATTTAAAATAAAAGGAAATTCCTTTCTGTATAAATGAAATTTATCTCTTTCAATTTTATACTCTGGAAATAAAATTAAGTCAATTGTTTTAACCTTTAAAGAATTATAAAGGTAAAATGCATGTTTTAAAAATGCAGTCGGAAAGATATTTTTTAAAACACGCTTTACCATATCAAAACATTCTCTGTTGAATGGTTAATCGAATGCCTTCTTCTAAAGTTGTAAGCGGTCTGTTGATGATGGCTTTCATCTTAGCAATATCCGGCTTTCTTCGTGTCATATCGCCTTCAGCGAGAGCAGGTAAATGAGTGATTGTGGATTTAGAATTAGTAATGGAAATAATTTTTTCAGCTAACTCTTTAATAGAAATTTCATTGTCGTTACCTAGATTCATAACATCATTTACACAATGATTATTTTCCAGACAAGACCATGTAGTTTCAAGGTTATCCTCTATAAAGCAAAATGTTCTGGTTTGTTTTCCTTCGCCATACAAAGTAATAGGTTTGTTATCGAGTGCAAGCTTAAGAAACTTCGCGACTACAAAATCTTCACTTTGTCTTGGTCCATAGGTATTAAAAAATCTAAAAATGGTATATGGCAATCCATACTCTTTTTGATAAGAACGTAGAAAAGATTCGCCAACATTTTTTACTACTGCGTAAGGCAATCGACTATTCAGCGGAGTAGTTGCTTCGTTCTGTGGAAACTCAACCGGCTCTCCATATACTTCTGATGAGGAAGAATAGAAAACTCTTTTTACTCCTGTGTTTTTACTTAAATCCAAAATATTTTTAATGCCTTGTATATCTTCTAACACTTTGATGGGATTGTCCAATGTACGTTGTACACCCACTACAGCTGCATAATGAAAGACATAGTCAAACTGATGGGCAGTCATAATGCTGCTGATGTCGTTAAAATTATTGACATCCGCTTTTATGAAATGAAAAGATGAAGATAAGGCCGGAAGTTTATGTGCAGAACCTGTTAAGAAATTATCAACTCCGGTAACCCTATACTTACCAGATGAAGAAAGTTTGTGTGCAAGTGCACTGCCAATATTACCCGCTGCTCCTGTTATTAATACCTTTCTCATCATAAACTATTTTTGATTGACGCTAAATATCTTTTTGTAAATAGAATGGGAGGATAAATTTTAAATGCCCGATAAGCCCAACTAAACACTTCCCTTTTTCTTTTTTGCTCAGATAGACACAACATAAAAAAGCTATATCGTTCAGCTATGAATTTATTAAATTGATTTTGATAAAGTTTTTGTACAGAAAGATTGCTTTGCAGTAATTGAATCAATAGTTCATCTCGCGCAATTACTTTATCGGCTGGAATAATAAACAAACTTCTGGCATCGTGGTTAACAACACTTGAGGTAATCGTGTTATCAAATAGAAGTGGATATTGAGCAATCAATCGAATCCATAATTCCCAATCTTCAGAAGAAGCTAAAATTCTATTTTCATGGAAAAGATTTTGGTCCATAACATCTTTTCTTATAAAAACTCCATTACAACTTAAGCGATTATCGAAGATTATTTTTTTGTCTATGCTATCATCAAATGATTCAAAATTTTTAATCACTTTGTCATCTACGTCTTTGAAGTCGTATCCTAGATGAAACCATGAAGGTTTTTTAGTTTGAATAAATTGAAATGCAGTTTGTAAATGATGGGGATACATCAAATCATCTGAATCAAAAAAGTTTATATAATCTCCTTTTGCCTTATGCACACCAAAGTTTCTGGCAGCTGCCCGTTCCCCATTTTCTTTTTTATAATAGTAAATTCTTTTATCGGTAAATGAAGCAACAACTTCTTGGGTGTTGTCTTTACTTCCATCATCAACAACAATGATTTCAAAATTTGAATAGGTCTGATTTAAAACACTGTTTAACGTTTTGGCAATCAGGTGAGCTCGATTGTAGGTAGGGATAATGATTGAAAAAAAAACTGACTCCATACAAAGTTAATTCAATGATTGATAATGGCGTAAAACATTTACTTCACTAAAGTTGAGCAGGATAGCTTTGTTTAAATTGTTACCCATCGTTTGTAAAAAATCTTTTTGCCGATGGTATGATTCAATCATTTTAACAGATTCTTCAACAAAGTTTTCCTGGTCTACAACGAAGGCATTTTCTTTATCGACTAGATATTCATCAAAATCTCCAATTCCTTTACAAACAATAACTGGTTTATGCACTAATCCTGCCTCTTTCACAACCACACAGCTTGATTCGAGTAAACTAGGATGAAGAAAAAAATCACACGATGCATAATAATCCATCACATTTTCTACATAACCTGTGAGATGAACTTGTTCGTGTAAATGCAAATTTGAAATTTTTACTTTTAAATCTTCTTCCATTTCTCCTTTACCCATCAATAATAAAGTTGTATCAATATTTTTTTGCTTGAGTTGATAAATTACATCAATCATTAAATCAGGACGCTTAAACTTTGTAAACCGACAGGCTCCAACAAGTATTAATTTGTTTTTACCATACTTTGCTTTTAAGTCCGCAACTTTATTTTCATTCGGTTTGGGGTACAAGTCAAAATTATAAGCCAGATTAATATGGATAATTTTTTTAGCCGGTATTTTCTCTTTTTCAATCATGTATTGTTTAGCATGATTTGAAACAACTATGATTTTTTTTGCAAGCTGATAAGTTAACCTGTAATACAAGTCTTTGTCGAATTGGTATAAATTACTTTCATTGATATGGTGCCTGCATAGATAAACTTTTGCCTTAACTAAGTATTGACCCAAAGAAGCCACAAAGTTGGCAGGTTCCAAGTGGCTGTACACTATTTCAACTTTATGTTGATTGCAGAATCGTATGAAGTAAAGGATATGTTTTAAAAAATACCAGATACCACTTCTTTTACCTGGAATAACATGGGAATAAGTTTCAATGCCAAACTGTTGTAAAAAGGGATGAATAATATGCCCTTCTTGTTGCGAAAGTGAAATAACTGAATGCCCTTCTTTTTTAAATGCAATCATCAGCGTTTCCGTATCTCGGGAACGTTGGTTAAAAGGCGAATAGAAGAGGATGACAGCCATTTTTCTATACTATGTTTTACAACACAGAAAATCGTGCAAAGTTAAACATTAATTCATGCTAATAAAACATCTTACTGTTGGTGATTCCCTTAAAAAACTTTTTCAATGTTCTCTTTAAATTATATCCAAAAAGAAAAATGAATAAGGTAAAATCAGTTGACATCATTTTATAAAAGTAGGATAACCGTTTGGGGGGTAGTGGGAGAATAGAAAATTGGCAATTTTCTTCAATTGTTTTTTGAAAACTGGTATCAGATAAATTCTTTATATTTTTCTTTACCCAACTTAGAATATAGAAATGTTCAATTGTATAATGAAAAAAATCAGTTGTGTATTTAGGTTTTCCTTCTGGATTAGCTCTATAAAAATTTAAAGTGTTGGGTAAGTAAGCTATGTTTGTTTTAGCCAAAATTTTTATAAAAACGTATTTATCACCGATGTATTTAAATGGTTTATCATTAACATCGATAGATTTTAAAATTGAAGTTTTAAATAAAACTACACTTGTGTTATTGATGGTTCCAAATGGAAGTAATACACTATTGATTTCATCTATGCCTTGGTTGAAATAGGAAGTTGACCAACGATTGGTCTTTAGCTTTTCATTCTTTAAATCCGCAAATGTTTTTGTCTGAACTATTTCTCCATGAACGAGTGCAGAATTTGCATATAATAAACCTGCTGATGGATTTTGATCAGCAAGTTTTATCATTTTGAATAAAAAATTCTCATCTGCATAATCATCACTTTCAGCAATCCATATCCAATCTCCTGTTGCTAAGTCAATTCCTTTTTGCCACTGTAAAAATGGTGAACCTGAATTTTTGTTATTGATTATAATGTGTTTGACTAAAGGATGATTTGAATATTCTTTGATAACATTAATGCTATCATCTGTTGAGCAATCATCTAAAATAATTATTTCTAAAGGCGATAAGGTTTGGTTCAAAACAGAATCAATCCGATGACGCAAAAATTTTGCGTGATTATAGTTAGGAATAATTACTGTTACTTTATTAGCCATTATTAATGAATTAATTTATTAAAAATATATTTATTTGATTTAATAAATTTCTTTTCCTCGAAATTGTTTTGAGATTGTAGAAGAGGTGTTGGCTTGCTCAATATAAAAAATTTCTTCAGATGTTAAATTTTGTAAATTATTATACCAGGGTAAATGCCTAATGGTATAAGGAGGTTTCATTCTGATTGCTTTTTGGGTATAAACTTCACCGAATCTTAAATTAGTAAAGGGTTTGTACAAGGCGAATGTCGTATCTATTGGAGCATCAAAACCTAGATCATGAAAATGATTTATCCAATATTTCTTTTCATATTCAATTACTTTTTCCTTGAGAGAAAAATGATCTGGTAAATCATCTATCTTTATGGAGAACCCTACCTTTTTCAAGCTGAAATTTTTTGCTAATACACAATAAAAATTCAACAAGAAATTGTTTGGACATTCTTCTATAGGCAAAACGTCTGAATCGGTATACACAAAATAATTCCATTTGAATTGTTGATAAACACCAGATTTCCACAAGGCAAGGTGACCATAGTTTTTATCTAGCCTGATTACTTTCACATCACATGTTTTATAGTATTCTAATAATGGAGGATAAGTAGATTGGTTATCTAATATGATAATATTAGAATATTTATTTTCTTTCAACCATTCAACCAAATTGCATAATGTGCTAAGGCGATTAAAATTGTTGATAATGATTGGTATAGAGTGATAGTTTTTTCTTATGGCTTTTTTATTCAACAAGTTGATATATAGAAAAACAAATGAATCGAGGCAGAAATGAAGAACACTTCTGATATTATTTTTAAAATTCTCTATCACTGCTCTCACTGTCAACTTGATTTTATTTTACTTTCAATTTCGTAAACTCAGCCAATTTTGATTCGTAGGCTTGCACGCACTTTTCCATGCCAAAATTCGAAAAGCAATGTTCTGTGTTTTGTTTTAATTGTTGAAATTTATCTTCATTTTCAATCAAAAATCGCATTGCCGAAAGTAGTAAATCATGATTTACCCTTCCATTCGATAAGCCAATTAAAATACCTGCCTTGCCATCAATACATGTAATCATATTATTTACTTCACCAACATCAGTAGCGATAACAGGAATGCTATTAGCTAAACACTCGACAACAAAGTTGGGTAAACACTCAGCTATAGAGGGTAATATACCAACATTAAATTGCTGAATGTATGGCATCGGTTCACTTGTTGAAGGAATAAACTCAATAGGTAAATGTTGGTATTGTTCAATAAAATGATTAAAATAATTTTGACCACCAATAGCAATTAATTTGATGTTTTTCTTTTCAACATACAAGGTTTCGAATGCTTTAAATAATTCGGGCCAACCTTTGTCGTCTGTACCTCTGGCGATCATGCCAAAAGTGAATATTTCCTTTTTGTTATTTACCCAAGTATAGGGATAGTTAAATCCGTTATAAATTTTTGTGAATTTACTCTCGTCTAATTTATGCTTCTGAATTAAGTATTGTTTTGATTTTTCTGATAAGTAAATAAAATGATTTATTCTATTGGCAAAATTGTTTATCCGATTTGTTAATAATTCACCTTGCTTTTTATACAGATATTCAAAATCTTCATGTATAGTTGAAACTATTGTAATTGGTAAATTGAGTTGAGCTAACCACTCATCAGTAACAATACCTTGATTGCATATAACATCAAAATTTCCCTTTTTAATAAATAATTTAAACCAAACTTTATTAACGAATTCTTTAAATGAAAAGCCCAATCGATAAGTTACGGCATTTATTTTCCACATTAATAGTGTGAATAATGCATTTAATTTAAAGTAGCGTATAGCTATTGTTTTTTCGAAACTACTTTCTATAGCTACACCATCAAAGCCATAATTGTGAACATAAACAGTAACCTCATGCTTTATTGAACGCAACGCATTGGCTAATCGTGCAGTAAAAACTTCTGCTCCGCCATAGCCTAATGTGTTGATGACAAAAAGTATTTTCATGCGATTATCTTTTAAACCGTATTAGGTATTTGAAAATTGTATATGGAATTCCCAAAGAGGTTAACAGATATAATAAAAATGATTTGATTGATTTTGTTTTATTAAAGATTGCTTTATAAGTGACGTTTGCTTTACTCACACTTACTTTGTAAACTTCTTCTGCAAAAAATAATATTCGTGATTGCACTTTTGAATCAAACTCTGGCGATTGAGTATGTTTTAATAAAGTATGTACGTTTGAAACTTGCATCAACATTGTTTTTGTGTTAGTAATAGATGTTGCATGCTTGCGGTAATATCCTGCCAATTTCGAACTACTGTAAAATTTAAATTCTTTTGCTAATCGCAACCATAAATCCCAATCTTCGAAAATTAGGTTTTCATCAAAGCCTCCGACTTTTTTTACTAAATCAGTTCTTACACTGGCTCCTACAGCAGGAATTACATTTTGATACAAAAGATTTTTATAAAAATTTTGAGCACTGTTTTGATTGATATTAATTCCTTGATTTTGAAAATACGACTGATGAATGATTTCACCTTTGCTGTCAATTATAGCAACATCACCAAAAACAACAGCCACATTACTTTCTTTCTCAAGAATAGAAACATGATCGATAATGCGCGTAGGTGTGAATAAATCATCACCAATACCCATCATATATTTACCTGATGCTAATGAGAGTACTTCGTTTAAGGAATAACAAACTCCTTTATTGGTATCATGCTTGATAAATAGGCAGGGATAATTATTTTCATTTATCCAATTTTCTACTAAGTGTACAGATTGTTTATCAGTTGAGCAATCATCTATTATAATATGCTGAATATTGGGATAATCATTGTTTTGAACAGATTCAATTGCTTCAATAACATATTTCCCTGTGTTATACACAAGCGTATAAATAGTTACCTGAGGCCAGTTGCTTTCTGTTGATAAAGGCATATTACTTTTCTGCTACAATATAGATTTCAGCGCAATGAGTCGGAAATTTATTTCCAAGAAGATAAAAGGCGTGAATCATTTTATCATCCCAGTTTTTTTCAATTTGATTATTAGACAATGGTTTTAAAAAATAGCCACCTTTATTTGTTATCTTAAAACCTGCTTCTCTTAAATGTGTACTTAGAGTTTCTAGATCGTATACTCTAAAGTGACCAAGTTGTAAATCTCTCTCGTTTAATTGATACTCATTTTTTAGCAAACCCATTTCTACTGCAGCCATTCTATGAAGTGATAGTGCATTGGGTACAGCGATTAACAATCGACCTTTTTCCTTTAACCAAGATTTTATTCTTCCTAAGTTTTTAATGGGTTCCTCAATATGTTCTAATACGTGGCTCATTATGATAGTATCGTACTCTTTATCGGATTCAAAGTTTTCAATCAGCGAATGAAATTTTCTCACATTGTTATATGGAGGAATAGCTTTTAGTAAAGTTTCGGATCCTTCTAGTACATCTAGGCTTTTAAAATCGTTGATGAGGTGTTTAGTCATATAACCTGAAGCCGGACCGATTTCTAATGCATCAGTTCCTGTAAAGAATTGTTTAAGCGTATCATATGCATAATCAGCTAATTTGTAATCTAAACTCAAAAATGAGTTTGCATAAAATGCAGATGATTCGTCAACTCTCTTTTGTAAATCTTCTTTCATTCTTTAAAATCATTTATGCTTTGTAAAATGTAATCAGGCTTGTATTTTTCTAAGGTAGATGCAGACAAAAATCCACTAAGTACAGCTATTGTCTTAATACCAAGTGCTTTTCCGGCTTCTACATCTTTACCTGTATCTCCAATAATTAAATCATTAGGAGTTATATCAAACTTTTGTTTTATAATTACCTGTTTAGTTAATGTTTGATTGGTAATTAGGATGTCATCGAAATAGATATCTAATTGTAATTTTTTCAGTTGTTTTAGTGTATTAGTTGTACTTTGTCGTGCTGTAACAAGTATCAGTTTATACTCATTTTTAAGTTTTTGCAATTTGTTTTCAACGTTATCAAATGGCTCATCTAGTTCTAACCAATTCTCTTTTTCTATTTCTTGCATCCATCGGCCTATAAAATTAGCGATTTGTAAATCTGAAAAACCAAATTGATTTGTTAATATCGATTCATTACTAATTCCTGCTCTTTTAATTTCCCAATAAGCATCAAAACTAAAATTGGCTGTTGGTACAAGAAATCGAAAGACTTCATACACGCGCTTACGCGCGTCAATGAGAGTCCCATCTAAATCGATAAACAGGTTACGCATATTTGTTTTTCAAATAGTTCCACTCTTGCTGTAACCCTTCTTTTATTGAAATTTCTTTTTCAAGCAAATATTTTCGCATGAGAGTATTATCAAAGGATAAACTTCTTGTTGGAAAATTCTTTATGTCTTTTTCAATTACAGGTATTTTGCTTTTAGTTATACTTAAAATTTCTTCTACAATTTTTTTTATACTTATAGAATTTCCGCTGACAATATTGATAAGTTCGGGAGCTTCTTTAAGATTAACTAATTTAGATAACGCTAAACATACATCTTCCACATATAAGAATGAGCGAAGATCAGCGCTATTACCAAATATTTCAATAGGTTCTTGTCGAATAATTTTTTGAAATACGGTTGGAATTAATTTTTGGTAGGCTTCCTCTCCTGGACCATATACATGACCGATACGAGCTATGGAACATGTAAGGTTTTTTGCATTGCAAAATTGTTTTATGATCTGCTCTTGATATAATTTACTTTGTCCGTAGAATGTAGTGGGATTAACGAAAGAGTCCTCGTTAATGTTGATGTTGGGTTGATAAACATCTAAAGTGCTTAGTAGAATAAACTTTTTAAGGTAAGGCAAATGAAGACCTAAAAGTTTTTGTGTATTATTTATAATACCTAAACAATCGTTAAGTTGATTTTGCTGTACACTCGTTTTGGGTGTGAAAGATCCGGCATGAATAATTACTTCTATGTTGGAATAGCCAGCTTTAGCAAGAATGTCTGTTTCAAATTGGTATTGTTGATGTAAAACGCAGTTTACATTTTCAATGGGTGCTGAAGTAAAACACACTATATTTTCTTTACCGAACTTGTTTTGTAAAGTTGTCACTAAGTGTTTGCCAATAAAACCTGAAGCACCTGTAAGTAAAATCATTTACAAAAAAGTTATGAGGTTATTCATTTCAGATTCATGCACCAACATTGGTTCTGTATCCATTCCTCTTAACCAAAGTAAACCATCGGGTAGAGGATTTAGTTTTTTCTGTAGAACAGGCATTTCATTGTATAAAATTAAGTTGGTAAAAATGGATGGAAGATTTAAGCCTGCTTTTGTAAAAAATAATACTGTGGTAAAAAATCTACTGATGTTTATCTCTGTGGGGTTGGGAATGTTGTTGTTATCGTAAGTCATGTCAACAGCATAGATACCATGTGGTCGTTGATCTACTGCTAGAACTGTTTTCGTAGCAATTTCATCAACTATTTGATTAGAATAAGTTTGTCCTACTTTTGTAACTCCAGTAACGCCTGATAAAGTTCTATTACCATGAACCCATCCTTTTCTTATTCTTGTTTGCGCAACAACCAGTTTGCCTTCGTGCCAAATGGAAAGCCATGTTACAGATTGGGAGGTTAACATTTCTGCTGCACAAAAATCTCCCCAACCATTAAAGTGATTAATCCAGTTTTTTGCAAATTCAAAATTGTTTGTAGGCAATGCTCCTTTCCCACCTGCACCAATAGATGATGCCCTTAGCCAAATTTTACCTTGATTATCTGCTAATTCAGCAAAGGAATTTTTTAAATCGTCTTCATTGTTAAGTAAAATATTTTTAGGAACTGTTATACCTGCCTGTTTTAGTTTCAGATAAGTTTTATATTTATCTACACACGTATCAATTACTTCATGAGCAGGCATAAAAGTTTGAACACCTCTATTGTGTAACTCATCACGCAACAAGCTTCCATGGAAAACTTCTAAGTCATTTTGAAAATGAATTAGATCTGGTTTTTCTTTTTCAATTATCTTAAATAGTTTTTCAGGATAAGTAGAATCGTTGGCATATGGTACCCAATATCTTCTTTCTGCTTTTGATAAAGCTAGGTCCGTAGGTTCGCTACCCATACCAATTACACAATCTTTTTTGTTACTTAGTTGCAAAGATCTTATCACTCCTTCTGAAGGTGCTCCACCTGCGCCTGCTATCAATATTTTTTTCATGCAATAAGCTTCAAAAATTCTTCTTTGCTTCTAATATAATCTGATTCTGTATATTCTTCCGATGCTAAACATAATAATACAGCACTATGCGAAAACTGAAGTGTCCGCCAACACATTGGCGGAAGGTATAACCCTTCGCTTGGATTACTTAAATTGAATTTTAGTGTTTCTTTCTCTTTTGTAATCAGCTCCACTTCAATGCTTCCATTTACTGCGAATAAAATCTGTTGTAAATCTTTATGAGCATGATGTCCACGTATCACATCTTGCGGTGTAAAGTAAGTCCAGTAAACTCTCTTAATGTCAAAAGGAAGAATGGAATTTTCTGCTATGGAAATAAATCCGATAGAACTATTTCCTATTTTATTAAAATGAATGATGGTTGGCCTATCAAAGGTTTTGTTCATACTCATATTGGCGTGGTTTTCCATTTACAAACTGGATGAATTATTCCAGGAAACTTCGCGAAATTTTTCCCTCTGTTTGCGATATCATCTACAACATCGAAAGTTAAAATTTCATTTTCCTTTGCTAATACTTGTGACTGATTTAAACCAAACATTACACTGATGTTGAATCGGTTTGTATTAAGAATGTGAGCTGGAAAAGTTCCAGTAGTACGGTATGTACCATTCGGTAATTTTTCGTCTTCACTGCAAACCATCCCAAAGTGTGAAACATGTACCCCGGTTTGATCGAACAAATCAATAGTAATATCAATATTATGCTGATGAAGGTTATTGATAAAATCGAATTCAAAAATCACTTCATCACTTGTTTTAATAGGATCCTGAGGGGTTTGCCCTTTTGCATAAACAGCTGCACGTTTTAACTTTATAGACTTGCTTTTCAGTTCTTCGTCATTAAAATTTTTTTCTGTCTGGCTGCTTAATCCTTGCCTTAAATAATACTCTGATATATCTGTTGTATCTCCATGCGCATCTATCTGTCCGTTTTTTAACAAAATAGCTTTGTTGCAAAGTTTTCGAACAGCAGCCATATGGTGACTTACAAACAAAATGGTTCTACCGCTCTTACTTACATCTTCCATTTTGCCCATGCATTTCTTCTGAAACTCAGCATCGCCAACTGCTAACACTTCATCGATGATTAATATTTCGGGTTCCAGAAAGGCAGCTACAGCAAACGCTAAACGCAATTGCATACCCGAAGAATAATGTTTGAGCGGTGTATCTAAAAATTTTTCTACCCCGCTAAAATCAACAATCTCATCGAACTTATTTTTTATTTCGGCATGTTTCATACCGAGTAAGGAGCCATTGAAAAAAATATTTTCTCTACCGGATAGCTCTGTATGAAAACCCGTGCCCACTTCTAATAAGCTGGCAATGCGCCCACGCGAAATTATCTTTCCTGTCGTAGGTGGAGTAATTTTAGACAGAATTTTTAATAAAGTAGATTTTCCTGCACCATTTCTTCCAATGATTCCAATGGATTCACCAGGCATAACTGAAAATGAAACATCTTTTAATGCCCAAAACTCTTCTTTAGTAGTCTTTTCTCGTGTAAACAACTGACTAATGCGTTCGCGCATGCTCAGGTAATTACCACTTTGATGCGCAATATTGTAACGCTTACCTATATGTTGTATTTCTAATATCGGTTGCATATCAGGCAAGGTCTGCGAAGAAATCTTCTGTTTTTCTGAAATAAATCAATCCAACAAAAAGAAAAACAATTCCATTGGCCATACTCATGAAAAGAAAAGCATAGTTAGGCATTGCATCTAATAAGGGTATGCGAAATAATTCGATTGCGGCATACATGGGCGAAAGGGCAATTAAATATTGAATCCACTCTTGCTCAATTAAACTAGTGGGATAGATTACAGGTGTTACGAAAAATAAAACCTGAACTAAAAAAGGAATAACATATCGGAAGTCGCGGTACTTAACATTTAAAGCAGATAACCAGCTTCCTAATCCTAATGAGGCTATTGCAGTAGCAATTAGAGATAAAGGCCAGCAGTATATGGCATGTAAGCTAGGTGTTGTTTGATAATATACTAAAAGGATAAGAAATAAGACAAAAGCCATGATGAAATCGAAAAGTGCGCCAAGAATGGACGAAACTGGAATAATAAGGCGAGGAAAATAAATCTTTTTGATAATGGGCGCATTATTTACCATGCTATTGGAAGCATTGGTAAGGGCAGAAGAAAAGAAATTCCAGATGATCAAGCCGGAGAAAACGAATACAGGGTAGGGGATGCTTAAATTCTGAATGTTTAAGGCGCGAGCAAAGAAAAGTGTAAAAATGAGCATCATCAACAAGGGTTGCAAAATTGCCCAAAGAAAACCCAAAACCGTTTGCTTGTATTTTACTTTAATATCGCGCCAAGTAAAAAAGTAGAAAAGCTCGCGGTAACGCCAAAGTTCGCTTAGGTTCAATAAGCGATTTTGGGCTGCATTTATCTCGTACAGAACAGGGTCAGGTTTCATAAAGAGGGCTGAACTTGCAAAATTTAGCTTTGGTTTCTGCAAATTTGTGCCAAGTTACGATGAAAATCCTTTTTCTAACACCTTATCCACTACAAGTTGCTCCTTCTCAGCGCTTTCGCTTCGAGCAATACTTTACCATATTGCAAGAAAGGGGCTTTACAATAGATCACTCTTCTTTTCTTCAGTCTCATAATTGGCAAATCTTTTACAAAAGCGGGAATTTTTTTACCAAACTGAAAGCATTAATAAATGGATTCTTAACCAGACTTTTGGATTTAGGAAGAACTATTGATGCTGATTATATTTTTATCCATCGAGAATTAACACCAATAGGTCCACCGATTTTTGAATGGATAATTGCAAATATTGTTAGAAAGAAAATAATTTATGATTTTGATGATGCCATCTGGCTTACAGATAAAACTTCGGAAGGTAAATTCGAAAAAATAATTCGTTGGAGAAGCAAAGTGAAAAGCATTTGCAAATGGTCTTATAAGGTAAGTGTCGGAAACGAGTACCTGTCCTCTTTTGCTTTAGCACACAATAAAAATGTAATCATTAATCCAACTACACTTGATACACATTTGCATCAACCCTTACCTAAGATTAAAGATGATAAGCAAACCGTAACAATTGGTTGGACAGGCTCGCGCTCAACATTAAAATATTTGAAAGAAATCGAACCTGCGTTGCTAACCTTGGAAAACACTTTACCACAAGTTTCATTTCTTGTTATAGCAGATGAGAAGCCAGATTTAAAACTTAAGCGTTTACAATTTCTACCTTGGAACAAGCAAACGGAAATTGAAGATTTGAATCAAATCGATATTGGTGTTATGCCTCTGCCCAGCGACCCTTGGACACAAGGAAAATGTGGCTTCAAAGCTTTGCAATATTTTGCTTTGGGTAAACCTGCTGTTGTATCGCCTGTAGCAATCAATAAAGATATAGTTACACCAAACATAAATGGATACTGGGCTAGTTCTCAACAAGAATGGATAGATGCATTAACAACTTTGGTAAAGAATAAGCACTTGAGAGAAGAATTAGGAGCTAAAGGAATAGAAACAATTCATAAGAAATTTTCTGTGCTAGCAAACCAAGAAAACTTTCTACGATTCTTCAGGTGATTGCTCTTCTGTATTTCGAAGTTTATCAGTCAACAATACAAGAGCTAAAGCGTAATAAGGAAGTAGAGGAATTTTATACCGAGCTAAAGTTCCGAAGTTATAGGTTGAAACACCTACACCGAAAGCAAATACAATACTAAATACCAAACAAAACAAAATGTTTGTATCTGTGAGCGCTTTAAAAAATGCTCGCGTATATTTTAACAAAAGATAAATTGTAACAAGTAAAAAGGTTAAACTCTCCAGAGCTGACAAAAGCATTAAGGGATTCCGAACTTCCCAAAGGTAAGGCCTAAACAAAGAAACATTTACAGCTGCAGGAGCTAACTGTAACATGTTGCCCATACTTCCATCTAATTCTCCCAATGAATAACCCGAACCTGCATCTTTTCCGGTATAATAACGAATGTCATAGGCAGTAATGCGTGCAGTTTTAGCTATGGCATCTAGAGAATATTGTTGATCCGATTCTGTTAGTTTGGCAACTCCCCAATATCCCGTTACTAACGCTGCAGCTATAATAAATGGAAGGAATAAAATACGGAAAACAAAAGTACCCATGCTAAAAAGTCTTCCGGCATATATCCAGAAAAATGCAGCAGGTAAAAAGCACATCAAAATGTATTTCTTTACCGAGAAAATCAAATAAAAACTGATCAGTAATAGTAAAATATTTCCAACACTTCTATTTCCTTTAATGGCAATTTGATGAATAGAAAAAGTTAGCAACCCTAATGCACCTAGTGTGATGGTGTCTTTTAAAATACCAGAACCCCAAAACAATACAGAAGGAATAAACAATATTGCCAAGGCTAACCATTTATGCAGATGAGGAAATTCTCTGTAGAAAGTAAGAAAGAAAGCCCAAGAACCTAAGAAGCTAAACAAAGCAAAAAAGATAGCCGTGCTAGAGTAGGTCGAGAAAGTTAACAAATCAAAAATGGCAGCGATGCGAACTATAAAAAAAGATTTAGCATCGTAGTAAAAAAGGATACGATAAATGTATTGATTCAGGTCCCAATTCTTCTCTGTTGTTTCATTGAGGATAAGTCTGATGCCTTGCGACACATCTTGAGTGAAGGCTTCCCAGATAATTCTGCTTCCGTAGGTATGGTAATTAAATGTATCACCTCCGGCATAATAAAACTGATATAAAAACCCCAGAGCGATGGCTCCAAAAACTTTTAGCCAAAGTGCTGGTAAAAAATATCTTTTTAAAACAGGATCACTTAATCTGCCGCGAACAACAATGGATATAAAAAATAAAAGAATAAGATAAATTGGAGTAACGATGAAGTCGCGAAAGTCCATGTTACGAATTATAAAAACTCATTACCACCACCTGGCAAGGATTTAACATCCACTACAAATTTTCTAAACTGATCTTCCTTATCTTTTTCACAAACGATGATCACGTTACCAAATTCGCCAACTAAATAACCGTTCAATCCTTGTACAACTACTAGCTTATCGGCAGATGCTTTTATGATGGTATTTTTTGTATCGTACATTAAAGTTTTTGCTTGTTTCAAATTATTATTTTCATCTTTCTGCGAAACATCGTGGATCGATGCCCACGAACCTAAATCTGACCAAGCGAAGTTACCATTGCATACATATACATTATCTGCTTTTTCCATAATGGCATAGTCGATAGAAATATTTTTACACTGACCATACGTTTTAGCAATGGCTTTCGCTTCGTTGGCAGTGCCAAAATCATTTTCTATTTCTTCAAAAACTTCCGCTAACTCAGGCTGGTGGGTTTGTAAAGCTTTTATGATGGCTTGTACTCCCCAAATAAAAATACCGGCATTCCATAAAAAATCTCCACTGTCTAAAAATTGTTTGGCAATGGCAAGAGCAGGTTTTTCGGTAAAGGTTTTTACTTTCTTAATAAAACCTTTCGACTCTATAAATTGAATGTAACCATAACCGGTTTCTGGCCTAGTGGGTTGGATACCTAAAGTGATGAGTTTATCGTGCTTCTCGGCACTGTTGGCAGCTTTCATGATTACTTCCTGAAACGCTGCTTCTTTTAAAACCAAATGGTCTGCAGGGCTGACAACAATAACTGCATTCGGATTTTCTTTTTTTATTTTATAGCTGGCATAGGCAATACAGGGTGCTGTATTCTTGCGCATAGGTTCAGCTAAAATTTGATGCGCTTTTAAATCTGGTAATTGGTCTTGTACCAAAGTGGCATGTTCATCATTGGTAACAATTAAAATATTTTCTTTCTTACAAATGGGCAGAAATCTATCATAAGTAGATTGTAATAATGTTCGACCCGTTCCCATAACATCCAAAAACTGTTTCGGACGTGAGTTGCGGCTGTAAGGCCAAAAGCGAACGCCAACGCCACCGGCCATCAGCACAACATAAATATTTTTATTCATGATTAATCAAAATCTAATTTTTAAGAACAAGCCTAACACTTGTTTGTGAATTTAAACAATTCCTTCTTTTAATAAATCGTGCAAATGAACAAATCCTTTCAGTTTGCCTTCTTGCAAAACAACCAATTGAGTGATGCTTTTCTCTTGCATGATGTGCAATGCCTTAACTGCAAACTCATCCGCTTCAATAGTTTTAGGAGATTTCGTCATAATATCTTTTGCTGACACTTCAGAAAGTGATGTGCCTTTTTCAAGCATTCTGCGCAAATCACCATCAGTTATGATGCCCAACAGGTTTTGTTGCTCATCCACAACCGCTGTGCAACCCAATCTTTTGCTTGAAATTTCAACAATTACTTCTTTTAGAGAAGCGTCTTGTTTTACTACCGGTAAAAGTTTGGCATCTACTAAGTCGCTTACTTTTAAATAAAGTTGTTTCCCTAAAGCTCCACCCGGGTGTAATTCAGCAAAATCTCTATCAGTAAAGCCTTTCATTTTTAATAAACAAACGGCCAACGCATCACCTAATGCCAAATGCGCTGTGGTGCTAGTGGTAGGAGCCAAATTATTAGGGCATGCTTCTTCTCCTATGGTTGCATTTAATATGTAATCTGCCTGCTTTGCCAAATAAGATTGTGTGTTGCTAACCAACGCAACAAGTTGCGAACCTCTTCGTTTGAGAAGAGGAACCAATACTTTTATCTCGGGAGTATTACCGCTTTTGCTAATACAGATGACGATGTCGTCTTTCTGTATCATGCCCAAGTCGCCATGAATGGCATCGGCAGCATGCATAAACAAGGCGGGTGTGCCGGTTGAATTGAGTGTGGCAACTATTTTATTGGCGATAATGGCACTTTTACCAATCCCCGTTATCACCAATCTGCCTTTCATGGCTAAAATGGCGTGTACGCAAGCCTCAAAACTATCATCCAGGAATTCTGTTAATTGTAGAACGGCCTGTGATTCGTTTTGCAACACTTCGCGTGCAATGTTTTTGATATTTTTTGCTAAATTCAATTCTCGGTCGGAGTTAACTTTGTAATGGTGCAAAGATAATGTTTTACAACAACCACCGATAGACGATCATTATGATGTTGGTAGAAGAGAAAGACGCTTTAAAAACGAAACTCAAAGAAATCTTTGGTTATTCCCAGTTTCGGGGCAATCAGGAAATTATTATTCAAAATTTGCTTGACGGAAAAAATACTTTCGTCATTATGCCCACCGGAGCAGGCAAATCGCTGTGTTACCAATTGCCCGCCATGGTTAAAGATGGGTTGGCGATTGTTATCTCGCCATTAATTGCCTTAATGAAGAACCAGGTAGATCAAATGAATGCATATGGCGTAAATGCCCGCTTCTTAAACTCTACGCTTAGCAAAGGCGAAATAACCAAGTTAAAGAAAGACTGCATGAACGGAGTGGTAAAACTCCTATATGTAGCACCCGAATCTTTAACTAAGGAAGAAAACATAGAATTTTTACAAAAGGTAAATGTTGCTTTTGTAGCTATTGATGAAGCGCACTGTATTTCTGAATGGGGGCACGATTTCCGTCCGGAATACAGACGCATCAAAACCATGATTCAGCAATTGGGTAATTTGCCGGTCATCGCTTTAACGGCAACCGCTACACCCAAAGTGCAGCTTGATATACAGCGTAACTTACAAATGGAAGAAGCAGATGTTTTCATCTCTTCTTTTAATAGAAAAAATTTGTATTACGAAGTTCGCCCTAAAAAGGAAACCAAAAAGCAACTCATTAAATTTTTAAAAGAACACAAAGGTAAGAGTGGCGTAATTTACTGTTTAAGTCGCAAGAAAGTAGAAGAAATTGCACAACTCTTAAATGTAAATGGTTTTAAAGCTGCGCCTTACCATGCAGGTTTAGATAGCGATGTACGCGAAAAAAATCAAGATGGTTTTTTAAATGAAGACATCGATATCATCGTAGCCACCATTGCCTTTGGTATGGGTATTGATAAACCAGATGTTCGTTTTGTTGTACACTACGATGTACCTAAATCTTTAGAAGGTTATTACCAAGAAACAGGGCGTGCCGGTCGAGATGGTTTAGAAGGGCATTGTCTCATGTTTTACAGTCACAACGATTTAAATAAATTAGAGAAATTCAATAAAGACAAATCAGTTCAAGAACGCGAAAACGCGCGCGTGCTTTTACAGGAAATGGAATTCTATGCTGAATCTCCAGTTTGCAGAAGAAGACAACTCTTGCACTACTTTGGTGAAGAATACAAACAAGATAATTGTGGCATGTGCGATAACTGCGTGCATCCACGCGAACGTTTCAAAGGCAGTGAATATGTGAAGTTGGCCATTGAAGCTGTGAAGCAAACCGGAGAGCGTTTCGGATTACAACATTTAGTTAATGTGATAGTAGGATTAGAAGATGATTACGTAAAAAGCTACGGTCATTTCGACTTGCCTATTTATGGTAAAGGTGGCGATAACGATACCGATTTTTGGAAATCTATTATCCGCCAAGCTTTGATTTATCAGTTCTTAGAAAAAGATATTGAGAACATTGGTGTGTTGCGCATTACCGAAAGAGGAGAGAAGTTCTTGAAGAATCCAACACCCATCGAGCTTGCCAAAGACCACGACTTCACTACAGAAGTAGATGAAGAAGAAGAATCTCCAGATAGAGCTCCGGTAAATGCTAAAGCTTACGATCCGAAACTCTTTGAAATGCTGAAAGCCTTGCGCAAGCAATTGGCTAAAGAAAGAGACTTACCTCCATACGTTATCTTCCAGGATCCATCGTTGGAAGAAATGGCAACTACTTATCCAACTACCAAAGACGAGCTTGCTCAGGTTAATGGTGTAGGCATGGGTAAAGTCAATAAGTTTGGTGCACCTTTTATTGCATTGATTACAAAATATGTTGAAGACAACGACATTGAGACAGCAAGCGAAGTCATTGTAAAGTCTTCCGTTAATAAATCAAAAGCAAAAATTCAAATTATCAATCAGGTAGATAGAAAAATAGATTTAGAAGAAATTGCAGAATCTATCAATCTAACTTTCGAAGATTTATTAACAGAGATTGAAAACATCGTTTATTCAGGCACTAAATTAAATTTAAATTATTATATCGATCAGGCTGTAGACAGACACAAGCAAGATGATATCTATGATTATTTCATGAATGCCGAAACAGATAGTTTAGAAGATGCTTATAACGATGAGAGCTTGTTAGATTACACTGAAGAAGAAATCAGACTTATTCGCATTAAATTCATGAGCGAGCATGCTAACTAGATTTTAAATTGAATAGATAAAAAAATCCTGAGTGAAACACTCAGGATTTTTTGTTTTTGATTTTATTTAATTAAAGAAATTGATTGGGTAAATAAAATCATCACGACCTGATCTAAGTTCAATATTATTCACGAAGGAGCTTCATTCAGTTTAATTTAGTAAAGTTTAATTAGTCAATAAAAATCACATCAAGTTTAAATCGAATTTATAGCAATACTCTTTGGCTTTTAAAAGGCATACTATTGATTTAACTATCTTGAAATTTGTTTACCTGTTAATGTTCAAAGGCAGGTTGATATGCGAATTACTTTACTACTTTTTTTGGTGCTTAATTTTGCAAAGTTTGCACAAGCACAACCTTTTCCACCACCATCAGTTATAGATATGTATCCTTTACTAGTGGATGTTGGAGGCGCAGTTACTTTAACTGGAACTAATTTTAATTCAGTTGCCCAAGTATACTTAGGCGTACCTGAGCAGGGAATATTTCCTGGCTATGGAATTATTCTATCTAAAACCAACACAGAAATTAAGTTTATTCCAGTGGGAAATACTTTAGTTGGCTCAGTAACAGTTGTGCTCAGTTGGTATTATGATGCTGGTGCAAATTATCAAGGAGATGATAACTACGGCTTGTATAATTCACCTATAAATTTAACAATTCTGCCATTAAACGAAGCCCGTTTTCCAGTTACAGAAACAGTAAGTGAAAGAAAACCAGTAGGATTAAGTACACAAGCTAAATTTGGAAGTACAGTTGAAATTTCTGGAGATGGTAATGTAGCTGCAATAACTGCTTCTGGAGAAAATAAGGTTAGAATTTATACAAAAACAAATGGTAGTTGGATTGAAGTTCAGACAATTCACAATTCTGCCAGTGGCTTTGGCGCGAGCCTCTCGCTAAGCTATGATGGCTCATTACTTTTAATAGGTGCTCCACTAGACAATTCTAATACAGGTTCAATTTTTATTTACAAAAAAGAAACATCAACGTGGAATTTGCTAGGTAATAAAAGGACAATAGTAAACAACCAAAAATCATTAGAAGGTGGATTAGGCTATTCAATGAGTATAACTGCTGATGGTAGTATTATTGCGACTGGTTGCCCTAATTTTAATTTTGGTAGAGGTGTAACAATCGTTTTCAGAAAAAATAGTTTCGGAGAATATATCCAAGATTCTCCAATATCTATTTCTAATAATACTTACAACAATGGTAATAGTTTAATCAATCAAGGTTATAGTGTAAAATTAAGTGCCGATGGTAGTAAACTGTTAGTAGGAACATTAAAAGACAGAACCTTGAGACATGGTTCGGTTTACGAAATAGGATCTGTAACAGTTTTTACTAACTCTGGTTCTTGGTTTGAAAGCCAAAAGATTATCCCTCCTCAAAATTTAATAGATTCGAGTGTTCCTAGTAGTTTATTTGGCACTTCAATCGCAATATCAGGAAATGGGAAATTGATAGGTATCATCAGTGGAAATGGCAAAAGACTTCATATATATGAGAATACAGCATCTCAATATTCATTGACCAATACTTTTGATGCACCCATTTCTAGTACAAATGGATTTGGTCTCAATGGAGCACTGGCAATGTCATTAGATGGAAGATCAATTTTTGTTGGAGATTTGTATAGATCATCTTGGTTCGGAAGTTCACCAGGCAATTCAGGGAACATAAAAACTTATTATAGATTAAATGGTTTATGGCAAAGAGGTCAGGATATTACTCCAACATCAAACTATGATGAAGATGAAGTAGGTCGAAATATTGCAGTTTCAGCAAACGGAAGAACTTTGCTTTTTGGTGGGTGGGGACATAACACTGTACCTGCTGATGCATCATTCGAGGAAATTAACTGGAATAACAATGAAGGAGCTTTTTGGGTATTCGAAGCTGAATCTCCAAACCCTCAGCCCACTATTTCAGAAGTAAGCATCAGTAATGTAACTAATACCGATTTACAAATGACTTTTGGGCCAAATAAACCTGGCATCGGCAGGTTAGTTGTAGCTAAAACTGGTACATCACCATCTTTTGTTCCGGTTAATGGCACGGTTTACACAAAAAATCAAAATTTACCTAGCGATGAGAAAGTGCTGCATATAGGTACAATGTTGCAAACTGGCATTTTTGGTTTAACTCCAGCCACAACTTACCATTTTAAAGTATATGAGTACGTTATCGAAAATGGAGTTTACAAGTATGGTACTACACCAACCCTGGTTAGTGCAACTACGCTTAGCGAAGGATTATCTTTTGTAACCACACCTGCCGATAATGCCATTAATCAACAAGCAACGATAAGCTTTAGAGTGAAAACACAAACAAATGTTACCTCCTATAAAATTGAATTATCAAAAGAGCAAGATTTTAGCACACTATTTAAAAGTGCTACAGGTGGAATGCCATTGCCAATAACGGGCTTAGAATATAATACAACTTATTTTACTCGCGTAAAACCTAATATACAAGGAGTAGAAAATTTTGGTAAAGTAACACGCTTTACTACAGCTCCGGCTGAGTTTTTCACGCATATGGTTTCACCTGCACATCTTGCTGCTAATGTAAATCCGTTAACAGTTAGTATTCGCTCAAACTCAATTGTTGGAGCTAATTCATATACTGTACAAATTTCGTCTCAAGCTTCCTTTACCGGTGATGTTCAAGAAAAAATAAGTACAACATCAACTGTGGCATTTACTGGTTTGGCTTATAACACAAACTACTTTGTTAGAATAAAAACCAATGTATCGCCTAACTGGGGTACAGTTAAATCTTTTACAACAGGAAATCCAGAACAGTTTGCATTTGTAAAAAGTCCTGCAAACGCAATTGCTAATGTTAATGTAAACCTAAACATTGGTTTAAATGCTGTTTTAAATGCAAGCCTTTATACACTTGAATTAAGTACCAGCCAAGATTTTGCACAGAATGTTCAAACCTACACAAGCGATAAAACTACCATACCCATTACAGGATTAAGTTTTTCTACTACTTATTATTCAAGGGTTAAAACTAATTTGAGTGATACCTGGGGCCAAATTAGAAGTTTTACAACAGGAAGTTTAATCAGTCTTAGTTATTTACTCAGTCCTGTAAAGCCAAACCAAAGTGTGTTGCCAACATTAGTAACCAACAATGTTGGTGCTTCTCAGTATACTTTTCAATTATCAACGCAAAATAATTTCAGTTCTCAAGTACAAACATTCAATTCCGACAAACCTAGTTTTAAGTTAATCCAGCCAATAGCATACAACACAACTTACTTTGTAAGGATATCAAATAATCTTTTACCTGGCTGGGGAGAGGTCAAAAGTTTCTCTACAGGTACACCAGATTTTTTTAGTTATGTTTCGTCACCCAAACATCTAGCAATAAATGTAAATTACGTGACGAACATTACTTCTAATGTTGTGCAAGGAGCCAGCACATACACAATTGAAGTAGCAACTGATCAAGACTTTACGCAAAATGTGCAAACAAAATCAGGTGCTAATGTTCAGCCCTTCACACTGATGCAAAACATGCAATACTTTAGCAGAGTAAGAACTAATCTTTCTCCGATTTGGGGTGCAATCAAAAGCTTTACAACAGGTAATGCAGTTAGTTTATGTTATATAACTTCACCAAAAGCAAACGCAGTTGGGGTTAGTTTGAAACCCAGAGTAAGTGTTAATGCACCAGGCGATGCAACTCAAGTTCGAGTACAACTTTCTTCAGATGGTAATTTTATTTCTAATGTTTTGGAGTTAACGACAACATTAAGATATGTTACATTTAACAACTTGCAAAACAACACTGTTTACTACGCACGAGTCTCAACCAATTTGGTGCCTAATGTTTGGGGTACGGTTTCAAGCTTTACAACTTTAGCTGAAACCGGAGCCAGAGAAAAGCAAGAAACAGTTTATGTTGAGGAGTTTGAAAAACAAGCAGAAAATATTTGGCAGATATATCCAAATCCTTTTGAAAACTGTGTACAGATAAAACAAAAAGATAGCGCTGTATTTTTTAGAGCAAAACTAATAAATATGTTAGGTCAACTTTTAGAAGAAAGAGAAAGTATAAATGGAGAAGTTACTCTAGGTTGTTCAGTCTTTAATGGCAATTATTTAATAGAAATTGTTACAGATAAAAATGAAAAAATAATTAAACGAGTCGTTAAAAAATAAAGAGAATAAAAAATCCTGAGTGTTTCGCTCAGGATTTTTTATGCTTATCACACATTCAAAATAGAATTTAACTTTTCTTAAACCTTCTCTTTCCTAAATCTAAGCCAAAATTATTTTACAATATTTATTTACCATATAATTTTTTGGATAAAGGCTCAAATTTATCTCCAACTTTCCAAACTGGAGGTGTAGGGATGTTTGCAAGTATAACGTTGGTATATACGTAAGCCCTAAAATACTTTTCTAAGTAAGAAAAGTTTAAAGAAGCTACTTCATCTGCTGGTTGGTGGTAGTATTTCATTAATTCTGCATCGAATGCTTTAAAGCCAGGAGCAAAATCAATTGCAGGAATACCCTTCTTGGCAAAATTAAAGTTATCAGATCTTTCAAAAAGATTTTGTTCTGGCACAGGGTCTTTGATGGCTTGTAGGCCAAAAACTTGACAAGCTTTTAATATAGATTCTTCTGCTGTTGTGCGCTCTAATCCGATAACAGTTGCTTTAGTTGTATCATTATAACCTGCGCCATCGCAATTGAAGTTAAATACAATTTTACTAAGTGGAATTAAAGGATGCTCGGTATACCACAAACTTCCCAACAAACCAACTTCTTCAGCTGTTAAGGCTAGTAATATAATGGAACGTTTTTGAGGATTACGTGCGAAAAAGCGGGCAGTTTCTAGCAAACCAACAATACCAATGGCATTGTCGCGGGCACCGTTATAGATTGAGTCGGGCAGATTGCCTTTTTTGCGTACACCTACATGATCGTAATGAGCAGATACAAGAAGAAATTCGTTTTTTAAAACAGGATCTGTACCATTAACAATGCCTGCTACATTTCTACCCTTAAAATAAATAAGGTTGGCACCAGATGTTTTAATAGCTCCACTAATTTTCTTATTTTCTTTTAGTAACGTTAGTATTGTGTTATCGCTGTTCCTCATCCAGAAATGAGGAATACCTTCAGTTTCTTTTTGTAACCTGATGCGAGGTGTTGTACTTAGTAAACTAACAATATTTTGCCACGGCATTCCTGGAAAAGTATAAATTTCTATTAATCCAACTCCACCGAATTCTTTTGATAGTTGATTTTTATTTGTTGACTCATTGTATGCTGAAAACAAATTTCCTAATTGCTCAGAAGTGCCAACCAAAGCAACAACTAATTTCCCGCGAACATCAGTTTTTTCGAAATCTGAACGTGTGCCATATCCTACGAAAACAACATCTCCATTAAAATCTAAATTCGTGCCTCCAATTTGAATGATGTCATCATTTAATTTGAATGTCTGTTTATCCAAGGAAAAGGAAATAACAGAAGCAGGAACAGCTTTTTCGAAAGAAACCTGTTGAAAATACGTGTTATTAGTATTGGGTGCAGCTTGTATGCCCCATTGCCTAAATTGAGATGCAATGTAATTAGCAGCAATGTCAATTTCAGGAGTACCAATGTTGCGTCCACGCATCTCATCGGCAGCTAAAAAAGTTAAGTGCGCTTGCGCATCCTCTTGCGTCACGATTGTACTTATAATTTGTTCAACATGCGTGTCAATTTTATTTTTATTTTTTTGAGCAAGTGAATCTACCTGAATAGTAAGTAATAAGAGGAATAAAAATAATATTCTCATAATTATGTTAATTTTTATCAACCTCTAATTTATTGATAAAAATTAGGCAAAACCTACTTTTATTAAGATAGGAAAATTGAGAATGATAAAATAATTAATATTTAAACCTACCCTGAAATTTTTGGTCCTATTATCTTATTTAATAAACTTATACAGATGTTTGTTGAGATTTCATTAATTGATTTTTTTGATTTAGACCTTACTAAAAGTTTTTTAGGAATAAAATATTAGTCGCAATTCAGCGTCTTAGTTTTGTTCTTTCACACCCTGTGTGTTTAACCAATTTGTTATCAGTTGAACATCAGCAGGCGTAACTTTGGCATCTTGATGTATCATTGTATAAGAATCCAAAGGCATCCAACCTTCTGTAAAGGCTTCACCAACCTCTTCTAATTTATGCGCTGCTTTTTCTGCATTGTAGGTATTAAATGCCGAAAAATTCAAATGTTCTTTTCCTTCTACCACGTGCCCATTTAAAAACCAACCTACTGGTTGAATGTGTGTATACCAAGGATAGTTAGTGTTGTTACTGTGGCAATCATAACATTTGCTGATGAGCAAAGTATGTATTTCTTGCGGAACGGTCATTACTTTAGAAATATCTCCTGCTGCAATGGGTTCTGATTGATTAAGACTTGGGCGGATAAACTGCATGATTACTACAGCAGCAACCAATGCCAATACTATTTTCTTTTTCATATGATTAGGATTTGAGAACTGTCTTTTTTAAAATAAAACTCATTTAACTATTAGATGAAGAAACCTACCTAAATAGTTTAACTATTTTAAGTTACTATCTAAACGATTAATTGAAAAGATTTATTCATTATATTTATCAATCAAGACCCCTTAGCTTATGAGAAAATGGTTTATCATCATCAGTGTTGTAACAACAGCATTGATTTTATTTTGGGCATACTTCTGGACGCCCGCCTTATATACCCTAATCTTAATTGGTCCAGTTATTTTCATGGGTGTAGAAGACATGGTGCAAAAGAAACAATCCATCAAAAGAAACTTTCCAATAGCGGGTAGATTGCGTTACTTCTTCGAAGACTTGCGCCCAAAAATCCAACAATACTTTGTAGAAAATGATACAGATGGTGCACCCATCAATAGAAATGAACGCTCTGTTATTTATCAACGCGCGAAAAAACAAATCGATACCGTTCCTTTCGGCACACAATTAAATGTGTATGCCGAAGGCTATGAGTGGATGACTCACTCTATCAGTCCTATTGATCATCATAAACTCGATCATAATCCGCGCATTCGTTTTGGTGGTAGTAAGTGCACCCAACCCTACGATGCAAGTGTATTGAATATCTCAGCTATGAGTTTTGGTTCATTAAGTGCAAACGCAGTAGAATCTTTAAACTGGGGTGCACAAATGGGAGGCTTTGCTCATAATACCGGAGAAGGCGGCATCAGTCCGCATCATTTAAAATATAATGGTGATTTAATCTGGCAAATCGGAACGGGTTATTTTGGGGCCAGAACAGAAGATGGAAAATTTTCTGATGATGCCTTTAAAGCTAACGCCACCCGATCACAAGTAAAAATGATTGAGATTAAGCTTTCTCAAGGTGCTAAGCCTGGTCATGGTGGAATTTTACCTGCTGCTAAAAATACACCCGAGATTGCTGCCATCCGCTTAGTAAAACCGGGCACTACGGTTTTCTCTCCTCCTTATCATACAGCCTTTACCAATCCTATTGAATTATTACAATTTATTGATAGGCTAAGAAATTTATCAGGTGGTAAGCCTGTTGGTTTCAAACTTTGTATTGGCAGAAAGAGTGAGTTTCTTTCTATATGTAAAGCTATGATTAAGCTTAACATCTATCCTGATTTTATTACCATTGATGGAGGAGAAGGTGGAACAGGTGCAGCACCGCCAGAGTTTACCAATTTTGTGGGTATGCCCATGTTAGATGCCTTGGCTTTTGCAGATGATGCCTTGCGTGGTTTTGGCATTCGAAACGAGATGAGATTAATTGCTTCTGGAAAAGTGTTAACAGGTTTCCATTTGGTACGCGCTATGGCTTTGGGTGCTGATACGTGTAACAGTGCGCGTGCTATGATGATGGCCTTAGGTTGTATACAGGCGTTGGAGTGTCATAAAAATACGTGCCCTACCGGTGTGGCTACGCAAGATCCTTACTTCATGAAAGGTTTAGTAGTGGAGGATAAGAAAACACGTGTCGCCAACTTTCATAAAAACACGGTACACTCTTTTGTAGAGTTAATGTCTTGTGCTGGGTTGGATCATCCGGATAAGATTAACCGTTCGCATGTTTACCGAAGAGTTTTCATGAACATGGTAAAAACATACGAAGAAATTTATCCTCCTATTCCAGAGGGTTGTCTATTGGATGGTGGAGATTCTCCTTTCGAGTTTGATTCTTATTTGGCGAAAGCAAGCGCAGAAGCTTTTTAACTAATTTCTATAGTAAAAAGACAAGGCAAAATATTTATCTTGTAGAAAATTTTTCTGCTTGGTACGAAAGTATTTTCCATTAGATAAAAACTATGTGTTGGAAGCCGTGCAGCTTAACCAAGAACAAACGCTATTATCTTATTTGGTAGATTTCGTGAAAGTTGAATACTTGATGCGTACCAACCCGTTAGGTATCCGCGATGAAATAGCTGTTAAAATTCAGGAACACACAAGTCAGGATTTTAGACACCTACATGAATTCTATTTAAACCTTTGCGGTGTTTTTCGTTACACTTATTATAAAGACAACCAACTCGAGTTTACTTTCGATGGACGAGAGCCAAGCGAACTTTATAAGATGGAGTGGAGTGCAACTTTCAAAAAATGGTGTCGCGGTTTTTGCAAACACGATAATTTTATTCGTGCAGTATTGGATTTAACTGTTTTCTATCCGGCAGAAAGTCCTTTATTAATGGTGGATAATCGCATGCATGCTTTTCTCTTGCAACATTTCGATATTAAAATTCACCCTCAAAAAGGCATTCAGAAAAAGATGGCTTAAATGCCACCGAACAACCTAAACTCTTCTCTGTAAGTTGGAACTTGCACATGCCAGCCAAACTTATCGGCAATGGCTTTTGCATAAGCATGGATGTCTTGTCCTTCGCCATGTACAGTAAATACTTGTTTCGGACTTTCATCAAATTGACTCATCCATCTGAATAATTCTTCTTGGTCGGCATGGCCAGACATCGTCATCATTTTTTCTATTTTGCATTTCACTGGAATATCCATACCGAACATGCGAAGGGTTGGTTTATTCTCTAATAAATCTCTGCCGCGTGTTCCTTCAGCCTGGTAGCCTGGAATTAATAAAGTATCATTCGGATTATCTAACCGTTGTGAAAGGTGATGGATGATGCGACCGCCCGTCATCATGCCACTGCTGGAAATAATAATAGCATGAGATTTAACATCATTAATGGCTTTTGATTCTTCAACTGTTTTAGTAAAAATGATTTCGTTGGATTCTATTTCTTGGGCAAATTCTTTTACAGCATCACCTAATAAATGATAATCGGCATACTTAAAAAATAAATGCGTGGCAGAAATGGCCATCGGACTATCAATATAAATAGGAACAGAAGGAATCTTATTTTCTTTCATCAGCTTACGCAAATAATACAATAAACCTTGCGTTCGTCCTACAGCGAAAGCAGGAATCAACAATACACCGTTGCGTTTGACAGCGTCATTGACTATTCGCGTTAAATCTATTTCAGGATCAGTGTAAGGATTGACCTTGTTACCGTAGGTTGATTCAATAATCAGAATATCTGCTTTGCGTATAGCAGAAGGTTGGCGCAGCATGGCTTGTTGATATCGGCCAATATCCCCGGAGAAAACCAATTTCTTTTCTTGGTAATCGCCTTTAATCCAAACTTCAGTTATAGCAGAACCCAACAGATGTCCTGCATCTTGATAGTTAAATTTGATGTGTGGACACAAAGAAGTAATTTCATTATAAGCTACCGTCTTGATTAAAGGAAAAACAGAACGAGCATCTTCTTCAGTATACAAAGGTTGAGGATCGGCATGTTTAGAATACCCTTTCTTTTTGGCAAAAGCTGCTTCTTCCTCTTGTAGTTTAGCAGAATCCAACAACAAAATCTCGATTAGATCTGCTGTAGGTTTAGTGCAGTATATGGGTCCGTTAAAACCTTCTTTTACAAGTTTAGGTAAATAACCGGTGTGGTCGATGTGTGCATGGCTAATCACAACGGCATCTATTTCGGCAGCGGGAATCGGAAAGGGATGGCGATTTCTAACGCGTAACTCTTTTAAACCTTGAAAGAGTCCGCAATCAAAAAGAAAAGTAAAGCCGTCTGTTTTAATCAAAAACCGTGAACCCGTTACAGATTCTGCTGCTCCTAAAAATGTAATATCAACATTCATGTTAAAAAATATAATCTGTACTCAAGAAAGATGACTCTCTGTTGCGAATGATTTTACCAATGATGCCTTTGTTGGTTTCGTTACTCTTAGCTGCAACTAAGGTACGAATAGAAAATACACGCAAAGCATCAGAAACAGAAAGCGTTCCTTCTGCAGAATCTTTTCTTCCATTGAATGGGAAAGTATCTGGGCCACGCTGACATTGTGCATTTAAATTAATACGGCCAACTTGAGAAGCAAAAGCATCAATCAACTTAGCAATTTGTGCAGAGTCTTTACCAAAAATACTTACTTGTTGGCCGAAGTTAGAATCTACCACATAATCAATGGTTTCTTCTAGATTTTCGTAGGCAACAATAGGAACAACAGGTCCGAATTGTTCTTCGGTATAAACCCGCATTTTTTTGTTTACAGGGTAAAGTACAGCAGGGTAAAAGAAAGTTTGGATAACCGTTCCTCCATTTTCATTTACAACTTGTGCGCCATGTTGTTTCGCATCATCTACTAAACTTTGTAAGTAATCTGTTTTACCAGGTTCAGGAAGAGGTGTTAACCCAACAGAAGGATCCCATGGCATACCGGGTTTCAGTCTAGAAACTTCTGCATTGAATTTATCTATGAAAACATTCACAATGCTTTTGTGTACGAATAAAATTTTAAGCGCTGTACATCTTTGCCCGTTGAACGATAATGAACCCATCACACTTTCCGCTACAGCATTATCTAAATCAGCATCGGGTAAAACGATAGCCGGATTTTTTGCATCTAAACCTAAAATGGATTTTAAGCGATGAGGTTTAGGATGTAATTTTTTTAACTCGTTTGCGCCTTTGTTTGTACCGATAAAAGCAAACACATCCAACTTACCTGTTTCCATTAATGCACCAACTGTATCTCTTCCTTTACCATAAATAATGTTGATCGCGCCAGCAGGAAAACTATCTCTGAATGCTTCTAACAAAGGTTTGATTAACAATACACCATATTTAGCCGGCTTAAACACTACTGTGTTACCCATAATAAGAGCTGGGATAAGCGTTGAGAAAGTTTCGTTTAACGGATAGTTATAGGGTCCCATACACAATACAACTCCCAATGGCACGCGTCTGATTTGCGCCATAATGCCTTGCTCATTTTGAAAAGTTGCTGAACGTCTGTCGCTTTGTTTCAATTCGTTGATGGTATCAACAATGTAATCACAAGTTCTATCAAATTCTTTTTCCGAATCTTTCAATGATTTTCCTATTTCCCACATTAAAAGATTAACAACCTCTGCTCTTTTTTCGCGCATGCGCATTAAAAATTTTTCAACGTGTTCAATGCGTTCAGCTACTGTAAAGGAAGGCCAAACACCATGACCTTTATCGTAGGCTTGCACAGCAGAGTCTAATGCTTGTAAGGCTTCTTTTTTGGTAAGCAAGGGTGTGGCTCCTATTACTTTTTGTTCGTATCCATTTCCAGTGTTAATACATACCGGACTAAGTACCGGACTTAAATCGCCTTGCCAGGAAATCAATTCTCCATTGATTAAATATTCTCTTTGATCTATTTTTTCGTGTAGCTGAAAACTTTTAGGAATCGATGCTTCAGAAGGGAAAATAGTAGCTAAAAATTCTTTTGTCATAGGGGTTGAAATAAATAATGTATTAAGATTAACTCACAAGGGTTACACCGGAAGATGTACCTAAACGATCAGCTCCAGCTTCGATTAAGGCTAACGCAAATTCTTTTGTTTTAATTCCACCACTTGCTTTAATGCCAACTTGCGATGGAACAGCAGCACGCATCAATTTAATGTGTTCTACTTTAGCTCCACTGCCGGCAAAGCCTGTGGAGGTTTTTATATAATCTGCTCCGGCATCGGCACAAAGTTTACTGGCTTCAATAATTTCTTCATCAGAAAGATAAGCTGTTTCGATAATTACTTTTAAGATGGCTTGTTGCTCATGAACTACTTTGGCACATTTTGCGATTTCGATTTTTGTCCAGGGCAATTTTGTTTTAAAGGAAGAGATGTTCATCACCACATCGATTTCGGTTGCACCTAAATCGAGTATGCGTTTGATTTCATCAATTTTAGTTTCGGTTAATTGATAGCCTAACGGAAAACCGACAACAGTTACTAATTGAATATTGGCGTTACCAATCTCTCTTTTGGCACGTTCAACCCAAAATGGTGGAACGCAAACTCCTACAAATTGATATTGTTTAGCTTCAGCTACAAGTTGATCAATTTGTTGAATGGTTAGTGTTGGGCTAAGTGCAGTATGTTCGATATAGCCAGACAGATTCATAGCCGAAAGTTAACCGCCTGCTAACGATTAAAAAAGAAATTGTTTTAATGTTTAAGGCCACAAGTTTTGCAAAACTTCATTTTGCCGGGTGGTCTTTTTTTGGGTGGACGTTTATGCCCGAAGTAAAGTGGATTTGAGTTTTGTGGTTTAGATAATTCTAACTCTGCTCTTCTTTTTTCTTTGCTGACACGCGCTCTTTGTTCGTAAAAGTTATCTTGTGCGTTATAAGTGATACCTCGGTCTTTTCTTTTTACTTTCTTTTCCTTTGGTTGATATTGCCCTGCTTGGGGAAATGAAGGATCAACAGAAGTTACATTTTCTTGTTTGCCTTTGCTTTTCTTTTTTCGCTTTGATTGCGCTTGCGAATGTGTAACCATCACAAACAGCACAAGACATAAGAATATCAATCTTAATTTCATGATTCAAAGTAAGTGAATATAGATGAATGATTTTTTAACTAATGTCGAATGCCACATTCCCAGCAATATTTCATTTTATGGGTGGGTCGTTTCTTTGGTATGTTTTGATGTCCGAAGTAAACGGGGTTGGTATATTTTTCTTTAGCTGCTTTGCGCAGCCATCTTTTTTTCTGCCTAGCAATTTTTTCTACGCGGTCATAATATTGGTATTCCGCAGAGTTTTTGATATCAGGCTGAACACGCTTGATTTTTCTGGTTTTCTTTTCTGCGATAAAGACTGGTTTTAATCCTGGACTTAACGAACTAGGTGTGCCGTTTGGCATTGCATGTTGTGAAAAAGCATGGTAAATCGAGAAAGAGAAAAAAAGGGTGGTTAAACAGAAAAGCCTCATCATCTGGTTAGAATTTGAGGCTTTAACGAAGTGGGGGTTTACTTATTTTAACTGCCTTTTTCTTGCATCAATGTTTGTTGTCTTCGGAAAATCCATGGTGGTGTGGGTTGTTCTTCCTGCCAAATGCCTTTTTTAGCGTTTTCTGCCTCTATTCTTATCTTTTCTAATTCAGGAATGGGGTTGCGCTCGGAAGTCCACGCTAAACCTTTACTCAACAACTCAACGCGTAAATCGTCTTTTCCTTTTAGCATAACTACAGCTAAACGATTTCCCCAGCGATCCTTGCCTTGTAGCGTAATCGTTACTGCTTTCTTCAACGCTTTTGCTTCTAAAAATGATTTTGCCTCGTTGCCAAACTGCTGGTTCAACTCCGGGCTATCAATACCGGCTAACATCACTTTCCATTCTTCTCCATTTTCATCTTTCGCCACAAGGGTATTGCCATCAATCACTTCAATTACTTTTGCTTCAATGGGGTCTTGAGCCATTTGTGCCGCTAAAGAAGTTATTGAAAAGAGGGAGTAAAAAAGAACAATCAACTTCGCTTTCATGATTCAAAGATTGTGTTTGTACGCGGATATATTCTTCAATAATCAATTAAGTTACAAGCCATGTAGGATTTTTAGCCTGATTGCTGAATTATGGCGTTAACTGGCTAATTGAGCTCGAAATGCCAAACTGATTATCAATGGATTAACCATAAATGCAAAGAATTAGTGGGTAGGATTTTTCTAATCCGCATAAGCCATTAAATTTGCGAACTTATTTTTAGTGTAACTCATTTATTTTCAGCTTAAAAGATTCTTTATATCATGGCATTGATTGGTACTTTACGCAACAGAATGGGCACCTTTTTAGTGGTGTTTGTATTTGCTGCCATCGCAGTATTTATTCTGGGTGATTTATTTGGTAATAATGGTGTTTTGTTAGGCCGAAACACGGTTGGCGAAATTGCAGGCCACGAAATTTCGCTTGAAGAATATCAAAACTTTATTCAAGAGCGCGAAGCTAATTATTTGCTAAACTTTGGTCGAAACCCTGGCGAAAGAGAAATGACAACCTTGCGCCAGCAAGCTTGGGAATTACTCATTGTTAAATATGCACTTGAAACACAATACGAAAAAGTAGGGGTGATGGTTCCCGGTGCGGAAGTACAAGACATGATTTGGGGTAAAAACATTGATGAAGGTGTTCGTCAATCTTTCACTAATCCTGAAACAGGTCAATTTGACAAAGACAGAGTACTTTCTTATTTAGGCGAATTAAAAAATCTTCCTAATGATAACCCTGCCAGAATTCAGTGGGAAATGTTTGAAAGAAATTTAGTGCCCGGCAGACAAAGAGTGAAATATGAAAATCTTTTAATCAAAGGCGATTACGTTACAACTGCTGAAGCAGAACGTGAATACCATGTACAGTCTGATGTGGCAGAAGCTAAATATTTATACGTTCCTTTCTTTGCTGTAAGCGATTCGGCCATTAAAGTAAATGATAGTGATTTAAAGGCTTACTACAGCAAAAACAAAGAGAAGTTTAAAACTGAAGAATCAAGAGATTTAAAGTTTGTTTCATTCCCTATTGTAGCTTCTAAAACAGATTCTGCTGAAATCTTTAGAGAATTAATTCGTTTAGCCGGAGAGTTAAAAATCAGTACTGAAGATTCTGCTTTCGCAGTTCGTAACTCTGATAATGCCAACGCATTCAATAAACTTAATCCGGGTAACCTACCTGAATTTTTGAAAAGCAAAAACTTAGTTGCCGGTGAAATTTACGGTCCAGTAATTGAGAATGGAAACTTAGTAGTTGCTAAAGTTAGCAAGATTGATAAAGATACAATTTTCAATGCCAGAGCAAGTCACATCTTAATTAAGTGGGATGATGAATCCGAGTCATCGAAAAAAGCAGCTAAAGAAAAAGCAAGAAAGATTTTAGCAGAAATAAAAGGTGGAGCTGATTTCGCAGCGAAAGCGCGCGAACATGGCACTGATGGCACTGCTACTACTGGCGGTGATTTAGGTTGGTTCTCATCAGGTAGAATGGTGAAAAAATTTGAAGACGCAGTTTTTGGCGCAAGCAAAGCTGGTTTGTTAAATGATGTAGTTGAAACAGAGTTTGGCTACCACATTATAAAAGTAGATAACGCCAAAACTAATGTAGCCTACCATGTGGCAACAGTTGAACGAAGTTTCTCACCTAGTGATGCCTCCATTAATGAAGTGTTACGCAAAGCAGAAATGTTCGCTACTGATGTAAGCAGCGTAGAATCATTCGAAGCGAAGGCAAAAGCAGAAGGTTTGCAAGTAAGAGACGCCAAAAGATTAACCTCAGGCGAAAGAAATCTAAGTAACTTAGGTGATGCTCGTCAGGTAATACAATGGTTGTTCCGCGAAGGTGAAAGAAATAAAATTTCTCCAGTATTTGATTTACAAGAAAACTATGTTGTAGCAGTTATGACAGATGAAATCGGCAAAGGCTACAAACCTTTTGAAGCAGTAAAGAGTGAAATTACCCCAGCTGTGAAGAACGAATTAAAAGGTAAAGCCATTGTTGAAAAATTAGGTAAGTCAAAAGGAAATACTTTAGAAGAAATCAGAGATGCTTTCGGTGCTGATGCCAATGTTTATACCTCAAGCGATGTAAGATTAAGCGCCAATACCATTGCAAGTGTTGGTTATGACCCTGCCGCGGTAGGTTTGGTTTTCTCTCTAGAAAATGGAAAACGTTCATCAGCTTTTGTCGGAGAGAATGGTGTATTGATTGTAGAATTGCAAAACAAAACACTAGCTCCGTCTTTGCAAGATTACTCACCTTATAAAAACATTATTCAGCAGAATAATACATCTAAAAATTATTCTATCGCTGAAGCCATTAAGGAAAAAGCAAACATTGAAGACACGCGCTATAAATTTTATTAATCATTAAGAACTCAAAATAATGCCGGTGTGTTGCAACATCGGCATTTTTTTTATGGACACAAACTGGGAAATATCATTCAAAGAGAAACTAAACGAGCATTATACCTGGCCAAGCTTTTATCTGTTTAAGTTTATCATATTAGCAGGACAAGAAGAGCATATTTATTCATTGATGCCTGAAGCTGAATTTAAATTGAATCCTTCTTCTAATGGTAAATATGTAAGCGTAACTTTTGAAAGTAGAATGCAAGACGCTGATGCCGTGATTGAGATTTATAAAAAGGCTTCTTTGATAAAAGGCTTAATCGCACTTTAACATAATTTGCTTTCTCTCTGGCATTAAAAAGCTTACCTTCGTTACAAGTAATTTCTATTTATGTGGATTGAAAAAGATAATAGACTGACGAAGGTTTTTCAATTTAACAATTTTGTTGATGCTTTTGCTTTCATGACAAAAGTTGCCTTTGCTGCTGAGCAACAACAACATCATCCTGAATGGAATAATATTTACAACACTGTTACTATCCACCTATCCACTCACGATGCAGGTAATATCGTTACAGAGAAAGACAGAAAATTAGCAATAACCATAGATGATCTCTATGCAAGAAAGTGATACATCTTTATTTTTGGTGCCAACACCCATCGGTAATTTAAAAGACATCACTTTGCGTGCGCTTGAGGTATTACAAAATGTTAATTTGATTTTAGCAGAAGATACGCGCACCAGTAGTTTCTTACTAAAGCATTATAACATTGAAAAACCTTTAAAAAGTTTTCATACTTTTAACGAGCATCAAACAGTTAACGCATTAATTCAAAGAATGCAACAAGGCGAAAAATTTGCATTGATAAGTGATGCAGGTACACCTGGAATTTCTGATCCCGGTTACTTACTAGCCAGAGCAGCCTTACAAGCTGATTTAAAAATTGAATGTTTACCAGGGGCAACTGCTTTTGTTCCGGCATTGATTAAATCAGGATTTCCTACAGACCGTTTTGTATTCGAAGGTTTTTTACCACATAAAAAAGGCAAACAAACTTTAATAAAAGCGATAGCAAAAGAAAGTAGAACCGTTATTTTGTATGAATCGCCTTATCGATTAGTTAAAACACTAGAACAATTAAAAGAATTTTGTGGAGAAGAGAGAAAAGTGAGTGTATCCAGAGAATTAACAAAAAAATTTGAAGAAACATATACCAATACGTTATCAAAAACGATTGAATACTTTTCTCAAAAGGAAGTTAAAGGTGAGATTGTAATTGTGTTGGAAGGCTTAAATTCAAAAAGTAAAAAGCAGGAAGATGATGATGACGAAGAATAATGTAGATTTATTGGGGACACTTCAAGAAGTAAAAAAGGTAAGCAAAGAAGTTGGAAGTTTTATTTACACAGAGTGTTTGAACTTTGATAAAGACAGAATAGAGGCAAAAGGAAAGTTCAATAATCTGGTCTCTTATGTTGATAAAGAAGCAGAGACAAGGATAGTTAAAGTTTTATCTCAACTTATACCTGATTGTGGTTTTATTACAGAAGAAGAAACCATCAGTCAGCAAGAAAAAGATTGGCAATGGATCATCGACCCTTTAGATGGAACAACTAATTTTATGCATGGCTTACCTGTTTTTGCTATCAGTATCGGGTTGGCTTATAAAAAAGAAGTTGTATTGGGTTTGATTTATGAACCATCAAGAGATGAAATGTTTTATGCAACAGAAGCTGTAGGCGCTTTTTGTAACCAAACACCCATTAGCGTTTCTAAAGCACCAAGCTTGAGTGATAGTTTGTTGGCAACAGGTTTTCCCTACTATCACTTTGAGAAGATGGAAGCTTACTTGAGTATTATCAAAACATTTTTGGATCAAACACATGGCATCAGAAGATTAGGAAGTGCTGCCATCGATTTGGCTTATGTAGCTTGTGGTCGACTAGATGGTTTCTTCGAGTATAACTTAAATCCTTGGGATGTGGCAGCAGGAACATTTATATTACAATGTGCCGGAGGACAGGTAACAGATTTCAAGGGAGGAAATGATTATTTGTTTGGTAGAGAACTGTGCGCATCTAACCGTTTTATTCACAAAGAAATGTTAAAAACTATTTCGGAAAAATGGCATGAATAAAAAAAGACCTGTGTAAAGCAGGCCTTTTTGGTTCAAAACAAAAAACTATTCATAGCGTAAAGATTTCACCGGATTGACTGTCGCTGCTTTAAATGACTTATAGCCAACCGTTATAAATGCAATCAATAAAGTGACAATAAATCCTATTGCGAAGAGAAGTGGGCCAAGTTCTATTTTATAAGCAAAAGTATCCAGCCATTTATTCATGATAAACCAAGAAGCTGGCGCTGCCAATGCAAAACCAATTCCAATCAACTTTAAATATTCTTTAGAAAACATGAATACAATTCCTTCCACTGATGCACCTAAAACTTTTCTAACACCTATTTCTTTATTTTTTTGATTGATCATAAAGGTGGCCAAACCAAATAATCCTAAGCAGCCAATAACAATAGCAAGGCTTGTAAATACTGTTAACAAAATGGAAGTTCTTTCTTCGCTTGCATAGAATTCACGAATGGATTCATCTAAAAAACGATAAGAGAATAACTCTTTTGGATATGTTTCCTCCCATAGTTTTTGTATTTCTGGTAAAGCTTTTTGAAATGCTTGTGGATGAATCTGCAAAGCCAAAGTTCTGTAATTACTTTTTCTGTTAAACAAAACAGTTGGCTCAATTTCACTTGTTAATGAGGTCGTGTGAAAATTTTCAACAACACCCACAACAGGTAGCATTCTTCCCCAGATTCGAATTCTTTTTCCAATCATATCTTTGGGGTCAGTAAAGCCTGCAATTTCTGTTAATCTTTTATTAACAACTACACTTCTTGCAGTATCCAAATCTTCTATGTTTGAACCTGCAATCATTTTTAAATTGAAAAGCGGAATATATTTATCGTCAACAGTTTTTACTTGGGTATCCTTTCTTTTGTCGTCTGACTCACCTTCTAAAATAAAACCAGTGCCACTAACAGCTCCACTAGATGGAGGTGTATTGCATAGACTATAATTTTCTACTCCGCTTAGCGCTGCTATTCTACTAGCTAGAGTACGCATGTTGCTGGTTTGTATTGTATCAGTCTCAGGTCTTTCTTGAACCGGAATAGGAACAGTAACAATGGCATCTTGCTTAAATCCTAATTCTTTATTTTTAAAATAATTCATCTGATTAATCAATACCAATGTCCCAATTATCAGAAACTGGGAAATAAAGAATTGTGTTACGACTAAACTTTTTCTTAACACAAATCCTGATGCGTTTTTATTACCAAAAGTATTTTTTAACGCTGATGCTGGAGAAAAAGAAGAGATGAAAAATGCAGGATATAAACCAGATAGCACCGATACAACTATAACAATCGTTATAATAAAAACTGCTAGTCCGCAAAGATACCTAAACGTGACATAAGCTGTCTGGGTGTATTACGATCTTGAATAAAAATTAAGATCTATGAACTTACTTAGCTTCATTAAAGAATTTCCTACTGAGGACTCATGCAGAAATCATTTTAG
>JAPZUF010000003.1 GCA_027533395.1 Cyclobacteriaceae bacterium
GTAAGACTTTGATCACAAAATTTCGCGAGTAAAATCAATGGTTTTTGCATTAAACTGACCACTTGCCATCTTAGTAATAAAGTATTTATACTGATATAATAAATTTAAACCTTCAAATAACTTTTCATGGTCATTGTTACGCGAAAAGTTATGGTCAAGTCTAGTGAAATCTCCATTCTGAGACATCAGTTGCACCAATGCTTTAATCGGTCTTACATAGAGCATATACTAATGTACTGTGCGACCGTTAGCTTTGGAAATTAATTTCTCTCCGGAAATATGGGGAATTGCCCACAACGTTTGGCTATTTGCAGTGGCTGGCTTTTGAAAACGTATTTGTCCATCGTGACCAAACGTAATAACGAAGATAGAACTTTTTACCTACATGTCACCCAGCCATTGCAAATAGCTGCTGTTGTGGGAAGTAATCAACTCCACTCCAATTCTGGGTTTGGTCGCTTTACTTTATATTGTCTTTCTCCTGGTTTGGAAATGATTAGTCCAGTAACTTTTTCTTTCTCAAGTCTATTCTTCAATCTTTCAGAAATATAAGTCATCCAAGAAAATCTAATTTCAAATAAGTCAAGTGAGTGGTCAAACTTATCGTTGAAAATAATTTTCTCGGTTCGGTAGGCGTATATCTTGTTTTCCAAAATGCTTTTATACTCGTCTTCAAAACCATCTTTAGGTTTTCCACTGGAGTCCGTAAGTTCATTTAGTCGTTTACTTATTCTGATCTGATTTTCAAAAATATCTCTGAGCTCCTTCTCTGTAGAGATGTTAAGTTCGAGTAATCTCTTTCTTGACATTTCAACTTTTATTTTAGTCTTATTAAAGTCAATGCAATCAAGTTTGTCATTTGTAAAGAACTCGTCATAATATAGCGCAAAGTAATTTGAGTTGACCTTGAATCTAAATTTTATCAGTTTAAACCAAAGTATCTTTATTAAATACTTTAGTTTGAAAACTTTCACAGGATAGTATCTATGATCGGGTAATTTATAGTCTTTTAATATCTCCTTGACTCTTTCAGAAATGCAATACTTTTCTACTGGTCCAAAAATGAAATCATTCAATTTGTTAAATTCTGGGTCGTCATATATTTCCTGTTCCAAATACGGTACGAACGGTGGAATCCGCTTATTCTCAATTACATAATTCCTGTGATTTCTTTGTGACAGTTCATTGTCCCAATCATAGTTCTCAGGAAACTCAGCAGCACTCTCGTCTGAAATCTCCATAACGTAATAAGTAGTCCTATTTGTCATACGATTATTGTCCATAACATATTTATATCAGCAACTAGTTGCTGATATTTTCTTTAGGAGCCTTAATAAAAGTAGTAGGTCTCTCCCACTTTTGCAAGTAGCTGGGGGTTGGTTAGAATGAAAATAGTCGGTGAGTACCGACCGTAAGAAAATATTAACTCAAAGTCCCCTTCGGTTGACTCTGAGGAGGTTAAATTAGGAAGGTGCAGTTAGCCAATATTTGTTTATCTTAACTAACTATACTTCCCTCTTACGGGGATTCGAGTGCAGAAAAATCTAATCTAGTTTTCGTTCTTTTAAAAGATCTTCTAAGTCTTTATTTCTATTTGGAGCTTTTAAAATCTTGTAAATGAAAACTATAGGAATTAACATTGGAATAAGAAAACCGAATTGTTTATTGGGGATCAACATCCAAGAAACAAAGCCAAAAATTAATATTCCAGCAAGAAAGCCGATAGATATGGCATAGAAGATTTTAGATTTAATCAATTTCTTTTTTTCAATTATTAACTCTTCATCACTTAATTTGCTTAGTTCTGATTTATCCATGATATTCAGTTTTAAGATTTTATTTACTATGAATTAACAAATAAAATCATCACGTTTTACATTTGACATTTCTAAATGATGTGTGCCGTTTCTTCTATTAGAATTAAAGTTAAATAAATTTTGTTAACGATAACACTTATGCTGTGTTAGCTTTCAGATTAATATTTAATTTCATTGTAAGTAACTTTATAAATGGTTAAAAGCCAATCCGACTCTAATTCCTTTATTGTTTTACCTGTGTACTTTTTCAGATTTTTAGTTCTCCCCTTCCATATGTTAATGACTGTCTCGCGACCATATGTTTTGTCGAGATACTTCGTAAAACTTCCTGCTAATGGATATGAAACTAGATGATCTAATTTTTTAAAGTCTTTTATCAACTTTTTTAATGAAACATATCTATTGTTATCAATAAGAAATTTTGTTAATTGATATAGATCATTACTATGCCATTTATTATCAGAATAAACAGCCATTCCTTCATTGATCCAAATGTCGGGTACTCCCCATATGTTCATTGATATAACATGGAACATTTCATGATTTGAAAAAATACTATTTATTCTGCTCGATGCAATTCCTGTTATGGTATTTGATTGATAAAAAGCCGCACCGTTTGTCTCATTACCAACCAATAATTTCATTTGTTCTCGAGACTCTACAATGAAAAGAAAAATTACCTTATCGTAATTGTTTATTCCAATAAAGGATTTAACAGAATCTAAATGATTATGCAATCTTTTTCTTACTAAACTAATTTTTTTATCTGTCCAACTGCCAGACTGATAATGAAAAATTAATTCTTTGGATGTACTATCAGAAACCCAACTAAAGCTTTTATTTTCAAATAAATCCTGATAGCCAATTTGTGCACTCAAATCTTTTACAGGGATAAAAAAAAGAATTATTAGATATCTTCTCATTCCATTTTGCTTTGAAAATACCAATCAAGTATTTGTGTTTATTTAAATTTCGTTTATGCTTAGTTTAACTTTAAATTAAAATTTAGTAGTTGCTGTGCTATGACCTGTTTTTATTCAAACTTATTCTTATACGGATTATAAATTCTCTTTTTCATATTATCCTTTTCATCATGAAAGCATATTTCAAATTTCTCTTCCTTTATAAATTTTAGATCACATCTCCACCAGATTGATGAAATACTCATAGGATAATTTTCAATTGGGAATGGAGATATATCCTCCAATTTATAACTTTTAACTAAATCACCATTATTATCGTATTGAACCATTACATTTTCTCCATGTCCCATTGAATACCAATTATCAAAAGTTAAAACATAAGAAGCAGTATTTGATACGAATACATTCACTGGTGCAATTTCATTGACCAATTCTTTTCTCCATATTACACTATCGCCTGTCAATGTCAATTTATACATAATTCCATGACATGGTATAATTGTAGTGTCTGTTTTTGTGAAGTACTTCTTATCTTCTGGTTTTGCATTTTTCCATTGGTTATACTTTTCAGGAATTTTCTTTGGAACAATTCTCACAAAAAACTTATTGTTTTCACTGAAATAGTCTTTTGTTTTTGGAGGAGCCCAAGTATCAGCAGTAGTTGTAAAGGATAGGTTTAACACCAAATAAATCACTATGCAAACTACTCTCATTAAATTTCTGTTTTTTTCGGATTAGACTAAAATATATCTATTTCTACAACAAGGTACTGATGTCGCGTTTAGGAGCCTTTATAAAATTAGTAGGTCTCACCCATTTTTGCAAGTAGCTTTGGGTGAATAAAGTGAATATGGTTACTCCTATCTTTTACATTTAATGCCTTGAGTTGGCATCACAAGACAATGAAGTAAAGTAAGGAAGTTTTGGGTTAATTTTGCTTTACTTGAAACAATGCAATTCTGTTTCCTTCGGTATCTTCAAATTCTGCCACAAATCCAATTCCATTATCTGTCTTTGGGTATAAAATTTGTCCTCCATTTGCTGTGGAGCGTTCGAGTGTCTCGTCAATATTATCAGTCTTGAAATAAATCACCACACCTTCTTTTGTTGGTTTATAGATTTCTCCTTTTGCTAAAGCGCCTGAAATACCTGTACTCTGGTTTTCAAACGGAAACAAAGCCATTTCATTGTTGTCTATAATTTCTTTATTGAAATTTACCTCAAACACTGCTTGATAAAATTTTATTGCTCTGTCTATGTCAATTACTGGAATTTCAAAATAAACAACCGGGTTTGAATTTTTCGATATTATTTCTTTATCCGTTCTTTTTTGTTCCCTATCTACTTTTGATTTATCGGCACAAGAGGTAATTAATTGGAAAGAAGTTCCAATGACTAAAGTAATCCATACATAAAAAGTTCTTCTCATTTAATCTTATTCTATCGTTTAATGTTTTAGCAGATTAAAAATATTTGTTAGAACTAGAAGTTTGTGACACCGAAGGTGCTAGATTTATTTTTGGTTTATGGAATATCGTTTTCCAATAAACTTTTCTTTCAAATCTTCTAAGTTTCATTTTCATATTGAGCATGCTCACTTTGGCATTTCGTACTTGACCAGCATAATCAATATACCTTGATTTGGCAGTCAATCTATTTTCTTCTTCTAAAACTAAAACGGATGTTATGCAACCTGCACTATAATAAAGATTTACATTTTGTTGTAGTGTACTTTTATCAGTGAACAAGCCCACAACTACTTCAACTTCAGGGTCTGTAATCCAAATATGCCGACAATCTAGTCCGCCATCTAGGAGTTGAATAGTAGAATCAATAACATTGCCTCTATATAGCTTTTTAATTTTTAAAAAGGGTACTTCAAATCCAGCATCTGAATTCATTCGTACAATTGTTCCTCGAGCAACAACTTCAAACCGATTTATATTTGACAAAAAGCTGTTTCTTAATGCACGACTGCATGAACATGAAAACACTTCAGTTGATAAAAAGATAAAAATTGCAAATCCTATAAAAATTATCTTAGACATATTTGAATCCGACTGTCAATGCATTACAAACTATTACTATCAGCTGTCGTTTGCTTCTATTTTTCAGAGCCCATTTTAAAAATAGTATACCTTTCTCTCATTTGCAAATAATAGTGGTTTATCAAAAAAAGATGTTTGGCTATAAACTACTTCCATAGATTTGATTTAGATGAAAGAGGACAAATTGGTGGGATAGCGTTTCAGATTTTATAAGGTTCCAGTTCACCCATTTCTCCATTTGCAAGTCTTTGTTGTGTTTTACGCATTTGCTCTTGGGTAGTCATAACAAATGGACCTCCATAGACAATCGGTTCGTTAAATGGAGCTGCAGTACAATACATGAATTCAAATCCAGTCTCGCCAGCGTTAACCTTTACCTCATTTCCACTATTATCAAAATTAATAAGTGTTTGTGATTTAACTTCATTTTCATCAATAGTACCCATTCCTTTTAAACCATAGACAAATGCCATCTCATTTGCATCAAAAACAATGGCATTGTTAGGGTTTAAGAATACGTGAAATAAATTAATATCTGTTACTAGTTGGTAGGTGGAGTGTTTGCCGCCATACTCGCCATGGATGATTCTAACTTTATTGTTATCGGTAATTACTTCTTGTATTTCCTTTGAATTTACATGAATTGCTTTAGGTGTAACCCATCGGTTATTTTCTTTATGATTTATCCAAATCTGAAATCCGTGTGTGTCAACTCCATGTTCTTTTGGAAATTCATCATGAAACATTCCGCTTCCAGCCTGTGTAACATGAAGACCACCAGGTTCAATGTAACTGAAATCTCCTAGGCTATCACGATTGATGAAGCCTTGGGGACTGTCGGGAAGCATATATGTCATAACAGATACTCCTGCATGTGGGTGTGGGCCAAATACAGGTTTGTTCATACGAAATTCAGTGAATACAAGCACGGGTTCGATTGGATAATTATATGCCATAATATCAACACCTCTTAAACCTGGAAATGCTTGCTTAAATTGAAGTTCAGTTCTTTTTGTAATTTTCTTTCTCATCTTTTCAAATTTTGAGCTTTAAAACTATAAATATCCGTTATCATAAAATCATTGTGAATGATTGAATCAACAAGGTTAGCTTTAAGAAAGTTTCATTTTACCTTTTTATTCGGTAAAGGAAGCAACATAATAAGTCGTTCAATCCTATGCAGGAACTATCGGGCAATAAGATGTCAGCTATTCTTATTTAAAAGATTATTTTTTGATAATAATTTTGTGTTGTAACAGCCTCCAACTATTACATGAGGCTAAGCATGTATTCTAACAGAGTAAAGCAAGACCAAAAAGCAATTTTCCACTTACTCATCTTGTATTTATTCAAATTCTGTCAATTGTATAAAGATAAGTTGCCTGTAAGATGTATAAAACCCATTTGAAGTATAAAAACATATGTATGCGCTGATTAATTCCATCGTTACTTACTCTTTATAGAAATTTTAATTTTGCATTCTCTTCAAAGTATCATTATTCTCTTTTTTAATTTTTAGTGTTTGCCTTGAGGAAATTAAGAATTCCATATTCGTCTTTTGTGGTATTAATTAATTTACCTTCAAGTTCACTAACTAATTCATGTATGCTTTCAAGGTAGTAAAGAGAAATAGGTTCGTATGCATTGTTGAGATCTGAAAATATCAAATCGAATTGAAAACCGCCATATCTACCAAAATAGATATGAATATAAAATTCTTTGAATTGGTCAATTTGTAATCTGAATGATTTTCTTGTAATAAGATTTGTTGCTACAAAATTGCTTCCGCTAATTGATATGGTATGTATTCCTTGCAATAAAGTTAACGAAACTAAAAAGCTAATCAAGAAAAAAATTGATAACATATAAATAGCTAGTGTATTTAGTGCCAATAGATTAGTTACTAATTCTATTAATAAAACTACTAGCATTAACAGTGTAGTGCATATCCATAATTTTATAAATGTTAGTTTATAGACATTTGGCTTAACAGTCATTACAATTCTTATTTATAGTTGCTAGTAAAGCAGATAAGGCAGCGATTAGTACCTTGCGATTTCCTTAGGAGCCATGATAAATGTACGTCACCTCTCCCACTTTTGCAAGTGGTTATGGGTTGGTTGTAACAGAAGTGATTTACACGAACTTTGATAATTGGTTAGTCTTAGCTAGATATTTTTCGCATTATCATTTCAAGTGGCCCATTTTTAAACTTCTTTGCCCATAGTTTACTCAAGTAATAACTAACTACAAAGTAGATAATTGAAAACAGTAAAATATAAATTGGCTTCGTTGGCTGGAGATCAGTAGTATTATCAGTTAAGTTTTTGCCTTCCATCATTGAAAATAAAATCATCCCAATGGTAACGTGCGAGACGTAATGTGTTAAGGTCATTTGTCCAGTTAAAGCAAAACTCTTAGCAAGTTGACTCTCTCCTATTTTATTTCCTACATACATAAATGCTGAAATTAGCATAAGGCCAAATCCGAATGTGCTTAGAATAAAAGGCAAAAAAGGTGGTAGGTAATCAGCATACATAAATTCTCTCAGTTCTGCTGAAATTGACGCATGTTGAAAAAGTAACTGAAAGATGTTAACCATTGAGTATAGGAATAACCCAACAAGAAACATTTTTCGTTGTACTTTTATTTGAGTCCAGTCTAACCTTCCTAAAAACATCCCTAAAAAGAAATAGCTTATCCAAGGGAAAATTGAATTCCAACCGTTATAGAATGTATTTCTTACGAATCCATTGATGGTGTACAAATCTTCGTACTGAAATTTTTCAATATTCCAACCAGTTTCATAGGGAATAATAAAAACTAATGAATGGAATATTAAAATTGAAAGGGCAGCGAGCCACAAGAAAATTCTTTTATTTTGAAAAATTAAAAATGCGGAAATAAACATATAGCACCCATAAAAGTGTAAAATATCTGCAGGCCAAATGAAGTTGAGCAGAAGGCCAGCAATAAATAGAAATAAGGCTCGCTTAAGGATGGTGATCTTTAACTTTATTTTTTCTTCAATCGAATACACACTTCTGCTTGTCATAAGTGCGACACCCATTCCTGCAAGGATTACAAAAACAGTACTGGAGTTGCCATTAAAAAGTGATAAGAAATTTCCAATAGTAGTTTGGTCTTTATAAGAACCAAATACCATATTGAAGTTTACGATAAACATTCCGAAAATGGCATACGTTCTCGCTAAATCAAATCCAATTATCCGTTGTTTCATTTTATGTCCCTTACATTTTAATTAACAAAGATTGCAGGGAAACAATAGTTAACATTTGATGTAAAGTCAAATAGTTATTTCTTAGCTCTGATTCTACTCAATGTTTCTAAGGATACATTCAGGTAGGAAGCAATATGGGTTAGTTGAACGAGTTGAATTATATGAGGTGATTTTGTAAGTAACGTTTGATAGCGTTGTGTTGCATTTTGTGTATGAAGTTCAAAGACTTTTTCTTCAAGCCATAAAGCATAATACTCCGTCATCAAGAAATCCAATTCTTGCAACTTTTTGTGTTTTGTTTTTAGAATTTGAAAACTACTATACTCTGTTATGCTTACTGTTACTTCAGTTAAAGCTTGTATGTATTCTTTGCTGGGTCTTTGAAATATGTAACTGTCAAATGACATTGCAAGGTCGTCTTTGAAATAAAACTCTGTTGTAATCTCTTTATCATCATGAATATAATATTTTCTTAAAATTCCACTTTCTACCCAATAGCTCACATTGGAAATACTTCCTGCTCTTAGCAAGCAGTAGCCCTTTAAGAAAGTTTTTGAATAACTAATTTCCTTTAAGGCATTTAGCGTTTCATCATCAAAACTTTCAATTAGACTTCTTATTTTTTCAGTATGAGATTGCATAACTTGATTATATTATTTTAAAGGTTCATAACAGTAGACAAATGCATTTGCTTTGTCATTTCTTTCCTTTAAAATAAAGCATTTTCACCTGAAATGTGTTGATGGCTTATATTATTAATTACTTTTGTTTACTATCTAACCATTTAATCAGTTCTTCGCTATTTGCTATTGACCATGAATGGGGATGTCTTTGGTTATTTTTTGATATACGATATCCTTTTCCGCTAGTCCAAATTAATTCTGCGTTAGTGTTACCATAAAATTTTAGCCAATTAATCATTCTAAAACTATCATTAAAGTTTAGACATGCTATATCAGCATTTCTATTTTCGTAATACCAATTTAAATCTGGCTCAGTATAAATTCGTATAGGAAGATTACTCAACATCCTTAAGGATTGCTGACCAATTTCACTCTTGGAAAAAGGCGAGATGTTCCAAAAGAAGTTAGGTGGATAATTTACGTTAACATTCAACTCATTCTCAATTCTATTTGTTATATAGGTACTCTCTTGAACGGTTATAGAATTTGTTGCTTTTACTTTGCTCACATTCATACAATTATATAATCTTTCAATATCTAAAGGAGGATCTATCGCAAAGACTGCTGTCGGTTTAAAAATGGGTTTATCAACTTTGCGCGTTAACTTTGCGTATTGCAAAGCCATTGTTCCTCCGAAGGAAAAACCTCCGATAAAAAAAGCTTCTTCCTTTATTTCGTACTTAGTAAAAACTTCTCCGATGAAATCAATAAGGATATCTTGAGATTTATTGTCGATGTAGAAAAATGTTCTATCTCCTAATGCCGGAATTATTAATAGGTAACCATTATCAACTGCTGTCTTTGTAAAATCCCAATTAACCATAACTTCTTCTGGCTTCTCACCAAAACTGGGAAGTAGGATAACTGTTCCTTTTATTACTCCTTTTGGTTTTAAGGTTATATAGTAAATTCGGGTTGAATCATTTGAATCATTATATGTATAGTCGAGACTTTGTGAATAGCAAAAATGACTGAAATAAAGCAAAAGAATGGTTAGAATTTTAAACATATTTATAACTCGATTATGTTTTACGAAATAGATATCAACAATTTTTAAGCAGCCTTGAATCGATGTTAATTTCTTTGGAGCCCGAAATAAAAGTAAGTCACCTCTCCCACTTTTGCAAATAGCTGGGGGTTGATTGTAATGGTTTAAATAAGGTATATGAGAATGAAACTATCTTTCATTACATGCATTACATGCGTAGGAAAGTAAAAGATATTGCTTTCTTTTTCAATTTAGCTTTTCCTTTAAAATCTTTACAAGTTCCTCTGGCTTTGGATCAACTGATAATATTGTTCCATCTTTATCAACCAAAATCATAAGTCCTGTTCCGTTGCTAATACCGTATGTGTTCCACACATTTTGTTTATCGTCTAGCTCAACTAAGTTTAACCATGCAAATTGTTCTTTGCTTATCCTTCTTTTTACTGCATCTGTATTTTTAAACTCTCTTGCAATTCCGACTACTTTAAATCCTTTGTCTTTGTATTGCGCATATATAGGAACTACTAAACGACTTTTTACAATGCATGGCCCACACCAAGAGCCCCAAAGATCAATTAAAGCAATATGATTTTGAATAACGTTGGATAATTGTATGGTATCACCTGCTACGGATGGTAATCTAACATCGATGTACTTCCTCCCGACAGCGATAGTTTTAATTCCGACAACTTGCTTTTCTATCATTTTGGTATAAGTATGTTTTGGGTATTTCTCTTTATAAATAGGAAATACATTTGTTACCAGTTGTTCTATGTATGAGTTATTTTTCATTTGCATTTCAACATCATACCAAATGAGATAAAAAGAAACTATTGATGGATTATTTTTGATGTATGCATACTTCCAATCAAATTCTGCTTTTAGTAGTGAGTCGTAAGGAGTAACGAATAGCTGTTTTGCTTTGTCAGAAAAGTGAGAATTAGTTTTTTTTAATTCTAGCATTTTTTGATGAATAGGAAATCTACCTTGTTGGTCGTTTGAATTAATATTTCGTAGTTGGCGTCTTAATTCTTTATATGGCGGGCTATCCAATTCATCCTTTTTCATCAAATCGTTTTCAATCTCAAATAGCTGCTTTCTTCTGTTGTCAAATAAATTTTTGTTGCTTGCTCTATAGGTTTGAAATTCAGCATTCAGTTCTCCACCCTTAATGGTATTCTTCTCCTGTTCGTTTTGTGGGTGTAGTTTAAATTCAACAACACCATTAGTAGGGAAGAATTGTATTGCACTCCAGCCATCTTTTTCGAGTTCATCTTCAAATATCAGTTCATAAGCTTCCGTTTCAATGTATTGAAACTTGTAGTCGAATTTTCCCTTTTTAATGGAAACCTTTGTTGGTTTATTGAGAAATGATTCAAAACCTTCTGAACATTTACGAAGAAGTAAAACTTGGCTGTCGCGACCAATAACTTCGCCTTTGATAACGCATTGATTTTGTGCAAATAGGTTTATCATTAAAAGTTGAAACAGAATTGTCAGGGTTGTTCTTTTCATGATTTATTCAGTTCTAGTGAGGTTTAGTATTTCAATTTCTCAGTTGCTACTAACAAATTTATTTTATCAATTATTTGATTTCTTTTATTCTGGAGCCCGAAATAAAAGTAAGTCACCTCTCCCACTTTTGCAAGTAGCTAAGGGTTGGTTTTAAAGTAATTAATCGACTATAACTGATGATATAAGTTTATACCTTCATTTAATTTTGAATCGGCACGAGTCACCAGCTCCTATTAGAGAGGAGGAAAAAAACTGACTTAGTCATTTAGGTTCAGTAGGTGCTTTTAGAATAATCTCAATAATTTGGGTAGAAAAATTACCAACCCAACTGCAAGGGCTGTTACGGCACTTATCAATACTCCTGAAGCTGCCCAATCTTTAGTTTTTTTTATTAGATCATGTTTATCCGGTGAAACAAAATCTGCTATATTCTCAATTGATGTATTAATGATCTCAAGGCAAAACACAAATCCTATTGATAAAATAACACCAATCCATTCATAGCTTGAAATATTAAAAAATAGACCAGCTATTACTACACAAACAGCAGCCACTAAATGAATTCTTGCATTGTGCTCTTCTGCTATTAAGATTCGTAATCCATTTAATGCATACTTGAAACTTTCTAGTCTTTTTGAAATTGAAAATTTCTTCTGCTTCATATTGAAATTTGAATTTTTAACAGCGAATAACAATCAACCAGCAACGAATAACTAATAAGCCAGCAACTTCATTAGTTCTTGTTGTACTTTTTCTGCATTGGGTAGCATTTGCTTTTCGAGTTCTACGTTTAAGGGTATAGCCGGAAGGTTGGCGGCTCCTAAAGTATGTACGGGTGCATCTAAATGTTGAAAGCAGTGTTTGCTTATTCTTCCTGCTAAAGATTCGGCAAAGGAATTGAGTAAAGGTTCTTCTGTTAACACTAATATGCGACCATGTGTCTTGGACTGTACTTCAATCAGTTCCCAATCAATCGGGTTTAAGGTGCGCAAATCTAAAATGCTTACTTTATCTTTTATGTCTTTGCTTGCTTCTATTGCCCAGTACACGCCCATGCCATAGGTTACGATTAACGCTGCTTCGCCTGATTCCACTTTATTGGTAGTTGCTTGTTGCACCATTCTTCCTGTGCCTAACGGTACGATATACTTTTCATCTGGCTCTGCTGTTTTGGCTTCGCTCGTACCGGGCACTTTAGACCAGTATAAACCTTTGTGCTCTAACATGACCACGGGATTGGGATCATAGAAAGCAGCTTTCATCAAGCCTTTCATATCGGCAGCGTTAGAAGGATAAACGACTTTAATCCCTCTTATAGTAAGGAGGGTACTTTCTACACTTCCACTATGGTATGGACCACCACCACCATAGGCACCAATAGGTACGCGAATGACAGATTGAATTGGAAACTTACCTTTGGATAGATAACAACTTTTGGATAATTCTTCTACCAATTGATTAATGCCAGGCCAAATGTAATCGGCAAACTGTATTTCAACGATGGGCTTTGCTCCTACTGCCGACATGCCTGCTGTGCTTCCTACGATGTATGCTTCTTGTATAGGTGTGTTAAATACGCGATCATCACCATACTTAGCGGCTAGCGTTGCGGCTTCGCGAAATACACCTCCTAATCGCTTGCCTACATCTTGTCCGTAGAACAAAGCTTCAGGATGTTGTTTTAAAATTTCTTCTACTGCGTGCAAAGCAGCATCTACCATCACTACTTTTTCTGCACCTGCTGGTTGTCGCTCACCTACTTCTTCTATAATGGGTGTTGGTGCAAACTCGTGTGTATCAAAATCAGTTGGCTCTGGATTGGCTGCAGCTACTGCTTGCTGAAAATCTTGTTCGACTGTTGCGTGTGCTTGTTGCTGCAAATGCACAAGTGTTTCTTCTGCTTCGCCTTTATCGAGTAAGTAATGATGCAATTTATCTATGGGGTCGTGTTGTTGGTGTTGAGCAAGATCTTCGCGGTACCATTCTTTTCTCACTCCTGAAGTATGATGCCCCAACAAAGGACAAACAGCATGTACCAAAATTGGTGCGCGTTTTTTCCGCACATAGTCTATGGCTTTTTTCATGCCTAAAAAAGAATCTTCGAAGTCGGAGCCATCTACGGCCATTCTTTCTAAGCCTTTAAACCCTGCGGCATATTCGTATGCATCCATCGCGCGCATTTCTTCTCCTGTGGCAGAAATGCCCCAATTGTTGTCTTGCACAAGGTAGATGATGGGTAATTTTTTGAGCACTGCCATCTGAAAAGCTTCGGCTACTTCGCCTTCTGTAACTGAGCCATCACCAAGAGAACACAATACCACTGGTGGCTCATCAGCTTTTAACAGATTTCTTTTTTCTAAATAAGTAATGCCATGCGCCATGCCAGTTGCAGGTATGGCTTGCATACCGGTGGCTGAACTCTGATGCGGGATGGTAGGAAAACCTTCTCGTTTTAAGGATGGATGCCCATAGTAGGTTCTGCCACCACTGAAAGGATCATCGGCTTTGGCCATTAACTGCAACATGAGTTCGTAAGGACGCAAACCCATGCCCAACAACATGGACTCATCTCGGTAATACAGCGAGGCGTAATCGTAAGGTTTTAGTTGCAAGCCTGCGGCTAGTTGTATGGCTTCATGTCCGCGAGAAGTGCTGTGCACATATTTGCTGCAGATTTCGCGTTGTTCATCGTATAAGGCCGCCATTCTTTTGGCTGTGTGCATAAGGCGGTAAGCCTGGTGCAAAATAGATTGATCGATGGGTGATTTTAAAGGTTTCTGTTTCTGCTTTGTTGTTGATGCCTCCATCCTTTTCGTATTTAACTCAAAACCGGCTCAATATAATCAAAATAGGTTATTTCAATCGGTTGAATGATAATCGTTATTCGTTGTGGGTTGTTCGTTATTGGTAATTGCTGGTTGCCTGATCAAGTATCGAAAACTAATGAACCAAACAGTAAGAAGGAAAATTCTTTTTAAAGTTCTAAAATCTAATTTATCCTACAAAAAAACGAACAACCAACATTGAATACCTAATGACCATCAACGAAATACGAACAACCAACACTGAATAACCAAAAGTGAATAATCAACACGAATATTGCGGAAAGATTTCTTTTACATTTGTGGGTTAATGAAAATAGATATGGAGCCTGGAAAGGAAACAATTGAAAATTGGTTTAAAACGCTGCAAGATGACATTTGTGGAGAATTAGAAATTGCCGATGGGAAAGGTAAATTTGAAAGTGATGTTTGGCAAAGACCTGGAGGTGGTGGTGGTATTTCGCGTGTGTTGCAACATGGAGAAGTTATTGAAAAAGGTGGCGTCAATTTTTCTGCTGTGTGGGGCGATGCTCCCGCTCATATTTTGCATTCTCTAGATTTAAAAGATACCGAAGCACAGTTTTTTGCAACAGGTGTTTCAATTGTTATTCATCCGCACAATCCGTGGGTACCTATCATCCACATGAATGTTCGCTATTTCGAAATTGTTCCGGCTGATAAAAAAAGTGCTGCCCAAAACTGGTGGTTTGGAGGTGGCATCGACCTTACTCCGCATTACATTATCAAAGAAGACGCGCAATTTTTTCATCATGCTTTGAAAAAGACATGCGATCAACATCATGCTGAATACTATCCCAAGTTTAAGCAATGGGCTGATGATTATTTCTTTTTAAAACACAGAAAGGAAACACGCGGAGTGGGCGGTATTTTTTTCGACTACCTGAAAGATACCGATGGTTTTACCAAGCAAGATCGGTTTACGTTTGTGCAAGATGTTGGCAGAACTTTCGCTCCTGTTTATACTGCTTTGATGCAGCGCAATAAAGAGAAAACATTTACAGAAGATAATAAAATCTGGCAGATGTTAAGGCGCGGCCGCTATGTTGAGTTTAATTTAGTGTGGGACAGAGGAACGAAGTTCGGCTTGGAAACCGATGGCAGAACGGAATCTATTTTGATGAGCCTGCCTCCTATTGCCCATTGGCAATATGATCATCAACCGGGCATCAACTCTGCTGAAGAACAAACATTAGCACTTCTTAAAAAGGGTATAAACTGGATTTAAGGAAAAAAATTCTTTACTTCGCTTTGTCCCATGACCCTCTGGCAAAAAATCAGCAACATTGGTGTGAGTCCACTGATGGACCATAGCAAAAAGCGTGTAATCGTTTTGGGCAATCGCGCTACTGTGTTGCTTTGCGTTTTTATTTTTTTGTTGACGATTGTTTCCTTTATTTTTTTTGGTGCCATCCGTACAACAATCATTTCATTTTTTTGCTCTTTTGTTTTCCTAGCTCCTATATTTTTAAATTACCTTGGACATCCTAATGCTGCGAGAATTACGCTTTCAGTTTTAGTTGGCACCATTTCGCTTGCTGTTTCGGTAGCCGATAAATTCGAATATTTTTTGCTGGAAGAAATGCAATACTTTGAGTTCAGACTCACCATGATTGCTGCTACTATTTTTCCATTCGTCATCTTTAATTTGAAAGAAAAAAAACTTTGGATTTCTGCTCAGGCTTATAATTTTCTTTGCATCGTTTTGTACGACCCTATTCACGACTTTTTTGGTGTAGGTTACTATCAACTTGGTTTCACCGGACCTAATTATTACTTCATTAATTATATGGTGGGCGCTGCTTTTTTAGTAATTGCTGCCAGCACCTATTTTTTAAAATATAGTTTTGAAAAGTATGAAGGAGAAAATGTTCAATTAATCAAGCAATTGTCTTTAAAGCAAAAAGAACTTTTATATGCCAACCAAGTAATCGATGACCAACGTAAAATGTTATCCATCGAAAATGAAAAATTGAATGAAGACCTTATCAAAAAAAATGAACAGTTGCTGTCTACGAATCAAGAGTTGATTAGTCATAATAATAACCTACAACAATTTTCCTACACAATCAGCCATAACTTACGCGGACCTGTTGCTAGTTTAAAAGGCTTGTTTAGCTTAATCAATGAAAAAGAATTAGGGGAAGACAACAAGCATTTGGTAGAACATTTAAATAAATCTGTGATTGCACTAGATAATACGATCCGCGACTTGAATCATATTATGGAGATGCGTAAGGATGTAAACAGCAGCAAAGAAACAGTTCGATTAAGTGAAATAATCAAAGACATTAAACAATTATTGGAAAATGAAATGGCCGAACATGAAGTTTGGCTAACCACACAACTAGATGCTAACGAAATGGTTACAGTGCGTGCCATGCTACAAAGCATCGTCTATAATTTAGTAAGCAATGCCATTAAATACCGCTCTCCGGATAAGCAAGTAATCATTAACATTCGCAGCAAATGGGTTGGTGATAAAATGCAAATAGAAGTACAAGACAACGGTTTAGGTATTGACTTGGACAGATTTAAAGGAAATCTATTCGGTTTATATAAACGCTTTCATAACCACACAGAAGGAAAAGGCTTAGGATTATTTTTGGTGAAATTACAAACCGAAATGTTAGGCGGAACGATACATGTAGAAAGTAAACCGGGCGTAGGAAGTACTTTTACAATTGTGGTTTAGTAAATAGTTTTTGATAGATTTTTTTTGTTTGGTCATGACCAAATTTTTGTTTGATCAAATCTTTATTTTTAGCAGGTTGATGGATTTTTTCTTTTGTTAAATCTTCTGTTTTATAGCACTCAAATCCCATACTAATCAAAGATTGATAAGCTGCATTCTTAGGATTAAAATAGACAGGCACGCCCATGTTCATGACTGCGAAAACATTCCCCATACCTTGTGGCCTAATAGCATGCATGATGAAGGCATCTGCATTGGCTAATAAATGATTGTACTGTTCGATGGGCATAAACTCTTCTAACCATTGTATAGATAGGTTAGTGAATTTTAGTGCGTACGATTTTAACTTTGATACATACTCTTGGTTTCCATAAGAAACAGGAATAACAATTTTCTTTTTGAAATGTATATCATTTAAAAACTGCAATACATCGGCATGATTGTTCTGCGGACTTCCTGAGTTACCTACAATAATATAAGGTTCGGCTTGACTTTGTGTAATAACTACTTCGTTGTCATACGGAACTTCTCCTTCATAGTAAAAAAAAGTGTGTGTAGCCTGATTAGCATAAGTAGATTTTGTAAATAGAAATTCTTCTTCCATCCAGGTATAAACTTCATTCACTTTTAACCATGCTTTAATTTTATAAGGAGAGTAAAGAAGTGAAACCTTCCAATTGAAAATAGTTTCTTCCCACGAAAATGATTTTTTGAAAAGAGCAGATGTGATGGATTCAAAATTATTATTCTTTCTCCACGGTAAGTTATACACATCCCCACCCCACACACACCAACAAAGTTTTTTAAATGTATGCCTCGCGACCCAGCGATAGAGTGCCGGAGTGAAATAATGTATAAAAACCGCGTCATAATGATGAGTTGATGTTACCGCCTGTGCAAACTTTAATGAGTGAAGCGGAGCACAAACTATTCCTTCTATGGCATGTTTGGCTTTTTCTTTAGAAATAATAACCAGATTATGCTCTGTTAAATTAAAAGACTGCAGGTTACGATAAAAAGCTTTGGCAAAAACGCTATCGGGAAAAATGTGTAAGTTCATGCATTAAGCGTATTGTTGAGCGCGTAAAATAATTCTGGCAATCATTTGCACTTCTTTTTCTGTTAAATCATAATACAAAGGCAAACATAAAATTCGACCGGCTATATCTTCACTTATCGGACATGAAATTTTCTCTTCGAGATATTCGATTGTATTTAAAGAAGGATAAAAATATCGTCTTGGATAAATCCAATTTTTATTCAACTCGGCTATCGTTGCTAATAACTTCTGCTCACTCTCGAATAATAAAGGATAGTAGGCATAATTATATGTAACGCCTCCTTTAATCAATTGCTTATTGCCTTTAAAATTAACAAGCATGTCGTTGTAGATGGATGTAAGCTGCTCGCGTTTAGCGATGATTTTATCAAAGTCTAGTAAAATGCTTAATCCCATCGCTGCATGAAACTCAGAGTTTTTTCCATTGATGCCAACTGCATCAAATTTTTCCGGGCCGTTATGTCCAAAGTTTCTGTGTAGAGAAAGTAAACGCAAGGTTTCACTTTCGTTAGTTGTAACCATCCCTCCTTCTACCGAATGAAAAAGTTTAGTGCTATGAAAACTACATGTAGCAATATCTCCATATTCGAAAATTGATTTTCCATTTACCTTTACACCGAAAGCATGGGCCCCATCATAAATTAATTTTAGCTGATGTTTTTTACACAATGCTTCCAACGCAACTACATCGCAAGGATTGCCGAACACATGCGTTGCCAAAATTGCAGATGTTTCTTTCGTAATTGCCTTTTCTACTTTGCTTACATCGATGTTAAAAGTTTGCGCATCGATATCTGCAAAAACCGGTTTGCATCCTTCCCAAATAATACTGGAAGTTGTAGCCACATAAGAAAATGGTGTTGTGATGATTTCTCCTTTTAAATGCAAGGCTTTTATAGCCATTTGAATAGCGATCGTTCCATTGCTTACAAATAGTACATGTTTAAGCCCTAGCTTCTCTTTTAATTCAAGTTCTAACTCATTAACTAAAGGTCCGTTATTCGTGAGCCAGTTGCGTTGCCAAATTTCATCTAATAATTTCAGATAAGTTTCTTTAGCAGGTAAGTATGGTTTAGTAACAGGAATCATGAGAATTTTTTTACTGTAGTTTGATATAGTTGTGCTAACTCTTTTCGATATACAAATAATAACAGGATTAGTGTAAATACAAAAAGCAAGAGATAGGAAATCATTTCGGGAATAAAGTTGATAAACCTTAAGGTTACGATCATGGCAATAAGCATGAACGGAGACCATAACAGTTTATTAGCATTCATCTTAATTTTAAACTTCTTATTAATGAAAGCGTAAAGCAAAATGATTTCAACAATAGAAGAAATGATGGAAGCTAAAACTGCACCTTCAATACCTATCATGGGTATTAAATAGAAGAGCAAAGAAATTTTAAGTATGGCAACTGCTAAATAAATAAGAGGCAAAGGTTTGGAATACTTGATGGCTGCAAAAGGCATCGCCAGGTATAAACGCAAAGGCCGAATCAAATACAAAATAGCCAACAATGGAATCAATGAAATGGCAGGCAAATAACTTTTGGCAAAAAAGAAATCAATTAAGTAAGGAAATACAAAAATACTTGCTGCAACTAACAACATCGCCACAGCCGTTAAGCCATGGTAATATCGGTTAATCTCAATTGTACTTGATTTGACCTCCTGTTCTTTTACAATTGTTAAAACTTTAGGAAAAAATGTAGTGTTCAATCCTGCCAAGATAAAATCAATAGCCAACAAACACTTTGCAGCTAAATCGTAATAACCCACTGTTGATTTTGATAACAACATCAAAATGATGATTCGATCATAATAGTTGATGAACCATTGTTGAATCTGGTAAATTAAAGATGGATGATTAAAACTGAACGTCTCTTTTATTAAAGTCCAGTTAAATTGAATACCATAAGTTTTAATGATGCTATACAAAACCCAACTAAAAGAAATGAGTGCGCCAATCAACTTACCACCAATCGGACCCCATAAAGAATCAGGGAATAAAAACATTCCGGCAATGGTTAAGCTCGCAATCAGAGAAAATGAAAACAAATTGGTTTTGAGAAACTTCGTTGCTTTCTCTGAAGTTTGTAGCAAGCTATTGTTAACCTTAAATACAGCTTGCAATACACCTGTTGCTATTGATAAAATTCCGAAAGGATAAAAAGATACATCTTCTTTATCGAAGATAAATTCAAAAAGCCAGTAACCAGTAAGTGAAAGTAAAACAGAAACAATGACACTTACTCCCAAAATGAAAACAAAAACACTGCTGATAAACGTGGCGAGTTTTTGTTCATCATGTTTATGTTCGTGGTAATAAACATAAATAGAGGCATCGAAACTATAGGTAACAAAAATCTGGACTAATAAAGAAACGGCAAAGTAAACGGATAGCAAACCGAATACTTCCGTTGAGAGGAAATGCCCATAAAAAGGCATTAACAAAATGGCACTTGCCATAGGCAAAGAACCTGCAACTGTATAGATAAATGAATGTTTGATAAAACGGCCTGAAATCATGTAGCAGTGCTTTTCCTTTTTGTCTATTTCATTACATTGATTTTGGCTGAAAGAGTTTTCTCAAATCCAAAAAGATTGCTTTTTCTAAAACATCAAAAATAATACTATTCAGGCTAAAAGACTAAGCATACCGATAAAGCAAATTATGTTTAATTTGCGCTTCTTTTATTATGAAAAAACGCATCCTGATTATCGCTTTCTCCGACTTGAAGCACGATGCCCGGGTAAGCCGACAAATCAGTTTTTTGCAAGATGATTTTGAACTTACAGTATCTGCCTACCAAGCTCCATCCAATCAGGCTTATCAGTTTGTACCCTTGCCTCGTTTAAACCTCAACTTGCTGCGTAAAGTAAAAATTGCTTTTTTTCAATTGACCAGACAATTCGAAAAAGCCGTTGAATTGCTGTATGGGAGTAAAACTTTAACTGAAACCATAACCAAGCCTTATGACTTGATTATTGCGAATGATATTGAAACACTTCCGTTCGCCTTCAGAAATAAAAAAGCCAAGATATTTTTTGATGCCCACGAGTATGCACCTCGGCATTTTGAGGATAAACTTTTATGGCGAATCTTCTTTCAACCGCAGAATAAATACCTTTGCCGACAGTACCTGAAGCAAATAGCGTGTATGACAACCGTTGGCTCAGGTTTGGCACATGAATATGCCAAACACTATCAGGTGCAACCCTCTGTTATTACCAATGCACCTGCATTCGCTACCCTCGCTCCTACACTAGTTGATCCTAAGCAAATTAAATTGGTTCATCATGGTGGTGCTAACCCGTCTCGACAATTAGAAAGATTAATTTTGATGATGGATTTCGTTGACGAGCGCTTTACACTTGATCTTATCTTGATAACACCCACTAACGCCAATCAAGCCACAAAAGGTTATCTGCATACATTACAAGAACTGGCTGCTAAGAACCAACGCATCCGAATATTACCACCCGTTGCAAATGAAAAAGTAGTAGAATCGATTAACACTTACGACATCGGTGTTTATCTCATTCCTCCTATCAATTTCAATTATGAAAATGCGTTGCCAAATAAATTATTTGATTTTATTCAAGCGCGTTTAGCTATCGCTACTGGTCCTATTCAAGAAATAGCCGGCATCACCAATACCTATAACTTAGGTATTGTATCTAAAGATTTTGAACCGCAATCGCTGGCTGAACAGTTAAATGCCCTGAGTAGCGAACAAATTCAACTCTTTAAAAACAATAGCAACAAAGCGGCACAGTTACTAAATGCTAACAGCAACCGCGAAACAATGAATAAACTGGTTGATCAAATTTTATCTGCATGAAAATCGTAACAGTTATCGGTGCAAGACCACAATTTATAAAAGCCTCGGTTGTTTCCAGAGCGTTTATCCAATTGAATATAGAAGAAATCATCATCCACACCGGCCAACACCACGACAGCAGCATGTCGGATGTTTTCTTTGAAGAGATGGAAATACCGAAGCCTTCCTACTTTCTGGATGTTCATGGTCTTTCGCATGGCGCCATGACAGGCCGCATGTTAGAAAGAATTGAAGAAGTACTAAAAGAAGTTAAACCCAATGCAATGCTTGTCTATGGCGATACCAACTCTACACTGGCCGGTGCATTGGCCGCTGCAAAATTACAAATACCCGTTGCACATATCGAAGCTGGCTTGCGCAGTTTTAACCGGGCTATGCCAGAAGAATTGAATCGGATTTTAACAGATCAATTAAGCGATTGTTTGTATTGCCCTTCGGATGCAGCCATAGAGAATTTAAAGCAAGAAGGATTTTTTCATCAGCCCAAGAAAGTAATTAAAACAGGTGATGTAATGTTCGATGCGTTTACGTATTACCAAAAGAAAGCAGAAGAGAAATCGAACATTCTTCAAGTTAATCATCTACGAAGTAATGAATATGCTTTGCTTACGCTGCATCGCGCAGAAAATACGGATGATGAAAATCGTTTAAAGGAAATCTTGAAAGGAATTCAACAGCTTGCAGAAACTACAACTATCGTTTGGCCGGTTCATCCTCGTTTAAAAAGTAAGTTAGCTGCGTTGTCATTTTCACCTAGCGTAAAACTTATTGAACCTGTTGGTTACTTTGATATGATTCAATTGCTGCAACATGCGCATATCGTTTTAACGGACAGTGGTGGTTTGCAAAAGGAAGCCTACTTTGCCAGAAAGTACTGCATTACTTTACGCGACCAAACTGAATGGGTAGAATTAGTACATGAAAAAGCAAATTTCCTGACAGGTGCAAATGCGCAAGCGATGGTAAATACATACCATCAACTTTTTACAAAACCTTTTCCGGCATTTAACGCTTCGCTATATGGCGATGGGCATACAGCAGAAGCCATTGTTAAACATCTTATTGAAAATATCTAGCGCAATTCTAATAAATCAACCAGTTGTTTTGTTAAGTTAAGCCTGGTAAATGATGATTGAGCTGGTGGTACCAACTCTTTATTTTGTTGCCAGTTTTGGTATTGACTATCAATTGCGTTTTTGATTGCTTCTACATCATCTGGCGCTAATACTTCTCCTCTGTTTTCTTGTTTCAAGATGTTGGCTAAATCTCCATCGGGTGGACCAATTGCTAACATAGGCGTGCCTGAAGCTAAGTATTCAAAAAACTTTCCCGGTAAATTGCCCGCAGCAATGGCAGTATGTGCCAATACCAATAGCAAGAGATTGGTTTCTGCATATAAATTCAAAACTTCTTTGTGTGAAACAGGTGGCTTAACGGTTACTAATTCATGCAAATGATTTTCTTGAATATAGGCATTAACAAAAGGATGAACATTGCCAATGAATTCGACTTTTACCTTAACAGGTTGTTGTTGGGCTTTTATCCAAAGCGTTAAGGCATGAAGAAAAGGAATAGGATTTCTTAACTCATCAACAGTGCCCAAATGCCTGATGGTAAATATATCCGTTTTGATGTGTGTTATGCTCGCGAAATCACTTTCATCAAAACCATTGGTGAGTAAACTCACTCTTCTTCCTCCTAATTTTTTTAATCGATCGACATGATAAGGTGAAATGCTGATAGTGCGATCGGCCATTTGTAATACTTGTCTTTCTAGCACTTGATGTCTTTTACGTGCCCACGTTGTTAAATAAAAAGTATCCAACAAATCCCATTCGCTCCAAGGGTCGCGAAAATCGGCTAGCCATGTTATACCTGGGTTTTGCTTTTTCAGTTTTAAACCAATGAGATGAACACTATGAGGTGGCCCTGTTGTAATAATGTGTCGGATTTTTTTCTCTTTGATGAAATCAGAGAGAAAGGAAACAGAAGGTTTTACCCAAAATATTCTTGGGTCGGGAATAAAAAAGTTACCTCTCACCCACTTTGCTAGTTTCTTGAACAATCCATCGGCTTTTACAGCTTGTGCAGCCTCAGCTTTTACTTTGCCAAAAGATAGTTTGTTGAAAAGCTCGTAAGGTTCCCATATCGGAAAATGCAATACTTCCGCTTCCGCGGGTACATCTTTCAGCAATGATTCATCTTTTATTTCGAAGGCAGGATTTTCGGGCGTAAATACATAAGGTGTATAGCCAAAAGTGGGCAAGTATTTCACAAACTTGAGCCAGCGCTGCACGCCACTTCCACCACTGGGTGGCCAATAATAGGTAATGATTAAAACTGATTTTTCGGTTTCGTCCGACATACAAAGTCAAAGTTGAAGCATTCAAATTGAATTATCAAAGACTGCTGTTATTTAATATTTTTGTTCATGAATTTCAGTGAAGCTACCTTCTTTCATAAACTAGCGCAGACTACTCCTTATCCTTATAAGATTTCTATCGAGCGGGCTGAAGGTGTTTTCTTATACAGTCCGGAAGGTAAGCGATACTTCGATATGATTTCCGGAATCGGAGTTAGTAATGTTGGCCACCGCCATCCTGATGTTATTCAAGCTATTCAAAATCAGTTGGATAAACACTTACATGTAATGGTATATGGCGAGTTTATTCAAGATGCATCTAACACTTTAGCAGAGAAACTAACAACCCAACTTCCTGCAAGTCTTAACTGTGTTTACTTGGTAAATTCTGGCACAGAAGCCAATGAAGGTGCGCTGAAATTAGCCAAACGCGTAACGGGAAGAACTGAAATTATCTCCATGCAGAAATCATATCATGGCAGTACACATGGTTCATTAAGTGTTTCGGGTAATGAATATAAGAAGCAGGCTTACAGACCTTTATTACCGGATGTACGACACATTCGCTTTAACCATTTTGAAGACTTACAACATATTAGTTCACGAACTGCTTGCGTAATTGTTGAACCCATCCAAGGCGATGCCGGTGTACGAATTGCCACACATGAATGGTTACACGCGTTGAGAAAGAAATGCGATGAACATTGTGTGTTACTGATTTTCGATGAGATACAATGCGGTATGGGACGCACCGGAAAACTTTTTGCCTTTGAGCATTATGGAGTTGTGCCCGACATAATAACAATAGGAAAAGCATTTGGAGGCGGTTTACCCATTGGTGCTTTTGTAGCTGACAAACGTTTGATGAAGACCTTAACCTATGATCCTCCTCTTGGTCACATTACTACTTTCGGGGGCAATCCTGTTTGTGCTGCTGCTGCCGGTGCAGTATTAGATGTACTAACGCAGCCGGGATTATTAGAAGCAGTAGAAGCAAAAGGGAAACTGATGGAATCGCTCTTGCAACATCCGGAGATAATTGAGATCAGAAGAATAGGTTTGATGTTCGCCATTGATTTTGCCACTGCAGAACGAGTAAACCGCATCGTGGAAAAAGGAAAAGAAAAAGGTGTAATTTGTTATTGGTTTTTATCGCATCCGCATAGTTTTAGGTTAGCACCTCCGCTTACTATTACCGAAGAAGAAATTAAAGAAGCATGCGCTCTCATTATAGAAGCCATAAACGAAACTGCCTGATATGGAAAAAGTAAACTTTAACCGCCTCGATTATATTTTCAAAACCTTATCGATACTGTGTATTGTTGGTTTTTTAATTATTTGGGCGCAAGACATCATCATCCCATTTGCTTTTGCTAGTTTCTTTGCTGTTATCATTTTGCCTTTAGTACGTTGGCTGGAAAGCAAAAAGTTTAGTACCATTTGGGCAACCATATTAGTTATCGTAGTTTTTACCGGATTACTTGTACTATCTGTATGGCTTATCGTAGAACAGCTAATCGCTTTGGTAAACGATTTACCTGACTTACAATCTCGTTTCGATGCTTTTGTTTTACGCAGCAGTGGGTTTTTACAAGAGCTCGGATTAAGCATTTCAGATCAGAATAAAATACTGAAAGAGGCTACTACTTCATTAAGTACGTATGCTGCTAATGTGTTGGTTTCTACTTCAAATGTGGTTTCGCTGCTTGTACAAGTGCCTATCTATATTTTTTTATTTCTTATTTACCGCGATAAGTTTAAACTCTTCTTCCAAGCTCTTCTCAATTCTAACCAAGAAATGGTTTGGAAAAAAGAAGTAGAAACCGTGTTGAAAGGTTATGTAAGCGGGCTGGCGATTGTTACCATTATCATTGCTATTTTAAATTCGATTGGTTTAGCTGTATTGGGAATAGAACATGCTATCTTCTTTGGTATTCTCTCCGGTATTTTAACGGTTATTCCTTATGTAGGAATTTTTATAGGTGCCGCTTTTCCGGTGATTGTGGCTTTGATCACTAAAGACAGCGCTTGGTATGCCTTAGGTGTAATCATCATTTTTTCAGTTGTTCAATTTCTAGAGGGAAATTTTATTACCCCAAAAATCACAGGTTCGAAAGTAAGTATTAATGCCTTGGCTGCTATTCTGGCTTTGTTAATTGGCAGTAAACTGATGGGCATTGCCGGTATGATTCTGGCAGTACCTGCGATAGGTGTTGTTAAGATTTTAATTCAATATAGCGAGCACCTTAAGCCTTGGGCTATTTTGTTAGATGATAGCAATGGCCAAAGTACAACTGTTACGGACGAACCAAAGCTTGAATCACCTATTGAAACAGATAAGAAAAACTCATCTGAAATACCTTCCTGAAAACAGGTAACTCTTCTTCACAAAAGAAAGATCTTTTGAATTCTGTATTGTTTGAAAAGATTGTCTTTTGGAGTCGCTTACTTTCTTTTGCATAGTGCGTGAATATAAAATGCAGGCGCTAATTTTCTTTTTACAGGTGCGAGAATATTGAATGTGCCCTTTCGGGAGACACTTCGGAGGATTAGAGCAAAAGATTAACCTATCTTTTCTATCACTAAGTTGTGATTAGTATAAATGCAGATATCGGCTGCGATATGTAAGGATTCTTTTACGATTTCTTCGGCTGTTAAATGAGGTGCGTGTTTCTTTAAGGCCAAAGCTGCGGATTGCGCATACATAGCTCCTGAACCAATGGCTGCAATCTGATTATCGGGTTCGATAACATCGCCTGTACCAGATAGAATCAATAGCTCCTCGTGGTTGGCAGCAATAAGCATGGATTCTAATCTTCTTAAGTATCGGTCGGTGCGCCAATCCTTAGCCAACTCAATGGCAGCACGCTTCATGTTGCCGCGGTATACGTTTAGCTTGTCTTCGAAGCGTTCTAAAAGTGTAAACGCATCGGCAGTAGAACCAGCGAAACCTGTGATTACTTTACCCTCTAATAACTTTCTGATTTTCTTGACATTACTCTTAGCAATGGTATTGCCCATCGTAGCTTGTCCATCGGCACCAATGGCTACCATTCCGTTGTGAACTACTGCAAGAACTGTTGTGGCGTGTATTTTAGTCATCGAGCCTATTGAGCTTAGTGTTATTGTAAATAATAGAAAGAGGAATTGAAATCTCTAGTGCCGAAATGTATAAGTTGTCTGCTACTACTTTGTACTCTTCTAATTCCCAATGATTGGTTGCATTCAATCTGAAAACTTCCACGCTTATACTTTCCATATCAACAAGTATAAACTCTTTTAATGTTGGAATATCCCGATATAATTTAAACTTACCTCCTCTATCGTAATGCTGCGTTGATGGCGAAAGTATTTCGAAAATAACAGTTGGACCAACGGAATAATCTTCTTCCTTTATCTGGATATCGTTGTTACAAAAAACCGATATATCAGGATAGGTGAACAAGGTATTCTCTGGAATATGAATTCTCATGTCACTACCAAAAGGAATACAGGATTTACCCTTTAATTTCAAACCTAATTCAATAAACAGGTTGGAGAAAATGATGTTGTGCCTGGTGCCTGCGCCAGACATAACAAAAATTTCGCCTTTGTAGTATTCATGTTTTAAGCCGGACTCTCGCTCGAAGGCCAAATACTCCTCTATTGTGAGTTTCTTCTTGCCATATGCCGATACGGGTTCGCGCGTTTCAGTCATTCAAAAATAGATTTCTGAATTCTAAAGTTTAAATCAAAATTCTTACCGGATCTTCTAACAATCCTTTCAGCGTTTTTAAGAAGGCAGAACCTACTGCGCCATCTACTGCACGGTGGTCGCAAGACATGGTAACTTTCATAACGTTGCCTGGCACTAACGTTCCGTTCTTAACAACTGCTGTTTCTTTAATGCCGCCTACTGCGAGAATACACGCATCGGGTGGGTTGATGATGGCCGTGAATTCTTCTATGCCAAACATACCTAAGTTAGAGATGGTGAAGGTGCTTCCTTCCCAATCGGCTGGTTGTAATTTTTTATCGTGGGCCTTTTGCGCCAGGTCTTTTACTTCGGTGGCAATGTGCGAAAGTGATTTGCTGTCGGCAAAGCGCACTACAGGTACAAGTAAGCCATCTTTTACAGCTACGGCTACACCAATATTAACGTGATGATTCTTTCTGATCTTATCTCCTAGCCAGCTTACATTCACATCTGGATGTTGCTTTAAAGCGGCTGCTACAGCTTTGATAACCATGTCGTTAAAGGATATTTTAACAGGACTGATTTCATTGATGCTTTTGCGTGCTTCGATGGCTTTATCCATGTTGATTTCCATCGTGAGATAGAAATGTGGAGCTGTGTACATGCTTTCGATCAGGCGCTTAGCAATAGTTTTGCGCATTTGCGATACTGGTACATCTTCAAAGCTTTCTTTACCGATAACTGACGGCAATATTGCACTTGATCCTTTAGCTTGTGAGGCTTGAGCAGGCGTTGAAGAAGCTTTGAAGTTTTCTACATCTAATTTGGTAATTCTACCATTATCTCCACTGCCTTGAACTTGGTTTAAGTCAATTCCTTTTTCTTTGGCTAAACGTTTTGCTAAGGGCGATGCCTTTAACCTTCCGTTACTGTGTTGTTGTGTAATTACCTGATTTACAAATGGTGATGTTACCACATCTTGTTTAGGGGCAGTTTGGGTTGGTGTTGCTGCACCGCTGTTGTTTTGATGTGCTTTCAATAAAGTGGCCCAATCGGCTCCGGCTTCGCCTACGATAGCTAAAACACCATTTACTGGAACAGATTTTCCTGCTTCTGCACCAATGTATAAAACTGTACCGTTGTGGTAAGATTCATATTCCATGGTGGCTTTATCTGTTTCGATTTCAGCCATTAATTCGCCAGACTTTACTGTATCGCCAACTTTCTTGTGCCAGGCTGCGATAACGCCTTCGAGCATGGTATCGCTCATTTTAGGCATAAGCACTATCTCTGCTTTAATACCTTTAGTATCGATGGTTTGAGCTGGTGCAGCAGATGAAGCAGCACTTACTTCTGCTTTAGTAACAGACTGTTGGCCACCACTTTGCGCTGCATTACCTGCTCCTTGCAATAATGCTTGATAATCTTCGCCTTTCTTACCCACAATCGCCAATATATCATTTACCTGAACGGCCTGTCCCTCTGTAGCTCCGATATATAAAATGGTTCCTTCATTAAAGGATTCGTAGTCCATGGTTGCTTTATCCGTTTCTATTTCGGCCATTAGCTCACCAGACTTTACAGTATCACCTACTTTTTTGTGCCATTTAGCGATCACCCCTTCTGTCATGGTATCGCTCATTTTGGGCATGCGAATTATCTCTGCCATGTATCGATTTTTGAGAATTCTTAAACGGTCAAAATTAAGGTAAGAAATGCGATTTTCAAGTCTTTTAGAAATTAATCGTACCTAATAAAAATTCGAATGTTGTCGTGGAAGGTGTTAAACCTTTTGAAATGCGGAAGCCGAGGTCGAGTTGGGGAAGGAAACGCATGACATTTACATCAAAAGTAAACTCAGCTCCTAGAGACAAATAGTTATTGCTGGCATTAAAAAGAGGTGAATTGCCTTGTGCATAATCTACAAAACCATTAAGTCTAAATCGTTGAATATTTAAGAGTGGGCCAAGGGCAATGTCGGGATACCAAACAGGTAAGGCATAGTTGGCTGACATGCTTACAAAATTTTGAGCTCTGAAAATGCTTAACCCTCTTGGCACTGGCACTCTGTTTTCGAAGATATAATTTCTTTCACCGTTACGCAGATAGTTGGTGCCTTGGTAGGTAACATATCCATTCAAGGAATGATGTTTAAATAAACCTGGAAGATACACATGTAAGTACGTAGAAAACTGACCACCTTCTAAGTTACTTGAAAAAGCTGTTTGATAGATTTCTGTGTTCCAATAGATGCCCAACTTTGGCAGAAAATCTCTTGGACTTTGTTTGTGGTACAAAAACAGTGTAGCTCTGGTTTTATTATATATCAAATTGTTGTTGCCTACCCTGTCGTATAGTGGGATAGAATATAATGTATCATTGATTACTAAAAGTGGTATCAGTCTTCTCTTTCTAAAATTCTCTAGGTTAATGCCTGGCAATTCGAGGTTATTGGAAAAGTCTGTTACTCTTCTATACCCTATTGACTGACTAATGTTAAGAGCCGAAATAAACTTAGATCTTGTTAAAACAAAGGGCAATCGAATACCAAAGTCGGCATTTGTTTCTTTCCAATTGAGCTCAATGTTCCTGTTGTAAGTTACATCACTGGTGATATTATCGGGATTTGTACGCTCTATCACCCTTATATTATAATTTCCTTCGTTTACTTTTCTGTCAGCAAATGAAACTCCTACATCTAAAATAGGATAAAAGCCTTGGTAACTAAACCTAGCATCCCAAGCACCTGATTGTTCGGCTACGTTATAATTATACCCTAAAGACCAAGAGGTTGTGCTTAAAATATCTCTCGAAACCAATCCTAAAGTTGCACCCGATAAGTCGCTATTAAAATAAGCGCCCCAGTTATAAGGATTGATTGTTCCGGAAATTCTTCTGTATCTCTTAGGCTGGTAGCTTTGTTTGGCAATGGATTGCAGAAAGTTTTGGCTACCCTCCTGCTTTTGTAGCCATCCAAAATATTTAGAGTCATCTTTTCGATAATCAAATTTTTTCCATGATGCTGGATTGAAATCCATTTCTGCAATAGCCAAACCGCTTTCAGTTTGCTCATTATATAAGATGCCCGACAAATCTTTTCTAACGCTGGGGTTATAAGCTCCGAACTTACTATTTGAAATTTGAAAGATTTCACCTGTTTGGATTTCGACAGCGAATAAATTATCAATCCCATCTTTATTGCCACTTACCAACACATAATCTCCTGCAAAATAAGGATGACCAAAATGCCAGTTGGTTTCAGGTAAAATTACTTTTTCGGTGCCATCCACTATATCAATCAAAACCAAGGCTTTCGCTTGTTTCGATGTTTTCAGTGCCACTAATCTTTTGCCCGTTTCATCGAAACGCATCATTGAATAATAATGGTTGGATGGGTTGGGTAAACGCACTAACTCATTACCATTAAAAACATCAGCTACAACGATGTGGTGTTTATAATCTACATCTGTTTCTACATAAGCAACGTTGTATCCATCAGGCGATAAGGTTGGTCCTGCTAGCCTGGTTTTCTTTTTTAGTCTCCAAAATCTACCCGATCCAACATCATAAAATTTAATGATTGAATAACTTTTCATGCGCCAACGAGGGTCGTATTCATATTCAGTCCATACGATGCGAGAATTAGTTGCACTTAAGAAGCCGGCATCGTTAACTATGCCCGGCACAAATTGTATTTCTTCTGAATTGTCTTTTATGGTTACCAATTGTTCATAATCTCCCAGGCCAGATTTTAATGCTATGATTTTACCATTTTCTAATTCAATGGGATAACTATAGTTGGTAAATGTTTTGCTTTGATTGCTAAGTATGCTGTGAGTAGTTAATTGTAAAGTATCTACTTGCATCTGCCAACGTAAGGCTAAACTATCGGCCATCTCTTTGTATAAATCCACTACATACTTACCTGAGTGTCTTTTAATTGAGGATGAAAAACGAAATGGGATGAATGGAACACGCCATGACGTGGTGGCTATCTTTCCCCAAATATCCGGGTTATTGGTTTTTTCTCTTAAATAACTTGTAAACTGGTAGCCTAATACATAATGATTAGGAATGAAATCTTTATAAGAACGAAGATATTGTTTGTGGTAATTGAATTTTCTGTTAGTTAATAAGTTTGTTCTGAACTGAAGACTAAAGGCGGGGATTTTTCCTCTTCCGTTATTGCTAAAGGCTGTTTCAGTTACTACAGCATCGCCTTCCCAAAACCATTGTGGTGCAGCGGCACTAGCCATTGCAGCCATTGTGCCTGTTCCAAAAGCATAATAGAATAACTTGTTGAAACCAGTAATTGCATTTTCATATTGAACGATATGCCTATACTCGTGAATGGCCAGTAAGTTTAACCAATCGTTGCTGCCAGCAAAATTGTAATCTTGTGTAGGCATGGCAAAGAATTCGCTTCTTCGAGGAAACATAGAAACAAAGCCATTGGCGATGGAGGATTGACTTTGTAATAAAATAGATATTCTTCTGGGTGATTTACCTAAAGATTTTGCTCCCGGTTGATAAATAGCTTCCAGGCTATTAGCAACTTGCTCAGCTGCCTCCTTTGCATTGTTTTGATACAATACATTGAAATGTGGCGTTTTTAATTTGTACCACTTAACAGAAGCTGGGCTATTATCCAGCACATCATTTTGTGCCTTAGCTAAATTGACTAAGACACAAAATGATAGTAGTAAAATGATTCTCATGGTTCGGCATCTCTTATAGATAACCGAAATATAAGAAAGGAGTTTTATTGTTTGGGGAAGTCTTTTACATCATCTGTAGATTTATATTTTCTTCCAAAGCCAGAAACAGCCGCTACACTAAAAAAACCAACAGCTTTCGTTCCATTAGCATTTTTATTTCTAATGTTTGTACTCACATTGGCCAAAGGTGTTGCAAACAACTCACCAAAACCACCCGGTCTATCGGTTTGGATTTTAAGCTCAGTAAGAAAATCAAAAGCAGCCTCTGATAAAGAGTTTACTTCAACGTACAAAGAATCACCAAGAACTAATGGAGGCAAAACTTTGGTATCATCATTGGGGTCTTCATCAAAAGGATTGATGGCTCTACGTATGGGAACAATGAAGGGTACACCATTAAAATTTGATCCTCTGGAAAAACCAGCATCATAAGCTAAATTGATATCAACAGGTTTGTTTAACAGTTTACCATTTTTGTATGTTTTAATCCAATACGCGTCACCTGAATCATCCGGATCGGTTGACCAAAATTCTGCAAGAACAAAATCGTCTGTAAACTGATCGCCCGGCTCAAAGAAAAAAGTCAAGCTATCTACTGTTGGTACACGAGACATATCCGCAAAAGCTTCGAATGATTCTCCATTGGTCTCAATCTCTAGGGTATAATCAAGGCCTACTTCACCAAAGGTTTCGTTGGCTGCGGGCGTCCATGTATAGTTGCCAGGCGATGTTTCAGTAAATGTATAAACTTTACCTTCACTATCGGTTATCGTTACAGATGCACCAGTTAAGGTAGGTGGCAATTCAGTAGCGAAGTAAGGTTGTGTTCGCATTAATTTAATTACTTGAGGTTCTGCTCTGTTTGTAATAAATGCATCGACTACAACCAATGGTTCAGCATTTTCTAAGGTTACATCAACAGCATCTTCGCAGGCAAAAAGCAATGAGATAATTGGAATAGCGAGAAATGATTTTATAAATAAGTTCTTCATATCCATTAAAAATTAAAATTATAAGAAACAGAAGGTATTGGTGAACCGATAATGGCTAACTGATTAGCCTGACTTGGAATGTATTCTCCCGGTTGGTATCTGCCTTCTTTTTGTGAAAAGTTAACGGAGAATTGGTTTCTTCTTCCATATAAATTGTAAATGCCAAATACCCAGTAATCTGTATTCTTGCGAGGTGTTCCATCTGCTTTTGTTTTTCTTCCTTCTAAACGGAACGAAATATCTAAGCGATGGTAATTAGCTAAACGAACATTGTTTCTGGATTCGTTATTGTTATGCGGAACCAAAACACCTTGAATAATATATCTTGACGTTGGAAATGTAGTTGGTGTTCCCGTTGTGAAAGTAAAACTAGCTGATGCTGACCATCTTTTGTTTAACTCATAAAAACCAGTGAGTTTTAAATTATGGCGTTGATCAAATCTTGTAGGATACCAATTGCCTTTGTTGATACCATCAATTCTTAATTCTGTTTTACCTAATGTGTAAGCTGCCCAACCTGTAAATCGTCCGGTCTTTTTCTGTAAATAAAATTCTAAACCATAGGCTCTACCCTTTCCACTTAAAAGGTCGGCTTCCAGAAATTCGTTAATCAATATATCTGCACCATCGATATAGTCAATTTGATTTTGCGCTTCGCGATAATAACCCTCAACGCTTACTTCGAATTGATCTTTTTTACCTAATGTTCTAAAATAGCCAAGTGTAATTTGATCACCTATTTCAGGCTTGATGTTGTTGGATGTGGGTGTCCAAACATCTAATGGATTGGAGGCAACCGTGTTGGATATTAAATGCAAGTACTGTACCATACGATTGTAACTAGCTTTTATCGAGCTGTTGTTGGTAAGCTGTGCTTTGATACTAAATCGAGGTTCTAAGTTTTCGTAAGTAGACATTCTATCTCCTCTTCCAAATTGTCTTTCTCCTAAAATTTCTTTTCTTTTTCCGGGCTCTTCTGCTGCTCCAAGTGTGTATTGCGTTCCTCTGCCGAAACCATCAAACCTAGAGAAGCGCAAACCATATTGTAAAGAAAAAGTCTCGTTCAGCTTTTGGTCGTTACCGATATACAAAGCAGTTTCTAGATTAAATTTTTTCGCTAAGCTAATATCAATGACATCTCCATTTGAAGCTCCTGATGCATTGGCTGGTTCAAAATCATAGTAGTTGATTTCACCACCGAAAGAAATTTCGTTATTACTATTTAAAAAGTAACTGAAGGATGGCTTAAATGTAAAATTAGAAATAGCTGAATTCCAACGGAAAAAATCTCGATCATCTTCTCCGAATTGCAGTTTATAATCGTAATTACTATAAATCATGGAGAAGTTAGCGAACAATCTATCATTAAAAATTTTATTGTAGCGCAAGGTGGCAGTATTATTTCCCCAAGAGAAACCTTGATTTTTATCGAAGAAAAAGACATCTCTTCCTAAATAGGCGGAAAGATAAATTTTATTTTCATCGTTGATGTTATAATTAGCTTTGGCTGTTAAATCATAAAAATTCAAGGCGCCACCGTCTTGTAATAACTCTACAAAAGGCCTAGCTAATAAATCGGCATATGATCTTCTTCCTGCAACAATGAACGAGCCTTTATCTTTTACAATGGGACCTTCAAATGAAAGTCTGCTGAATATAGTGCCTATTCCTCCATTGGTTTCGTATTCCTGATTGTTACCATCCTTCATGCGTACATCCAATAAAGAAGCGATACGTCCACCAAATTGTGGCGGAACGGCCCCTTTATAAAGTTTGGTATCTTTTACAGCATCAGGGTTGAATACAGAAAAGAAACCCAATAAGTGAGATGAGTTATAGACTGTTGCTTCATCCAATAAAATTAAGTTCTGCCCTACATTACCACCACGAACATTAAAACCTGATGCGCCCTCACCAACAGTAGAAACACCAGGTAATTGTTGCAAACTTTTGATTACATCTACTTCGCCTAAAAATGCTGGAATTTTGGAGATGGTTTTGATATCGAGTTTGTTAACACTCATCTCTATGGACTGCACCAATGCTTCTTCCTTTTCTGCGCTGATTACAACTTCTTGCAATTCTTCGCCTTCAGGCTCCATGTTGATATCCAACCTGATGTTCTTATTCAGTTCGAGTTGCTTTTCTTGTTTACCATAACCAACGTAGGTATAGTCAAAAAGATAAGTTCCTGCTGGTAAAGTGATGGAATAAAAACCGTAAACATTAGTAACCGTTCCGGCATTTAATGATTTAATATAAACAGTTGCACCAATTAAGGCTTCGCCATTGCTCGCATCTTTTATATAACCATTTACTGTAAACTTTTCTTGTGCCCAAACACCTGTAAGCACAAGTAAATAACATAACAAAAACAATAAAGATTTTTTCATAACAGTGACATGTGTCGGATAACAAACAGAATTATTACAGATTTGTTGGGTCAAAATTACTATTGTATTGAATACGTTATTTGCGACTCAAATCGAAAAAAGGTGGCTTCAGGCAAATTTTATTACCTTTAACTATGTTTAAAGAACTTAAAAATATCTATCAAAAATATAAAGTATACATCCAAACTGATTTATTAGTTTATGCAGTTCTTATCCTCATGATTATTGGCTATATTATTATATCATTAATTGTATGAGTAATTTGTTATTAAAGATTTAAGCCAATAAAATTTCTTCTATATTTTCTTTGATTTTGACTGCAAGTTCATCAGTAGGCAAATCATTGATATCCTTTCCGAAAGGATCTTCAATTTCTTCAGCAATTAATTCTATACTCAACAAAACGAATGTGATAATAGCTACTATAATCATTGTGAAGTAGCTATAAGTTGTTACAAAGGCAAAAGGTAACGTTACGATATAGATGAATATAAATTTTTTGATGTACATAGAATAAGAATAGGGAATGGGTGTAAACTTTATTCTTTCGCATGCACCCACTATATCCATAAAATCTTTCAATTCTTTATCTGTATTAATTAATTGATCACCGGTAATCAATTTTGCTTTATATAATTCATTGGTTTTGCTATATAACAATGAAGCTATGTGGTTGGGTTTATGTTTATAATTTTTCAGTTTCTCAAGAAAAGTTTCATCGCTCTGTGACAATTCGTGTAGTAAAACTCCTTTTCTTAAATGTTCCTTAGAAGCAAAAACAAAATTCGAAATCATATTGGCATACCACAATCTACTTTCATGGTCTTCTTTTGATAAATAAGCATTCAGCTTTAAAGCAAGATTTCTGGTAGAATTTACCATTGATCCCCAGAGTTTTCTTCCCTCCCACCAACGGTCGTAAGCAGAGTTCGTTCTAAATACAAGAAACAATCCAAGTACAATTCCTAATAAAGAATGCATGCCAATAGTTGCTGGAAAAACTGAGTTATCTATATTGAAATAATCAAATGTAAAAGCAACAAGAATTGTGAATATAACAGTAAACAAAAGTGCAGGCAAAAGCGTGCGCATCACTTGCTTGCTATAATTATGAAAAATGAGGGAAAACCAAACTTTAGGGTTATACTTTACCATTATTGGAAAATTAAGATTGCAAAATTAGTCTAATTGTTATTTTTACATGAAATAATTAAATGTATGCGTAAAAATATTTTCATGATTATTATTCTCTTTCTCTCTATTAGTTTAATAGCTAAGGCCCAAGATTACATCATCACTTCAAAAGGAGATTCAATCAGTGGTAAGGTAAAAATTGAAAAGATAGGTACTGAGAAGAGAATTTACGTGACCGCTAACGATAAAAAGAAAAGCAATTATACAATTTTACAATTTAGGAAAGCTGTAATAAAAGGAGAAACATTTGTACCCTTTAAGCGTGGTGAAACATTTGATATCGTAAAAGTTATCCAGGAAGGGTATTTATCACTTTATGCCTTTCAACTTGAAACACAAAATACCTATGATGGATTGTATCTGGCAAAAAGAGATGGTGAGTCTTTAGAAGTTCCGAATCTTCAATTTAAAAAGCATGTGAGCAGATTGGTAAGCGATTGTCCTTTTGTAAAAGAAAGGATTGAAAGCAATGAATTTAAAAGGCATGAATTGTCAAAGATTATTGAACTCTACAATAGTTGTGTTCAAGAAAGAACCAATACCTATTACAAACAAACTCCAGTTAGTTCAACCCCGCTATCAAATATTAATTCTTGGAATGAACTTAAATTAAAAATTGAACAATCAGACCTAAAGGATAAAGAGAATTTGTTGGAAATGTTAGAAGAAATTAAAGCTAAGAAAGCAAAGAATGAAAAGTTACCGAAATTTCTTCTTGATAGTTTCAACAATGGCATTGCTCAAAATGAAGAAATAAAAAAAATGTTTGAACATTTGGTTCAATAGTTAACATGAAAAAAATTGGGATAATTGGAGCAACAGGTCATTTAGGTAAACCTGTTGCTCTTCATTTTTTAAATCATACCGACTACGAAGTATTTGCTTTAGTTAGAAATAAAATTAACGCAGAAACAGCTTTAACCCAAAAAGTAAAATTGATTGAAGGCGATCTTTTTGATAGACGTTCATTACGGAAATTTTTAAGTCAGGTAGAATATCTTTATTTGAATTTAAGTGTATTGCCAACACAAAAAAGAAGTGATTTGCTAACAGAAAAAGAAGGTTTAAAAATAATATTAGAGGAAGCAAAAGCAGCTCAAATTAAACAATTGGGTTACATCAGTTCATTAGTAATGAAGTACCAAGGAATGAATCATTTCAATTGGTGGGTATTTGACATAAAGCAACAAGCTGTTGAACTAATAAAGAAATCAGGGATTCCGAGTCTCATCTTCTACCCTTCCAATTTTATGGATAACTTTCATCATGTTTATAGAAAAGGAAATAAGATTTTGTTAGCGGGTGATTCTAAATACAAAATGCATTTTATCGCTGCTGTAGATTTTGCCAAGCAAGTTGTTACCGCATTTGAAAAATATGATTTGCAAACTAAAGATTTCGTCATTCAAGGTATAGAAGGATTTACGGCAGATGAAGCAGCTAAAATCTTTATAGAACATTACACAAAAGAAAAATTAGTTATCTCCAAAGCGCCATTAGGATTATTAAAACTTTTAGGTGTTTTCGTACAACCACTTAATTATGGAAGTCATATCATCGAAGCGTTAAATAACTATCCTGAAAAATTTGAAGCTGAAGAAACCTGGCAAACTTTAGGCAAACCTGAAATTACTTTGGCACAGTTTGCTCAGTTTTAGCTTTTTGTTGGTTAATCCATTTTTCTCTTAGGTCGTCATTTGTTAACATAACAGTAAGTGCTACGATAATACCAAAAACGAAAAATGATAGAAAAGAAAGTGCGAAACCTAAAATGGATTTGATTAATACTTTAAACCAATGTTGATAAGTGTAATAATTGATGTAGGAATAAAATTGAAACGCAACGGCAAACCAAAAACTAAATACGCCATTGACAATATATCCGGTAAAAACATAAACAAGAAGAAATAAAATGCTTAGCCATACTACATGGCCATTTGCATAAAAAACAATTGTGCTTGTCTCAATAATGTTGAATCCGCTTTTTCTAAAAAATAACCAGGCAAAAAGAATATTAAAAAGAGCGATAAAAAATGAAATCAATCTGAAATTTTCAATTACCCAATTATTGATTTCATTGCTTATAGGATTATTAGTTTCAACCTGATCTACTCCAAAAGGATTACTGCTGAGCGTGTATTCCACCATATTCACACCTAAAATTGAGGCAAGCAGCAAATAAACAGTTATCATTAAAAAGAAATACCCAATAGGTCCGTAGTAGCGAACTCTGTTTCCTTCTATATAGGTTTTAGCTGCAATACCTGGTCGTATGGTCAAGTCCCTAATTGTACGCGGAAACATACCATCAAAGCCATAGGTTCTGGATACAAAATCATTCCAAACATTTTTTAACGATATTTTTTTTGGTGGATTGGGTTGTCCGCAAGATGCACAATATCGGGTATTTACTTCTGCATGGCAGTTGATACAGGTTGTCATAAGTTATAGAGGTTCAAAGGTAAGGTCATCAAAATTCCAAGGCTGCTCAGGAAAACTTCTCAATATTCCTTTTTCTACCAACAAAGGACCGGGAATATTGTTATCGTATAACTTTCCCGTTCCTAAACCTTGTGGTATCGTTATGCCTTTATTGGCTGTAAATTGAGCTATGGCATATAACCCTACGTTAGATTCTAAAGCAGAAGTCATCCACCAACCAATCTTGTGTTTCTCCGCTAACTGTATCCACTCTTCGCTTCCCGCAAAACCTCCGTGCAAGCTTGGCTTAAGAATAATATAATGTGGCTGAAGATATCTTAACAATTCTTCTTTTTCTTGCTTTTCATGGATACCAATCAATTCTTCATCTAAGGCAATAGGTATGGGCGAATTTTTAATCACCTCTCTCATCAATTCATGTTGCTTGGGCCTTACCGGTTGCTCTATAGAATGAATATTGAACTTAGCTAATTCATTCAACTTGTAAAATACTTCATCTGTCTTAAAGGCACCATTAGCATCTAAGCGGATAGTGATATCTTCTCTATAATATTTTCTTCTGATGTAACTTACCACATCACACTCTTTCTCAAAATTTAGGCTTCCAACTTTCATTTTGATACAAGTGAAGCCATCATAGATTTTGATGGCAATCTGCTGCAACATCAAATCCATATCTGCCATCCAAATCAATCCATTGATGGGAATAGATTTACCCTTTTCAAATGCTCCTGAAAAATAATTTCTTTGCCCTTTGTTAGCTAAATCATACAAAGCCATTTCTAAAGCCATAACAATACTGGATGGATACGCATGACGTTCCACGTTTAACTTTTCGATTGCTTCCTTTAAATTTAAATTGGAAAAGGATTGGATGTGTTGATAAAGACTGGTTTCAAAAGAATCATTCAATTCCGGACTTAAGCCAGGTAAAGGAGCGCATTCACCTAAACCAAATACATTAGGCTGGTTACTATCAAAACACTTTATCATCCATACTTTTCTTTGGCGCATGGCACCTCGTGAGGTCCTTGCCTCAAAATTGAAGACCAAATTATGTTTTGCAACCAAGAATTGAAGTGACATAGCTACCAATATAACATGTCATCTTCTATTTTTGCAAACCATGATTGCAATAGAAGAATATAAATATGATTTACCCGACAATCGGATAGCTAAGTTCCCACTTGCTAATAGAGACGATGCCCAGCTTTTGGTTTACCAAGAAGGCAAAATCATCCACGATAGGTTTTTTAATTTACCTGATCACATAAAGTCAGATTCAACTCTAGTTTTTAATAACACTAAAGTAATTCCTGCCAGACTTTACTTTACCAAAGAAACAGGCGCAACCATTGAAATCTTTCTATTGCAACCTATTAAACCCTCCGATTTGGTAATTGAAGCTATGCAAGCTACCGGAGCGGCTGTTTGGGCCTGTACAATTGGTAATGTAAAACGATGGACTGCCAACACTACGCTTACAATATCTTTTCAGGACATCATGCTACATGCAACACTGTTGGATAAAGAAAAAGGATATGTGATGTTTCGATGGCCAGCACATTTATCCTTTGCTGAGGTTATCTCTTTAACTGGTCATACTCCCCTACCTCCTTACTTAAACAGAGAAGCAACACAAGAAGACAAAGAACGATACCAAACCATTTACTCACAACACGATGGCGCAGTTGCTGCACCAACAGCAGGACTTCATTTCACGGATGAAATTTTTACAAAACTTGAAGCAAAAGATGTAACTAAACAATTTGTTACACTTCATGTAAGCGCAGGTACCTTTATGCCCGTAAAAACCAGCAATGCATTGGAGCATACCATGCACAGCGAACAGATAATTGTATCCGCAGAAGTGATAAAAAGTTTGATTGATTCATATCAACAAATTATTGTTGTTGGTACAACGTCTATGCGCACCATGGAATCTTTGTATTGGATGGGCTTACGTTGCCTCGCTGGCAAAGTTGATTATCAACAGGTAAGTCAACACGAACCTTATCAATCTAATATGCATAAAGAAATTAAACCTAAGGAAGCTTTAAAAGCACTATACAATCAACTCAAGAAAGACGATAAAGAATTATTGATAGGAGAAACTTCCATTTATATTCATCCGGGCTATGATTTTAAATTATGCGATGGCTTAATCACTAACTTTCACCAACCAGGTTCAACGCTGATGTTGTTAGTAGCTGCATTTGTTGGTGATGATTGGAGAAAAATTTACAATGCGGCATTGGACAACAACTATCGTTTTCTAAGCTTTGGCGATTCTTCTTTACTGTGGAAAAAAAATAAAGAGGAGTTTAACTCCTCTTTAAAATAAGTAAGACATTTTTATAATTAATTCAACTCAACTAAACGAACCTCCACTCTTCTGCCTTCTTCTTTAGTTGCTGCTCCTGTATCCTTAGTTGCGCCATATCCTTTAGCGACTACTCTCCTTCTTACAATGCCTTTGTGGTTAAAATATTCAAGAATAGTTATCGCTCTTTTATTTGATAACTCTCTATTAAGTTCTTCGCTACCTTCAGCTGAGGCAAAACCGGAAATTTCTACACCCAAATCCGGGTTTTTTTGCAATTCCGCATATAAGCCATCCAAAGCTGGTAAGTAATTGCTTTTTACTTCGCTTTTACCTGCATCAAAATATACTTTTACTAATTTGGCTAAGATGGCTTTATCAACAGCTAGTTTTTTTATTGGCGTTTCTTTTTGCTTTTTCGCTTCTTCCGCTACCATAAAAGTTGGAAGCGATAAAATAGTTTGCCCATCTACTATTTTCTTTTCGAATTTACTTTCGTCACTTTCATCATAATAATAAGTTCTGGCTGCTACTTCAAGTTTAGAGTTTGTTTTCTCATCGAAATTAATTTCATTCACAGAGTGGTCAAGCTGTATCAAATCTACTAAATAATCAATCGCTTCCTTATCATTAGCTGCAACTAGATCTAACATTAAATCATATACATCCACCGTGCCCGATTGTACTAATTTGGATTCATGTGTTTTTCTTATGTCCGTTTTTGCATCTTGGTTGGTATCGTAAAAAGCGTTTTTCACAATTACTTCTTGTCCTACCACTACATCAAACTGTTTAATCGTTTTCAAATAAATCATTTGAAATAATTCGTAAAAATAAGTTTGATTAGGAACATTGATATTTAATGTATAGGGAAGAAAACCTTCGCTTTCAATTACCATATCATAATTTTTTGCAGGAGGTAAGATAACCAAATAGGCACCTGTTTCAGGATCAGGATTATAAACAAAATCTAATTTTTTATCAGTTTCGTTATCAATTAAATAAATTTTAGTTGGTATTGGTTTACCTGTTTCTGCATCTAATATTTTGCCTTTGATCATGGTTAAAGGAATATTGGCAGATTCTTTAGGCATATCAACATAGTATATGTCTTGCGCTCCTAAACCACCCTTTCTATCTGAGGAAAAATAAGCCCGTCTACCGTCTGCTAACAAAGTAAAGTAATTATCATTCGCACTTGTATTAATAGGATACCCCATGTTTTCAGGGTTTGTCCATTGGTTATTGATTAATGTTGATTTAAAAATATCTCGTCCACCCATAGTATTGTGACCATCGGAAGTAAAAAATAACGTGCGTTGGTCCGGATGAATAAATGGTGCGTCTTCGTTGGCATCTGTATTAATGGGAGCTCCTAAATTAACTGGTGCGCTCCATGTTCCATTTGCTTGTAAAGTTGTTTTGTAAATATCTAAACCACCCTTACCTCCTTTTCTATCGCTGGCAAAATAAATTGTTTTACCATCAGGCGTTATAGATGCTGTTGTTTCAACACTTGGAGAATTTAAACTGGCCGAAACTATAGAAGGCTTACTCCATGTATTTCCTGCCTTGTTGATTTGAAAAATTCCTCCCGGGTCTGTAGCGCCACCCATAAAAATCAGCATTTTCTGTCCATCAGGTGATATACCAGCTGTTCCCACATTGTATTCAGATGCAACCGGTACTACTTGAGGCAAACTCCATGTACCGGAAGAATTATTAGAAACTAATATCTCTTCAATAAACTTTTCATTAGTTCTGGTTTTGCCAGTGTTTGGCCTTAAAGCAGTGAATGCCAAAATACTTTCATCAGCAGATACTACCGGATTGTATTCAGTAAAGGGTGAATTAACACTCTCGCCCATGCTGTTTACCTGAAAGTTTTGCGGAACCGACATAAATGTTTGTGCAACCATTGCTGCACTGATGGCCTTCTCAGCCGTTGTTTGTGCTTTTTTATCGGCCTTGGTTAATGACTTATATTTTTCAAAGGCGATAATTGCTTCACCGAAATTTTCGTTTTTGGATAATACATCACCATAATCCAGGTAAGTGGATGGAGGGAGATTCGTAATTTTCTCTAGTGCATATCGATAAAAAGGAATGGCTTTTATTTGTTCATTTAGATTAACTGACTTCTGGTAACAAACTGCTGCCTTGTAATGGGCGTTGCCATCTTTTGAACCTTCTTCTATTGCTTTCAGAAATAAAGGCAAAGCCGATTCATAATTTCTGATTGAAAAAAAACGCTCTGCATCGGCAAGACTTTTTTGCGCAAAAATTTCTGAGTTAACCAGCGACAAAAGGAAAAGAAGCAAAACCGTAAATCGATTAACCTGACGCATAAATATAAATTTGCGGCTATCTTATGATATAATCCGCGTAAATCCAACTCTATGTAATGATTCTGCTACTTTTGATACAAAATGAATTTGAGTGAACGGTAGGATTTTTTAAACCTTATACCGAATTTTAGGGATATTGGACGGATTATATGCTAAATAAACTATTTAATCTGCTAGGAATTGAGCCTCAAGAACGAGGAAGAATGACTTTGCTCTTGATCATGGGATTCTTCATGGGTATGTTTATTGCCTGTATTTCTGTTGCTGCACAGTCACTTTTTCTGGAAAGATTCCAAACACAGGAACAATTGGCAACAGCCTTTGTCATCTCGGGCGCGTTTGCGCTCTTCTCTACTTTTGTTTATAATTTTCTTCAGAATAGAATACCCTTCATATTATTAGGTGGGTTAAGCTTACTAACAATCATTATTGTTACAGGATTTGTAGAGTTTGGTGGTAGTTATTTCGCTAACCCCAACACGATTCATTATTTTGGATTCACACAAATTCTTCCTTTCACTTTCATTTCCTTGCTGGTTTTTTGGGGTTCCTTTGGTCGCTTGTTTAATTTAAGGGAAGCAAAACGACTATTAGGAAGTGTGGATGCAGGATTTTTAATAGCCAGTATTATTGCTTTCTTTTCTATTCCTCAAATATTAAACCTTCCTGGCGTTACAACAGAAACACTGTATACGATTAGTTTAGTTAGTATTACAATATATTTCGTCCTTTTTTGTGTTCTCTCCGGTAAATTTCTATCACATGGTCTTTCCTTAAAAGAAGAGAAAAAACAACATCAAAAAATCAGTATCCTACAAATCTTTAAAGTAAAGTATATTTTCTATATGTCGTCCTTCATCATTATTACAATGGTGGCTTTACGATTTATTGATTTCTCTTTTTTACAAACAACGCAAATCTATTTCGATAAAGAATACGTACCTGTATTCTTAAGCTATTATGAGGCTTCAATCGTAATTTTTAGTTTCCTATTTCAAATCTTAGCTGCTGATAGAATTGTTGCCATGTATGGCATGCGCATAGCCTCCATCATTAATCCAATTCTTACATTAGGCTTTACGATTGTTGCTTTAGTATTGGGTATAACCTTTGGTTACGATGCTGGTGCTGGTTCCTCTTTTGTTGTTTTCTTTATCATGATTGCTTTAAGTAAGTTGATTATGCAAGCAACTCGGGAAGCCATCGATGAACCCGTAATGAAATTGTACATGCTTCCAGTGGATAGCAACCTACGCTTAGATGTTCAAACAAAATTAGAAGGTACTATCCTTGCACTTGGAAATCTATTTGCCGGTGGATTAATTCTTGCGATTTTAAAATTGCAATTAACTGAACTTATTTACTTTACAGTTTTTGCAATTCCTATGTTTGTTATTTGGTATTATGTAGCCAACAAACTAAACTTTAACTACAGACAAACTTTACAAGAAACATTAGCGAAGGGTAAATCTAAAACAACTAGTGAAGTAATTGAGAAAACATTTACTGTTAACAACGCGCTCGAAAAACAGGTTAATAGTTCTTTTGAAGATAAAATAATTTATGGCTTAAAGTTAACAGAGAAACTAGAGCCCGCCTTGTTTGAATCCTCTATCATTAAATTAGCAGATTCCGGTTTAGGTAGAGTAAAAGAATTTGCTAATGCAAAAGTAAAAGAATTAGGTATCGATCAAGATTTATCACAAAATAAGGATATTAAGTCATTGGCATTTCAAGCCTTAGGCGAATCGCAAGTTTCTGATACACTTTCTGTTTCACCTGATAACTTATTGAAGTTAAGCAAGTCAAATAAAAGTGCAGATAGAATTTTAGCAGCCAAGCTATTAAGTAAACTAGTTTCACAAAGAACCATTTTTATTTTACTTGAATTACTACGCGATTCCGATCCTAAAGTAAGATACGAAGCACTTTCAACAGCCAGAAAAGTAAGAAGACCTGAAACATGGTCATTGCTAATTGATATGTTAGCTTCTCCACTATATGGCCATCATGCTGCCGCTGCACTTGTTGCCGCAGGAGATGATGTGTTGATGACTTTAGAGGCAGCCTTTCATAAGTCATCACAATCGGATATCATCATGTTGCGCATTGTGCAGATTATCGGTCGTATTGGGGGAGATAAAGCGTTGGATTTGTTGTGGAGAAAAGCAGAATACCCTGACAAAAGAATTGTTAAGCAAATCTTATATACACTACGTTATACTAACTTCAGAGCCAAAGGAAGAGAAGTGCAAGAAGTAATGCTTTTGATTGATGAAGAAATTGCAAAAACAATGTGGAACTTAGCTGCCATTGTTGAATTACCAAAAGAACAGCACTTTCAGTATTTGCGCGCTGCATTAAAAGAAGAAGTAGCTCAAAACTTCGATCAACTAACTTTATTATTGTCACTTCTTTACGACCCCAAAAGCATTCAACTCGTTCGAGAAAATATAGACTCAGGTGACCCTGATAATATAACCTATGCGCTTGAGTTAATGGATATTTTTGTGGATAATGAATTAAAACCTAAACTCTTCCCATTATTTGATGATAAGACAGTAGCAGAGAAATTAAAAGAACTGCAAATATTTTTCCCACGCGAAAGCTACAATCCTATCCAGGTAGTCAATTATATACTCAACCGTGATTTCAATCAAAATAATCGATACACAAAAGTTTGTGCTATCTATGCTGCTGCTTACATGCCAGATTTTCGTGTAAGTCGTGGACTAATTGCACAATTGTTTAACCGAGATAGACTCCTGCAAGAAACAGCCGCATGGGTAATTTACAACAAAGACAAAAACGCCTATCAAACAATTGTAAACCGCTTGCCAGCTAAGGATAAAAAATTTCTTGACAATTCAATCGAACAAAATCAATTATTAGATGGGTTAGAAGATGGTTTCTTTTTAGGGGTTGAAATGATTTTGTTCTTAAAGCAAATACCATTTTTTCAAAATATTCATGGCGCTTTACTTACTGATTTATCAGATAAAATTTCAGCCATAGAATTAAGAAAAGGAGATAAATATAATATCAACACAAGTATTGGTGATGTCCCCATCTTAATTGGTGCACATGGCAAAGTTATCGTTCGTCATCAAGAACAAGTTGTAGCAAACATGCAACCGGGTACACTCTATGGAGATATCTTCGATGAAGAAGCAGTTCAACCGATTACTAATCTTGAGGCAATAGAAAAAAGTGTCGTGTTTAAAATCAATCAATCTGATTTTTACTTCATTCTAGCAACACATCATGATCTAATTCAACAGATTGCTGAAAATGTATCGAAACAAAAATTAACTAAGACTACTTAAATCCACTATGGAAAATCAAATTGATATACTTTTACTTTTTGCTGAATCTGATAACGAAACAGCCAACAAGAAAAATACCGGTTGGGTATCCGATTTCAAGAAGTTCTTAGAACTTATGCTTACGCAAGTATTAGGCGAAAAACCAAAAGTATTGCTTAAAGCAGAATATGATACCATTACCGCACCTGATCTAACAAATGTTAATGTGGTAATTCCTATACTTTCTCCGGCATTTATTCAATCCGGTAAATGCCTCGACCATTTGGAAGCATTTTATAAAATCGTTCAAAGCAGCGATAAAGAATTAAATAGAATATTTAAAGTTTTTAAATCACCACTATCTGTTCAGCAGCAGCCTGCGAAAATCAGAGAATTGTTAGGCTATGAAATGTATTTAATAGATACAGAAAGCGGAGAAACAAAAGAATACACCGATTACTTTACTCAAGATGCTGAAAAACAATACTGGATGAAAATGGTTGACTTAGCCTACGATGTTTATGATACCTTGCTTAACCTGAAGGCTGTACAAAAGAATCCTGAGGTGCGTAATCTTTTCAAACGTAAAACAATTTACCTAGCTGAAACAGGTCACGATTTATCTGTGCAACGTAACATCATTAAGCGTGAATTAATCAGACACGGCTATATTGTTTTACCTTTTCAAACTTTACCCGGAACAGCGCAAGCCTTGGAGAATACTGTCAAAAAAGATTTAGACGAATGTTCTTTTTCCATTCATTTAATTGGTAGTTCATATGGAGATATTCCGGATGGAACTGATAAATCTGTTGTTGATATTCAAAATAAACTAGCAGCAGAAAAAGCAAGTAAAGCAAGAGAAGCAAAGCAAGACTTTACACGACTAATTTGGATCTCTCCTACTCTAGTTAACATTAGCGAAAAGCAAAAAGCATTTATTGAAGCATTGAAAAGAGATGCTGACATACAGGAAGGTGCCGAAATATTACAAACACCTTTAGAAGATTTTAAAAATATAATGCGTGAAGAATTGGCAGATTCAATTGATAAAAAATCGATTAATGAAGCCATAGGCAAAACTGTTTACCTCGTACACGATAAAGTAGATGAAAGAGAAGTAAAACCTCTAGCTGATCTCATCGAAAAATCAGGTTATAAAGTTTTGTTACCAGAATTCGAAGGCGAACTACTCGACTTGAGAAAAAAACACATTGATAACTTAAGAACATTCGATGCAGCCATTATTTACAAAGGAAAGGTAAATGAACAGTGGGTTCGAATGAAGGTTCTGGATTTATTAAAAGCACCTGGTTTTGGTAGAAAAAAACCTATTAAAGGAAAAGCAATCTTTAATGGCATAGGTTCAAGACTGAATGCTGAAAATTTCAAAAGCCAAAATATTGTAGTTTTCCAAGGAGAAAACACAAACGCTCTTGAAAACGTAAAATCATTTCTTAATGAATTTTAATCCGTAAGTATGAACGAGACACTTACCGACAAACTCACCGCTAATCCATTTCCTGGATTAAGACCCTTTCAAATCGATGAAAGTCATTTGTTTTTTGGTCGCGAAGGCCAAAGCGATGAAGTGTTACTCAAATTATCAAAAAGTAGATTTGTTGGAGTTATTGGTCCATCCGGTGCCGGTAAATCTTCCTTCATCTACTGCGGTGTATTACCCATTTTATATGGCGGTTTCTTAACGGAAGCCAGTCCTAATTGGGAAGTTGTTGTAAGCAGACCAGGCGGTGGACCAATCGATAATTTGGCTGAGGCATTAATCAAAAACAATGTTGATTACATCTCAGCTGATGCAGAAGAAAAGAAAATTAAGAAAACCATTTTCTCCACCTTATTACGCAGTAGTTCTTTAGGATTAGTAGAGGCAATTCAGCAATTAAAAAGATCAACAGATTTAAATTATCTCGTTTTAATCGATCAGTTTGAAGAACTCTTTCGTTTTAAAGATAGCACAGATCCTAATTCAGTCAATGAGTCGTTAGCCTTCATCAATTTATTGATGGAAGCTGTTAACTATCCCGACTCCCCTATTTATGTTGCCATCACCATGCGTTCAGATTTCATTGGTGATTGCGCTCAATTCCCTGAACTTACACGAAAGCTAAACGATAGCCACTACCTCATTCCACAAATGACGCGCGACCAGAAAAGACGCGCCATTGAAGGACCTGTTGCTGTAGGTGGCGCCCATATATCTCCAAGGTTAACTCAACAACTTTTAAATGACTTAGGTGATAACCCTGATCAATTACCAATTCTGCAACATGCCTTAATGCGTACTTGGTCTTATTGGGCCAGATACCGCGACTATGAAGGTGAACCATTAGACTTAAAACATTATGAAGCAATTGGAACCATGGCAGAAGCTCTCTCCATGCACGCCAACGAGGCTTATGATGAATTGGATGAAGAGCAAAAAAGAGTCTGCGAAATTCTCTTTAAAGCCATTACGGAAAAGCGAGGTGAGAACTTTGGAATCAGAAGACCAACTCGCCTAAATGAAATTGCAGCCATTGCAGATTGTTCTGAAGAGGATGTAAAAGCAGTAATTGAAAAATTCCGTGAACCAGGCAGATCTTTGTTAACACCAGGCTTTGGTGTGCCACTCCTTGGTAAATCCATGGTCGATATCTCTCATGAATCGCTGATGCGAATTTGGGTAAGATTGAAAAACTGGGTAGACGATGAAGCAGATGCTGTGCAAATGTATACACGTATGGCCGAAGCCGCAGCCATGTATCAATTAGGCAAAGCGGCATTGTGGAGACCCCCTGATTTACAATTGGCTTTAAACTGGCAAGCTAAACATAAACCAACTCTAGTTTGGGGACAACGGTATAATCCTGCATTTGAACGCACTATGATTTTTCTCGAATATTCTAAAAAAGAATTCGAGACAGAACAACGCATAAAGGAATTAGAACAAAAACGAAAACTACAAAGAGCGAGATTAATTGCTTTAGTATTGGCAACAGCTACCATTGTAAGTTTGGCTTTCTTAGTGTATGCCTTCATACAAAAAACAGCGGCTGAAAAAGCAGAGAAGGCTGCAAAAGAAAATGCCATAGAAGCGAAAAGGCAAGAAGCAAAAGCACTAGAAAATCTTAAAACAGCAGAAATTGAAAAACGAAAGGCTGAACAAGAAAAACTAAGAGCCGATAGTGCAAGACAAAAGGCCGAAGCAGCAGAGGCCGAAGCGCTAATACAAAGAGATAGAGCAGAACAAGCCAAGCGTCTAGCCATTGAGAATGAAAAGCTTGCAAACGCTGAAAGATTAAGAGCTGAAGGAGAAGAAAAAAAGGCGAATGAAAATGAAGATGCCGCGAGGAGAGCCGAAGCTGACGCCCTCAACAGACGTTATCTCACTATTGCTAAATCTATGGCCATAAAATCTAAAGAATTAGAAAGCAATCCGGAACAAGAAGCCTTACTTGCCCAACAAGCTTATTTGTTTAATAAAAAATACAAAGGCTACGACTATGATAATGATATTTACAATGGCCTATTCTATGCCTTAAGAACCTTTAAGGATCCGCTCACATTAAGTTTAGAAGGACACGTAAGAGGTGGTGCGCGTGCACTAGAATCTAGAAAGAATGGAAAATATATTTACTCTGGTGGTTCGGAAGGTAAAATCATCCAATGGTCACACCAAAGTGATGGATGGAAACCAACTGTTATTGTTCCAGAAAGAAATGGCACCAACCCTCGATTGAATTATTCTGTTTACTCTATTGATATAAGTCCTGATGAAAAATATTTAGTGGCTGGAGGTGTTTATCCTTTCGATCGATTGAACAATTTTGCTGAACTCTACTCTACTAATGATTTAACTGCACCTGCCAAAAAAATAACAGGCTTTAGCTCAGAAATTCATGACATTCAGTTTAGAAAAGACAGCAAAGGATTTTATGCGCGAGACAAATCAGGTTTCAGTATAAAATATGCGGACATTGCTAGTCTTACAGCGACAGAAGTAATTAAGCCGAAAGTGAAAATTTTCTCATTTAGTTATTCACCCGATGGTACAAAACTAGCTGGCGCAGCCGCAGACGGTAACTTATACATTTGGGATATCACAGATAACTTTAAAGAAACAGTTGTGAAAATTCCTGGTAACAAATCAGTTGCCTTATCTGCAGTTTGCTTTGCACCAGATAGCAAAACTATTGTGGTTGGAAATTTTGATGGTGGAGTAAAAATTCTCTTCGCAAATGGTACAGTTCGAGATTTAACTGGGCATACTTCTGTCATTGAAGCCATTAAGTTTAACTTCAGCGGAAGCTTTATGGCTACTGCTAGTAAAGACTATACTGTTAGATTATGGAATTATAACGACCCCAAACAACAACCAATTGTATTGTCGGAACACGATTGGGTTTGGAATTTAGCCTTTACACCTGACGATGAACAATTAATTGCCGGTATTCAACAGGTTAAAGAAAGCATCAAAGCAGGCGTCTCAAGAACAGACCAAACTATTCACGCATGGCCAACTAAGATTTCAACTATGTCGAGTATTCTATGTGGAAAGATTACAAGAAATATGACTGCAGATGAGTGGAATACATACGTGGCTGATGATTTAAAAAGAGAAAAAACATGTATCGACTTACCTGACGATAGCAATTAATTTTATGATGAAAAAGTTTTATACGTTAAGCATTTGTTTAGTTGTTTTTATTGCTGCATCACAACAGGCAAATAGTCAAACTTCAAATTGCTCACAAACCTTACGATTAGCTCAATCTGTCTACGAACAAGGTCGTTTGCAAGAGATAGAAACAATTTTAAAACCTTGTTTAGATAAGAATGATTTTACCCTAGAAGAAAAGGTAAATGCCTATAAACTTTTGTGCCTAACTAAAATATATTTAGAGGAACCCGATGAGGCAGATGCTTACATGCTGAAAATTTTGGAAACCAATCATGAATTTGAAATAAAAGAAGCTGTTGATCCTGCTGAGTTCGTTGCATTGTATAAAACTTTTAGAACAGATCCTATTTATAGATTAGGTGGTCGTTTAGGTGGTGTTTTAACTAATCCCAATGTAGTAAGCTCAGACATAGTTAATGACGGCTCAAGTAATTATCAAACAAGGTTAGGATTTGCCTTACACTTAACTGCCGAAATTCCTTTAAATAGAATTCTGAATAAATTTACTTTGAATCCTGAGATTGTTATACAAGGCAAAAGTTTCACACATACAAACACTTTGTCAGATTTTGAATCAGAAGGAATAGAAAGTCAAAGATGGATTTCATTGCCAGTTGTTTTACAGTACAGAGCATTTGAAAACAAAAAGGGTTCTAAAAAAGGAACCTTTAGAATCTATGGTGGATTAGGCGCTTCTCTTGATTATTTGTTAGGTTCTGAAGTTACTGTAACTAAAATCAGAGGAGAAAGTGCCTCTGCTCTTCCTGAAAAGTCAATTGATATTAGTGACCAAAGGGAATCTTTATCGTATTCACTTGTTGCTGTCACTGGTTTTAAGAAAAAACTAGGTAAAGGTTGGCTTATCGGTGAAGTCCGGTATCAACATGGCTTAAAGGCCATAACCAAAAAAGAAAATACTTTCGTAAACCCAACCCTTACTTTTGATTATGGTTTGGTTGATTCCATTTTCAAACAAAATACACTAACCGTTTCCGCAGGTTATGTTATCAACATTTATAAACCGAAAAAACTAAGTAAGTAATATGAAAGAAATACTAACATTTTTACTTATTGTATTTTTTGCATTTTCATGTAAAAACAATGACGATGCTAACCCCACTAACAGAACGTCTTTTGTTAGATTCTACGGAACTGGCCTTAATCACGAGGGTGTAATGGCCATTAATGATGGACAAGATGGTTACATCCTCATAGGAAATGTGAATAAAGGCGAAACTTCCGATATAACAGTGATTAAAACTGATGCAATAGGCAATACCCTATGGGAAAAAATAATTGCTGATGGGACAGCCAGTTCAGTTTTATTAGGCCCGGACAATAATCTATACATCACTGGCGATAGAGTTATTTTTAATCGCAATACCGGAAATCTTTCTGAAGTCATCAATACACAAGCACACATTTTTAGACTTAACAATGAAACTGGTGATTTAGTGGGAAACGAAATTATTATTAGAGATACAACCGATTCAGATTTAACAGATTTAACAATAGATTTTAAAGGGTATGCATCCACCATTAAAGATGATGAACTCTTTGTCTTAGGTTCTCTAAAATATACGGAAGCAAGTCTTGCAGTTGATACTTATGAAAGAGGTTTTATTGTGGCCTATAATTTAAACGACCTCAATAATACTGCCATCCCTTCCGATCAATTCGAGGCTATTTGGTTTCAACAGTACACTTCCTTTCAAAGAGATTTTAAAAATATCAACTCCTTACACAAAACCATTGACAACAATTTTATTTGGGCAAATACTTTTGTAAGAGAGGATTTAGATGGGCAAAATAAAATAGCCAACATTTATGTTGTACCACCTAATTCAGTTAACACAGATAAAGATGGTTTGTCTGATAATGCACGCTCCTTCGAAGTAAAAGATTTACAGCCTGGCGCATTAGGTTATGGCATGATAGGCACTTTTTCTCAATTAGACGGAACTGGCAAAAACATTTTTTTCGCTCGCTACCTCGGCACAACTACAGGAGCAATCGACCCAACCAGTATCAGGTATTTTGATGGAGTTAACCTCGACTTAACTACAGATTCTAGAGATTTATCTATTAGCGAAGATGAAGGAAAAGCAGTTGTGGGCACCAGAGATGGAGGATATGTTTTAGCTTGTACTTTTTCAAGCACCATTTCCAAAGGAAATGGTGGAAAGGATATTTTACTGATTAAAATTGACGGCTTAGGGAATACTTTATGGACTAAGCTTTATGGAGGATCCGGAGATGAAATTCCCTCTTCAATAAGAGAAAATGAAGATGGAAGCCTCTTTGTATGCGGTACCATCAATGTAAATGGGCTCACATCTTTGATTTTGATTAAAACTGATAGAAACGGAAATATTGATAATTAAGAATATGAAAAAAGTTTTACTGTTTTTTCTAGCGCTTACATTTTACTACTCGTACTCGTTTGCTGATGCACCACCAACCGTTACTGTTACTGCCGCTACAGCTGGACCTACAAACAATACAAATATTGTATTCAATATTGAGTTTAGTGAAAATGTAACAGGTTTCACTAATGATTTGGCCACAGACTTAGACTTGTCTACTACAACTGGAGGAACATTATTAGCTTCGGTAGTTGCCATTGATGGAAATTCTTACACTGTAACAATAACAGGCCAAACAGGAACAGGAACAATTACCTTAGGCGTTCGTGCAGGAGCTGCAGTAAATGGTACTACCGAAGGCAACACAGCTACTGCAACTGCCCAAACGATTTACGATGGCGTTGCTCCTACTATCACTTCCTTAGTTAAAAAAGCTAGTCAAACCGACCCAACCAATACCAGCCCGGTTTTATTCACTATTACTTTCTCTGAACCCATAAATGTTGGCTCGTTTACAACTGCCGATGTAAGTACGACTGGTACAACTGCAGCAGGGGCCAGCGTAACTAATGTTGCCCAAGTAGCTCCAAATGATGGAACAACTTTCGAAATCACAGTGGGTTCAATTACCGGATCCGGTAATGTAGTAGTTGGTTTAAATGCATCTGTTATCACAGATCCTGCAGGAAACAATAATACGGCAAGCACTACGGCCACTGTTGTTTTCGATAACAATCCGCCAGATATAACCAGTATTACCAAAGAGGCTTCTCAAGATGACCCAACCAACGTTGGACCTATACTTTTTATAGTTGTATTTGATGAACCTATTACTGGATTTACAACTACAGATATTAACCTCGCAGGTACTTCAACAGGCGGATTGGTAACTAATGTGGCCCAAGTTGCCCCGAACGATGGAACAACTTGGGAAGTAACAGTAAGTGGCATGACAACAGACGGAACTATAATTATCGATCTCCCAGCCAACCGCGTACAAGACGCTGCAGGTAATAATAACACTGCAAGTGTAACTGCAAGTGTAACCCTCGACACGGATAATCCTGATATATCTACATCTACACCTGGTAACGGTGCAGTGAACGTATCCGTAAGCAATAATATTACTTTTACTTTTGACGAAGCTATTAGAAATATTGATGACTCGCCAATTAACAATTCAAATATCAGCTCCATAGTTTCTTTGAGAGTTGGAAGTACAAGTGGTAGTGTTGTTGCATCAACGATTACAATTTCAGGCAACACAGCAACGATTGACCCTACCTCTAACTTGGCTGGCTCTACACAATTTTTTGTGGTTATCTTACCAGTAGAAGACAATGCGAATAATGCAACAGCCTCTCCAAACATTAATTTTTCATTTACTACGATAGATTCAACACCTCCTACCGTCAGTGATGCCTTCACCCCAGCGGATGGATCCACTGACGTAGCAACAGATACTGATTTGTCTTTTGTTTTTAGCGAAAATGTTGTGTTCTCAAGTACTAGTGCATCAGGAAATGAAGATGACATTCGAATAATGCAAGGTGGTAGCACTGTTGAAACAATAACTAGAGGGGATTCAAGAATTACGATTACTGGAAATACAATAACCATTAATCCTACAACAGAATTAAGCCTTGGTTTAGTTTATCATTTAAGAATTGGAGATAAGGTATTTGCAGATGCATCTGGAAATAACTTTAGTGGTTTTGATGATAATACAACTTGGAATTTTACAACAACCAACGGAGTAACAATAACCGCTCCTAACGGTGGCGCTTGTACAGGAACTTTTTCGAATATTGGCGCAATTATTTTGACAGAAAATGCAGGTAGCAATATTGATGGCCCGGCAGGTGCAAGCAGAACATTGGTTTTGCAAATTAATGGAACAGGTTTTCAGTTTAAACCCTGTTCAGGTGCTGGATGTTCAACAGTAACTGCGAGTTTTACTGCAAACCGTGATATTGATGCAACTTCTGTTAACGCCACAAGTGTAACTTTTACAACAGCAACTTTCACGATTCCTTTTGAAAACGGAAACTCGAAAAATGAAATCGATGTAATTACAATCAATGGTTTGCAGATTACAACGGATAACTCTAGTCCTAGTGCTACAATTGTTAAATCTGCCAGCTCTACATTAAACATACAAGGTATCACAAATGGGTCAACCGTTTTAGCTAACCTTTCTAATGGTGCGCAACCTTCTGCGCCTACACTGAATCCTCTAGGACAGACAATTGTATTTTGCCAAAATGATGCAGGATTTTCTTCCGCTCAATTAACAGTAACAGGATCTAATGTTCGTTGGTATAGCGATGCAGGGTTAACCATGCAAGTTGCAACCGGAAATACAGTTACCATTGGTTCTGGATTGAGTGTTAACGGAGCTGTAAGTGGAGATTATACGCGTTATGTCACGCAAAACACAGGTGGATGCGAAAGTTCTGCGCTTAGTGTGCCTATCAGAATCAACCTAAATCCAATAGCAAATGCTGGAATTGATCAAACTATTTGTTCTGATGCAACACTAGCAATTGGTGGAACACCAACTTTGCAAGTGGCTTCAAATGGTTCTACGTATTCTTATTCTTGGGCATCAGTTGGCTTACCTAGTGTAGGCTCCATAACTTCAATTTCGAATCCTACTGTCGATTTTCCAGCCAATACTGACTTTCCTCCGACAAATAGAAATTACACAATCAGAGTAACAATAACCGATAATTTAGGATGTAGTGACACTGATGATGTTGTAATCTCAGTCCGACCTCAAATTAATGCTTTTTTAACAAAGCCTGGTACTTTTAATTTTTCACCTACCACCCCAGCTCAAGATTTAGAAGCAAATCCTCCTGGTGGCATATTTACTGGTATTGGAGTTGTTCAGTCGGGTCCATCAACCTATAGATTTGATCCCCCAACAGCCAATTCATCAAATTCAGATCCTTTACCAAACAATTTCGAAATTTTTTACACCTTCACTGATGGGAACGGATGCACGAATAACTCTGCCCTTCCAATTGCTACTTTTACGCTGAGCAATTCTTTTTTTACTGATCTTTTGCCCCAATATTGCAGTGATGAATTGCCATATTCCAGCCCTGGCGTTGGAGGAGTTAATCTTCAACTTAGTTCTTCTTCCGAAAATGACATAATCAGCTATAGAGACCTATGGAATACAAATTATAAGCAATATCAAAATAAGCTATACTTCGCTCCAGATTGGAATGCATTAGTAAATTATAGCTTTAGGCAAGTAGTTCGGTACGCTGGACAATTTTATGCAGCCAAAGGTTCAATTATTGGAAATCTATTAAATCAATCCCCCAATCTTGATGCTGCGAATTGGGAGCAGCAAATAATGAATGTTGAATATTCAGGAACAATTCGTAATTATTATGAAGGAATATATGGTGGCAATGCAGTTGCTTCTACTGTTCAAAAACAGCTTTCAAATTATATTGTTAATGGTCGTTCATATCCTAACTATAAATTTTATACTAATAGTAATTATATCAATGCCCCGGATTTTCCTTTTAATGAGCCAGGCGTTTATCTCAATTTTGTGAATCCCAGAGATTTGTATTATTACATAGCAGATTGGTCTTTAGGTTGGTATTATTACCAAAATTCAGTAGTAACCTATAATGGCTCAATCTACAGATGCATTAAATCAACCACTTTTTCGTTGAACGAACAGCCTGATTTATTTCCTGCTTTTTGGGAAAATGTAACCAACCAAAGCTTTGATTTAGGCTATGTTTACCAACGAATTTCAGCTGGCGTTGTAGTAGAGTCCGGTTTTTTATACAGCTCACAATTTGTTATCGTCAATAAGATTCCAACTGTTTCTTTCTCTGGTCTAAATGGCCCCATAAATCCAAATGATTTTTGTCAAACCAATACTTCAATAGAAATCAAAGGAAGCAGAGCTGATGATCCAAATCCTAATAAAGGAACATTTCTTATTTCATTAAATGGTGCGCCTGAAACAAATTCTTTGCTGGGATTTTCAAACACCTCGCCCGGTTTTGCATCGTTTAATCCTTTAACCGTTGCAACTGGTAATTTAGGGTCGAATAACAATGTTACCATAACCTATGTTTACGACCCTGGTACCGATGGAAGTACCGGGCAAGCCTGTTCAGGAATATCTTCAAGAAATATTGTAATCAATACGCCACCAGCATTTACGTTCGTAAACCCTACTCCAGCAGAATCTACTGATTTCTGTTTTGAAGGCGCAAGTGTAACACTTCAAACAGACCAAATCTCAAATGTCACATTCAGTGGATTTGGAACATCCATTCAGGTAGCAGGATTTCAGGCAAGCTTCAATCCTGCTTCTGCGTTTAATTCTGCTTCAGGACCTTCAGGTGCAACGCGTACTATTACAGTTAATGCTCAGTTTACTGATTCAAAAGGTTGTACCAATACCATAAGTCGCAACTTTGATGTTTTGCCTAAACCAAATGCTAATTTTACACCTTCCTTCGGAGACCCTGATGACGTTTTCTATTGTTATGGCGATCCGCAAATTACATTCAATGGTAATACATTAGTTGAAGGGCAATCTTCCACAAAATTCTTTATTAAATTTTTAGGCCAAACAACCTTAGATCCAGATTTAGAAGTAGATAACACTGCTTTAGATTTCGATCCGTCTGTTTTTTATGACGCTGCTGTTTTAAGAGGCCAAAATCCTTTAAACGATGCCCAGTTTAGAGTTACTTATCAAATAATAGATAACAATAATTGTAGTAGCTCAATCTTTAAAACTTATACGGTATCACCGTCCATACAGGTATCCATTAATAATTTAGCCGATAATGAAGTTTATTGCAGTAACCAGATTAAAACAATTACTTTTAATCCTTTTCCTGCTGAATCAGCTAAAAGAAATCTAAAGTTCAACAACGTTACTCAAACAATAACTTCAAATTCATTTACAATACCCGCAAGCACTCCAACCTCAACTACAAATGTTACTATAGAGTATGAAGTAATAGGAGGAACAGATTGTGCAACAACTGTTACTAAAACTGCTACAGTATTAAGAAGCCCAATTGCAGATTTTGCAATTGACCCAACTGCGCCACGTTGTGTAGATATACCAGTTGAATTTAATGCCATAACAACTGGTAATGGAGCTGATGCTATTTATCTTTGGACTCTTCAAGATATAAATGAATCTGGAACAAATTTAACAACAGTAGAAAGAACCTATAATGCTTCTAATCAATATAACACAGCGCTGCGTGTTGAGTACCCTCCTGTTTCTGGTGTAACTTGTTTTGATCAAACTAGTGATTTGACTACTATTGGAAACAATCCAATAGTTAGCTTCAATTTCGCTAATGTTTGTAATGGCGATGGAACAAACTTTTTTGCCATAACTACACAAGCTGTTGCAATTGAGTATCAATGGAAATTTGGAGGAGCTCCAATAACAGGGTTTGGTAATTCAGCTTCACCAGTTAGTTTTCCACCCGGCACTAGCGGAACTTTCGCGCAACCCATTTATAGTTTTACTCCAGGAGATTATATAGTTGAGGTAATCGCTAAAACAGCTAATAATTGCACTGATACTTTAACTCGAACAGTTTCTATTCTTAACAAAGTAACTGTTGCAGATAATAATATCTATGCCATGTTGAATACAAATGGAAATTGGGTTCCTGAAAACCTTTCGTTAGGAAATGATTCATCAACTTGGGCTTTCGCAAATCCAAACGGAACTAGAATTGGTGTAGCTGACAATTTAGAAGCTTGGGTAACCAATGCAACTGGTCCTTACAAAGCAAATGATCAATCAGTCGTAAACAGCCCTTGCTTTAATTTAAACGGACTCTCTAAACCTGTTTTATCTATCGATTACTGGTCAGACACTCGATCTGGTTTGGATGGCGCTTTCTTACAATTCTCAACGGATGGTGGCGCAACCTGGCAATTATTAGGAGCACGAAATACAGGTATTCAATGGTACAACGCCATAGGTATATCGAGCGTTGGCTCTGCACCGGGTAATCCCTTAGCTTTAGGCTGGTCCTTCGAACAACCAGCTACTCAAAATAGCTGGCTCGAAGCTAAACATTCTATAGAAGAGATACCTGCTGGTTCAAGGTCTAATGTTAGGTTTAGGATTAGGTTTACATCAAATCCAGATACCCCGAAAAGCTCATTAGTTGATGAAAATAGATTAGTAGATGGATTTGCATTTAGAAATGTGAAAATTGAAAGCAGAAACAGAACTATTCTTTCAGAAAACTTTACAAATGAAAATGCAGCCAACTTTGCTCAAAACAATTTAAATTTTGACATCTACGGATCTGCATCAACAACTGACTTGATTAAAATTCAGTACCACTCTAGCATTGGAGGAGAAGATGAAATCAATAGTAGAAATTCTTCTGACCCTGATGCCAGAACAGCCTTCTATGGAGTTACCCAAGGATTAAGAGGTTACATTGATGGCTTTAGCGGAGGTAATTTTACAACAAATAGTTTACCGTGGGCATCTGATTATTTTAGTTTACGTTCTTTGGTTACTTCACCTGTTAACATCAATATAAGTACACCGGCAGTAGTTGATGGCAAATGGCAATTTGAAAACACTGTCAATATTCTTTCTGATTTGAATCCATCTTTTCAGTATGCTGTTTTCACCGCCATCATTAACAAGAACATGGATGGAACTAACAAAAATGTTTTGAGGAAATTATTGCCTAATGCAGCAGGTGTAAGACTAACAAGTTTAACTGCTGGTCAAACACAGGTAATACCAATTAGTTATGATTTATTTGGAATAGACCAGACAGAGTATGGAAATCTTGCTATTGTAACCTTCGTTCAAAAAATCAATGGAGATAAAGACGTTTTGCAATCAACTTATCTCGATGGCTTCACCATTACAGGAAATATTATTTCATCAATTGATTATCCTATTGATGGGATGGTTAATGTTTATCCGAATCCGGCAGACAAATCTGTTATTGTAAAACTGAAAGAAGCCGTAAAAGAGAATGTTGAATTAACGCTAACAGATTCTTTTGGAATTAGGCATCAATTAGGCACACTCAAAAAAGGACAAAATCAAATCGAAACCAATGTTGAAAAATTTGCCCCAGGTCTATACATCATTCAACTAAAAACTGGTGCACAAACATTTTTACAAAAAGTAATCATAGAGCGTTAACAGATAAAGTGGGGAAGATTCCTCCCCACTTTTTTTTCTTTTTTTCAATAAGCCACTTGCAAATAAAATTCTGAATATTACCTTTGCACCTCCAATTACAAGACGGTCCGTTCGTCTAGGGGTTAGGACACCAGATTTTCATTCTGGTAACACGGGTTCGATTCCCGTACGGACTACAAAAATTAAAGCCCACTTTCGTGGGCTTTTTTATTTTTCTTTTTATCTATCAAGCTTATTTATACAGTTAATGCAACGTAGTTGTTAGGTAGTTAACTTAATAGCAACTGGGCAATGGTCTGATCCATAGCATTCATTATAAATTAATCCATCACTTACCCTATCCATCAATCTGTTGCTCACCAAAAAATAATCAATTCTCCACCCTACATTTTTCTCTCGCGCATTGAACATGTAATTCCAATACGTGTACTTTACTTCTTCAACATGAAAATGTCTGAAAGTATCAACAAAACCGGCTTGCAACAGATTGCCAAAACCATCAATCTCAACTTGTGTGTAACCGGCAGACTTATTGTAATTCTCTTTTGGCCGTGCAATGTCTATAGCTTGATGTGCCACATTTAAATCGCCACAAATCACAACTGGCTTTCGCTTGTCTAACCAACTCACATACTCTCTGAAAGCCATATCCCATTTCTGGCGATAGTCTAATCTTTTTAATCCTTCTCCCGAATTGGGTGTGTATACCGTTACTAAAAAGAAAGTCTCAAACTCTGCTGTAATCACCCTACCCTCCTGGTCGTGTTCTTCTTCGCCCATATCAAAGGTTACACGAATAGGTTCTGTTTTAGTAATGATAGCGGTTCCGCTATAACCTTTCCTCGCTTTTGACTCATTAGCAAATACTTTGTACTCAGGTAAAGATTCAAAAATGCTTTTTACATCATTTACAGTTGCTTTGTGTTCTTGTAAACAAAGAACATCCGGATTTAATTTTTTGATATCCTGAAAGAAGTCTTTCTTGATAATCGACCGTAAACCGTTCACATTCCAGTTTACCAGGTGTAGGTTTGCCATGCGGATAGATAAATTTTTAGTAATGATAACCAATAAAAAAAGCCCCGCATTAGCGAGGCTTCTTTTTATTACTAAGAAAGTTAGAATTAAGCTTTCTTCTTAAACTCTTCTTTTATGGCTTCAACATCCACGTTCTTAATAACAGGTTTGAAACCTTGTATTTTTAAAGACTGACGTCTAATTGCTGAAATAGACTTGTCTTTGCGATTTTTTCTCTTCAAACGGGTAACAGCCATGACAATATTATTTAAAAGGAGCGCAAAACTAACAAAGCCTGTTAAATTGTCAAACATTAAGGCTGAAATTTCTCGAAAAAATTAAGGGATTCGTTAATTTGGCACCATTTCTCTATGGCAAACATTAGCATTCCTAAAGGTACGCGCGACTTCGGCCCTTCAATCATGGGCAAAAGACAATTTATTCTGAACAACATCAAAAGTGTTTACCAGCAATATGGCTTTCTGCCTCTCGAAACTCCAGCCATGGAAAACTTGTCTGTGCTCACAGGAAAGTATGGAGAGGAAGGAGATCAACTTTTGTTCAAGATTTTAAACACAGGAGATTTTTTAAAAGATGCTGATGCTGAATTGCTCAATGAAAAGGCCTCTAAAAAAGTTACACAACAGATTGCAGAAAAAGGTCTTCGCTACGATTTAACCGTTCCCTTTGCTCGTTACGTAGTGATGAACAGGCATGAGATTACTTTGCCTTTTAAACGGTATCAAATACAACCTGTCTGGCGAGCCGATAGACCGCAGAAAGGGCGATACCGTGAGTTTTACCAATGCGATGCGGATGTTGTTGGTACTACTTCCCTTCTATGCGAAGCAGAAATTATTTGTATGATTAAAGCTGTGATGCATCAATTAAGTATTACAGATTATACAATTAAAATAAATCATAGAGGCGTGCTGGCAGGCTTGGCAGATATAGCAGATGCCAAAGGAAAAGAAGTTGCGCTGTACACAGCCATTGATAAGTTAGATAAGATAGGTGAAGAAAAAGTAAAAGAAGAATTGATAAGCGTTGGTTTTACAGCAGAGCAAAGCACTAACATTTTTAACTTGTTGAATTATAAAGGAACGAACCAAGAAAAATTTCAGTACTTAAAACAAACTTTTGAACACTCAACAAGTGGAACGAAAGGAATTAATGATTTGCTACAAGTATTTTCAATACTTGATAGTTTACAGGAAAGTGATGCACAAGTTGAATTTGATGTTGCGCTTGCAAGAGGACTAAGCTACTACACAGGATGTATTTTCGAAGTGAAAATAAACAATGTGAAAATTGGAAGCATCAGCGGTGGCGGTCGATATGATAATCTTACACAAAGTTTTGACTCAAAAGAAAATTTATCTGGTGTTGGAATTTCATTTGGTGTAGATCGCATTTTTGATGTGATGGAAGAATTGAATTTGTTCCCCAAAGAAACAACACAATCCAGCAAAGTATTAGTTGCATTTTTGGATGAAGAAAGTATGCAATTTGCGTATGGAGTTGTGGCGAGTATCAGAAAGCAAGGCATCGCTGCGGAACTGTATCCCGACTTCGCCAAGATTAAAAAGCAGCTGGATTATGCTAACAAAAAACAAATTCCATATGCGATAATCATTGGGGAAGAAGAACGAAAGCAAAATAAACTTGCGCTAAAAAATCTAGAGAGTGGAGAACAATCTATATTAGATATGGAAGCTTTGATTCACGAGTTGAAACATTCTTAATGTTGATTATGCAGCATACCATCAATAAGAAAATACTCGACCTTTCAGTTCTAAAGGAAATCGCTTTTAATAAAAATGTAAAGCTAAATTTATCTAATGAATCTAAACAAGCTATTGCAGCTTGCCGAAACTATTTAAATGAAAAAATAAAATCAACTACTGAACCCATCTATGGAATCAATACAGGATTTGGTTCATTATACAATAGAAATATTTCAGCTCATCAATTAGAACAATTACAAGAAAACCTCGTGAAATCACATGCTTGTGGCACAGGTGAACAAGTACCGCCTGAAATCGTAAGGTTGATGCTTTTCCTTAAAATTCAATCTTTATCGTATGGCAACTCAGGTGTACAAGTAGAAACAGTAGAAAGATTAATTGAATATTTTAATCATGAGATTTATCCAATTGTTTACCAACAAGGTTCATTAGGTGCATCTGGCGATTTGGCACCTCTTGCGCATTTATCTCTTCCACTCATTAATGAAGGAATTGTTTTTTATCAACAAGAAATTAAACCATCTACAGAAATCAATAAACAATTTGGTTGGACTTCGCTTCATTTACAATCGAAAGAAGGACTAGCCCTTTTAAATGGTACTCAGTTCATGAGTGCTTATGGACTTCACGCTGTTCTGCATGCAAAACGTTTACTTTCTTTAGCTAATTTAATTGGCGCACTTTCATTAGATGCTTTTGATGGGCGCATTGAAGCTTTTGATGATAAACTGCAACAAGTAAGACCACACAACGGTCAGATACAAGTTGCGAAAAGCATTCGCGAAATTTTACAAGGAAGCGAGTTGATTAAACAAAAGAAAAAACATGTGCAAGACCCCTACTCTTTCCGTTGTATACCGCAAGTACACGGAGCTAGTTTGCAGGCAATTGAACATGTAAGTCAAGTAATCTTACAAGAATGTAATGCTGTTACCGATAACCCAATTATATTTCCATCTGAAGATGCAATTATTTCTGGTGGAAATTTTCACGGTCAGCTACTAGCTTTGCCGATGGATTACCTTGCTTTGGCGTTATCCGAATTAGGAAATATTTCTGAAAGAAGAACCTACCAACTCATATCAGGTTCACGCGACATACCTCATTATTTAGTGGCCAACCCGGGAATTAATTCCGGCATGATGATTCCGCAATACACGGCAGCATCGATTGTAAGCCAAAACAAGCAATTGTGTACGCCAGCCTCTGCCGATTCAATAGTTTCTAGCAATGGACAAGAGGATCATGTAAGCATGGGAGCCAATGCAGCTACAAAACTGTTTAAAGTAGTTGAGAACCTTTATACCATTTTCGCTATTGAATTGCTAACCGCAGCACAAGCTATTCAATTCAGAAGGCCATTGAAAACATCACCTGTTTTAGAACCCTGGTTAAGCAATTTCAGAGAGAAGGTTACGTTTTTACAAGAAGACAGATTATTGCATGATGATATTATGAAAAGTAAAGAATTTCTTCAATCAGAAAACTTACCTGAACTATGAGGTTAATTCTATTCCTTACTTTCATTCTTTTTGTTTTAGGCTTGAGTGCTCAACCCAAAATAAGTGTACCCAACGGCTCATTCAGGGTTGACGAGGTAAAAGGATGTGCTCCGCTAACTGTTATTTTTACGAGTTTACAAGCTGGCTTTTGCCAAGAAGGTGCCGGTAATACACCATGTGTAATTGATAAGGAAGGAGATGGTATAACTGATTTTACTTCTACCAATATTACAAATCCATTAAATTTTCCTATCACTTTTACAACACCTGGAACCTATACTATAACCGTTGGTTACCAAGGACAAGGAACCAATCCGCCTGAAAGAGTAACCATCACTGTCTTACCAAACAATCAACCTAATTTTGATGTATATTCTTGTGCCAACGATGGCGTACAAGTTCGGGTTACAGATACGCAATACGACAGGTATCAGATTACCTATAGCGATGGTACAATAACCACTGTTCCAAAGGGGTCTTTAGGAAGACACAATCATACCTTTTCATCTTCAGGTAATTATACTATAGCAGTTAGAGGACTTGTATTGAACAATGACGGAACAATTGCTAAAAATAATTGTGCAGACGCAACCAAAAATTTTACTGCTACCCTTGCCCTAACTCCGCCATTTATTACAGCACTAGAATCTATAAACGATACTGATATCAAAGTTGATTATAATTTAGCTACTAATACACTCGCTCGATTAGAAATTGCAACGAACAACAACACAGGATTTCAACCCTTGCAAACTATTTACAATAATTCATCAGTTACACCAACAGGCTTAAATAATAATTCAAGTTATTATTGCTTTAGAACAACGTTGATTGATGCTTGCACCAATGCTTTAACTAACTCTGCATCTGTTTGCTCCATCATTCTAAATGCAACAGCAAATGATGGATCTAATCAATTGAACTGGATTACAAATAATGCAAACGTCAATACCTATTCCGTCTCAAAAAATACATTAGGTATTACTGGTTTACCCTCCGGAACCAATCAATTTAATGATGTAGATATCATTTGCAAAGAAACATATACCTACACAGTTGAAGCTCAATACACGGTTGCTTCTGTAAAAAGTTTAAGTAAATCTGTGGTTAGTTTTAATACACAAAAACCACCTGCTATCATCAACATAGCCGCCAGCTTTAATGATGCAACTGTTCCCACCTTAACATGGCCCGATCAAACGCAAGCCTTAACCTATTCCATCTTTAAAACGATTGATGCAGGTTCACCTTTTTTATTTACGAGTGTTGCACTTGAAAATTTTACTGATAATAGTTTTAATCTCGCTGAATCAACTTGCTATAGTATCAACTATAAGAACGATTGTGAAGCTACTGCCGATATTATAACTTCTGCTTGCCCAATCATCGTTAGCGGCAATTTAAATGACCAAAATACTGTAAACCTCAATTGGAATTCCTATTCAGGATATCAAAATGGAATAGCGACTTATAGAATTGAAAAGTATAATGCTAATGGGAATTTATTAGATCAGTTCGATAAAGGAAATACTTTGTCATTCACTGATTTTGATGATGAAGTGTCACAGGTAATCAAATATAGAATTTATGGAATACCAAACGAAGCATCATTGACAGAAGTAAGTTCTAATGAAATCACATTCATAAAAGCACCCAACATATATTACCCACGAGCCTTTACACCTAATGGTGATAACCTGAATGATTCATTCCGGGTCTTTGGAAAATACATTCGAGAATTTCGAATGAAAATTTTTAACCGTTGGGGTGAATTACTTTTTACAGCCAGCAACATTGATGAAGCTTGGGACGGAACATTTAAAGGTAAAACACAACCGGAAGGAACTTATGTTTTTTCAGCAGAAATTGTAGATGAAGCCGGAAGAACTTCCACTCGATCCGGCTCAATTGTATTACTTTCGCGAGACTAAAAACGATGAGTATGTTTGATATGATGAACATGTTGGGAAAGATGAAAGACATTCAAGCCCGACTTAAGCAAGCGCAAGATAATTTAGTTCACCTTAAAATTTCAGCTGAATCCGGAGCCGGAATGGTGAAGGCAACTGTTAATGGAAAAAAGCATATTGTTTCCATTGAAATTGATCCCTCCCTATTAAAAGAGTCTGATAAACAAATTCTACAAGACTTGATTGTGGCAGCTGTTAATAAAGCCAATGAAGAAGCTGAAGTTCAAGCCAAAGAACAACTAAAGAAAAGTACGGAAGGATTATTGCCCAATATTCCGGGAATGGATTTAACCAATTTATTTGGTTAATGAATCAAACCATAACAACTAAGGAAATTGCTATTGCCATTTTGAATTATAATGGAGAGCAGTTCCTTCGTCGGTTTCTTCCTTCAGTAATTCAATTTTCAAATCATGCTGAAATCATCGTCATCGATAATGCATCAACCGATGAATCTGTTATCTGCATAGAACAATCTTTTCCTTCGGTAAAACTGATTAAACTAAATGAGAATTTCGGTTTTTGTGGTGGATATAACAAAGGAATAAAATACATCGATAAACCATGGATTGTTTTACTTAACTCAGATGTTGAGGTAACTAAAGATTGGTTATTGCCGCTGGTTAATCAGATTAACCTCGACACTAAGTTGGCTGCACTCCAACCAAAAATATTATCACAACAGCATAAAAATAAATTTGATTATGCCGGAGCATCAGGTGGATTTATCGATGTCTTAGGTTATCCATTTTGTAGAGGGCGCGTATTGGAAACAATTGAAGAAGATAAGGGTCAATACAATTTTCCAATCAATTGCTTTTGGGCAAGTGGCGCATGTCTATTAATAAGAAAAGAATTGTATGAAAATGCAGGCGGGTTAGATGAAGATTTTTTCGCCCATATGGAAGAAATCGATTTATGCTGGCGATTGCAAAGAATGGGCTATCATGTTGCTGTACAACCACAAAGTACTGTATATCACGTTGGAGGCGGAACACTCTCAAAAATCAATCCGAGTAAAACTTACCTCAACTTTAGAAATGGTTTGGAATTGCTCGTGAAGAATTTAAGTCGATGGGAACTTTTCTTTATTCTACCTATTAGAATAATACTTGATTGGTTAGCCGCTTTTAAATTTATAGTTAGCAATCAAGCCAACCATTCTCTCGCTATACTTCAAGCACACATAGATTTTTGCAAAAGGTTGAAACGTACTATTAAAAAAAGAAAAAATAATAAATCCAACTATTTATTATTATCTAAAAGAAAACCATTCTCGATTGTTTTTGCCTACTACTTGTTAGGTAAAAAAACTTTTACCTCATTTAATTAGAAATCCCAAATCGGTCCGCGTTTACGCTGGTATTTTCTAATGTTCATAATGGAAGCCAAAACCAAATAAATAATGATGGGCGAGCCATAAGCAACAAAAGAAGCATAGATAAAAAACAAACGTATACTCCAAGTAGCAACTCCAAGTTTCTCACCTAATCTGTGGCAAACTCCAAAAAAATTAGCTTCCCATAAGAATTGCAACCTTTCTATAAGGTGATTCATAAGCGTATTGGTTGGTTTCATCTTATATAAATGCAATTTGTCGTTAAAAAGTTATTAAGAATCTAAACTTAATGTGTTATGAGTGGTAAAAAACCGCAAAATCACATTTTTTTAACTAATATTGCACCAAAATTACATCAAACGAATATTTGATACCTGAAAAAACAAACCAAAAACAAAACAAATGAGAAAACTAGTTTACTCACTATTGATTTTGGCTTCCTTGAGCATTGCAGGCTGTACCCTGCCACAAATGATAAAGAAGGCTAAAGAACAGCAATTAACAGTAACTCCCAATCCGTTGGAAGTTCACAAAGACACTGTAGCTTTCGATATGGCTGCAAACTTACCTGTTAAGATGCTTAAGAAAGGAACCACCTATACTGTCAATCCTTTCTACAAATACACTGAACAAGAATTAGCATTAACTCCTGTTGTTTTAAAAGCAGAAGACTATCCTAACGCTAAAACTGAACAACCAAAAGTTACCAAATCTTTCTCTTTCCCATACCAGCCGGCTATGAAGTCTGGTTTAGTTGAAATTGAAGGTGTAGCAGCTAAAGGAACTAAGTCTAAGACTACTCCACGTATGCAAGTTGCCACAGGTATTATCACTACTTCAAAATTAGTGAAACCTGTTTACCACGCTGCTTACGCTGCTCATGGTTACAACAACCAAGAAGAAATTATCCCTGTCATCATACCAGATTTCAATTTTGAGCAAGGTCGTTCAGAGTTGCGCAAATCAGAATTGAAAGCTGAAAAAGGAAAGCAATTAGATGCATTCATTGCTTCTAAAAATGTAACTAAAACTGTTACCATCACAGGTACCCACTCACCTGAAGGTGCTGAAAGAATCAATAAAAAATTATCTGAAGAGCGTGCTCAGGCAATTGAAAAATTCTACCGCGCTCAAATGAAGAAATATGATTACAAAGGAAAAGCTGATTCAATCCAATTTATCTTAAAGCCTGTGGTTGAAGATTGGACAGAGTTTAAAAATGCTTTAGCTTCTTATGAAGGAGTTTCTTCTGAAGAGAAATCTGCTTACTTGAACATCCTAAATAATGGTGGTTCTTTCGAAGACCAAGAAAAACAATTAAAGAAGTTAGCTTCATACAAGAAAGTTTTCAAAGATGTTTATCCTGGTTTACGTGCAGCTAAAACTGAAATCCTAACCATTAAGGATAAAAAAACAGATGCAGAAATCTCTGTATTGGCAAAGCAAATCACTCAAGGTACGATGAAAGCTGATACACTATCTTTCGAAGAAATGATGTATGCTGCTACGCTCACTCCATCCTTAGATGAAAAAGCCGCTATCTACGAAGCTGCCACTAAAAAAGGCACCAACTGGAATGCTCACAACAACTTAGCTGCTGTTTATATTGCACAAGCCATCGAAAACCCTAGCCGCGCCAGCGAACTTGGTAATAAAGCCAAAGCTCAATTAGATATAGCTGCTAAAATTAACGATGCTGGTGAAGTACACGCTAACCTAGCTTCAACTCACATGCTATTAGGCAATGCTTATGCTGCCTACAACCACGCTGTAAAGGCTTTAGGCAAGCGTTTGGCAACTGACGATAGCCGTGGTGTAAATGGCGTTAAAGGCGCTGCTGAGATTGTTAAAGCTCAATATGCTGATGCAGTTAGCTCAACATCATCTGCTACTGCCAATGCTGATAACTTATTCAACAAAGGTTTAGCACAAATTTTAAATAAAGATTACCAAAACGCAGTAACTTCTTTAAACGAGGCAACTGCCAAGAATGGTAACTTAGCTATTGCCTTTTATGCAGCAGCTGTTGCTCACGCTCGTTTAGGTAATGCTGATAACGTGGTTAGCAGTTTGACAAGCGCAGTAAAAGTTGACCCAGCTTTAAAAGCTGCAGCTCTTAGCGATTTAGAATTCTCTAAGTATTTTGCTAATGAAGCTTTCCGTAACGCATTGAAGTAATTTTAGATTAATCTTGATCAAAAAACCCACTCCAACGAGTGGGTTTTTTGTTTGTATAATTTTGAAACATGCTTTTTTACTCCACTAACGAATACTATTTTTACACCTTTCTGAATATAACATGAGAGAAATTCAATTTCGTGAAGCACTTCGTGAAGCCATGAGCGAAGAAATGCGCAGAGATTCCAGCGTATTTTTAATGGGTGAAGAAGTAGCTGAGTACAATGGCGCGTATAAAGTGAGCCAAGGAATGTTAGATGAATTTGGCCCAAAGCGCATTATCGATACACCCATTGCAGAACTTGGCTTTGCCGGTATTGGAGTAGGTGCAGCAATGAACGGTTTAAGACCTATCATTGAGTTTATGACCTTCAACTTCTCTTTAGTTGCCATAGACCCGGTAATAAGCTCTGCTGCTAAAATGCTTTCCATGTCTGGAGGACAGATAAACGTTCCCATAGTATTTCGCGGACCAACAGGAAATGCAGGTCAGCTTGGAGCACAACACTCTCAAAACTTTGAAAACTGGTATGCCAACACACCCGGTTTAAAAGTAGTTGTACCATCTAATCCTTATGATGCCAAAGGTTTATTAAAGAGCTCTATTCGCGATAACGATCCTGTGATCTTCATGGAATCTGAATTGATGTATGGCGATAAAATGGATGTACCTGCTGAAGAATATTTGATTCCACTGGGAAAAGCAGATATTAAGAAAGCAGGTTCTGATGTAACCATTGTTTCTTTTGGTAAAATTATGAAAGTAGCTTTAGCTGCTGCCGCTGAATTAGAAAAAGATAATATCTCATGCGAAGTAATCGACTTGCGTACAGTTCGTCCTATTGATTATGCAACAGTCGTAGAATCTGTTAAAAAGACAAATAGATTAGTTGTGGTTGAAGAAGCTTGGCCTTTGTCATCCATAGCAACTGAAATAACCTACCATGTACAAAAACATGCTTTTGATTATTTGGATGCCCCTATCCAACGCGTTAACAGTTATGACGTTCCTCTGCCCTACGCTCCAACTTTGATTCAAGCCATTTTACCTAACGTTGAAAAAACAATTAAAGCAGTTAAAGCAGTTATGTACAGAGATTAACAAAAGCCCCAGAAGGGGCTTTTTCGTTAAAGGCTGATGTTTCTCATTAAAATATTTTTGTCAAATTCTTAGGTTTGTTATTGTATGTCACAATCTCTGATTCTTAAAAACTTATGGTATTTCGTCATGCATGGTTCTTTTCTTAAAAAAGGAAAATTACAAGGCAAAGAAATAGCAGGAGAAAAAATTGTATTTGGCAGAAATGAAAAAGGAGAAGTATTTGCCTTAAAAGATAACTGCCCACATAGAGGTGTTCCCTTATCAGAAGGTTGGTTTGATGGTAAAGAATTACAATGCTGTTACCACGGTTGGCAATTCGATTGTACAGGTAAGTGTACCAACATTCCAGCAATGGCCGATAAAACTTTCGACACAAGTAAGATAAAAGTATTTCAATATCCGGTTAAGGAAGTTAACGATACCATCTGGATTTACATTCCACAAAACAAACTGCAAACACAAGGTGCAGAAGAAAGCTTTCCTGATTTGTTAATTCCAAAAGAAGAAAAATTTCTGTTTGTGGAGAAGGTAACGATGCCAACAGATATAGACCATGCAGTAATTGGTTTGATCGATCCGGCACACGTTACGTTTGTTCATCAATCTTGGTATTGGCGCTCGGCAAAAAAATTAAAATTAAAAGAGAAAAACTTCGCTCCTTTTGAGAAAGGTTTTAAAATGGTTAGGCACAAACCTTCTTCTAATTCTAAAGGATATAGCGTGCTGGGAGAAAGTTCTACTGAAATCAATTTTCAATTACCGGGCAATCGCTTCGAACATATACAGGTTGGTAAGCACGTCATCGTCTCTATTACTTGCCTCACTCCTATTAACGAGAACGAAACAGAACTCAATCATATTTTTTATTCTACGATTGGGTTGGTTCATTATTTATGGTGGCCTTTACGTTACTTAGGAAAACAATTCATCCATCAAGATTTAGGTGTGTTTCAAAAATTAAAACGTGGCCTTGCTTCGAAACCAACTTTAATGTTGATTGGCGAACCCGATATGCAAGCGCGTTGGTACCATGAACTCAAACGTCAATGGGATTTATCGCAACAAAATAAAACACCATTCGAGAACCCGGTAAAACCTCAAACTTTACATTGGGTAACTTAATTTTTATTCAGAGAAAACTGTAATCATCACTCGTTCAACAGGTTTGTTCGGATCATTGGTGTATAACGTAATAAACTTTTGAAGTGAGCCTTTTCTGTGTTCTCCAGAAAAAGTAAAATAAATCGATACTGATTTCCCGGCTTCAATTTTTTCAGGTAATGAATCGAATTGAATGCAAGTACAATTCGGTTGTACTGCCAATAATTTCAAAGGAGTTTTGCCGGCATTGGTAACTACAAATCGTGATTTTATATTTTGTCCTTTGTAATTTCCTAAATCTATTTTATTGTCTACATAAATTCTTGGTGATTTTGCTTTTTCTTCAGAAGATAAGTTATCAAAGTTCTCTTCTACAGTTGCAAAAAAAGTTAATGCTTTTACGACCTCTTCTTTTTCATTTGTTTCAATAGAAATACTCTCTTGAATAAATCCATATTGATTCTTTTTCTTCGGATTAAAACCTACGCGCAAAACTGCTTGAGATTCTGCAGGAATCTGTTTCGGGAAAAAATCAAGGGTTATGTATGCAGGTAACGTTACATTCTTTATCGATAACACTTCTCTACTTGCGTTTCTGATTTCAAAATCTTTGTATAGCCAATCACTGCTCATCTTTACTCTGCCCATATTAACAGCTGTGGAAATAAACTGCAACAAACCAATTGATTCTTTAAATCTCTCAACTTCTCCATTCGTTGACACTGTTCCTTTAATCGTTAAAACATAAAAACTAGCATCAGCATCTGTTTTCACTTCGATGGTTTTGTTAAAATAGCCGGGGCGACCTCGAGGATCGAAACTTGCAGTAATGCTTCCAGTTTTGCCCGGCTCTATTGCTTCTTTTGTCCAATCTGGTGAAGTGCAACCACAGCTAGCTGTTACAGCTACAACCTTAACCGGAAACAAAGAAAAATTAGTGAACTCGAAGCGATGTACAGCTAAACCACCAGTCTCTTTTATAATGCCAAAATCATGTTCTTTACTATCAAATTGAATGGTTTCTTTTCTTTGTGCTACAACGCTAACAGAAATCATCCAACCTAAAAAAATAAAAACTTGCCATTTCATAATGCGCTAATTAGCATGAATTAAGATAAAAGCCAAACGATACACATCAACACAAATTATAATTTCGCTAGCGGTGGTTAAAAAGAATTTTCATTTATTTGCGTTCTTATGGCAAGAATACTTACAGGTATACAAAGCAGTGGAAGTCCACATTTAGGCAATTTATTAGGAGCCATCATTCCTGCAATTAAGTTATCGGAACAATCGGGCAATGAATCTCTTTTTTTTATTGCTGATTTACATTCTTTAACTACAATCAAAGATGCTGACACTCGTATCAACAATGTAAATTCAGTTGCCGCTGCTTGGTTGGCTTTTGGCTTTGATGTAAAGAAAAATTTATTGTACAGACAATCGCGTATTCCTGAAGTATGTGAGTTAACATGGTATTTGAATTGTTTTACGCCATTTCCCATGTTGGCTAATGCACATTCTTTTAAAGATAAATCTGAAAAACTTGCTGATGTAAATGCAGGCCTATTCACCTACCCTGTGTTGATGACTGCAGACATTATACTATACGATGCTCATCTAGTTCCAGTTGGTAAAGACCAAAAGCAACACTTAGAAATGGCTCGCGATATTGCTACATCTTTCAATAATCTATATGGTGAAACATTTGTTGTACCTGAAGCAAAAATAGAAGAGCAAGTAATGACGATACCTGGCACGGATGGACAAAAAATGAGCAAATCTTACGGCAATATCATCGACATTTTTTTGCCTGAAAAAGAATTAAAGAAACAAATCATGTCGATTGTTACGGATAGTAAAGCTTTAGAAGAACCAAAAAATCCGGATACCGATAATGTGTTTGCTATTTATAATTTGTTAGCTAATGACAATCAGAGAAAAGAAATGCGCAGTAATTATCTCGCTGGTAACTATGGCTATGGCCATGCGAAGCAAGCTTTATTAGGTTTGATTTTAGAAAAATATAAAAATGAAAGAGAGCGTTTTAATCAGTACATGAACGACCTTACTTCACTAAATAAAGAATTAGAAACAGGGGAAGAAAAAGCTCGAGTAATTGCTCATCAAACATTAAAAAAAGTAAGAAGTAAACTTGGATTTTAGTCGGTCAGTAAAACTTCTCTTCTTTCGGTTTAAAAGATTTGATTGTGAAAAATTGAAAGAAATTCTGAAATGAACTTAAAAATAAAGCCCGCAAATTAATTCGCGGGCTTTTTATTTGATTTGAAAAATTTCAAAAATAACTAAGCCAATTCTTTCTCCTGGCCGATAATAATTTCAAGCGGTTCTCCAGAAATTACTTTGATATCAGTATGCTCACGACTTACGTTTACGCTTATCACTCTACCTCTGAATTCAACTCGGAATGAATAGGCATTCCATTGATCTGGTAAAAATGGATTAAAATACAACTTTCCTTCTTTCACACGCATACCACCAAATCCTTTGATTACGCTCATCCATGTACCCGCCATTGACGTGATATGGCAACCATCTTCCGTATCGTTGTTGTAATCATCTAAATCAAGGCGAGAGGTGCGCAAATACATTTCGTAAGCCTTTTCCTTATAACCTAATACAGAAGCTAAAATAACATGTACACAAGGTGACAGAGATGATTCGTGTACCGTCATTGGTTCGTAAAAATCAAAGTTACGTTTGATTTCATCGAAGCTAAAACGATCTTCTAAGAAGTATATACCTTGTAAAACATCTGCTTGTTTAATGAAACAAGAACGAAGAATTCTATCCCACGACCACTTTTGATTAATTGGTCTGTCTTCTTTTCTTAGTTGACTAACAGTTAATAACTCTTTATCAAGGAATCCGTCTTGTTGTAAGAAAACTTCTTTGTTTTCATCAAAAGGAAAGTACATTTTCTCTCTGACGTCTGACCAACGTTTGGTTTCTTCTGCTTCGTTAAATTTTATTTTGTTTGATAAAGCTTCGTATTTGGCTTTATCCTGTTGTTTCACATAATCAATGGCATATTGTGTGTATTCGAGTGTCCACGTAGCCATTAAATTAGTGTACCAATTGTTGTTTACATTATTCTCGTATTCATTAGGACCTGTTACGCCTAACATCACATACTTTTGCTTATCCGCAGACCAGTTTACACGTTGTGACCAAAATCTCGAAATAGCAATTAAAACTTCAAGACCATATTCAGTTAAATAACTTTCCTCACCTGTATAACGGATGTAATCAAAAATGGCATAAGCAATTGCACCATTACGATGGATTTCTTCGAAAGTAATTTCCCATTCGTTGTGGCATTCCTCTCCATTCATGGTAACCATCGGATATAGGGCAGCACCATTAGTAAAACCCAATTTAGCAGCGTTCTCAATTGCTTTTTGCAATTGCTTATAACGGTATACTAAAAGATTACGAGCCACTTTTTCATCGGCTGTTCCTAAATAGAAAGGCAAGCAGTATGCCTCTGTGTCCCAATAAGTACTTCCACCGTATTTTTCTCCAGTAAATCCTTTAGGACCGATGTTTAATCTTTCATCCTCACCGGTATAGGTTTGCATCAATTGAAAGATGTTGAATCGGATGCCTTGTTGAGCAGCTACATCACCATCAATCGTAATGTCGGCAACTTCCCAACGTTGTTTCCAATTAGAACGATGAGCGTTTTCCAATTTATCATAACCAGCTTCGCGAACAAAAGCTAATTTATCTTCACAAACTCTTGCAATACTTTCTTTCTTATGATTTTCACTTGATAATACAACAGCGAACTTCTCAATGCTTAAGGTTTCTCCTTGCTTCGCATTTGCCTGAACTGGAATAGCAGCATACTTCTCCTTTAAAATTGGTGTTGAAGTTTTACCAACTTCTTGTCCCCCAACGTTTAGTTTATAAGTAATTCCAGTAGCAACATGAAAAAATGTTTTTCTTGTTTCGGCAACAACAATCGCTTTTCTTCCATCTGCTGATTTTGATACTTCTGTCCAAAATTTCTCCTCGTAATTTGAATCTTTGTTTACTACATCAGCATCAACCGGTAAAAGAATATCGAAGGATGCATCAAAATTAAGTGGTGTAATTTGATAGCGTATGGCTCCTACTTCGCCATCTGCCATGCTGCAAAAACGAGTCGATACAACACTTACTTTTTTACCGTCAGTAAGAGTTGCTTCAAAGCTACGTGTTAAAATGCCATGTTGCATGTCTAACACTCGCTTGAAATTAGCTACATGCGCTTTAGCCAGATCTAACGTTAAACCATTAATTTTGATTTTGATATCAATCCACGCTGGAGCGTTCAACACTTTAGCAAAATATTCCGGATATCCATTCTTCCACCATCCAACTCTTGTTTTATCAGGATAATAAACACCGGCCACATAAGAACCTTGGTGAGTATCTCCTGAATAATCTTCTTCAAAAGTAGCACGTTGCCCCATGCGACCATTTCCTAAACTGAAAATACTTTCGGATATTCTGTTATGTTCCGGCTTAAAACCTTCTTCGATGATGAGCCAGGGATCGTGTTTGATATAATTCTTCATAATATAATCGAGCGTTATGCAGGCTGAACTGCATTTAATTTGAATTCAAAATTTTCTAGTGTAGCAACTACTTGATGAGCTTTATATAAGCTTGTTGGCGCTCCAATACCTACACAAAACATACCAGCCGAAAGAGCAGCATCAACACCTGCCTCTGCGTCTTCAAAAACAACGCAATGCGCTGGTTTGGTTTGCAATAAATCTGCTGCGATAAAAAATATTTCAGGATCAGGTTTGCTTTTCGTGATCATTGTTCCATCGGCAATAGCATCGAATAAATGTTCGATGTTGAGTAAACGCAAAACCGTTTTCGCATTTTTACTGCTTGAACCTAAAGAAATCTTGATGCCTTTTTCTCTTAACGCTATCAACAATTCTTTCGCACCGGGTAATATTTCATTTGGAGACATCTGGTTTACATATTCCATAAACCAAGCATTCTTTTTATCAGCTAATTTTTCTTTTTCTTGTTGAGAAAGAGCGACATTACCCATCGCCAAAATAATATCGAGAGAATCCATACGGCTCACACCCTTTAACTTCTCGTTGTCTTCATGAGTAAGTTTGATATTAAATTCAGCTGCCAATCTTTTCCAAGCGAGATAATGATATTTAGCGGTGTCGACAATCACTCCGTCTAAATCGAAAATGGCTGCCTGTATAGATTGATTGAGCATGTTCATCATAGCGTAAACAAAGGTAAAAAGAGTGGCTTTGCGTTAGACAAAACCACTCGTGAAAAATCCCGCAAACGTTCGTTCATACGATAGCAATTACTTAATCATGATTTTCGTCATAACTTTCTTACCATCTTTTACTCCTTTAATCAAATACAAACCTGGAACAGCTTCAAGATTTACTTTATTGTTTTCTGTAAAGGTGAAGTTAACTTTTTGACCAGCCATATTTAGAACTTCAATTTGCTGTGTGTTTTGTAATCCTTCAATTGTAAACTCGCCTTGTGATGGATTAGGATAAACCTTTAAGGATGAATGAACTGTAAATTCTCTTTCAACATTTGTAACAATAGCATCATCTATTGAAACATCCGTAAAGATTTGATATTGCCCTGGTTCCAAATAAATAGTTTTTGTTTCAGTCTCCAATACATTCTCGAATCCATCATTGGTAAAATCGAACCAAGAACCAGTATGAGGAAAAACAACATCAAGAGACTTGGACACAACATCGAAGTTGGCAACGATCACTGCATTCATATCTGCAGAGTTAGTTGGGTTGCTGTTGTAAGGAGAGTTTTTAATGACTAACGCCTTCATTAAACTAGAAGGATTTTGGAAACTTGCATCACCGTTTGTAAACACATCATAAGTGTTTCTAAGCTTTAACAAACGTTGCACTTTATCTAGTAATACTGTTCTTTCCTCTACATCATAGTAATTGGTAGGTACAGGTTTAATTGCTAAGCGACAGTTTTCACTAACTGATCCATCTTCACATCTATTAATTGAATAATCGAAACCAATTTCTCCAAACTGCCAAATCATTTTAGGGCCCGGTACAGTTAAAAACATGGCATAAGCTGGCTCCATTCTTTTCAAGGCTGTATTTAGTTCTTTTACATTGTAGTTATCTGTTGTCCTTCCAAATTGTATATTTTTATACATCAACCTTTCTTCATCATGGCTTTCCATGTATCCAATTAAACCTGGCGTTGTCCAACCTCTTACAGTATGTAATACACTACTAAAACTTGAATTAGCTTCATAACCCATCGTGTTTTGATTATACTGCTCCGTTATTTTTCCCCAGAGCATCATACCTTTGCCTTCTGCTGCTCTGTATTCTGCTAATTCTTTTTCTTCATTATTTACACCTAAATGTTCAAGAATCACATAAGCATCAGGGAAATTACTCCAGATTTTATCAGCCATTCTTTTTAACAAAGCCACCCTGCTTGCATCGTAATTCGACCAAGCGCCAACATCACTTCCTGTATTCTTTTGCGTGAATCCCTTAGATAAATCAAAGCGATAACCATCTACTTTAAATTCATTTAACCAATAGTAGTTAACAGTATCAAGATAAGATTTGGTATAGGAACTTTCATGGTTCATATCAAAGAATACATTGAAAGGATGTCGCGCTGTTTGGTTAAACCATGGGTTACTTCCTGTTGGTCTAAAATTAGTACCGAAATCAAAATACATGGCAGCGTAAGTATTGGGAACGTCTTGGTGGTTCATGGCGATATCCAGAATTACAGCTATACCATTTTGATGACATACATCTACAAATTCTTTCAATTTATTTTTCGTGCCGTAATATTTATCTGGGGCAAACATAAAAGTGGGATTATACCCCCAACCTAAATTGCCATTAAACTCCATAACAGGCATCAATTGAATAGCATTAATACCAAGCCTTTTAAAGTATTGAATACTATCTATTAATGTTTGATAGTTTCTTTTACCATCAACAAAAAAATCTCTAATTAGTAATTCATAGATAACCAATTTTTCTTTAGGTGGCTTTTGGAAATTGGTAACCTGCCAACTGTAGGGAGTTTGGTTAGTTTGTAAAACTGAAACCCTGTTTTGGTACCATTGCGTACTTAGCGCTTGGTTAGGGTAAGGTTTTAAATTTGGATAAGTACTTGCGGGAATACCAGAATCTTCAGGATCAAGGATTTTATCTGCATATGGATCGGCTACAATGATGGTTTCGTCAACAATGTATTGAAATCCATATTCCTGACCTGGTGTAAGACTATTTAATTCAATCCAAAAGTACTCCCCATCTTTATTTAATTGGTATTCAGTGCTGATAGACCAATCATTAAAATCTCCACGCACGAAAACTGTGTTTTTCTGAGGTGCCCATAAACAAAGTGTAGCTTTTGTATGATCTGATAAATTATAATTGATACCAGGTTTAACTCCTACCGGCCTCGATTGAACAGGGCTGGGTCCTCTTATTATGTATTGAAAAGAGTAATCTTCTGTGACTGAACCATTAAAAGCTTCAATGACAACTTCTGCTGAACCAGAAGCTTGATTAATGACCAAAGCATAATTATAAGAAGTAGCATTGCTTGTAGAATTTACTTCTACACCATCAACAAATGTTTTAAATGTTGCGCTGCTAGGCGTTTCAGCTTTAATGTTAATTGTTTGCCCGTTATTCACAAAAACATTTTGAGTTGCTGGCTCAGTCACTTTCAATGTAAAACTTCCATCCCAAAAATCTGATAAATAATCACTTGTTTGACCATTAGACCAATCAATACCTTTCAACAACATACCCATTCGTTGTTGTGTACTTATACTTGTGTTGAAAAAATCAGCAGGCTTAAAGGTTATTCGAAATAGAGTTCTCCCGTTTTCAAGAACCTTAGTGAATTTAGCATTAATTGTTGACGCATTACTTGAAGCAGGATTAAAATTGTATTTAGCATCAATATTCGCTCCGGGAATCCAAACCCATATATATGCATCGTTTAATGCAGCTAATGAAGTTGCAGTTACATCATAGGTGACCGTTATTGTTGTATTAGGAGTAAAAAATGCGGGCGATATTGTTGGGATATTCTGCGCATTTGCTTCTTGCAAGAAACACATCGTTAAACAAAACAATGTAAAAAACACATTTTTAGATTTCCTTCTTTTCATAAATTCAGTCACATATATTTTAACGTTGTAAAATAGTTAAAGGAAAACGAGTAAAACGAATTTCTAAAGATTAAAAATCAGCAATCGCTTCCGCAAACGTTGCCAAACTGTTTTAAGCGTTAAACAAAATGACTTATGTCAGTACGTTATTTTAGCAAACGTGTGCGAAACCGTTTTCGATATTTTTTTTGTCAGTTTAGCTTGCTTTTGACCTTTAAATGATGTGAATTGCATATGTGAAAAACATTCACACAAACTAAAAACAAACAATAAACAACTAAACTTATGATGAGAACATCTAAACTTTTTATCTCAGCACTTGCCCTTAGCGTTGCAGCTATTGGTATTTCGTGCGATGATGAAAACACAATTGACGGTGGTGGCTCAATTCCTGTAGCTGATGGTTTTTACATCACAAAATCAGGTGTTGACCCTGTTGCTAGCCAGCAACTAGTACCTGAAAAAGTAGAAGCAAGCGGTTTTGGTTCACAAGACAGAGCTGGGTTCTTTGCAACTTACACTTTCCTAGAGGCAGGAAATTACAATGTTGTGAGTGTACTTGGTCAAGAATTAAACAAAACTTACGGTGGTACTGCTGAACAAGTTGAAATTACAGGTTCAGATTGTACTTTAAATACTTTCACGCTTGTGGATGAGTTCACTGAAGATGGAGCAGCCTTTAACGTACCATCAAATGGTTTTTACAAAGTAATGTACGATGTGGATACTGAAGATATCGTAGTGTACAAGATTGAAAAAGCTAGCATTATCGGTGCTGCTACACCTGCAGGTTGGTCACACAACGCTAATCAAGAATTAACTTTCGAAGGTACTCCTAGTGCAACTGGCGTTACTTTAGCATTAGATGAAGTTGAGATTCGTCCAGGTGAATATAAAATCAGATTCAACTGCCGTTGGGGTATCGAAAGAAGAATTGACCCAACTGTTACTCAAGATGATCCTACTAACGGCTATGTAGCTTTCACCAACTTTGGTGGTACTTTTGCTGCTTTAGCTCCTGGTGGATCAAACTTCTCTTTAGCTGAAGGTGCAGATGGTGTTTATTCAGTTTCAATAGAATGGACTCCAGAAGATGGTGTAGAAGTTGCTGTCACTTTAGTTGAAGCATTAGACCCTATTACTTTTGACCCTTCTAATTATGCTTGGGGTATTATCGGAACTGGTTCTCCTTCAGGAAACTGGGATAATGACGTAGATTTAAACTACGAAGGTAAGTCAGGAAATACCTACAGCTGGAAAGGAACTTTCGCAGTAAATGGCGAATTCAAATTCAGAACTAATAACTCATGGTCATTCAATAAAGGAATTGCTGATGTAACTTTCACTGGAGCATCTACTGGTAATTTCTCAAATGTCGGTGGTAATTTCAATGCAACGGTTGCTGGAACTTATGTGTTCATTATCTCAACAAGCGATGATGGAGACACTTGGACAGTTAATGTAAATCCTCCTCCTGCAACATCACCTGCAAAATAATTAATATCTAAAATTACAAAGCCTGAGCACAAGCTCAGGCTTTTTTTAAATCTAAACTAAACCAAATGGTCAACCGATACTTTTTAAAATTGAATTATCAGATCGCGTTGCCTTTATTAAAACACGGTATTGTTACTTTCTTGATTTTGCTGCTCTTTCACGCTGGCGCGATTGCACAAAGTTTTACCGTTAAAGGCAAAATAACTGATAGCGAAACCAAAGAACCTTTGCCCGGTACTAACATCTTACTAAAAGGAACAACAACTGGGGCAACAACTGATCTTAATGGTGAATTTGCAATTAACGCAACCAGTGATGGCATACTCGTAGTATCTTTTATTGGATACAAAACAGTTGAAATACCAATTGGTGGAAGAACTTATATTGATGTTCCACTTGAAATAGATGCTGAAACACTTTCCGAAGTTGTTGTGGTAGGATATGGTACTATTGAGAAAAAAGATGCAACCGGAAGTTTAACAAATGTAACAACAAAAGAATTTAACAAAGGACTGATTACAGCTCCTGATCAATTAATAACAGGTAAAGTTGCAGGTTTGCAAATTGCACCTTCAAGTGAACCTGGTGGAGGGGCTGGCATTCGTTTAAGAGGGGTTTCTATTAATGGTGAAACTCCATTATTTGTAGTTGACGGAGTAGTATTAGCTGAAGGCGGTGGTGGTGCCGTAGGTACGAGAAACCCATTAAACTTTATAAACCCTTCAGACATAGCAAGCATTAACGTTTTAAAAGACGCACAGGCAACGGCTATATATGGCGCTAGAGGCGCTAATGGTGTAGTAATCATCACTACAAAATCTGGTGCTTCAGGTAAAGCAAAAATTGCTTATGATGGCTTTGCATCTGTTTCTATTTTCGCAAGAAAACCAGATGTATTATCAGCATCTGAATTTCGCTCTGCAGTAAGGGTTAAAGCACCTCAAGTATTGAGCGACTTAGGTGATTCCAATACAGATTGGCTAAAAGAAGTCTCTCGACTAGCCATAAACACACAACACAATATCTCCGTTTCAGGCGGTGCCGAAAAAACGAATTATTTTGTTTCTTTAAATTATCTAAATCAACAAGGCGTACTAAAATATACTGATCACAGAAGGTGGAACCTTTCTGCTAAAGTAGAACACAAGTTATTGAATGACGACCTTACTTTAACTTTGAATACAAAAAGCAGTAGAACACGCGAATCTTTTGGCCCCAATGTAATTGGTGCAGCAGCTTCGTTTGATCCTACTCAGTCAATATATGATGAAACTGATACGGTTTTCTTTCAGTGGAATAACACAATTGCCACAGGTAATCCGGTGGCTGAACAAGAACAACAATCCGCTGGTGGCCGTGGTTTCAGGAATGTATCTAACCTTCAGGTAAAATATAAAATTCCATTTGTTAAAGGCCTTAATTTCAATGCAAACTTTGCCTTTGATTATAATGATGGAAGAAGTAAATTCTTGCGAGAAAGAATTGCCAGAGGATCAATTACAAGCGGTGAAGTATTCGATATGAATGCAGAAATCAGGAAAAATTTTCTTTACGAATATTTCGGAAATTATGCCAATCAATTTGGTAAACATAAAGTTGATGTTACTTTAGGCTATGCATGGCAAAGTTTCAGAAGAGATTTTGATAGATTCTATAATGATGAAAACCCAGCTGAAAATCCAGGTGTTACAACACCTTATGTAGAAAACTATTTAATTTCTTTCTTTGGTAGAGCAACGTACGATTATGCCGGCAAATATTTATTGACTGCGTCTTTAAGACGTGATGGCTCTACCCGTTTCGGACCAGATAACCAATGGGGTTTATTCCCAGCAGTTGGTTTTGGCTGGAGAATCCTTGAAGAAAATTTTGCTTCTCCCCTCACTAATATATTCACTGAATTAAAATTCAGAGGTAGTTATGGTGTAACTGGTAACGAACAAATTGGAGATTACCTCTATGCAACTTTCTATAGAGGTAGTTTAAATGGTGCTAATTATCAATTTGGTGATGAGTATGTTGGTACTTTAACACCAAATGGTGCCGATAATGGTTTACAATGGGAAGAAAACGTAGCCATGAACGTTGGTTTCGATGCCAGCATGTTAAACGGCAAACTTACTTTTTCTGTAGATTATTATAGGAGAAACGTTGATGAACTATTATTTACCATCTCACCTCCTGCAGGAAGTGTACCAGACGACCAATTGCTAACCAATATTGGTAGCGTTACAAACCGCGGTATTGAATTAGTAACGACTGCTGTTATTTACGATAGATCAGACTTCAGATGGGATCTTAGTTTCAATACTTCCTACAATAAAAATGAAATTACCAAGTTAGATAACAAAACAGGTGTAAACTTGGATAACTTTCCGGGATATAGAAGTGGTGGAATAACTGGTGACATCGGCCAAACCATTCAAATCAGAAAAGTAGGCGAACCGATTGATGCCTTCTTTGTGTATCAACACAAAAGAAACTCAGATGGTAGCCTTATAACTGATCCTAACCGCGATGGTGTTCAATCTCCTCTCGAAATGTATGTTGACCAAAATGGAGATGGTATCATCAACGAAAACGACCTAAGACCATTTAAGCAGCCACAACCAAAGTTTTTATTCGGTTTAACCTCAAATGTTACTTATCAAAATTGGGATTTTTCTGCAACCATCAGAGGAAGTTTTGGTAACTATGTTTACAATAACTTAGCCTCTTCAAGCGGATTTTTCCAAAGAATTACGGAAGGAAATGTGATCAATAACATCCATGCTTCTGCCTTGGAAACAAACTTTACCAATAGACAATTGTTCTCCGATTATTATGTTGAAAACGCTTCATTTGTAAAGGTGGATAACGTAACAGTGGGCTACAATTTTGGTGACCTAAGCTTTATCAGCAGGTTACGTGCCTTCTTTACAGTTCAAAACCCTATAACCATTACACCTTATTCTGGCGTTGAACCGGAGTCTTTTGGCGGTATTGATAACAATCCCTACCCAAGAAATACAACCTTTACCATTGGCGCAAGTGCAAATTTTTAAATAACAGAACAATGAAAAAGTTAATTATTGTTGGAATGATGAGTACAGTTCTGATATTATCATCCTGTACTGATTTAGACCTACTGCCTGCCGATGGAACGGTAGACAATGTAACCTTTAAATCAGCCAGTGCTTACAGAAGCTATTTGGCAAAGATTTATGGTGCTTTCTCTTTAACGGGAAGACAAGGACCTGCCGGGCAACCTGATATCACGCTTGTTAATGACGAAGGTTTTACCTCTTACATCCGCGCTTATTGGAAAGCTCAGGAGTTAACAACTGATGAAGCTGTAATTGCTTGGACTGATGCTGGTATAAGAGATTTACACGCTCATTCCTGGAGTTCAGAAAATCAATTTGTTCGTGTAATGTATTACAGGTTGTTTTTAATTATCGCTTATGCGAATGATTTTCTTTACCAATCTACCAATTCGTTGATGGACCAAAGAGGCGTGCCTCAAAGCGACAGAGATGAAATTGCTACCTACAGAACAGAGGCAAGATTTTTACGCGCTTTGGCTTATTGGCATGCTTTAGATTTATTCAGAAATATCATTTTATACGAAACAGTAACTGCTGACTTACAAAGCCAAGCTACTCCAAAGCAAATTTTTGATTTCATTATTGCCGAATTAAATGCAATTGAATCTGAAATAGCTGACCCTCGCCAAAACGAGTATGGTCGTGCAGACCGTGCCGCACTTTGGATGTTACGGGCTAAAGTAAACCTGAATGCTGAAGTATATGTTGGTGAAGACCATTACGATGAAGTTGTTGCAGATTGCGAAAACATCATCAATGCTGGTTATTCATTAGCACCAGCGTACCATGAATTGTTTTTGGCTGACAACCATCAATATGCAGATGGTTCAACCGCTAATACTGAGTTTATTTTCACACTCCCAGCTGACGGCATTGAATCACAGAGTTGGGGCAGTACAACGTTCTTGGTGCATGCCGCAATGGGTGGACGAATGGCAGATAATAAAGATGATGAAGATTTAGTAACACCAAATACTGAAGATATAGATATTTATGGAGTAACCGGTCCATGGGCAGGTTTAAGAACTACCAGTGCTATGGTTGCTAAGTTTAGCGGTGCAACAATTCCTGTTGCCCAAGATCCAAGAGCCATCTTTTATACAAATGGTCAGTCATTAGAGATTTCTGATATAGGAGTTTTCGCACAAGGTATAGCGGTACCAAAGTTCAAAAACGTAACAAGCGAAGGAGATCCAGGGAAAAATAATACCCATGCTGATATTGATTACCCTATGTTCCGTTTAGCTGATGTTTACCTCATGTATGCAGAAGCGCACTTACGCGGTGGTGGAGGTAATTTAGCAACTGCTACAGATTACGTTAATGAAATCAGAGAACGTGCTTATGGCAATACTTCTGCTAACATCACTACAGGTCAGTTAAACTTACAATTCGTTTTAGATGAGCGTGTTCGTGAGTTATACTTTGAAGGCACAAGAAGAATTGATTTGATCAGATTTGGTCAGTTCTCAGGACCAAATCAAATCTTATGGCCATGGAAAGGTGACGTAGCTGCTGGTAAAGCTTCTGATGAGTTCTTAAATATTTTCCCTATACCAGCAACTGATTTAGCAGCAAACCCTCTTTTAAAACAAAATCCAGGTTACGGAGGACTCTAAAGATTATCTTTCAAAAAGTCTTTACTTAGTTTAGATTGTTTGGGGCTGTCGGCAACGACAGCCTTTTTTCATGGTTCATCGTTAAACAAAAGTATTTTGGTGGTTCTTTGATTTTATCAATTTCAATCGGTTGTGCAACAAATTGCATAAAATTTACTTACTTAAGGCCATGAATTACAATCAAGTAACTATTAAAGACATTGCAAGAGAACTTGGAATCTCCCCTTCTACTGTTTCTCGTGCTTTAAAAGATCATCCGGATATCAGCCCAGAAACCAAAAAACTGGTAAACGAATTAGCTGAAAAGCTCAATTACCAACCTAATGTTGTTGCTTTGAGTTTGCGTTCTAGCAAAACCAATACAATTGGGGTCATCATCCCAGAGATTGTCCATTTCTTTTTTAGCACTGTTATCTCTGGTATTGAAGATGTCGCTTATAGTGCCGGCTACAACATCATCATAACACAATCTAACGAATCACTATCGAGAGAGAAAAGCGATTTAAAAGCCTTATTCAATAGCCGTGTAGATGGTATGTTAATGTCTATCAGTCGCGAGACTACAGACTTCGATCATATAGAAAATATCTTATCGAAAGGAATGCCAATCGTTTTCTTCGATCGCATTTATGATACACCCAACAGCAGCAAAGTTGTTGTAGATGATTTAACCGGTGCGAAAGATGCTACCTTACATTTAATTGAACAAGGTTGTAAACGCATCGCGCATTTAGTTGGACCACCTAACCTTGTTATTAGTCAACAGCGATTAGAAGGCTACAAACAAGCCTTACAAGAGAAAGGCTTGCCACTAGACGAGTCATTACTAATTCAATGCCCGAGTGGCACCACAGAAGAAGGGCGAGCTGCAGGTGAACTGTTGATTGGTTTAAAAAACAGACCAGATGGCATTTTCGCTTCTAACGATCAATCCGCTATGGGTGCCATGCAAGCCATCAAACAAAAAGGATACAAGATACCACAGGATATTGCCATCGTTGGCTTTAGTAACTGGGCTTTAAGTGCTTTGATGGAACCACCTTTAACTTCAGTTGACCAACCTGGCTTTGAAATGGGACAAGAAGCCGCCAGAATTTTAATCAGACATATTGAATTAAAAGCTAAGAAGAAAGAAGAACCACAACCAGAAGTAAAGTTGTTTAAAACAAGATTGATTGTTAGAGAATCATCTTTAAAGAAAGGATAATCGAATTTTCTTTTAATGAAGTGAAATAAAAGTCGCACAAAAATGTGCGACTTTTTTGTTTTAGACTCAGTCATTCTAAATCCTAAAATTCAGTTTAAATCATAACCGCAATCGATTTCTGATTTTTTTTGACTCAATTATTTAATTCACCAATAGAAACGACCTATCTTAAAACTTTTAACATTTATTACCTATATCATGGGGAAACTCAACAGAGCCGTTATCCAAAAAATTGAAGAGATCAAGCAAGTAAAAACTTCACCATCAACGATTGAAACCACTGATGCTACCAACAAAAAACTTCGCATTCAATTTATAGACGAAAAAATAGTAAGAATAACTGCAACTCATCAACCTGAATTTGAAGATTTCTCTTACGCTGTTGTTGAGCAAAAGGCTTTGAATCAAAATCTAAAATTAGAGGAGTCTGAAAATGAATTAAAAATTGCTAGCCCATCACTTGCAATAACACTACATAAAAAATCGGGTTCAATAAAATATACAAACTTTAAAAATCAGATATTAGCACAAACCGACCCTCTCGGCATTTGTTGGAACGAAAATCAAATCAGTGTTTACCATACCTTGCAAGAAGGAGAACGCTTTATAGGTTTGGGAGAAAAAACCGGTCCACTCGATAGACGCGGACAAGGTTACACGAATTGGAACACAGATAATTTTGCTTATCACAGCGGTGCTGATCCACTGTATTGTTCTACTCCATTTTATATTGGTATTCATAACGGACTTCTATACGGTATATTTCTTGATAATAGTTTTAAATCCTTCATCAATTTCGGAGCTTCTAATAATCGTTTCTCCAGCATAATGGTAGAAGGAGGTGATTTAAATTATTATTTTATTGGTGGAGAAAGTGTTGCCGAAATCATTCAACATTATACCCAACTTACAGGTCGCATGCCATTACCTCCCCTATGGAGTATTGGCTATCAACAATGCAGATATAGTTACTTTCCTGATAAAGAAGTAATCAGCGTTGCAGATACTTTCAGAGAAAAAGATATTCCTGCTGATGTAATCGTTTTGGATATCCATTATATGGAAGCTTACAAAATTTTTACCTGGCATAAACAACACTTTACTAATCCACAACAACTCATTCAGGAATTACAATCGCGCGGTTTCGAAGTGGTGGTCATGTGCGATCCGGGGATTAAAACAGAACCAGGTTACGAACCTTACGAAGATGGTTTAAAACAAAATATCTTTATAAAATATCCAGATAACGAACCCTATACGGCACAAGTATGGCCCGGTTGGTGTCACTTTCCTGACTTTACCAATCCAAAAGCGCGCGCATGGTGGGGCAGCAAATTTGTTGATTATGTTAATCTAGGTATCAAAGGATTTTGGAATGACATGAATGAAATTGCCACCTGGGGCAATCAACTTCCTGAAAATTTAGAAATGGATTTTGAAGGAGAAAAAGATACGATGCGCAGAGGCAGGAATTTATATGGCTTCCAAATGGCTCGTGCTACCTATGAAGGCACAAAAAAAATATTAAACAATCAACGACCATTTAATTTAACGCGTGCAGGTTTTAGCGGTATTCAACGTTATGCTGCCGTGTGGACGGGTGATAATGTTGCCAGTGATGAACACATGATTTTAGGAACACGCATGTTGAATTCGATGGGTTTGGCCGGTATTGCATTTTGTGGCTATGATGTAGGTGGTTTTGTTGGTGATGCTAATCCCAAATTGTTTACGCGTTGGGTTGCGTTAGGTGCATTTTCACCTTTCTTCCGAGGGCATAGCATGGTTAACAGTCGTGATTCCGAACCTTGGAGCTTTGGCGAAGAAGTTGAAGAAATCTCAAGAAACTATATCAAGCTGCGTTACAGATTAATGCCGTACTTGTATAGTATGTTTTATGAAGCTACACAAAGTGGCTTACCCATCAATCGCTCTTTAGCAATCTCCTACCCTTTTGATGCTAAAGTCTATCAATACCAAAATCAATATTTATTTGGAGATGCTTTATTAGTAGCTCCTGTTGAAAGCTATAAAGATTTAACCAAAGTTTATTTACCAGAAGTTAACTGGTATGAACTATATAACGATAAGCTATATGCTTCAGGTGAAAACTTTGTAGAATGCCCAGCCGATAAACTTCCTGTTTTCGTTAAAGAATCATCAATCTTGTGTATGCAAGAGAAAAGAGGCACCAATTCAAAAGATACAGGCAACGTGCTTGAACTTCACCTTTACGCGGGAAAAAAATCAAATTCTTTCAAACGGTATGAAGATGATGGTATTAGTTTTGAATATGAACAAGGAAAGTTCCTAATTCAAAATTTCAAATACCACCCTGATCAACGTTCGTTTATCATTGAAAAAAGTAAGGGAGAATATTTAAGTAAATTCAATTCGTATAAAGTATACTTTCATGGTTTCGAAAACTTGCAAGAGGTAACAATCAATCAAAATAAACATAGTCTTCAACATACGAACTACCGTTTCTTAGAACCTTTAAGAAGTTTCGATCCGGTTGGCCATGTTAACGAAGGTTATAAAATCGAAAATCTTCCATTCATCACTTTACCTGCATCCTATGAAAACATTTCCATTCAGTGGTAAACTTATCCTTTTATCGTTTATTACAGCACTAGTTGCTTGTCAACCTAAAAAAACGTTGGAAGATAACGGTATGTTATATGGTTTAGCAAGTCCTATTACTTTGAATCCTGATACTACCATCCTTAAATTAGAAGATTACATAACAGATTTTTCTTTATTAGAAAATGTTGAATTGCCAGCCGGTCTAAGCTCAATTCGAAAAGGTAATAGCCTCATCGTTACCGGGAAACTGGAAGCAAGAATAGATAAGCTGAAACTAATCAGCAAAAATGCAACTTACCTTATTCCACTTTTACGTTCCGATAAATACCAAATTGTATTGAACTATAAAGGAGAAGCCAACACTGTGCAGGTAAAAGGCGAATTCAATGCCTGGAATGTTAATCAGGGTAACTTTAAAAAAAATGATAATGAATTTACAACAAATTTTCACTTAGCTGCCGGCAAGTATCAATACGTTTTAGTCGTAGATGGAAAAGAAATGCGCGACCCCAACAATCCGGACTCCGTTGAGAATGGTCTAGGAGGATGGAATTCTTTATTGACCATTCAAGGGGTCGAAAAAAAAGAGATCCCAGTTTTGGATACAAAAAGTTTTACTGAAAGTAAAATAAAACTTAACAGTTCTTTACCCATCACGAATCATCTAATTACTTGGGAAAATTTCGAGTTAGAGAATAAAAGTGAAAATCAGCGGGAACTTATTTTTGAAATTCCTGAAGAAGCAAAACAAAAACAACGTTCTCATATACGTGCCTGGGTGGCTAACGAATCCGGAATTTCAAACGAAATTTTAATTCCATTGGAAAATGGAAATGTAATTGCGAATGCAAGTCAACTTAACCGCAAAGACAAGCATGCACAAGTTTTGTATTTTTTAATGGTTGATCGATTTAATAATGGAAACAAGATAAACGATAAACCTGTTGCTGATAAAAGTATTCATCCAAAAGCCAATTATTTTGGAGGAGATTTAGCTGGTATCACTCAAAAAATCAAAGATGGTTATTTCAAAACTTTAGGCATCAACACGATTTGGCTCTCTCCTATTACCCAAAATCCTGAAGGTGCTTACGGCAAATACACTAATCCTAATACAACTTTTTCGGGTTATCATGGTTACTGGCCTATTTCTTTACAAAAAATTGATTATCGTTTTGGAAATGAAAACGAATTCAAAGCTTTGTTAGCTGAAGCACATCAGCAAAATATGAATGTTATTCTTGATTACGTTGCCCATCACGTACATCAAGAGCATCCGCTAGTTAAAGCAAAACCTGAGTGGTTTACCTCTTTGTATTTACCAGATGGTAGCATCAATACCGAAAGATGGGATGACCAACGCTTAACTACATGGTTTGATGTGTTTTTACCAACATTAGATTTAAGCAAAGCAGAAGTTGTTAATCCGATGACAGATACTGCCATGTTCTGGGTAAAAAATTATGATTTAGATGGTTTCAGACATGATGCCTCTAAACACATTGATTTACTTTTCTGGCGAACGCTCACTCAAAAAGTAAAACAACAACTCAAACAACAACCTAATAAAAGTATTTTTCAAATTGGTGAAACCTATGGAAGTCGTGAGTTGGTAGCATCCTACGTTAACAGTGGCATGCTTGATGGGCAATTCGATTTTAATTTATATGATGACGCAGTAGCAACCTTTGCGCGCGATGACATGGACTTAAATCGATTGGCAAACTCAATTGAAGAAAGCCTCAATTACTTTGGTGATCATCATTTAATGGGCAATGTAACAGGCAACCAAGACAGAGCCAGGTTTATTTCTTACGCAGATGGTTCGGTTCGTTTCGATGAAGATGCTAAGCGTGCCGGTTGGACACGCAACATTCAAATTAAGGATACACTTGCGTATGAGAAATTAAAATTGCTGTCAGCGTTTATGCTGGTGAGCCCTGGCATTCCTGTGATCTATTATGGAGACGAAATAGGTATGCCAGGAGGCAACGATCCGGATAACAGAAGACAAATGATTTTTGAAAACTTAAATCAGTTTGAACAAAAAACGATTGAGCATACAAAAACATTTATCCAATTGAGAAAAAATCACATGGCTTTGCTTTATGGTGATTTTAATATTCTTTATCAAAATGGACAACAATTAGTTATTAGCAGAAAATATTTTGATGATGTGGTTGTCGTTGCCTTCAATAAAAGTAACGTTGAAGCTACCATCACCATTGAAAAAAATCAGCTTTTAAGCAGCGAAATTTCTTCTGTCTTACCAGATAAAACCCTTAGATTACAACCTTATTCAGTACAAGTATTCACAGCACAAAAATAAACCTATGCCCACCCCTACTATTTCAACTAACAATGAAAATGGCAAACATATCAAACCAAGTTTAAAGTTCTGGCAAATCTGGAATATGAGTTTCGGATTTCTAGGTGTTCAATTTGGATTTGCATTGCAAAACGCTAACGTTAGCCGTATATTAAATGACCTAGGTGCAGATCTTCATTCACTTTCCCTATTTTGGTTAGCCGCACCAGTTACCGGACTTATCGTTCAACCAATTATTGGTGGAGCCAGCGACCATACATGGAATTGGCTTGGAAGAAGAGGACCTTTCATTTTAGGTGGTGCCATCTTTGCAACGCTTGGTATGGTTTTAATGCCGAATGCGCCACTTTTTGTAAAGTTTATTGCGCCAATGGTATTTGGCGGAATTATGTTCGCCTTGATGGACGGAGCTTTTAATGTTACTATGCAACCGTTTCGTGCCTTAGTTGCAGATATGTTACCTGTTAAGCAAAGAAATTTAGGCTATTCAGTTCAATCTTTGTTAATCAATTTTGGAGCAGTTATTGGGTCTATACTTCCTTTTCTTTTAACCAATATTATTGGTCTTGATAATGCCTCAAAACCAGGAGAAGTTGCACCAACCGTTGTTTGGTCTTTCTATATTGGTGGCACTGTTTTATTAGGTTCTGTTTTATGGACGCTAATATCTACGCGTGAATATCCACCCAATCAATTTATGTCTTTCCAAGGTGATGATATTGCCGCACAAGTGGATAAGGACGAGAAAAAAGAAAACTTTTTAACTAGAATTATAACGCTGATAAAAGATGCACCAGCTACCATGAAACAATTGGCACTTGTTCAATTCTTTTCTTGGTTTGCTTTGTATATTATGTGGGTTTACACTACTCCAGCTGTTGGTCAAGCCTTATGGGGAATTGATGCGGCCTACTATAACATGGATAAGAGCGAAATCCCAAGTGATGTTCTTCAAAAAATGGGAAGTGCTGGCGATTGGGTAGGAATACTTTTTGCTGCTTATTCATTATTTGCCGCTATTTATTCAGGTTTCATGGGACGAATTGCCGATAAGCTTGGCCGAAAATTAGTGTATTCATTGTCATTACTTTTAGGTGGATTAGGATACATTTCAATTTTAATATTTAAGCCTGGTGACACAATAACTGTTAACTTATTATTTACGACTGCACAGGTGCCTCAAGGCGGTCTATTTTGGTTACTTTCTATGATGGCAGTTGGTATAGCCTGGGCTGCAATTTTAGCCATGCCTTATGCCATTTTATCAAATGCATTACCTAAACAAAAAATGGGCATTTATATGGGTATTTTTAACTTCACAATTGCAGGTCCGCAAATCGTAAGTGGATTGTTAGGCGGATGGATTATCAGTGGGTTATTTAGTGGTAATGCTATTTCTATGCTTGTTATTTCCGGTGTGTGCATGATTTTAGGTGCAGCAAGTGTTATCTTCGTAAAGGATGTGGCTAATTAATAACAATTTTGATTGATGATATGGATAAATGCATTGCAATCCTTTTGCTTTGTTTAGCTACTACAATAACGTGTGCAGCTCAGCAATATGAAAAATTTATCAATATCTATAAATCTTTATCTGACTCAAGCCAAACAGAAAAAATTTATCATCAGCTAGCGCTTCAAGGAAACATTCCTTTTGTTGAAAACGATTCTGTATTATTTCTCTATTCAGGAAATGCTCAAACTATTTCATGGATGGGCGACTTCAATGGTTGGGGCCGTGATTTTAAATTGAATACAAGCGGGCAAAAAATTAAAGGAACTAACATTTGGTATTGGAAGGCTAAGTTTCCCGACAATGCAAGACTTGATTATAAGATTGTCATCAATGGAAACAATTGGATTTTAGATCCTGCTAATCCACATCAACAATGGTCGGGCGTTGGTGGAGGCTCGCCAAACTCTGAAATAAGAATGCCTAATTACAAGTCAGATGATTTATTCGAACAATCTACTAAACAAAAAGGCATACTAAAAAAAGATGTTTTATTTAATTCTAATCAACTAGGTTATCAGATTACTTATAACGTTTATTTACCTTTTGATTACCAAACTTCGCAGAACTATCCAGTTCTTTATGTTACCGATGGCTACGAATACTTGCATGAGAACATGGGCAACATGCAAACAACCTTAGATTTCTTGATAGAATCTAAAAAAATAAAACCCCTTGTTGTAGTTTTTGTTGACAACCGCGAACCGGTAAACCGAGGAAACAACAGAAGGATGCAAGAGTTGGCCATGAATGAAAAATACCTCAACTTTTTTGTTCAAGAGCTAATACCAGAGATTGAGCAAAATTATGCTGTAAGTAAACAAGCGAGTCAGCGCGGCATTTTAGGAACCTCAATGGGCGGATTAACCGCTGCTTATTTTGCTTTTTCTAAACCAGATGTATTCGGTTTGTGCGCCATACAATCACCAGCCTTTTGGTTTAAACCAGAAATCTATTCATTGTGCAACAATCAGGATAATCCACCGATAAAAATCATGATGACAACCGGCAACATTCATGATACCAAAGAAGGAACAGATAAAATGAAATCCATTTTAGATAAAAACACTTGCAATTATCAATTGAAAGAAGTGCCAGAAGGCCATTCCTGGGGAAATTGGCGTAACCTTTTAGATGATGTTTTAGTTTATTTCTTTCCGGTTAACTAGCTAACTTGGGCACATAAATTGCAAAGCGTTTCAGAGATCATGTTCATGAAAAGACTTCTAGTATACATTTTTATTGCACTTAGTTTAAGTTGCAGTTCAGGCAAAAAAGCTTACCAAAGAGGCGATTATGTTTTGGCCGTTAACCAAGCCATAGAACGTTTAAGGCAAAAACCAGATAACAGCAAATCTCAAGAAGCCTTAAAACTTGCATACCCATTAGCGATTGAGTTTTTAGAGACACAAGCCACTAGCACCATTGCTTCCGATGCGCCTTTTAAATGGAAAACAGCTATTGGATATTATAACCAGATTAATGCTTTACATGACCAAGTTAAAACCTCACCAGCTGCTTTACGCATCATCAAAAATCCGGTAAGCAAATTCACAGAGATTGGAGAGTTAAGAAAAAAGGCCGCGGATGAAAGTTATGAAGCTGGCATTCAGGCCATGATGAAAAATACGCGTTCGGATGCTATTCGTGCCTACTATTTGTTTCAAGAAACCAACAGTTTTGAACAAGGCTATAAGGATGTTGTTGAATTGCAACATCAGGCCGAATATAATGCCACTCTCCGCATTCAGTATAAAGAAATCAGCTACCGAAATCGTGCTGATTGGGTAACAGTTGAACCCATCATCAATAACTTAAGATTACCTTTTACTAAATTTTATACGGCTGAACAAGCTGAAAATGAAAAAGCTCCTATTCACCACACCATGTTAATTGAAGTGTTGGGTTATAATGAAGCTAATCCAACCACTTCGCGCTCCGAAAACAATTACACGGACAGCGTTCAAGTAGAAAAAACTATTGGTGGCAAGAAAGTGAAGGTTTACGATAAAGTTTATGGAAAAGCAACAGTTTTCGAAAAAAGAGTGAACGCCCGAGGATTAGTTCAAATCACAATCAAAGAATTAAATACGGAGAAGCAATTGATGGTTAACGAATATATCGGTAACGGTCAGTGGAGTGGCACCTGGTCTAGATGCTCGGGTGATCAACGCGCATTACCTGAAAGGGTAAGAAACGGATGCTCACGTCAAGAGCCGCAACCAGACTCGCAAGAAATGTTAAAAATGGCAAGAATGGATGTTACGCGACAAATCGAGCGATCTTTAACTCAGTTTTATCGGATTTGATAAACTTTTAATCCTTGCATTAGGTTTAATGGATATGATACGCAGTACCATATCCATTATTTTTTTGCTCACCAGTGTAGCTTGTGCGCAAAATCAACAAGACAAAAAGCCTAACAAAGCATTTATGAACAAAAATCTTTCTGTTGCCACTTTCGCCAATGGTTGCTTTTGGTGTACCGAAGCTATTTTTTTACAAGTAAAAGGTGTGGAAGAAGTAGTTTCCGGATATATTGGTGGACAAGTTAAAAATCCTACCTACAAGGAAGTTTGTAGCGGTTTAACAGGTCACGCTGAGGCCATCCAAATTAAATTCAATCCTGAATTAGTTTCGTATAAAGACTTACTCGAAATTTTTTGGAATACACATGACCCTACCACATTAAACAGACAAGGTGCAGATGTTGGAACACAATATCGATCAGCCGTTTTTTATCATGATGAAGAGCAAAAACAATTGGCTACCTTTTATAAAAATGAATTAGATCAATCTGGTGCTTTCGATAAACCAATTGTTACGGAGATAACAGCTGCTTCTGTTTTTTACCCTGCTGAAGATTATCACCAAAATTATTACAACTTAAATGGCTCGGCTCCTTATTGTAGCTATGTAATTAGTCCTAAGTTAGATAAGTTTAAAAAGGCTTTTAAAAGCAAACTCAAAAACTAGGCACTGAAAATCAAGTTAAACCGCTCAGCACTTTTTAATGAATTTTAAAATCATCGTGCAACTAATTTTAAACCGAAACGTTAAATCTGTTGAGTAGAGAAATTCTTCTCATAGGTTTAGGTTTAGGTAACAAAAAAGCTCCGAGTCGCGGAGCTTTTTTGCATTTAAAAGGTTTGAGTTTACTTATTTACAATTGATTTCAACTCACTAATTTGCTTGAGCATATCTTTTTCTTTTCTGGCCATCTCTTCTTGCGTGGCTTGTAACTCTTCCATGTTCTGACGCATTTCTTCTTCTTGTGCGCGCATTTGTTCAGTCATCTCTTGCGATTCTTCTAGCAAACGTTGCGTTCTCGCATTTACCTTTACCGAACTAATGGTAGAGGCAATGCTTTCTGCGATTTTCTTCACAAATTCTACTTCAAAATCTTGTAAAACATTGAAGGATGCTAACTCTACAACACCGAAGACCTGGTCATTTACTTTTAAAGGGGTTATTAAAACACAAGATGGGTTGGCATCACCTAAACCTGACGTAATCTTAATATAATTTTGCGGAACATCTGTTAAGTAGATACTGTCTCCTTCTTGCCATGCTTGTCCGGCTAAACCTTCTCCTTTAAATATTTTTTGATTAAGGTATTTCTTTTTATCCCAAGCATAGCAAGCTTTCATAGAGATGGTTTGCTCTCCATCTGTTTCATCATCATCGATAATATAAATAGCACCTTGATTAGCCTTAATGTACTTAACCAAGTTGAAAATAATTTCTTCTGATAGTTTTTGAATATCTGAGTTATTGCTTCTGAGTATCTCACCAAATTTCGCGAGTCCTTCGGTAGCCCAGTTTCTTTTCTTATCATCTTCTGCAACTTTTTCTAAGTTGTTTCTCATGTTAATTAGCGCGTTGCCCAATACATCATGTTCGGATAAAGGTTGAAACTCAGATTGGTAATTTCCATTTCCAATGTTTTCAGCAAATAAGGTGGTAGCTTTTAATCCGCTTACTAGGTTATCCATCGCGATAGACATCTCTCCTATTTCATCGTTGCTAACTTTAGTTTGTTTATCTTCTACCAACTCACCTCTGCCTAACTTAACTACAACATTTTTCAAGAAATTGATAGGAACTGTAATGTTGCGCATTAACAAAAATGCACTCACTAAACCGATAATCACCGTTACGGCTGCTAACAACAAAGTTATATTGGTCAAATTATCTACAGAACTGATCACTTCTTCATCGGCTTCGTTGCTGATTTCAGTTTGTGCTTTGGCAACTTTGTTCAATAAGGAAATGATGTTACTGGTTCTTGGGTTTACCTGACTTTCAATGGCATCTTCCGCCAATAACTTGGTTAATGGATCTTCGTAGTTTTCAAATGATTGAAGGTTATTAATGATGGTTTCTTTTTGTATTTGAAGAAGGGTATCATATTCTTTGAAAACAGTATCCATCATCATGCGCTGGCTATCGCTTTCCCAAGTGCCCATTAATTTCTTGATTTTATCCTTCAACTCCGGATATTCATAATCCTGTAATCGCAATAAGGATTGTTTATCATCTTGGTTAGTTTGTAAATACACCCAGTTGGTAATTAACATGCGTGAGCGCGTAACCGTGAGGATAAACTCATTGAGTGCATCTTTTGAAGGTCTGTAGCTTTGCGCAGATTGTGTTGCCAAACCATTAATGATGTTGCCGATAGAAAAAATGATGGCAGCATTGATAACAAAGAGGGCTATTAAAATAATAAATCCTCCTAAGATTTTCTGCCCGATTCCAATTCTCAATCCTTTTTTATTCATGTTATAAGGTAAAAAAAATTAAATGATAATTGCTAGTCTGGTTAATTCGTTTGATGCTTTCAGGTTTTGCTTAGCCATGCTTGCTTGATTCATTTCAAAGGCTAGTTTTCCATCTTTTACAACAAAATTGATGTTGCTACCTTTTTGAGCCAAACCGGTTTCTTCTGTTATGATTAGAATAGATTGGTTTCCAACTTTTGCAAGTACCTCACCTAAGTTTTTAGACTTTGCTGCCGGTATAAACAAGACATGACTTTTACCAATGTCGTTTATTGATTCGACCTTTTTAATTTTAATCACACGGTTGTCATGTGTTTTTTTCAAGCTTGCCATTGTGTTTAATTCCTTGATGATGGGAGATTCACCCCAAACTGAAATTTCAAAATCTCCTGATTTATTGGCATCTGGCCAAATTACATACTTTGTAAAGGAATAGATGTAAACCGGATGTAGTTTATAGTCTTGACCTGAAGCCAAAACTGAGGTTAAAAGCATTACAAGGATGAGAGGAGTCCTTTTCATAGGTAGTTTATTAGAACAAAAGCTAACAAAAGTAATTGGGTTTAGGCACAAAACACCAACTTTTTTGGTTGCTAACTGTTTAAAGTAACAAAAATAGACGAATTGCAAAAAAACCGACAATTCTACTCCGATTGATTTAAGAATATTGCGCATGATGAAACAGTTATTTGGGTTAATAATAGTGTTGTTTGCAATAACCATGCAAGCTTGCTCACAAGGTCAGAATCAACAGAAAAAGAAAGAAAGCTTTGAGGTTGTTAAAACAGAGGCAGAGTGGAAAAAACTGCTTACTCCTTCACAATTTTATATTTTAAGGCAGAAAGGAACAGAAAGAGCCTTTTCTGGCAAATATTGGGATAACCATGCGAAAGGTCAATATCATTGTGCAGCTTGCCAATTACCTTTGTTTAGTTCAGAAACAAAATTTGAATCTGGAACAGGTTGGCCTAGTTTTTATCAACCTTTAAATGATAAAGCAGTAAGAAAGGTTGAAGATGTAAGTTATGGTATGGTTCGTGAAGAAGTAGTCTGCAACCGATGTGGTGGACATTTAGGCCATGTATTCCCAGATGGACCTGAACCAACTGGTTTACGTTATTGCCTTAACTCCGAAGCGTTGAGCTTTGTCAAAACAAAATAATTTTCGGTTTTTATTTCTCGAATAACCACTATTACTTCGCAAAAAAATAATTGTGAAATACGATTGTATTATTGTGGGTGGTGGAATAGTAGGCCTAGCTACAGCCTTAGAATTGAGCAGTGCTCCTCACCATAAAAAAGTTTTGGTTATTGAAAAAGAAAGCGAAGTAGCCAAACACCAAACAGGCAATAATAGTGGTGTAATACATTCCGGGATTTATTATAAACCAGGTAGTTTAAAAGCGCATAATTGCATCGATGGTTATAAAAGACTCGTAGATTTTTGTAGAACACATGAAGTGCCTTTCGAGTTATGTGGAAAAATAATTGTGGCCACTGAAGAGAAAGAATTGCAAGCCTTACAAAACATCGCAGATAGAGGCGTGGCCAATGGTTTGGGTGGATTAAAACATTTGCGCCAAGAAGAGTTAAAAGAATACGAACCACATGTGGCTGGCATTGCCGGCATTTTTGTTCCTCAAACAGGAATTGTAGACTATAAAGTGGTTGCCGAAAAATATGCTTGGTTGATTCAAAACCAAGGCAGTTTGCTTCAGTTATCTGAAAAAGTGATTGACATCAAGAAAGGCTCGGTTGGCTATGAAGTAATAACCGATAAACAAACACATCTGGCAGAAATGGTCATCAATTGTGCTGGTTTATATTCTGATAAAGTTGCACAACTCACAAGCGATGATGTGGATGTAAAGATTATTCCATTCCGCGGTGAATATTACAAATTGAAAAAAGAAAAAGAATATTTAGTAAAGAACCTAATATACCCGGTGCCCGATCCAAACTTTCCATTTTTGGGCGTACATTTTACGCGCATGAAAAAAGGTGGTGTAGAAGCTGGACCTAATGCAGTATTAGCTTTCAGAAGAGAAGGTTACAAAAAGACAGATATCCATTTAGGCGAATTGGCCGAGAGTTTAGCCTGGCCTGGTTTTCAGAAAGTGATGGGCAAATATTGGCGAACAGGTTTATCGGAAATGTATCGCTCTTTTTCTAAGGCGGCTTTTACTAAAGCTTTACAAAAATTGATTCCAGAAATTCAGGAAGAAGATTTAGTGGAAGGTGGAGCAGGCGTACGCGCTCAAGCCTGCGACCGAACTGGAGGTTTGGTTGATGATTTCTTAATTCTTGAAAAAGAAAAAGCGATTAACGTTTGCAACGCGCCATCTCCTGCTGCAACATCATCTCTTTCTATTGGACATACTGTAGCACAAAAAGCTTTGCAACAATTAGGCTGATTACTTTTTATTACTTCTGATTGCACTGGCTTCAATCTCAACCAAGTAATCCGGTTCGATTAATCCTTTCACTTCAAGTAAGGTTGTGCAAGGTTTGATGGTTTTAAAAAACGAACTGTGAGCGCGTGCTACTTCTTCCCATCGCTTAATGTCGGTAACGAAAATGCGTGTTCGCACTACATCTTCTAAAGAAAAGCCTGCTTCCGCAATTACTTTGGCAATTTTTTCTAATGCATAAAAAGTTTGCTGGTACATATCTCCTTTACCAACCACGCCATGTTCATTGGCAGCAACTGTTCCTGTCACTTCTAAAAAATCGCCAACCTGCACAGCTCTGGAATAACCAACGATATCTTCCCACTTGGCTCCGCTGCTATAATTTTTTCTTTCCATTTTTTTCTCTTTTTGATGAATGATTATTGTTGCGTGGTTAAAATTAATATCTTTCACAACTTAACAACAACCACAACTCAATAAACCAAATAATGAGCAACATCCATAAACAAGAAAGCACCAAATTGCTCCCCTTTCTTACCCTTATTTCCGTTTTTTTCTTTTGGGGATTCGTAGCTGCCAGTAACGACATTTTAATTCCGGTTTTTAAAGAAAATCTGAATTTAGAACAATGGCAATCTCAAATGATTTCTTTTGCCTTTTATGTGGCCTATACGGTCGGTTCACTGATTTACTTTTTCTTATCGAAAGCCACCGGTGGCGACATTTTGAATAGAATAGGTTATAAAAATGGAATCGCTATTGGATTAGTTATTTCAGCTTTAGGAACACTTCTCTTTTATCCGGCTGCCGAAAGTGCTTCTTTCAATTTATTGATTGCCGGTTTGTTTATTGTAGGACTTGGTTTCTCCTTGCAACAAACTGCTGCCAATCCTTTAGCGATCGTCATGGGTAATCCACAAAAAGGCGCGCAACGTTTAAGCTTAGCTGGTGGTATCAATAACATGGGCACAACCATAGGACCGCTAATTGTAAGCTTCGCGATTTTTGGTAGTGTAGTCGGAGGAACAGAGTCTGTTGCTGATATAGACAGTGTGAAAACTCCTTACCTCATTTTAGGATTAGCATTTATCCTATTTGCCGTTATCTTCAAATTTTCCTCTCTTCCCAATCAAGTAGAAACAGTGGCAGAAAGTGAACACAACGCAAGCGGAAAAGATAAACCATCTGTTTTTCAATATCCTCAGTTGATTTTAGGAATGGGCGCAATCTTCGTATATGTGGGCGTTGAAGTTGCTACTGCTTCTAACCTACCAGAATTCATGAAGCAAAACTTAAATACGCCTACTGATAAAATCGCGCCTTTTGTTTCTTTATTCTGGGCAAGTATGATGATTGGTCGCTGGACATCTTCCGTTGGGGCATTTGGAGTAAGTGAAGGCGCTGCAAAAGTATTACGCTTCGTTATGCCTTATGTTGCTTTCGGTTTCTTTCTTTTGGTAAACGTAATTGCACAACACGATATCACTCCTTTCTACATATATGGCTTCGTTATTTTGGCCATGATAGTAGGCGATTATTTAAGTAAAGGAAACCCTGCACGACAATTGTTAATTTTTGCCTCAATGGGAATTGTTGCTTTGTTTGTAGGTATGTTAGCAGATGGCATGGTAAGCGTGTACGCCTTTATCAGTGTTGGTTTGTTCTGTGCAACACTCTGGCCTTGTATTTTTACCTTAGCCATTGCAGGTCTTGGCAAACATACTAACGAAGGCGCCAGTTTATTAATCATGATGATTATGGGCGGTGGTGTAATTAGCTTAATACAAGGTGTTGTTGCCGATGATAGTTTGTTGGGCATACAATGGAGTTACTTAGTTGGCGTAGCCTGCTTTGCTTATCTCGCTTTCTATGCTTGGAAAGTTCAAGGAATATTAAAAACACAAGGAATTGATTACGATAAACCAGTAAGCGGAGGACATTAACATGAAACTTAATCTTAAAAATCCCCTGTGCTTTTTCGATTTAGAAACAACGGGCATCAACATCACACAAGACCGCATTATTGAGATTGCTGTTATAAAAGTAATGCCTAATGGAGAAGTGATTAAGAAATCTAATTTACTTAATCCTACTATTCCTATTCCTGCGGAATCTTCTGCTATACATGGTATCTACGATAAAGATGTGGCCGATAAACAAACCTTTAAAGATGTAGCCAAAGAGTATGCAAAATTTTTTGAGGGAAGTGATTTAGCAGGCTTCAATATTTTAAAATTTGATATTCCGGTTTTAGTAGAAGAATTCTTGCGTGCCAGTGTTGATTTTGATTACAGCAGAAAAAAAATTATTGATGCACAACGAATTTTTCATTTGATGGAAAAACGCACTCTTTCTGCTGCTTACAAATTTTACATCAACCAAGAAATGAAAGATTCGCATTCTGCCGAGGCTGATACAGAGGCAACTCTGCAAGTTTTACTCGCGCAGGTTGCCAGATACGATGGCATGGATGTAACTGATGGCATGGGTAAAAAAATTGGAGAGATTAGAAACGACATGGATGTGTTGCATCAGTTGTCGGGAGGAGAAATGGTTGACCTTGCCGGAAGAATGGTATTGAATAACAAAGGCGAAGAAACTTTTAACTTCGGCAAACACAAAGGCAAACCGGTTACACAGGTTTTACGCGAAGAACCATCTTACTACGATTGGATGATGAATGGAGATTTCGCTCTTGATACTAAAAGAAAACTCACTGAAATTAAGCTCAGAAATTTTAATAAGAAGTAAGATTCTTTTCCTTTAATCAAACAAAAAAGTCCACAATATAATTGTGGACTTTTTTATTGTATGATTTTTTTAATTACTAACTATTTCTTGTAATACTTCAATGCCTCGGGCATCGCTGCTTGTAAATCTTTAATGCGTGTTTCGTCTGACGGGTGCGTGCTCATAAATTCAGGTGGTTTTTGTCCGCCACTCAAAGCCGACATGCGTTGCCAAAACTTTGGCGCTTCTTGTGGATCGTATCCGGCCATTGCCATAAAGATCAATCCGATTTTATCTGCTTCAGATTCGTGCTTGCGCGAGAAACTCAACATACCCAATTCAGAACCATACCCAACGGCTTGCGCAAAAATTTGTGTTGTTAAACCGGGGTTTTGTCCCATAGCCACACTCAACGTACTCAATCCAAATTGCTGTACCAAACCATTGCTCATTCTTTCTCTTCCGTGGTTAGCAATAGCGTGTGCCACTTCGTGGCCCATTACAACTGCAACACCAACTTCATCTTTACAAATAGGAAGTATAGCTGTGTAAAATGCTACCTTACCGCCTGGCATACACCAGGCGTTTACAGTTTTATCATCTTCAATTAAATTAAACTCCCAAGCAAAACCATCAAGTTGACTGCTCAAGCCTTGCTGAGCCATGTATTGCTCTACCGCTTTTTGAATTTTTACTCCTACACGCTTTACCAAATCAGTTTGCTCCTTGTTATTGGATAACGGACCTTTCTTTATTACTTCTCCGTATTGCTGCGCTGCCATTGGAATAATCTCGCTGTTGGAAACTAAACTCAATTGACTGCGACCTGTTACCGGAACAGTAGCACATCCGTGATACAACATCATAGCTGTTGCAAAGAATAATAACCTTTTAATCATGATTCATTAATTTCTGTTGAACAAATCTACTAAATTTGAAACTTACCAACATGCACAAATGAAAATCAATATTCGTTTCTTCAGTTTAATCGTTTGTTTTCTCAGTTTATTTTCTGCCAACGCACAGAAAAAAAAGCAAATCGATATTAAACGCATCGAGCCCGCTTTCTGGTGGACAGGCTTGCAACAAAAAGAAATTCAGTTATTGGTTTATGGAACAGAATTAAGTGGTGCCAATGTAGAAATCAATTATCCGGGAGTTTCCATTAGTAGAATTGAACAAGTAGAAAATCCCAACTATCAATTTATTTATTTAAAACTCGATGATAATGTTAAGCCTGGTATAGTTAACATTAATTTTAAAGAAGGAAAGTTAAAGAAGACTATTCCATTTGAATTGAAAAGCAGAAGTAAAACTACTTATAAAGGTTTCAATGCCAGTGATGCCATTTATTTAATAACACCAGATCGTTTCGCCAATGGCAATACTGCCAATGATTCTGTCAAAGGATTATACCAAGGTGTAAACCGAAGCAAACCTTTTAGCAGACATGGTGGCGATATACAAGGCATCATCAATCAATTAGATTACATCCAAAATTTAGGAATGACTGCTTTGTGGATAAATCCATTAACAGAAAACAACCAACCTGAATTTTCTTACCACGGATACGCCATAACAGATTTTTATAAAGTAGATGCACGCTTTGGCAGCAACGAAGATTTTAAAAAACTTACGGATCTTTGTCACCAACGCAACATGAAAATGATTATCGATTTAGTTTTCAATCATTGTGGCAACGAACATTGGTTCATCAAAGATTTACCGGAGAAAAATTGGATTCATCAGTTTGACACATTCACTCAATCGAATTATCGCTTGGCAACAACAGCCGATCCACACGCATCACAATTCGATAAAGAAAAAATGGAGAAAGGTTGGTTCGACAGACACATGCCCGATTTGAATCAGGAAAATCCTAGACTCGCGACCTACCTCATTCAAAATACAATTTGGTGGATTGAATATCTAGGGCTGGATGGCATCCGAGTAGATACACATCCTTATCCTGAGAAAAACTTTATGTCGCGTTGGACAAAAACCATCATGGATCAATATCCGGATTTTAATATTGTGGGTGAAGTATGGGAAGAACACGTTTTGCTTACCTCCTATTACCAAACCAATGCAACAAACACCGATGGCTATCAAGGATACTTACCATCCATTACCGATTTCCCTTTATGCTTTGCTATCAACACAGGTCTAATGCAAAATGATGGTTGGGCGGAAGGTATGGCTAAAATTTATTATGCTTTAGCACAAGACTTTGCCTACACGCAGCCGAATAACAATGTTATCTTTTTAGATAACCACGACATTACGCGATTTGCCACCAACATGAAAGGCGATATCGCCAAACAAAAAATGGGATTTGCGTTGCTTGCTACTCTAAGAGGAATTCCACAAGTATATTATGGTATGGAATTAGGAATGCCTGGAAGTGGTGATAACCATGGAACATTACGTGCCGATTTTCCCGGAGGATGGAAAGAAGACAAACGCAATGCTTTTACTTCGACAGGAAGAACACAAGAAGAAAATGAATTAGTCAATTACTTGAGTAAAGTTTTTACATGGAGAAAAAATGCCAAAGCTATTCACGAAGGAAAGTTGATGCATTTTGTACCTGAAAACGGTGCGTATGTTTATTTCAGATATACAGATGCAGAAAGTGTTATGGTTATTACCAATAACACAACTCAAGAAAAAACACTTGCGCTGGATCGCTTTAAAGAAAGAATTTCGGGTTATCAACTTGGTAAAGAAGTTGTAAGTGAGAAAACATTTAATCTTAATCAATCCATCACTATTCCAGCAAACACAACGTATATTATCGAATTAAAAAAGTAATAGCTATGAGAATTTTTGCCGTTGGCCGTAATTATGCCGAACATATACAAGAACTGAATAACGAAAGACCAACAGAACCTGTCATCTTTACTAAACCCGATACGGCCATCTTGCGCAACAACGCACCCTTCTATCATCCTGAATTTTCGAAAGACATTCACCATGAAGTAGAATTAGTGTTACGCATTTGTAAAGAAGGAAAAAACATTGAAGAAAAATTCGCACACAAATATTATGATGCCATTGGTTTAGGAGTTGATTTCACAGCCAGAGATTTACAACAAAAAGCAAAAGAAAAAGGACTGCCTTGGGATATTGCCAAAGGTTTTAATGGCTCTGCTCCTATTAGTGATATTTTTAAACCCATAAGTGAATTCTCAGATTTGAAAAACATCAATTTTAGTTTACAAGTAAATGGTGTTAACAAACAGGAAGGAAATACAAGTTTGATGTTGTTCAGCTTCGATTACATTATTGCTTACTTATCAACTTACTTTACTTTGCGTACAGGCGATTTAATTTTTACAGGAACACCAAAAGGTGTAAGCGCTGTAAAACCCGGAGATGTATTAACCGGTTTTCTGGAGAAAGAAAAAATGTTTGAGTTCTCGGTTAAATAATTTTAGAATATAAATTTCGTTATCCTCTTGTTATAGCTTTATCATCATGCGCAGTAGATTTTTGTGGAGTGTTCTTTTTATACTCATTTTTTTTATCTCTTCCTTTTCACAATCAACGGAGAAATACCTTTTTCCGATTCAACCAGGCAAAACTGCATCCTTAGCCGGAACAATGGGTGAATTACGGAGCAATCATTTTCACAGTGGTATTGACATTCGCACGAACAACCAAGAAGGTTGGCCTGTGCATGCGACAAGCGATGGATACATCAGCAGAATTGCCATGAGTGGCGGTGGGTATGGTAATGTGTTGTATTTGCAACATACAGATGGTAACATTTCTGTATATGCTCACTTACAGAGATTTCATCCGAGAGTAGCAGCTTACATCAAAAAAGAACAATACACAAAAAAGACATTTGAGATTGATTTGGCTGTGCCTGAAAATATATTTGTTTTTAAAAAAGGTGATACTATTGCATATGCCGGCAACACAGGTTCTTCGTCTGGTCCACATTTACATTTCGACATACGCAATGCCAACAATGAAGCTACTGACCCTTTTACGTATCACTTTCCTGAAGTAATCGATACTTTACCACCTTATACAGAAAAAGTAGCCTTGTTAACTTTAAATCATGAAGCAAGAGTAAATGAACGCTTTGGCAGAACAGAATTCTATGCCATTAGAAAAGGAAATGATTATGAATTGGCTCAACCTGTTTTGGCTTACGGATGGTTAGGATTAGAACTGGCTGCTAAAGATAAATTAGCTTATAGAAGTCCGTACTTTGGAGGTGTAAACTTTATTGAAGTTACAGTAAACGGCAAACCATCTTTTAAACAAGCCATAGATAAAATTAATTTAACAGAAACGCGTGCTATCAACCAATTAATCAGTTTCAGAAGTCTAAGAGCAGGTAACAACAAATTTTATAAACTATATATTGATGATGGAAACGCTTTACCTTTTTATGCCAAGCAAGAAAATAACGGTAAGCTATATATCGAAGCCGGTAAATTATATGATGTTGAAGTAAAACTAAGCGATGTTTTCAATAATATCAGTTATTTGCGATTCAAAATAAAAGGAGTTGAACCATCCACCAAATTACCTTTGGATTACAGCATGAAAGAAAACTTCCAGGCAGAATACATTCATCATACATTAAAATTTGTTGTAAACAAAAAAAGTACAGGTAATGATACCTTATCTGTTTATGCAAAAGGTAAGGAACAAAAGATTACACCAACTTACAGTGGTACTTTCAATAACACATACTTAATCAATTTGAATAAAAATTTTCCTGACTCATTGGTATGTGGTGCTGTACGCTATGTTACCCGGCTAGCAGATGCTATTCCTCCAACGCTCGACTATACTTTTTATGGAAAAGAAACAGAAATTCAATTTGAAAAAGCTTCACTTTACGATACTTTGTATTTGCAACACAGCATCGAATCTAAAAAAGACAGCTCCCGAATTTTAGAAGTCGGGAATGCCTTCGTACCGTTGCATAAAAACATTACCATCACCTGGAAATACCCCAACCTTTTTTGGCAAACCAATACCCATGTGTACAGAATTTCGGGAAATGCGTTAACCTTTGTTGGTGGCTCTTATACAAATGAACACATCCGTTTTTCAACCAGAGAATTTGGTCGATTTCTGGTTTTAAAAGATACGATTCCTCCAACCATAAAGCTCATTAGTTTGCACGCTAAAAATGCCAGGTTTAAAGTAAAAGATGATTTATCCGGAATTGGAAACATTGAAGCAAACATTAACGGACAATGGTTGTTAATGCATTTTGATGCCAAAAGCGGAACCATCCAATCTGATTTTCCAAACAGTGGTTTTACTTTAAAAGGAGAATTTGTTTTGGTAGTTACCGACAGAGCTGGCAATAAACAAACCTTCAAACAAAAGTTATAACCTTATGAGTCTTCTTAAACCCGGTTTAAAAGCACCAGATTTTTCTGTTGCCGACCATACTGGCAAAGCCATTAAACTTAGCGATTTCAAAGGCAAGAAAGTTGTGCTTTACTTCTACCCTAAAGACATGACACCAGGCTGTACAGCCCAGGCTTGCAGCTTACGCGACAATTACAAAGACTTAATCGCCAAAGGATTTGTCGTGTTAGGTATTAGTTCTGATGATGTGAAATCGCACCAAAAATTTATTGCCAAAGAAAAATTGCCTTTTACCCTTTTAGCTGATACAGAAAGAAAATTGCATGAAGCTTACGGCACTTGGGTAGAAAAATCTATGTATGGAAGAAAATACATGGGCACGGCTCGTGTAACATATGTTATCAATGAAAGTGGAGTTATTGAAGAAGTCATTGAAAAGGTAGATACTAAAAACCACGCTGCTCAAATTCTGAAAACAGAACCCAAAGCTGCACCGGCTAAAAAAGAAACTGCGACCAAAACTCCAGAAAAAAAAGCAAGTATAGCAACAGGTAAAAAAGTAGCGAAGAAGAAACCTACAACAAAAAAGCCAGCAGTAAAAACTGTTAAAAAGAAAACAGTAAAAACTGCTAAAAAGAAAAAATAAGTTTGATTGTATAAAGATTTAACAGTCTACGGTTTTAATCGTGGACTTTTTTTATTCCAAATAGTTATCAAAAAATCTAATCTGCTAGTCCTCATGCTTACCACTAAACTTATTCATCATGCTGAAAATCAATAAACAACTTTGTTTAATAATTTTCTTAATAAAAACATAAATAGGAAATTAGTTTTCCGAATTGAATAAATCAGCATGCTCGCGAAACGCATTAATTCTATCTTTGGTCTGGCCGGGTATGTGCGGATCGAATTCAGCGTTGAGCGAGCATGCGGGGCCCAGCGGCCCTGGAGCGACAATCGTAAGAATCCTAATTAATAAATTAATCGAATGAATAAGGAAATTCTAGTATAGGTATCTTTCCGAACTAACAGAAAATCTAAAAATGATAATCAAACCTAAATAAATAACAGGCATTAAAACTTACCCAAAAAAATAGAGACAAAGATTAACCAATTGAGATTTTGAATGAAAAATTTTCTAATTGCTTGTCAAAAGCATTTTTATTCATCCTTCCTCCTCTATGAAAATTTAGATTTTTAGGCCATCTTCGCAACCATAAAATCACACAGCATGAGCCAAGCCGACATACCTCAATTAAAAAAATTATCAACCCAAATCAGAAGAGACATTGTGCGCATGGTACATGCCTGTCAATCAGGGCATCCTGGCGGATCTTTGGGTTGTGTGGAGTATTTCGTGGCGCTGTATTTTCATTTTATGAAACATAATCCATCTTTCGAAATGGATGCGAAAGGTGAAGATTTATTCTTCTTATCCAACGGGCACATTTCTCCGGTTTGGTATGCTACTTTATCACGTGCCGGTTATTTTCCTGTTAAAGAATTATCTACTTTTCGTTTTTTGAATACACGCCTGCAAGGGCATCCTGCAACGCACGAACATTTGCCCGGTATTCGTGTAGCATCAGGTTCATTAGGACAAGGCTTGAGCGTAGCCATAGGCGCAGCCCAAACAAAAAAATTAAATGCTGATGATAGATTTGTATATGTGTTGATGGGCGATGGCGAACAACAAGAAGGACAAATCTGGGAAGCAGCCATGTATGCAGCTCATCATAAAATAGACAACCTGATTGCCACTATTGACTATAACGGACAACAAATTGATGGTTCGGTAAAGGATGTGATGAATCTGTTCGATTTAAAAGCCAAGTGGGAAGCATTCGGTTGGATTGTAAACGAATTTGAAGGCAATAAAATAGAAGCCGTAATCGCTGGAATAGAAAAAGCACAAAGCTTGGCCAAGCAAGGCAAACCCGTTTTGAATTTAATGAAAACAGAAATGGGTTTTGGTGTTGATTACATGATGGGCTCACACAAATGGCATGGTGTTGCCCCTAACGATGAAGAATTGAAAAAAGCATTAGCACAATTGGAAGAGACTTTGGGAGATTATTAGAAACGTATTTTTATATCCCAATCAGGCGCGGAAGTTGATTCCGTGCCCCAAATGTTGATATAATTATAATGTTGATCAGTCTAGTTAAAAATTAGAAATAACTATGGATAACTAAACTATTATTCTTTGGGATATTTAAGTGTAAAATTAATTTTATCATATTCTTCAAAATCCTCCTTAATCAAGTAAACAATTGCACCTCTATTGGTTTCCATTATTTCATCTTTGGACAAATTATTTAACTCTATTGACTCTACATCAAAAAATATATACTTATCCATTCTTGAATCTTCGTCTATCAAATTATCTTTCAGAATTTCCAAAATTATTACAGAATCGCCCGGTTCTAAAATTCTGGGGGTCTCTATTCTTTCAAGAAGCCAGTCAACATCATTCTCTTTGACAAGAGTATCATTGCTATCAAATGTAACAATTGAAATATATCTAAAATTTTTACTTGAGTTATTCTTGATGTAAACTGCTTTAGATTCAAAATCCTCAGGACATCCAGAAAACATTAATCCAAATAAAGCTATGAGGAATAATTTGCAGATCTTTTTCATAGCTAAGGATTTGAATTATAAATATAAAATTAAGATACCTTCTGCGGGATTTGTATAAAAATTCCCCATCTATCACTGAAGTTAACTCCCTGCCTCAAATGCTGAACTCCTTGTTTTGCTTTTAACATACACATACATTAAGTTGTTGGAAAAGATGAACAGCACAAAATCCAACACAAAAGATCTGAGCAATTTCGGTATAAATGTCATTACCTAAAAGCGTTCGCCTATTTCTGTAAAACTTTAACTTGGTTACATAAGCTATCACCAATAATAAACTTATGTAGTATTCTTCTTGAATTATTGAAATTATAAATAAACAAAGTATCTGAATTGCTTTTCTTAACTAGTGAATCCCCATTTAAAAGTAATTTTTCTTCATAAATTATGTTTTCTTGATTGTTTAATTTAGCCAAATAAATTGAAATATTTCTTTCTTGAGTAAGGACAATAAAATATGGCGAGCCATTGCACCGGATATGTTTTGGACAATATTTTTCTGCAATTTTTGCATTTAATGAGTCTTCTAATTTTAGTGTAGGAAATCGAAGTTTTGTCTCTTTGATTGATGAATCAGATTGAAAATAATATGTTAAGAACAATATAGCTGAAATGATTAAAGCCATACCGTGAGGTATAAAATCAAGCCATTTATATGCTATAATGGATTCTCCTTTATTTAATTTCTTCATAATTAATTATTTTGCCATAGGCTCCAAACCAGCTGGAACTGAAGCTAATTGCCTGCTTTGAATGCTGAACTCTTTAGTTTTACTTTTAACATACAAACTCAATCAGTAATTGGTACTGATGAAATGCCTACAACATTCTTGCTAGTGGAGATAAATAGAAAAAAATTGTAAGAGGTTATTAACCTTTTATACAAAAGCTAAATTTGATTATATTTTTAACTGCTAGTCCGCAAAGATACCTAAACGTGACATAAGCTGTCTGGGTGTATTACGATCTTGAATAAAAATTAAGATCTATGAACTTACTTAGCTTCATTAAAGAATTTCCTACTGAGGACTCATGCAGAAATCATTTTAG